>NZ_FNKD01000002.1:0-985768 GCF_900102415.1 Virgibacillus salinus
GAGAGGACCGGGATGGACACACCGCTGGTGTACCAGTTGTTCCGCCAGGAGCATAGCTGGGTAGCTACGTGTGGCAAGGATAAGTGCTGAAAGCATCTAAGCATGAAGCCCCCCTCAAGATGAGACTTCCCATCACTTCGAGTGAGTAAGATCCCTCAGAGACGATGAGGTTGATAGGTCCGAGGTGGAAGCGTGGTGACACGTGTAGCTGACGGATACTAATAGATCGAGGACTTAACTAATAATGACAAATTGAAAACGTTGATGTGAAGCTCTTATTTAGTTTTTAGGGTATAAACCTAAGATTAAGGATGTTCTGTTTAAATACAGAATAAGTCTGGTAGCATTAGCGGAGAGGACACACCTGTTCCCATGCCGAACACAGCAGTTAAGCTCTCCAGCGCCGATGGTAGTTGGGGCTTTGCCCCTGCAAGAGTAGGACGCCGCCAGGCAAATGATATAAGTCAGGATATGATAATTCATATCCTGGCTTTTTTTATTGTAAGAAAAATTAAGTAAAATTAAGCTTTCATAAAACATCAAATTACACTATAAAATGTATCTAGATTTGCATATCTAGTTGTACAGTGTCCGGAGTGGTGGTATTTGTAATAAAAATATAAGTTGGGACATAATTAAAACTTTCTACTCTAAAGACGAATAATCAGGATAGGATGTTTAGATCATTCATTTTTAATGGTTGGATCTAATATGTGGTTGATATAAACTGCGACACAGTGAAATTTTTCTTTTGCACCACTCCGGTACCAATGCAACATCTGCTCAAGCTAGCACTTTCGCAGTCTTACTAGCCATGGGCTCACTCATCAGGGTTATGAGAACCCGGGATGCTATTCAAATAGCGTGAAACGTAACTTCATCGGGGTTATGAGAACGCGAACACTGTTCAAATAGTGTGAAACGTGTCTTCATCAGGGTTATGAGAACCCGAACTCTGTTTAAATAGTGAGAAAAGGTCACTCATATCGAAGATATGAGCCCCGGTTGAGTATTTTTCCATGTTACTTCGCAGTTTATATCTAATCAGCAACAAAATAAATCCGAACTAATTCGAATTCTATTTCAAGAATTACAAATCATAGTTCGTATTTCACTTTGACTAAAACACTTTTTATCCCAGCCTCCTGCTATTTTTATTTTCAAATGCTTCTTCAACTAACGCCATCCAATCGTTTAAATGTATTAATTCAATAAACAGGATTGTGCCCACTGAATTGCCGGATCCTCATTCCGTTATTTCCTGAGAAACGCCTTTTTTAATCGTGTTATGTAATCCTTATTCCTCTATTTACCCTATTCAACCATATTTTTCATTGTTATTGGGTAAATAACGGATCCAGGAACCGATTCAACTCTTCAGAACGGCTTTTTTTATTCAGCGGAACCACGATCCACTTCATTACTTTGAGATTCACATTCCGATCCCCTTTTCCTCTTATTTCTGCTACTACGTCTATAATACTTCATCATAATAGCGTCAATCTTTCTTGCCTTAATTTTAATGTAGCTGTGGGAGTATCACACCTGATATTCATATTAAATGATTAGATTTCAAAATAAGTATTAATTTCTTCTTTAAGTAAATAGTTCCCAATATAAAATGTCCCGAAAATAGCATACTTGGCACTGACCTCATCAAATCGTGTATCATATATAAGCTTCTTGAACTTCAGTGGGTCATCACAAAATAGGGAGACTCCCCATTCGTAGTCATCAAAGCCAATTGAACCTGTTATAATACGTTTAATATCTTCTGTATATGGCTTACTAGTTGCTATGTGTTCAAACATCATACGACCACGTTCTTCTTTTGGCAACGTAAACCAATTGTTTATTTCTCCTCGAAGCTTACTCATTGGGTAAAAGCAAATATATTGTGTTTTGGGAATGGTTGGATAAAGTTTTGCCAGCATTGCTGGATCCTTATATGGATCTGTCTCACGTTTTGTATAAGAGCTCTTCTCAATAATTGACACATATGAATTTACAGGTTGTGTATAGTGAGCAAGTGCTGACTTATTAAATTGGCTCTCAAGTTTGTTTAAGTCCTTCATGGTTGGACGGAGAACCATAATCATTAGATCAGCCTTTTGTCCAATAATTGAGTATAAAGCATGTCTGCCTTCCTGGTTACCTTCTACAATTTGCCACTCGCTTAACAAATTATGAAACTCGATTAGAGCCTCATTTCTTTCATCTTCTGTGGCTCGCTGCCATTTTTCCCAATTAATTGTTCTAAAATCATGTAGTGTATACCATCCATCAAATGTCGTTACAGATTCGACCATTTTAATCACTCCTAAGTTAGCTGTTTGTAGTATGAATGGTACACCTGCATAAGCTATTTTATTGTGATTAATATCACGCTTACATCAGTAATTGCGAAGATATTGTGATTTTAGTAAATTAAAAGCGCCCCATTTGGAGCGCTTCTGGTGCGTTTAACCCATTCCATTCTGACTAAACTGTTGCTGATTTCCACCACTGTTCATTTGTGAAACGAAAGGCATCATTTTTTGCATTGTTTGACCAAAGTTTTGATTGTTTTTGGTCATTGTATAGTAAGTTGCTGCACCAACACCTACTGAAGCGAGTAAAGGTATCCACATGTCATTCCTTTGCATTGCAATCCAACCCTTCCTTAGATTATCCCCATACATTAGTAGGATGGCACAAAAGTTTTAAAACATGTTAGGTATCAAATACCAGTATAATTACCAGTTTCTAGTGCAGCATTGATACCAGCCAATCTGCCTGTAACTAATGCAGATGTGATATTATAGCCTCCAGTGTAGCCATGTATATCCAGTATCTCACCGCAAAAATAAAGTCCATGCATTATTTTAGATTGCATTGTGTTAGGAACAACTTCCTTAATGGAAACTCCACCCCCAGTTACAAATGCTTTATCAAGTGATAATGATCCATTGACATTAAAAGAGAAATGCTTAATATCATGAACGATTGTCCGAATGATTTCTTTAGAAACGGTTGCTGCTTTTTGCTCTTCGCTAACTTGATGCTTATTCAGAATATAAGTAAGGAGTCGCTCCGGGATTAATCCTTTCAAAATATTTTTTATGGATTTTTTGGGATTCTCTTCCATGGAATTCAAAATGGATTGTATCAATTTCTCCTCTTGTTCATCAGGTAGCACATCAAGAATCATTTGAACCTCATTTTGCCCCTTCATAAGTTCTTTAACAACAAATTGGGAACATCGTAACACCGCAGGACCTGATATGCCAAAGTGGGTAAATATCATGTCCATTTGGTGTGTGATGATGGGCTTGCTCTTTTTATTTAATACAGTTAAAGCTACATCACGTAAGGATAAACCTTGCAGGCTTTTATTTTTAATAAATGGTTCATTGGAGGTAAGTGCAACTTCAGTTGGATACAATTCGGTAACAGTATGCCCGGCTTTTTTTGCCCATTCGTAGCCGTCACCAGTAGACCCTGTATGCGGAACAGCCTTCCCTCCAACCGCTATGACAAGTGATTTAGTATGTATTTTCGAGTCATCATTCAAAATAATAATATGTTCATTTTCATCATAATGAACAGCTCTAACGGTAGTGCTCATCCTTACTTCAACATGCAGTTCATCCAACTTATTGATTAATGCATTCACCACGGTTTTTGCAGAATTTGATGCAGGGAACATACGACCATGGTCTTCTTCTTTAAGACCAACACCCATCCCTTCAAAAAAGTCGATAATATCGTAATTGTTAAATACGGAAAATGGGCTATATAGAAACTTGCCATTTCCTGGAATGTGTTTAATAACTTCATCTTCTGGCAGCCGGTTAGTTACATTGCAACGACCTCCACCAGAAATAGCAAGTTTCGTACCTAGCTTCTTACCTTTCTCAATTAACATTGTTTTAGCTCCACTTTCAGCTGCAGCAATTGAAGCCATTAGTCCTGATGGACCGCCTCCAATTATTATTACATCGTATGACAAAATTCTTCATTCCTTTCGTTACTAGCATACCACTTTTCCGGTTGCATTTAGAAAAAACAAAAACTTTCATATGGTAACAAGCACTCATTTATTTTAAATCAATATTAATTTGTATTAATAAAAAGTGCAAAAATAATATTATTTTTCGAATGCCTTTGACAAATCATAACGTACATATTAATTATCTGTGATAAAATAACTTTAAACGTAATTTTTAAATAGATGCAGGTGAAATAATGTCGAATATTGTTAGAGGCACTATGTTACTTACAGGTGCGTCATTTTTATCTAAGTTTCTAGGGATGATTTATGTTATTCCTTTTCATTGGCTTGTTGGTGAAACAGGCGGAACGCTCTACTCTTATGCCTATACTCCATATAGTATTTTAATTAGTATATCCACAATTGGTGTACCATTAGCCGTTTCGAAGTTTGTCTCTAAGTATAATTCATTGGGTGATTATGAAACGGGAATGCGCATGTTTAAGGCAGGAATATCATTAATGGCGGTTACGGGTTTTCTTGGCTTCCTTGTTTTGTTCTTCGGCGCTGAACTAATGGCTAGTTTAATCATATCAAATGAAGATATTGGTGAAATTAAAATTGCAGATGTCTCAATGGTCATTAGAGCGGTTAGTTTTGCCTTATTGATTATACCAGCAATGAGTATTGTTCGAGGGTTCTTTCAGGGATATGAATCAATGGCGCCAACCGCAGTTTCACAAGTGATAGAACAAATTGCGCGGATTGTTTTTTTATTAAGTGCAACGTTTATCGTTATTACTTTATTTAATGGGTCAATAGCTACTGCAGTTGGTTTTGCGACATTTGCAGCTGTTATAGGAGCATTAGCATCATGTGTCGTCTTATTCGTATATTGGCGTAAAAGGAAACCTGCTATACAAAAGCAGGTACAGCAACAACGTGTCAAACATGATATTCCTAAAAAAGATCTTATTAAGGAACTATTCAGTTATGCAGGACCTTTTATATTAGTAGGGATTGCAATTCCATTATATCAGTCAGTTGATCTGTTTACGTTTGAACGAGCAATGATTGCTGTTGGAAATGGAGAGGTATCTGAAACAGCTTATTCGGCTATTAATTTGTATGGTCATAAGCTTGTAATTATCCCTGTAACGATTGCAACTGGACTATCATTAGCTATTATACCAGCTCTTACAAAATCATTTACGAAAGATAATAAACAGCTGTTGAATCAACAAATTAATCAATCATTACAAATAGTACTAATTCTTGTTGTTCCCGCAGTTGTTGGCTTGTCAATGCTGTCAGATGTAGCATATGGTTCTCTTTATGGTATGGGGAATATCAATATCACAGGCACATTACTAGGCTGGTATGCACCAGTTGCATTATTATTTGCTTTATTTACGGTAACGTCAGCTATACTACAGGGAGTTAATCAGCAGCGTTTTGCGGTAATCAGTTTATCCGGTGGCTTGTTAGTAAAGGTACTGCTTAATATCCAGCTAATTCATGTCTTTGGGGCAAAAGGAGCTATTTTTGGGACAGCTCTTGCTGCGGGAACTGCAGTAATTCTAAATATTTGGCGTATAAAATCGTCAACTCGGTTTTCATTCAAACAAACTTTTAAACGCTTCTTATTAATTTGTATATTTACCATAATTATGTGTATTGCTATATGGATTGTGAAAGTAGTATTTGGAACATTTTTAGCATATGAAGATTCACGTTTGTCAGCTACTATTATGTTAATGACTGGAGTACTTGCTGGTGGAGGAGTCTATCTATGGTTTGCCTATGAATCAACACTTCTTGAACGTTTATTAGGCAATCGTGTACGGGTTTTAGACAAATTTTTTCACAGGTAAGGAGTTTTATATCGTGCGGCTTGATAAATTATTATCTAATATGGGCTTTGGCAGTAGGAAAGATATAAAGGCAATACTGAAAAAGAAGCATATTAGTGTCAATGGGAAAACAGTGAAAGATGGAAGCATGCATGTAGATACAGAAATGGACATAATAAAAGTACAAGGAGAAATAGTTAAGTATCAAAAATACATTTATTTGATGATGAACAAACCTCCTGGCTATGTATCGGCAACAGTGGATAATCGGAATAAAACAGTGATTGATATGTTGCCGTCATCCTACCAGCTTTTTAATCCATTCCCTGTAGGCAGGCTTGATAAGGATACAGAAGGGTTACTGCTAATAACGAATGATGGGGAGTTAGCGCATCAGCTTATTTCTCCCAAAAAAGATGTAGAAAAGACATATTATGCTAAAATAAAAGGACATGTTACAGAAGACGATATTATAAAATTTAAAAATGGGATCACTCTTGACGATGGATATCAGGCGAAGCCAGCCAGATTACAAATTTTGCATACTGACATTCAATCCGAAATTGAGGTAACTGTTACAGAAGGTAAATTTCATCAAGTGAAACGTATGTTTGATGCGGTGAATAAGAAAGTTGTATATTTAAAGCGGATTAGAATGGGTGAGTTAGAGCTTGATTGTAATCTTTCAACAGGTGATATTCGAGAATTGACTAAGGATGAAATGAAGTATTGTCTTTCCCAAAAAAAGAGCTGACAAAGGCATCTGTCAGCGGATATCTCCATATTCTTAAGATATTTTTACAGGTTTACTTGTCGTTTTCCATCTGCCGCGATTAGGACTACTTACCAAACCGTTATGTTCCAAAACGTTCAAATCACGCTGAACAGTGCGGTCAGTAGTTCCGAATTCTTCAGCTAATTCCGTAGTCGAAACTGTCCCATTCTCTCTAATATAAAGATAGACAGCTTTGACTCTAGTTAGCATTCTGGATGTTGGTTGATTCAAAGAACCACTCCTTAAAAAAAATCATTCTCTTGTGGTGCAAGTGAATCTGTATTGTTATTCTTATTTTACACTAAAAATGTAAATATTTTAAATACTTTGTTTATAAGTTAAGAAAGTAAAAATACTTTCTAACTGTAAAAGATGCTTTCGCCAAAAAACTGCCGATTTCTAAAAAGTGTTAAAAACGAAAATGAGGAATGGTTATGACAAATGAGCCACACTATTTTATTGCTATCCCACTGAAAGAAAGGCATAAAGAATACTATTCTAAATGGCAATTTGATTTAAAAGAAGAGTTGCCCTATAAACAGTGGGCGAATAAAGAAGATTTACATATCACGTTAAAATTTTTGGGGTCTGTGGAATCTAATAAACTTAATCAACTTTTGAATTACTTGAATGTTTTAGAAAAAACAAATGAATTTAAAATAGCTACAGGATCATTAGGGTTCTTTGGTAATCCAAAAAAACCACGTGTATTATGGGTGGGTGTTGACAAAACAAGTGCTTTGGCAGCATTACACCATGATGTGGAAGACGTTTCGGTGAGTGCTGGTTTCGAGAAAGATAGTCGACCTTTTTCTCCACACATAACGCTTGCAAAAAAATGGAATGGTGAAGAAGTGAGCATGTCCGGGTTAAAGGAACAATATGATAATGATGAAAGATTGGACTTGATTGTAAATCAAGTTATTGTATACCGGATTTTTCCTGCTAGGACACCAAAATATGAAGTTGTAGCTGCATATGAACTAAAAGGGGAGGTTGATTAAGTGGGTCAATTAATTAAGCTGCAGGATTATATATCCCGGTATGAGTGGAACGCATACCGTTATCCTAGTCAATATATGCGTCTGAAACAAGATAATTGGAAAAAACTTCAATATATGTCGATGAAAGAAGGTACTGTAAAGGCTGGAGAAGAGGAACATGAGGAACAGAGCTCAACTTTTTCGAAATGGAAATCATTCATAAAAACAGGAAACTGGCAAACTGAAGGGGAAGATGCAGCAGATGAGGATAATGTTCTACCCAAGACAGAAAATGACTTAAAGCAGTATTTTCTAAATAAATTATTCCCATTGCAATTAAAGTGGGCTACATCAACTGTCACTGATGTATCATTTATGGATAAGAGTTATTACCAGGATGATACGCTAAGGTATTTTCTGCAAAGGTTTCCTGATACTTATTTATTAATGTATTATCCAATTTTTAATATAAAAAAAGCTCCAATTGATGGAGAAATTATCCTGCTTAGCCCTATTGGTATAGAAATCATATATTTAATTGAAAAAAATCATAACGCAAAAATAGTAGCGGATGATGAGCGCACATGGATAGTAGAAGAAAGAGAGGAACAGTCCAAAATACTAAGTCCTATGATTGCTTTAAAACGTACTGAACAACTTGTTAAAAGTATATTGAGTAAAGAAGATATTGAATTTCCTATTAATAAAGTTGTATTATCACGAGTAAATAATATTGAATTTATTTCAGAACCATTTAATACAAAAATAATTGGGAAATATAATTATAAGAAATGGTTTAAAGAGAAACGAAGCCTTGTATCGCCCCTGAAAAGCAGTCAGCTAAAAATTGCAGATTTATTATTAAAAAATTGCCAATCAACATCCGTTAAGCGACCGGAGTGGGAAGAAGATAATAATACATTTTCAGTTGGTACAGAGGATGAGTAAATGTATATATTTATTGTAAACCCGATTGCAGGAAATGGGGGCGCTAAGAAGGCATATTCAAAGATTTCAAAAACAGAAGCCTTTAAACAAATAGATAGTAAGTGCTTTTTCACGGAATATTTCGGACATGCAGAACGAATTGCCAAACACCTGCCTATTGATTTTCCAGGAATCGTTACCTGTGTAGTTGTTATCGGTGGTGATGGAACGTTACATGAGGTAATAAATGGCCTTTGTAAACCAGTAGTACCTGTTTCATTTATTCCTGCAGGGTCTGGAAATGATTTTGCAAGGGGTTGTGATATAAAAGGAAAACCAGTTGAAATCTTTCAACGAATTGTACGTCAAAACAGCAAATCTTATTGGTTAGGATGTTATCAGGAAATAGGAAAAAGTCCACGTAATATAGTTAATAGTATCGGCTTTGGCTTTGATGCGGAAATTGCAAAAGCTGTAAATAATTCAAAGTATAAAAAACTGTTAAGTAATCTCCACTTAGGTAAAATTAGTTATGTGATAGGACTTATAAAAGTATTATTCAGCTTTAGACCAATGAATCTAGAAATAATAGTAGATGGTAAAAAATATAAGCTTTCCAATTGCTGGATGGTAACAATTGCACAACATCCCTTTTATGGTGGAGGTATGAAAATTATACCTAATGCAACGATACAAGCCGGTATTTTTCCTGTACTTTTCATCCATTCAATATCAAAATGGAAGGTATTAGGGGTTTTTATGACAGTATTTAGCGGGAAGCATGTTAACTTTAAAGAGGTAGAGCTTATGGAAGCAAATCGTCTCGAAATTTCTTCTAAGAAGAAGATTCCTTATCAGGTAGATGGGCAGACGGATGTTTGCTTCTCTTGTGTTATTACGAAGCAACAAGACGCTATTGAGGTTGTTGGCGCGTAAGTTTTGCTTGAAATTAATGTAGAATTCCTATAATCTATTCTCATGTCTCTTTTTTAAAATAAAATTATAATAAGATGCAAAAATATAGATGATGATTTGAGGTATGTACGGTGAATTGGCTTGAACAAGCACTAGGAAAAGAATGGAATGTTACCTCGGCCGGTGGGTTGACTGGTGATGCCTTTATAGCAGAAAATAACAATCGACGGCTGTTTCTAAAACGAAACTCCTCCCCATTCCTGGCAGTGTTATCTGCAGAGGGAATTGTCCCTAAGCTTGTTTGGACAAAAAGGATGAAAAATGGTGATGTCGTTACTGCTCAGGAGTGGCTTGATGGAAGAGAACTTAACCCATTGGAAATGCAACATCACCAGGTAGCTTCTTTAATCCGTAAAATACACAACTCGTCTGAATTGTTGCATATGCTCATGCGTATGGGTAAAAAAGCCGTCACACCAGACGATCGATTTTCTGAAATAGCTGAACAAGTAAAAACGAAGGGTTTGATAGAACAACATAAAGAAGTTCGTAATGCCATTCATTATCTACACCGATTACTTCCTGTAACACGTGGACAACAACAGGTGGTGTGTCATTGTGATTTGAATCATAATAATATTTTGCTAACGAACAAAGGTCAGCTGTATTTGGTTGATTGGGATAATGCAATGATTGCTGACCCTGCAATGGATTTTGGATTTGTATTAAAGTGGTATATACCGCAGGAAGACTGGAATCAATGGCTTCAACATTACGGTGAAACAAAAAATGACCAGTTAATTGAACGCATATATTGGTACTTGATAATAGATGCACTTTCGTATTTATGCTGGCATAATGAACGAGATGAAATGGATAAGGCTAATAGTAGATTAAAGGATTTACGTAATTTAAATTTTCATGTAGAATCCGTTATTCTAAATTAGTTTGCTGAATAGCACTTACCCATGTTTTAATGTTCTCTTGATTTGTAGTGATGTGCTCTTCATCATTTTGCGCTATCTCACCTTGGCGGCCATAATTATATATCTCTGGCAATAATTGAAGTAGCTGTTCATCAGAGATGCTGTTGTTTGCCATCATGGCTTGCACTAATCTTTTTATTTGCTGATATTCTGAAATTTCACCACAGCAATCCTCTGTTTGTTCACTTAAAATATCATGCAGTAACCTTAATTGATTATGAACGGTTAATGTCAATCGAAATCACCTCAACTTATAGTATTAACCAATTATTTTTTTTCTATACTAATCATCAAGAAAGTGTGGTGCTAATGGTGCGTCAACGTAATAAACCATGGGCAGATGACTTCCTAAAAGAAAACAGTCATTTTGTAATTCCTGATCCATCTGAAAAAAAGGATATATGGCATGAAGTATTTGGAAATAACAATCCAATTCATCTGGAGATAGGTACTGGTAAAGGCCAATTTTTAGCAGGAATGGCTAAGCAATTTCCAGAGATCAATTTTATAGGAATTGAGGTTGCAAAGAGTATTGTTGTAACTGCAGCTCAAAAATTAATGGAAACAGACCAGGATAATATTCTACTGATTAATGAAAATGCAGAAAAATTAAGAGAAATTTTTGCAGAAAATGAAATTTCTACCATATATCTAAACTTTTCTGATCCTTGGCCAAAGAATCGACACGAGAAGAGACGTTTAACATTTCGTACGTTTTTAGATCAATACAAGGAAGTCCTACAGCCTAATGGTGAGCTCATATTGAAAACCGATAATCGTGGGTTATTTGAATACTCACTTGTTAGTTTCTCTGAGTTTGGCATGGACCTTAAAGAAGTTAATTTGGACCTTCATAAAGCAGAGGACCCTGAAAACGTCATGACAGAATACGAAGCTAAATTTTCGGCAAACGGACAAGTAATCTATCGATGCCGTGCCCAATTTTCTTAGAACCCAATTCATCTGGGTTCTTTTTTGTATATAGTGAAACTATTACTGTGGTTAATTGAATCTCTAAAATATCCAGGATCTGCTCCGGCGCATTACTGTTGGTGACGTCACAAGACTTGGCGTTCTTGCCAGCCAACGCTTAGATCCTAGTGAACTTTTTTCCCCGTGTCTAATTTAAGTCAACATCGAATTGCCACACTCTTCGTATATTTTTTCGTCTTCTGAACATGCTTTTCCTTTTTTTCTTCTAAGTATTTGCACGAAATATATTCTTTAGCTACACTATTAATATGGTGAAAGGATGGTGTAAGAATGGAAGAACTTCAAGTTGGACGAGCAAAATTGACATGGTTAAATGGTGGGGTGAACTTCCTTGACGGAGGTGCCATGTTTGGTGTTGTTCCAAAGGCATTGTGGAGTAAGAAGTATCCACCTAATGAAAAGAATCAAATTGAACTAAGAACTGATCCGTTATTATTGCAAGTTGATGGTAAAAATTTCTTGATAGATTCTGGCATGGGCAACGGAAAATTAACCGATAAGCAATTACGTAATTTTGGTGTTTTGGAGCAATCATCTATTGATAAATCACTTGCTGAATTGGGATTAACAGTTAAAGATATCGATGCAATGTTAATGACGCACTTGCATTTTGATCATGCTTGTGGATTGACCAAAAAAATGAATGATGAATATGTACCTGTATTTGAAAATGCTACTATTCATGTATCGGCAGTAGAATGGAATGAAATGCAAAATCCGAATATTCGCTCCATAAATACATATTGGGAAGAAAACTGGAAACCAGTTCAAGATCAAGTGCAGCCATTTGAAAATGAAATTTCGATCGTTGATGGGCTTAAAATGATTCATACAGGTGGACATAGTGATGGGCATTGTATTTTAGTTTTTGAAGATGGAGATGAGGTATTTATCCATATGGCTGATATAATGCCAACCCATGCTCATCAGAATAAATTATGGGCACTTGCATATGATGATTACCCGGTAACTTCTGTACATCAGAAAGAAAAATGGATGGATTTTGGTTATCAGAAAAAAGCGTGGTATACGTTTTACCATGATGCTTATTTACGTGCAATTAAATTTGATGAATTAGGAAAGCGAATTGATGAAATTGAACGGACACGATACGACTATAAATAAGGCTATTTCTAGAGTCTGTTGTTTTTGACACAAAAGATATAAACTGCGAAGTACTTTTTAAAAAGTTTTAGTGCTATTATGCCGTTTCGGAAATACACTTCGCGCACCTACGTCGCTGCGTAGTCTCATCTAGGCCTCAGCTCCCACAGGAGTCTACGTGTATTTCCTGCGCTGGGTTGTGCTCAATATATCTTGATCAATCAAAATATATTGTGACGCATAAAAGCAAGATTTTGAAATCACTTAAATCAGCTGTTGGAATTTGCGTGACTCCTGTGGAGGATCGTGGTGAGCACACGGCTAAGAAGACACTGTGAAAGCTTCAGCTTGAACAGATGTCGCCTTTGTACCCTGAGCGGTGAAAGCGAGTATATTCCAGATGCGTGGTCAGAGAGCTTCACTAAATGATATTAAGCGAATCTGTGTCACAGCATATATCAACTACGATGGATAAAGAGTAACAATATATACGAAAAAACCATAAATAATTATAAAAAAGCCATCTTCTGACAGATGGCTTTTTACTTGCTTAAGAAACTATAAAATTTGAGTGCTGTGGATACCTGGATTACAGAATCTGCTACGTCTAGCTCCAGCGCATTTGTCCTCATTATGCTGTTTGCACGGCACCAATAACAGCGCCTGTTTCTACATCTACATAAAACTCATATTGTTTATTTTCGCCATCGATGTTTCGGGTGACCCCGCCACGATAGGCATTATACAAGAGTCCGTTTTTCTCGACTTCTTCTGGTTTCATATAAATCCATGAGCCACTTATAGGACCTTGTTTTTTAAATGTTTCCTTTGCTTGTTTTAAAGCTTTCTCCGGGGTTATCTTCTGGTATTGGTCGATTTGTTGCTTTGCAAGATATCCTACTGCTACACCCAATCCTGCTGCAAGAGCTGCTCGTTTTACATTCATTTTATATTCACCTCTTGAAATAAATTTCTTATTCTAGTTTCTAAAGTCTAATTTAATAATTAGTATAACTGAAACAAATTAAAATAGAAACTAAAACACAAATTTAGTTGATTGGTGGAAAGAAGAAGTCATTTTCCGTTATACTTATTATACTACATAAAAATAAATATAGTATAGATGGAGGAATACAAATGAATCAGGAAACAACAGACTTATTCAGAACACTGACAGAAATGCAAGGGGCGCCAGGAAATGAGCACCTTGTTCGTAAGTTTATGAAAGAAGAACTCGGAAAGTACGCTGACGAGGTGATTCAGGATAATCTCGGTGGAGTTTTTGGTGTAAAAAATGGTGAAGGTCCTCGCGTTATGGTGGCAGGCCACATGGACGAGGTTGGTTTTATGGTCACACAAATTACAAAGAATGGTATGATCCGCTTTCAAACATTAGGTGGCTGGTGGAGCCAGGTGCTACTAGCTCAACGTGTACAGGTTATGACTGAAAATGGTCCTGTGACTGGCGTGATTGGATCAACTCCTCCACACAATTTAACGCCGGAACAACGGAAAAAACCAATGGAAATCAGTAACATGCTTATTGATATTGGTGCTGATGATCAAGAGGATGCGGAAAGAATCGGTATTAAACCTGGACAGCCTATTGTTCCAATTTGTCCATTTACACCAATGGCTAATGATAAAAAGATTCTTGCTAAGGCATGGGATAATCGTTATGGTTGTGGTCTTTCTGTTGAATTGCTAAAAGAATTAAAAGGTGAAAAGCTCCCAAATCAATTGTTCTCAGGTGCGACAGTTCAAGAAGAAGTAGGATTGCGCGGTGCACAGGTAGCAGCAAATATGATTAAGCCTGATGTCTTTTATGCGCTTGACGCGTCACCGGCAAATGATATGTCAGGTGATGATAAGGAATTTGGCCAACTAGGCAAGGGAGCATTGCTTCGTATTTTTGATCGTACAATGATAACACACCGTGGTATGCGGGAATTTATTTTGGATACAGCAGAATCTAATAATATTCCTTACCAGTATTTTGTTTCACAAGGTGGTACAGATGCAGGTCGTGTCCATTTATCAAATGATGGAGTACCATCTGCGGTTGTTGGAATTTGCTCACGCTATATTCATACATCCGCATCCATGATTCATGTGGATGATTATCAAGCTGCAAAAGAATTGATCGTCAAACTTGTGAAAGCTACTGATAAAAACACAGTAGAAACAATTCAAAAAGCTAATTAATTTTTAAACTAGAGAGCTGCTATCAGCGTTGATAGCAGCTTCAATTTTGAAAGATCGAGAGGTGTTTTCAATGGAAGTGATTATTGGATCAAAAAACCCTACAAAGAGAAAGGCAGTTGAGGAAGTCTTTTTAACGGATATCGTTACTGGTTATGATGTACCTTCAAAAGTGAGTGCGCAGCCGCTCTCGGATTCTGAAACAAGAGAGGGTGCTATGAACCGTGCAATGCAATGCATAGAAACTACCGCGGGTAAAATTGGAATCGGATTAGAAGGTGGTGTTATGCAAGTAGATGATCAACTTTATTTATGTAATTGGGGGGCATTAGTTACAAGAGAGAAGGAGGTTTTCACAGCTAGTGGTGCCCGGATTTTATTGCCTGATGAATTTAATGATCAGCTTCAGGGTGGTGCTGAGCTAGGAGATATAATGGATACATATGCCAAGCGAAAAGATGTACGAAAAAATGAAGGAGCCATCGGTATTTTTACTAATGACCATATCTCAAGAAAAGAAATGTTCGTTCATGTTGTTAGACTATTACATGGTCAATGGGAATACGCAATGAAAAATAGCAGCGGAAGTTAGCCGCTGCTATTATTATTCATAAATGTATTGCAGTACCTCTAATGCTTGGTCGACTGTCTCGACAGTAACGTCGGCTTTGTTGGAAAGTTCTTTCAATGGATGTACTAGTGATTCTGGCCTGATGATTATTGTTGGTTTATTCATTGTAATTGCGGTACTTGCATCCATCGCTGTATTCCATTGTTTATATTTTTCACCAAACAATGCAATAACTATATCGGATTTTTGTAATAAAACCTGCGTTCGAAAATTATTAATGCTTGAGGCTGCATCATCTTTATGAACACTAGCTGGTTGTTTACCAATTATGTCTTCCCCAACATTGTCTGAACGTTCATGATTTGTTTGTGGTCCAACAATTGTAAGTGCAAGGTTTTTTTCCCTAGCTTTTGTTTTTACCGTTTCCCGCCAATCATCGTGAATTTGACCCGCTAAGTATACAGTTAAATCCATGATCAATCCTCCAAATCTATTTATTGCCTTAATTCGATATTATCTGTTTTTTTAAATAACGTAAATAAAAAAGGTTACTGGAAAATAATTACCTTGAAATATATCAAATTCATAGTATTATAAAAAGAGGTAAAAAGTACTATATCCAGGGGGAAGAACATTGCGGAAATCTATACGAAAGATTACAATACTTTCTTTACTCTTTGTTGTCGCACTTACTGGGTGCAGTTTGCAGACTGAAGAAGAGGCAATCAAAGATGCCAAGGAATCTGCTAAAAAAATATTCGATTCAGATGAAAAAGTTGAAACGAATCATAAGTTGAATTCATTTTCAATGTATTTACCAAATAGCTTGGAAGTAGAAGAAAAAGATGCGAATAACGTTATTCTAAAAGATGGAGACCAAACATTTATTGTTTTTTATAATAATCTTGAAGATCCACTAAGTAAGCTTAGTTATAATTCTGCAGCAGCAAAAAGTGATGAGGCTTTGCTGTTAGAGACATTTGAAGATCAGAATAAGTTTGGGTATATGCGTATAATCCCTCACGATCAGGAAGAAGATTATGAATTACAGATAGGTGTAGGTGGCGTCAAAATCACGACTTATACTTCAAGAGAAGATTTGGATAATGATTCAGAAGAACTTATGAAGATTGCACAATCTATAGCCTTGCAGCAAACAAGCACTGTCCAAAAATAAATATCTAATAATAATAAAAAGTCAGCCAAATGAATTAGTTCATTGACTGGCTTTTTTTAAAAAGAAAAATTTATGTCTTTCACCATACTTAGAGTCAGTCAAGTTAATTGAATCATAGTTAAAACAAAGATATGATAGCAATGGAGGTTGATAACTATGAAAACGTTAGAAACAGTTAATGAATTCAATGATTTAATAAATAAAGATAATATTATTGCACTATTTTCTGCTGACTGGTGCCCGGACTGCCGAGTAATTGAACCAGTTCTACCGGAAATTGAACAAGTTTTTCCGGAATATACTTTTATTCTTATAGATCGAGATCAGTTTATTGAGATTTGCCAGCAATATGATGTGTTTGGAATTCCGAGCTTTATTGCGTTTAAAGATGGCAAAGAAGCTGGCAGATTTGTTAGCAAAGACCGTAAAACAAAGGACGAAATAATCGAGTTTATCGAAGGAGTACAAGGTTAAGAAGGAGAGTTGCACTACAATGAAAATGACTAGTCTGAAAATGAAAAAAATACTTGATGAAAGGTTTTCCAATCCTGAATTTTATACATCTTATAAGAGGAACGAAGATTCCTATCGTATTGAGTGGAAGGAATCCAAGCAAGGAATGACAATTACACTGCCAAATGTTGTATCGAAATATAATAAACGGGGCGAAACAGCTATAGACGAACTTGAGAAACATGTACTAGAAGCGTTACGCATTATGAATGAAGAACACACTTTGAGTGGGATGGAGAAAAATATTTATCCTGTCATTCGTGCAACATCATTCGCAACAGAAACAAATGCGGGAACAACACTGGTATCTAAAGATCATACTGCAGAGACTCGTGTTTATTATGCACTGGATTTAGGTAAATCCTACCGGTTAATTGATGAACCAATGCTCGAAAAAGAGGAGTGGACTTACGATAGAATTGATGAAATTGCAACATTTAACATTAGATCACTATCCAATGACTTTAAGAAAGATACGGTAGCTGATAATGATTTTTATTTCGTTGCAAAACAGGATGGTTATGATGCAAGCAGAATCCTGAATGAAGCTTTTCTGGAAGAAATGCTCGCAAATAGTAAAGGGCAGCTGGCTGTAGCTGTACCACACCAGGACGTACTGATTTTTGCTGACATTCAAAATAAAACAGGGTATGATATATTAGCACAAATGACAATGAAATTCTTTGCAGAAGGAAGTATTCCAATCACATCATTGCCATTTATATATGAAGATAAAACATTGGAACCAGTGTTTATCATGGCAAAAAATCGACCAGAACAGAAGAAGTAGAAAGGAATGAGTCATATGGATATATTTTATAATCCAAAGGGTGTTGGCGACGTTTTAATTGTTCCAATAGAAGATGGGAACCGTTATGAAGTTATGCATGAGAATATCGGTGACATCACACGAATTACCGGTGAAAATGGAAAAGTTATTGGTTATAATATTTTTCAAGCGTCTGAGCATTTAAAGTTAGCAGATACCGGAAAAATTACAATGACCGATGAACTTTTAGGTCAGCTAAAAGAATTGTTTAATAAGAATAATGTTGCTGATTCTCTGGAGTTTGATTTGAGTCCTAAATTTGTTGTTGGTTATGTAAAGAATAAATCCCCTCATGAGAATGCTGATAAGTTGAGTGTTTGTCAAGTAGATGCTGGGGACGAAACGCTGCAAATTGTATGTGGTGCACCAAATATTAATGAAGATCAAAAAGTTGTCGTAGCAAAAGTCGGAGCAACCATGCCGAATGGGTTAAAAATAAAACCGACAGAATTACGAGGGGTCTCTTCGAAAGGTATGATATGCTCACAGAAAGAATTAGGCTTGCCAGATGCACCCAAAGAGAAAGGGATTTATGTTCTCGATGATACTTATGAAGTAGGCGAACCGTTTATATTCTAAAAAGAGAGCAACCTGAGTCAATTGACAAGGGTTGTTTTTTTCGCAGATAGGAATGTATATACTATTCTACCTGGATAAGGCAACTAAGGCTTTTGCCTTTTACGACCGGCGATAAGCCAAATATTTTTAATGCTACACTTTCACATAAAAACTGATAGAATAAATTATAGTGTTAACTTTTATAGAAATGAGTGAAATCATATGTGGGATCGTTGGAAAAAGAAAATAACCAATTTTCTCTTTGTGGAAACAGAGGAAGAAGACAATCAGTCACCAAAAAAACGAAATTACCGTAAACAGGATGTTCAAACAAAAATGATGTATCAATATCCTGATAACAATTCATTTCGGTTTCCTGTAATCCCTGATAAACCAAAACAAAAACAAGAAGCAGAGACACCTGCATTTGAACGAAAAAGAAACCGAACTAGAAATGAAACTACAATTAAACCCAAACAGTCAAATTCGATGCAAGAACAGGAAAGAAAGGTAAACAAGCCTAAATCAGGAACACCGTTTGAACTAAGTGAAGTTCCTTCACCAATATATGGTTTCCAGCATCGAAAAAAGGAAAAGGAGATAGAGGACATCCCTGCGTACAAACGACAGCAATCTGACGTGCCGGAGCAAACTATGCAGCAAGACGAAACATTGATAAACGATACATACACAAAAGATACACATCCATTGGAAAGCTCGATTAGTGAGGAGCCAACAAAAGTTTCCGAGCCTGAACCTAAGGAATCGAGTGAGCCAAAAGAGGATAAAGTTCAACAACAGCAACAACAGCATTCTGTTAAACAAACCAAACGAAGACACTCCAAGCATAAAGCAGAGAAACAAAATAAACCGAGCCCACCTCCTTTTAATGTTATGATGTCAGCAAATGATAAACGGAGGCAAATGGATAAGCGCAATATCAAAAAAGAGTCTGTCAGCGATAATACAGCTGTACATAACAGTACAGTGCCATACCATTTATTAAATGATCCTGCTCGTAATAGTGATCAGAATCAGCATTGGATGAATAGTCAACAAGAACTATTGGAAAAAACACTGAAACATTTTAATGTTCAGGCGAAAGTTGTTAAAGCAACTCAAGGACCATCTGTAACAAGGTTTGAAGTGCAGCCGGAGCTGGGTGTTAAAGTTAGCAAAGTTAAAAATTTGAGTGATGACATAAAATTAAATATGGCTGCAAGAGATATCCGAATAGAAGCGCCTATACCAGGCAAGAACACAATTGGAATTGAAATTCCTAATCCAAAACCTCAAATTGTCGGTTTGCAGGAAATCTTTGAGGCAGAAATCTTTCAAAAAGGAGAATCACCATTAACAATAGGATTGGGATTAAGTATTGAAGGAAGTCCCCTGATCACTAATATACAAAAAATGCCGCATGGATTAATAGCCGGGGCAACAGGGTCAGGAAAGAGTGTTTGTATTAATACGATTCTAATCAGTCTCCTTTATAAAGCTAATCATCAAGATGTAAAGTTCCTGTTGATAGATCCTAAAATGGTTGAGTTGGCACCGTATAACGGTATACCACATCTCATTTCACCAGTCATTACGGATGTAAAAGCTGCAACAGTTGCTCTCAAATGGGCTGTGAAGGAGATGGAGGAACGATACGATAGATTTGTTCAAGAAGGAGTTCGAGATGTACAGCGTTTTAATCAAAAAATGGTTAAACAGAATCGTGTGGAAGAAAAAATGCCATTTATTGTTATTGTGATTGACGAATTGGCTGATCTAATGATGGTATCACCGCAGGATGTTGAGGATGCAATCTGTCGTATTGCCCAAAAGGCACGTGCATGCGGAATCCACTTGCTTCTTGCAACACAAAGACCTTCAGTTGATGTTATCACTGGGTTAATAAAGGCAAATATACCGACAAGAATAGCATTCAGTGTATCCTCTCAAGTAGATTCCAGAACGATTATGGATACAAGCGGAGCGGAGAAACTTTTAGGAAAAGGTGATATGCTGTTTATTGAAAATGGTGCCGGTGAAAGTATTCGTTTGCAAGGTGCCTTTGTATCAGATGAAGAAATTGAGCGTGTTACAGATCATGTACGTCAGATAGCTACACCTAAGTATGAATTTGAGCAGGAACAGTTGTTGGAGCAGCTTGTAACGGGTGATCACGAAGACGAACTGCTTCATGAAGCAGTTGAGTTTGTTGTGAAGCAGAATAGTGCGAGTACATCGTTATTACAGCGTCATTTTAAAATTGGGTATAATCGGGCAGCACGGCTAATGGACTCCATGGAAAGAAGCGGAATAATCGGTGGTCAAAATGGAAGCAAGCCACGTGAGATATTAGCATCTGGCGTACAAGCGGAAAATTAAAGCACTTGTTTAGTTGCAGTTGTTTTTATATGATAGGAGAGTATGCAGTCACCAAACACATTATTATGAATACGAGGGGAAGCCGTTATGAAGGAAATATCACAGAAACTAAATGGGGATATTAAACGATTAACTAACAAAACATTTAAGTTTGATGAACGGATTAAAGAGGGTTGGTTTTCAGCGGTATACTTTTTAAAAACAAAAGAGATGGCAGAGAAAAAACTTCCGCATAATCGTGTCACAATGCAGTTTTTTCAAAAAAGCAGTAATGCAGTTTTATGTGGAACAGATGAAGCAATTGCTTTGATTCACACATTTGCAGATGATCCAGAAAACCTAGAAATTCATTCGTTAAAAGATGGTGACAAAATCAGCCCCTACGAAACTGTTCTGACCATAACAGGGGCATATCAGCAATTTGGTTTTCTTGAGGGTATTATTGATGGTATTTTGGCTAGAAGAACATCGGTAGCTACAAATGTATATAATGTCGTAAAAGCAGGTAGAACTTCTGGAAATCAAAAGCCCATTATCTTTATGGGAGATCGTGACGACCACTTCACCCAACAGGCTGGCGATGGCTATGCTGCATTCATAGGTGGTTCAACAGCACAAGCAACGCATGCGATGAATGAATGGTGGGGAAAAGAAGGTATGGGAACAATGCCGCATGCTATGATTCAAATGTTTCGTGGTGATGTTGTTGCAGCATCACGTGCATATATTGAAATGTTTCCGGAAGACGATCTTGTTGCTCTAGTTGATTATAATAATGATGTGATTACCGATTCCCTGAAAGTTGCTAAAGCTTTTGGTAATAATTTAAAAGGAGTTCGTCTTGATACGTCCAGAACACTTGTAGATAAATATTTTTTAAGGAATCATCATTTAATGGGCACTTTTGATCCAAGAGGTGTGAATCCTGAATTAATTTTTGCGCTACGAAAAGCACTTAATGAAGAAGGATTTTCACATGTGAACATTATGGCCAGCGGTGGCTTTACTGAGAAAAGAATTAGTCATTTCGAGACTCTAGGCGTTCCTGTAGATATGTATGGTGTAGGTGGGAGCCTATTAAAAATTAATATTGGTTTTACTGGTGATAATGTGTTGTTAAACGGTACTCAGGAAGCAAAAGAGGGGAGACGTTATCGACCGAATCCCCGACTTGAATCAGTGGAATATCATATGCAAAATAAAGAATAAGAAATAATTTATTTCACTCTTCGTAAACATTTGCTATAATGATTAAATAGCTGTTAAGATTCCTGTGAAATATAAATTTTAGATAGCTGTTTGTACACATATATCTGGAGGTTCTTTTTTATGACAACTTACCATTTTATTGGTATAAAGGGGACCGGAATGAGTGCACTTGCACATATCCTTCATGATTCTGGGGAAAAAGTGCAAGGATCTGATGTAGAAAAGCGCTTTTTTACGCAAGAAGCATTAGAGAATAAAAACATTCCAATCTTCCCTTTTTCAGAAAGTAACATCAAAGAAGGTAACACCGTAATAGCGGGCAATGCTTTTTCGGATGATCATGTAGAGATCAAAGAAGCAAAAAGATTAGGACTCACTTTTTATAGATACCATGAATTTCTTGGAGAATGGCTGAAACAATATACAAGTATCGCTGTAACTGGTGCTCACGGAAAAACGTCTACTACTGGTCTGTTAGCTCATGTACTTGATGAGACGTATCCCATTTCATATCTAATAGGTGATGGGACAGGAAAAGGTCATGTAGACAGTGAATATTTTGTTTTTGAAGCGTGTGAATATCGCCGTCATTTTTTACGTTACGAACCTGATTATGCAATTATGACGAATATTGACTTTGATCATCCAGATTATTTCACGAGTGTTGACGATGTTTTTAATGCATTTCAATCGATGGCTGATCAAGTGAAAAAAGGGATTATTGCCTGCGGTGACGATGAACAACTACAGCAAATCCAAGCAAAAGTTCCCGTCATGTATTATGGCTTTTCCAGTACGAACGATTTTCAGGCACAGAATGTAAGGGAGACAGAGAACGGAACTGAATTTGATGTTTTTGTACGTAATACGTATTATGAAACATTTGAGATTCCAATGTTCGGTGATCATAATATATTGAATGCTTTATCTGTAATTGCTATTTGTCATTATGAAGATATGAAAGCAAAAGATATTAAATCTATTGGCACTTTTCAGGGTGTTAAACGTAGGTTTACTGAGAAAAAAGTTGGCAATCAGATTCTGATTGACGATTATGCACATCATCCGAAAGAAATTACAGCAACAATTGATTCAGCTCGTAAAAAATACCCTGATAAATCTATTGTAGCAGTATTCCAACCGCATACATTTACTCGAACTAAAACATTCTTACAAGAATTTGCTGATAGTTTAAGCTTAGCTGATAACGTTTATTTATGTGATATTTTTGGATCAGCTAGAGAAGATAGTGGGAAGTTGACTATACACGATCTGCAAGAATTGGTGGATGATAGTTCTGTTTTAGATATATCACATACGGATGTTTTAGAGAAAGATGCTGACAGTGTACTGATTTTCATGGGTGCTGGAGATATTCAGAAATTCCAGGAATCCTATGAAGAACAATTGGCAAATAGAAATAATGTTAAATTAAAAAAAGCGTAGATGATTCTGAGCCATAAATTTTTAGGCTCTTTTTTTTTGCTGTTATCTAAACGAATGTATTTTATCACAGTAATGAAATCATAACGCAGTTGGTATAAACCGCAAATTAGTAGAGGTTTTCTTTTGTTCTAATGATGTTTGATTGCTTCGATTCGTTCCGGCAGAATACTTCGCTTTCACCTCTCCGGGTACCAATGCGACATCTGCTCAAGCTAGCGCTTTTGCAGTGTCTTTTTAGCCATGGGCAGGACCTTAGCCTCCTCGTGACGCCAAGAACGCTTCTATGCGAGACTCCTATGGGAAAAGGAACAGTCTGAAGATCCCGCGTACTGAGCGCTTTTTGCTCGTGAGGAGGCTGAAGCGTTCCCCATGGAAAGCGAGTATTTTTCCGCAGCGTTGGATTAGCACTCATCTTATAAAGAATAGAAGGAATTTACATAAAGTTAGTTCGCAGTTTATATCCACTGCGAAAATTAAGTAACAAGCCTTACGAAAAGAGACTTGTTTATGCTTTATGTAGCATTGGAGTGGTAGTTAAACAAAACAAAGGTTTTTACCACTATCGGTGATAAATCTAAGTTTTTCTATAAAAATAAAGGATATTATGACATATTTGTCGAAATAATAACTAGAAACCGTTATAGTGTATAGTAAGGTGATATCGTGTTGAGTCATTGAATACGCTAAGTTAGTCGGATGTTTAACTGAAATTATTTAGGGTATTATTTTAAGAAGACACTTCTTTATGTTGTGCTACTTTTAAACTTATACTTAACTCTCCGTGTCGCTATCATTGAAGTCTATATAATTGAAGGAGTTGACCAACCATATGGAGAACTTATTGTACATTGCTGCAATCATTTTTGCAGTTGCCTTTGTAGTGCTTGTAATCTATCTAGCAATGACCTTGAAGGCAACACAGCGAACGTTAAATAATGTAACAGATACATTAGGAAGCCTGGAAGAACAAATGCAGGGAATCACAACAGAAACAACCGAACTGTTAAATAAAACGAATAAGCTTGCTGAAGACGTAAATCAGAAGTCATCAAAGCTAAATGGATTATTTGATAGCGTTAGAGGTGTTGGTGAGACAGTTAAGGATTTCAATGGATCGTTGCGCAAATTATCCAATAGTATATCGGATACAGCTTCACAGAATCAGGAGAAGGCTTCAGAAGTAATGAAATGGGGAAACACTGTAATTGATTTTTGGAAAAAGAAAAGAAATAAATAAAGATTAATTATTAATTAGGAGGAATAACATGGGAGATAACAACAATAACAACAACATCAACAGTAAAGACTTTATTATCGGAACACTTATTGGAGGAATAGTAGGGGCTTCAGCAGCTTTACTTTTTGCACCAAAATCCGGTAAAGAATTAAGAGGAAATATTAATGAAGGTGCAACTGAACTAAAAGGCCGTGCATATGACTGGAAAGATGTAGCTTATGAAAAAGGTTCAGAATGGAAAGATAAGGCGTCTGAAAAAAGTTCTGACTTGAGAACAAAAGCAGCTGATTCTAAATCAAAACTATCACAGAAAACACAGGAATTAACAAAGAATGTTCAAGATAAATGGAAAGAAAAAACAAGTAGTGAAGAGGAAGCGGAAGCTGAAGAAGCGGCAGAGGAAGTTGCTGAAGCGATAGAGGAAGCGACTGAAGAAGCTGAGAAAAAATAAAAAACACAGAAAAAGCTAGTGTAGCCCACTAGCTTTTTTTCTTTCCCCAGACTATTTGTAACTTATCACCGTGTTGAATAGATTCATAGAATGTTGTTGGCTGATTATTATTATACAGCTGGAAATGACCAGAAGCGTTAGTCATATCTACATCGATGTATCTGAACACGTCTTGGAATATAAACGTTTCCTGTTTACGATCCTTAATTTGCAGTTCATCATTAAAGTATAATTCTGTATCTGGACCTAGTTCAAGTTGATTACGTAATACACTAACTTGTTGTTGTTTAATTAAAACAGACTTTCCGTTAAATGTAACATTAATTGTATTCCAAAATTCCTTGTCCAGTTGAGGTAATACATCCTGAACCATAGGATGTTGAGCTGTTATAATGGTTAGGTGGTCATTCTGTTTTAATGGATGCGTACGATTTACTTTTTTGTTATTTAAGTAAATATGTGATTCACCTTTGTCAATCGTTACTTTTCTATTGTTTACAAAAATTGAAAATGGCTGTGTATACTGAAGCTTTTCGGTGCTTTCGGATACTAAAAAATCTTCTATCGTGTGCAGCTGCCGTATAATAATTTCATCATTATCTTGTATAAGATAGCTTTTTGGTTTTAGCTGACCATTTACAGAAAAAGTAGTTTCCAGTTTATGGCTTCTATTATTAAAATTAATAAATAAAGATGTACCTTCACCCATAAGCTCCTCAATCGTAATATGCGGTTCTTTTCCATCATTTCCTTTTGAAATTATAATTTTATCACCATTTTGAATAACATCATCAACTGTTGCTTCAAAATCGTTTAGAATTATAACAGGAGGCTGTCCATAACCACCGGGTAAGGTTATTTCCTTTCCGTCAACAGTAACAATTGAAGCTATGCCGGGTTTTCCATATAGCTTTTTTATGTCCAACCCCGCTTGTACGAGGCAGTCCCCAATGGTTAATTGCTTCATCTCAAACATTCTAATTGTTTGTTCGTTTACTGCCACAGAAATATAATGGACTGGGTTTTGTTTAGCAGCGATGGCAATTCCAACCGGTGTTACAAAGTCTGGACCTGGTGGTAACTTTTCTGTTTTCACAAGATTTTGTATTGCATCTATCCCTCTTTTCGCTACTCGGTTTTCAGGGAGTTGCAGCCTATTTGCTAGAGCAGTAGTTATGTTAGGTGTTAGACTTCCGCCTCCAACAAGCATAACAGCCTTAGGTGATTTTGAATTTAATTTAAGAATTTCTGTTGATATGGAATCGGCAACTTTTTCAACACTTTTTTTTATGTCTTCAACTAGTGTTTCGTATGTGATGGTAGTTTCAAAACCCAATATATCCTGAACAGTATCTTGTCCACTTCTTATAATACTCTTTTTTGTTTGTTCGGCCATCGGAAAATCCAATAGATATTGATCACTGATTTCTTCAGTAATTTCGTCTCCAGCCACAGGTACCATTCCATATGCCACAACTGTTCCCTTGTCCGTAATGGCGATATCACTTGTTCCGGCACCAATATCAACTAAAGCAACATTAAGTCTGCGCATTGATTCAGGTATTAACACATGAATGGCTGCAATCGGTTCTAAGGTTAATGCTTCCATTTCCAAATTAGCTCGTCCTAGGGCTGCCAATAGCGATTCAACCACTACTTTTGGCAAAAATGTAGCAATTATTTCAGCAGTTGCTTGGTCTCCGCTTTGGTCAATAAGTGAACCAATCTGTGCGTCATCAAGCTTGTATTCCAATACAGAGTAACCCACACAATAATAGTTCGTATATTCATTGTTATTATCCATTGCTGCAAGCTTCAATTGTGCAGCTTGAACAGCACTTAGTTCCAGGTGTTTAATCGTACCACTATCTGTGATAGGGTGCTGGTCCAATTTTAACGTTGCTTCTGCCTGACATGTTTTAAGGGCGCGTCCTGCAGCCGCGACAGACACTTGATGTAATTGCCCATGTTCTGCTTCCAGCTTTTCCTTAACATCCCGAATAACTTCAGATACGGCAATCACATTATGTATTTGTCCATCACGCATAGACCTTTCTTCATGTTCTTTCATATAGTAATCAATTACTGCAAAGTTATTATCCTGTTTTTCTATTAAAATACCAGTCACCGATCGTGTACCAATATCAAGTGCAAAAATCCGTCCACCCATATTAATTATTCCTTTCATATTATAATACTGGATATGTATAGTTTGAAATTAGAGGTTATTGATGACAAAGAACAAACTTTTAGTTATAATTGTCTCTAATTATTAAAATGTACCATACTTTCAAGGTATAATAAACTGTGTTCAGGAGGGGTTTATAAATGAGCCATAATGAGATGGATGAATTACGCCGTCAATTAGACAGTGTAAACACGGAATTACTGGATTTAATCACAAGCCGTGCAAAAATAGTACAACAGATAGGTAAAATTAAGCATAAACAAAGTATTAAACGATTTGATCCGGTAAGAGAACGAAAGATGCTAGATGAGCTAACAGGGAAAAATAATGGCCCATTTGAAAATTCTACAATTGAACACATTTTTAAAGAAATATTTAAAGCAAGTCTTGAGTTACAAGAAGATGACCACAGAAAAGCATTACTTGTGTCCAGAAAAAAGAAACCTGAAGATACCATCATTGATATTAAAGGCGAAAAAGTTGGCGATGGGAATACACATTATGTGGTAGGTCCCTGCTCTGTTGAAAGTTACGAACAAGTAGCAGAAGTAGCGAAATCGGTAAAAAGCAAGGGTATCAAACTTCTTCGAGGTGGAGCATTTAAGCCTAGAACATCACCGTATGATTTCCAGGGCCTTGGATTGGAAGGCCTTCAAATTTTAAAAAAAGTAGCGGATGAGTATGATTTGGCAGTCGTCAGTGAGATTGTAAATCCAGCGCATATGGAAGAAGCAATGGATTATATTGATGTCATCCAAATTGGTGCACGTAACATGCAAAATTTTGAATTATTAAAAGCTGCAGGGGATGTCAAAAAACCTGTCCTATTAAAACGTGGTCTGTCAGCAACTATTTCCGAATTTATTAATGCGGCTGAATATATTATTTCAAGAGGGAATGGAAATATTATTTTATGTGAACGTGGTATTCGGACATATGAAAAAGCAACCAGAAATACGTTAGATATTTCAGCAGTTCCGATTCTAAAACAAGAAACACATTTACCGGTAATGGTTGATGTAACGCATTCAACAGGTCGCAGGGATTTATTACTCCCGGCGGCAAAAGCTGCTTTAGCAATAGGTGCAGATGGGGTTATGGCTGAGGTGCATCCAGATCCAGCAGTAGCACTGTCGGATGCAGCGCAACAAATGGATATCCCAATGTTCGATACTTTTATGAAAGAACTGGAAGCATTTTCAACACGTAAATAGTTCCATTTAAGGCTGGTCTTATGAAGATCAGCCTTAAGTTTTTCTATTGTTTTTTTTGTAATTTTTTTCATGGTGGGGTATCATATATGGAAAAGAGATCGTAATGGGATTTATATTAGGAGGCATTAGAGTATGAATATAACAATATATGATGTAGCTAGAGAAGCAAATGTATCAATGGCAACTGTTTCACGTGTTGTAAATGGAAACCCAAATGTTAAGCCTGTAACACGTAAAAAGGTTTTGGCAACCATTGAACAGTTGGGTTATCGTCCAAATGCTGTAGCGCGTGGACTGGCAAGTAAAAAAACAACAACAGTAGGTGCGATTATCCCAGATATTTCAAGTATCTTTTTTGCTGAGTTGGCGAGAGGAATAGAGGATATCGCTACGATGTACAAGTATAATATGATTTTAAGTAATTCTGATCAAAATAAGGACAAAGAACTTCAGTTAATTAATACGATGCTTGAGAAACAAGTAGATGGTATTTTATTTATGGGCGGGAATATAACAGATGAGCACGTAAAGCAGTTTGAAAGCTCTTCAATCCCAGTAGTATTAGCAGCAACTTATGATGAATCAAACAGAATTCCATCAGTAAATATTGACTATGAAGCGGCAGCATTTGAAGCAACGTCCTTTTTGCTTGGTAAAGGGAATGAAAAAATTGCATTTATTTCAGGGCAAGATGACACGCTTATAAATCAGCAAAAATACAATGGCTATCTACGTGCGTTTAAGGAAAAATCAAAGACCGTCGATGATGAATATATCTTAAGAGGAGATTATTCTTATGATTCCGGTCTGGAAGCCGTTGATCAATTGCTTTCGTTAAATAAAAAACCGACTGCTGTATTTGTTGCTTCCGATGAGATGGCATTAGGAGTTATTCATGGAGCACAAGACAAGGGGTATAAAGTACCGGAAGATCTGGAAGTATTTGGTTTTGATAATACCAGATTGGCAACAATGGTACGTCCAACACTTTCAACAATTGTTCAGCCTATGTATGACATCGGTGCTGTTGCAATGCGACTATTGACAAAGTATATGAATAAGGAAGAAGTTGAGGAGAAGAAAGTAGTTTTACCACACCGAATTGTGGAAAGAACTTCAACAAAATAAAAATAATGCCGATATAAACAATAGGTTTAAGATTGTCTTGGGAACAAGCTTTTAGGGAGCGAGATTATGAGGAAAAGAGATATACTAACTCCAATCGGTATTACATTGGGATTTATTATGATTATGCTGGCAATTCTTGCAAAGGGTGGCACACAAGGAATGGGGTCTTTCCTTGATGTTGCTTCTATATTTATTGTTATAGGTGGTTTATCCGCGTCGTTATTCATTAATTTTAAATTGGATCAAATTAAGCTTACATCCAAAGTTATGAAGGAAGTATTTCACCAAAGTGACCAACGACTTCCAGAATTAATTGGATTATTTATACGTTTATCTGAGCGTGCACGTAGAGAAGGGATTTTAGCTCTTGAAAATGAGCTTGATGAAGTTGATGACGAATTTATTAAAAAAGGTATTCTGCTTGCAGTTGATGGCATTGAGCCTGATGTTATAAATGACATTATGAATGCAGAACTAACTGCAATGGAAGATCGGCATTATAAAGGCCGTGCAATTATCGAAAAGGCTGGAGAATATGCACCGGCATGGGGGATGATTGGAACATTAGTAGGGCTTGTTCTAATGCTTAATAGTTTAACAGATCCTGCAACGTTAGGACCAAATATGGCGGTAGCACTTTTGACAACACTTTATGGTACTGTTCTTGCTAATCTTGTTTTTATTCCGATGGCTAATAAATTAGAAACAAAAACGGAAGAAGAAATCTTTATAAAACAGGTAATTATCGAAGGTGTTATCGGCGTTCAGTCAGGACAAAACCCACGTATTTTAGAAGAAAAACTTGGTGCTTTCCTTTCAAATGAGTCGAAGAAAAAAGATGAAATAGATGAAGAAACAGCTTACGCAGGAGAGAGCGTAAATGAAGCGTAGAAGTGCGAAAAGAAACAGCAAGTCCGGAGCACCTAAATGGATGGTTACATATTCTGATATGGTAACGCTGATTTTAGTATTTTTCATATTGTTATTTTCCATGTCACAAATAGATCTGGTAAAATTCGAAGCTATTTCTGAATCATTTAAGAATCGTATGATATTTGATTTCTACCCATCACCAGTACCGATGGAAAACCCGACAGAGAATACAAGTAATCAAGAAAGTGGTAAGAATTCGAATGAGTTTGAAAATCCTACACAATTAGAGAATATCAATGACCGAGACGATACAACAGCAGAGGAAACTGATGATTCTTTAGACAAATTGATGGGGGATGTTGGGCAATACTTGGATAACAATAGTCTAAATAATGTGATTTCAGCAAGTAGAACTGAACGAGGAGTTGTACTTGTTTTGCAGGAAAGTGTATTATTTGATTCTGGTGAGGCAATAATTGTTGATTCTGGTAAGCCTTTTTTAGATAAAATTGCGAAGCTCCTTTCTAATATACCTAACCATGTAAAGGTGGAAGGTCATACCGATAACCGGCCCATCTCAAATTTTCGATATCCGTCAAACTGGGAATTATCTGGTGCGCGTGCAAGTAGTGTTATTCGCTACTTAATTAATGAAAATAATTTCGATGATTCGCGTTTTACTGCAGTAGGTTATGGAGCTACAAGACCAATAGTGCCAAACACATCAGCAATAAATTGGAGTAAGAACAGACGTGTAGAGATGGTTATATTGGAAAGTAAGAATCAAAATAAAGAATAAAAGGGAGATGATTGAATAAATCATCTCCCTTTATTAAATGTTTTTTTGTATATTCTTTGCGTATTTTAAAGCACTTTGAAGTGCCTTTTCATTCTTTTCGGTAATATCTGCCTTTCTTGGTATTGTTGGTACAATACTTTTGTTATCATGCCAGTGAGCAGGTAATGTTACAGGTGATTCTTTTTGCCATTTGGATTGCCATACTGAAGGTAAATCTCCTTTTTGAACATTATCTGTTTTCATTACGCTCCATATTTGAGCCCACGCTCTAGGTATGACTCTCCACATATCATATCCGCCGCCTCCTAGTGCAATCCAGCGCCCATTACAGTATTGATGTGCTAATTCATGTGCTAATAGAGGAATTCTCTCAAAAATGTCCATCGTAGCACATAGATGTGTTAGTGGATCATACATGTGTGCATCTGCACCATTCTGTGTCAATATGACATCAGGCTTGAAATATTCAACAATCTCCCTGAAAGCGGATTCATATATATTTATAAATGATTCATCTTCTGTAAACGCATCGATCGGGATGTTAAAAGAATACCCATGTCCTTCTTTTATTCCACGTTCGTTAACGTTACCTGTACCAGGAAAAAGGTATCTTCCAGTTTCATGAATAGAAAAAGTGCACACATTTGGGTCATCATAAAATGCCCATTGGACACCATCTCCGTGGTGTGCATCAGTATCTACGTATAAAACTTTCAAATCGTATTTTTCACGAATGTATTTTATAGCTACAGCGCCATCATTATAAATACAAAAACCACTTGCTTTTCTTTGGAAGCCATGATGGAGACCACCACCTAGGTTTAAAGCATGATCTGACTTACCCTGTAATACCGAATCTATTGCAGTCAGGGTACCGCCTACCAAGTAGCTTGATGCTTCATGCATTCCATCAAAGATTGGTGTATCTTCTGTTCCAATCCCATATTCTAATCCTTCATCAGCTTGCATTTTGCCATTGCTTGCTTTTTGAACAGCTTGAATATAAGACAAGTCATGAAAAAGTGCAAGTTCCTCTTCAGTAGCCGTACGAGGTTTGATAATATCCGTATTAGTTAAAAGATTTATATCTTCTAATAATTCCTTCGCTAATAATACTCTTTTTTGATTAAATGGATGATCCGAATGAAATTGGTAGTCTAAGAATTTATTAGAGTAAACAAATGACGCTTTACAAGTCATACTTTTGGCTCCGCAATATTATTTGGCCACATTAGATCATAGCCAGCGTCTCGTAAGTCCTGCACAACTGGCATAGGATTCATAGTCTGTATGCGGAAAACGAGAATTTTAAAGTTCGGATCATTATTATAAGGATATATTAAAACGGATGTAATATTTGTTTTGCGGGCTCCAAAAATTGCAGCTACCTCAGGTAAAACCCCTGGTTTATGTGGGACTTTAATTTCAATTTGTGAGCTTTGAACATTTGTACCGGTAAGTTGAATAAATGTATGAAGCATATCTTTTTCAGTAATAATTCCTACTAATTTATTGTCTCTAACTACCGGCAAGCATGCGAATGCTTCATCGTAAAAAACTCGAGCAATTTCCTCCACAAAGTCAAGGGGATGAACTGTGATGACATCATGTGTCATTATCGATTGAATTTCGTTTTCAAGTGCACTCTGGTCTGCATCCTTTTTTAAAATGGATGGTGATGCATCACGTACATCTCGGTCAGATACAATTCCTATCACAGAACGGTTATCGTCAATGATCGGAATGTGTCTAATTCGATTCTCATGAAGTAACTGTAATGCTTCAGCAATTGAAGCGCTTTTTGGTAGTGTAACTATTTCCTTTTTCATAATTTCTTCTACGAGCATTTATAAACCCTCCCTCATATCACGGTATTGTTGTCGTTGTAAAAACCGGAGTTTATCAAACTGTTTAATTGATTCTTCTGGTACATTCTTTCCGATTCGCACCATTAAACAATTAGCTGGATGAGATATAATTTCCGGGTCATCCGTCGGGGCAGGAAGGAGTCCGCCTGCAGCCATCATCTTTTCCATTACCTTGCGATAATCCCATATACTCAATCTGGTGCCTTCAAGATCCCAATGCCAATAATATTCGGTTGATATTAGTATATAATTTTCCATAAAATCATCCATAATGGATAATTTTAATATGCTTGAGGCAATTCCTGATCCACGATACTTGGGAATGATTTCAATTGCACCAAGTTCAATAAGGTCTTCCATATTAAATTCAGACCACCGTTCGAGTGGATCAGGATGTAAATAAGTTACATAGCCAACAATGGTGTCATTAGTTCTAGCAACTATGATTCGTCCCTCTGGAAAGTCCGCAATACTTGAAATAGCTTCAAATTGTTTGGGAGCAGGTCGGAATGCAGTTAATTGTTCATGAAAATTATATTTCTTTAATTCTGTGGATGATAGCGGTCCTTCGATGATTATTGGGCCATTTGGAGTGTCGCGCGTGACTGAATGATACGTTTTAACATGATTCATTTTTTCACCGCCTTATTTAAGAAAGTATCCTTTATATAATTCTATTATACAGTATTACTGCTGGCATTTTTAGTAAAAACTCAAAATAAAGCAGGCGACGCTTTCATAGCGCCGCCTGGTCGTTATTCGTTTGATTCCTCATTTGGTTTTTTATTAGCAGTGACAGAGAACGAGACAGACTCGCTCGGTTTTCCATCTACTATTGCAGTTACTGTTCCTTTGTAATTTTCACCATTTGGTTGAATATCTCCGAATGAATAACTCTTATTTTTAGTTGTTTCCTTTTTATTATAACTTTTACCTGTTATCGTTATTTCAAAGGTTGCACTTTCACTGTGATTCCATGAAACTGTGATTTTTTTATTCTTGTGTTTCGCGGTGACATTTGTAACAGGTTTAACGTTCTTATCTTCCTTGTCAGGTTTATCATCCTCAGGTTCTTCAGGCTCTGAAAAGTCACCAACAACAATTTCTTTTGATGCAGATGATTCTAATCCAAAGTAATCAACAGCTTTTACATGGTAAACAGCTTTGCCATTGGAAATACCGAAGCTGGTCTCACTTGTGTTACCAACGAGGCTAAAGCTGTCTTCCGGACTCTTCGCACGATAGATGCGGTAGCCTACAACATCCTTGCTGCTGGATTTTTTCCAATTTAGCTTGTTTCCGGATCCTGCAACTGAAGTAGGAGCAGAAGGTTTCTTTCCGTCGTCTTCTATTGTACCATCATCAACTTCAGACTCTGGTAAACTAATTTTCTCCCACTTTTCACGATTGGTTCTTGGATAAAGTTGTGTTATATCATCAAGTTTGTCATAGCCCTTTCTTTTAAGAAATTCCGGGTTGAATGTTATTCCGTCTCCCTCAGTAAATTCCTTAGGTGTATTTTTACCAGCTATCACTGCTTTACCATCAACCATGACATATGTTCCTTTGACAAGACTGTCATCTTCTTTGGTTGGTACATATTTAGCGTTAAATAAGTCGCTTTTTACTAAACCAGCTTTTTCACATAAATCTGATGGGAGCATACCGGATATTGCACAATAGCTTCGTGACACAATTCCACCGGGACGTTCGAAATTCTTTTTAGGTGCAACTAATTCTGGATTAACATCAGAAGCTGCGTTAATCAATTTTGCCCAGAGTTTTACGTTTCTGCTACTGTATCCTAATGAGCAGCTTGGGCATTCAAGTGATTTTCCAATTTCATATCCCATCCATGTTCCAAATGTGACATTTGGATTGGTTGCAACAAACCAAGTGTCCTTTTTATCTTGTGATGTACCAGTTTTCCCAGCCCAGTCAACTCCATTATACTTCAATTGTGAGTTTAAATATGCTGCAGTTCCACTGCTGATAACATCACGCATCATATCGAGAGTTAGATAGTTAGTTTGTGGTGAGTATATATCTACTGATTCACTTTTATGTTCATATATTACTTCACCATCTGCTGTAGTAATTTTTTCTATCATGTAAGAATCAGCAAATTTACCGTTGTTGCCGAATGTACTGTAGGCATTCGTATTTTCCTCAATCGAGACTCCATTGGTGGTACCACCAATTCCCAGAGAGAGGTTAGAATATTCATTTTCTCCCAAAGTTGTAATTCCCATAGGTTTCAAAAATTCACTAACTGGATCCTGGGATCTGATTTGGTCATAAATTCCAATTGCAGGTATATTATATGAATTTTCTAGTGCTGTACGCGCAGATACTAAACCATGATACCCTCCTGCATAGTTTCCAGGTGTATAGGGGCCAACAGGTGTGGAATAAGTTGTTTTGACATCAGCTACGGGTGTTCCGGGTTGTATAACCCCTTTTTCAATTGCTGGAGCATAAGTGAGTATTGGCTTCATGGTACTACCATTTGAACGAATTACATCTGTTGCATAATTTAATTGGTCTTTTTGAGTATACTCGCGACCACCAACAAAGCTAATAATTCTACCCGTGCTGTTTTCAATTAAAATCCCGCCAGTCTCAATAGGCTGAGTTATTGTTTCAGTTTCACCAGTCTCTTCATTTATAACAATATTACCTTTCCAATCAGGACCGTAAGTTTCATACTTCTTAATTACTTTTTTAAATATGTCATGTGTTTTTTTATCGATTGTTGTGTGGATTTTATAACCATTTTTACGCAATGCACGATCAGCTAATATTTTATATTCTTCCATTAACTTTTCATCATTGTTCAGGTCTTCCATTGAATATCCATCTTCTTTGGCAATGTATTTTAGAATTTTTTCCTTTGCCCGTTTTTCAGCATCGAATGTCAAGTATGGATATTTTTCAATGGGTGATTGTGAGTCTTCAGAGAAATCAGCTACAATATCGTAGTTTATAGCCTTTTCATATTGTTTTTTTGAAATACTATCTGACTCATACATTCTGCTTAGAACCGATTTCATCCGATTTAGTCCAGCCTGTATGCCTTCTTCACTTTTTAATCCCCCACTGTTCTTGAAAGGGGTATACCTTGACGGACTTTGTGGAAGTCCTGCAAGGTATGCTGCCTGGGGTAAATTAACTTCAGAAGCATTAATACCAAATATCCCTTGAGCAGCAGTCTGAATCCCGGCAATATTTCCACCTGAAGCATCTCGTCCATATGGGACAATATTTAAATATGCCTCAAGAATTTGGTCTTTATCAAAGAAACGCTCCAAACGCAGTGCTAATAAAATTTCTTTTGCCTTACGTTCAAATGATACTTCATTTGTCAGTATTTGGTTTTTGATAAGTTGTTGGGTTAGCGTACTTCCTCCCGTTTTTACTGCTGCATTTGTTGCTTCCTGTACTAGTGCACGGACTATTGCTTTTGGAACAATCCCCTTATGATCATTAAAATATTCATCTTCGGTCGCAATTACAGCATCCTTCAGGATACCTGAGACATTTTTTAATTTAACTTCTTCTCTATGTATATCAGAACGGATATCACCGATGTATTTATTTCCGGAAAAGTATAACTTTGATGTTTCCTCATAATTATATATATCTTTTTCCATGCTTGCATAGCTTCGTACAGGTTCATCTTTAACAAGTGAAGCAAAGTAACCTGCACCTACACCACCTGCAAAAATCAGACCAACAGCACCTATAATAACGAAAAACAAGACTACATTCCAGAATACATCATAGGTAATACGTGATGATTTTTGAACTTTTCCAGTTGCCCAAATTGACTTTGTTTTTTCTTTATATTTTTGAAATAATTGTTTATAATCCATATTAAGACCTCCTAAATTCCAACATTAATTATAGCATAATTGATGTACTAGGTATAGAAGGAAATATGTAAATATATTGCGTTTACAATGAGAATATGATATGAATAAATAATAATATAAAAAAATACGTTGAAAGATCGCAGTAGTTTTGCAAATCCATTTTTAAGAGAGCTAACGGTTGCTGAGAGTTAGCATATATTTGCAGGCGAATTACAATCTGGAGTTTCTTCCAATTTTAAAAGAAGACGGTGATATCATCGTTAACAATCCCAAGGTGGCATGTGCAACAAGGGTGGTACCGCGAGCGTAAACTCGTCCCTTATTTATATTAGGGATGGGTTTTTTTATTTGCAATTTAGAAAGTACTAATAGTAAAAGATGGAGAGTGAAGAGAATGGATATTTTAAAGGATTTGGAAAAACGCAATTTGATTCATCAAACTACTGATACGGAGGGGTTAACCAAGCATTTGGCAGAGAATCAGGTAACATTATATTGTGGGTTTGATCCGACTGCTGATAGTTTACATATAGGACATTTGCTGCCTATCACTATGTTAAAAAGGTTTCAGATGGCCGGCCATCGACCAATAGCATTGATAGGTGGCGGAACAGGAATGATTGGTGATCCAAGCGGTCGTTCCACTGAACGCTCACTCAACGAAGCGACAGTTGTAAAAGGTTACAGTGAAAAGATTAAACAGCAATTAGCAAAACTGCTTGATTTCGATAGTGGGTCAAATGCTGCGGTTGCCCGTAATAACCATGACTGGCTTGCAAGCATGACTGTTATTGACTTTTTGCGGGATGCGGGAAAGCATTTTGGAATCAACTACATGCTTGGCAAGGAATCTGTGTCAGCTCGGATTGAACAGGGAATATCTTATACAGAGTTCAGTTACATGATCCTTCAATCCTTAGACTATTTAAAATTATACGAACAGGAAAATTGCACCATGCAAATTGGCGGCAGCGATCAATGGGGTAATATAACTGCTGGTATGGAACTGATTCGTCGTTCCAGAGAAGAAATGGACGAAGAAACGAAAGTGTTTGGCTTAACTGTACCACTGATTACAAAAGCTGATGGTTCCAAGTTTGGTAAAACAGCAGGTGGCTCTATCTGGTTAGATCCAGAAAAAACAACACCATATGAATTTTATCAATTTTGGTTTAATGCTGATGATCGTGATGTAATGAAATTCTTATATTACTTCACATTTCTCGATCAGGAGGAATTGGATCAGTTACAAAAAGAAGTAGATAACACCCCTGAGAACCGTCTGGCACAAAAACGTTTAGCAGAAGAGATGACTCGCGAAGTGCATAGTCAGGAAGCTTTGGAACAAGCACAGAAGATATCAGCATCACTCTTCAGCGGAAATTTAAAAGAACTATCTGCAGGTGATATTAAGCAGGGTTTTAAAGGTGTTCCTGCTAACGAGGCTCCTAAAGAAGATATAGGCTTAATCGATCTATTAGTTAACGCCTCTATTTCATCTTCAAAGCGACAAGCAAGAGAAGATATTAAAAATGGGGCAATTTATATAAATGGTGAGCGTCAGCAGGAGTTGCAATACGTTGTCAGTGAAGAAGATCGTATTGATGATATGTTTACCATAATAAGACGCGGAAAGAAAAAGTATTTCCTTATAAGCTATAAGTAGATCATTAAAATACTGTTCACAATTTAAAATGAGTATATATCAAGAGGGCAAATACCCAAATAATACCCAAAGCACACGCTATTTCACATTTGAAAATGGCGTGTGTTTTTTTGTCCGCTAGTTTCGTTTTTAGTTTCATTCATAGCAAGTTTCTAAAGGTAATTGGATCAATTTCATAATTTAAAAATAAAGCAGTAAATCCAAACTGTTTGTAAATGTGCTAGACCTGTTGATTTCCACTGCAGGCGGACGCTTTCACCCTCCGGGTACAAGTGCGATATCTGTTCAAGCTCAAGCTTTCACAGTGTCTTCTATGCCGCCGGGCATGGCTTGAGTCTCCTCGTGCTATCGCACTGTGGGGTCTTAAGGCTCATGCTATTCCCGCAGGAGTCGCCGCCTTCCGTTCCAATCAACGATAGTAGTACTTTGAATTAACGAAGGGTAAACATTAGTTCGTAAAATTGTTCGGATAAATGATGAATATAAGTATTTATGAAATTTACTCAGTTAGTAATTTATATAAAGAATATCTCCTAATATTGATGGCGGTCAATTTCTTTAGACAGAAAGGATCCTATAATAAAGGTATCTAGAAGATGAAAATTAAAGGGGAGAATAAAAATGATTAAGGCAATAAATCAACATAAAAATCATATTACCGCAATTACAGCAATTCTCATTGTATTTGGTTTTATAGCTGGGTTTATGGAAAAAGGAGGCGCCAAGGATATAACATTGATTATTGCGACCGTTATTGCTGGTGTTCCTATATTTATGAAAGCCTTCCAGGCACTTCGAATGAAGGCTTTCAGTATTGAATTGCTGGTTACTATCGCCGTCATTGGTGCTTTAATTATCGGTGAATACGTTGAATCAGCTGTAGTTACTTTTCTACTTTTATTTGGGGCATATTTAGAAGCACGTACATTAGAGAAAACACGTTCATCTTTAAAAAGACTAGTCGATATGGCTCCACAGGAAGCTGTTGTAGTCCGTAATGCGAATCATGTCACAGTCCCGGTTGAAGAAGTAGCAGAAGGAGACCATGTTATTATTCGCTCTGGTGGAAGTGTTCCTGTTGATGGAAGTATTATGTCCGGTCAGGCATCGTTAAATGAATCAGCCGTTACAGGTGAATCGGTACCCTCATCCAAGAAGGTAGATGACAAGGTTTTTAGTGGGACTATCGTGGATAATGGCTATATTGAAATTGTTGCTGAAAAAGTTGGTGATGATACCACATTTTCGAAGATTATCGAACTGGTGGAGGAAGCCCAGGAATCAAAATCAAAAACAGAAAAGTTTCTTAACAAGTTTGCTAATGTTTATACACCAGCAGTTATTATACTATCGATTGCGGTCTATATATTGACAAGAGATCTTCATTTAGCTATTACATTCTTAGTTGTTGCTTGTCCTGGTGCTTTGGTGATCGGAGCTCCTGTTTCAAACGTCGCTGGTATTGGAAATGGTGCCAAAAATGGTGTCCTGGTTAAAGGTGGCGAAGTAATGGATAACTTCTCCAAGGTGGACACACTAGTATTTGACAAAACAGGCACACTAACAAAAGGAAAGCCTGAAGTTACCGATATTAAATTATTTAATTATCAGGATTCTGATGAATTATTGCGTCTTGTTGCACAGGCGGAAACAATTTCGGAACATCATTTAGGTCAAACTATTGTAAAAGAAGCAAGTAATAGAAAGATAGATTTAAGAGGAGAACCTAAAGATGGAAAAGTCATAAAAGGAAATGGAATTTCTGCAAAAATTAACGACCAATCGCTTACTGTGGGAAATCTTAACTTAATGAATTCCGAAAATATCGAGGTGTCTGCAGAGGTTGCAGCGTATGCCATGAACCGTCAAATGGCAGGGAATACCGCTATATATGCTGCAGTTGATGGTAAAGTAGCAGGTGTTTTCTCTATAGCTGATCAAATTCGGGAAGATGCTCCAAAAGCTTTAGCAGAAATGAGGAAAAACGGTATCAAGAAAATCGTTATGCTTACAGGTGATAACAGACACACTGCTGAATTAGTTGCCAGTAAATTAGGGTTAGATGAGTACCATGCGGAATTATTACCGGAAGACAAAGTTGAATTCGTGAAGAAATTGAGGAATGAAGGGCATGTCGTCGCAATGGCAGGGGACGGTATCAATGATGCACCAGCAATTGCTACGGCTGATATCGGATTGGCAATGGGTGAAGGTGGTACAGATGTATCCATGGAAACAGCCGATGTTGTCTTAATGGCAGATAGACTCATGCAATTCACACATGCCTATTCACTATCTAAAGCAACCATTAGCAACATGAAGCAAAATACATTCTTTTCAGTTGGAATTGTATTTGTCCTCTTAGCTGGTGTACTCGCAGGATCCGTACATCTCGCATCCGGTATGTTTATTCATGAAGCAAGTGTATTACTTGTAATCTTAAATGCAATGCGGTTAATCCGCTTTAACCATAAAAACAGAAGGGAAGAAGTTAGTTTACAGGTTCCCCTGCATAAGGAGGCCACTATCTTAGATAGATAGTTGAGGGGGAAGGTGAAGAGAATAAATTGTATACAAAAAGAAAAACTCCAAATCCCTTATTATATCAAGGGGTTTTGGAGTTTCGTTTTTTAACGAGAGTAGAATTCAACGATAAGTGGTTCATTGATTTCAGCTGGAAGTTCAGAACGCTCTGGGTATCGAGTGTAGCTTCCTTCCATTTTATCTGCGTCAAAAGTAAGGTATTCTGGAACGAAGTTGTTTACTTCGATTGCTTCTTTAATAATATCCAGATTCTGTGACTTTTCGCGTAGTCCAATTACCTGACCTGGCTTTAGGCGATAAGATGGAATATCAACGCGCTTGCCGTCAACAGTTACATGACCGTGGTTTACTAGCTGACGAGATTGTCTGCGTGTGCGAGCTAGTCCAAGGCGGTAAACAAGGTTATCCAGGCGAGATTCAAGTAAAATCATGAAGTTTTCACCATGAATACCTTTCATGTTACCTGCTTCTGTAAACAAATTACGGAATTGACGTTCATTTAATCCGTACATGAAGCGAAGTTTTTGCTTTTCTTGTTGCTGTAAACCATATTCGGAAATTTTTCTGCGTGAATTTGGTCCATGTTGACCTGGAGCGTAAGGGCGTTTATCTAATTCCTTACCAGTTCCAGTTAATGAAATGCCGAGACGACGTGATTTCTTCCATATTGATCCAGTAAAACGTGCCATTAGACATTTCCTCCTTTATTAGTTTATTAGCATAAAATAAACAGTGTGTTCCAAATCCGTTATACATTTTATTTTCATGTACCATCGCTCCAGCAGCAGAGAGTTACACGATACACCTCTTTTTGAGGAACAAAATGACATAAACGTAGGTTCACGTAAGCTACCTTTTATTTTACACAAAGAATAGTATATAAGCTATAAGAGTGAAAGTCAATAAAAACATGATTAATTCACTAATAGGATCATTGTTCTTGGCTATTAATATTGACTTTAACTTTAACTCAATGTTGAAAAATATAAGTTCCATGACAACCACTCCGGAAAAAAACATTGCTCCAGTGGCGCAGTTTATACCAACTAATTGTTAAGGAAAGGCAACAATCTTTTAGAAAACAGCTTTTTTCTTAAAACTGTATAGGAAATTGATAATTGTTTCGATATAATAAAGGAATAGTTAAATCTTAAGATCGATAAGATGGGTGATAATATAGATGATAACTCAACATAATTTAAAAGAGAGAATTAGAAGTACATACTTTGAATTGATCTCTGATATTGCACATTTTTCATATGACGAACTTTTATCAGTAGTCACGAACCACTTAACAGCTATTTTGAACACGACTCATTCAGTAATATATATATACAATAAATGGAATAAAAAGTATGAAATTAAAACAAGTTCTAAAGAGACAGGTATGTTCATGAAGAGTCTAGTAGACTTTAATGATATTAATCAACAACTTTTGGAATCTGATATTTCAGATGGAAAATCAATTCTTAGGGAGAAAAGTGAATTACTTAATTTTAATTCTGTAATTATACCACTATTTCCGAAATTTGGTTCGTCTGGTTTTATGTTTCTTTCCTACCCGAAAGATGTAGAACATCTATCTAGTAATAGTGTTGAGTTAGTTAAACGGGAAACAGAACAATTATTAAAGCTAGTGAATTATTATAAATTAAGTGAGAAAAGTGTAAGTAAAAGTAAATTTTTATTTGATATGTCTACACGTTTATATTCCATGAATATTAAAGGAGATATCTTGAAAGACATTGTTCAATGTTTGTATAAACTCTATCCAACGTTTACGTATTATTTATTATTATCCCAGGATTATGAAGCCGAAAGCTCTCTGCCAATTAAAACAATTGAGTATAGTGATGCTGCCACGAAGCGGGTAAGCACGCAGGCATTTCTTACCGGGGAAGTACAACTTGAAGACCGTGTAAAGGATAAAAATACGAGTATTTACGCTCCTTTAAGAGGAAAGCAAGGAGTTTATGGTGTATTGCAAATTATTACACCTCATGCTGTTGATTTCACAGAGGATGAAATTGATTTCATAACCCAATTTGCAAATACAGCAGGTGCGGCAATCGAGAATGTAACACTTTACCAGCATTCTAAACATCTCGTATCCGATTTGAAATTAATAAACGAAGCTACTCATAAACTTAATTCTAATTTAAAGCTTACCGAAATCATTTCAATTGTAAGAATGCAAATAATAGAAGCGTGTCGTGCCACGCAGGTGGGCTTTATTTATATTAATGATAAGTCTGATAATGGATTTGATATTTTGTCAGGCAGCACGAGTTATTTTGCAACAAAACAGGGTCAAATATTTGCTGAAGACATACTAAGTCAGATGCAGGTGAATACTGATCCAATGTTTAGTGGTAATTCCAAAAAGAACCTTCCATACTGTTCTATTATGGCAATCCCTATGATACATTCCGGTAATGTTCATGGAGCGGTTTTAATTATGCATGAGGAAAAGTACTTTTTTTCCTTTGAAAGCTACAAGTTAATGCAATCCCTTGTTCAGCATTCTACCCTAGCACTGACGAATTCTATTTTAAAGGATAAATTGGAAGAATCAGTTATTACTGATTATCTTACAAAGTTATATTCACGGAATCATCTTGACGAAACTTTAAAAGCACATATGCAATTAGATGAAAAAGGAACGTTGATTTTATTTGATATTGATGATTTCAAAAAAATAAATGATACTTATGGGCACTACATTGGTGATGAGGTAATAGTTCAAGTTGCAAAAATTATCAGAACACAACTGGGGCAAGAGGACATCCCAGCACGATGGGGCGGAGAGGAATTAGCTATTTATTTGCCTAACGCCAGTATTGATGATGGTGTGGCACTGGCTGGCCAAATTCGGACGCAAGTTGAAAGCTTCACCGAACCTAAAATCACGCTATCCTGTGGGGTATCATCATGGATTGATAAGGAGTTGGACTCTGTAAGTGATGTGTTCATTCGTGCAGATAAAGCATTATATGAAGCGAAAGAGATTGGGAAAAACTGCGTTGTAAAGGAAAAGGAATTAAAGAAGCATTCCAATTTATAAAACTAAAGTGACTGACAGAATGGTTCAGCCACTTTAATTTTCACCTGATAATATCTTCTAGTATTTCCGCAAACTTTTCGATGTAGATTTGATCTGTTTCATCAAATCGGTTCTTAATCGGACTATCAATATCGAGAACACCATAAACTTCATTATTTACAATTAATGGTACGACTATTTCAGATTTGCTAGCACTGTCACAGGCAATATGACCTGGAAAAGTCATAACATCTGCTACTCTTTGGGTTTTTCGTTCTTTTATTGCGGTGCCACAAACACCCTTACCGAAAGCAATTCGAATACAAGCGGGTAATCCTTGAAATGGTCCAAGTACTAATTCATCTTCTTTCCATAAATAAAATCCGACCCAGTTTACTTCAACAAGAAATTGGTTTAATAATGATGATGCATTCGATAAGATAGCAATATCATCTTGTTCACCCTCAGACAAAGCGGTTAGTTGTTTTAGTAATAATTCGTAATCTTTAGCTTTATTTCCAGAATAAGAAGTTGCTTGAAACATATTTATTTTCCTTTCGACTTTGTATATTTCGACAAATCACATAAGTTTTGTCGAGAAAAAATTGCAGGATAAATCCTCACTTTGTCGTAAAAGAGATGTAAGGAGTTGAAAACTGATGAAAAAAAATCCAACTAAACAAAAAGTTGTTGATGCAGCTTCTATATTATTTTTTCAAAATGGCTTTCATGGAACGTCTGTAAGAGACATTGCAGATAAAGCAACTGTCAATGTTTCATTGATCAGCTACTATTTTAAGAGTAAACAGGGTCTTCTAGAGCACGCTGTTACACAATATTATGAAGCCTATTTAAAAGCGATTGAGACTGCTATGTTGAATAATGAATCCATTTCCCCATTGGAACGCTTGAAAAAAATGATTGAAGCCATTATACATTACAAACAGAGTAACCATCAATTCTCATGTTTTATTCATCGTGAGTTATCACTGGATTCTGTATTTGTTCGTGAAATGACTGTTACATATCTTGCAAAAGAAAATTATTTTATAAGTAACTCGTTTTATGCTATTTTTCCAAAACAGAAAAAGAATAATTTGGATAGTCAATTTTTATTAATGCAACTGAAAGGTATGTTAATTACCCCTTACATATTGCAGAATGAATGGAAAAACCAGGTGGTTGGGACAGATTCTCACAACCAATTTGCTAAAAATTATATTCGAACAATTGAGAATTGGTTAGATTACGTTGTCACGCAAAATAACTAATAGTAATCTTAAAAATATGCATAAATGGCAATTATTTAGCGCCATTTTTTATTTTTGTTAATAAAATTTGTCAAATCCTTAATTTATTTGTAATTTTTTAGCCAAAAATGTTAATTACATGGTATCATAAGTATAATAATGAGATAATTATACACTTTTTGGCAGTTATGAAGTATATTTAACTGCATAAGGGGCTCTAAGAAAACACTTAGCGCTTTTTAAGAATCCCTTTAACGATAAGCCAATTTTTCAAAAATGAAATTATTAATACCTGTTCTTCAAGAGAATTCAACGAAAGACTATCCTCTTATTCAGGAATGCAGTTAGGAGGCAATTTATGGCTTATATCATAGGAACTATTCTAGTAATTATTGCACTAATAATTGTGGGACTTATTTTACGAAAACGGGTATATGATGTTGTTGACCGATTGGAAGCATGGAAAATGGATATTATGAATCGGAATATCGCATCACAGCTTGGGCGTATTAAAAGTTTAAATTTGTCTGGCGAAACTCAGGAGAAATTTGAATCGTGGAAAGAACGGTGGGAGTATATCGTAACTAAAGAACTGCCAGATATTGAAGAATATTTATTTGATGCCGAAGAAGCAGCAGATCGATACCGGTTTTCCACCGCTAAAAAAACACTGCGAAAAGTAGAGCAGACATTACAATCAATTGAAGAAGATATCAAAAAAATGCTTGAGGAACTGAATGAACTGATGGAGTCTGAAGAATCAAGCCGAAAAGAAATCGAACAAATACAGCCTGATATTAAATCCTTGCGTAAAAAGCTTTCACAAAATCGTTACCAATATGGTAAAGCGGAAGTCCGTTTTGATGTGGAGATTGATGAACTTGACGAACAACTTAATCAATATAACGACCTAGTTGGATCAGGTGATTATTCTGAAGCACATCAGCTTGTTGAAGATCTCAAGCAAAAGTTGGAGGTACTTCAAACACAAATTGATGCATTTCCAACAATATATAAAACCTGCAAACATGACTTACCAGCCCAATTGGACGAATTATTTAAAGGATTAAGAGATATGAAGGAAGACGGTTACCGTATTGAACATCTTGGGTTTGAGAAAGAAGTACATAACTATCAACGCCGTTTGCTGGATTGTGTAAACACCCTTGAAAAAGGAGATACTTACGAGGCTGGCGTCGTAATAGAAGAAGTAGAAGAAAGAATAGCGGAAATGTACCAATTACTTGAAAAGGAAGCCATCGCTAAGAATTATGTTGAGACTAAGGTGCCAAGTTATCAGGAAGCATTGGATAGTTTAGAGGAGAATTTTCTTACAACAAAAGAAGAAGTGGAAACGTTAAAGAAAACCTATTACTTTGAAGACAGTGATATGGAAAAGTATTTGTCATTGGAAAAGTCTATTTTAAAATTAAAAAATCAGCTTGAAGAGCTTTCAAATGACATTGAAAGTGAAAACAGTACACATTCTGAGTTGCGTGTTAAGTTGGAGAATGGATTTCAGCAAATTGATGGTTTACAGCAGAAACATGACGAATTTAAGAAGCATATACAAAATTTAAGGAAAGATGAATTGGAAGCAAAAGAGAAATTAACTGATATGAAAAACGAATTATACCGTATTAATCGCAGGTTGAATAAAAGTAATATTCCAGGAGTTCCAGGATTTATTTGGAATATAATGGAGGAAGCATCTGAAAAGAGTGCACGAGTACTTAATTTATTAGATAAGCAGCCATTGGATATCACAGAAGTTCAACATGCATTATCAGATGCAAAAACTGCGGTTGATCATGTAACAGAACAAACAGAAATGATGTTGGACCAGGCTTTTTTGACAGAACAAGTTATCCAATACGCGAATAGATACCGAAGTCAATATCCAATTCTTGCTGCTAAACTGTCTGAATCTGAGCGCCTATTTCGTTCCTATGAATATGACCTCGCCATCGAACAGGCAGCTAAAGCTGTAGAAGAGATCGAGCCTGGTGCATTAAAACGTATAGAAGAGTACCAAAAGGCAGCTAATTAATATGCATAAAGGCTATAAAGGGATTTTACTGCTCCTGGGTACTAGTACAATATGTGTTTGGTGTTTTGTTATATTTATGTTTTTCACGACACAGGATAGCCAGATTACTGTAAAAGAGCATGTAACGTCGAGCAATGTTATAGTCAAGAAAAGTCAAATAGCGTCGTTTACTAAAATGAAAGACAATACTGAAAAAGTGTATGCAATGAAAAACCAAAAGGAGTATCCATCACCGAAACTTGGAAGTGTTAAGCTTTCCAATGACAGTAATAAAGTATCAATTAATCTTTTATTAGAGATGTTGGATATAAAATAATTGTAAGGGCTATTTATGGGAAAGATAACTTTAACACTTTCAACAGAAGAAATATTAGGGGTATAAGTGAAACTTTGGTTTTCACTTTTAAAACTTGGTGAAAGCCAAGTTTTTCTAATGGCAGATAAGAATATATAAACACTTTTTTTAATGCATAAGTGCAGTTAAGTAACTCGCCATTAAGGCTAACACTCCAAAATATAAGGGGTACTCTTTAACGATTGCCAAGTTTTCTAAAGCTTGCTTTCACTTATTAAATCTAAGGAGAATTAAGCATGATTTATCTAGATAACAGCGCAACGACGAAACCCGCCTCGTCTGTTCTTAATAGTTTTTATCAAGCAACTGAGCGATTTTTTGCCAATCCATCGAGCATTCATCAGCTTGGCGGTGAAGCTGAAAAATTATTAAAAAAATCGAAGGAGCAGGCATCACAGTTGCTAAACGTTCACCAAGATGAAGTTATTTTTACTTCTGGAGGAACGGAGGGGAACAACCTTGCGATAAAGGGTATTGCATTAAAACACCAGGGCCGTGGTAAGCACATTATTACGACTGAAATTGAGCATCCATCTGTTTATGAGGCATGCAACAGTCTGGAGGATTTAGGATTTACAATAACTTATTTACCAGTAGATAAAAATGGTGTAATCTCTATAGAGGATTTAACGAATTCGATTAGGAATGATACGATTCTAGTTAGCATGATGCATGTTAATAATGAGCTGGGATCGATTCAGCCAATTAAGAAAATTGGAGAAATTCTCAAGCAGTACCCAAAGATATTTTTTCATGTAGATAATGTTCAGGGAATGGGAAAAATACCTTTAGAACTCACAAACAGTGGAATTGATTTATGTGCCATTTCAGGGCATAAACTCCATGGGTTAAAAGGAACTGGTATTTTATACGTGAATAAAAAGACAACGATGTATCCGTTGCTACATGGTGGCAATCAGGAACGTTCTCTTCGCTCTGGGACCGAAAACCTTGCTGGCGCTGTATCAATTGTAAAAGCATTAAGGTTAATAAAAGAACGGGAAAAGACAGAAGTTAAGGACATGTATCAGCTTCAGGAGTTTCTCCGGAACCACCTTGCTAAAATGGAAGGTGTGGTAATCAATACGCCAGAAGAGGCAGCACCACACATTATGAACATTTCTGTACCAGGATTAAAGCCTGAAGTGATTATTCATATGCTCGGTGAGAAACAAATATATATTTCAACCAAATCGGCTTGTTCTTCCAAACAGGCAGACGAAAGTAAAATCTTAGCAGCTTGCGGGTATGGCGCGGATCGTTCCACATCTGCACTTCGTATCAGCATGTCCTATGATACAACGGAAAGCGAAATAAATACGTTTTTAAAAGCGTTAGAGGAAGCAGTAAATCAACTAAAAGCAGTAATGGAGTAGATAACTATGCAATATGATCATATTTTAATACGATACGGAGAAATGGCTCTTAAGGGTAAAAATAGAAAGAAGTTTATCGTTCAACTGCAAAGCAATATTCGCAGAAAGTTAAAGGCCTTTCCCGAGGTAAAAGTAAAACGTACACAAGGCAGAATGTTTGTCTTATTAAATGGGCATGAACCTGACCCTGTTATGCAAAGGTGTAGTGAAGTTTTTGGAATTCAAAGCCTTAGTCTAGCAGTTAAGGTTCATAACGATGAAGAGGAAATTAAACAAGCAGCATTGTGGGCACTAAATAATAGTGAAAATGTCAATTCGTTTAAAGTTTCCGTAAAGCGGATTGATAAGAACTTTCCTGTTCGTTCACAGGATATGAACCAGGTATTGGGTGGGCATCTTTTATCCAATACAACGGGCTATACGGTTGATGTTCACAAGCCAGATCTGGAAATCAAAGTTGAAATCAGGACAGAAGCAACCTATATAACATCCAGTATAATTCCAGGGCTCGGCGGATTACCGGTGGGCACATCAGGTAAGTCCTTGTTGCTTTTGTCAGGTGGAATCGACAGCCCTGTTTCGGGATACCTTGCCATGAAACGTGGTGTTCAACTAGAGGCTATTCATTTTCATTCACCACCATTCACGAGTGAACGTTCGAAACAGAAAGTGATGGACTTAGCAGAGAAACTGACAGAATATGGACATTCAATCAAAGTTCACGTTGTTCCATTTACTAAATTACAGCAGCACATTTTTCGGGAAATGCCTGACGGCTATGCAATGACAATTATGCGTCGAATGATGTTACGTATCAGTGAACAGGTGTGCAGGAATGAGTCTATATTATCGATGACAACTGGCGAAAGTCTTGGTCAGGTAGCAAGTCAAACAATGGAAAGTATGAATGCAATTAATGAAGTAACCAACTATCCAGTTATTAGACCATTAGTTGCAATGGATAAGAATGATATTATTAATATTTCCAGAAAAATTAATACGTATGATATTTCAATACGTCCTTATGAGGATTGCTGTACTATTTTTGTTCCAAAGTCACCAAAGACGAAACCTGCTAGAGAGAAAGTGAATATGTTTGAGTCACAGGAAGACTTTTCTGCATTAATTGAAGAGACAATAAGTGGCATCGAAGTTGTTAAATTAACTAATCAATCAGATACGAAAAAGGAATTTGAAGACCTTTTATAAAGGCTGTTTTCTAAAGATAGTTGCTATATTATGAAACCATGCGTAGTTTCTATAAACTATAACGTAATGTGGAAAAATTATCTGATTTTCTATGACGCCGCTGCGGAAATACACTTCGCTTTCCGCGGGCAACGCTTCAGCTTCCTCGGAAGCAAAAATCGCTTCCTGCGGGATCTTCAGCTTGAGCAGTTGTCGCCTTTGTACCCGGAGTGGTGAAGGCGAGTATATTCCAACTGCGTGGTTAGAGAGCCTCAGTAAATGATATTAATCGAATCTATGTCACAGTTTATATTAACTGCGAGAATTGAAAACAACAAAACTTACGAAAAGAGACTTTATAAAATTTATCTTAACTAACAACAACTACCAGTTTAAAAATCCTTCTTGCTACACAATATAGAAGTATCAAGGAGGTGATGAACATGGCTAGCAACAATAGTTCAAACCAATTAGTAATACCTGGTGCACAACAAGCATTAGACCAAATGAAGACTGAGATCGCTCAGGAATTTGGTGTTCAACTAGGTCCTGATTCAACTTCTCGCTCCAACGGGTCTGTTGGTGGAGAAATCACAAAACGTCTTGTTCAGTCTGCTGAACAACAATTTGGCGGAATGTCACAATAACAACAATATAATAATAATGGCTAGGGCTATCCTTTTAGGGTAGCCCTTTTAAGTAGTATTAATGCTTTACCATTAAGCTTGACTAATTTTCCTCATTTTTCTTTCTTGATTTTTCTGCTTTAAGTAGGTAAAGTGCTCATAGAAGAGTAGAAATTTTGTTGATGGGAGTATTTTATATGGGAAGACTTTGGTTTGGTGGTTCAGTTTATACTATGGAAAACGAAGGCGATGCTGTTGAAGCGGTCTATACAGAGGATGGAATTATAAAAGCTGTTGGTACTTATGAGAGATTATATCATGATTTCTATGACAAAATTGACAACGAAGTTAATCTGAAAGGGAAAACGATGTTGCCAGGTTTTGTAGACAGTCATATGCATATAATAGGACATGGTGAAAAGTTACTGCATTTAGACTTGTCACAAATGAAGTCTCCAGAAGAAGTAAAAGAAGCACTTCTTAACCGTACTGCTAATTTATCAGAAGGGGAATGGCTAGTTGGAGAAGGCTGGAATGAAAATCAATGGGATAACCCAGAAATGATTTCTAAAAGAGAGCTGGACGAAGTTTGTCCAAATAATCCAATGATGTTGACACGTGTATGCAGACATGCGCTTTTAGCTAATTCAAAAGCCATGGACATGTCTTACATAAATGATCAAACACCAGATCCTCAAGGGGGAATCATCGTTAGAGATGAAAATGGTGATACTACTGGCTTGTTTCTGGATACTGCACAAGAATTGATTAAACAGGCAATGCCCGATGTATCACAGAAATATTTGCAGCAAATTATAAAAATAGCTGTGGATGATTTGCTTTCAAAAGGTTTAGTAGGAGGTCACAGTGAAGATCTTTACTATTATGGTGGTTTTTTAAAAACATATAAAGCCTTTTTAAATGCAATTAACGGAACCAATATAAAATTCAAGGCACATCTACTTGTTCACCATGAAGTTATGGAAGATATGATAAAAGAGAATTTAGGATACTTGGACGGAGCAGAATACATTGAACTTGGTGCTGTGAAGATTTTTGCAGATGGAGCTCTCGGAGGACGAACAGCGTGGTTGACCCAAGTATATAAGGATGACCCAGGTAATTATGGTGTGGCAATTCATAACTCTGAATACTTAGAAAAAATTATTCAATCCGCAAGAGAGCATGGTCTTCCGATAGCTGTTCATGCAATTGGAGATAAAGCCGTGGATGAAATAACAAAATTAATAAAAAAATATCCACTTCAAAATGGAGCACGCGATCGGATAATTCACGGTCAAATTTTAAATGAATTTTCCTTGAAAATGCTTCAGGACTTACCAGTGGCTGTTGATATTCAACCAACATTTGTTTCATCTGATTTTCCCTGGGCCGTTGATAGATTAGGCAAGGATAGAATTAAGTTAGCATATGCCTGGAAAACAATGCTGGAAAGTGGTGTACTTTGTGCCGGAAGTTCAGATGCTCCAATCGAAGATGCAAATCCATTACAAGGTATTCAAGCTGCAGTGTTACGAAAATCTTATTATGATGGTGAAGTGTACCAGCCGGAAGAACAGTTATCTTTATTTGAATCCGTTCGGTTGTATACAGTAGGAAGTGCAAGCGCGATTACACAGGAAGATAAACGTGGATTGATTCTTGTTGGATATACTGCGGATTTTACCATTTTGGAAGAAGATATCTTTCAAGTTGATTCAGAAAATATTAATGAAATAGAGGTGGCAATGACAGTCGTTGATGGTGATATAGTTTATGATGCCACAGTATAATGCTGATAGTTCGACCTTTTTACAGATAAAGTTATACTTGTTAGGGAAATTATTTTATAAAGAGTGCCAACATTTGACTCACTAATCCTTACCGTCTTAATAGGCGGTAAGGATTTTTTTAGCAGTCAAGAATGTCAGTCATGTTTAGCTTAGGCCCTGGCGTTTAATGGATTCCCTAACCATGCCACATTCTTAAAACCACTTGGGCTTTCTTGTTTCCTTTATCGCACACTCCATTCGGCGATGAACAGCGCTTAATCTTTGTCTCTATAAAAATGTACGTTTGACTCTATCCCAGTATGAGTTGTTCTTTAGTTTTACCGTTTTAATTACTTTATCACTTAAGGTCACCGTTAAATCCTTTATGTTTCGAATGGAGTAGGCCTCATTATCGAATCCGATAACAGGATAATCGTTTCCATCTTGTATGATGTCTAATGTAAGCTTTCGGTCCTTACTTAATACAAAGGAGGATCCTAGTGTACGATAGCGATTGTTATTAAGGGAAGCGAGTTCTGATACTTGAAAACATGGAATTTTTGGATCAATTACGGCTCCCAGTGTTGATTTATTGTAGCCAGTACTGCCTGTAGGTGTAGCGACAATTAATCCATCACCTCTAAATGTTTCAAAGTGCATGTCGTCAATATGAACATCAACCACAATTGTTTTGATGATGGTAGAACGAATACTAACCTCATTTAAACAATTAAATGAAGTTTCTCCATTAACCTGTATGTTTATGACTGGAAAACGACGAACCTCCATCTCCTCATTAACCATTGAATGCAACATTTCGTCAAAGTTATCCATATTAAAATCACAATATAATCCAGACTCATTAGATTGTGTTATTCCTGTATACAGGCAATCCTGTCTGAATCCCGTCTTTCGAACAGCTTGCAAAAATGCACCATCACCGCCAATACTTATAATTACGTTAGCTTGTTTATGATCATCTACAATGGTGAAATTGTTTTTTTGTGCTAGCTCAATCAGTGGCTGCAATTTATTTTCAAGATTATTTTTCTGATGAAAGAAATAAATATTTTTTCGATTTGGCATTGTTTATCATTACCTCCAGTTTGAACTTATTTCTTGTTCAAGAATATCATTTATATTTTAATTTTCCTAACACATTGAAAGTGTATGAGTAAAACAGTGAATTTGTAGCAAAATAAATGATATGGGGTGAGGTATTTATGATGATGCTGTTGATTGCTTTAATGTTAGTCATTATTTTAACTTTATTCTCAAAAATAAAGGTTATTAGTACGGTGATACTAAATCAGGAAAAACAAACTGCTTTAATAGCTGTTTATTTTTATCGAATAAGATTAATGAATAAATTAATCGACCTATCTTCTGAGGAATCCAATGAGGAAAAATCAATACGAGAAATACTAAAATTATTACATAGTTATAGTAATAATTTGCTTCAAAGGATGAAAGATTTAAATGATGTGGTTACTATCTTACTTAACCGAATTAATTTTCACAAGCTATCTTGGAACACTCATTTTGGAACAGGAGAAGCAAGTGCGGCCGGTATGGTGTCTGGGGGAATTTGGGGGACCAAAGGATTAATATTAGGGTTGATCTATGCAAAGAGTAATCTAAAATGTGATCCAGTTATTACTGTTGTTCCGCTATTTAATCAAAAATATATAGAATCAAAATTCGATTGCATTGTATCAATAAGGATAGGGCAAGCTATATACGGAATTCTTAAAGTGATACGTAAATATCCAGCAAAAAAAGAAGCGATTATTTAAGCTGACTAAAGGAGGAATTATCATGGAGGAACATCCCATTCAAGGTTTAATGACAACGGCTATGGAAAATTTAAAAGATATGATAGAGGTAAATACGATTATAGGAGACCCCGTTGAATCCCCTGACGGCAGTGTAATTATACCGGTCTCAAAAGTAGGATTTGGTTTTGCTGCAGGTGGAAGTGAATTCAGTACAGGTGGATCAGGACAAAGTAAAAGTGATTCAAGTAGTGGAGGCTCATTACCATTTGGAGGAGGTAGTGGCGGAGGTGTATCCATTACACCAGTTGCATTTTTAATTGTTAGTCCAAAAGGGATTAAGATGGTTCACTTGGATGAGAACACGCATATTTATGAGAAGATGCTTGATTTTGCTCCAAAGGCAGTTGAGAAAATCCAGCAAATTTTAAAAGAGTCAGCTCAGTCCCCTAAAAATAAACAAAAATCTGGACGAGATCAGCAACAGTCAGACAAGCAGAATTCAAATCAGCAAGATGGTCAGCGGCAACAGGATCAGCAGCAATCAGAAGATCAAACAAGATATGATATATAAAGGTTCTGCTCGATTAAAATAGTGGACATTAAATGGCAAAAAATTCATAATGGAGTGTGTAAGGATAAAATTCTTAGGAGGAATGATTCATATGGCTAACGTTACATTTAATCAGGATCCTGTCACACTTTTAGGCAATGAAATTTTAGTAGGTGATCAAGCACCAAATTTTACTGTGTTGTCCAATGATCTTAAAGAAGTTAAGTTGGATGATTATAAAGATAAAGTGAAATTAATTAGTGTCGTACCTTCTATTGATACTGGAGTATGTTCTGAACAGACACAGAGGTTTAATAAGGAAGCAGAAGATATAGGTAACGTGCAAGTATTAACCATTAGTATGGACCTGCCGTTTGCTCAGGCTCGCTGGCGTGAAGTGAATAAAGTTAATGAACTTGAAATGTTATCCGACCATCGCGACGCAAACTTTGGTGAAAATTATGGTGTATTAATCAAGGAATTACGGTTATTATCAAGATCGATTTTCGTGGTTGATTCAGCTAACACAGTTACATATGCAGAATATGTAAGCGAGGTAACGAATCATCCCGATTATGATAAAGCGTTGGAAGAAGCTAAAAAAGCAAAATAATATTGAATTTACACTCTCCTGTTACTCGATAACAGGGGAGATTTTTGTACATATACATAGATCATTTGTTACACTAGAAATGCTTTAGATAGATGGATCGAACGGAGGACTTATTGAATATGGAAAAAATGAATGTCGAAGTTTTATTTGAAAAGATAGATAATGCTACTGAAACGGTACAACAGCATGTAAACGAAACATATTTGGATAGTCTAGCCATGACATTGGAAGTGTTTTTCCACGAGTATGTTTCCGAGGAAACAGATGATGTTTTAAAACATAAGCTGCAAACGATAATAAAGGATATTGATATATCTGAATATCAAACAGAAGAAGTACGTAAAGCTGTACAATTGGCAATTTTAAAAGGCATGAAGGGGACAACTCAGCAGCAGCATTTAATGACACCAGAAACAGTAGCGCTATTTGTAGGTTATTTAGCAGAAAAGGTAACAAACGGAAAAGAAAAGTTACGTGTATTTGATCCTGCTAGCGGAACAGGTAATCTTTTAACAACTGTATTAGGGCATTTAGAAAACACGGAAGAAACTTTTGCTAGTGAAGTTGATCCTACGTTAATTAAACTTGCAGTATTGAACGCAAATTTACAAAAGAAAGAAGTTGAGTTTTTTCATCAGGATAGTTTAACACCATTCCTGATGGACCCAGTTGACTTAATTGTGGCTGATTTACCTGTCGGCTATTATCCAGATGATGTACGTGCCAATGACTTTGAGCTAAAAGCGGATGAAGGTCATTCATATTCCCATCATTTATTTATTGAACAAAGCATGAATTATACGAAAGAGGGCGGTTATTCCATTTTTGTAATCCCCGACTTCCTATTTGACAGCGATCAATCGGATAAACTGCATGCCTATATTCAGGAATACGCGCATATTATAGGGGTTTTGAGGCTTCCGGAAAGTATGTTTAAGTCAGAGAAGAATATAAAGAGTATACTTATTCTACAGAAGAAAGGTAAAGGTACCACAGCTCCAAAACAGCCATTGTTAGTTAAGCTTCCTTCATTTAAAGATACAACAGCGATGAATGATATCTTAGGGCAAATGAATACATGGTTTTCGGCAAATATAAAAAATTAGCTATAATAGGGAGTTGAATACACAATGCAGAACATTTTAGCTATAAATGCTGGCAGTTCATCTTTGAAGTTCCAGTTAATACGGATGCCAGAAGAAAAGGTATTAGCAAAAGGTCTGGTTGAACGGATTGGCTTGGCTGACTCTGTATTTACAATGGAAATAGACGGCAGTAAAGATAAAATGCCAGCAGATATTCCAAATCATCAAGTTGCCGTCAAACACTTAATGGAAGAATTAAAAAGTTCGGGTGTTATCAAATCACTTCAGGAAATAAATGCGGTTGGTCATCGTGTAGTGCATGGTGGGGAGAAGTTTAGTGATTCGGTACTTATTACTGAAGAAGTAACACGTATTATTGATGAGGTATCTGAATTAGCGCCGTTGCATAACCCGGCAAATTTAACTGGAATTCGTGCATTTCAGAAAATACTGCCTGATGTTCCAATGGTCGCAGTATTTGATACAGCATTTCACCAATCAATGCCTGAAAAATCATATTTATATAGCTTACCGTATGAGTATTATGAAAAATACGGGATTCGTAAATATGGTTTTCATGGAACTTCCCATAAATATGTCTCACAGCGAGCTGCTGAAATGTTAGGTATGCCAGTTGAACAATTACGATTGATATCATGCCATTTAGGTAATGGTGCAAGTATTGCTGCTATTGATAAAGGCAGGTCAATTGATACATCAATGGGCTTCACACCATTAGCTGGCGTAACAATGGGTACGAGGTCCGGTAATATTGATCCTGCTCTAATCCCATATATTATGGAAAAAACAGGGAAATCTGCATTTGATGTGATTAATATTCTAAATAATAAGAGTGGAATGTTGGCGTTATCAGGGTTTTCCAGCGATTTACGAGATATTGAACTACAGGCAAACGAAAATGATCGTGCAGAACTTGCTTTGGAAGTATTTGCAGCTCGGATACATAAGTATTTGGGCTCGTATGCGGCTAGAATGTCAGGGGTAGACGCTATTATATTCACGGCTGGGGTGGGAGAAAATAGTGACACTATTCGTGAAAAGGTTTTAACAGGATTAGAGTTTATGGGTGTATATTGGGATCCTGCCTTAAATAAGATTCGTGGTAAGGAAGCATTTATAAACTATCCTCATTCTCCGGTGAAAGTTATCGTAATTCCTACTAACGAGGAAGTTATGATAGCCCGAGATACTGTTCGTCTTTCTCAATAGGAGGGAATTTGAGTGTCAGTTCATGAACACAAACAAAATAAACTATTTGTTAAATGTATGGTATTAACGATAAGTGATACAAGAACAGAGAGGACCGACAAAAGTGGTAAACTGATGGTCACTCTGTTGGAAGAGGCCGGACACCATATCGAAATAAAAGAAATTATTCAAGATGAAAGTACAGCTATTAAAGAAATTACTAGTTCCGGCCTTGAAAATCCTAATGTCGATATTATATTAATGAATGGTGGGACTGGTATTGCTTATCGTGATGTGACAATTGAAACCATTCAGCCTATGTTTGAAAAGGAAATAACAGGCTTTGGGGAACTTTTTCGAATGTTAAGTTTCCAGGAAGATATTGGGTCTTCGGCTATATTATCAAGAGCGATTGCGGGAGTAAGCAAGAATACAGCCATCTTTGCTATTCCAGGATCATCAGGTGCAGTGAAACTTGCAATGGAAAGACTAATTCTCCCTGAATTGTCACATATAGCACATGAAATTAAAAAAGATATTAAAGATAAAGATAATAACGCTCTCAAATGAATTGGGGCGTTATTTATCGTATAACAAGCACATCACAGTTGGCATATCTCGTAATACTTTCCGAGACACTGCCAATAAGGAAGCGTTCAACGGCACTCATACCTGTAGCGCCACAAATTATTAAATCAGCATTAAAATCAATAGCGATATCTTTAGCGATTTTTACTTTTGGAGATCCGTATTCAACACATCTGACTAAATTTGTTATGCCTGCATTTTTAGCGTTCTTAACATAACTATCTAGCAGTTCTCTTGCATATTCTTCTGCTCGTTCAGCTAATGTTCTGTCATAAGCCTCAGCTGTAGCAAAGGTTCTTGAATCAACAACATGTGCCAGAATAAGCCGCGCATCATTTCGCTTTGCTATATCCAATGATTTTTTAAATGCCTTTTCGGAAGCCTCAGAACCATCAACAGCAACTACAATATTTTTGTATTCGAAATCCATAAGAATCTCTCCCCTTCTTCTTATTAAGTATATACCCTCTTTACTACCTACTATAACTCTTTTTAAAACAGTTGGAAATAAAAATCTCCAGTAATGTGTCACCAAAGTGAACATACTAAAGATGGAGGTGATTTAATTGTCAAGTAAAGAAAAATTCTTAGAAGATAAAAAAGGTGTCTCAACTGTGAAAAATCAACTAATCGAAAGCTACCAAAGCGGGGTTATTGAAGACAAGGAAAAACTCTCCAACAACCGAGGAATTCACAAGTACAATAATCAAAAAAATTAGTGCTGTTTTCAATCCATCCCTTAAAAGGGATGGATTGCTTTAGTTCTTTCCAATAGTATATTATGATATAATTCCAATCATGATAAGTAGTTCAAGGAGGAACAAATGATGGGACATGCACTAATCACAGCAGGTACATCAGGATTAGGAAGAAAAGTGATCGAAGAATTTTTGAAAATGGGTCATTACGTTACAACAACATATCACAGCGGTTATGAGAAAGCACAAGAAGTTAGACAGGAACTGGTACAATATAATCATTTATTACATATTGAGCAAGCTGACGTAACCAGTAAAAAGAATATTGAAAGTCTTGTAGAAAAAGCTGTAACACGCTATGGTGGTATTGATTACCTTATTAACAATGCTGGTCCTTTTATTTTTGAGCGTAAAAAATTACTTGATTATACTGATGATGAATGGAATAAGATGATAAAAGGAAATCTTGATGCCGTTTTTAATTTATTAAAATTAACCGTCCCATATATGCGAGAACAACGCTTTGGCAGAATAATTAATTATGGCTTTCAAGGGGCTAACAGTGCATCAGGCTGGCCGTATCGCTCTGCTTTCTCAGCAGCTAAAAGTGGGTTAGTATCTTTGACTAAAACAGTTGCGTTTGAAGAAGCAGAATATCAAATCACCTCGAACATGGTCTGCCCAGGCAATATAGTTGGTGATATGAAAGAAGCAAGTATTGCAGAGAGCAGGCAGGTGCCCGATGACGCAACCCCTGTTGGCAGGTCAGGAACAGGTGAGGATATTGCACGTACAATCATGTATTTATGTGATGAAAATTCAGACATGATTACAGGGGCTATTTTCGATGTTACTGGAGGGCTTGATGTAATTCATCGATACCGTTAAAGTTGTAGTGCTTTTTTATATAGTATTTGTTACAATTAAAGTGTTTGCAATTACTATATTAATACATATTAAAGCAGTTTAATAAAGGAGGGTTTATCATTGAAAATAGGAGTACCTAGAGAACTGAAAAATAACGAGAACCGTGTAGCAATGACGCCAGCTGGAGTGTTGACGCTGGAGAAAGCTGGACATGTGGTTTATGTAGAAACAGAGGCAGGATTAGGTTCTGGTTTTACCGATGATCAATATGCTGAAGCTGGAGCGATTATTGTTCCCACGGCTAAAGAAGCTTGGGCACAGGAAATGGTCATGAAGGTGAAAGAACCCCTAGCTGAGGAATATGACTATTTTTATGAAGGTTTGATCTTGTTTACTTATTTACATTTAGCAGCCGAACCAGAATTAACAAAAGCATTAATTGATAATAAGGTTGTTGGAATTGCATATGAAACAGTACAATTGGAAAATAACTCATTGCCACTTCTAACACCGATGAGTGAAGTAGCTGGTCGAATGGCTTCGCAAATTGGTGCACAATTCTTAGAGAAATCAAAAGGTGGTAAAGGCATACTGCTAGCTGGTATTCCTGGTGTTAAACGTGGTAAAGTAACGGTGATTGGCGGTGGAGTAGTTGGAACAAATGCAGCAAAAATTGCGATGGGCTTAGGAGCTGACGTTACTATTATTGATTTAAGCCCAGAACGTTTACGCCAGTTGGATGACATTTTCGGATCATCTATAAATACGATGATGTCCAATCCATTAAATATCAGTGAGGCAATCGCAGAGTCTGACCTGGTTATTGGTGCTGTATTAATTCCTGGTGCAAAAGCGCCAAAATTAATTACAGATGGCATGGTACAGGCTATGTCAGAAGGCTCAGTTATTGTTGACGTTGCAATTGATCAAGGTGGAATTTTTGAAACAAGTGACCGTATCACAACGCATGATAACCCAACATACACAAAGCACGGCGTATTGCACTATTCTGTTGCGAATATGCCCGGAGCAGTACCTCGTACATCGACAATTGGGTTAACAAATGTTACTGTTCCATATGCACTTCAATTAGCAAAAAAAGGTTATCAAAAAGCTTGCTTAGATAACGAAGCATTATTAAAGGGAATTAATACATTAGAGGGGTATGTGACATATCAAGCTGTAGCTGAATCTCATGACCTGCACTATGATGACGTTCATACGTTATTGAACAAATAAAATGAAAAGAGGGTGCCCAATAGTTAAAGCAAGGGGCACCTTCTTATATTAGCCGATAATCTGTAATTCTTTTGGATATTTCGTTAACGTTTCAGGTCCTTTTTGGGTCATGAATATCATGTCCTCTATTCGAACGCCGCCTGTATTTGGAACATAAATTCCTGGTTCGACTGTATAACACATTCCTTCTTTTAATGGCAGCTGATTTTTACTATGCATGGAAGGATATTCATGTGTTTCAATTCCTAAACCATGACCGATTCTGTGTGTGAAATACGTGCCATATCCAGCTTGTTCAATGTGATTTCGTGCGACTAAATCAATTTCCCCAACAGATGTCCCAATTTTGGATGCTTCGATTGACTTTCTTTCAGCTTCTAACACCGTGTTATAGATTTTTTCTTGCTCTGGTGTAATTGATTTATATGCAACTGTTCGTGTTGTGTCAGAACAATAGCCTTCAAAAATAACACCAAGATCAAATAGAACCATATCTCCTTTTTCAATTTTCTTCATGGAGGGTGTTCCATGTGGTGACGCTGTTTTAGCGCCTGATAAGGCCATTGTTGAAAACGACATATGCTGAATTCCCTGTTTCTTTAACTCAAATTCTATCTTTGCAATAACTTCGAGCTCACCAGCTCCTTCGTTAATTGCTTTCACTCCTGTCTCTATTCCAAAGTCAGCCAGGGAAGCCGCTTGTTTTAAAAGTGAATATTCTTTCTTGCTTTTAATAACTCTCAAGTTTGCTAATATTTCCTGTCCATCTGAAACAACTGCTTCAGGAAGAACTTCCATTATTTGATGGTAACGATCCAAAGTAAGCTGATTATGCTCAAGACTAATTGAATGTGGAATACTATTATTTCGTTTTAGAAAATCATGAAATAGGCTCCAGGGATTTTCATGATCCTGATATCCGATTATTTCGTAACTCCAGCCAGCATTTTTTGCATCTTCTACTTCCATTGAGGGTACCATTAATAAGGGATCATGATATTGACTGACATAGACAGCAATAACACGTTCATGTGGTTCTGTATAATAGTTGCTTAAGTAGTAAAAGTTTGCCTTAGATGTGACAAGCATACTGTCAAGGTTATTCTTTTTTAGTTCATTTAATAATGTGTCTAATCTGTTCGTCATATAAGCACCTCATTTTAGTTAATACTTATATTATAACAAAAGTAAATACAGTTAAAACGTGTTACAATATAAATTAAGGTTTTTTGATGAAACTATTTTAAAATCGAATCGTATAACATAAAGAATAACCATTTTAGTTGGTATGTGAGGTGAAGCTATGGGTCTATTTTCAAAGCTTTTTTCAAAAAAGGAAAAACAACGTTCTGCACCTGAAGAGCGAACAACATTGTCCATTGCAGTCGGTGATATTGTGACATACGACTTAAGGGACTATGAAGTAGTGGGAAAAATCACTTATCGTGATGGAAGCTATGAATGGTATGGCTATCAATTATTGGAAGGAAGAGATACTCTTTGGCTTTCAGCGGAAATGGACGATGAATTAGAGTTGGGTATCTACAAAAAAATACAATATCCAATTTCTAAACCTTATCCTAAGGAATTAACCTACGATAATAAAACGTATTATCTTGAGGAAAAAGGAACTGCAAGCGTACAAGGTGAAGGGAGAAGTTCTAACCTTAAAGATACCGAAACAAATTACGCTGATTATAGTGCAGATGATGGATCCCATTTCTTAAGCTTTGAATCTTGGGGAACAGAAATTGAAGCTAGTTATGGTTATCCGATTGAATCATATGAATTAAAAATCTTAGCTGGAACAAAATAGAGGAGGATAAATATGTTTAAATTTTTTAAACGTGTAACAACTGTGGTTGGTTCGGAAATGAATGCAATGCTTGACAAAGCTGAAGATCCGGTGAAAATGCTGGAACAGTTTATGCGGGATATGGCTGAAGATATTCGAGAAGTCGAAACATCCGTTTCTAAACAAATTGCTAACGAGAAAATGCTGAAACGTAAAGCAGATGATGCTCAGGCAATGGTCGATAAGCGCCAAAAACAAGCAGAGCAAGCAATAGAATCAGGTAATGAAGACCTGGCTCGTCGTGCGCTTCAGGATAAAAGTGACCATGAAGGTCAGGCAACAATGCTTAATGAATCATGGGAACGTGCAAAAAGAGATTCTGATGCATTACGTGATAAATTAGATGAAATGAAAAAAGAATATCAAGAAATGAAATTGAAGAAAGATTCACTTAAAGCCCGTGCAGAGTCAGCCAAAACGAGAACCAAGATGAATCGGACAATGTCTTCAATTGGCAATGATGAATCCAAACAAGGATTTGAAAGAATGGAAGAGAAGGTCATGCAGTTTGAAGCGGAGGCTGAAACGAGTGAGGATCTATCTCAGGAAAGCCGTACATTGGATGATGAATTTGAAGAATTAGAAGATAAATCTAACGTTGATGACGAACTTGCAGCGCTTAAAAAGAAAATGAATAAAGAATAAATAAGAGTGGGAAAATGGGACAGACTCATTTTAGCAGTAAGAAAGTACAAATCCTTTCTTACTGCAGACGTACAACTAAAGCTTTCGCCATTAAACTTGGCGAAAAGCCAAGTTTAATAACAATAAGAGCTGTCCCAAAGATTTGTGAGCAGTTAAGAAAGTAAGTATAACTACTTCCTTACTGCATAAGTGCAACTAAGCTTTCGCCATTAAGACTTGGCGATAAGCTAAGTTTTCTAAGAAAGGGGTGAATACTTGTTGAAAAAGTGGCTCATATTTACAGGCCTAATACTAATCATGCTTATTATGACATCGTGTGCACAACTAGGGCCTTTTTCAGATAGAGGAATGCAAGAAGAAGTTATTATCACGAAAGATGATGTACCACAAGAGCCTGATAAGGAATCTATAGTTAATGAATTGAATTCGAATAAAGATAATGAAATAGATGATTTAATTGAGGCTAATTTTCCATTAATGGATGTCATATCAAATGAATCAAATAAAGCAGAGATATATGCAACTAATCAATTTGATTTAACAGAGTTATCATCTGTCTTGACCTCAGCCAAGAAACCTAAAAATGAGAGTGAAGTTAAAGATAATCAGCAAATATTGATATATGATGATTCATTTGTAACATTAAAGGAAAGTGAAGATGATAAAGATGTACTGCTTCTTGAAGTTGCAAGCGATGAATTCGTTAGACAAAATTATTCACCAAGTTTTTTAAGTACATTTTTTGCTATGAGTCTTTTAAACAACACCTTTGGTTCAAATAATTGGGGGTGTAGATCAGGAAATTGTTATGGGGGATATACTGGTAAAGGATACTACCCAAATGGTACACCAAACCGTGGAGGTTCAATTTTTCGTGGTGGTGGACCAGGTTCAGGAAAATAAAAGGAGTGTGTTAGAATGGGACCATTTATAGCAACGTTTGTCTATTTTGCAATCTCTATTGCAATTATATTGATTGGCTTAGTTCTATTTGCAAATATAACAAGAAAATATAAGGATATGGATCAGGTTAAAGAAGGTAACCAGGCGATAGCATTGTCCATTGCTGGAAAAATTATGGGTATTGGTATCATACTAGCATTTGCGATTTATAATAGTGATGTTATTTACGAAACAATAATTTGGGGTGCGTACGGTGTGGTACTTCAAATGGTTGCATATGTTTTATTTGAACTATTAACCCGTAAATTTTCAGTTGAGGATCAGCTGTTAAAAGATAACCGCGCAGTCGGTATTATCTCCATGGCTGTTTCAATAGGGCTAGGATTTGTAATTGGTGCATCCATTACATAGAATTTACTAAAGCGACCAGCATGAAGCTAGGTCGCTTTATATTTTGGGGTGGTTAAATGAACGAAAAATCCATTCGGCAAAGCAACTTTATTTACTGGGCATCTGGAATTGTATCCATTTGTGGCATAATTTTTGAGGTATTGTTTGGTGCGTTAGGGTCATACATATTGGGTGATGGTGTTAAACAATATACATTGACTATATCCTTATTCTTAACGGGTATGGGAATAGGTGCCAGTATTAGTGAAAGAGTAACGAAAAACCTAATCATATCTTTTGTCTATATCGAGTTCGGTGTAGCAATTATCGGAGGATTCTCCAGTTTTACGATGTTTGGTATTACAGCATTTGCTCCTGCGGGTACGGATGCTTTTTACTTATACTTTATTACATTGTTAGTTGGTGCATTAACGGGTGTTGAATTACCAATACTTATACGGAAGGCTAATGAGATAGGTGTTACGCTAAATAAAAGTACTGCGAGAGTATTATTTTCAGACTATGCCGGTGGTCTTGTTGGTGGTCTGTTATTTGTATTTTTGCTCCGTCCTCAATTTGGCATGGTTAAATCAGCATTTTTAGTTGGTTGTATCAATTTGGCAGTAGCTTTAATTGTATTATGGTTATTCCGTAAAGAGATACGACGTTTTGCTGTACATGCTGTTATCGGAGTGTTAATCGGTTTGTTGCTTGTTATCGGGTTGTTTTTTGGAGAAGCGATGGCGTTTAGTTTTGAACAAAAACTATACAAGGATCCCATAATATACATGGAAGAAAGCAGCTATCAAAAAATAATACTCACACAGGATCAGGGGGATACACGTTTATATTTGGATGGTTCATTACAATTTAGTTCAACTGATGAATATCGGTATCATGAAGTTCTGGTTCATCCTACTATGGAATATTTAAAAAATCCTGAAAAAGTATTAATTTTAGGTGGAGGAGATGGAATAGCCGCAAAAGAAGTGCTCAAATATGAAAGTGTTGAGGATGTTACACTTGTCGATCTTGATCCGGCAGTGACTAAGCTTGCTAATTCAAACCGGCAAATTCTTCGATTAAATGATGGCTCATTACGCAATGAAAAAGTGAATGTTATTCATGATGATGCTTTTAAATTCTTAGAGAACAATAAAGAATGGTATGACGCTATTATAGTCGACCTGCCGGATCCCAATAACGAAAGTCTGAATAAGCTTTACACAAAAGAATTCTATTCACTTATTCGCAATCATTTGCTCCCGGGTGGTGCAGCAATGATTCAGGGTACAAGCCCTGTCTTTGCAACAAAAGTATATTGGACTATTTCCAAAACTGTGGAATCAACTGGAATGGATATTGAAAATCTTCATGCTGATATCCCAAGTTTTGGAAACTGGGGATTTGTAATGGCAAGCAGAGAACCAATTAAGCTTGATACGATTACGATTAATAAATCTACGAGATTTCTGACAACTGATATGCTGACAAGTTTGGCTGAATTTGGTAAAGACGAAGACAGTCGGATAGTTGAAGAAGATGGGGAAACATTTGACTTGGAAATTAATACGTTAATTGATCCAAAATTAATTCAACTATATGAGAATGCATGGAAAAATTATTAATCGGGTAAAGGAATATGAAAAGCTCTATCGAATGTATAGGGTGTAGACTAAATGTAAAAGGAGCGATAATAGTGAAATTATCATATCATGGACATTCCGTTGTCCGAGTTGAAACAGAGGACCATACTATTTTAATTGACCCATTTATTTCGGGGAATGAAGCATGTGACTTAGAACCATCAACCGTTGAAGCAGATATTATTCTGTTGACACATGGGCACAATGATCACGTTGGTGACACGTTTGAAATTGCTAAGCGAAATGATGCATTAGTTGTCGCACCAAATGAACTGGCTGGATACCTCGGTTCTAAAGGTTTGAACACACACCCAATGCATATCGGTGGCGCCCATGTATTTGACTTTGGAAAAGTGAAATTCACTCAAGCCTTTCACGGATCATCCTATACAGAAGAGGATGGAACAATTATTTATACTGGAATGCCAGGTGGTATTTTACTTACCATCAACGGAAAAACAATCTACCATGTAGGCGATACTGGGTTATTTAGTGACCTGAAGCTGATTGGAGACATGAATGATATTGAAATTGCCTTCGTTCCAATTGGAGATAATTTTACAATGGGACCTGAAGATGCATTAATAGCAGCTGATTGGATTAATGCAAAGACGGTTGTACCGGTTCATTATAATACGTTCCCGGTAATAGAACAGGACCCAGATTCATTTGCTGCTAAAGTGAAGACAGGTAAAGGATTAGCAATGAAGATAGGAGATTCAATAAATCTGTAATGTTAAAAAACGTGAGCATTTGCTGCTAATGCTCACGTTTTTTTGTTTTCAAGAGTATAACATCTTAAATTTTTCTTTTAACCCTATTAGTCTTAGTCTAATTGCATTTAAAATCTATATCATAGTCACTTTCTGATTTGCCATCTGGAAAGTGTATTTCTCCTTTAACACAAAGATGTCCTGCTTTATCGTTTCCACCTTTCCCAACTATTCTAACGTTATCACTAATGTAAAGGTTCTTCTCTACCACTAATTTTGTTTTATTTTTCACTTCAATATCACCAGCTATCCATGCACTGCCATTAACTTTACAATCATCTATGAACATTACTTTCTTATAATCATCAGCATTTTTAAACCGAGTGTTTTGATTATAATCACAGTTAGCAAACTTTCCATCTTCAGTGAACTCGTATTTTTCATCTTCTTCATTTTTTAGCTCTATTACATATTCGTCATTATTTCTCCAAGATGTTTTAATTGTAAGGGTCTGATCAGCCTCATTTGCTGTTGTTATTTCTATCGGTAGAACTTCTTGCTTTGTTATTCCTATTATGCAATCGTTATTTACTTGTTTCGTTTGTTGTTTATCATCTAAAAAAGTAATGACTTGTTTTACATCTAATCCATCAATTTTCTGATAGCAAATATTAAATTTTTCTGCATCTTCAACTTCATCACTTTTTTCAGTATATTCGTTTCGTAATTCACTAACTAAAACATTAGTTTCCTGATTTAAAGAGATTTGTCTACTTGTATTATCTTCACTATTAATCATTTGAATAATAACAGTGGAAGAAAGGGCGATAAGAACTGCAAATAAACTAATTGAAGCTAATAGCTCAACTAAAGTCATACCCTTTTGAGTTGAAAATTGTCGAAGTTTCATGTCTACACATCCAATAAATGCTATAATAGGATAAAAGTCTCGAGTAAGGTGTGAATTCTATTGTATACTAGATTCAAAAAAATAAATAGTAGCGGATTTACCCTTGTTGAAATTATAGCATCAATTGCAATTTTAGGAATGGTTATTGCGGTTTTATTACCAATTTTCCCACAAATAATGAGCTGGACACAGAAGACGGATGAGGAATTAGTGGCTAGCAATCTATTAAGTGAAGTAGCTAACGAAACGGAAAAAGTAGAGGTTGCTAGTTTATTTGGTGAAAATATCATTGGATGTGAGAATGGTTCATCAGAAGATGTATTTTTAAAAGACTATCAATTAAATAGTGAAAATTACGAGGCAAGAATAAATATTTGTGAAGAATATGATGTGAGTTTATACCGTACTCATATTAAAATATACGCTAATGATGATAGATTGGTAAGTGAATCGTATACATATATTCTAGGGGACTTGAAATGATTAATTTTAAAAGTGAGAAAGGTGCGGCACTGATACTTACATTGGTGATCATTACTTTATTTCTTGTTTTCATCTTGACTCAATTTTACCAAATTACAAATACAACAAAACAAGTAACTACTATGGAAAAGCAAATTGATGCACGACTCATTGCCGAGATGGGGGTCGATTACTATAGGAGTTTTGTACAAAACTATATTGATGACGAAGGAATTACAGATCCAGGTGAAGTGTATATAACTGAAATTAATCTACCGCAAAATCCTGTGAAATTGGACTCAAAGGATCACAAGTTTTCTATTAATGATTCGCATATAGAAGAACGAACTGAAGAGAAAGTAACGATTAAATTTATTAGCATTGGAACTGCATTTAACAAAGAAAAAGAAATTAAGGATACCATAATCATTACATTTGAAAGTGAGGGATGACTTTGAAAACACGAAAGCGACTTGGGGACCTTTTACAAGAGGCTGGTCTTGTAACGGAAAATCATTTAAACCAGGCACTGGAAAACAAAAAAGAAGATCAAAAGCTTGGTGACGCTTTACTTGAACGAGGAGTAATTACGGAACGCCAACTGATCGAAGTTCTGGAATTTCAATTAGGTATTCCACATGTTTCGTTATATCAATACCCAATTGATCAATATGTACTAGGCTATGTATCAAAGGAAATGGCGCAGCAAAATTATATAATGCCTCTGAAAGTCCAGGACAATGCTTTGACAATAGCAATGAAGAATCCAATGGATTATTATATCATTGATGATTTAGAAATGGCAACAGGATTTAGTATATCACCAGTAATCGCAGCAAAAGACGACATTCTATTTGCCATTAATAAATATTATTTTAAAAATGACTCTAAGCTACCAATAGAGACTAATACCAAAAATGATGATGAGGCACCAGTTATTCAGCTACTTGATCAACTATTACATACAGGAATTCAGCTTAAAGCAAGTGACATCCATATAGACCCGCAAGAAAAGAATGTAAACATCCGTTATCGAATAGACGGCAGACTTCAGACCGAGAAAATAATACCACAACAAATGCAAAATGCTTTAATTGCAAGAATTAAAATATTGGCAAATCTAAATATAACGGAAACAAGGCTGCCACAGGATGGGAGGATTAAAACGAATGTTGGTGAAACGCCAGTAGATTTACGAATATCTTGCCTTCCTACAGTACATGGTGAAAAGATTGTGATTCGAATTCTAGACCTAAATAATGCGCTGATGCAATTAAGTGAGTTGAATTTTTCCGAAGATAATTATAAGAAATATAAGCAGTTAATTACACAACCATCAGGACTTGTTTTGTTAACAGGACCAACAGGATCAGGAAAAACCTCAACATTATATGCGTCAATCAATCAGCTGAATCAAGAGAATGTGAATATTATTACGGTTGAAGACCCTGTGGAGTACCAGCTGGATGGTATTAATCAAGTACAAGTTAAAAGTTCTATTGATCTTACCTTTGCAAATGGGTTGCGTTCGATATTAAGACAGGACCCGAATATTATCATGGTTGGTGAAATTCGGGATCAGGAAACAGCGGAGATTGCTATTAGGGCTTCCTTAACAGGTCATTTAGTATTCAGCACAGTCCATACAAATAGTGCAATTGACACGGTGCCACGATTAATCGATATGGGAATTGAACCGTATTTGGTAGTTTCATCCTTATCGGGTATAGTTGCACAGCGATTAGTTCGTAAAATTTGCCGGGATTGTATCACAGAACGCGAGCTGACTGAAATGGAGAAAGAGATTTTTAATCAAAATAATATGGAAGCAGATGTTGTTTATTATGGGAAAGGTTGCAGCAGCTGTCACCAGCAAGGCTATCGCAGCAGAATAGCAGTACAAGAAGTGCTAGTAGTTGATGAAAGAATTAAAAGTATGTTGCTGAATAATGAATCAATAGCAGAAATTCGTTCCTATGCCAAACAGCAAGGCATGAATTTTCTAATTCAGGATGGGTTAGAAAAAATTAAACAGGGATTGACTTCCATGGAAGAAATTATGCAAGTTTCAATCAATATATAGGGGGTTATTCGTATGAGTGAAAAATTTGAAAAATGGTTAACAGAAGCTTTTCACAGACAAGCATCCGATGTGCATTTAACGATTGGGAAAGCCCCTATATTTCGCATAAATGGTAACTTGATTGAGCAGAATGAGCCAAAGCTTAGGCCATCTGATACGCAACAAATTGTAAAGGCAATTATTCCAAATGATCTTTTGCAATGGCTGGAGGAGAAACGCGAGCTGGATTTCTCTTATGGAATTAGTGGAGTTTCAAGGTTTCGGATTAATGCATTTTATCAACGCAATCAGTTGTCATTGGCAATTCGAATTGTTCCAACTAGCATCCCATCAATTGAGGAACTACATCTCCCAAATATTACCAAGGAAATCATACACAAGCCACAGGGACTAGTGCTTGTAACAGGGCCAACCGGAAGTGGCAAGAGTACGACGCTTGCTTCCATGATTCATCATATAAACCAAACAATGCAAAAACATATTATTACTTTAGAAGATCCGATTGAATATATGCATACACACAACAAGTCAGTTATTGACCAACGAGAGATTGGTTTTGACACAAATAGCTTTGTTAATGGACTCAGAGCAAGCCTGCGACAAGATCCTGATGTAATATTAGTTGGGGAAATGCGTGACTTGGAAACAATCTCAACTGCGATTACTGCTGCAGAAACAGGGCATTTAGTTTTAGGTACCCTCCATACAACAGATGCAGTATCAACAATCGAAAGGATTATTGATGTATTTCCATCTGAGCAGCAAATGCAAATACGTATTCAATTATCATCAATTTTAAAAGCTATAATTTCTCAGCAGTTACTGGTAACAAGGGACAATACGGGGCGTCGTGCAGTAACGGAAGTTCTTATTAATACACCCGCTGTTAAAAACTTAATTCGCAATGAAAAACTTCATCAAGTTCAAAATGTACTGCAAACATCGAAAGAACAAGGGATGCATACGCTTGAAATGGATCTAAAAAGGTTACTTAAAGAAGACCAAATATCTTATGAAGCTGCGGCTCCTTTTATGCAGGAAGGGGGTTTTTAATTAATGAACTATCTATATAGCGGAAAACGCACATCTGGCCAAAAAGCAAAGGGAAAAATTGTGGCCGATTCAAAAAAAGATGCGCTATTATGGTTAGAGAAGGATGGTTTCATAGTAATTGAAATAGCTGAGACGAAATCATGGAATAAGGATTTATTTATTAATAAAAGAGTTAAAAATAAGGATTTTGTTATTTTTCTTAGGCAATATGCAACATTGATTCATGCAGGTATATCGATTTCAGAAGCCACGAAGACGATGTCCAGGCAAACTGACAATTATGCATTAAGACAAGCACTGACAGCTATTGATAAACATCTTGACCAGGGACAGGCACTTTCAAAAGCGGTTGAGCGTCACCCAAAAGTCTTTCCATCTCTACTCGTCAACATGATCCGCGCTGGGGAGGCCAGTGGCAAACTTGATGACATATTAAACCAGATGGCTGATTATTATGAGAAAGAATATCGCAATAAACAGAAGGTGGTTTCAGCTCTACTTTATCCTAGTGTTGTAGGAGTTATTACGCTTTTATTAAGTATGTTCTTACTCGTATTTATTGTTCCTCAATTTGTAGGTATGTTTAATTCTTTTGGTGAAGAGATTCCAGCGTATACCCAATTTATTTTAAACCTTAGTGATAAGGTTGTTGCTTTTTGGTGGGTGCTTATTGCCCTAGCTGTGTTAGGTATTGCTATTTATAAGTATCTGTTGAAGAATGATGCGTTTGTTTACCGTGTCGATAAGATTAAAATGAAGTTTCCTTTTTTAGGTGTGCTTGCTCATAAAGGTGTGTTGGTTCGTATGACACAAACGTTGAGTACTTTAGTTAATAGTTCTGTACCAATCTTACAATCGGTGGAAATTACCGAAAAAGTCGTTGGGAATCGTGTGATTCAAGATGTATTAAAGCAATCCCGGAAGTCGATGGAAGTAGGAGAATCGATCACTATTCCTATGAAGGGACACTGGGCATTTCCGGTTTTAGTCGTTCAAATGATCCAGATTGGTGAACAGACGGGGACTTTAGACAATATGCTGTCAAAAGCTGCAGCATTTTACGAAGAGGAAGTTGAACAATTGTCGAATCGAATCAAAACATTAATCGAGCCACTCATGATTATTGTCCTGACGGTAATTGTAGGTAGCATTATTACAGCAGTTATTATTCCAATGTTTTCTTTATTTGAAAATATCTAGTAAACGTGGTAGATTTTTGTCTGAAATTGAATTATAGTGTATATAGAAGGTAGTAGGATGCGATGATAAATTACCTGTATTTTGGGCACTTTGGTAGTTTGGAGTAAGTAGTGCAACCGGCCAGCAAAATTTAATAGACTTTATATCTTATATATTAAGAGGGGCGGGGATTTTTATGCTAGAACGCATGAAAAAATTGATAAATAAAGAAAAGGGGTTTACCCTTGTTGAACTGTTGGCGGTTATTGCAATTTTGGCAATTATTGTTGCTATAGCAGTGCCGACTATTGGGAATGTTATTGGTGAATCAGAGGAAAAGGCACATGAGGCAAATGTAGAATTGGTAAAAAACGCTGCTAAATTAGCACATATGAGTGGTGTAGATACAAATTCTAATGATAGATATACATTGGGAACTCTTGTAACTGAAGGGTTTCTTAATGAGGTGCCAGAAGATGTAGGTAATTACAGTTATACTAAAAAGCAAGTTATTACTGTTAGTGAAACTACAAATGGTGGCCTAACTATAGCTTATGATAAATTTGAATAAAGTTCATATACCCAGTATCTTAACTCTAATTTAAGTAGATTATATCGCCTTGCACATATTGCAGGGCGTTTTCTTCAATTAATGTGTTTTATAAACAACAATAAGGAGACGCACGAATGGATATTCTACTAATACTATTTTTCTTCCTCCTAGGCCTAATCTTTGGCTCATTTTTCAATGTAGTCGGGTTGCGTCTGCCAGAAAATATACCGTTCGCAAACGACCGTTCAATTTGCCCCCATTGTAAACATCAATTGTCATGGTTTGAGAATATACCGATTATTTCATTTGTTATCCAAGGGGCAAAATGTCGCCACTGTAAAAAAGAGATTTCGTTTATTTACCCTGTGATTGAATTGTTTACAGGTATTCTATTTGCATTAAGCTACTCTTTATTAGGATTAAATTTAGAAATAATCACAGCGATACTATTGATTTCAATGCTCATGATTATACTAGTGTCCGACATAACCTATATGTTAATCCCGAATAGAGTCCTCCTCTTCTTTCTGCCATTATTCATTATCATCCGTATTATCCAGCCGCTAAATCCATGGTGGTCATCCATTCTTGGTGTTATAATCGGAATTACAATCCTTGCATTGATTATAATAATAAGTCGTGGTGGAATGGGCGCGGGAGATATGAAACTTTTCGGTATCTTAGGTATTATTTTAGGAGTTGATAAGGTATTACTGGCGTTTTTCCTTTCCTGTATGATAGGTGCCATTATTGGAATGATGCTGCTTCTGTTCAGGGTAATTGAGCGAAATCAGCCAGTTCCTTTTGGTCCATATATTGTTGCAGCTACGCTCATTACATATTTTTACGGAGAACTTCTATTAAACTGGTATTTCAATTTATTCTTGTAAGCAGGTGATAGTTTGGGGATTATGAATATTGGAAGAGTAAATATTGTTATTACAAATCGTGTATTGCGTTATACATATCATAAAAGCACATCTATTGATGGGCTTGTAGAACATGGAGAAGTAGAGTTGCCAAAAGGTACAATTCAGGATGGGAAAATTAACAACAAGCCTGTTCTTTTGGGAATTATAAACCAACTTGTCCGTGAACACAATTGGAAACGTAAAAAGCTTAATTTTGCCGTTCCGGATGATACAGTTGTTATCCGCCAATTACAAATCCCAGCGTCACTAACCAAACAGGAGGCAATGGGGTATGTAGAAACGCAAATTGGTAATAGTTTCTATTTGCCATTTGCAAATCCTGCAATAGCAATTGAGTTCCTAGACGTTGATAAGGCAAATAGAAACATTCTGCTATTTGCTTATCCAAAAGAAAAATTAACATCATTTGAAGTGATTTTTGAAGAGGCGGGTCTAAAACCGACAGTTGCTGATCTTACTTCGCTGTCTGTTTATCGTTATTATTATTTGTCGAATTATAAAGAGAGAAAAGATCATGTTTTACATGTACACTGGAATCACGATGCACTTGTTTTAACTGTATTTCAAAATGACCAAGCAATCTTCACCAGGTATTTGAAAAAAGATGCTGTTGAAGAAGTAAACGAAGAATTAGCAGTGCAGATAATCAATGAGTATATTATAGAAGTTAATAGAATAATAGACTTTTATCATTATTCGATAACAAAAGGTGAGGCCCAGGTAGGTCAGATACTATTATCTGGCGATTTCCCTTTTCTATCAAAAGCATACACAAGTCTTTCTGCAGCAGTAACGATACCAATACATAGTTTTAAAGGTGAAGAGTTGCCGGTTAAATATATCGATGTTCTAGGTTTAGCGCTGAAACAAGATTCGTAAAGGGGAGTAATGATGAATACAGAAATAAACTTTCTTGAAAAACAACCTAAAAAATATATTGCTCCCCTAGTATTAGGCATTGTGTGTATTCTATTACTTGCTTGTGCAATTGCTGTATTTCTGGTTCAAAAAAATACCTATGAGAATCAAATAGAAGTTAAAAAAAATAAGGCATCGCAATTAGAAACACAATTACTTGAGCAACAAGATGAATTTGCAGAAGAACAAAAACTTCAAGAACTGCAGCAAGAAGTAGTTGCTTTAAAAGCTGAAAAGATTCCTAATGTAATTTTATATAAAGAGATGCTTGCCTTTTTGTCGTCATCTGAACAGTTACTTAGTTATGATTATACAAGCGTAAATCAGCTTATTATTGATGCGGAATTTGTAACCCTTAAAGAAGTCTCAATCTATGTGAACAAATTACTGAAACAGGATTATGTCAAAGGTACAGAATTAACTAGTGTGAGCAAAATGAAGACATCATATCAAGCAACCCTAACTATAAGTTTGGATAGTGAAATTTTAGTAAAGGAGCTTGGTGAAAATGATTAATCAATGGACAAAAAAATATACTTATACCCTAATTGGAGTTATAGTTGCTACTTTAATTATCTATGGTATTTCTTATTTTAGTATAATTAACCCGATGCAGGCAGAAATAGATACAATGGATATGAAAGTTTCCATGTATGAAAACCAAATTACAAAATCTGCAATTAGTGAAAACAAACCGAACGAAGAGTTTTCATCTGTTAGTTTACAAGTTCCAACAGAAAAATCACCAGATGATGTATTAGTAAACTTGGAGAACATTGCAAGCACTGCGAATGTAACAATTAATTATATTGGATCGAATATAAATGTATCGGAAATTCAGCAAGAGGATGAAGAAACGAAAAAACTTAGCGAAAATATTTATTCATTAGATGCTACCGCTGCAAATTTGGGTGATATTAATGTTTTTCTCTCTAAAGTGCTTGAAAGTGAGCGGTTAATGATGATAGATACAATCAATATACAGCAGGATGAAGACCAGGTGTTTTTAACAATATCATTTAAAACCTATTACACTGGATAGCCTTTTTTAAGGCTATTCTTTTCTTTCTTAGCATAAGCCTAAGGCACTCGTCATTAAGGCTTGCGCTCCAGATTATAGGGGGTTAATACAACTTCATAAGAGTCCCTTTAATGAATGCCAAGTTTTCTAACTTCCAGAACATTGTCGGACAAGTGGATTTGTAGCTGTTCTTAATAACCTAAAATTATCATAAGGTATTTTGAGGAGGGATATTTATGCGTCATTATGCGATATTACGATTATTATTAGCTGGTTTCTTTCTTTATTTTGCATGGCCTGCTATTCCAAGCGCAACATCACAGGTTGAGCTTGTTTTTTGGGGAGCGTGGTTGCTGTTTTTAGTTCTAGTGGTCGGAGCTAATTTTGCAACACTTTTACAAATTACTAAGCCACCAGTTATGGAACAGGAGAGATTAGGACATCGTCAAACGCTTAATCATTGAGGTTTTATTGTATCAACTGTATAATAATTAGTATAGTTATTGACTAGTACAGTTGAAAGTCGGTGAACGGAAATGACAACAAAACATGAACAGATTTTACAACATATATTATCATTGGAAATCGGACATAAAATCTCTGTGAGACAAATTGCCAAAACGTTGAATCTAAGTGAAGGTACAGCATATCGAGCGATAAAGGATGCTGAGAATCAAGGACTGGTTAGTACCATTGAACGTGTTGGCACAATTCGGATTGAGCGTAAGAAGAAGGAAAATATTGAACGGTTAACATTTGCTGAGGTAATCAATGTCGTTGACGGACAAGTCCTGGGTGGTCGGAAAGGGTTACACAAGACATTAAGTAAATTCGTTATTGGCGCAATGCAGCTTGATGCCATGATGCGCTATACTGAAGCAGGGTCACTATTAATAGTAGGGAACCGCGTGAAAGCGCATGAATTAGCATTAAGTGAAGGAGCGGCTGTATTAATAACTGGTGGATTTGATACGAATGATGATATCAAGCAATTAGCTGATGAAAAAGAATTGCCTATCATGTCTACTAGTTATGATACATTCACGGTTGCAGCGATGATCAACAGAGCAATTTATGATCAATTGATTAAAAAAGAAATAGTTTTCGTAGGTGATATATATACACCATCTAACCAATCCTATTATTTATATGCTAAAGATAAATTGAAGCGGTGGTATGAATTAAACGACAAGTCAACCCATACTAGATATCCAGTGGTTGATGAAAAAGAACGTGTAGCTGGAATGATAACGTCCAAAGATATAATTGGAAAGGATCAAAATATCTTAATTGAGAAAGTTATGACTAAAAATCCAATTGTCGTCCAGGACAAAACATCGCTAGCTTATGTTGCCCATATGATGGTTTGGGAAGGAATAGAAGTTGTCCCAGTTGTTGATGCATCCCAAAAACTTAAAGGTGTGGTGTCACGTCAGGATGTATTAAAGGCATTACAGCAAATTCAGCGTCAGCCACAAGTTGGCGAAACTATTGATGATGTAGTCTCAAGAAATTTACAGGCAATTGAGGGGGACGAGACAATTTTCCAGGCGCACGTCACCCCACAGATGACAAATCAACTTGGAACACTTTCAAATGGTGTTTTCACCGCATTAATGACAGAAGCGAGCAGCAGAGTGTTGCGACATATTAAAAAAGGTGACTTGGTTGTTGAGAATCTCACAGTATACTTCATTAAGCCAGTACAAATAGACAGTAATTTAATAATCAAACCTGAATTATTAGAAGCAGGTAGAATTTATGCTAAAATAGATGTAGAAGTTTATAATGGAAAGAAAATGGTTGGAAAAGGACTGTTAATGGCACAATTAATTGACCGTTAAAGAACAAAAGCGCAAGCTCGCGGTATGGACTGCGCCCACGCATCGCGGATGGGTCAACGTTGCCGCGCAAAGAGGCGATCTTAGTCGAACTTCCTTTTCCCTGAGATTAGATGAACTTGACTTATCGCCAATAATAGCGAAAGTCAAGATGAATTTTATGCTTGGAAAGCGAAAAGGGTACACGAAGAGCGTAAGCTGCCCCGCAGAACGTGTGGTAGTTCGAAGTTGCCATAGGATGTGTTGTTCTAGTCGAACTTCTTTTATTTCTTATTGTAGACACGGGGAGGGAAGTCCACTAGACGTTAGGCGCTGGCCGGTGAGTACGCCACAGGACGTGGCTGATTCGGAAATCCAGTTATCCACAGTACTTAAATTTTATAGTTTCCAAGACAATGTAAAAAGCTGACTAAGTCTTAGTCAGCTTCTCCATTATTATGCATTTATTCGTTTCCATTCTTTGCGGTAATGTTTTGTTTCTCTAAAACCTAGATTAAGCTGCAATCCGCCTAGTACTAGAAATACAATTCCGATAAACAATGAGATTTGTGTTTGATAGAATATGTATTGGTTAACACCAAAGAAGAATAGAAAACTCCCAAGACTTATACGCGATTTTGCGTTAAAATATGCTTGGGTTAACTTATCGCTAGTCTTCATTATAGCGACTTTGTAGTATACATAAAAAACAAGCGAGAGCACGATGATAATTGGAAAAATAATCATATAATCTACTCCTAATTTTAATGTCTTTATTTATTGTAGCTTGTTTTTAAGAGTTAAGAAAGTATAAACTTTCATATTTTATGTGATTAGAAAACTTGTCTTATCGCCAAGCTATAATGGCGAAAGCCTTAGTTGAACTTATGCAGTAAGAAAATAGTTATATTTTCTTAGCTGCCAAGATAGGAGCCAAATAAATGAGCCTGGAAAAAATTATTCAATCAATTAAAGAATTTGAGACAATCATCATTCATCGTCATGTGCGCCCAGACCCGGACGCATATGGTTCACAAGCAGGTTTAAAGGAAATAATTTTACAGGCATTTCCTGAGAAAGATGTTTTTATTGTTGGTGAAGAGGAGCCTTCATTAAACTTTTTGGTTAGAATGGATGGAATAAGTGATGAGACATATAATAACGCACTTGTAATTGTTTGTGATACTGCCAATGCAGCTCGTATATGTGATCAGCGATATGAACTCGGTTCAATGCTAATTAAAATTGATCATCACCCAAATGTGGATGAGTATGGAGATTTAATGTGGGTGGACACAACCTCCAGTTCCACTAGCGAAATGATCTATGATTTGTTTTTGTATGGGATAAATGAAGGACTTGAGTTAAATGATGAAGCTGCTCGTCTCTTATATGCTGGTATAGTTGGTGATACAGGAAGGTTTTTGTTTCCAAGTACATCGCAAAAAACATTTCAGCATGCAGCCGAACTAGTTACGTATAACTTTGATCGCTCAAGTCTTTATGATGGTCTCTATAGTATAAAAGACAATATTGCCAGACTGCGTGGGTATATCCTGCAACATTTTCAATTAACTTCTTCAGGTATGAGCACGATAAAACTGACAAGGGATATTCTCAATGAATTTCAAGTTGACCCCTCAGATACAGGTCAATTGGTAGGTGTTCTTGGTGAAATTGAAGGAATTAAAGCATGGGCATTTTTCATTGAAGAAACAGACCTTATTCGTGTTAGATTACGCTCAAAGGGTCCGATAATTAATGAGATTGCCGGAAAATATAATGGCGGGGGTCATCCTATGGCCGCAGGTGCATCTGTAAACAGTTGGGATGAAACGAAAAGTGTTATCGATGATTTGGAGAAAGCTTGCTTAGCTTATACAAAATAAAAACAAAAGTGCTGATATTAGCACTTTTGTTCTAACTGCTCTTACTTTCTGGCAATGGTATAAACCAGCACCCTATATTTGTTTGATCGTAATGTACATGAAGATTGTCTCGTTCAATAGAACGTTTCATTAGTCGAATAAGCTCATCAGATTCAGCATATGCAGTGCGTCCTTCTTTTAATTGGGCAATTTTCTCATCGCGAATGTGTCTAGGATTCATAATAAGCAATTTAATCCAGCTCCTTTCATTAAAGTAAGTTATTATATGAAAGTGGATTTTAAAATGACTTTACTTCTACTTTAATTGTATTTTGTTCCTGATGAAATTGCCACAAAATTTATGATATTTCATTAAATGTTCATAGTTAATTGGAAATTTTTGCCTCTACTGTTATTTTTACTGTCTGTGAAATAACTGTTTTCTGTACAACAAAATTATAAGTGAAATCATCTACTTTAAAATTCTTGTTTTGTATTGTTGCTTCTAATAGCTCGGAACTTTCGGAAACTATGGTTACGTCCTGTCCAATAATATCTTCAATCTCTTTCTTCATTAATTCTTCTAGGTCATGTATTATTAGTCTATCAAGACGAAGTTCTTCCTGGTTTGTTATATTAATTTCGATTGATTCAACTGTTAACGCTTCTTTTGATTTTTCATCCAGATCCTGTTTATCCTTTAATAAAGCTTCATTTTGATTTTCCAATTCGTTTACCTTTGATTTAAGTTCCCTGTTTTCACCTAGTAGCTGTTCATACATATACCCATGCATATAGACAAAAATAAAATAAGCGACAATTGCTCCAATGAATGTTCCGACGAGAAATCGCTGCCATCCTTTTCTTTTATGATATGGTGGAATATGCATTAGCCTACATCCTCCTGAATTAGCCATCCAATTAGAATCATAGCTGTTTTTACCCCGCCCATCGCAGATAAAATAAGTAAGACTTGTTTTACCATGTCTAGGGTGGATCCATCATAGATTCCTTTTTCAAAATTGGCGATTGCGTCGAATGTTCCGCCAATTGCGGCAACAACTGCCCAGATTCGCAAGCTTTTAGCAATACGGCTTATCGAGGTGAACGGAGCATCTCCTGTTGCAAACGAACCCATGCTACCAATAATTGCACCGCCGATAATTACGCCAAAGGCTATAAAAAAACAATGTATAAATTGAGCTATAAATCGTTCCTCCATTATTTACGCTCCTCATGAATTTACTCCTTTCATTGTATGATTGGTGTGGACAAGATATGTTATTATGCACGATGGGATACAATTGAAATTTGATGCAGATTCTGAATAGTTTAGCTATAATAATGGTAGAGAGGTGGGATAGTATGTCATTTACGCATTTACAGGTACGAAGTGGTTACAGCCTTATGAATAGTACCATAACAATTAGTAAACTGGTTGATAAAGCACGAGAACTGCAATTTGATGCACTAGCACTTACAGACGAGCATGTTTTATATGGCACTATCCCTTTTTATAAGACTTGTATAGCTAATGGAATTAAACCTATTATTGGAATGACGGTGGAAGTAGCTGCTGCCGAAGATGAAACAGAAACGTGCGTCCTTTTGGCTAAAAACAACCAAGGTTATAAGCACCTTACAAAAATTAGCACACATATACAGTTATCCAAGAAGGCAAGCATCGAAAAGTCTGATCTTGAATTATACAGCAGTAATTTGATTTGCATTTTACCAACTGTAAATAACAAGATGGAATCTCTTTTATTAACACAAACACATGATAAGGTTATGTCGTATTTAGAGGAAACTTGGAATATGTTTCACTCGGATGACTTTTATATTGGTATCCAAGACCATGGATTGGAAAAAGAAAGAAAGCTTAACAATTCACTTAAAGCTTTCCATGAAATTTACCATATTCCTGTCGTGTCCTGGAATGATGTTAGGTATTTGGATGAAAAAGATGATATTGCATATGATTGTTTACAAGCAATAAAAATGGATAGAGGATGGTCACTTCAAATAACCGACCCCACTATTAAACAACGCCATTTACGATCAGCCACTGAAATGGAACAACTTTTTAAATCGTTTTGGCCAGAAGTACTTACTACAACTGATTTAATTAAAGATAAGTGTAATGTTACGTTTGATTTCGAAAGAAGAATGTTACCATCTTATCCGGTTCCAGATCAGCTGGATACTCATACATATCTTGAGAAAATGTGTTGGATTAATGCCGAACAAAAATATGAATTTGTTACAGACAAAATTGCTGAACGTTTAAGATATGAATTAAATACTATTCAATCAATGCAGTTCAGTGATTACTTCTTAATTGTATGGGATTTTATTGCATATGCAAAAATGAATGACATTTTAGTAGGACCTGGGCGTGGATCAGCAGCTGGGTCTGTAGTTGCTTACGTACTTGGAATTACAGAAGTTGATCCAATTAAATATGATCTATTATTTGAACGGTTTCTAAACCCTGAACGTGTAACAATGCCTGATATTGATATCGACTTCTCTGATCATCGACGTGACGAAGTGATTGATTACGTGCGAAATAAATATGGTGAGGAACACGTTGCTCAGATTATAACATTTGGTACGTTTGCAGCCCGTTCATTGTTACGCGAACTGATTAAGACTATAGGAATTGACCAGCAGGATGCCTACTTTGTGTTAAAAGAAATTCCTGTTCAGGCCAAAAACACCATAGTAGAGTATGTAAAGGATTCACCTGATTTGCAGCAATACATAAAGCAATCAACTAAACTGAAGGCACTTTTTGCCATAGCAACAAAGTTGGAGGGCCTGCCAAGACATATTTCGACACATGCTGCTGGTGTCGTAATAAGCGACGAAGCATTAGTTGAAGATGTGCCGTTAACATTAGGGGCAAATGATACAAGTTTAACTCAATTTCCCATGAATGACTTGGAAGCAATTGGCCTATTAAAAATGGACTTTTTAGGGTTGCGTAATTTAACACTACTGGAACGGATCATTAAAACAATTAAATATACATCCAAGCAAACTATCCAGTTAACCGAAATACCGGATGAAGACCCTAGTACATATGCATTGTTGCAAAGAGGGAAAACGAATGGTGTCTTTCAGCTTGAATCACAGGGGATGAAGCAGGTTCTAACAAGACTTAGTCCAACATCATTTGAAGATATTGTAGCTGTAAATGCTTTATATCGACCTGGTCCAATGGAAAATATACCTGTTTACATTAATCGAAAACATGGACAGGAAAAGGTTGATTATCCACACCCCGACCTTGCTCCTATTTTAGAAAAAACGTATGGCGTATTAATTTATCAGGAGCAGATTATGCAAATCGCCCATCAGATTGCTGGGTTCTCATTAGGTAAGGCTGACATTTTACGTAGAGCTGTAAGTAAAAAACAACAAACAATTATGGAACAGCAAAGAGAGGCTTTTATTCAGGGATGTTTAAAGAATGGTTATACAGAAAATGTCGCTGATGAAATATTTAAGTGGATTGTAAAATTTTCAAATTATGGTTTTAACCGGAGCCATGCTGTTGCATATAGCAGGATTTCTTATCAGCTTGCTTATTTAAAAGCGCATTACCCTGAGAGTTTCTTTGCAGAGTTGTTAAGTTCTGTTGCCAGTCAACAGGATAAGTTACATCTATATATGAAGGAACTAAAAGAGATGGAGATAACTTTAGCACGACCTGCAATTAATAAAAGCTTTGGCAAATATGTTGTCGAGCAAGACAGTGTAAGAATGGGACTACATTCTATCAAAGGTATTGGAAATCAGGTTATTAAAGAAATTATTAGGGTTAGAAAAGAAGGGCCGTTCAAAAGTCTATTTGATTTTTGTTTACGTGTTTCTTTAAAGTTAATCAATAGAAAAACACTAGAAACGCTTATCATGGCAGGATCTTTTGATGAATTTCATTGGAATCGTGCAAGTCTCTTGGCGTCGATAGATCAGGCTATGGAGCAAGGAGAGTTATTTAAGGAATTTACTGACCAATCAAACCTATTCCAGGAAAAGCTTGACTTGGAAGCTGATTATGTCGATATAGAGGATTTTAGTTTAATGAAAAAACTGAGTGACGAAAAAGAATTGCTTGGTATTTATGTTTCCAGTCACCCTTTGAAAAAATACCGCAGTATTCTGACAGCATATGACCATGTATCTGTGACCAGGGCGCAAAAATTGGTTGGGAAGAAAAATCTGAAAAGTGTTGGTATTGTCCAGTCTATTAAAACTATCCGCACCAAACGTGGAGAATCGATGGCTTTTGTCACAATTGGTGATGAAACAGGTGATATGGAGGCGGTTATTTTTCCGGATTTATACCGAGATGTTCACCGTTGGCTTTCTGAAGAAGCAATCATTACATTTACTGGAAAAATTGAAAAAAGAAATGATAAGATACAATGTATTATATCCAGGATTGAAGCGTTTGACGAGGAAGCATGGGAACTAAATGAAAAACAAAGATTATTTATTAAACTAACTGAGCAAAATAGTGAGAATGCATTGACAACCATTAAAAAAATAGCAAATGAATACAAAGGGGGAACATCAATTATAGTCTATCATCAAATGAATAAATCAACGTATCAATTATCAAATGATTACTTGATTAATCCTAATAATCAATGTTTAGTATTGTTACGCAACCATTTTGGTGATGATAATGTAGTATTGGATGAACTGCAAGGGTATGACAGTTAACCGCGTTCTGATGGATGCTGTCACGTTTCTTTCTTCTTTACACAATTTTCCCATCTGTTATAATTAAATAGTTAAGTGGTCAGACCACCATATGAATAAACATACAACAATTTCTACTACATAAAGGAGTGATCCACGTGTCTAACTTAAGAGACGAAGCACTGCATATGCACAAAGTGAATAAAGGAAAAATATCCACGGAATCAAAGGTACCAGTTCGTAATGCAAGAGATTTAAGTTTAGCGTATTCACCAGGTGTTGCAGAGCCATGTAAAGAAATTTATGATCGTAAAGAAACAGTATACGATTATACCATGAAAGGCAATATGGTGGCTGTTGTAAGTGATGGTTCTGCTGTACTGGGTTTAGGTAACATAGGCCCAGAAGCAGCAATGCCGGTAATGGAAGGGAAGTCAGTACTTTTCAAAAGCTTTGCTGGTGTTGATTCTTTTCCAATTTGTTTGGCATCAAATAACGTAGAAGAAATTGTTCAAACTGTTAAACTAATGGAACCAACTTTCGGAGGAGTTAACTTAGAGGATATTGCTGCACCAAATTGTTTTATTATTGAAGAAAGATTAAAAAAAGAAATGAATATACCAATATTTCATGATGACCAGCATGGTACAGCGATAGTGACTGTTGCCGGTTTAATTAATGCACTTAAATTAATCGGCAAATCATTCTCTGAAATTAAAGTTGTAGCGAATGGTGCTGGAGCCGCAGGTATTGCTATTATAAAATTATTATACAACTTCGGCGTTCGTGATATGATTATGTGTGATTCCAAAGGTGCAATCTTTGAAGGTAGATCCTATGGAATGAATGATGTAAAAGATCAAGTTGCTAAAATGACTAATAAAGATAATAAAGAAGGTTCATTAGAAGAAATGTTAGAGGGTGCAGATGTCTTCATTGGTGTTTCTGTTGGTGGGTTGTTATCGCAGGACATGATTAAAAAGATGAACGATGATCCAATTATTTTTGCAATGGCGAATCCTGATCCTGAAATCATGCCCAATGAAGCAAAAGAAGCAGGTGCGAAAGTAATTGGGACAGGACGTTCCGACTTTCCAAATCAGGTAAATAATGTGCTTGCATTCCCAGGAATATTTCGTGGGGCATTAGATGTCAGAGCAACCCGCATTAATGAAAAAATGAAAGTTGCAGCTGCAGAAGCGATTGCATCTTTAATAACTGAAGAAGAGTTAAATGCTGATTATGTCATTCCAGCTCCATTTGATTCGAGGGTGGCACCTCTTGTAGCGTCCAGTGTGGCACGTGCTGCAATGGAGTCTGGTGTTGCCAGAATTCATGTTGATCCAGAAAGCGTGGCCGAAAAGACAAGAAAGCTGACACACATTAATACGAAATAATTCACATGCTTAAGGGAGTGGTTCATGGCTGTGTCCATGTCACCTAAACAAAAAGTATATCAAGGCGTTTTACAGGAAATTCGTAAGTATATTGACAGTAACGATTTAGAGCCTGGGAATAAACTCCCATCTGAACGTGAACTAACGGATAAATTACAGGCAGGTAGGTCTTCCGTTCGAGAAGCATTAAGAGCAATGGAGCTTTTAGGATTAATTGAAACGAGGCGTGGTGAAGGCACTTATTTAAGCACATATCGCCCATATCAAACAGTTGAATTGCTATCATCATTTATCTTAAAGGAGAACAACACGAAAAAGGATCTGCTGGTTGCAAAAAAGGTAATGGAAAAAGAAGTAGCCAAGATTGCATATCATCGTATTAATAACAATGATATACATCAATTACACACTTTTATTCATGATAGCGAATTAGAGCCTATTGAGAAGCATGTTTCATTTTTTAACTATTTATTTGAGAAAGCAGATAATTTGTTGCTTGCAAAGGTGTGGCAATTAATGGATGAGTTTTCTTATACTATTGCTAAACTATCTTATGAAGAAGCATTTTACCTGGAGCTTATTCAACTCTATAAAACAAGGAATTATGAGATGATAGAGGAGTTATTTGATAAATTGTCAATGAGAAAATAATTATTTTATCGACGATTTATGACACCTTTTTTAGATGTTATTCGTTATAGTATATGAAAACGACATGAAGGTTTTACTTCCTGCTTGTTGTCTGGGTTTGTTAGAAAAGGAGGAATTACCTTGCTTAAGGATTTTTTTGGTAAGAAGAAAAAAAAATACGCTTCTATCCCGAGTGAACAGGGTAAACTCGAGGTACCAGAAGGACTAATGAAGAAATGCAGTGGATGTCATAAAATATATTATCGAAAAGAAATGCAAAAAAACGTAAATGTCTGTCCTAATTGTGATTATCATCAATCATTAACAGCCTGGGAACGTATCGGAAGTCTATTTGATGAGGGTACTTTTGAAGAATGGGACAAACAATTGACAACCACTAACCCGTTAGAATTTCCAGGGTATGAGGAAAAAATAGAAAAAGACCGTATTAAAACAGGGCTTAATGAAGGTGTGGTAACTGGTAAAGGCTCAATTAACGGACAACCTACAGCTTTCAGCGTCATGGACGCTAGTTTTCGAATGGGTAGTATGGGGTCAGTAATGGGTGAAAAAATCGCTCGTGCAATTGAGAATGCTAAAGATGAGTCATTGCCTTTAATTATATTTACTGCTTCTGGTGGTGCTAGGATGCAGGAAGGTGTTCTAAGCCTTATGCAAATGACAAAAACTTCTATAGCAATTAAGCGATTTTCCGAAGCAGGAGGTTTAATGATTTCGGTAATGACACATCCAACTACTGGTGGTGTCTCCGCGAGTTTTGCTTCATTGGGTGACTATAATTTCGCAGAACCGGGAGCTTTAATAGGATTTGCCGGTCGACGAATTATTGAACAAACGATTCGTGAAAAACTTCCAGATGATTTTCAAACGGCTGAATTTTTATTAAAGCATGGCCAGCTTGATAAAGTTGTTCATCGTCATGAAGTGAAATCCCTCCTAACCACATTACTTATAATGCATGGAAAGGGTGGAGAAACCTCATGAAACAAGTGCTTGATTTTGAAAAGCCAATCGTTAATCTCAAAGAGAAGATTGCTGAGTTAAAAGGGTTTACAGAAGATAGTGAAATGGATTTAACGGAAGAAATAACTACACTTGAGAAACGCCTGGAGATATTGGAAGATGATATTTATGGTAATCTGCAGCCATGGGATCGTGTACAAATGGCAAGGCATCAGGAACGGCCAACAACGTTGGATTATATTGAAGAAATATTTACAGACTTCATAGAATTCCATGGCGATCGCTTATATGGTGATGATGCTGCCATTGTCTCTGGAATAGCACTTTATCAAGGTAATCCTGTGACCGTAATTGGTCATCAGCGTGGAAAGGGTACAAAAGAAAATATTCATCGAAATTTTGGCATGCCCCACCCTGAAGGATATCGAAAAGCGTTAAGACATATGCGTCAGGCGGAAAAGTTTAACCGTCCGATTATTAGTTTTATCGATACAAAAGGAGCATATCCTGGTAAAGCAGCGGAAGAACGTGGACAGAGTGAAGCGATTGCTCACAATTTAATGGAAATGGCTGGACTTACTGTTCCGATTGTCTGCATTGTCATTGGTGAAGGTGGAAGTGGTGGAGCGTTGGGATTAGGTGTTGGAGATCATATCCATATGCTTGAGAACTCAACATATTCGGTTATTTCACCAGAAGGAGCAGCGGCTTTATTGTGGAAGGATTCCGGTCTTGCGAAGAAAGCAGCAGAAACGATGAAAATTACTTCCTATGATTTGAAGAAACTTGGTGTTATTGATCAAATAATTGACGAGCCAAAGGGTGGTGCACATCGTGATGTGAAGCTCCAGGCTGAAAATATCAATCATGTATTAGAGAAATCCCTTAAAGAATTAAGAGTACTGCAGTCGGATGAATTACTTGAGAAGAGATGGGAAAAATATAAACAAATTGGTGAATATAAAGAGATATAGACGATTAATGAGGTTGACAATTGTCAACCTTTTAGTCATTGTTTAGGAAACTATAAAATTTAAGTGCTGTGGATAACTGGACTCCCGAATCAGCCACGTCCAGCTTCGAAGTACAGGATGTACTATTGCGGTTGACGACACAGGACGTGGCGTTCTCACTGGCCAGCGCATAGCGCCTAGTGGACTTCCCTCCCCGTGTCTACGATAAGAAATAAAGGGTGTTCGACTAAAACCACCACATCCTGTGGCAACGTCGAACTACCCCACGTCCTGTGGGGCAGCTTACGCTCTTCATGTATCCTTTTCGCTTTCCAAGCATAAGATTCATCTTGACTTTCGCCATCATTGGCGATCAGTCAAGTTCATCTAATCTCGGGGAAAGGAAGATAGACTAAGACCGCCGCTTTGCGCGCCAACGTCGAACTACCCGCAGCGCTGAGCAGGCGCTTGCGCTTTTGTTTTAATATGGCTTAAATAATTGATATTTTTCTATTTCCAATTATCTTTGGCAGATAAGAAAGTTTAAATACATTCTTACTGCATAAAGCGCAACTAAGGCACTCGCCATTATTGCTTGGCGAATACCAGGTTTTCTAAAAATAAACAAATAATATATGAGGTGAAAGAATGAAGAAAATTGGTGTATTAACGAGCGGTGGTGACGCACCTGGAATGAATGCTGCAATTCGTGCTGTTGTAAGAAAATCTATTTTTCATGATATGGAAATATACGGAGTTAAAAACGGCTTTCAAGGTCTAATAGACGGTAATATTGATAAAATGGATGTTGGATCTGTGGGAGATATAATTCAACGTGGAGGAACTGTATTGCGTTCTGCACGTTGTGAGGAGTTTAAAACTGATGAAGGCCAGCAAAAAGGTATTGAACAGCTGAGGAAGCATGATATCGAAGGGTTGATTGTAATTGGTGGTGACGGCAGTTTTCGAGGTGCTCAAAAGCTCAGTGAGAAAGGATACCCTTGTATAGGTGTTCCAGGTACAATCGATAATGATATTCCTGGAACGGATTTTACGATTGGATTTGACACGGCATTGAATACAATTATTGAAGCAATTGATAAAATACGTGATACTGCAACTTCACATGAACGTACATATGTTATTGAAGTCATGGGCAGGGATGCAGGAGATCTGGCATTATGGGCTGGACTTGCAGATGGTGCCGAAAGTATTCTTATTCCTGAAAAATCAGATGACTTTCAAGATGTAATCTTACGGCTTAATCGTGGGCATGAACGAGGGAAAAAACACAGTATCATCATATTAGCTGAAGGTGTTGGCAGCGGCTTTGCATATGGAGAACGTATCCAAGAGGAAACAAATCTGGAAACAAGAGTAACTGTTTTAGGCCATATTCAGCGTGGCGGATCCCCAACAGCCTCTGATCGAGTTTTGGCTAGCCGACTTGGTGCAATGGCAGTGGACTTACTACTATCTGGTAAAGGTGGGAGAATGGTCGGGATTCAAAACAATCAGATTGTCGATCATGATATTGTAGGAGTATTATCAGAAAAACATACAATTAATAATGATATGTACCAATTATCGAAAGAATTATCGATATAACGACAGTGAAGGAGGAAACAGAATGCGAAAAACAAAAATTGTTTGTACGATTGGACCAGCTTCTGAGTCGACAGAAATACTTGAACAATTGATAGAATCAGGAATGAACGTTGCGCGTCTGAATTTTTCCCATGGTGACTACGAAGAACATGGGCATCGTATTAGAAGTGTTAAAGAGACATCGGAAAAGCTAGGGAAAACAACTGCTGTTCTTTTAGATACAAAAGGACCGGAGATCAGAACAGGTTCTTTTGAAAATGGAGAAGCAGAGTTAATTGAGGATAAACCTGTTTATGTATCAATGGATGAAATAGTGGGTAATTCAGAGCGTTTTTCAGTTACGTACCAAGGTCTAATTGATGATGTGCATGTTGGGTCAAAAATACTTTTGGATGATGGATTAATTGAGTTGGAAGTACTCGGAATTGACTACTCAAATAAGGAAATTAAAACTAAACCATTGAATTCAGGTACGATAAAAAATAAAAAAGGTGTTAATGTTCCAAATGTAAAGGTGAACCTCCCTGGTATAACAGAAAAAGATGCAAAGGATATTGAATTTGGAATTGAGCAGGGTGTAGATTTTATTGCGGCATCATTTGTTCGTCGTCCGTCAGATATTCTAGAAATAAGAGAGTTATTGGAAAAGCATAATGCTACACAGATTCAAATAATTCCTAAAATAGAAAATCAAGAGGGTGTAGATAATATAGAATCAATCCTTGAAGTAAGTGATGGATTAATGGTTGCTCGTGGAGACTTGGGTGTGGAAATACCGCCTGAGGATGTTCCTTTAGTACAAAAGGATTTAATAAGGAAATGTAACACAGCAGGTAAACCGGTAATAACTGCTACACAAATGCTTGATTCGATGGAGCGTAATCCTAGACCTACTCGTGCGGAGGCATCTGATGTGGCCAATGCAATTTTTGATGGAACTGACGCAATCATGTTGTCTGGGGAAACTGCTGCAGGAAATTACCCAGTAGAATCTGTTCAAACAATGAGTAACATCGCTTTAAAGGCTGAGTCAGGCCTGGATCATAAAATGATACTAACTAATCGTTCAAAATCCGTTGATATGACAATAACAGATGCGATTAGTCAGTCGGTCACACACACAGCTATGAATTTGTCTGTTGGTGCAATTATTACCCCAACTGAAAGCGGCCACACTGCTCGAATGATATCAAAGTATCGTCCAAAGTCACCTATAGTTGCAGTAACTTTTTCAGAATCAGTTAACTGTCAACTTGCCTTGGTTTGGGGTGTTCATTCAATCATGGGACAAAAAGCACGCTCCACTGATGAAATGCTGGACATTGCAGTTGATAGAGGATTAAGTACTAACCTCTTTGAGCGTGGTAGCAGAGTTCTTATTACAGCAGGTGTTCCAGTTGGTGAAAGTGGCACAACTAACTTAATGAAAGTGCATGTGATAGGTGATGTTATGGCTAAAGGACAAGGAATAGGCCGTGGTAACGCATATGGTAAAGCAATAGTCGCCAAAAATTCTAAGGATGCCATAGAAAGACTGGGTGAAAATGACATACTTGTAACTTATGGAACTGACCGTGACATGATGGAAGCAATTGAAAAAGCAAGTGGAATTGTGACGCAGGAAGGTGGTTTGACTTCTCATGCTGCTGTTGTCGGGTTAAGTCTTGGAATTCCGGTAATTGTCGGTGTTAAAGATGTATTCAATCTAATTGAAGATAGTGAAGATATTACGATCGACGGCGCAAAAGGCGATATATACAAAGGACATGCAAGTGTACTGTAGTCTCAAAAGCTGAAGAGGTGAAGCGATATATGGACTGCGCCCGATCCTCGACATTGCCACGCAAAGTGGCAGTTTTAGTCGATCTCCTTTAAATCCGTATGAGACAAAGGATATGTGAGGAGCGAAATCGATTCGACGTTGAATTATCGTAAAAATTAAGAAGGAAGTCCATCAGTTGCTGTGAATCGTGAAAACGCTACGTCTTGTGGCGCAATCGGAACTAGTACGTTATGTACGTTGAAGCTGAATGGGGTTTTAATGGTTGATAATTATTTCACAGGTCTTATATATTATAGTTACATGAAATAGAGTGTAGAAAAAGAAGGGGTTACCCCTTCTTTTTCTACACATAGGATGTAAGAAAGGGTGAAATCTATGCGTTGGTTGTTACTGGCACTTCTAATCTTACCTGCGATGGAAATTGGAGTGTTTATTTGGATTGGCGGCATTATTGGTCCTTGGTGGGTTGTTGGCTTAATTTTACTTACCGGTGTTGTAGGAGTGACAATTGCTAAGAATCAAGGAATTGATACTTGGAATCGCGCACAGCAGTCAATGAGCTATGGTCAGGTACCGGCTCATGAAATAGTAGATGGTATTTGTATTTTTGTCGGAGCTGTTTTTTTATTCTCACCTGGCTTTATAACAGATGCTGTTGGATTTACGCTGGTTCTTCCGTTTACAAGAGGACCTTTTAAGTTAATGCTTCAACGATTCTTCAAGGATCGGATAAACAAAGGAAAAATCATCTACCGAAAATGGTAGAATAATTTATGGACCTTTTATAAACTGTCCTATCTGATTAAAAACGCCCGCTTGGTAAAAAGCGTTGCCAATAATTAATAGAATGGGTCCGATAAATAACCCTGAAACACCCCAAATTTGTATGCCTGCAAACAAAGCTACAAGTGCTGCAAGTGGATTTAAATCTATATTACTGGATAATATTTTTGGTTCGAAAAGTTGCCGTTGAACTACCACAATCATATATAAAATTGTTATTGAAATAGTGAGTGAGTAGTTTGCTGTTAAAAATAAATAGAGAATCCATGGAATAAATATGATTCCAGTACCAACGAGTGGGAGAATATCAGCAAGTGCAGCTATCAATGTAATTGTTAATGCATATTCAACCTTCAGAATAATCAGCCCAACAAAAATGATGAAGGCTGATATCGAGATGAGTAATAATTGTGCTTTTAAAAAACCAAACATGGCTTTTTGCAAATGATTCCAAATGTTCATGCTAGTTTCATGTACAGTTTCGGGTATCATTTTTTTAAATGATTGAACAAGATTATTCCAATCGTTTGTGATGATAAAAGTTGCAATTATAGTAAATATAAATAAAGTAAGGGATCCAGGCAATAAAGTTAATGTGACTGGAATCTGTAATAATATATTCTGCAGGAAATTTGTTCCTAATGAAGCAAGTTGATTAATAATCTGTTTCAAATTAGTACTAATGGTTTCCTGCTGGGTGGGATTTAATGTATGAAAAAATGAAGTAAGTTTATGATATAAAGGTAAGAGGTATTCATTTATTAAATCCTCCATAATAAATATAAATGTGCGAAAGTGAGTTGGAATATTCTCTGCTAAGTATGTTGTTCCTTGAATTAATTCCGTAATAATAAAAATTAGGAGTCCAATCAAAATTAAAAAGGCAACAACCATTACCATAAGAGTAGCAATTACACGTGGTATCCTTATTCTTTCTTCCAAAAATGTAACGAACGGATTCATAAATAATGATAGTACGATCGCAAGAAGGAATGGATAAAAAGATGGAACTGTTAATTGGAGGATAAAATATATAGCTACAAAGGTAAAAATCACTATGGAGAACCTTAATAACTGATAAAGTTTATGCTTGTACAATTCAAACCCTCCATATACATCATTTCATACGTTTACTATGTTACATATGATAAAGAATGGAAAAATAGACATAGAACAGTTAATTAAGGTAGTAAAACAGAATAAGGAGCTGATGTTATAGTTTGCTTATATAAAATTATTGGCGAATTTAATCGGTTTCAATTCACATTGAGTTCATAATACTTTATAATTGTTCATGGGGATGACAATGTTATATTGTAAGAATATTGTCAAATGTAATTAATAGTTAATTTATTCTAATTCAGTGAATAATTAATAGAAAAAGGAGAGGGTTTGTTATGACAACCACTAAAGGGCTTGAAGGAGTTGTCGCAACTCAGTCGTCGGTTAGTTCTATTATCGATGATCAACTAACATATGTTGGTTATAGAATTGACGATTTAGCAGAGAATTCAAGTTTTGAAGAGGTAGTTTATTTATTATGGAATCTAAAACTACCTACAAAATCAGAGCTTGATACTTTTAAAGCTGACTTAGCATCCAATATGGAGTTACCTGAAGCTGTTATCGATCATTTGCGTTCCTATGATTTGTCAACAGTTCATCCAATGGCTGCACTGCGTTCTGCAGTATCAATACTTGGATTATATGATGAAGAGTCAGATGTGATGGAGGAAGCAGCAAATAAGCGAAAAGCACTGCGTCTGCAAGCTAAAATCGCTACCATCGTTACTGCGTTTGCTCGTATCCGCCAAGGAAAAGAACCAGTTAAACCCAAAAAAGAATTAGGCTTTGCGGCTAACTTCTTGTACATGTTAAATGGTGAAGAAGCAAAAGATGTTGAAGTTGAAGCAATTAATAAAGCTTTAGTACTTCATGCTGATCATGAACTAAATGCTTCTACATTTACAGCAAGAGTATGTGTAGCAACATTATCAGATATTTATTCTGGTGTAACAGCTGCAATTGGCGCATTAAAAGGACCATTACATGGTGGTGCCAATGAGCGAGTTATGAAAATGTTAACTGATATTGGCGACGAGGAAAATGCAATTCCGCATATTAAAGAAAAAATAGCAAACAAAGAGAAAATTATGGGAATGGGACATCGAGTATATAAGAATGGTGACCCAAGAGCGAAACACTTGAAACGTATGTCAAAAGAATTAACCAAAACAAGTGGACAATCAAAATGGTATAACATGTCTGTGAAAATTGAAGACTTTATTAAAGAAGAAAAAGGTCTCCCGGCAAATGTTGATTTTTATTCAGCTTCTGTTTATCATAGCCTAGGGATTGACCATGATTTATTCACACCAATTTTTGCTACAAGCCGTGTTTCCGGATGGTTAGCTCATATTCTTGAACAGTATGATAACAACCGTTTAATTCGCCCAAGAGCTGAATATATTGGTCCAAAAACACAAGATTACAAACCGATTGAAGATCGCTAGAACTTGATAGAGATAAGGGCCTGTACGTGAACGCCCTAAGTCAGGTCTGAATCATACAGGTCGCTACTCTAATCGGCTGTTACCAAGACATAGTGTATTTATGATAAAATAATCATGTATGAAGATGACTAGGAGGTATTTTTTTATGACACAAGGAGAAAAAATTACAGTTGAGAACGGAAAGATGAGTGTTCCGAACCGTCCGATAGTTCCATTTATCGAGGGTGACGGTACTGGACCAGATATCTGGGCTGCAGCACGAAAAGTAATCGAAGCATCCGTTAAGAAGGCGTATAACGGTGAAAAAGAAATTGAGTGGACTGAAGTTTACGCTGGTCAAAAAGCTTATGATAAAACTGGTGAGTGGCTTCCACAAGACACACTTGACATGATTGATAAATATAAAATTGCAATCAAAGGCCCACTAACAACACCAATCGGCGGCGGTATTCGTTCGTTAAACGTTGCTTTGCGTCAGGAATTGGATTTATTCACTTGTTTACGTCCCGTGCGCTATTTTGACGGTGTTCCATCACCAGTTAAACGTCCTGAAGATGTTGACATGGTCATTTTCCGTGAAAATACAGAGGATATTTATGCAGGGATAGAGTGGCAAAAAGGGTCTGCAGAAGCGAAAAAAGTAATTAACTTTTTGAAAAATGAGATGGATGTTAACAATATCCGCTTTCCAGAAACTTCAGGAATTGGTGTGAAACCAGTATCTGAAGAGGGAACAAAACGTTTAGTTCGTTCAAGCATCGAGTATGCGCTAAATGAGGGACGTAAAAGTGTTACTCTAGTACATAAAGGTAACATCATGAAATATACGGAAGGTGCATTTAAGGCTTGGGGATATGAAGTTGCTGAACAAGAGTATGGTGATAAAGTATTTACTTGGGCAGAATATGACCGTATAGTTGAAAAAGATGGTAAAGATGCAGCAAACAAGGCACAGGATGAAGCCGTAGCTGCAGGAAGATTGCTTGTAAAAGATGCAATTGCTGACATTTTTCTTCAACAAATCCTAACTCGTCCTAAAGAATTTGATGTTGTTGCTACAATGAATCTTAATGGTGACTACATTTCTGATGCTTTAGCAGCACAAGTTGGCGGAATTGGAATTGCTCCAGGAGCGAATATCAACTATGATACTGGTCATGCAATTTTTGAAGCAACACATGGTACTGCACCTAAATATGCAGGAATGGATAAGGTTAATCCATCTTCAGTAATTCTTTCAGCTGTATTAATGCTTGAACATCTTGAATGGAGAGAAGCTGCAGATCTTATTACAAAAGCAATGGATAAAACAATTGGTTCTAAAGTTGTAACATATGATTTCGCCAGAATGATGGATGGTGCAAAAGAAGTTAAAACATCTGAATTCGGTGATGAACTAATCAAAAATATGGATTAATAACAATAGTTGAAGTACCCGGTCAGATATTTATTGACCGGGTACGGCTATTGTATTGTTCGCAGTTTATAGATTTTGGCAGTTGTAAAGGTAAAACTGCTGTCATACTGTATAAGTGTAACTATATTGTAAATTTCTTATTGGAAGGGGAATAACAATGGCTATCAAACGTAAAAAGATTTCTGTTATCGGCTCTGGTTTTACTGGAGCTACTACTGCTTTGATGATGGCGCAAAAGGAACTAGGGGACGTAGTATTGGTTGATATTCCGGATATGGAAGATCCAACAAAGGGTAAAGCATTGGATATGCTTGAAGCTAGTCCTGTACAGGGCTTTGATGCAAAGGTTACCGGAACTGCAAATTATGAAGAAACAAAAGACTCGGACCTTGTAATCATTACAGCAGGTATCGCCCGTAAACCTGGTATGAGCCGTGATGATTTAGTAAATACAAATGCTAAAATTATGAAATCTGTTGCCGGCGATATTGCAAAATATGCTCCAGATTCTATTATTGTTGTACTGTCAAACCCTGTAGATGCGATGACATATACGGCATTTAAAGAATCTGGTTTCCCTAAAGAACGTGTTATTGGTCAATCAGGTGTACTTGATACAGGTCGTTTTCGTACATTTGTTGCCGAGGAGCTAAACATTTCTGTAAAAGATATAACAGGGTTTGTTCTTGGTGGCCACGGAGATGACATGGTTCCATTAATCCGCTATTCCTATGCAGGCGGAATTCCATTAGAAAAATTAATTCCAAAAGAGCGTCTTGATGAAATAGTTGCACGTACTCGTAAAGGCGGCGGGGAGATTGTTGGCCTACTGGGTAATGGCAGTGCATATTATGCACCAGCTGCTTCTTTAACTGTAATGGCTGAAGCAATCCTCAAAGATCAACGTCGTGTACTCCCATCAATAGCATATTTAGAAGGTGAATATGGCTATAAAGATATTTATCTTGGCGTTCCAACGATATTAGGTGGTAGAGGAATTGAAGATATCATCGAGTTAGACCTAACAGAAGAGGAAAAATCTGCATTGAATAAATCAGCAGAATCAGTTAAAAATGTTCTTAATGTATTAGAGTAATCTCTGGTAAAAGCTTCTTTTTACGCATATATAAAGGTAAAAAGAAGTTTTTTTAGCAGTTAAGTAAGCTATAAATCCTTTCTTACTCATAAGCGCAACTAGACTTTTCGCCATTATAGCTTGGCGAGAAGCCAAGTTTTTAAGCAATTAAGGAAAGTGAAATACGCTTTTATAAATACCATGTTAAACTATAATAGTATGGCGTTAACTTCTTTTTTTTGGTATAATAGTAAACGCTTACATATATGGGGGTGATGACGTGATTGGTAAAAAGAGAAAGCTTGGCAAGAAAATTAACGATTTACAAATTGGTGATTCCTACACAGCATCACATATTATAGAAGATAGAGATTTGTTATTATATTTAGGATTAACAAATGATGCAAATCCATTATACATTCAACATGATTATGCATCACAAACAGCTTATCAACAGCCGATCGTACCATCAGTTATGTTATTTGGAGCAGTATCTTCCATTGTGTCAATGCATTTACCTGGGCCTGGGAGTCATATTACACAGCATGAAATGACATTTCCAAAACCTGTTTTTCATTACTCGGAAGTAAAAATTACGCTGGAAATAATTGCAATTGATCAGGAAAACCATCAAATAACATTATCTGTAGTCGGATATGATACTGAAGGTGATAAAATTTTACATGGCAAGCTTCATGTATGTCCGGCATACGAGCCTGAATCCATAACAGGTGCTTCTCTTGAAAACTTCTTTTAAACAGGTGAATACTATCACTATTGTAGTGGTAGTATTTTTTTGCAGTTAAAAAAGTATAAATTCTTTCTTATTGCATAAGTGCCCCCGTTTAGGCTTACACTCCAAAGTATAAGGGCTGTTCTAATAAAGCAAAATACACTTTCATAAAGAACCCATTAACAATGCTAAGTTTTCTAATTGGCTAATCTTTTCAACATGAAAAGGATTTATCAGCCAAAAAGAAACTTAATAGAGCTCCTATCCAGAAAATCAAATAGAATAACGAACCTAATGAAATACAGCTCTTTGTAAATTATTCTTTACATGCTAACATATTCACATTGTTGTCAGTTCAATGTATGATTAATTTATTATACGTTTTATAGAAATGGGGACTATTGATGAGGAAAAAAATTCTTATTGTCGATGACGAAGCATCAATCGTTACGCTTTTAAAATTTAATGTGGAACAAGCAGGCTTTGAAGTAGATGAAGCATATGATGGACTGCAGGCTATTCAAAAAGCGAAGGAATCTAGTTATGACCTCATTCTGCTGGACTTGATGCTTCCGGAAATGGACGGAATGGACGTCTGCAGACATTTACGTAATAATAAAATCGATACACCTATTCTAATGCTAACGGCAAAGGATGACGAATTTGACAAGGTTTTAGGTTTAGAATTAGGTGCAGATGATTACCTTACAAAACCATTCAGTCCTAAAGAAGTTGTAGCTCGTATCAAGGCTATCTTGAGACGATCACAAAAATCCGAAGAAACTGATTTTACTTCAATACGAATTGGAGAATTATTTATATATCCTGATCGTTATGAGGCAGAAATGAATGATACCACGTTAACATTTACCAGGAAAGAATTTGAACTTTTGTATTATCTTGCTGCACATAAAGATAAAGTTTTATCAAGAGATCAGCTGCTAAGTGCGGTGTGGAACTATGATTTTGTTGGAGATACGCGGATTGTCGATGTTCATGTAAGTCATTTACGTGAAAAGATTGAACCAGACACGAAAAAACCAGCATATATTAAAACAGTTCGGGGGCTGGGATACAAATTGGAGGAACCGAAGTAATGAAAGTTATATTTTCAAGACCTTTATTTGCATACATTATGGGGCTTCTAATACTTGTTTTTGTTTCGGGAGCTGTTTTAAGTCAACTTACAAATGAATATATTATTCTTGGTTCTATCTTAACAGTGGAATATATTATCCTATTGTTGATTATGCTTCATGTTTACGACAAATATATGAAACCAATAAAAAAGGCATCCAATACGATTGATGAACTCGTAAAAGGGAATTATCGTGCACGTATTCACCATACTTCAAGTGGAAGTGTAGCAGAACTCAGTAATAAGATTAATATATTAGCAAGAAACCTGAGTGAATTTGCCATTCAGGAGCAAATGCAGGAAAAACAATTATCCACTGTAATTGATAATACACAAAGTGGACTAGTATTACTTGATGAAAAAGGGTATATACACTTAGTTAATAGGAAATTCCTATCGATGTTCGGCGGAGTTCCCCATGATTATAATGGATTCCTGTATTATGAAGTGCTGGATAACGAAAAAATCCATCAAACCGTACAGCAAACTTTTTTGTATGAAAAAAACGTAAAGGAATCGTTTACGCAAGTAATTGAAGTAGATAAAAAATACATAGAAATTGTAGGTGCCCCGATATTTAATGAACGTAACATGTTAAAAGGTGCTGTTCTAGTGTTATATGATATAACACATTTGAAAAAGCTTGAATTGATGCGAAAAGATTTTGTTGCAAATGTATCACATGAACTTAAAACACCAATTACCTCAATTAAGGGGTTTGCTGAAACATTACTGGATGGTGCGATGAATGATAGTGAAACTCTAAAAAATTTCTTAATTATCATTAACGATGAAAGTACAAGATTGCAGGGTTTAATAGAAGACTTATTAACTTTATCACGGCTGGAAAAAGATGAATTTAAGTTAGTTAGAAGAACACTCAATATGAATGATTTAGTTGATGAAGTATTACCTATTATAAAACAATCTGCTGAACAAAAGGGTATTTCGTTAACGGCCGAAGTAGGCGATAGTATCTCACTACAGGCTGATAAAGAAAGGATTAAGCAGATAGTAATCAACCTGCTTACAAATGCTATAAGTTACACGTCAGAAGAGGGCGAAGTAAAGCTAACGGTTACAGATACGGAAGATGAAGTCCATATTCAGGTATCAGATACAGGTATTGGAATTAATCAGGAAGCTATTCCAAGGATATTCGAGCGCTTTTATCGTGTTGACAAAGCACGAAGCAGAAATACTGGTGGAACTGGATTAGGGCTTGCGATCGTTAAGCATATTGTAGAAGTGCATGAGGGGAAGATTTCGGTAGATAGTGAACCGAACAATGGTTCAACGTTTCATGTATATTTGCCAAAGTAACAGCAGTTTGAGCCTTCCTGTAAAAGTTATTTAAAGAACAATCGTGTCCCTTTTTGTTATACTATTATCATAAAGTGATTCGTGAAGGAGAATGATAATTGGACATAAGTAATATTGGCGTAATCATTATAATAGTTATTGCATACTTGCCTGTTATATATAATATGCAGAAGCGAATTCGGAAATTGGAAGATGAATTGAATGAAATGAGAAAACGGATGTAAATTTTTCATTTAAGCTTGTACCATGATAAAATGTGTTTAGTGATTTCACGGTATGATTGGAGGATTACTATGTCAAATAAACTAGTCTTAATTGATGGAAATAGCATTATATATCGTGCCTTTTTTGCATTACCATTATTAAATAATGATAAAGGTGTCTATACAAATGCTGTTTATGGATTTACAACAATGTTGCTAAAAATTCTTGAGGATGAGAAGCCAACACATATGTTAGTTGCGTTTGATGCAGGAAAGACAACGTTTCGTCATGAAACATATAAAGAATATAAAGGTGGCCGGCAAAAGACTCCACCTGAGTTATCAGAACAGTTTCCTGTATTAAAAGAAGTGTTGGATGCTTTTCAGATTCCACATTATCAGTTGGACCAATATGAAGCGGACGACATTATCGGAACACTTTCAAAACAGGGTAAGAACAATAATTGGGATGTAACGGTTATTTCCGGTGATAAGGATTTGTTACAGCTAGTATCAGATGAAGTTACTGTTAACCTTACGAAAAAGGGGCTAAGTGACGTTGAATCTTATACACCATCGTTCATGAAAGAAAAGATGGAAATAGACCCAGATCAAATTATAGATCTTAAAGCATTAATGGGTGATAGTTCAGATAATATTCCAGGTGTTCCGGGTGTTGGTCAAAAGACAGCGACAAAATTAATAAAGCAATACCACACACTTGAAAATGTTTACGAACACGTGGATGAAGTAAGTGGAAAGAAGTTAAAAGAAAAACTAGTCGACCATAAATCTGAAGCATTTATGAGTAAACAGCTCGTTACAATCAATTGTGATTCTCCGATAAAAATTTCAACGGATGATCTTACATACGAAGGGTATCAGCAATCAGATGTAAGTGCCATTTTTAAAGATTTGGGATTCCTTTCTTTGTTAACTAGACTTACTGGTGATCCTACCGAAGAAAATGATATTACCCAAGGTCTTAGTGAAATTAACTATACCATTCTTAACGAGGTAACTGAAGAGATTTTTACTGAGAAAAATGCAGCATTGGTAGTGGAAATGCTTAAGGAGAACTATCACCAAGCTCCAATTGAAGGATTTGGTCTAGTTGATGGTTCAAATGCCTATTTTATACCAACAACTGTAGCGTTAAACTCAAATGCGTTTAAAAAATGGGCGGAGGATATAACAAAATCCAAAATAGTCTTTGATGCTAAGAAAACTTTGGTTGCTTTACTGAACGAAGGTGTACATATTCAGGGGATTTCCTTTGATATGCTTTTGACATCATACTTACTCAATCCATCTGAAAATAACCATGATATCCCTGCTATTGGACATCGGACTGGTGAAACGGATGTCTCATTTGATGAAGAAGTATACGGAAAAGGTGCAAAAATGAAAGTGCCGGAACAGGATGTATTGGCAGAGCATGTTGTCCGCAAAACAAATTTACTATTTAATGTAAAAGATAAAATGGAAGAACAATTGAAAGCGAACGAGCAATTTGAACTACTTAAAGAATTAGAAATGCCGCTAGCACTAATTTTAGGTGAGATGGAGCATACTGGTGTTCAGGTTGATATAGAAAGACTTGAGGCAATGGGAGTTTCGCTTAAGGAGCGCTTGAAGAATATTGAGAATGAAGTTTATGAACTTGCGGGCGAAGAATTTAATTTAAATTCTCCTAAACAATTAGGACCTATACTATTTGAAAAACTGGAACTCCCAGTAATCAAAAAGACTAAGACTGGTTATTCTACTGCTGCAGATGTCCTGGAGCAATTGGAATCGGAACATGAAATTATCCCAAAGCTTCTTTTATATAGGCAGCTTGGTAAACTTCAATCAACCTATATTGAAGGGTTATTAAAAGTGGTGGATCGTAACAGTAATAAAATTCATACCCGGTTCAATCAAGCATTAACACAAACTGGAAGGTTGAGCTCAATTGATCCAAATCTGCAAAACATTCCGATCCGGTTGGAGGAAGGACGTAAAATTCGCCAGGCATTTATACCTGCAAAAGAGGACTGGATAATGTTTGCAGCTGACTACTCGCAAATTGAGCTACGTGTGCTTGCACATATTGCAAAAGATGAAAAGTTAGTTGCTGCATTTAAAAACGATATCGATATCCATACTCAAACTGCGATGGATGTTTTTCATGTGGAAAAGGATGACGTGACATCAAATATGCGCAGACAAGCTAAAGCAGTTAACTTTGGTATTGTCTATGGGATAAGTGATTATGGACTTTCTCAGAGTTTGGGCATTACACGTAAGGAAGCGAAACAGTTTATTGAGCGCTATTTTGAAAGTTATCCAGGTGTAAGAAAGTATATGGATGAAATTGTTCAGGAAGCAAAGCATCAGGGTTATGTTACAACATTCATGATGCGCAGAAGATATTTGCCAGAAATAACGAGCAGAAATTTTAATTTGCGATCTTTCGCTGAAAGGACGGCAATGAACACACCCATCCAGGGCAGTGCGGCGGATATTATTAAGAAAGCAATGATTGATTTACATCAAAAGCTAATGGACGAGAAATTGGAAGCACGTATAATATTACAAGTACATGATGAGTTAATTATAGAAGCACCAAAGAGCGAAATTGAAAAACTAAAAGAAATAGTCCCAGCTATAATGGAGAATACTATAGAATTGTCTGTCCCGCTGAAGGTAGATTATGAATATGGTGATAGCTGGTTTGATGCAAAATAAGGAGAATCAGGAACATGCCAGAATTACCAGAAGTCGAAACAATAAAAAAAACATTAAAACGATTTGTTATCAATAAAACCATTGCAGATGTTTCTGTTCTATGGCCAAATATTATAAAAAGACCTGATGATGCAGAACAATTCAAGCATTTATTAACTGGACAAACAATCTATGATATAAAACGTAAAGGAAAATTTTTGTTATTTCAGCTTGATGAATCTGTGCTTATCTCTCATTTACGTATGGAAGGAAAGTACAGTGTCCACTCATCTGAAGAACCAATGAAAAAGCATACACACGTTATTTTTAGCTTTACTGATGGGGAAGAGCTTCGTTACAATGATGTGCGTAAATTTGGAACTATGCATGTTTTTAATAAAGGTGACGAATTCAATCATAAACCACTGAATCAATTAGGACCTGACCCCTTTGATGAAGAATTTACACTTGATTATTTTTATAAAAAACTCAAAAAAACTGAACGCGTTATTAAAGCGGTATTATTGGACCAAAATATTGTTGCTGGCTTAGGGAATATTTATGTTGATGAAACACTGTTCAGAGCAAATATTCACCCATTGAAAAAAGCAAGCAGGTTAACGAAAAGAGAAGTGAAAGTAATACAAGAACAAGCAATAATCACACTTAGTGATGCAGTTGGCCAAGGTGGAACAACAATTCGCTCCTATGTTAATGGACAAGGCCAAATGGGAATGTTTCAACAAGAACTATTTGTTTATGGACAAGAAAATCAACCATGTAAAAATTGCGGAAAGCCAATTGTAAAAATGAAAATCGGTGGACGTGGTACACACGTTTGTATATCCTGCCAAAAATTTAAGTGAGGTATAGCAATGGCACTAGTACTCGGTTTAACGGGAAGTATAGCAAGCGGGAAAAGCACCATATCATTAATGTTCGATGATTTTAATATTCCAGTAGTTGATGCGGATAAACTATCACGTGAAGTTGTAATGCCAGGGGAGAAGGCCTATGAGCAAATCGTAGAGACATTTGGCCAAGAAATATTGCGTGATGATAAGGCACTAGATAGAAAAAAATTAGGAAATATTATCTTTAATGATGAATCAAAACGTAAACAATTAAATGGTATTGTACATCCTGCAGTCAGAGAAAAGATGCTGGTAAGAAGAGATGGCTATGTAGAATCTGGAACGGAATGTGTTGTTCTTGATATTCCATTGCTATTTGAAAGCAAATTAACTGATTTTGTCGACAAAACAGTTGTTGTATACGTGGATGAGGACGTTCAAGTGCAACGGCTAATGGAACGTGATGAATATTCAGAGGAAGAGGCATATCAACGAATTAATGCTCAGATCTCTGTTAAAGAGAAAGCAAACCTTGCCGATGCTGTTATTGACAACAATGGAACAAAGCAAGAGTCATATCGGCAGCTGGAAGACCTGCTAAAAAAATGGAATGTAAATGAAGCTAAAGAAGCCTAGGAATAATTTTTCCTAGGCTTTTATCAACTTTTGAGCACATTTTCATATAATTATGTTATACTATTTATGATAAAAAACTAAAAGAGTATAACATATATAGGAGGACTACAAATGAGTAAAACCCGAATTGCAATTAACGGATTTGGACGAATTGGACGCATGGTCTTTCGTCAAGCTATTAAAGATAATCAGATAGAGGTTGTCGCAGTAAATGCAAGTTATCCTCCAGAAACACTTGCACATTTGATAAAGTATGATAGTGTTCATGGTATTTTTGACAGAGAAGTGAAAGCGCTTCATGGAAGTTTGGAAGTTGATGGGAAGAAAATTTCTTTAACAAGTGCACGTGAACCCGAGAAATTACCGTGGAAAGAATATGATATCGATGTAGTTGTAGAAGCAACAGGAAAATTTAAAACACAAGAAGATGCTGGTTTACATTTACAGGCAGGAGCCAAGAAGGTTGTCATAACGGCACCTGGAAAACATGTTGACAAAACAATTGTAATGGGTGTGAATGAGACCACATATAATCAAGAACAGGATAACGTGATCTCCAATGCCTCATGCACGACTAATTGTCTTGCACCAGTAGTGAAGGTATTAGATGATAACTTTTCAATTATAAACGGCTTAATGACAACTGTTCATGCGTTTACGAATGATCAACAGAATTTAGATAATCCGCACAAAGATTTACGACGGGCTAGAGGTTGTACACAATCAATTATTCCTACCTCAACAGGAGCTGCTAAGGCTTTAGGTGAAGTAATACCTAACATGAATGGTAAGCTGCATGGTATGGCCCTGCGAGTACCAACACCTAATGTTTCATTAATAGACTTGGTTATTGATGTAAAAGAGTCCGTATCAATTGAAGAGGTTAATAGCGTATTCAAAAAAGCTGCTGAGAATGAGCTTGCAGGAATTATAAAATATAGTGATGAACCACTTGTTTCAATTGATTACACGTCATCGGAGTATTCTGCAATTATAGATGGACTATCAACGATGGTTATGGAAGATAACAAGATTAAGGTGTTGGCTTGGTATGATAATGAATGGGGTTACTCAAAACGAGTCATAGATCTCACCAAATATGTTGGGAATAATATCAATAAACTAGAAATGAAAATTTCTTAAAATATTGCAAGTACATTAAAATAAGTTTATAATTTCTCATGACTTCTATATTAAATGATACCTGCTTAAAGGGTTAGAATCTTATTGGACTAACTTCCCTCAGTAGCGGAATTATAGCTGCAGATAGAAGATACTCAACTTATATTAAGGTGGAATCTTTAAATGGATACAATGGGAAGACATGTTATTGCTGAATTATGGGAGTGTAGTATAGATATTTTAAATAATATTAGTCAAATCAAGCAAATTTTTGTTGATGCAGCTTTAGAGGCTGGAGCAGAAATACGCGAAGTAGCTTTCCATAAATTTTCACCACATGGGGTTAGTGGGGTAGTTATAATTGCAGAATCACATTTAACAGTCCACAGCTTTCCTGAGCATGGCTATGCAAGTATTGATGTTTATACATGCAGTAATACAATTGATCCAAATGTAGCTGTTGAATATATTATAAAGGCATTAGAGGCAAAAACATTTGAACAGGTTGAAGTTAAACGAGGTAAGGGACCTGTTAAGGTAAAACCATTTCAAAAAATGTTATAAATAGTATGGACAGAAGGGGTTGACCAGAATAATTGGTTAATCCTTTTTTCGTGGTTAAGATACTATAAATACTTTCTTAATGCATAAGTGCAACTAAGGTTTTCACCATTAAGGCTAGACGATAAGCCAAGTTTTCTATAATTAGTCGATTTACAAAAAACATGTTAAAATAAATAGATATATAGTGTACGATAAGAAGTTATACATATGTATTATTTTCGGATGGGGTGTACGAAATGTCGTTCAGACAAAAAACTGCGAAATATTTTAGTAATCATGCTGAAACTAGTGAGAATCATATTGATCCGACGCTCCAAACACATTACTATAAAACAACAAGAGACAAAGGGTTAAGTTTGTTGGAAAATCATTTTAATAATAACGAAAGCTATCACATCAATGCTATTTCCAAAGGTCACGGTGAAATTAGTGCCACTATTATCAAAGGAAAAAAAGCCTTTGTTGTTGCAACTGTGATAATGGTTAGACCTTATCAGACAGCTATTGATTTCTCAGTTACAACAGAGTCAGTATTACCGTTTGATTTAGGTTATAGTACAAAAATTATCCAGCAACTATATCAACAGGTAAATAAAGAGCTACCTATAATTAATAATACGAATAGGCGGTAGCAGAAATGAATGGGGTTGAACGACATGAGATGTTCAAATTGCCACTATAAAAGTACAAAAGTCTTGGATTCACGGCCAATTGAAGAGGCTCGTTCGATCCGCAGACGCAGAGAATGTGAAGAGTGCGGATTTCGTTTCACAACATTTGAACGGATTGAAGAGGTCCCGTTAATTGTTGTGAAGAAAGATGGTACAAGACAGGAATATAGCCGAGAAAAATTAATACGAGGATTAATAAAAGCATGTGAAAAACGTCCAGTTCCTCTTGAAAAAATTGAAGAACTTGCCATCGATGTTGAAAAGGAATTGCGTAATACTGGTGTATCAGAAATTGATAGTAAAGAAATAGGTGAAATGGTTATGGATCGACTTTCAGAAGTTGATGAAGTAGCTTATGTTCGATTTGCATCAGTTTATCGACAGTTTAAGGATTTAACTGTATTTTTGGATGAATTAAAAGACTTAATTAAAACAGATAAGAATAATACTTGAAAAACCAATTCAGTATCATGTTTGGAACAAAGAAAGGGTTAGAGTAATGAATCATATAGGAAAAATTTTGCCAGTCGAAGGCTATCGTGTTTTGTTTAAAGGAAATTTGCCAGTTGATTATGCAAAGTCGTTAACTCACTTGTACCAACCTTTAATTGGTATTCAAGCATATTCATTATATCAAACCCTAATGAACGAACTTGAATTTCAGCATGGATCATTAGTCCAAACACACCATACAATAATGAACTATATGAATTTACCATTAGATGATATTTATCGGGCAAGGTTAAAACTTGAGGGCATTGGACTGCTTAAAACATATAAGAATCAAATAGATGAACAAATTTCATATATATATGAGTTACAAAGTCCGTTTTCACCAGCAAATTTTTTTACGGATGAAATGCTGGCTCAATTACTATATCATCATATTGGTGAAAATAAATTTGAATTACTGAAGGAACACTATACCCAACATGAAAAAAGAGAAGGAGCTAACATAACTGCCTCCTTCAGTGAAGTCTTCAAAACGTTTCAACCCTATCTAGAAGGGATGGAAGTGGCTGAAGATCAACATGAATCGGTTACAGATACTGCTGCAATTGATTTCACCTGGATGGAACAAATGCTGAAACAGCGTATGATTCCAGCAAATAGAGTGTTGACTCCGGCAAACAGGAAATTAATTTCCCAAATGATGACTTTATATGATTTAGCAACATATGAAGTAGAAAAATCTGTGTTATGGGCGTTGACTGATGAAAATTCACTTAATCGTAATGAGTTTAAAGAAGCTTGTCATGACTTATTTAAGAACAAACACAATCAAATAAATATTAAGCTTACTGAAAAAGAAGCACATCCAATAAATGAACCGGTTAGTAATCCAACTACGAAAGAAGAGCAGCTTATCATCGAATTGGAAAAAATATCACCAAAACAGCTACTTGAAGATTTATCAAGTGGTGGTCAGGCATCTGCCCAGGATATGAAGGTGATTCGTGAAGTTATGACAACCCAAGGACTGCCTTCTCCAGTGATGAATGTACTTATCCACTATGTTTTGCTGCAATCAAATATGAAGCTATCAAGAGCGTATCTAGAAAAGATAGCAAGTCATTGGTCACGTGCTAATCTGAAGACAGCAAAAGAAGCTATGGCATTCGCAAAGAGTGAGAAGGACCGATATCAAAAAGGAAAAGCAAATAAACCAAACTATAAAAAGCCTCAGTCTAATGAGGTTGTTCCTGAATGGTTTAAAGAACGGAAAAAGAAGAAGCAGCAGGCAAATTCAACTCAAGATAATACAGATTCACAACAAGAATGGGAAGAAACAGCAACACTATTGCGAAAATACTCTAAAAAGAAGAATAATCATTTATAAGGATGATAAAAATGAAGCCGGTACAATCGGAATTAAAAAAATGGATGCAAGAAAATAAAAATTTTAAAGAAAACTATATACGAATCAAACAGGAAGTTTTAAATGACCCTGAAATAAAAGAATTTTTGTCATATCATCCAACATTGCCGGAAAAAGAAGTTGAAAAAAATCTGATAAAGCTATATGAATATAAATCCCAATCTAAGCAGTGTGATAAATGTAAATCCTTTGAACAATGTCAAAATATGCTACAAGGATATTCACCTGTATTACATGTTAAAGATAATGAGATTCATCTATCATATGAAAAGTGTCACCTTCGACTGGATCATGAAAAACAACAGCAACAGCAGCAGTTAATCGAGAGTTTGTATATGCCAAAGGAAATATTAAATGCAGCTATAGACGATATCGATCATGATACTGAAAGAGGTAGTGGGATTAGGCAGTTACTCCTCTTTTTAGAACAAACGAAATCAGGGCTCCCTTCAAAAGGTATTTACTTTTACGGACCGTTTGGTGTTGGAAAAACATACCTGCTTGGGGCGCTGGCAAACGCATTAAAAGAATATAATATATCATCCATGTTAATTTATATGCCAGAATTTGTTCGTGAAATAAAAAGTTCAATTAAAGATGATTCGATAAATGAAAAGATAAATTACTTTAAAAAAGCGGATGTGCTAATGCTGGATGATATTGGTGCTGAAACACAATCAGCCTGGTTTCGAGACGAGATACTAGGGTCTATTTTACAATATCGCATGATGGAAAAGCTGCCAGTGTTTTTCACATCTAATTACAGTCTGGAACATTTGGAAGAGCAGCTTGGCAGATCCAATCGTGGCGGTGTTGAAACAGTAAAAGCAGGGCGAATTATTGAGCGTATTAAACAAGTAAGTAAAGAAATTCCGCTGTCAGGAGAAAACCGCCGGGATGTTTAGAATATCATTAAACTAGCATGAAAGATTATGTTCTTTTACGCTAGTTTTTTTATTGTCTAGCGTACTATAAAATTTAGGTGCTACAGATAACTGGACTTCACCCATCAGCGCCTAGTGAACTCCCCCTCCCTGTGTCGTACCACATGACCTTCAGTGCGGCAGCAGCTTACGAATTTCTTCCTTTTCGCTTTCTGAGCATAAGATTCACTTTGACTCTCGCTATTAAGGATTGGCATTAAGCCATTTTTCTAATGAGTACTTCTTATAACCACTATCGAATCTAGACGGGCATGTGGTGTCATTAAAATAAAATATATTTTTTATAACACTTTTTAAGTTTTAGATTCGATTATAATAGTGAAGAAGAAAGGATATATTTCAGGTACTTGCTTCCAGTTGTTTACTAACTTTACTAGTTTCATGGGTTTATACATTTTTTCACATGTATGTCCATATAATGTAACAGTTTGGTTCTTGGGTGAGGGTGATGTATTTGCTGGAAGTTTATTTTGAATCGGATAAAGAAGTGATTAGTTTTTGTGAGCATTTATTTCAGTATAATAAGCAGATTGAATTGCATTGGAAAACAAGTGAGGAATGGGGGAATCATTTAATACTTGATTATCAGGTACCTGGTAATGAGACAATGGAATCCATAGCGAAATCTATGGTTGAGGTATTTGTAACACATCGACTTACAAACATGATAAACGGAATAATTAAAGACTATTATTACTATACAAACATGGATGAAATAGAACGCATATTAGATATAACTCACTGGATATTCTCAGGTGATGATGCTGACAGTGTTAATGTTAGGAAAAACAAAGATCCAAGTCAATTATTGCAGTCGTTATTTATAGCCAATATTAAAAACACTGAAACAATTCATTTTGATTCAGTTGTTAAATTTCAGTTCAAGGTATTTAAAGACCAGCTTATATACTTTGTTGGGTTGGCAATAGATGAGTTTAAACGAGAAGAAGATCATCAAGCGTTTGTTGATATGCTGCGGGAATACATTGTTAAAAGGGAACCGTCCTACAATACAGTCCATATAATGCAGGGCAACCAATTTTCTTTTTATAAAACGAACGGAAAAAGGTTTACAAAGCTCGAACTAAGAATGCTCATGCAAAAAGAGCCACTTTATATTGTGGGATTGGATGCTGACGAGTTGAATTTAGCACCATTAATAGCGATGGCACCGAAGAAAATAAAAATTTATGGCGACCATCCTTCTGAACCAAAAACATTAACTGTAATTAATGTTTTTCAGGAAAGAGTTGAATTTCAGCCAGTTAGCAGCTTCCCATTTCAATATTATTTAAAAAAATAATTATTAAAGCTTGATTTTATTGTCAGCAGAAGCTATAATACGACTTATATATAATTTTAACGAATCTAAAAGTAATGATAAGGACAAGATCATTTGGTTTTTGGATAGATAAGAGAAGGGAGTCACCGGCTGAAAACTTCCGTACCCATGCAAATGATTACCACCTTTAAACTCTGCTATTGAACTTAAGTAAATAGTGGCGTACAATCTGCGTTAAAGATTTATGAGCCGCAGAAACTGCGGGAAATAGGGTGGAACCACGATGTTACCAACGCTCGTCCCTTTGCTTAAATGCAGAGGGATGGGCGTTTTTAATTTTGGCTATTTTCTAAGAGTTTGTTGTTGATTTGAAAACTTGGCATCCACCAGGACTCCTCGCCTGTTCCAGTTGTGTGTCAGAGAAACTCACTAACTGTTACTAATTCAGCGGAGTGTATTTACAGAGCGATATCCTAGCACTTAAGCATTTTTTACATTACGTCGTATTTTATATCGAACTGCGAAGCTAAGAGCAACAAAACTTATTAAAAGAGCCTTATTTTTAGAGATATTCAAATAGAAAACACAGAAGGAGTGTTACTAATGGCTGAGATTACAATAACTTTCCCAGATGGTGCAAACAAACAATTTCCCCAAGGGACAACTGGCGAAGAAATTGCGAGTTCTATTTCGTCAGGATTAAAAAAACAAGCACTGGCGATTAAATTGGATGGAGAATTATATGATCTGCGACGTAAGCTTCAACAAGGCGGTGTGATTGAGGTTGTTACATATAAGAGTGATGATGGGATAGACATCATGCGTCACTCAACAGCACATTTATTGGCACAAGCTGTTACACGGTTATATGAAAATGTCAATTTTGGGGTAGGTCCTGTAATTGAAGAAGGGTTTTATTATGATATAGATATGGAACAATCCTTAACTCCTGAGGACCTTACAAAGATCGAAAAAGAAATGAAGCGAATTGTTGATGAAAACCTTGAAATAGAACGAGTTGAAGTTTCAAGGGATGAAGCAAAGCGAATGTTTAAGGAAATTGGCGACGACCTTAAACTTGAGTTAATTGATGCTATCCCTGAGGATGAACAAGTAACAATATACAAGCAGGGAGAGTTTTTTGATTTATGCCGAGGAATTCATGTACCATCAACAAGTAAAATAAAAGCATTTAAACTACTAAGCATCTCTGGAGCATACTGGCGCGGTGATAGCAATAATCAGCAGCTGCAGCGCATTTATGGAACAGCTTTTGAAAAGCAAGGACAGCTTGACGAGCATTTACGTATTCTGGAAGAAAGAAAAGAGCGTGACCATCGTAAACTTGGCAAAGAACTTGAAATCTTTACGGTGTCCCAAAAAGTTGGACAAGGGCTGCCATTATGGCTGCCAAAAGGAGCAACAATTCGCCGTATTATTGAGCGTTATATTGTTGATTTAGAAGAACGTTTAGGTTATGACCATGTGTATACACCAGTACTCGGAAGTGTTGATTTATATAAAACAAGCGGGCACTGGGATCACTACCAAGATGATATGTTTCCAACAATGGAAATGGACAATGAAGATTTAGTTTTGCGTCCAATGAACTGTCCACATCATATGATGGTTTATAAAAATCAATTATACAGCTATCGTAATCTGCCAGTCAGAATTGCTGAACTGGGTACGATGCACCGTCATGAAATGTCTGGTGCATTGGCCGGGCTACAGCGGGTTCGTGCAATGACACTGAATGATGCACATATCTTTGCTCGTCCAGACCAGTTAAAGGCTGAATTTATTCGTGTTGTAGAGCTTGTGCAAAAAGTATACGAAGATTTTGGAATTAATGATTATTACTTCCGCCTTTCTTACCGCGACCCTGAGGATAAAGAGAAATACATTGACAATGATGAAATGTGGGAAAAAGCACAGGCGATGCTCAAAGAAACTATGGAAGAAATGAATGTTGATTATGTTGAAGCGGAAGGAGAAGCTGCATTCTATGGTCCGAAGCTTGATGTGCAAGTAAAAACAGCTTTAGGAAAAGATGAAACACTGTCCACTGTTCAGCTTGATTATCAGTTACCTGAACGGTTCGATTTGACATATATAGGTGAGGATGGAAATGAACATCGCCCAGTTGTTATTCACCGTGGTGTTGTATCAACAATGGAAAGATTTGTTGCTTTCCTAATAGAAGAATATAAAGGAGCGTTTCCAACTTGGCTTGCACCAGTACAAGTGAAAGTCATTCCGGTCTCACCTCAGGTCCACATGGATTATGCAAAAAAAGTGGAAGAAAAGTTACGGTTCCAAGGTATCCGTGTTTCAGTTGATGAACGTGATGAAAAAATAGGCTACAAAATAAGAGAAGCACAAACACAGAAAATTCCCTTTGCCTTAGTTCTTGGAGATAATGAAATTGATGAAAATGCAGTTAATTTTCGTCGTTATGGTGAGAAACAGTCTGAGACTATTGCTTATGATAAATTTGAAATATTAATTAACGATGAAATAGCAAGCAAAGAACTGCGCAGAAAATAAGTTAATTTCCGGATACACCTAAGTATAGTAAAATTATGATAAATTATATTTAAGCTTGTAATTTCTATATTATCGATTTGACAGAGAAGAAAATACATGCTATTCTATTAAAGTTGAATAAAATTAAATGATCTGAGACAAGTAGAAGCACCCGCTTCTCACCTGTTTGACGCATTCGTGCAGTTGACTGGTTTTGAACTCTTTTAATAGACTAATGGAGACGTGTGGGTGCAATATTGTACCTACACGTTTTTTAATTCACTTGTCAATAACGGATCTGCAACACTACAATAATTTGGAGGTGGCTGGCTATTAGCAAAGATATGAACGTTAATGAAAAAATTCGTGCTAGAGAAGTACGACTTATCGACTCAAACGGTGATCAGCTTGGAGTGAAATCACGTAATGAAGCATTAGATATCGCTCAAACAAGGAATCTTGATTTGGTTCTTGTTGCACCAAATGCAAAACCACCCGTTTGTCGAATCATGGATTTTGGTAAATATCGTTTTGAACAGCAAAAGAAAGAAAAAGAAGCACGTAAAAAGCAAAAAGTTATCAATGTAAAAGAAGTGCGCTTTACACCAGGGATTGGAGAGCATGATTTTAATACAAAATTAAAAAATGCTAGAAAATTCCTTGATAAAGGCGATAAGGTAAAAGCATCCGTTCGTTTCCGCGGACGTGCGATTACACACAAGGAGCTTGGTCGGGAAGTTCTTGACCGCTTTGCAGAAGAAGTAAAAGATATTGCGACAATCGAATCCAAACCGAAAATGGAAGGTCGTAGCATGTTCATGATGCTTGCTCCAGTAACTGAAAAATAACAACTCAAGGAGGAACTCAATATGCCTAAAATGAAAACCCATAAAGGTTCTCAAAAACGTTTCAGCAAAACTGGTTCAGGAAAGCTAAAACGTTCACACGCTTATACAAGTCATATGTTCGCCCATAAATCCCAAAAGCAAAAACGTAAACTACGTAAATCTACAGTTGTTTCTGCTGGTGATTTCAGACGAATTAAAACAATGCTTCCGTACAAATAAGCATTGAGGCATCGGATCGCAAAAAGACATTACACTATTTTTTATTTGTATTAGGAGGGAATTAATATGCCACGTGTAAAAGGTGGAACAGTTACGCGCAGACGTCGTAAACGCGTACTAAAGTTAGCTAAAGGTTATTATGGTTCAAAGAGAGCTTTATTTAAAACAGCAAAACAACAAGTTATGAAATCAGGTCAATATGCATATCGTGATCGCAGACAGAAGAAACGTGACTTCCGTAAACTATGGATTACTCGTATTAATGCTGCTGCACGTATGAATGATATCTCATACAGCAAATTAATGCATGGATTGAAATTAGCTGGAATTGATGTTAACCGTAAAATGCTGTCAGATATTGCAATCAATGACGAAAAAGGTTTTGCAGAATTAGCTGAAAAAGCTAAATCAGCTACTAAGTAGCAGATAATCATAAACGCCAAATCTAGACGAACTGGATTTGGCGTTTTTATATATTAGAGGTGAAAAGATGAATGAATTAAATCTCATTATCCTATTTCTTATTGGTGTAAATGCGATGGCTTTTATTTTAATGGGAATAGATAAGCAGAAGGCAATCAGACATAAATATCGGATACCTGAACGTACGTTTTGGGGACTAGCGATTTTAGGTGGAGCAGTTGGGGCGTTTTTAGGGATGAAGCGTTATCGGCATAAAACGAAGCATCGCTTATTTACCTTAGGAATGCCATCGTTAATTGTCATTCACATTATTCTAATAGTGTATTTAACATATTAGATGTCATAAAGGCTCGTCTCTTGTCATATACATGTACTAATATGATTACCAAGTGCATGCTCTCATGAAGGAGGTTGGGTATGGAGCTGTTTGGCAATTATTTACTAGCATTCATTGAAACAGGTGGATTGTTTGCCCCTTTTTTATTTATAAGTTGCCATTTATTAAGGCCATTATTTTTTCTTCCTGTTGTATTTATATGTATATCGGGTGGAATTCTTTTTGGAGCTGTTGCAGGAACGCTTTATTCAGTTATTGGCATTACGTTGTCCAGTATCATTTTTTACGGAGTAATTCGCTGGATGCCAAAAACATTTAACAAGCTAGTAAACCTGAAACGAAAAATAATTGGCAGTAACTCCAAGTTCACTACATCCCAAATTGCCATACTACGACTCGTGCCGTTCATCCATTTTCATTTGTTATCATTATGCTTAATAGAAATATCCGCAAATTTTAAGGATTACACCAAATCATCATTATTATCAAACATTCCATTAGCATTCGTATATACATCTGTTGGCAAATGGATATCAAATTTATCCCCAATGTATATCCTCGTATTCTTAGTAACATTACTGCCACTACTCTACATTTTAAGAAGAAAAGAAATTATTATAAAATGGAACGATTTTTTTCAAGTAAGTACACAATGAGAATTATGAAATCGTTCAAGAGTTTGGTCTGTCACAGGCCAAATTAAATATAAAATAGCTCACCATTTGCAGATACTGCTACATTTGTGAGCTATTTTACATTTAATTTAATATTGATTCCTTTTTTTTGCAGATTATCAAGACATTCATTAAGATATTCTTCATTGTGTTCTGGGTATATTTTTCCTTTATCGGTTTGATCATCTTTAAATGTTATAGATTTAAGGTTAGGATGTCTCTCAGCGGATTTTCCGCGATAAGTTGGTTCTTCCCAGAGCGGCTGAACATTATACCCTCTGTGTTTCATCTCATGAATTATTTTTAAATGATATTGAAATAGCTTATATGGCGAATATTTAAAAATGTAGTTAACTGTAGAGTGTGGCTTTCCCCAGCCATTCCCTCTTAGTGCACAACATTCACGATGCTGCCCGAGTAATTGTTGACTAGGAAGGAGTGGGATGAGTTTTTCATGCCATAATCGCATAAGAATTATACACCTTCTATTCAATAATTGTTAAAAGCAATTTATTTATAGGATGCTTCCATTCAATTTTTGCATGTGGATATCGAATTAATAATTCTTTTTCAATGAAATAGAGGTCATCTCTCGTAATCCCACCTAATTCACCGGGATCACGTGCAAACACGCTAATATTCACAACTTCAAATGAATCCTCTGTTGTGCCAAGATATTTTTCGCCTTCAAATAAGCAGTTTTTATAGACAAACTGAATATTTTTCTTACTATTAGTCGGTTCATCTACAATATAGAAATCGTCCTTAGCTTTGGCAATTTGCATCTTTCGTTCCGGATTACGATAATATTGATATACCGTATAGACGAGGAGAGCGAGTGCTATGAGGATAAGTATTCGAAACAAAATAACGATCATATCAAACCGTCTCCCTATTAATTGATAGTATCTTGTACGTTTTGAGATAGTATCAGGTTTCACTATTTATAATAATTTCATGTTACAATCGACAAAAAGAGAAAAGAGGAATAGACATGGACTGGTCAGAATTATACACGATGCAAAAACAATTGGACAACTATATTGAATCACAGCATGATTTAACAGGCAAGGATATTTTTGAAGAAAAACACTTGGCTTTACTTGTTGAATTAGGAGAACTTGCCAATGAAACACGATGCTTTAAATTCTGGAGTAAAAAACCAAGAAACGAAGATGCTATAATCTTGGAAGAATACGTTGATGGAATACATTTTATTTTATCACTAGGTTTGGAAAAAGGGTATGAGTATACATCAACAAGAACTGGAAATTCCTCTGGGAGTGAAACAGAACAATTTAATCATGTTTTTAATGCATGTGTTTTATTTAAACAACAGCCTACACAAGCAAACTATGAAGTTCTTTTTGAAAAATACTTGCAGCTAGGGGAGTTACTAGGTTTTGATGAAAAAGCAGTGCAGAACGCATATTTTAAAAAGAATGAAATTAATTATGAGCGGCAGAACCAGGGTTATTAGGTTGGAATCATTTTGTTATTTCTGAAATTACAGTTATAATGAAATAGGATAACAATGAAGGAGGATTCTTTACATATGGCGAAATTAGATGAAACAAATACAATGTTAAAAGATTTAACAGATGCAAAAGGAATTCCAGGTAATGAAAAAGAAGCAAGAGAAGTGATGGAGAAGTATATTACACCATATGCTGATAAAGTTTATACTGATAATTTAGGCAGCTTGATTGCGGAGAAAACTGGTGATTCGAACGGTCCTAAAATCATGGTTGCTGGTCATTTAGACGAAGTTGGATTTATGGTTACCCGTATTGATGATAATGGCTTTGTATATTTTCAAACAGTTGGTGGCTGGTGGAGCCAGGTTATGCTTGCGCAACGTGTGACCCTTATGACATCAAAAGGTGATGTAACAGGAGTAATTGGTTCAAAGCCACCACATATCCTTTCGGCTGAAGCACGTAAGAAGCCAATTGAAATTAAGGACATGTTTATCGATATTGGAGCATCAAGTAAAGAAGAGGCGCAGAAATTTGGTGTACGTCCTGGTGATTCAGTTGTACCTTATTTCGAATTTACGCAGTTAAAAAATGATAAGATGCTGTTAGCAAAAGCATGGGATAATAGAATTGGCTGTGCAATTGCAATTGAGGTATTAAAACAATTAAAAGATGAAAAGCATCCTAATGTTGTTTATGGGGTAGGAACAATCCAGGAAGAAGTTGGTTTACGTGGTGCGCGTACATCTGCACATGCTATAAAACCGGATATTGGTTTTGGTGTCGACGTTGGTATTGCTGGGGATACACCTGGTGTTTCTGACAAAGATGCGGACAGCAAGCTTGGAGAAGGACCACAGATTCTTTTATATGATGCATCGATGATTTCTCATAAAGGTGTACGTGAATTTGTCGTTGATACAGCGGATGAAAACAACATTCCGTACCAATTTGCAACAATCGCTGGTGGGGGGACCGATTCTGGCTCTATACATTTAACAGCTAATGGAGTTCCATCCCTATCGATTACGGTGGCAACACGCTACATTCATTCACACGCTGCTATCCTACATCGTGATGATTTTGAAAATGCAGTAAAATTAATTGTTGAAACAATTAAAAAATTAGACAACGATAAAGTGAAGGAAATAGTTTTAGGTTAAGGCTGTTTTCTAGTAAACGTGGCTGTTAAAATCTACCCATGAAGATGGAAAAACAAGAAACTTTACTAAAAGAACCTGGTATACAGGAAAAAGCTGAGGAGAGACCACTCCTCAGCTTTTTTATACAATGTAGGAATTCATTACTTTTTTTACATAGTTTTGTGTTTCGTCAAACGGTGGAATACCTTGGTGTTTATCTACATTCCCCGGTCCTGCATTATAGGCGGCAAGAGCCACTTCGATATTTCCGTTGTATCGGTCAAGCATCTGACTTAAATATTTCGTTCCACCTTCGATATTCTGTTTGGGGTCATATGGATTGGTGACGCCCAGCCCTCTTGCAGTAGCGGGCATTAATTGCATTAAACCTTGCGCACCAGCACCACTTTTGGCATTTGCATTATAATTTGATTCGGCTTTTATGACGGAGTGAATCAGTTTTGGATCTATTCCATATTTTTCGGCAGTCCTGGAAATATACGAATCAAATATTACAGGTGAAGTAGCATTCTTTACTGTTAATGGGGAAGTGTTTTTAGGTGGCATTAATGGCTGAGTCTGCATGTTCCCCTGCATAAAGTTATTGTTATTGGTGGTTCCATTATTTATTTGCTGCTGCAACAACTGTTTAAACGCTAGGTCAATCATAGGGGAGTTAGTTGAGCCGTTCCTGGAAGACGTTAATACTGACATAGCCTGTTGTTGAATTAATGATTGCAAACTTCGAATATCCATAATTATATTCCCCCCAAATTAATTACATTAAGTGTACAACTTTATCCAAATTATCACAATAACACAATACCCCTTTATAACATTATCGGCTCTTTCCCATAATCCTGTAATACTTGATGATAAAAAGGGTCGTTTCCAATACAATATATTCGTTCACATAAGCTATTGATCTCGTCCATGTCATGCGATGTATAAATAATCATTTTACCGTGATTCTTTGCAAGCTCATATAAGTATGAACCGATTTCTTTGCGTGATTTCAGATCAATTCCTACGGTAGGCTCATCTAAAAGTAATAGCATTGGTTCATGTATTAAACTTATCGCTAAATTTAATTTCCGTTTCATTCCGCCTGAAAGAGTCTTAACGGCTTCATCCCATTTTTCGAGTTTCATATCTCTGCAAAGCTGTCTCAGCTCACCTTTACTTTTATTTTTCCATGATAGTTTCTCGAAGAAAACCATATTTTCTTTAACCGTGAATTCTTCCCATAATGCAATATCCTGTGCAACAAAACCGATTTTTTTACGAAGCTGCTTTTTGTTTTTGTGATAGGCTTCATTATATAATGAAATAGAACCCGAAGTTGGCTGGGATAACGTTGCCAGGATTTGCAGCATGGTTGATTTGCCTGCACCATTTTCACCTACAAGTCCAATAATTTCTCCTGGTTTAGCAGTGAATGTAACCGAATTTAGTATTTGTTTTTTTCCATATACCTTTGATAGGGACTGGACATTAAGCATTGTATTTCTCCTTTCTAACAAGCCAGACAATCGCAAAGAGAATTACCACAAGAGACCATAGACTTATAAATTCTCCGTTCAGTAACGGTAGAATTGGATTAAACAAATCGAACCCCGCCCAATTCGCGATTACTCCTGAGGGGAGAACTGCACCACTGCTAATAGTGACAAAAAGTGTTATTCCAAATGACATAGAATAATATAAAAATGTCGTTTTAAAAAGATGTGCAAGTAAAAAAGCAGCCAGACTAATTAAAATCCGGTAAATAATTAAATTAAGAATGCTAATCCACTCTCCAAATGCAAAATACAGCGTAATAACGGTGAGAAGATCGACAATAAAAAACAGGACACTATAAAGGATAAAATTCTGTAATAGATATGATTTTAATGTCCAACGAGTGAATGCAAAGCGTATTCTCGTGTTCGATTGTTTTTCTTTAATTACCCAGTCAAACAGTAGCAGCGTTGAAAGCATACTGCATATCGCCCATAATCCCCATATGGATAACAATGCTGTATCTTTACTTGTTTTTACGGGTGCCGCATTGAATGAAAAAGATGTTGTGAGAAGGTTCTCGTCCTGCTCAATTTGGTTACTTCTAGTAACAATCTCTTCATAACTCCATTCTTGCTTCCCTCCGTGCTGCTGTATAAGCTCTTTAACAACGAATGCAGCTTTTGATTTTCCGGTTTCCTGCTGTACATAGGATAAAACTATTTCCTTAACTGGTGAATAGGCAAACGACAGGTCGGACTGATAGCTGGTGATTAATTGATTACGACTATTTTCAAGAATTTTTTCCTCAAAGCCATGATGAATAATAAATACACTATCTAATTCATGCTTTCTTAATTGATAAAGTGCCTCATCTTCAGACAGTTCCTTTATTCTGGCAAAAGGTATTGTTTTAATCTCCTGTACCAATTCATTAGATGCATTTGTTTCTTCCTCCAGGACGATACCAACTGGAACTTTCGAATCTTCCTGTAAAACATCAGTAACTGTTATGATACCTATTGTTGCTACAAGTGGGAATAAAAGCCAAAATACCAGGCTTGTAAATTGTTTTTTCCAATGCATGAAGCGTGTCGCCAGGATACTGCTCATGGATTAACACGCTCCTTCCACATCGATATCCCTAACATTAGAAGCGCACTTGCTGCCGTCAGAAGTGTAAGTGGTACATAATCAGCGTAAGATCTGCCGTTTATAATTACTTCCTGAAGCCAGTGAAAGCTTTCACCGGAGAAACTGTATGGTAAAAGTGCTTGTACATATAATGGAAAGTAGAGAGTGGGTATAATTGCTCCGCTTACTAATAATGATAAAAATGAAAATAATGATTGTGTAAGCAAACGTACTTTTTGGCCACTGATTACCGTTTCCAGAATAGCTAACCCGAATAGGAATGCAATGTTATAAAGGCTTATTATGATCGATATGCGTAAATAATCTTCACCGAATAAAGTGATTTCCATTAAATTAGTCAATATGAACAATGTGATACCCGCACAGATGAATGTTACTATGAAAGTGGATAATATTTTTGCAAATACCTGTCTTATTTGAGTTACCCCATATAGTCGCATCCGATCCATAATGCGATATTCTTCATCTTTTGTGAAAAATGAGTAAAATGCCAGCAGCCAGATTGTGATAATCGTAAACCAGCCTGCAAGCCCATAATAGTGAACGGGTGAATTGGTTGCGTTATTAGTAATTTTTTCCTCATCTATGATCTTATCTTTACCTACTGTATATACTAAAAAGTTAGTAAATTGGTTAAATAGCATATCCTGGCGTGTTTCATCGTCAATGGATAACTGTTTGGCATAGTAGTTTATTGTTAGTATATTTGCCTGTGATGCACGAATGTGCCGTGCAATACTATCAAGCAATTCTTTCACAACATAACTCTCTGTTCGTTTATTTGGATTACCTGTGATATTTAATGATACTTGATTTCCATTATATAAACTTTCAGTAAAGCCTTCAGGGAAGGTTACATAGGCACTTAAGTGATTCTCAATTTGATCGGTTGCCTGCTTTTTTGTCATCTTCTTAATTTGTATGTAACTTCCTAATTGTGATGATTCATCAATCATGTCTAAAACCATTTCAGTTTCTTCTGATTTATCCAAATCGACTAATCCTACATTAATGGGTTTCTGTTCCTCAGGTGTAACAATGGAAACTGCTATGACAGCAATTAGCGATACGAGAATTATAGGAAACAGTAAAAGCAGAGGAAGTGTTAACCACTTCCTCTGCAATTGCTTAATATTATAATTGGTAAATAAAAATAGATGTTTTATGAAATACATACATCCACTTCCATTTCATTAAAAGCCATTTAGATTCCCGCCAGTTCCCATTAATCCGAAGATCCATTGCTGGAATTGAGGCGTAACTTCCATTTCGATGTATTGATCTAATTCATCCATACTCATGTTCCCGATGTTCTTAACTTCCTTTTCGCTATCTAATTCAACCGAATTAATTAGCTTTGCACTTTTTTCGATGTGGAGACCAATCATATCCGGCCCAATATTTGGCGCTTCAACCGAAAAGTCGTGTTCAGATGACATTTGATCATTGTTATAGGAAGCGTTGCCAGACCATGTTAGACTACCACTATCTCTGGCGTCACTATACGAAAATACCCGTTCAAATTCTCTGTTGCCATCTTGTAATGTTCCGGTACCATCATATGATAGTTCTGTTTCACCAAATGAAAGTTTAATAGAATCAGAAACCTTATCGCTAGTTGTCTCCAAATCTCCTGCAAGTATCATGTTGTGACTACCATCCTGATCAGTTGCTTCAAATTCGTAATCGAAGGTTTGGTTTTGGTCCTGGAGTAGTTGCGTTCCATTTACAGATAAAGTGACCAGTTCCTCGTTTGTTGGACCAAGTTTTATAGAGAAATCCCGTTTTACAATTAGTTTGTCTTTCACCCATATCGTCGATTGAATACCATCTGGAATTTTAAATTCATTTAAATTTTCCTGAGCATCCTTTATAGCTGTTTCAAACTCTCCAATAAATTGATCAATTTGTTTTTGAACAGCAGGTGTAAAGCTTGATGATGTTATACCTGCACCAAACTGTTGAACACCAATCTGCTCACTGATAATTTCTTTTAGTCTTTCATCATTTTCCATTTTTTTAAGTACTGTATTCAAAAGTTCTTTTGTTTGTTTTTCGGAAAGATGCATGGTGATTTTCTGCGTATCCATAGCATTCGAGTTAACGTTAACTGTTTCATCTGTTACTTCAAATGCCTTATCAGGCAAATTGTCATAAACCATCTCCAAGTATTCTTCCTGGATATATTTCTGGTCTTCTTTGCTAAGAACCCCAGCTGATCCTTCAAAAAAAGCATTGAAATCAAGTTTCTCGTCTCCAGTATACGTGTTTGGATCAACTTCTTTTAATAACTTACCAAAGTCATCACCATTTAACTGAACTAATTCTTCGAGAAACGGCAAACCTAACATGATCTGATCCTCTGTCAGATAAAAATTAATATCTCCAACTTCAAGTGCTCCCATGTTTGCTTTTATGTCGGATGCCATATGCTTCTTATTTTTATCAATGGCAGTAGTTATGGTAAGAGTTGCATTGTTAATAAATTGGGCTGGACCCATACCACCGAAACCACTCATTGTATTTGGATCATTATATTCACCGGAAAACTCCAGTGTTGTCTCTGTGGGATTTTCCTCACTTTGTTCATACCAGCTTAATTCCGGCTGATAACGTGCTTCTGCTTCATCTGCAAGAAATTCTGCTGAATCTTTCTCAGCTAGAAAATATTGCTGTTTGGCAGACAAATCAAGCAAAACATAAGCTGCAATACTTCCGCCAACTAAAAGAACAGCGACAATTGAAATTACTATAACTTTTTTTGAGCTCATTTATATTCTCCTCTCCCCCTATGTACAGCCTCTATTAATATATGTATTATTTTTAGCAGATAAGAATGTATAAATTCTTTCTAACTGCATAAGTGCAACTAAGGCTTATCTATATTAAGGCTTAGCGACAAGCCAAGTTTTCTAATATAAGTTTACCATAAAAACAGATAAATGTAGTTATTAACCATAAAAAAACGGATGCTTGTTTGCATCCGTTTTGATTTAACTTGTAGTTGCTTGTTGTACTCCTTGTTCGAGTGCGTCAATCATTTCTTGCTTATCTTCTTCATTCGATTGATTCCAAATCAATTCAAAAATAACCCCTAAACCTGGCAGCATTTTTTCTTCACCATCTTGAATTGCATCAACGATGGTTGCTTCTAATTGTTCTTGATTATTTGATGCAATATTGGATAATATGGCTTTTCTTAAATTCAAATCCATAGAAAACACCTCTCACAATTATTTTAACTATAGATAGTTTGACCAGTATAGTATAAAATATGTATGATAATACAGAAATATATTGGAGTGGAATTAAAAATTTATGATTACTTCGGTACAAAATGAAAAAGTAAAACAATGGAATAAATTGCATAAACGTAAAGGTCGTACTAAATCAGGAACTTTTTTTATTGAAGGGTTTCATTTGGTTGAAGAAGCCCACAAGAGTGAATGGGAAATTGTCGAGATTATCGTTCAAAAAGATACACACTATCCAGATTGGTTCGATGATTATATGGTTACCGTAGTAGGTGAAAAGGTCCTTCAGTATATTGCTCGTACGGAGACACCTCAGGGAGTATCTGCAATTATAAAAATGAAAGAACCGAAAGCAATAATGGGGAATTCTATCTTATTAATCGATTCGATTCAGGATCCAGGTAATTTAGGTACGGTAATCAGAACAGCGGATGCAGCAGGGTTCGATGCTGTGATGCTGGGTGATAATACGGTTGATATGTATAATGATAAGGTTATCCGTTCTACACAGGGTTCACTATTTCACTTGTCAATTTCACAGGTGAATATAAAAGAAAAAATACCACAGTTAAAGACAGAGGGATTTAGTGTATGGGCTTCCGCATTATCGAATGCACGCCAATTTAATAAACTTGAAGTGCCAGAAAAAACTGCCCTCATTATTGGAAATGAAGGTGCAGGAATTCAAAGTGAAATTGTTGATTTAGCTGACATCGTTGTAAAAATTCCAATATATGGAGAAGCGGAATCACTTAATGTAAGTGTTGCAGCAGGCATATTAATGTATTATATTAAGATGTAGAAGTTGCATATTTATCAGATGTTCATTATAATTAAATAAATTTTACAATAAAGCTAAGAAAGAGATCGTAATAGTTAGGAAGCAGTGAAAGGGAAGAGATGTCCTGGACTGAAAACATTTCTACTGTGGTAATTGTTACACTTCACTCTGGAGCTGGCACTCGGGACCTTGATTAATCAAGTAAAGGTGTACCGGATTAAAAATCCGTTATCAAGATTAAGTTGGATGCATTAAGTGTGTCAACAAGGGTGGTACCGCGAATCTATAGCCTCGTCCCTTTTTTAGGGATGGGGCTTTTTTGTATTTTAAGAAGTGTTAAAGGAGGAGTAAGTATGAAAGAGCAATTGGAGGCTATTCAAGCTGAAGCGTTGGATAATGTGAAAAAGGCAAATAATTTAAAAGAACTCCAGGATATTAAAGTAACTTATCTAGGTAAAAAAGGGTCTTTAACGTCTGTACTGCGTGGTATGGGAAAACTTTCTAAAGAAGAACGACCGGTTGTTGGCGAAATTGCCAACAAAGTCCGTGAAGCTATTACTAATGAAATTGAGCAAAAAAGTGAGATTCTGGAACAAGCAGCATTAGATGAAAAACTTCAGCATGAAGCAATTGATGTGACCTTACCTGGTCGACCAGTTCAAGTTGGTGGACCACACTTATTAACACAGATTGTAGAAGAGATTGAGGATTTATTTATTGGAATGGGTTTTGAGGTAAGAGAAGGACCGGAAGTTGAAACAGATTATTATAATTTCGAAGCGCTGAACCTTCCTAAAGGTCACCCAGCACGTGATATGCAGGATACCTTTTATATCACTAATGAATTATTGCTTCGAACACATACATCGCCTGTGCAAGCTCGAACAATGCGACAGTTCAACGGCAATCAAACTGTGAAAATGATTTGTCCAGGAAAAGTGTATCGTCGTGATACGGATGATGCAACTCACTCACACCAGTTCACCCAAATTGAAGGACTGTATGTGGATAAGAATGTTCGTATGAGTGATTTGAAGGGAATTTTAGATAAATTTGCTAAGAAAATGTTCGGCGATGATCGGAAAACTCGGCTGCGTCCAAGCTTCTTCCCGTTTACTGAACCATCTGTTGAAATGGATATTTCATGTAAAGTCTGTAACGGATCTGGCTGTTCTGTTTGTAAAAAGTCAGGCTGGATTGAGATTTTAGGCGGCGGCATGGTTCATCCTAGAGTGCTTGAAATGGCCGGTTATGATTCTAAAGAATATACAGGTTTCGCATTTGGAATGGGGCCAGAAAGAATAGCTATGCTGAAATATGGCGTTGATGATATCCGTAATTTCTATACAAATGATGTACGGTTTCTAAAACAATATCATCATGCAAAAGGAGGTACCTTGTAATGCTAGTATCATTAAACTGGTTAAAGAATTATGTGGATATAGAAAATATCTCACCTGAAGAACTTGCTGAAAAAATTACGAAAACTGGTATTGAAGTAGATGGTATTGAATATATTGCGGAAAAAAATCAAGGTGTAGTAGTTGGTAATGTTGAATCATGTGAAAAACATCCCAATGCTGATAAATTGAATCTTTGTCAGGTCGATGTAGGTGATGAGAAATTACAGATTATTTGCGGGGCACCAAATGTTGCGCAAGGTCAAAAAGTTGCAGTAGCTAAGCCTGGTGCAGTTCTGCCTGGAAACTTTAAAATTAAAAAGGTTAAACTTCGTGGAGTAGAATCAAATGGAATGATTTGTTCACTTCAGGAGCTTGGTATTGAGGAAAAATATGTGCCAAAAGATATTGCTGAAGGTATTTTTGTTTTTCCAAATGATGTATCGATAGGTGAAAGTGTTGATCCACTATTAAACTTAAATGATGCAGTATTAGAATTTGATTTAACACCCAACCGCGCTGATTGCCTGAGTATGTTAGGGGTTGCTTATGAGGTTGCAGCGATCCTGGACAAAGAAGTATCGTTACCAAGTGAAGAGGTTAAAACAAGTGAAGAAAAGGCGAAGGATTATGTTTCAGTTGAAGTGGCTGATCCTGAGTTAAATCCATATTACGGGGCATTTGTTGTTAAGGATGTAAAAATAGAACCATCCCCGTTATGGATGCGTAACGCGTTAATGGCAGCGGGTATTCGCCCTATTAATAACGTTGTGGATATTACCAACTATGTATTACTTGAATATGGACAGCCACTGCATGCATTTGATTATGATTTATTGAATTCCGGAAAAATTGTTGTAAGACGTGCGGAACAGAATGAAAAGCTTACTACACTAGATAAGGAAGAAAGAAGCTTATCAGATGACCACTTGGTTATTACAGATGGAAAAGATCCTGTTGCGATGGCTGGTGTCATGGGTGGAGCTAGTACAGAAATTAATAATGAAACTACAACTATTTTGCTGGAAGCAGCATATTTCGCACCTGGTTCTGTTCGAAAAGCAGTGAAAGATACAGGATTACGCAGTGATTCAAGCACCCGTTTTGAAAAGGGAGTAGACCCTAATCGAGTAAAAGAAGCAGGTCTTCGTGCATGTCATTTACTGGAGAAGTACGCTGGTGCAACGGTTCTGGATGATGTTGTTTCTTTTGATGAATTGGACCGTTCTGAGAAGGTTGTTGAAGTTAGTACGGCAGAGATCAATAAACGCCTTGGAACTCAAATTAGTACAAAAGAAATTGGTGTGATTTTAAGCAAGTTACAATTTCCATTCAAACTGGATAATGATCAACTGATTGTGACCATTCCAACCCGTCGTGGAGATATTTCGATTTTTGAAGATATGCTTGAGGAAGTTGCTCGTATTTACGCATATGATAACCTACCATTTACGTTACCAGAAGGTTCATCACAGGCAGGTGGTTTAACTAACAGACAGCAAATAAAGCGAGATGTTAAAAGTTACTTGCAGAGTGCAGGGTTGATGGAGACGATAACATATTCCTTAACAAGTGATGATCAAGTGTATAAGTTATTAGATCCGGTGCAGCAGGAACAGAATCTTACCCCTGTTCAGTTGGCGATGCCAATGAGTGAGGATCATAGATATTTAAGACTAAGTATATTGCCAGGGTTGCTTCAGACATTAGCGCACAATCATGCACGAAATCAAATGAATCTGGCGTATTTTGAATTAGGAAATGTTTTTATTTCAAATGAAGCAACACCTACAAAGCAACCAGACGAAAAGCTGCGGGTTGCAGGAGCAGTTACAGGGTTATGGCTGTCTCATCAATGGCAGCAAGAGAAGAAGCAGGCAGATTTCTATCTTGTAAAAGGAATTGTGGAAGGTCTGTTTGACTTTTTAAATATACAAGTTACCTTCGAACAGGTTAAACTCCAAGACATGCACCCAGGTCGGTGTGCAACGATTCAGGTTGATAATCATGTCGTTGGATTTATCGGTCAAGTGCATCCGAAGCTTGAGAAGTCAATGGATTTAAAAGAGACATATGTTTTTGATGTTGATATGGAATCAGTATTAGCTGTTTATAAAAACATACCAGGGTATAGTCAAATTCCAAAGTATCCATCTGTTTCCAGAGATATTGCGTTTATTGTCGATGAGAACATTCGAGCAGGTGATATCCAACAAACGATAGAAGAAACTGGCGGGCCAGTGGTTAAGAATGTTCAAGTGTTTGATGTTTACAAGGGTGAGCATTTACCAGAAGGAAAAAAATCAATTGCATACAGCCTGCTTTATCAGGATCCGGATAAAACATTGAAAGACGATGAAGTCGAACAATCCTATCAGGAAATAGTCCGTACGGTTAATAATAAATTTAATGCTTACGTAAGGTCATAAGGGCGAGAGCAAAATATCAAATCTTAAGTGGTTCAGTTTTGGAGTACAAAAACACAATTTGTACCCTTAACTGAACTGCTTTTTTACTAAGGATTTTACCACCCTAACATGGGAGGTTATGATATTATGACGCAGTTTATAGATTTATTGGCAGCTATGAAAGTATCCCATATAATGCTGGCCTCTTCATCATACCCCAATTGGTTGATATCCAGAATTTCCGGTTGATATCCCGAAATTGTGGTTGATATCCAGTGTTTCCAGTCGTATATTATATCCGTGGTCAGGGCGTTAAGTGAGCATCATCTAAATTGCTTAGCGGCATTGGCGTTGTTAATGGTAATTTGTGAGAATCCTGGATCGATGGTTCGCCAAGTCGTGTTAGACAACAGGGAGTAAGCGCTTCCTATTAAAATAAACAATACAACCTTTTCCATCAACATAAAAAGAGCATCAAATTGCTCTGCAATTTAATGCTCAATCGGTGCTGCATTCTCACTTACCTGGTGTTAGAGATAATTTTTTGCCTTTTTAGTATTGGCAAAGTGTGTTTTTGCGTATGAGTTCAATGCTTTTTCACCCTTGGATTTAATAATACTTGCGATGGTTTGATCAACTTTTTTGGAAGCTCCTTTTGGAAGTGCTATTCCAGTTTTGGCTGACAGTTTATCCATTTCACTTAGAAAGCTGGTTCGGGCAATAATTGACCCTGCAGCAACTGCGATCGAATAACTCTCGGCTTTTGTCATGAAATACGTATTATCAGCAAGTTTCTGCTGTTCCGTTGCTATATGTTTTTTATAAACAGCCGGTTCACAAAATTGATCAATCAGAATGCCATCTGCTGAGTTTGTACCTATCTTATTAAGCAGATTATTAATGGCGTGATGATGAAGCATAGCCTTCATTTTTCCCTGTGTCCATCCCTGCTTTTGCAGTTTATTGTATTTTTCATTATGTAATATTAACAAAGAATAGGGTAAATCGAGATTCATAATATCTTTGGATACTTTCCGAATCGTTGAATCTGTCAAATTTTTAGAATCCTTCACACCTAATTCTTTGAGCAGTTCAATTTGCTCTTTTTTAACAAATGCTGCTGCTACAGTGATTGGCCCAAAATAATCCCCTGTTCCTGCCTCATCCGAACCAATATGGTTGCTCGTGAATAGAGTATCTGGTGGAGAAAAAGCATTTGTTTTTTGAGCTGCCTTCTTTGTTTCTTTTGTATTTTCGTTTATCCATTTTTTGGCTTCAGCAGCTGGAGCGTTTCCTTGGAACATTACTTTACCCGATTTATATGCAGTTATGACTGCATTTGAAGTTTTGGCACGAAAAATAGCGCCTTGTGGTGTTGATTGTAGTGCATTAGCATAAAAGCGTCTCATTTCTTCTATTGTATTCTGTGGTATAACGTATACATTTTGTGGCATAGGATCCTCCAATTATATTATCTATATAACTATAGCAAATGTTGGGTATAAATGAAAAGAATGATTTCGTATGGTCAACAGTTTCCTCAATGGCAAACTTTGTGTTAATATAAAGTGGACTATTTTTGAATTAGGGGGGTATTCGTGTGACCCAAGATGACAAAACACGTATAACAGTTGAAATACATAATAAATCTTATACAGTTGTTGGCAAGGAAAATGCTGACCACGTTCGTCTAGTTGCAAGTCTAGTAGATCAAAAAATGCGTGATATTCATGGGCTAAACCAACAGCTCACCACTTCGGAACTAGCCGTTCTTACAGCTGTAAATACGATGAATGATTATATGAAATTAAAAGAAGACTACGCAACATTACTAGGGACAAAAAACAAGGAAGAGGATAAATAGCATATGGTTGATATTATCTTAATTGCACTATTAATATTTGGATTTTTTATTGGATTAAAGAGAGGTTTTATATTACAAGCATTTCATCTAATAGGATTTATTGCAGCATTTATACTGGCAGCCTTATACTATGACCAGCTGGCACCGCGACTTGCATTATGGATTCCATACCCCGAATTAGAAAATAATAGTGCATGGGCCGACTTTTTAGAGGCATTACCCATTGAAGGTGCTTTTTATAACGCAATAGCTTTTGCAATTATCTTTTTTGCTGCTAAGATAATTATGCAAATAATAGCATCGATGCTTGATTTTGTAGCAGACTTGCCAATATTAAACTCTGTAAACAAATTACTGGGTGCAGTATTGGGATTTGTTGAGATATACCTGCTGATTTTCGTGGTATTATATGTTCTGGCATTAACACCATTAACAGAAATACAATCTTGGATAAACAGCTCTTCTGTAGCATTATTTATTATTGAACACACACCAGTTTTATCAGAACAGATTAAGACATTATGGTTTGACCACGTTGATGATTTACTTAAATTTTAATTGAATAATCGAGACTGATTCAACGTATTAGGGTAGTCCTTGTATGTCATGTACAATAGATATAACCTTTCAATGAATCAGTCTTTTTTCATAGTAAAAATAGAAGGTGATATACAATGACAATTAATAAAAAAGATGTAATTAAATTACTCGAAAAAGTGGCTATATATTTAGAACTTAAAGGAGAAAACCCTTTTAAAATCTCTGCCTATCGAAAAGCAGCACAGGCTCTTGAGCGTGACGACCGCTCATTGACAGATATCGAAGACTTCAAGAAGATTAAGGGTATTGGAAAAGGGACAAGCGCGGTAATTGATGAATATATTGAAAATGAATCATCTGAAACGCTAAAACAATTAGAAAAAGAAGTACCAAACGGATTAATACCGTTACTGAACCTTCCTGGTCTTGGTGGGAAAAAGCTGGCTAAGTTTTACCAGGAGCTAGGAGTGACTGATGCGGATTCGCTTAAGGAAGCTTGTAAAAGTGGAAAAGTGGAAAGTCTGGAAGGCTTCGGAAAAAAATCAGCCGACAAAATACTTGCTGCTCTGGAGGATGCAAATACCCGTCCTGAACGTCTGCCAATAGCATTTATGCTGCCAATAGCAGAAAGAATTGAAACGTATCTAAAAGAAATCCAAGTTATACATGACTATTCTCGTGCTGGAAGTTTACGGAGAATGCGGGAAACCGTTAAAGATATAGATTTTATTATTGCATCGGAAAGTCCAGAAATTGTTCGTGATGCATTACTTGAATTGGAGAATATAAAAGAAGTTATTGCTAAAGGCGAGACAAAGGTATCCATTACCTTGGATGATGTATATGATGTGAATGTTGATTTTCGGATAGTAGCACCAAACGAATTTGCTTCAACTTTACACCATTTTACTGGGTCAAAGGATCATAATGTTGCAATGCGACAACTGGCTAAATCTAATGGTGAAAAGATAAACGAATATGGAGTTGACATTGAGGAAACAGGGGAAACCATAACATTCCAGGATGAGAAGCAATTTTTCGAGCATTTTGGATTACAGTTTATTCCACCAGAAGTACGAGAAAACACCGGCGAAGTGGAAGCGTTTCGGGAACACGTGTCATTAATTAATCTAGAGGATATCCGTGGAGACTTACACATGCATACGACATGGAGTGACGGTGCACAATCTTTAGAAGAGATGGTTAACCGTGCTCGTGAAAAAAATTATGAATATATCACAATAACGGATCACTCTAAGTTTCTGCAGGTTGCTAATGGATTAAATGAAACAAGATTGCGCAAACAGAGAGAAGAAATAAATAGGTTGAACGAAAAGTATGATGATATCCACATATTTGCAGGTGTCGAGATGGATATTTTACCTGATGGTTCATTAAATTTTGATGATACATTTTTGCAGGAAATGGACTTCGTAATCGGAGCTATTCACTCAAGTTTTAATCAGTCGCAGGAGAAAATTATGAATAGGTTATATGCGGCACTTGATAACCCTTATGTATCATTAATTGCACATCCTACGGGAAGACTTATTGGTCGTCGTACGGGATATAACGTTGATGTTGATAAGTTAATTCAACGTGCAAAAGAAACTGGAACAGCACTGGAAATCAATGCTAATCCAAACCGCTTGGATCTCTCAGCTGAATGGGCTCGAAAAGTCCAAAGTGCTGGAGTCAAAATCGCTATTAGCACGGATGCTCACAACTATAATATGCTTGATCATATGACATATGGTGTACGCACAGCACGTAAAGGTTGGATTAAAAAGGAAACCGTATTAAATACCTGGTCAAAAGAGAAACTAATAGACTTCATGAATCGTACTAAATAAATGGGAAGAAAGTAAAAGGAGCAAGTCTTTATGAATGAGCGTATTCTACACGTACTTGAATTTAATAAAATTACCGATCAATTAAGTAAACAGGCAGCAACTTCGATAGGGAAGGACTTTTGTTCCAGTTTAAAACCCTCTATAAATATAGACGAAGTAAAAGAATTGCAGGCAGAGACGGATGAAGCTAGCCAAATTTTAAGGTTAAATGCAACAATTCCATTAGGAGGAATATTTGATATACGCGCCAGTATTAAACGAAGTGTCATCGGTGGTGTTCTGCGTCCTGAAGAGTGTCTGGAAGTAGCAAACACCCTTTATGCGGGTCGCCAGGTTAAAAGCTTTATGGAAAAAATAGAAGAAGATATGCCTATTCTAAAAGATCTAGGAACAAAGATTATTTCGTTACGTGATTTGGAAACTCATATTAATAGCTGTATCGATGATAACGGACATATGATGGACAGCGCTTCGGTTAAATTACGTAGTGTACGTTCTTCCATTAGGACGTATGAAAGCAGATTACGTGATAAACTGGATGGCTACACAAAGTCGAAAAGTAATATGTTGTCAGATGCAATCATAACGATTCGAAATGATCGATATGTTTTGCCAGTAAAACAGGAGTACCGAGGGTCTGTTGGCGGAATTGTCCACGATCAATCAGCTTCAGGTGCGACATTATTTATGGAACCAAAAGCTGTAGTTGATCTCAATAACCAATTGCAGGAAGCAAAGGTTAAGGAAAAACAGGAGATCGACAGAATTTTGCGTGAGTTAAGTGATCATATCGCAAGTAATGAGGATTCTTTATATGAAAATGTAACTGTTTTAGCAAAAATTGATTTTATGGTTGCCAGGGCAAAATTAGGAATGCAAATGAAAGCAGCAATGCCAAAAATGAACGATAATGGAATTATTAAAATGAAACAAGCACGCCATCCGCTTATCTCAATGGATGAAGTTGTTGCTAATGATGTGGAATTGGGAGAAGACTATACATCAATTGTTATCACGGGACCAAATACGGGCGGTAAAACGGTAATATTGAAAATGATCGGCTTATGCACATTAATGGCTCAATCAGGACTTAGAATCCCGGCCTTTGATGGCTGTGAAATGGCTATATTTGAGGATGTTTTTGCGGATATCGGTGATGAGCAATCAATTGAGCAAAGTCTAAGTACTTTTTCTTCACACATGACCAATATTGTTTCAATTCTGAAGCATGTCAATCACAAATCATTAGTGCTATTTGATGAACTTGGTGCTGGCACAGACCCGCAGGAAGGTGCGGCATTGGCAATGTCCATATTGGATGAAGTGATTTCGCGTGGCTCACGTATCGTTGCAACAACACATTACCCGGAGTTAAAAGCATATGGGTACAACCGGGAAAATGTTGTTAATGCATCCGTGGAATTTGATGTACAAACATTAAAACCAACTTATCGATTGTTGATAGGTGTGCCAGGACGCAGTAATGCATTCGAAATTTCCAAACGACTAGGTCTCGAGGAAAGTGTTATCAATCATGCTAAGAGTCATATCGGTATTGATTCCAAAAGTGTTGAGAACATGATAGCCTCTCTTGAGAAATCACAGCGCCAAGCAGAATCAGACTATCAAGAGGCGCACGATACCTTACTTGCTAGTGAACAATTACGAAAAGATATAGAAAAAGAATGGAAACAATTTGAGGAAAAGCGTGAATCGTTGTATAAAAAAGCAGAGGAAAAAGCAGAAAAGTCGTTACAGAAAGCAAGAGAAGAAGCGGAAATGATTGTAGAAGAGTTGCGTAACATGAAATCCGCTACACAATTAAAAGAGCACGAGTGGATTGAAGCCAAAAAAATGTTTGAAGAGGCACAGCCTAATCTTTCCAGCAAAAAGGATGATGAGCTAACTAAAGAACCAATCGCAGCAAAACAGGGGTTGCAAGCCGGTGATGAAATCAAGTTATTATCGGTGAACCAGCAAGGAACCGTTCTTGAGAAAGTAAACGATAATGAATATCTCGTTCAGGTTGGAATTATGAAGGTTAAAGTGAAACGCAATGAATTACAGCTGGTAAACAAGAAAAACTCTGTTGTTGAAAGACCTATGGCCACAGTAAAGGGAGCCAGTTATCATGTGAAAACTGAGCTTGATTTACGTGGTCAGCGATTTGAGGATGCATTAGTAAGCCTGGAAAAATATATTGATGATGCGATTCTTGCTGGCTACCCCAAGGTATCAATTATCCATGGGAAAGGAACCGGTGCTCTTCGAAAGGGAGTAAAAGAATTTACTCAAAGACACCCTAGTATAACTGCTGCTAGGCCAGGGTCACAAGGTGAAGGTGGAAGCGGTGTGACAATTTTGGAGCTGAAGTAATAGGAAGAGGGGAGGAGCAATACTAGTGACTGACTTTTGGGAAATTATTTTTGTGGAAACAGCTGCCAGATACAGCGTGGTTATTCTATGTACTATCGTATTCTTAGCAGTATTTGAAATTGTAACCTCGTATCGTAATTGGGTGGAAATTAAGCGCGGAAATTTTGCTGTAGCTATGGCAACTGGTGGGAAAATATTTGGTATAGCTACAATTTTCCGCTATTCAATTGAACACAATGATACTCTTATGGAGAGTATTGGTTGGGGTATTTTTGGATTTATATTATTATTAATAGGTTATTTTATTTTTGAATTTTTAACACCGACAATCAATATAGATGAAGAAATCGGAAAAGGGAACAACTCAGTCGGATTTATCTCGATGATGATTTCTATTGGATTAGCGTTTGTCATCGGTGCAAGTATTGGATAAGGGGAGAGAACATTGGAAACACTAGCCAAAATATTAGCTGTAATTTCAGTTATTTTTGTTGTTATTGGAATCATATACTTAATTTAAGTAAGAAATTTTTGCGAAATTAATAAATAAAATTTCAAAAAATACTAATTAATCGGTATAATGAAATTAATAGATAAAAAGGAGGAGTAATATTATGGAGAATAAACGTTGGCATGACCACTATCCAGAAGAGATTCCTACCACAATAGAATACGATCAGAAGCCATTACATTCATTCCTGGCAGCAACAGCTGAATTATACCCAGAAAAGAAAGCGCTTCATTTTATGGGGAAGGAAATAACATTTGCCGAAGTTTTTTCACAAGCAAAAAAAATGGCGAAATACATGCAGTCTCTTGGTCTTGAAAAAGGTGATCGTGTTGCAGTCATGCTGCCAAATTGCCCACAAGCAGTAATAAGTTATTATGGGGCGTTAATGGCTGGAGCTGTGGTTGTTCAGACAAACCCTTTATATAAGGAGAGGGAGCTTGAATACCAACTAAACGATTCCGGTGCAACATTTATTGTTTGTCTGGACATTTTATTGCCACGCGTTACAAATGTACGGGGAAACACATCGCTTAAACATACAATTGTAACTGGTATTAAGGATTATTTACCATTTCCAAAGAATCTGATTTATCCTTTTATCCAGAAGAAGCAATATAATATGGTCGTAAAAGTCGAACAATCAGAAGACACTCATGTTTGGCAATCAATTATTGAAAATGGAGATGAGGATTACAATCCCATAGAAGTCAATCCAATAGAGGACCTTGCACTACTTCAATATACTGGTGGCACAACAGGACATCCAAAGGGAGTTATGCTCTCTCATTACAATTTGGTAGCCAATGTACAAATGAGCCAAGCCTGGCTATATAAAGCTAAGCCAGGAAAGGAAACGGTCTTAGGCGTTTTACCATTTTTTCATGTATACGGGATGACCACTGTGATGAATATGGCTATTATGTTTGGTTCTAAAATGGTGCTTCTGCCTAAATTTGATGCTGAAGAAGTACTTAAAACAATCCATAAACAAAAGCCAACTATGTTTCCGGGAGCGCCAACCATTTACGTTGGATTATTAAATCATCCCAACTTAAAAAAGTATGATTTATCATCGATTGAAGCTTGTATTAGCGGATCTGCACCATTACCAACAGAAGTACAGGAACAATTTGAAAAGGTAACCGGCGGTCGGTTAGTGGAAGGATATGGATTAACCGAATCATCCCCTGTTACACATGCTAATTTTGTCTGGGATAATCGTGTTAACGGTAGTATTGGGGTACCATGGCCTGATACAGATGCAAAGATATTTAAAGTGGAAACTATGGAAGAAGCAGATGTAGGAGAAGTTGGAGAAGTTGCTGTTAAAGGGCCACAGATTATGAAAGGGTATTGGAACAATCAGGAAGAAACAGACAATGTTTTAAAAGATGGCTGGTTGTTTACTGGTGATTTGGGCTATATGAATGAAGAAGGGTATTTCTATATAGTTGACCGCAAAAAAGATATGATAATTGCTGGTGGCTATAATATCTATCCTAGAGAAGTAGAGGAAATATTATACGAGCACGAAGCTGTCCAAGAAGCAGTTGTAGCTGGAATTCCTGATCCATATCGCGGAGAAACGGTTAAAGCATATGTCGTCCAAAAGTCCGGTTATGAAATAGAGGAAGAAGAATTGAATGCACATTGTAGGAAACACTTAGCAGCCTTTAAAGTACCAAGAATTTATGAGTTTCGTGATGAACTGCCAAAAACCGCAGTAGGTAAAATACTACGGAGGAAGTTAGTAGATGAAGAAAAAGAAAAGTTGCAGGAAAAAAGTAATACAATTTGAGCATAATGCTCTCTTTTCGTATAATAATAGTACAAGCTTTATATTGACATTATAAATGAGACTTTGTACAATTAACATGAATGACCATTCATTCAGTTTGTGAGCAAGAGGTATATGCTAAGGAGATTATCATGAGAAAAAACAGACCGAAGTACAAACAAATTATCGAGGCAGCTGTTGAGACAATTGCAGATAATGGTTATCATGCTTCACAAGTATCAAAAATTGCCAAAAAAGCAGGAGTAGCTGATGGAACAATCTATCTTTATTTTAAAAATAAGGAAGATATTCTTGTGTCTGTTTTTGAAGAGAAAATGGGACAGTTTATCGAACAGATTGCTTCCAGTATCAATGATAAACAAAATGCAGATGAAAAACTGCGAACGCTAATTGAAATGCATTTTTTGCAGCTTGCAAATGATCATCACTTAGCTATTGTTACGCAATTGGAATTGAGACAGTCAAATTCAGCTTTACGGATGAAGATAAATGAAGTATTAAAGCCGTATTTAGTTGTAATTGATGATATAATTGAAGAAGGGACCGAAGAAAAAATATTTCGGGACGATTTAAATATTCCTCTTGTTCGGCAAATGATTTTTGGTACCCTGGATGAAATAGTTACAAACTGGGTAATGAAAGAACAAAGGTATGATTTAGTTAAACAGACTTCGGATGTCCATACATTAATTATAAATGGACTATCCGTTAAAGAAATAGTAAAGGAGGATTGAATTGGGGACACTAGCGTATGAAACAAAGAAGAACGTTGCTATCTTAACTATTCAAAGCCCACCAGCCAACGCATTATCTAGCAATCTATTAAACGATTTGGATGAAAAGCTGGACGAAATTGAAAACGATAACAATATAAAAGCGATAATTTTACATGGAGAAGGAAAATTCTTCTCTGCAGGTGCAGATATTAAGGAATTCACATCCTTACAAAACGCGTCAGATTATCAAGCTTTGGCGGAAAAAGGCCAAGCGTTGTTTAATCGAATTGAACATTTTTCAATACCAGTGATTGCTGCAATACATGGTGCAGCATTAGGTGGAGGATTGGAACTTTCGATGGCCTGCCATATTCGAATAGTTTCAGAGAATGCAAAGCTAGGCTTACCTGAATTAACACTGGGTATTATTCCAGGGTTTGCTGGTACTCAGCGCTTGCCGCATTATGTTGGAACAGCGAAAGCATATGAAATGATTTTGAGTGGCCAACCTATTAGCGGGACAGAAGCTAAAGCGTTTGGTCTTGCGAATCAGGCAGTAAAAGAAGAAGAAGTCTTTGATACAGCGACTAAGCTTGCCGAAACAATTGCAGCAAAAAGCAAACCAACAATCAATAATATAATGCATTTGATTCCTTATTCAAAAACGGAACATTTTACACAAGGGGTTCATGAGGAAGCTCAAGCATTTGGTAAGATTTTTGGATCTGAGGATGCAAAAGAAGGTGTGCAGGCTTTTATAGAAAAGCGCAAACCTAACTTCCAAGATAAATAGTTTAAAGGAGGATATCACAAATGAACATATATGTGTTGTTAAAAAAGACATTTGATACAGAAGAAAAAATTGCTGTTTCAAATGGACGAATTGAAGATGATGGTGCTGAATTTATAATTAATCCATATGATGAATATGCAGTGGAAGAAGCAATTAAACAAAGAGATGCTCACGGTGGCGAAGTGACGGTTGTTACGGTAGGCGATGAAGACTCTGAAAAGCAATTACGTACTGCATTAGCTATGGGTGCAGACAAAGCAGTACTAATTAATACTGAGGATGATCTTGAAGATGGAGATCAGTTTACAACAGCGAAAATCTTACAAACTTACTTTGAAGATAAGGAAGCAGACTTAATCCTAGCTGGTAATGTTGCCATTGACGAAGCAAGTGGTCAAGTTGGACCAAGGCTTGCAGAAAGTCTGGGAATTCCTTACATTACTACGATTACTGCATTGGAAATCGATGGCGAAACAGTAAAAATCGATAAAGATGTAGAAGGTGACGTGGAGAAAATCGAGACAAGTCTTCCCGTTCTTGTAACATGTCAGCAAGGTCTAAATGACCCAAGATATCCTTCACTTCCTGGAATTATGAAAGCCAAGAAGAAGCCATTGGAAGAATTAGAAATTGATGACCTTGACTTGGAAGAAGACGATGTTGAAGCAAAAACTAATACAGTTGATATATTCATGCCACCAGAAAAAGAAGCTGGAAGAGTTCTTGAAGGTGAATTAGATGATCAAATTCAGGAACTGGTTTCCTTATTAAAAAATGACGCAAAAGTACTGTAAACCTTTACTACAGAAAGGAGAAAAGACATGAGTGATAAATTACTAGTTATTGGCGAAGCAAGAGACGGCGTGTTACGTAATGTAACATTTGAAGCAATCGCAGCAGCGAAAAAAATAAATTCCGATGGGGATATTGTTGGAGTACTGTGTGGTAATGATGACTTGAATGCCCAAGCGCAGGAAATGATTTATTATGGTGCAGATCGTGTTGTAACGGTTCAGCATGATGAATTAAAGACATATACATCGGAGGGATATGGTCAGGCAATCCTTCCAGTTATTGATGATGAGTCACCAGATGGAATAATAATGGGCCATACAGCAATTGGAAAAGATCTAACACCAAAGTTAGCAAGTAAATTAGAAAGTGGCTTAATTTCAGATGCGACGGAAATAGAGGTAGAAGGTGATAAAGCAGTATTTATTCGACCAATTTATTCTGGTAAAGCATTTGAAAAGAAAACTATCTCAAGTGGTTTAACATTTGCTACAATCCGCCCTAATAATATTCCTGCATTAGAGCGTGATGAATCCCGTTCTGGTGACGTAAGTTCAAAAGAAGTGGATATCGCTAATATTCGTACTGTAATAAAAGAGGTTATTCGCAAAGCTTCAGAAGGCGTTGACCTATCAGAAGCAAACGTTATTATTGCAGGTGGTCGTGGTGTGAAAAGTGAGGAAGGCTTTAAACCATTATATGAATTAGCTGATGTTTTAGGTGGAGCTGTTGGAGCTTCACGTGGTGCATGTGATGCGGAATATTGTGATTACGCACTTCAAATTGGTCAAACAGGGAAAGTTGTTACACCAGACTTATATATTGCTGTAGGTATTTCTGGTGCTATACAGCATTTGGCTGGTATGTCTAACTCAAAAGTAATTGTAGCTATTAATAAAGATCCTGAAGCAAATATCTTTAATGTTGCTGACTACGGTATTGTTGGAGACTTATTCGATGTAGTACCAACACTAATTGAAGAAGTTAAGAAATTAAAATAGATTGTTTAAAGACCTGATCAAAACTTGATCAGGTCTTTAACTTCGCTTACGAAGGAAGCTTTTTAATGTATGGCTGTTTTCTAAAAGATTGCTGTTTTTTCCAAACAATGAATTTAAGACACAGTTGATAGAAACTGCGACACAGTGAAAATTTTCTTTTGCACCACTCCGGTACCAATGCAACATCTGCACAAGCTAGCACTTTCGCAGTCTTACTAGTCATGGGCTCACTCATCAGGGTTATAAGAACCCGGACACTATTCAAATAGCGTGAAACGTGTCTTCATCAGGGCTATGAGAGCACAAACGCTGTTCAAATAGCGTGAAACGTGTCTTCATCAGGGTTATGAGAACCCGAACTCTGTTTAAATAGTGAGAAACGGTCACTCATATCGAAGTTATGAGCCCCGGTTGAGTATTTTTCCATGTTACTTCGCAGTTTATAGGAAAAACGAAGGTTAATAATCAGCAAATTGTACAAAAGAATATAGTGTGTATAAGCAAACTATTCGCAAGTAAATACTAACGATGATATACTTTATTTAAAGCTTGATTGAGGAGGAATGAAAATGGCAATTGTTCATGTTACAGATCAGAATTTTACTAAAGAGACATCAGAAGGCCTAGTTTTAGCTGACTTTTGGGCTCCATGGTGTGGACCTTGTAAAATGATTGCACCAGTATTGGAAGAAATTGATGGTGAAATGGAAGATAAAGTATCAATTGTAAAACTAGATGTGGACGAAAATCAAGAAACAGCTGGTAAATACGGTGTTATGAGTATCCCAACATTATTACTATTTAAAGATGGCAATGTAGTTGACCAGGTTGTTGGTTTTCAACCTAAGGAAGCACTTGTAGAACTAGTTAACAAACATGCATAAATAAATGTTAAATAGTATAATAAACAGTACTGTGAATCCCTTGTTGCTTTTTTGTAACAGGGGGTTTCTTTATAGTAAGAAATACATATATTTTAACTATCTAATTTTTAAATAAAAGCAGATGTTCAAAACGCCATTTGAACACATTTTATAAGGGATGAATTTGATTATGAATCAACAAATAAGCGAAAAGTTGGCTGTTCTTCCGTCGCAGCCTGGATGTTACTTAATGAAGGACAAGAATGATACGATTATATATGTTGGAAAATCTAAATTATTACGTAATAGAGTTAGGTCTTATTTTACTGGAGCAAATGATAAGAAGACGCAACGTCTAGTTCTTGAAATAGTGGATTTTGAGTACATCGTTACTACTTCTGAAATTGAAGCATTAATTTTAGAAATGAATCTAATAAAAAAGTATGACCCAAAATATAACGTATTATTGAAAGATGATAAATCATATCCATACTTAAAGATTACCGCTGAAAGGCACCCAAGGCTGCTAATTGTACGTAAAGTTAAAAAAGATAAAGGTAAGTATTTCGGGCCATATCCAAACGTACTTGCTGCCCGAGAAACCAAAAAACTTCTCGATCGATTATACCCATTGCGCAAATGTAATAATCCCCCGGGTCGTGTTTGCTTGTATTATCATATGGGGCAGTGCCTTGCATGTAGCGAAAGTCCAGCATCAGAGGATACTTATAAAGAAATAACTCAGAGTATAAGTACTTTTCTGCACGGGGGTCATAAAGAAATAAAAAGAGATTTGAAGACCAAAATGCACGAGGCAAGCGAAAAGCAAAACTTTGAAAGGGCTAAAGAGTTACGCGATCAGATTCAGCATATTGAAGTTGTGATGGAACAGCAAAGAATGACATTAAATGATCAAGTTGATCGCGATATTTTCGGATATAGTTATGATAAAGGATGGATGTGTATCCAAGTGTTTTTTGTGAGACAGGGGAAATTAATTGAACGAGATGTTTCGATATTCCCGTTTTTTGATGATCCGTCTGATACTTTTATTAGCTTTATAGGTAGGTTTTATTTGCATCAGCAGCATCTGAAGCCAAAACAATTATTAGTGCCAATTGGAACGGATACTACATTATTAAGTGAACTATTAGACATTGATGTACACACACCGTTTCGAGGGAGAAAGAAAGAGCTTGTTGAATTAGCCATGAAAAACGCAACGATCGCGTTAGAGGAAAAATTCTCAATCATTGAACGGAATGAAGAAAGAACCATATTAGCAGTAGAGAAATTAGGTGAAGCTCTTCAGATTGAGATGCCCCACCGTATTGAAGCATTTGATAACTCCAATATACAAGGGACGGATCCTGTTTCGGCAATGGTTGTTTTTACTGATGGTCGTCCAAACAAAAAAGAGTATCGTAAATATAAGATTAAAGATGTAAAAGGACCTGATGACTATGAAACGATGCGGGAAGTCGTTCGTCGTCGCTACAAAAGAGTCCTAAAAGAAAACCTTCCATTACCAGATTTAATTATTGTTGATGGTGGCAAAGGACAAATGAGTGCTGCACTTGATGTTTTGGAAAATGAACTCGGATTGGATATACCTTTATGTGGTTTGGCGAAAGATGACAAACATAAGACAAGTGAATTACTGTATGGTTTCCCACCGGCAGTAATACCATTGTCCAGACAGTCTCAAGAGTTTTACCTTGTACAGCGCATACAGGATGAAGTGCATCGATTTGCAATTTCTTTTCATAGACAGCTTCGTGGAAAGGGGTTATTTCAATCTGAACTTGATAAGATTCCAGGAGTGGGTGAAAAAAGAAGAAGGTTACTGTTAACGCATTTTAAATCAGTAACTGAAATTAGAAATGCTTCATTACCGGAATTAACAAAATTAGGTATACCAGCAAATATTGCTGAAATCATATTACACCATCTAAAAACGGAAAGTGAAAACTAAGAAGCGAAACAATCTATTATTGTTTCGCTTCAATTCTTGTTATAGAAATCTATTTAATTTATGTGATATGGTTACTGAACTGCCGAGTACGTCATATCCAGATCCATCACCCAAGGAAGATTGCCTAAAACTGCCGGTTTATTGATCTTTTGTCATTAAAAATCTGTATAAACGACTGAGAATTCCACTTGGTGGATTTTTTTATGTACTTCTTCTGTACATTCACATGGTACCTGTTTGATAATTTGGATTGCTTCAGCTAAAAAACCAGCTTCCAAACGAAAATCTGTCTCGAATGGTGCATTTAATCGGTATACTACAGAGTCAGACATTAGGTGGAAAATAAGTTCTTTCTTTTTTTCCTTAACAAGTTCCAATTTTCCCCAACCTAATTTATCAAACGCAAAAATGATATCAGTTATGGACTGTATTTCTAGTTTTCTAGCAATATTTTTACCCATGAAGTAGAGAAGCGTACCTGATTCAGTCCCTAATAACTCAGGTAAACCTATATACCTGAGTACGTCATACCCGGCACCAGATGTATGGAGTTCATCCAGAAGTGAAACAGACATGGCTTTGTGTTTTTTTGACATTGATGTCATCCTTTCCTATCAGTAACCAACTCACAAATACTCTGGTCACGATGTTCGAGATTATCTTGTAGTTTACTAGTTTTATTATCTATATAAATTGGTTATAGTGCAAGCATCCCAATAAAAATTCAAGGATGTTTTATAAAAGTTTTATTGCTATTAAAATAAACTGCGTTATATTGCTGAAAAATAATTTGTAACACCGTTCTGGATCTAATCTAAGCACTCAACCATCATTAGAACAAGAGAAGGTATCACAAAAGAAAATTATGATTGTGTCGCAGTTTATATCAACTACTTGTTAAGTCATTGTTCGGAAAAAATAATAATCTTTAAAAAAACTGCTAAATCTAATGTATTAATACTCAAAAAAATGAGATATATCACATATTAAAATAAAGTGCCTCCTTTTCTTGACGCTTTATACAGTTAGAAGTACAATAAATATGTCATAAATTGTACATTTTTGGACAATAAAAAAATATTGTCATAAAATCTTGTGCATTACTAAGAATATAACATAATAACTGAGGGGGGTAACACATGGCAGAACATCGTGAGTTTTTTTATCGTAGACTCCATTCCCTGTTAGGGGTAATACCAATTGGAATTTTCTTGGTTCAACACTTGGTTGTAAACCATTTTGCTGTATATGGTGAAGAAAGTTTTAATAAGGCAGCAGGATTTATGCATGACCTACCATTTAGGTTAGTATTGGAAACTTTTATTATATTCCTTCCAATTTTGTTCCATGCAATCTTAGGGGTTTATATTGTTTTTGTTACGAAAAGTAATACAAAACGATATGGTTTTTTCCGTAACTGGATGTTTTACCTGCAACGTGTAACAGGCGTAATTACATTCGTTTTTATCGCATGGCATGTGTGGGAAACACGCGTACAAATTGGTATGGGCAATGAAGAATTGAACTACAGTCTAATGGAAAATATTCTATCTAATCCTGTAATGTTTTGGTTTTACATTTTAGGAGTAATCTCTACTACATTCCATTTTGCTAATGGACTATGGAGCTTTATGGTATCATGGGGCATCGCACAGTCACCGAGGTCACAAAAGATTGTTACATATGCAACACTACTTATCTTTTTAGCTGTCAGCTACATCGGTGTCAGAGCGTTAATTCAATTTGCTTATGGAGCTTAATATAAAAGAGGAGAGAGTAATTATTATGAGTAATCGTAAAGTTGTTGTTGTAGGCGGCGGTTTGGCTGGTCTTATGGCAACTATTAAAGCAGCTGAAGCAGGTGCCAGTGTAGACCTGTTTTCTATTGTGCCTGTTAAACGTTCTCACTCAGTATGTGCCCAAGGCGGTATAAACGGTGCAGTAAATACTAAAGGTGAGGGAGACTCTCCTTGGAAACACCTTGATGATACAGTATATGGTGGAGACTTTCTTGCAAATCAGCCACCTGTAAAAGCAATGTGTGATGCAGCACCGGGTATAATAAATTTACTAGATCGTATGGGGGTAATGTTCAATCGGACTCCTGAAGGTCTTCTTGATTTCCGACGTTTTGGTGGTACAAGTGTTCACCGTACAGCATATGCTGGTGCGACAACAGGCCAACAATTATTATACGCACTGGACGAGCAGGTTCGTCGATATGAGGTTGAGGGATTAGTAAATAAATATGAAAATTGGGAGTTCCTTGGAGCTATTCTGGATGAAGATGGAGTAGGAAAAGGGATTGTCGGACAAGACATTAAGACACATGAAATAAAATCCTTCCCGTCGGATGCAACTATAATGGCTACTGGTGGTCCTGGAATAATCTTTGGTAAATCAACAAATTCAATGATAAATACAGGTTCTGCAGCGAGTACTTTATACCAGCAGGGTGCAAAGTATGCTAATGGGGAATTTATTCAAATTCATCCCACTGCGATTCCAGGAGATGATAAATTACGTTTAATGAGTGAGTCAGCACGTGGTGAAGGTGGCCGTATTTGGACATATAAAGACGGTGAACCATGGTACTTCCTGGAGGAAAAATATCCTGCCTATGGAAATCTTGTTACTCGTGACATCGCAACACGTGAGATATTTGATGTTTGTGTTAATCAAAAGCTAGGAATTAACGGAGAAAATATGGTGTACCTTGACTTATCTCATAAAGATCCGAAAGAGTTGGATGTCAAACTCGGAGGAATCATTGAAATTTATGAGAAATTTGTCGGCGAGGATCCTCGAAAAGTTCCAATGAAGATATTCCCAGCAGTACATTACTCAATGGGAGGACTTTGGGTAGATTATGATCAAATGACGAGCATCCCTGGTATTTTTGCTGCCGGAGAATGTGATTATTCACAGCATGGCGGGAACCGTTTGGGCGCTAACTCATTACTATCAGCAATTTATGGTGGCTCTGTAGCTGGACCGAATGCAATCAAGTATACTGAGGAACTTGAAACACATGTTGAAGATATGTCACCTGAGTTATTTGAGAATAAAGAAAAAGAAGAACAAGAAAAGTTTGAAAAGCTTATGAAAATGGAAGGCGAAGAAAATGCTTATCAGCTTCATAAAGAGCTTGGAGAACTAATGACAGATAACGTTACAGTTGTCCGTCATAATGAAAAGTTAAAGAATACGATTGAAAAAATCAAAGATCTCCAGAAACGATGGGAAAACATTAACATGGATGATACATCTCGTTGGAGTAACCAAGGTGTCATGTTTACTCGACAATTAAAAAATATGCTCCATTTAGCATATGTAATTGCGCTTGGTGCCTATAATCGTAATGAAAGCCGCGGAGCACATTATAAACCGGAATTCCCTGAAAGAAACGATGAAGAGTGGTTGAAAACGACGATCGCAACATTTGATGAAGCAGAAAATGCTCCGGTTATAACATATGAAGAAGTGGATACTTCTCTAATAGAACCGAGATTAAGGGACTATTCGAAAAAAAATTGAGGGGAGAAAGATACGCATGGCTGAACAAAGTACAGTTACTTTTATCATAACTCGGCAAGACAGCCCGGATTCACCTTCATATCAAGAGACATTCAATGTTCCATATAAAAAAAACATGAATGTCATTTCGGGATTAATGGAGATTCGCCAAAATCCCGTTAATGCAAATGGAGAAAAAACAGCACCAGTTTACTGGGATATGAATTGTCTTGAAGAGGTTTGTGGAGCCTGTTCTATGGTGATAAACGGGACAGCACGTCAATCATGTGCTGCATTGGTAGACAAATTGGAGCAGCCAATTCGCTTGGAGCCAATGAGCACGTTTCCAATTGTTCGGGATTTAATTGTAGATCGTGAGCAAATGTTTGATGCATTGAAACAGGTTAAGGCATGGGTTCCTATTGACGGAACCTATGATCTTGGTCCTGGACCTCGTATGCCCGAGAAGAAACGTCAGTGGGCATATGAACTTTCAAAATGTATGACTTGTGGTGTTTGCTTGGAGGCATGTCCCAATGTTAACGACAAATCCGATTTCATTGGACCGGCAGCACTTTCACAAGCAAGATTGTTTAATGCTCATCCAACGGGTGAAATGAATTCTAGTGAACGTTTAGAAGGATTAATGGAAGATGGGGGCGTATCGGGATGTGGAAACGCACAAAACTGTGTGCAGGTTTGTCCTAAGGGTATTCCGTTGACTACATCAATTGCTGCAATGAATCGCGAAACAAACATTCAATCTTTCAAAAATTTCTTTGGTAGTGACAACGCCCATTAAAATTCTATTAATCTATGAAAATACCTTGACCCTTACCTATCAATGGTAAGGGTCATTTTTCAGCAGTTTAGAAAGTATAAAAACTTTCTTACTACACAAGTGCAACAAGACTTTTGCCATTAAGTCCTGGTAATAAGTCAAGCTTTCTAAGCAGGAAGGAGAAGTTTTATTTGAAAACTGTTTCATATATAGACGATTTAACAAGATGGCAATCTGAGTTTTCATTTTACATCCCAATTAAAATCCGATTCTCGGAAACTGACATGTTTGGTCATGTCAACAACGTATCAGCATTTATATACTTTGAAGAGGCGCGTATTGAATTTTTAAAGTCAGTTGGCTTATTTCAAAATGAAGGAAGCGATGATGAAGGGGTGCCTATTGTTGCCGATTTACAATGCGATTATCATACACAAATGTATTTTAACGAGAAATTGTGGCAGTATGTAAAAGTGAATCATATCGGAAACACATCCCTTGATATTCATTACATGGCTTTAAATGATAAAGGCGAGATGTGTTTGACGGGCAGGGGAAGATTAGTGTACATAAATCCTGAATCGGGCAAACCAATTTCGATTGCGAATTCCATGAAAGAAAAATTATTAACAAAAACCGACTTCCAATAAAGAAAGTCGGTTTTTTTTAGAGCTTTAATTCCCCCATACGAAGGAGCTCTACTACAGCCTGTGATCGCCCCTTGACTCCTAGCTTTTGCATAGCATTTGAAATGTGGTTTCGGACAGTTTTTTCTGATATAAACAATTCCTGGGCAATTTCCTTTGTTGTTTTGTCTTGTACTAAGTGTTCGAATACCTCTTTTTCGCGTTTGGTTAATAATTGCTTCGGTTTGTACTCGTTGTCCTTCAAATGTTAACCCCTCCTTGCTGTCATAGAGCTGCAGGTTGAGAGGAAATTATTTAGTCACTATAGCTTATGAAACTAAGTGTAAACGGTGAGTACAATTATTTAGATTTTTATCTTAATACAATCGTCTCCCTTAGGATACTAATTCGTGGTAAGCATAGTATATATCCAAAGCGGATAATATGTCGCAGTCATATCAACTAAGAGGGTTAAAGATCAACAAAGTTTACTAAAAAATCCATATATAACCCATTATTTTGTTATAATATAAATTGACGTACGATACCCCCATAACTTTTCCTCATCAACTTTCATTCTTTTATAATTACACGGAGGCTTTCCATGTTAAATGAAATTTTAGAATCAAACCAATTCATATTACTAATGGCATTATTACTAATCATTAGTGTTCTTGTAACGAAGTTCTCTACACGATTAGGTGTACCTTCCCTTGTTCTTTTTATAGGTGTTGGTATGTTAGTGGGTAGTGATGGATTAAATATTATATACTTTGATAATGCTACAATAGCGCAATTAATAGGTATAATTGCACTTGTTGTAATTTTATTCGAAGGTGGTTTACAGACACAATGGACTAAGATTAAACCAGTCTTGCCATCAGCACTAACTATGGCAACGTCAGGTGTACTAGTTACTACAGGGATTGTTGCGGTTGCTTCTAAATACATGCTTGGTATTTCCTGGCTGGAGGGATTATTATTAGGATCTATTGTTGGATCTACTGATGCTGCTGCAGTATTTGCTGTATTGAAGGATAAAAATATCAAGGGCAATATTAAATCGATGCTTGAGGCTGAATCGGGATCAAACGATCCAATGGCAATGTTTTTAACGCTTTCTTTTATTCAGTTAATTACACAGGACCAAGCAGGAATAGGTTCATTAATTTGGTCTTTTTTCTGGCAGATGGGAATTGGGTTATTATGTGGGCTGATAATTGGAAAAGTTGGCAGTTTATCAATTAACCGTATTAACTTAGATTCCAGTGGGCTGTATCCCTTATTTGGACTTGCATTCGCATTTTCTGCCTACAGTATAACCGCATTGATGGATGCTAGCGGATTACTTGCAGTCTACACAGCTGCATTAGTTATCGGCAATTCGGAATTAACGTATCGTCATTCAATTGTTCGATTTAATGAAGGATTTGCTTGGATGGCACAGATTGTTATGTTTGTTATTCTCGGTTTATTTGTTTTTCCAGCAGAACTGTTTCAATGGAATTATTTAATCAATGGGTTGTTAGTTTCGACTGTTTTAATATTTATAGCACGGCCACTAGCAGTTTATTTGAACCTGTTAAAATCACAATATAATAATAAGGAGAAATTGTTCTTATCATGGGCTGGCTTACGTGGAGCTGTTCCGATCGTATTATCAATATTTCCTATGCTAGCTGGGGTAGAAGGTAGCCAAGTTATGTTTAATGTTGTCTTTTTCGTTGTGTTAACATCAACACTTGTTCAAGGTTCAACTATTACATTTATGTCTTCCAAATTAGGATTAGAAGGTGAAGCCAAAGAAAGATCGATGCACTCCTTAGAACTGATTTCAATTGGAAAAACCAATGTGGAGATGATTGAATATGATGTTACTAGCAAAAATAAAATCATTGGTGAAACCCTTGAGTGTATTACATTGCCAGATAATGCATTAATCAATGCAATTATACGAGATAATGAAATCATCACACCAAATGGGCAAACAGTAATTAAAGAGCATGATACACTGTACATATTGGTATCCCGAAAGAGTAAGCAAAAATTAATAAAAGTATTAGAAAAAGATACCGATACACTATAAGAAATTTGTATTTTATATTATGAAAAAATAAAAATATACTCGAATTATGTTAAAATGTTCATAGAATAAGGAAATATACTGGGGGGTTACCCATTTGGAAGATGATGTATCAACAGAAGCAATAGCTGATGTAGAGAAAAGACTTCGTTATATATCAGGTATTATCAAACAGAATGGTCGAAAAATATTAAATAATTACCCAATTACATCACCACAATTTATCGCGCTACAATGGTTGATTGAGGAAGGTGATTTAACAATTGGTGAGCTATCCAATAAAAACGGGTTAGCATTTAGTACCACAACCGATTTAGTAGACCGCATGGAGAAAAATGAGCTGGTCGAAAGAATTAGAGATATCGATGATCGTCGTGTTGTGAGAATCCACGTATTAGAAAAAGGAAATTCCATTATCCAAGAAGTAATTCGAAAACGTCAAGAATATTTGGGAGAGGTTTTAACAAACTTTTCAATAGAACAAACGGATACGTTGAACGATTTACTTTCGTTTTTATATGAACAGATGCGGTGTGTCAATGAAAAATAAACAGCATAGAAGAGGCGATTTTTTTGAATCAGGCAATTGGGGTTATTGATTCTGGAGTGGGCGGTTTAACAGTTGCAAATGAACTTATGAGGCAACTGCCAAGAGAAAATCTTATATATTTAGGTGATACATTAAGATGCCCATATGGTCCCAGGTCAAAAGAAGAAATAAGAATGTTTACGTGGGAAATGGTTGATTTCCTGCTTCAAAAAGAGATTAAAATGCTTGTCATAGCATGTAATACTGCAACAGCTTTTACGCTTACTGAACTCCAGAGTGAATTGGACATTCCAGTTATTGGTGTGATCCAGCCTGGTGCTAGAGCCGCAATTAAATTCACACATAATAGTCATGTAGGTGTAGTTGGTACAGAAGGAACAATTAGGAGTAATGCGTATACGGAGGCGTTGCAGAGCATAAAAGCAGATATCCATGTGAATGCTCTGGCATGTCCGTTGTTTGTTCCAATGGTTGAACAAGGAATTATATCTGGTACACACGCAGAACAAGTGGTGGAGGAATCGTTATACCCAATGAAAATGAATAATCATATAGATACATTGATCTTGGGGTGTACGCATTATCCGTTAATTAAAGAAACGATTCAATCTATTATAGGTGATCACGTTACCATTATATCTTCCAGTGAGGAAACAGCTCGTGAAGCAAGTACGATCTTAGAATTTCATAATCAGTTAAATAAAGATAATCATATACCGGATCATAAATTTTACTCGACCGGTGAATTGGAAATGTTCACGAAAATAGCTGAAAGTATTTTTATGAAATCAATTGATAAATTCCACTCCGTTACGATACAAAAAGCATTTATATAAAAATCAGAATCCTATTTTTTATAGGTATTCTGATTTTTTTCTGCATAGGTTGGTCTAATTTTATAATGTGCTCGTATATATAATAGTACAAACCATCGTAGGAGGGAATAACATGCAGAAGCGCAGTACATTACTTTTAATTATAACGGTGTGTCTTTCTATTATATTGACTGGATGTTTCCAAGGAGAACAATCAATTGATAATGAAGAAATGGATCCACCTAAAGACGCTGAGGCTGTAAATGATTTGGATAATGTATCAGATGAATCGGAATCAGAGGGTGTTGATGAAGAGTCTGATGGAGAAGCGGAACCAAAGACAGTTGGAAGACAATTATATTTAATTGATTCAGATGGAATGGTGGCCTCACAAACATTGCAATTACCACAGATTGAATCCAAGGAGGTAGCAATACAAGCACTCCAACACTTGGTAAAAGGAGGACCTGTAACATCCTTATTACCAAATGGATTTCAGGCAGTTTTACCAGCAGGAACACAAGTTAATAGCTTAAGTCTTGAGGAAAATGGGACGTTAATTGTAGATGTGTCTGAGGAGTTTAAAAATTATGAGGAACAAAATGAGTTAAAGGTGCTTCAGGCAATGACATATACATTAACACAATTTGAAAGCGTGGATAATATCAAACTGCGGATTAACGGAGAAGCACAAACTGAGATGCCCGTAAGTGGAACTCCTATTGGTGAGGGTTATTCGAGAGTGAACGGTATTAATCTAATTCATTCTGATAGTGTTGACCTCATGGCCAGCAAGCCTGTTACGTTGTACTATCCATCTGTACATGATGAAAATCAGTATTTTGTACCGGTAACACAGTACATTAATATTGAGAACCAGGATCTATATGGTTCAGTAATTGAAGCATTACTGGATGGCCCCGGTGTTCAGGCGAATGTACAGCATGTTTTCAACAATCAGACAGAACTTACAAGTAACCCAAGTTTAAGAGATGGTGTGCTTGAATTGGTATTCAGTGAGGAAGTGCTTCAGGACGGAGAAAAAGCCGTGATTTCTGATGAAGTAATGGAAACATTAGTACGCACCTTAACAGAAGATCCATCTGTGGAGGCTGTGCAAGTGAAAGTTGAAAATGTCGAGACGCTCTTTAATGAAAATGGAGAACCATATACGACTCCTGTTACAACACAAACATTTTCAAAAACTGAAAAATTATAATTAAAAGGCTGTGATATGCAGCCTTTTTTTTGCAGTTAAGATAGTATAAAAAACTTTCTTACTGCAATTGTACACTAAGATATTCACCATTAAGGCTTGCACTCTAGAGTATAAGGTAATCTAAAGAAAGCAAAATACGCATTCATAAGAATCCCGGTAACGAATGCCAGTTTTCTAATTGCTTAGGACACTATAAAATATAATGGATCCCGCCGAGTCTACGATAACAGTTCGAGATCGCCGAATTTCCTAAATCGCTAACACTCCTCAGTATTTTTTCGCTTTCCAGGCAATAGATTTATTTTGACTTTTGGAATTACTGGAGATAAGTCAAGATTGTATAATCTCAATGTAAAAGGAAGATCGAATAAAACCGCCGCTTTGTGCGGACCCACCCGAGCGATGCGCGCGCATTCCATACTGCGCAGAGCAGGTGCTTTCGCTTTTGTTCTCAGTCTTAGATAGTATAAGGTTTTCTACCTATCGTGTATTATCGTGTTTCTTTCGTAAAAAATATGTTAGGATAATCCTATCGTAAGTGTAGTAATAAGGAGGAATATGTTTAAAGTGAGAAATGATCAAAGAGATAATAATGAATTACGTTCAATAACAATTATACCAGATTTTGTTAAACATCCTGAGGGTTCTGTACTTATACAGGCTGGAGGCACTAAAGTTATTTGTAATGCAAGTATCGAGGACAAAGTGCCGCCGTTTATGCGGGGCCAAAAAAAAGGATGGATTACAGCTGAATATGCCATGCTCCCCCGTGCAACTAATCAACGGAACATAAGAGAGTCATCTAAAGGTAAAGTAAGTGGAAGAACGATGGAAATACAGCGATTAATTGGACGAGCATTACGCTCTGTAGTTGATTTGGATCAAATTGGTGAGCGTACAGTCTGGGTGGATTGTGATGTAATTCAGGCTGACGGCGGAACAAGAACTGCTTCTATTACAGGTGCATTTGTTGCTGTAGTACTAGCTTTTGGTAAATTAATAGCAGATAATAAAATTGAAAAAATGCCTGTGAGCGATTTTCTATCAGCAATATCTGTTGGAGTTTTATCCGATGGTACGGAAGTGTTAGACCTGAACTATGGTGAAGATTCAGAAGCACATGTTGATATGAACGTGGTAATGACAGGTGCTGGAGAATTTGTTGAAATACAAGGTACTGGAGAAGAGGCGACATTCACAAACAGCCAATTACAAGCGATGCTTGGACTGGCTAATGAAGGAATGCTGAAGATCAATACGATACAAAAAGAAATACTGGGTGAATTAGCTGATAAAATAGGAGAAACCAAAATAAGTAGGGAAGATTTATAATGAAAGAAATAATCATAGCAACTAAAAATCCTGGGAAAGCAGAGGAGTTTAAAACGTTCTTTGCAAAATTTAATATTAAAGCAGTATCCTTACTAGACTTATCTCAGTCAATTCAAGATATTGAAGAGACAGGGGTCACGTTCGAAGAAAATGCGGCATTAAAAGCAGAACAGATAGCAAAGTTATTGAATACTCCCGTATTAGCTGATGATTCTGGTTTAACAATAGATGCATTGGATGGCAGACCTGGTATATTTTCTGCCAGATATGCCGGTGAACCTAAAGATGACAAGGCAAATATCGAAAAAGTCTTAGCTGAGTTGAAGAATGCTAAGGTAACTGACCGTACAGCTCGTTTTGTATGTGTATTGGCAGTAGCCACACCAGACGCGAATACAATTTTTAAAAAAGGATATTGTGAAGGGAGAATTTCCGTTACTTCAAAAGGTTCTAATGGATTTGGTTATGATCCCATTTTTATACCAAAGAACTATACAAGAACAATGGCAGAGTTATCTTCTGATGAAAAAAATAGTATCAGTCACCGAAGTAATGCTATTAAGCAACTCGAAGATTGGCTAGAAAATTTATAGGTGATAATGTGAGGTGTTATTATGCCGAGTGTTTTAATTGTAAGTGATAGTCATGGTTCTACAAATGAACTAAAAGAAATTAAAGAACGCCATGCTTTAAAGTATATGATACATTGTGGAGATTCGGAATTGGATATGGACGCGCCAGAGATGACAGGCTTCATAAAAGTTGCCGGAAATTGTGATTTTGATTCAAGGTATCCATTAGAGCAAACAAGCTTAATCGAGGGTCTTCGCTTTTATATTGCACATGGTCACCACCATCATGTGAAATCCAATCTAATGACAATAGCCTATCGTGCTGAGGAAGAAGATGCTCAAGTAGTTTGTTATGGCCATACACACATTGCTATGGCTGAAAAGGTTGGAAATCAACTTGTGATCAATCCAGGTAGTATTTTACTTCCTAGGGTAAGGGCAGATAAAACATACGCTATCTTGAAATGGGATGATTTAGATGCAGTCCAGGTAAATTACTATACAGTGAAAGGTGACTTTATTGAAGATCTTTCTATAGATATTACTTTTACGTAACATTCTTCGCTTTTCATTGAGGAGTATAAGTCAACTTAATGAAAAGCATTTATTTTATTATACTATTGACAAATATTTTCAAAATGCATATAATGATTCTTGTTCGTTCAAATATGCGGATGTTGTGTAGTGTGGAATTATAAGTTGCGAGTAAAGATTCAACCGAATAAACTGAGAGTTGCCTCGAAGGTGATACAGCCTTAAATCAGCTTGGAGATACAGGAATGGATTGTTAAAAATTAAATACATAATATGCGGGTGTAGTTTAGTGGTAAAACTTCAGCCTTCCAAGCTGATATCGTGGGTTCGATTCCCATCACCCGCTCCATGTGTCCCAGTAGCTCAGTAGGATAGAGCAACAGCCTTCTAAGCTGTGGGTCGCAGGTTCGAATCCTGCCTGGGACATCATCCGGAGAAACCTATCAACAAATTTATAGGTTTCTCTTTTATTATCTTAATAAGGTTTATTTTTCAATTAACCGGGTATGTATATTTATTACGGGAAAAACAAAAATAAACTTGAGAAGGGAGTGAATAAATAAAAGATGCAGAGCGATAAAGAAAACGTAATTCTATTTCCAAAGTGGCGAACAACTTTAGAAGAAGAAAGTTTGAAGGCTATTAAAGAAAAAAGATATGAGGAAGCATTAACAAAACTGGATCAGTTATTAAGCTACCATATCGATAATCATGAAATTGTAATAGGCAAGCTAATTTGCCTGATGGAAATGGATCGTTATGAAGAAGCGCAAGATTTATGTGAAGCGGTATTGAAATATAAAGATGAAAATTATTATCATTACTTACATATTTACTTAACAATATTATTCCAGACTAGCCAATATGAGTTATTGATGGAACAAGTAGAATTTGAATTTGAATCAGAGGTTGTTCCTGATGTGATTCACGAACAGTTTCAGCAACTTTATGATATGAGTAAGAATATGAAAAATGAAATTAGAAATGAAAAGTCTTCCGAATACATAGATGAATTGCTAAAGGCTGTTAAACAGGAAAATCATGTGCAACAGTGGCGTTTAGTAGAACAAATGCGTAAAATAAATGCTAATCCGACAGATTCTATTAAGAATTTATTGATAGAAAATAATGTACATCCGGTTACTAAAACAGCAGTTTTTAAATGGCTGCAAGAGAGAAGTATTTCAGATGAAGTTACCGTAAGTAAACTTAATAAACAACTGACCATACCCCCGGTAAATGTACCTGAAATTAGTTCACATAAAACAATGAAGCAGACACTTTTACTAATTAATGAGCTGGAACAAAAGAATCCATCACTGTTTCAATTAGTCGAAAGGCTTTTATATCGATACGTATATGTAAGGTATCCAATCATGCCAAATGATAGAGATATCATTCATATAGCTGAAGCGTTATCGAAGATTGGTGAAGAATATTTGGATATACATATAGAAGATAGTAAACATTTGGATGAGTCTGTTAAAAAATATGTAGAAGAAATTAAAATGTGCGAAGCTTTATACTTAACAATCATTGAAGCATAGTCTTTAGAGTAGCCGTAATGCTTGAAAGCACTAGTAATTATGTTATAATGAGATGGTTGTAAACTTGATCATTATATATATTTATTTATATTGATGAACGTGAAATTTAAAAGGAATATTAGATTTTGGAGGGAATTTTTATGTCAGCAAAATGGGAAAAACAGGAAGGTAATCAAGGAGTACTAACAATAGAAGTAAGTCCAGAGGAATTTGATCGTGGTTTGGATCAAGCATTCAAAAAAGTTGTAAAAGATGTACAAATTCCAGGATTCCGTAAAGGTAAAGTACCGCGTAAAATATTTGAAAATCGCTTCGGAGTAGAATCATTATATCAGGATGCGGTTGATATTATTTTACCAGATGCTTATATGAAAGCTGTTGAAGAGACTGGTATTGAACCAATCGAACAACCTGAAGTTGATATCGAAGAAATTGAACAAGGAAAAGAACTTATTTTCACTGCAAAAGTTACAGTTAAGCCAGAAGCAACTTTAGGTGAATATAAAGGCCTGGAAGTTGAAGAACAATCAGTTGACGTTACAGATGAAGATGTAAATCATGAAATTGAACATCAGCGTGAACATCAAGCAGAACTTATTATCAAAGAAGAAGGTACAGTAGAAGAAGGCGACACGGTAGTTATGGACTTTGAAGGTTTCTTGGATGGAGAAGCATTTGAAGGTGGAAAAGGTGAAGATCATTCATTGGAAATCGGATCAGGACAGTTCATCCCTGGATTTGAGGAACAATTAGTTGGTAAAAAATCAGGTGAAGAAACAGAAATTGAAATAACATTCCCTGAAGATTATCATGCAGAACAATTAGCTGGTCAAAAAGCTGTATTTAAAGTAAAAATTCATGACGTTAAAACAAAAGAATTACCAGAACTTGATGATGAATTTGCAAAAGATGTTGACGAAGAAGTAGAAACATTAGAAGAGCTAAAAACAAAGAAAAAAGAAGAGTTGGAAGCACAAAAGAAACAAGATGCTGACAATCAGATGCGTGAATCACTAATTGAACAAGCTTCAGATAACACAGAGGTAGAGATTCCAGAATCAATGGTAAATACTGAACTTGACCGTATGCTCAAAGAGTTTGAACAACGTTTGCAACAGCAAGGTATGACAATGGATATGTATTTCCAATTTTCCGGACAGGATGAGGATGCATTGAAAGAACAAATGAAAGAAGATGCTCAAAAACGTGTGAAAACTAACTTAACATTAGAAGCTATTTTCAATGCGGAAAACCTTGAAGTAACGGATGAAGATGTGGATGCTGAGCTTACTAATATGGCTTCTATGTATGGAGCTGAAGTTGAGCAATTGAAGCAAATGTTAGGCGGAAACGCTGACGCTATTAAAGAGGATCTGAAGTTCAGAAAGGCTCTTGATTTCTTAGTTGAAAATAGTAAAACTGTATAATCACTTTGCTTATGACTAAAATGAAAATGATTATTTAGCAGATAAGATATTAAAATTACTTTCTTACTGCATAAATACAAACAAGGTTGGCGATTTGCCAAGTTTTCTAAACAAGGTGCGAATAATTCGCACCTTGTTTTAACTTTGCGATAAACACAATTTGTATCTAACGCATTGCTACGAAAAAAGTATATTTTTTATTTTTTGAAAGTCGATAAATTTTGTTATCTATCGTATTTGACTAACATACGATAAATAAGGACTGGATAATATGGTTATTATTAATTATCGATTTTAGCTAACTATGAAACATAGAGCATAAGTAGTATCATTTGACTTTTTTATAAAATTCTCCATAATAAAATGATAAATAAAGAAGAGGTTATTGTTTTGTTTTCTTATTTTGATTTGATATGATGACAGTGAAAGTTAAATTATATAAAGATGAAGTTTGAGACGAAGATTTAAACTTTTAGGAGTGAAAATGCAATGTTTAAATTTAATGAAGAAAAAGGACAATTAAAATGTTCGTTTTGTGGGAAAGGTCAAGATCAAGTTCGCAAGCTCGTTGCCGGACCTGGTGTTTATATATGTGATGAATGTATAGAACTTTGCACAGAAATAGTTGAGGAAGAACTTGGTACGGAAGAAGAAACCGAGTTTAAGGAAGTACCTAAACCAAAGGAAATTTGTGAAATTCTCAATGATTATGTTATCGGGCAGGAAAAAGCAAAAAAGAATTTATCTGTAGCGGTATATAACCATTACAAACGAATTAACACACCTAAAAATTCAGATGACGTAGAACTTGCAAAAAGTAATATCGCTATGCTTGGTCCAACAGGAAGTGGTAAAACATTGCTTGCACAGACATTGGCAAGAATTTTAAATGTTCCATTTGCTATGGCTGATGCAACATCATTAACTGAAGCTGGTTATGTTGGTGAAGATGTTGAAAATATCTTATTGAAACTCATCCAATCTGCTGATTATGATGTAGAAAAGGCTGAGAAAGGTATTATTTACATCGATGAAATTGATAAAGTTGCACGTAAATCAGAGAACCCGTCAATTACTCGTGACGTGTCTGGTGAAGGTGTGCAACAGGCACTATTAAAGATTCTTGAGGGAACTGTTGCAAGTGTTCCACCACAAGGCGGACGGAAACATCCTCATCAGGAATTCATTCAAATTGACACAACTAATGTATTATTTATAGTTGGTGGAGCTTTTGATGGGATTGATCAAATAATTAAACGTCGACTTGGTAAGACAGTTATTGGATTTGGTTCAAACGAAGAACAACAAGATCTTGAAATGGGTGAACTTCTACAAAAAGTATTGCCAGAAGACCTGTTACGTTATGGTCTTATACCAGAGTTCATCGGAAGAATTCCGGTTGTAGGAAGTCTTGAACCATTAGATGAAGATGCGTTAGTTGAAATTTTAACAAAACCTAAAAACGCACTGGTAAAACAATATGTTAAGCTATTCCAGATAGATGATGTTGAACTTGAGTTTGAAGAGGAAGCTCTAGTTGAAATAGCCAAAAGGGCGATAGAGCGGAAAACTGGAGCAAGAGGTTTACGTTCCATCATTGAGAGTATTATGCTGGACGTAATGTTTGAACTACCATCACGCGAGGACATTGAGAAGTGTATTATTACGAAAGATACTGTTCTCCAGGAAAATGGTCATCCAAAGCTAGTACTTGTTGATGGAACTGTAAAAGAAGGAAATGAAAAGCTTCCTAAAGAAAGTGCATAAACCATTTGGTAATTAAATAATATGAGACTGACTTGGCTTATGATTTCCTTCAATAATCATTTATTGAGGTTCGAACATTAGCCCAATGTCAGTCTCTTTCTTGTTAGATTTCGTGTTTAGTATTTCAACATCAGGTAATACTAATCACAGTTATCTTTCCGGGGATTTTTCGTTTACAAATGGGAAAGTTTTCTATAAACTTTAAACAATAAATAAACAAAAGTACATAATTATTTCAGTACATATTACGGAGGTACATACTATGACAAAAGATACAATTCAGCTTCCCCTCCTGCCATTACGCGGATTGCTCGTTTTCCCATCAATGGTATTACATTTAGATGTCGGACGTGATAAATCCGTTACAGCATTAGAAAAGGCAATGATGGGTGATCAAACCATCTTTTTAGCTGCTCAGAAAAAGGTGAGTTTAGATGATCCAGAGCCAAAAGACATATATAGAATTGGAACAATAGCAAAAGTAAATCAAATGTTGAAACTACCGAACGGAACAATGCGTGTGCTAGTAGAGGGGCTTCGTCGCGGAGAAATTATTCAATTTAACGAGGAAAGCGAAGAATTTAATGTTGAAATCAAAGAGATTGAGGAACAACATGATGAGAAGAACGAAGAAGAAGCTCTTATGCGTTCATTATTAGGGCAATTTGAACAATACATAAAAGTCTCACAAAAAATTACAAAAGAAACCTTAGAAACGGTTTCAGATATTGATGAACCAAGCAGGTTCGCAGACATTATTACGTCACATTTATCCTTAAAAATTAAAGATAAACAGGAGTTACTTGAAACAGTAAATGTAAAAGAACGATTACAGCAATTAATAAAATTAATTACAAATGAAAAAAAAGTACTTGATTTAGAAAAGAAAATCGGACAGCGTGTTAAAACATCCATGGAAAAAACGCAAAAGGAATATTATTTGCGTGAACAAATGAAGGCGATACAGAAGGAACTTGGTGAAAAAGATGGTAAGTCTGGTGAGGTAGGAAAGTTAAGAGAAAAGGTTGAGGAATCGGACATGCCTGAACGCATCGTTGAAGTTGCTATGAAGGAACTGGATCGTTTCGAAAAAGTACCACAGAGTTCTGCCGAAAGTTCAGTTATCCGAAATTATGTTGAATGGCTTATAGCCTTACCATGGACGGAAAAAACCAAAGATACAATTGAGATTGATAATGCACATAAAATATTAGATAGAGATCATTATGGATTGGAAAAGGTAAAAGAACGAATTCTTGAATATTTAGCCGTACAAAAACTAACTCAGTCTATCAAAGGGCCAATTCTTTGTCTTGTAGGTCCACCAGGGGTGGGGAAAACTTCATTAGCTAAATCCATTGCACGTTCGATAAATCGAAATTTTGTTCGTGCTTCATTAGGTGGCATTAGAGATGATGCTGAAATACGTGGCCATCGACGTACCTATATTGGTGCTATGCCAGGAAGAATAATTCAGGGAATGAAAAAAGCTAAAACAGTCAATCCTGTATTTTTATTAGATGAAATTGATAAAATGTCCAATGATTTTCGTGGAGACCCATCTGCAGCAATGCTGGAAGTGTTAGACCCAGAACAAAATAGTAATTTCAGTGATCATTTTATTGAAGAAACATACGACTTATCGAATGTTCTTTTTGTTGCGACTGCCAACTATGTTAACAACATCCCGGGTCCATTATTGGATCGTATGGAGCTTATTTCTATTTCTGGATATACTGAAGTTGAAAAGTTACATATTGCTAAAGAACACTTATTATCAAAGCAACTTAAGGAAAACGGTCTGACAAAAAATAATTTGCAAATACGGGATGATGCCTTATTGAAACTAATCCGTACATATACACGAGAAGCAGGTGTAAGAGGATTGGAACGTCAACTGGCAACTCTATGCCGAAAAGCAGCAAAAATTATTATTTCTAAAGAGAAAAAACGAGTAGTCGTAACGGAGAAAAGTATTGAGGAATTACTTGGAAAACCTGTTTTCCGTTATGGTGTAATGGAACAGGAAAATCAGGTTGGAGCTGCTACAGGGCTTGCATATACAGCAGCTGGTGGGGATACTCTGTCAATTGAGGTTTCTCATTACCCAGGTAAGGGAAAACTTACACTTACAGGCAAACTAGGAGATGTTATGCAGGAATCAGCACAAGCTGCCTTTAGTTATATTCGATCACGTGCGAAAGAACTAAGTATTAATCCTGATTTTTATGAAACATATGATATTCATATTCATGTTCCTGAAGGTGCGACACCAAAAGATGGTCCTTCTGCTGGTATTACAATGGCAACAGCCCTTGTTTCCGCATTGACAGGTCGAGCAGTTAAAAAAGAAGTTGGGATGACCGGAGAAATCACTTTGCGTGGTCGCGTTTTACCAATAGGTGGTTTAAAGGAAAAATCCTTAAGTGCGCATAGAGCAGGGATAACAACTATTATTATTCCTGAAGATAACGAAAAGGATATAGAGGATATTCCAGAAAGTGTACGGAGTGGTCTTACATTTATTAAGGTAAACCATCTAGATCAAGTATTAAAACATGCACTTGTGGAGGAGAAAAATGAAAGTAAGTAATGCAGAAATTGTAATTAGTGCAGTTAGTCAAAAACAATATCCAGGCGATCAGCTTCCTGAAGTTGCACTTGCTGGTCGCTCAAATGTTGGAAAGTCATCATTTATCAATAAGCTTATCCATCGTAAAAATTTAGCCCGTACTTCATCAAAACCAGGAAAAACACAAACATTGAACTTCTATAAAATAAATGAAGCATTCTATTTTGTAGATGTACCTGGGTATGGTTATGCTAAAGTCTCCAAAAAGGAAAGAAAAAAATGGGGAAGTATGATGGAAGAGTATTTTGAAACAAGGGATACCCTAAAGGCTGTATTACTAATTACAGACATTCGTCACGAACCAACTAAGGACGACGTGCAGATGTACGCTTTTTTAAAGCATTTTGATCTACCAGTAATTGTGATTGCCACAAAACTGGACAAAGTACCTAAAGGAAAACATGCTAAACATTTAAAGCGCACAAAAGAAACGTTACAAGTGGACCCAGAAGATACTGTGATTCCTTTCTCTACAGAAACTGGTCAAGGAAAAGATGAATCGTGGAGTGCCATAAGAAGCTATATTAACAATTGATTTATTAAACTGCAGTATTAAAAAACTCTTTCCTCCAGTGAGTAGGAAGAGTTTTTTTGGTAGTTACGAAAGTATAACTACTTTCTTACTGCGTAAGTGTAACAAGGCCATCGACATTAAGGCTTGGTGATAAGCAAGTTTTCTAAAGCTTATATTTTCAGAAAATTTGAAAGAATGTAAGAGTATTTAAAAGGATTATACCGTATACATAAGTATTAAAGAGATATAATTCCTATAGTATTTTAAATGTTAATATTGTTGAATATATGGAGCTTTTTGCCATTCGTTCAATTATCACAATGTTGATATAATTTATCTATCAGTATGCTTCTAATATTGATATGGGTTGATTAGTGTGAATAAAAATAGAGATGGAAGGATGTATAGTCAATGAAAAAACTGAAAATTACAGTATTTTTCGCTTTACTATTTATGCTCCTAGCCGCATGTGGTGGAGGGGATGATGGAGCTAATGGTGGTGATTCTTCTTCGGGTGAAGGTAGTGGATATAATTTGATTGAAGAAGGAAAACTTAATTTCGCTTCATCAGGTGAATTTAAACCTTTTAGTTATATGGAAGGTGGAGAGATGACCGGATATGATGTTGCAGTTGCTAATGCAATTGCTGAAAAATTAGGATTAGAAGCGGTCCCAAACAAATCAAAATTTGCTGGTATTGTCACAGGTGTTAAACAAGGACGTCACGATATTGCAGTTGCAAGTCATACGATTACTGAAGACCGATTGAAAGAAATCGATTTTTCAGAAGCTTATTATTACTCAGGTCCAGTAATTTATACTAGACCTGATAGTGATATACAGTCAGCTGATGATCTTGATGGAAAGGAAATTTCCGTTTCCAGAGGCTCAACTTACGTTGAAATGGCACAGGAATATACTGATAATATTCCACAAGTTGATAGTGATGTTGTAGCTCTTCAATCATTAGCTAAAGGACATCACGACGCTGTAATAACTGATGCAATTACGGGAAGTACAGCAATTGAAAATGGATTAGAAATAGAGGAAAAGGAACAATTAGGTGTAAGTGAGCAAGCGGTAGGCGTTGCAAAAGAAAATGATAAATTACTTGAAGATATCAATAAAGCATTAAAGGAATTGAAAGAGAGCGGAAAACTTGCAGAATTATCTAAAGAGTATATTGGAGCTGATATTACACAGGAACCAGAGAGTTTAAGTGAATAATAGAATGCAAATGTGCGCATAATCTTGCGCACATTTGTGCCTTACAAAGGAGTTGAATTTCTTGTCAGCAATTACCCATTTCTTTGAAGTTTTTACAGGTAGTTATGATTTATTTTTAAAGGGGCTTTGGCTAACATTTGAATTATCAGCAGCTTCATTACTTATTGCATTTGTGATTGGTTTATTTTTTGCAATACTTAAAATTTCAAACATAAAGATTCTACAATGGATAGCTGATGCGTATATTTGGGTTGTTCGGGGGACACCACTTATTGTACAAATCTTCGTTCTTTATTATGGTCTGGCAGAAATATTCCTGATTCCAATGTTTTGGGCTGGTGCAGCAGGACTTGCTTTTCATAGTGGTGCATATATTGCTGAAATTATCCGTGGTGCTATACAATCCATAGACAAAGGACAAAGGGAAGCTGGACGAACGCTTGGAATGACTAGTGGTCTGACAATGCGAAGAATCATATTACCTCAGGCTTTTCGTCGGGCTGTACCATCACTTGGTAATCAATTTATTATTGGTATAAAAGATTCCTCACTCGTCTCATTTATTGGTATGCAGGAATTATTTGGGGTTGCCAGTACGATGGGGTCGAACAACTTTGATTATCTTCCGTACTATCTAACCGTAGCAATATATTATTTATTCATTGTACTGATTCTAACATTGCTGGTGAATATGCTAGAGAAAAAACTGGCTCAAAGTGATTAAGCAGGAGGAGTAATATGAGTGAAAAACAAGAAATGATTAGAGTTGAAAAGTTAAATAAATCTTTCGGAGAATTACAAGTTTTAAAGGATATAGATTTAACTGTTAAAGAAAGTGATGTTGTAGTACTAATTGGTGCAAGTGGATCAGGGAAAAGTACACTGTTACGCTGTCTAAACTTTTTAGAAATGAAAAACAGTGGAATAATAACAATTGAAGGAGAGCAAATAGAAGAGAGTACACATGATTTGAACAAAGTGCGTGAACGGGTTGGTATGGTGTTTCAGCATTTCAATCTTTTCCCTCACAAGACAGTAATTGGAAATGTTATTGAGGCTCCGACTCAAGTGAAAGGAATGAAAAAGGAGCAAGCCATAAAAGAAGGAAAAGAGATGTTGGATAAAGTTGGATTAGGGGACAAATACAATGTATACCCGTCAACACTATCAGGTGGTCAGAAACAGCGTGTTGCAATAGCACGAGCATTGGCAATGAGACCAGACGTTATGCTGTTTGATGAACCAACATCAGCACTCGATCCAGAATTAGTTGGTGAAGTGTTATCGACAATTAAGGAGCTTGCTGATGAAGGAATGACTATGGTCGTTGTTACACACGAGATGGGTTTTGCGCGTGAAGTTGGTGATTGGGTGTTCTATATGCATGATGGTAAGATTGTAGAATACGGTCCACCAAATGAATTATTTGATAACCCGAAAGAAGAACGGACACAAGCATTTCTGAGTTCAATTTTATAAGTAACGAAAAAATAATCTTCCACAAAAAGGAGGATTATTTTTTCTTTTTCAGCCAATAAATACCTATGCCAATTAGTATTACTGGCCAGAACTTCTCAAGAAATGCTGTAACATCATATATCCAATTAAATGTTGGTGGTAATTTTACAGAAAACATAAAGAGAATTGACGTACCAGTAAATATTAGACCGGTTAGGAAGCCTTTTTTAGTTCTAAGGGATCGAATTATAAAAGCTATCCCAACAATCATTGGGTATACAGCCCAATGATCTATCCAGAACGCGTAGTGTTCTATTCCGTGAAAGTGGATACCCAGACCCAATACAATTGTTCCGCTGAATAAGTGCTGATAATCTTTAGATGTGTAACTATGTATAAGTAATGCGAGCCCAATTATAATAAGAAATGTTGGCCATGAGTAAAAATCAGTTATAATGGGAATTCTAAGTTCTCTTAGCAAAAAGTAAACTCCTATTCCAATTAATATATATGCTACAAACGAATTTTGTCGTTTCATTGTAGAACACCTCTTCCAGGATACGATTAAATATGCAAAATTCTTGCTTCTAATGTACTCGTATGATAGAGTACACACGAGTTATATAACAATATACGAATATCCTAACATATAGTTTCAAATTCTGTTCACATTTATCAAAAATGTGAAGAATTACCTATGTTATAATTGTAATAATTGAGAAATGTTTTAAGCTCTTGGGGGTAGTTATCGTGCACATACTTAAAGTTGGATTTAATTACAAATCAACCCCTGTCGAAACTAGGGAAAGATTAACCTTTTCTGAAGATAATATCGATCAGGCCATGCTTCTTTTAAAAGAGCAAAAAAGTATTTTGGAAAATGTAATTGTTTCCACTTGTAATCGTACCGAAATTTATGCGGTTGTTGATCAGCTTCATACAGGACGTTACTATATCAAACAATTCCTTGCTGATTGGTTTCAAATAGATAAGGAAGAATTTTCTTCTTACTTGCGGATATCAGAAAGTGATGGAGCAATAGAGCATCTATTACGTGTTTCTGCAGGACTTGATTCCATGGTTTTAGGCGAGACACAAATACTCGGGCAGGTTAAACAAGCGTTCTCAACTGCTCAGAATATGCATACTACTGGAACCGTATTTAATGAATTATTTAAACAGGTAATTACGTTTGCGAAACGGGCCCATAAGGATACAGCGATAGGACAGTATGCTGTGTCTGTTAGCTATGCAGCTGTTGAATTGGCCAAGAAAATATTTGGTGATTTAGAACAGAAGCATGTAGTTATCTTAGGTGCCGGAAAAATGGGTGAACTAGCTGCCAAAAACCTTCACGGATCTGGTGCAACAAAGATTACTGTAGTAAATCGAACCTATGAAAAAGCTGAAGCATTAGCTGAAAAGTTTCAGGCCAAGGCAGCACATACAGACCATTTACATGACCTTATTAATGATGCTGATATTTTAATCAGTTCAACAGGCTCAGATTCTGTTGTATTAACAAAAGAAGTTATTGAACCAATCCAGAAGAAACGTAAAGGCAGACCACTATTTCTAGTGGATATTGCCGTTCCAAGAGATTTAGATCCTGGAATTGGTGAATTAAATAGTGTGTTCTTATATGATATAGATGATTTACAGGGGATAGTTGATAAAAACTTAGCTGCTAGAGAAAAAGCCGCAGAGAGTATAGAAATTATGCTTGAATCTGAAATCGTTGCTTTCAAAGAGTGGTTGCAAACACTAGGCGTTGTTCCAGTAATTTCTGCGCTTCGTCAAAAGGCGTTGTCCATTCAAGCAGAAACAATGAAAAGTATTGAACGGAAAATGCCCGACTTAACCGCACGGGAGAGAAAGGTGCTTAATAAGCATACAAAGAGTATTATTAATCAGCTCCTGAAGGAACCTGTAACACAAGCAAAAGAATTGGCGGCTGATAAAAACAGAGACGAGTCTTTGGAACTTTTTGTAAATATATTTGGGATTGAAGAGGAAGTTCAAAAGGAACTATCGAAACAAACAAAAAAAAATGAAAGTTCAACAAAAATAAAACAAAATGAAGAAGTATCCTTTCCTGTTTTAGAAAGAACGTCACCACAGTAAGATGAAAGGATTTCCAATATGTTCGAAATGAAATGGCTTTATGAAATTATCCTTATTATTTACGGACTTAGTTTAATTGGGTACTTTATTGATTTTATACAACATAACCGGAGGGCAAACAGAATAGCCTTCTGGTTACTTAGTATGGTTTGGATTATTCAAACCGCTTTTTTATTCAATCAAGTTTTTATCGAAAAAAGTTTTCCAGTGTTCACATTGTATGATGGATTATACTTTTATGCATGGGTTCTCGTTTCTTTTTCACTAATCATAAATAAACTTTTTCAAATTCATTTTATTTTATTCTTCACCAATTTATTAGGTTTCTTTATATTACTGTTATACATTTCAACAAGGGCGCAGGAACATATGCAAGGTAGAGGAATTCAGCTCGTAAATGAAATACTGATTACACATGTAACACTTGCTATAGTCTCCTATGGGTTTTTTACCATCTCTTTTCTCTTTTCTATAATGTATATCACGCAGTATCGGTTTTTAAAAGAAAAGAAAGGATTGCGATGGATGTGGAGATTTGGGGATTTAAATCGGCTGGATTCTTATTCTTTTAAAGCAGTAACACTAGGAGTTCCATTATTAACAATTGCGATTATTCTTGGTGTTGTGTGGGCATATGTATCGAATGCCGAATTTTATTGGTTTGATTTGAAAACGATTGGTTCCATACTGGTTTTAGTTGTTTATGTCATTTATTTAGTGTTGCGTCTTGTAAAAGGATATCAAGGAAAAGCTATATCAATTTATAACACAGCAGCATTTCTGATTTTATTAATTAATTTCTTTTTGTTTAACATATTATCGAATTTTCATTTCTAATCGTAATATATTTAGGAGGGCGTTTAAATGCGAAAAATTGTTGTTGGGTCTAGGAAAAGTAATCTAGCATTAACCCAAACTGAATGGGTGATAGACCAATTAAAAAAAGCTGGGATCAAAAATGAATTTGAGGTAAAGAAGATTGTAACAAAAGGTGATCGAATACTTGATGTAACATTGTCAAAAGTCGGTGGAAAAGGTCTTTTTGTTAAAGAAATTGAACAAGCTATGTATGATAAAGAAATTGACCTGGCTGTACATAGCATGAAAGATATGCCTTCACAGATGCCTGAAGGACTTACAATTACTTCTGTGCCAGAAAGAGAAGACCATCGTGATGCCTATATTGCAAAAGACAATGTAGCATTAAATGATCTACCCGAAGGTGCTATTGTAGGAACGAGCAGTTTACGCAGATCTGCACAAGTTCTTGCCGAACGGCCAGACGTTGAAGTTAAATGGATTCGCGGAAATATTGAAACAAGAATTCGTAAATTGGATGAAGAAGATTATGATGCTATTATTCTTGCAGTTTCAGGACTAAAACGTGTTGGTTTAAGTGAAGAACTTATCACAGAATATTTAGAGCCTGAAGTTTGTGTACCTGCAGTTGGACAAGGTGCTTTAGCAATTGAATGCCGTGAAGATGATGATGAACTAAGAGAATTATTAGATAAAATTAATGATGAATATACAACAAAAACGGTTACTGCTGAAAGAACATTTCTGCATCTACTTGAAGGTGGCTGTCAAATTCCAATCGGAGGTTATGCTTATCTACAAGGAGATGAAATGGTCTTAACTGCATTGGTCGGAACACCTGACGGCAAAACAATTTTGAAAGAGGTTGTTCGTGGAACAGATCCTGTAGCAGTTGGCAAAGAAGCAGCCGAAAAACTGATAAACCAAGGTGCAAAGGAGATTGTCGATCAAGTAAAAGAGGAGCTTGACGACTAATGTCAATACCTTTACATGAAAAAAGAATTTTAATTACCCGTGAGGAAAATCAAGCAAAGGAATTTTCCGAAAAAGTTATACAGCATGGCGGAAAACCAATTGAAATACCTCTTTTGAAAATTTCATGTAAGGATATACCTGAAAATAAGCAACAGCTACAAAACATACATCACTATAAATGGATTTTTTTCACTAGTTCTAACGGTGTAGCCTGCTTTTTTCAACTTGCTAATCAATATAAATGGATGAGTAATGTATTCGACAAGATTAAATTTGCGACCGTTGGCCATAAGACTGCACAAACTTTGGAAGCATACGGATGCAAGTCAGATTTTATTCCTTCAATCTATAATGCTGATGCGATGGCAACTGAGTTTACTGCGAGATATACTGTAATAGATGAGCCTCTGCTTATTGTCCGGGGAAACAAATCCAGAGAAGTTCTGCCTGATTGGTTTACAAAACATAAAATCCGTTTTGACACTATAGAAGTATATGAAACAACGTATAACTTTCGTGTGAAAGACGAGTTAAATCAATTGTTAAATCAGAATAAACTGGATTTCATAACATTTACTAGTCCCTCTGCAGTAGAAGCTTTTAGTGAAATGAAAGACGGTCAAATACGTAAGAATCAAGTATTTGTTTGCATAGGAACCACTACCAAAAAACGTGCATTGGAATTAGGAATAACAAACACTTTAACACCTGAGCAATTCACGATTGATGGAATGCTCGAGCAAATCATTGACTATATAGCTAGGAAGGGGTAGATTTTGATGGTAAAAGCTTTGAATTTCAAACGACATCGTCGGTTACGTTCTTCATCCGCAATGCGATCATTGGTAAGTGAAAATCATCTGAGAATGGATGACTTTATTTATCCGCTTTTTATTGTTGAAGGAGAAAATATTAAAAATGAAGTATCCTCCATGCCAGGTGTGTTTCAGATTTCGCTAGATTTTGTAAAAGATGAGATGGAAGAATTACGTTCCCTTGGGATAAAGGCTGTTATGATGTTTGGTGTACCGAATGAAAAAGACGAACAGGGCACGGGGGCATTTATTGAAACTGGGATCGTACAGGAGGCAACTCGACGCATAAAAAAGGAAGTTCCGGAAATGCTGGTAGTTGCTGACACATGCTTGTGTGAATACACATCTCACGGACATTGTGGTGTCATCCATAACCAGGATGTTGATAATGATGAATCACTAAAACTTTTAGCTAAAACAGCTGTATCACAGGCAGAAGCAGGTGCTGATATAATAGCCCCATCCAACATGATGGATGGCTTTGTTATTGTTATCCGCCAGGCACTTGATGAGGCTGGATACACAAATATTCCTATTATGTCTTATGCAGTTAAATATTCATCTGCCTTTTATGGTCCGTTCCGTGATGCTGCTGATAGTACACCACAATTTGGAGATCGTAAATCTTATCAGATGGATCCGGCAAATCGACTTGAAGCATTACGTGAAGCAGAGTCAGATGTAGAAGAAGGTGCAGATTTCCTAATTGTTAAACCAGCATTATCATACTTGGATATTGTTCGCGATGTTAAAAATACTGTTAACACACCGGTTGTTGCCTATAATGTGAGTGGTGAGTATGCAATGGTTAAAGCAGCAGCTAAGAATGGCTGGGTTGATGAAAGAGAATTGGTACTTGAAAAGATGACTGCAATGAAACGTGCAGGAGCAGATTTGATTATATCCTATTTTGCGAAAGACGTAGCAAAATGGCTTAATGAATAAAATTTTAAAGTTGAGGTGATTAATTGTGGTTAACTTTGATAATTCGGTAGATGCATATAAAGAAGCAGTGGATCTAATGCCAGGTGGAGTAAATTCACCTGTTCGAGCATTCAAATCAGTTGGTATGTCACCGATATTTATGGAACAAGGAAAAGGTTCTAAAATAACGGATATCGATCAAAACGAGTATATTGATTATGTGTTAAGCTGGGGTCCGTTAATTTTGGGACATGCTGATGATCGGGTGGTTTCCAAATTAAAAGAGATCACAGAAAAAGGCACAAGTTTTGGTGCACCAACTATAATAGAGAACAAACTTGCACAATTGGTAATTGACCGTGTACCGTCAATTGAAATGGTACGTATGGTGAATTCAGGCACAGAAGCTACTATGAGTGCTTTGCGTATTGCAAGAGGATATACAGGTCGGGATAAAATCCTGAAATTTGAAGGGAATTATCATGGTCATGGTGATTCACTCCTAATCAAAGCCGGATCTGGTGTTGCTACACTTGGCTTGCCAGATAGTCCTGGTGTACCTGAATCGATTGCTCAAAATACAATTACAGTGCCTTATAATGATGTAGAAAGTGTGCGCTATGCATTTGAAACATTTGGTGATGAGATTGCCGCTGTTATCGTTGAGCCAGTTTCGGGTAATATGGGTGTTGTACCACCACAAGCTAGCTTTTTGCAGGAATTGAGAAGAGTAACTGACGAAAATGGCTCTGTACTCATATTTGATGAGGTTATGACAGGTTTCCGTGTCGGATACAATTGTGCACAAGGTTACTTTGGGGTCACACCTGATATGACTTGCTTGGGTAAAGTAATTGGCGGAGGACTTCCTGTTGGGGCATATGGTGGTAAACGTGAAATTATGGAAAGCGTAGCACCTACAGGGTCTATTTATCAAGCTGGCACATTATCAGGTAACCCACTTGCTATGACAGCTGGTTATGAGACACTAAGTGCTTTAGATAAATCATCCTATGATGAAATAAATGAAAAAGTGGACAAATTGGTCGAAGGTTATAAACAAGCTTCAATCGATTTTAAGATCCCACTTCAGATTAATCGCGCTGGATCAATGGTTGGCTTTTTCTTTACGTACGAACCAGTATTTAATTATGAAACAGCTCAAAATTCCAATCTTGATTATTTTGCACAATATTACCGGGCAATGATTGAAGAAGGAATCTTTTTGCCACCATCACAGTTTGAAGGATTGTTTCTATCGACTGCCCATACAGATGAAGATATCGATAAGACATTACAAGCTGTACGCAACGCTTTCTCAAAGATTGAAAAGTAAAAAGATCAACAGCACAAGCTCCTGTCTATCGATGCAAGGATTGCGCTGCACATCACTGGTGGGTCGACGTTTCCGCGCAAAGTGGCGGTTTCGTCGATTTTCTTTTTTCTGCGCGAAGTGTATTTCCGGAGCGGCATAATAGCACTCAAACTTTTTAAAAAGTATTTCGCAGTTTATATCTAATCAAAAAAATAAATCCGGACTAATTCGAATTCTATTTCAAGAATTTTGAATTATAGTTCGGATTTTACTTTGACTTAAACGCTTTTGTCCCGACCTCTTTTTTTAGCACTTAATAAATACTTTCTTATTGCATAAGTAACTTAAGCTTGCACTCCAAAGTGTAAGAGGGTTCTAAGAATGAAATTTACCCTTTATTAAAATCCTCCTTTTTCGATAAGGCAAGTTTTCTAATAGGTATAAGCATATCCTCTGTTTATATTTCATATAGTTGAAATAAGACATATAAGCATATGGAATATATGTTGAAGGGAGGAAGTCATTTGTCAAATAATCGGGAAGTATTCAGCTTTGATTTAAATGAATCGCTTTATTTTGAAGAAGGACAGGAAGTTGCAGAAATGCTGGGAATTTCATTGGACCCGGAAATTTCTATCCAGCCATTTAACGATTTTATTTCGATTCGAGGAGTAATTGAACTTCAAGGTTCATATCAAAAGGAAGTATTTTCAAACGTAGAGGCTGAAGATACATTAGATTTTGATGATTACCATTCTAGACGTTATGTTGAGAAAGTGGTAGAACTGGATAACGGCCAGTCAGAGTTTACTCACCGTTTCCCAGTTGAAATTTCTGTTCCAACATATCGTGTTGCAGACTTAAACGATGTGACGGTGAACATTGAATCCTTTGATTATGAAATACCAAATCAGAGTCAACTTAAATTAAGCTCAAGAATTGAAATACATGGGATTAGCGATCAAACCGAGGTTGCACCTGGAAAAGTAATAGAAACTGGTAATGAATTTTTACCACCACGGGAAGAGGAAACGTTTGAGTTTGATATTAAAGCAGAAAATGAAGCTTCTGAACCAGATAGCCAGTTTACACCGGAGAATGCGCCTACGTTATCCCCGGAAGTAGAAGAGAGTGTATCACCAGAAAAAGAACGCTGGAAAAGCAAGAAGTCACAGTCACTTGCTGAATTTTTCAAGAAGGAACCGGTAGAAAGTTCACCTGAAGATGAAAGTTCACAGGAATCCTCAACATTAAACTATACTGAATCTGATTATATGGAAGAAAGCTATGAAAGTCGATCAAGTGAAACCAAAGATGTTAGCTATTTAGCAGATATGTTCAGAAGCGATGATGATGATCGATATGCTAAGATGCGGTTGTGTATTGTACAGAATACAGACACGGTAGAATCAATTGCTAAACGTTATCAGATACCAGCACTTCAATTAGTGAAACAAAATAATCTAAGTGATGATAGTCTTGAAGAAGGTCAATTATTGTACATTCCTTTTAAGAAAAATTAACAGCTAATACCCCTTGCTTCGTTAAGTAAGGGGTATATATTTGAAAGGGTGGTGAAATGTAGTGTGAAAGAAGTAATTCATAAAATAGCCGAAAAATACGGGATCCATCCATATAAAATTGAACAGATATCGAAAAGGCTATTTCGTATCAGTGATGGAAAGCATTATTATGCGTTAAAGCAAAGCAATCTTACTGAAAGTAATTTGGAGGTATGGGAATATGTTTATCACCAAGCATATACACAAAACATCCAAAGTATATTGCCTGTCTATTTAACAAAGCAATCAAAATTATATGAAGTAAATAATCAATCGTTTTATTATTTAACACCTTGGTTATCATCTTATAAACTTGATCATCAGCAATTAATTAAAAATTTATATAATGCAATTGGGGAAATACATGTTAAGACAAAGCGAACACAATTTATTCAGACCGACACATTAATCAGCAAATTCACCGATTACCAGAAGTACGTCGCGGAACTATATAAAAGAGAGTTGTACTTTGTTGAGTTGTTTGAAAAATATAAATTTATGTCACCATTTGAATTATTAGTTTGTACGCATTTTCGGATTATGGACAACGTTCTCACGGTGTTAAATAATTGCATTGACTTATTTATAAGTCAAATGCAGAATGATAAAGAGTGGAATTATAGCCTATGTCATGGGAATTTAAACCTAGAGCATATACTTCATCACAATGATACGTATATACTAAATTGGGAAAAAGCAAATTATGATAATGCTATTGTGGATTTGTCGATTTTACTAAAACAACTTGTGCGCAACTATGACCAATCGTCGTCACAATTAACTGATTCATTTTCAGCATATACCAACAACAATATACTGAAAAAAAGCGAACTGTATTTACTCGCGATTTATTTATTGAATCCATACCCTTACATAAAGAAAATTCAAGATTATATTGACAATCCATCGAACGATACGATGATTAATCAAGTAAAGGAGCTGCAGTATACTTCCCGCCAGCTGTCGTTTGGCTTGAAATGGTTCGAGTTTGTGGAAAAGGAAACATCAGTTAAAGATAATAATAAAGAAATTTAAATCCATTCCAGATAGAATGCGATAAATATTCCAACTAATATGCCAAGTAGAAATACGTCAAATGAAGTTGGAAATAACATTGTCCGGATTAATTGAAATATTAGAATCGGTAAAGTTACTCGTTCAATAACAATAATGCTGTTTCTCGCCCATGGGGGCAGTTTGTATCGGTAATATCTCGCCACTCTTATCACCTCATATGTGTTTTTTTAATATAATATGTATATATAGTGTTGTTTTGTGCAATTCATATAATAATAGTTGATTTTATTTTCAGTAACCGATAAAATGAATAATAATATGTAAATGTGATGATAGGGAAGAGTACGAGATAATTACCTAATAGAGAGGGAATGTATGGTGAAAAATTCCCAGGAATATTATTTTGGAAGGTCGCCCTTGATGCAGCTTCTTTGAAATAATGCAGTAGAAGAGAGCCGGTTGTTAGCCGTTATCAACGAATCAAGTGCACAAGTTTAACTGCTTGTGAACGAAGGTGGTACCACGGAATATATCCTTTTCGTCCTTTATTGGATGGAGAGGATTTTTTTGTTTTATTTTACTAAATAAAAGAGGGAGGATTTAATGATGAGTGAAGAGGGTAAAACAACGATGTCATCGAAGTACAATCCACAGGAAATTGAAAAAGACCGGTATCATTTTTGGGTGAATGGTAAGTTCTTTGAAGCAACTGGGGATGAAGATAAGGAACCATTTACAATTGTTATTCCGCCGCCTAACGTAACTGGTAAGCTACATTTAGGTCATGCATGGGATACGACGATGCAGGATACAATTTCAAGAATGAAGCGGATGCAGGGCTTTGATGTACTATGGCTTCCAGGAATGGACCATGCAGGTATTGCAACACAGGCGAAGGTTGAGGCTAAATTGAAAGAACAGGGTAAAAATCGCTATGATTTAGGCCGCGAAAAGTTTCTTGATACTGTTTGGGATTGGAAAGAGGAATATGCTGACTTCATCCGTGCCCAATGGGAAAAGTTAGGCTTGGGACTTGATTATTCACGCGAGCGATTTACAATGGATGAAGGCTTATCAGACGCAGTACGTGAAGTGTTTGTAACGTTGTATAAAAAAAATCTTATCTATCGTGGCGAATATATTATCAATTGGGATCCTAATACCAAAACAGCACTTTCTGATATTGAAGTTATCTATGAAGAAGTTCAGGGGAAATTTTATCATATGCGTTATCCAATTAAGGATAGTGCTGAAACGATTGAAATTGCAACAACTCGACCAGAAACAATGCTTGGGGATACAGCAATAGCCGTACATCCAAGTGACAATCGATACAGTCATTTAATCGGTAAGAAGGTAGTATTGCCAATAGTTGGACGTGAAATAGAAATTGTGGCTGACGAATATGTTGACATGGAGTTAGGTTCAGGTGCTGTCAAAATAACACCTGCACATGATCCAAACGATTTTGAAATTGGGAATCGTCATGATTTAGAACGGGTACTCGTGATGCATGAAGACGGCTCAATGAATGAAAATGCTGGTAAATATGAAGGACTTGATCGCTTTGAATGTCGTAAACAAATCGTTAAAGACTTACAGGACCAGGGTGTGCTTTTTAATATTGAGGAACGCATACACCAGGTAGGCCATTCAGAACGAAGCGGCGCAGTTGTTGAACCATATTTATCAACACAATGGTTCGTAAATATGCAGCCATTGGCGGACGAAGCAATTGAACTGCAACAACGTGATGAAAAAGTTAACTTTGTTCCAAATCGATTTGAACGCACCTATCTGCACTGGATGGAGAACATTCGTGATTGGTGTATTTCGAGACAATTATGGTGGGGACATCGAATTCCTGCATGGTACCATAAGGAAACAAATGAACTGTATGTTGGAAAAGAGGCACCTGCTGATATCGAAAATTGGGAGCAGGACAATGATGTCCTTGATACGTGGTTTTCCTCAGCATTATGGCCGTTTTCAACAATGGGCTGGCCTGATCTGGATGCAGAAGATTTTAAGCGCCACTTTCCGACAGATGTATTGGTGACTGGTTATGATATTATTTTCTTCTGGGTTGCACGTATGATATTCCAATCGAAAGAATTTACAGATCAAAGACCATTTAAAGATGTACTGATTCATGGTTTGATTCGTGATGCCGATGGTCTCAAAATGAGTAAATCACTTGGCAATGGTGTAGATCCAATGGACGTTATTGAACAATATGGTGCAGATTCACTGCGTTATTTTCTGTTGACTGGTTCAACACCTGGCCAGGATTTACGATTCCATTGGGAAAAAGTTGAGGCAACATGGAATTTTGCAAACAAAGTATGGAACGCATCACGATTTTCGCTTATGAATATGGAAGGTTTCACATATGAGGATGTTGATTTAAATGGTGAAAAGTCATTAGCAGATAAATGGATATTAACTCGGTTAAACGAAACGATCGAACAAGTTACCAAAAATACAAATAAATATGAGTTTGGTGAAGCCGGACGTCATTTATACAATTTCATCTGGGATGAGCTTTGTGATTGGTATATTGAAATGGCTAAACTGCCGCTGTACGGTGATGACGAGAGTGAGAAACGAATGACTCAATCTGTTCTTGCGTATGTATTAGATCAGACGATGCGCATGCTTCATCCGTATATGCCATTTATAACAGAAGAAATTTGGCAGCAACTTCCACATCAGGGAGACTCAATTACAGTTGCTGCATGGCCAGAAGCGAAATCGGAATTTCATAATGAAACAGCATCGAAGGAAATGAAAAGACTCGTTTCAATAATTAAGTCCGTTCGTAACATTCGGGCAGAAGTTGATACACCAATGTCCAAACAAATTAAATTGTTAATCCAGGCGGAAAATGAAGCAACTGTTTCAGAACTGGAAAACAACCGTAATTACTTGGAACGTTTTTGTAATCCAAGTGAATTAAAAATCAGTACAAAGGTTGATGTTCCGGAAAAAGCAATGTCAGCTGTTGTAACAGGTGCAGAGCTGTTTCTTCCACTGGAAGGGTTGATTGACTTTGATAAAGAAATTAAACGTTTGGAGAAAGAACTGGATAAGTGGACGAAAGAAGTAGTAAGGGTTCAGAAAAAACTTTCGAATGAAGGATTTCTAAATAAAGCTCCACAAGCTGTTGTAGATGAGGAAAAACAAAAAGAGCAGGATTATTTGGAAAAACAAGCAAAAGTCAAAGCACGTTTAAATGAGTTAAATTCATAAATAATTTGGAGCGGAATCATGAATTTCCGCTCTCTTTAATATGGGTTATATATTTATTTAGTATGTTTATATCAGAGACAGAACTGAGTGTTCTGGAGCCAACAACATCCTCAATTTCATTTAAAAGGAGTTTGCCATTCGTATCAAGTAAGAAATCAATTCCAACCATTCCAAAATCAAAGGAATCAAGTATCTTGTTTAGTACGGTTATCTCATGTCGATCCAATGAATACCATTTAGCCGATCCGCCTAATTTATAGTTTGACCTAAAATCACTGTTACTTTCCCGCATAACAGATCCAACAATTTGATTACCGACAACAAACACCCTTACATCTTTACCTAACTGCACATTTTTAGTTGATTGAATAATGAGTTCAGGTGCAGAAATATCGTCAGCAATACATCTCTCCCATTGTTGCTCATCCTCGATCAAATGTACTTGCCTGCCACCTCTGCCGTTTACCCCCTTAACAACAAATGGAAATGGAATGATTGGCAATTGTACGCAGTTCTTTTTCTTAATAAAAATAGTATCGACCATTGGGATATTTAATTTGGCCATATGGTAATGTGTTAATGCTTTATTATTGCATATAGTCGATATTCGGGAGGAGTTAAAAACATTGATTCCCATCGATTCGAGTACTTTGTTTAGTAATGGTTCAATTATTCGTACTACAGCAAAATTCGGCAATTGAACTTCCTGATTATTACAAAGGACCGTTTGTTTATTTTGGAATACACCAATTGTTAATTCCTCTCGCAATATTAATTTAAGTGTTATTCCCTGTATTGCTGCCTCATCAATAAACCACTTAATATATTCTTTATTTTGTTTCGAATCTTGTTTGCTATAGATTAGCCACCCAGTTAAGTTCATTTGGTATCCTCAATTTTTAAAGTGTCTTTTATATAATCAATCATATATTCAGCAACATTGATTCCAGTACAATCAAACATATTTCGTATATGGGCATTGGAGTTTATTTCACAAATAATCGGCTTATTATCGGGACCAAATAGTAAGTCTACACCAGCAAAATCAGCACCGATAGCTTTTGTTGCAGCTACTGCAGTTGCCTTCTCTTCACGGGAAGGTTGATATTTATTCATTGTTCCTCCAGCAGTAATATTTGCTCGAAAATCATTAGATGCATGCCTTGTCATTGCTGCAACTACTTCATCACCAACTACTTGCAGGCGTATATCTTTTCCGTGACTTGAAGAAATAAATTCCTGAAGCATAAACGGTATTCCGTGAAGCTCAAATAGTTTTTCTAATGCCTCTTCCATTGAGTGGACTAAGTAAACCTGTTCACCAAATGAACCGAACGCCTCTTTAAGAATCAATGGAAAACCCAAAGAGTTGATAGAATCTCGAAAGTCTTTAGGGTTGAACAATTCTGACTTAACAAAAGCCTTTGGCGCAACAATTGTTTTGGGGATAGGTAAATGATTTGCAGCTAATGTTTGATATGTCGATATTTTGTCGTCACTTTTCTCAATCGATACAGCACTGTTAAATACCCGAATACCCATTAGTTCGAGTTGCTTTGCTAAATAGATGTCCTTATCTGTGAACATCACGAAATCAGGAAGACTTTCTTTGTTTTCACTAATTAAATCAAGGGAATCAGTCGATAAAAATGTAAACAATTCATTATTTTTATATATATCAGTATAAATATTCTGTTTGAGCGCAGCATCTTGAATCCACTCAGCAAAATCAAGAAACTTGTTTCCAGGTAAGTATCCGTTATAAATTATCCATCCGTGTAAGTTCAATTCATGATTTCCTTTCTCATGGCTTATTATTATTGATATACTAACTTTATTGACTATGAAAATAAAGAAAAGCGGTGTACATAATGTTTGAACAGTTTCAGCAGGTAGAAAATTTTTTTCAAAGCAGAAATGAGTATGGGATGAAACCGGGATTAGACCGAATACATAAACTATTGGAATTACTCGGCAACCCACAGGAAAAGGTCAAAGCAATTCATGTTGCTGGGACAAATGGAAAAGGCTCAACTGTACAGTATATTAACAATGCATTAATTTCTAATGGTATATACGCTGGAGTCTTTACCTCACCAAGTCTTAATGGACTAACTGGTCATATTTACAAAGGTAATAACATGATTAGTGAAATAGTGCTCACAGAAATAATTAATGAGGTTCATCCATTTGTTCAACAGCTGGATGCTGAAAATAACCATCCAACGGAATTTGAAATTATGACAGCAGCAGCTTTTCTGTATTTCGAAAAAAATGTTGATATTGCATTAATTGAAACAGGAATGGGCGGGAAAGACGACACAACTAATTGTTTTAAACCCATTTTGTCCATTATAACAAATGTGGAACAAGATCATATTGCATTTTTAGGTGAATCGCTCGAATCAATTGCTTCTCATAAAGCAGGGATAATTAAAGAAAATAGACCGGTAGTGATAGGAGAAATGTCAGATGATGCGAAGTCCGTTATAATGAAGGAGGCTTCATTGAAGCATGCTCCGTTATATCAACTAACTAAAACATTTAACTATTCAATTCTCCATGAAGAGTCAACTTATCAAGCATTTCAATGGGTTTTGAGCCAAGGTCAAAAGCAAAAACTTAAAGTTTCGATCCAGACAAAAGGCGAACACCAAGTGAAGAATACGTCTTTGGCGCTTATGGCGCTAAAACTTCTGGAGTCTAACGGATTTTCTTTAAATGTAGAAAAAAGCCTTAATGGACTCTATGAAACACAAGTACCGGGCAGGTTTGAGCTGCTCCAAACAAATCCAGTTGTAATATTGGATGGAGCTCACAACCCTGCAAGTGTGCGAGCTTTTACAAAGACGATAGAGTCAATATACAAAAACAAGAAAAAGCATCTGATTTTTGCTGCCTTTCGAGATAAGGATCTTAAGTATATGCTTGATCATTTAAGTAATCATTTTTTGTCTATAACTTTGACAACATTTAAACATCCTAGAGCTGCTTCTGTAGAAGAACTTCAATCAATAATAAACCATCCAGACGTTCGGACTAATCACGACTGGAAGAAGGTTATAGAGGGGATTCCTGATCAGGATAATGAGGTATGTTACTTTGTTACGGGTTCTCTGCATTTTATTGGTAATGTAAGAAATATTTTGAAATAAACTTAATAATATAGTAACATGTAATTATCAGAAAGTTTTTAATCTATGAGTCTTTAGTATGATTTGAATAGATTTAGAAATAGAATAAAAAGTATCATTTGTTAAAAAATTAACAATGATAGGAGATGTAAAATACTAATGGTATCTAAAGGTAAAATGAAGCTAACATGGATACTGTGGTTTATTTTATGGCCAGCAATATTATGGCTTTCATATAACTACTATTACGTAAGTATGGAAGATCAGATAATTGATATACTGCTATTTGCTTTGTTTATGTGTATTGTTGCCTGGTTTCCTTTAACTATAAATGACAATCCAGTTTTCTTTGTTAATGGGATTAGCATAGCAGTTTTTCTTACATTTGGTCTATTTGTCGAGATTATATTAACTCAAATAGCAATAGTCACTGTTTTAGCCAAAACTCGCGTTGGAAAGAAAGATAATTATCGTTATCCATTAAATATGATAATGTTCTCACTTGTATCTGTAATTGGTGCAGGTGTATTTGTTCAACTAGGGGGTAATCATCAAACGATTTTCACCCAAAGCGAGGAGCAAGTATGGGCAATATTTGGATATGCAATTACTATCTTTATCGCAAATCAGTTTTTCAACAAATTAATAGATAAAGCATTTTATAAAAGAAAGGTTAAAATTTTTGATGAAGGTTTAAGGTGGGAAGTTATCTCATCATTATTAATTATACCAGTGGGGTTTGTATTATTTGTACTCTATAGTGAAATTGGGCGTGCAGGTATCTTCTATTTAGGAATACCATTTGTATTTATCTCAGTAATATTAATGCTTTTATATTCCTACAAAGAAATTAATCGGTACCTCGAAAAAACAGGAGAAATTGGTCACCAATTAACAAACCGGATGGAATTAAGTTCAGTATATAACGTTTTTATTAATGAAATTAGTGATTTACTGCCAATCGATTATGCCTATATTTATATAGTAGAAGATAATAAATTAAAATTGGAACAATTCTATGACTTAGAGAATAATACAGAAGCATCTTTTAGCTCACTGAAACGAAATGAAGCATTTAGCGGTAAAGTTTGGGCAACAGGGAAATCCCTTTTGTATAAACGAGCTTCAGATTGGGCAACTGTGAAAAGCAGAAAAATACCTTCAGATACTGAAAGTGTATTATCACAAGCAGTTGAGTATGGTGAAGATATTATTGGTGTTGTAACAATCGAATCTAAACAGAAAAAAGCATTTGAGAAACTGCATTTTCAAATAATGGACATTTTAACTAATTATTTAGGAGTTGCGTTAGAAAATGCAAAAAACTATGAACTTACTAAATCACAAAGTGAGCGAGACGGGCTAACTCAATTATATAATTTCAGGTACATGGAAAACTTGCTGGAAGATTACTGTGATAATTTAATTGAAAACAATAGTAATGAAAACTTTTCATTACTATTGTTAGACATAGACCATTTTAAGAAGGTCAATGATATTTATGGTCATGAAGCTGGGAATGAAATATTGTGTCAGATTGCGGAGAGTCTTAAGAGCTTTATCGGTGAAAGAGGTGTAATTGCACGCTATGGCGGTGAAGAGTTTATTGTATTTCTTCCGTACAGTGGTTTAAGCGAATCCACCCAAATTGCTGAAAACATACGAAGTTTAATTGCTGACAGCCCATTCACAGTTCATAAGCATATTATTAATAATACGGGTCCATTAAACGTTTCTATTACAACCAGTATTGGAATTTCTGTGTTTCCAATTCATTGCGAAACACCAAGTGAATTAATTCGTCATGCAGATCGTGCTATGTATATAGGAGCAAAAAGAAAGGGCAGAAACCGGGTTGCCGCTTATGAAGATCTCAAATCTTCCTGATCGTGTATTATGCGATGAACTTAATCAAATGCATGTTTTCTAAAAGATTATTGCTTTTTCCAAGCAATAATCTTAGACATAGTTGATAAAAACTGTGACATAATGTTGGAAAATACTTGAGCAGATTCCGACTTTATGCCCGGAGCGGTGAAAGAGAGTATATTCTAGCTGTGAGGTAAGAGAGCCCCAATAAATACTACAAATCGGTTACCGTTAGTCTGTGTCGCTGTTTATAGGAATAGAAATAAACGTTTAGAATACCAGTCTAATATCAAAAGGTCCCCATTTTTTCTGTAGAAAATAATCAGTTTATGTTGAACGTTTTTTTGAAAGAGTGACAACAATCGCCTTACTTTTTACTAGTCATGTGCTAGAGTGAAACAAACTCGGACATGGAGGGGAAATGGTTGGTAAAAGATAATAAAATTACAGTATGGATGGGTGGAAAGAAGACAACGTTAAAACGAGATGATCATCCAGATGAAAGATACTCCATCAAGGAATTTAATAAAGACTATTCTGCTGCCACGCTGGAAGAAGCTAATGGTGATGAAGTACCTACATTTGTTAGGAGACATAGCGAAGATAGTAATAATGAACATTACTTCGGTCGAAAATCCAGATTCAGCTCTTTTAAGCCAATAATCCTTGCCTCGATTTCCGCTATCATAATTGGGTCTGTGTTAGGTTTCTTTATGTTGAACATGTTTGTTGATATTGATAAAGGTCTTAGTCAGCAAAATTACACTATACCTACCACAGTAGAAGATGATGAGGAGGCAACCAAGGAAGATGATGATAAGGAAACGGCTTCGGACGAAGTTATCTCAGCAGCCGAAATTCAATCAATGAATGCATTTGTATTACAGGCAGGGAAATTTGGAGATGAAGCAAATGCTAATGAAATGAAAGATAAGTTCAATCAAGCTGGTTTTTCTGCAATGATCTGGCTAGAAGGTAATTTTTACTACGTTTTAGCAGGAATCGCGAACTCAAAGAATAAGGCAAATCAACTAGCTAATGAGCTCAGCGAAAATCAATTAGAGGTTTTTGTGAAGAACTGGGGTACAGAATCAAGTGAAATTAAACTAACTGAAGATGAAATCAGCTGGCTCAAGGCTTATAATAAACAATGGACTGAATCATTGGCTTCAGTGAACAAGAATGAAAACTTATCAGAAGATGGGTGGGCAAATATTGTAAATACTATACCCGATGATTCAAAAAACATTAGTGAATTTACCACTTTTCTAAAAAAAGAGATTTCTGAACTGGTTAAAGCAAACAAATGGCAAGAACAGCGTTTGTTGTTAAATTTATGGTATCAATTTAATCTTTTAGTGAATTAACTATACAGGGATTCAAAAAATAAGACAAATAGTCGGTTTTGCATTTTAGCATGATTTCTTAAGTGTAAAGATAAATTTTCTTGTAGTATAATTTGAAAAATAGGCGATGAAATGAGTCCGAAAATGGTTTTTTGTTAAGTTGTTCAAATTTGAATAAATAGATAATATGAATTTATCTTAACAAAGGAGGACTGTTGATGACTTCATCGACTATTATGATTAAGGATGTACCTAAGGAAGATCGTCCACGTGAACGACTGCTTAAATTAGGTTCAAGTCATTTGTCTAACCAGGAGCTACTCGCAATATTGCTTGGAAGTGGGACAAAAGACGAATCAGTAATGACATTATCCAATCGTGTCTTAATGCACTTTGAGGGGTTAAACCTGCTTAAAGACGCTACGATTGAGGAACTGACAGCGATTAAAGGTATCGGAGAAGCTAAAGGCGTATTACTGCTTTCAGCAATGGAGTTAGGGAGACGAATGAACCAATATAAGCCGAATGAACGATATATTATTCGGTCTCCAGAAGATGGAGCAGATTATGTCATGGAAGAGATGAGAAACCTGAATCAGGAACATTTTGTTGTATTATTTTTAAATACTAAAAACCAAATCATTCATCGTCAAACTATTTTTATCGGAAGTTTGAATGCTTCGATCGTACATCCGCGTGAAGTGTATAGAGAAGCCGTCAAACGCTCTGCAGCTTCAATTATTTGTGCTCACAATCATCCCTCCGGAGATCCAGCCCCATCCCAGGAAGATATACATGTTACTAGACGATTAGTTGAATCAGGAAAGATGATAGGTATAGAACTTCTCGACCATTTGGTTATTGGTGATCGTAAATTTGTCTCTTTAAAAGAAAAAGGATACTTATAACACTATCTATTTTTTAATTTTTTTCGTATAATTGTATAGAAGTAAAAGTTGGCGCCAGTTTCCGGATTTTTATTGAAATTGGCGCTTATTATAATTATCTTAATGGATAAAGATGTTTACTTTAAGTTATAAAAATGTTTAAAATTATGAGTTGAAGTTATATTGCAACACTAAAGCTAAATAGATATAGTAAAGCTACATACAACTAACGAATTTGTTATTTGAAAGGGAGATTTCTTTGGGAGGATTTAGTTTTTCACAGGATTTAGGAATAGATTTAGGTACTGCAAATACACTTGTATTCGTAAAAGGAAAAGGTGTTGTTGTTCGCGAACCAACAGTAGTTGCGAAGAATATTCAAACAGGTGAAATCGAAGCTGTGGGAAGTGCAGCAAGAAATATGATTGGACGGACTCCTGGAAATATTTCTGTTGTTCGACCAATGAAAGATGGTGTAATTGCGGACTACGACACTACTGCAGTAATGATGAAGTATTATATAAAAAAAGCCATGCGAAATAGGTCCATGTTTGCTAGAAAGCCAAATGTAATGATCTGTGTGCCATCTGGTATAACAATGGTTGAAGAACGCGCAGTTATTGATGCGACAAAACAAGCTGGTGCGAAGGATGCTTACCCTATTGCTGAGCCATTTGCAGCAGCTATAGGTGCAGGATTACCTGTATGGGAACCAACAGGCAGTATGATTGTTGATATTGGTGGAGGTACTACTGAAGTTGCTGTTATTTCACTTGGTGGAATTGTGACGAGTCGATCGATTCGAACAGCAGGTGATGACATGGATGAGTCAATCACCAATTATATTCGCAAACATTATAATTTGATGATAGGTGAGCGCTCTGCAGAATCGATTAAAATGGATATTGGAACTGCAGGAGAAATTACCGAAGATATCGAAATGGATATAAGAGGTCGTGATTTATTAACAGGTCTACCGAAGACAATCTCGATAACAGCAAAAGAAATAGCTGTTTCCCTAAATGATACAGTTCAGGCCATTATTGATGCAGTCAAAAACACATTGGAGAAAACACCTCCTGAATTAGCTGCAGATATAATGGATCGCGGAATTGTTTTATCTGGCGGAGGATCTCTTTTAAGAAACTTAGACAAAATAATTAGTGATGAGACAAAAATGCCTGTTTTTGTTACAGAAGACCCTCTGGATAGTGTAGCAATTGGGACAGGTAAATCATTGGAATACATTCAACACTTTCGATCCCATCCGAATGTATCATCTCGTCCTACTATTGAGTAAGTAGGTGTTTTCATGCCAATTTTTCAAAAAAAAAGATTGTTCATTCTATTAATTGGAATTATTATTCTTGTTGCAATGATAGGTTTTTCCTTAAGGGATAGAGATAATCTTTCGACACCAGAGCAGTTTATAAAAGATACGGTAGGATGGGCGCAAAATATAATACACACTCCAGTAAACTATGTAACGACTATTTTTACAAATATTGATGACATTAAGAATACGTATAATGAGAATCAGCTATTACGAGAAAAATTAGCTCAATATAAAAGTTTGGTTTATGAAGTGCAGGAAATAAAAGAAGACAATGACGAACTACGTGAAACACTTAATAAAACAAAATCTATTCAAGATTACAATCCGATTCAGGCAACTGTAATGTCCAGATCTCCTGAACAGTGGATTGAACAAGTAACGATTAACAAAGGAATACAAGATGGCGTAAAAGAAAATATGGCAGTCATTACAGCAGAAGGTATGGTTGGTAAAATACAGACTGTTTCGCAATTTACATCAACTGTTAAATTGCTTTCGGGCTTTGATCAATTTAACCGGATATCAGCAACTATTTCTCAAGAAGAAAGCAATGATATTTTTGGGCTGATTGAAGAATATGATGATGAATCGAATAATTTATTATTTAAAATTATCGAGGAGTCTAATAAAGATATTGAAAAAGGAGAATTAGTTGTTTCTTCTGGTATGGGCGGAGTATTTCCGGCTGGATTGCCAATAGGAACAGTTAAAGAGGTTAAGCCTGACCAATATGGTTTAACACGAACTGCTCTAATCGAACCAGCAGCAGACATGTATGAGATTAATAATGTGATTGTTGTTAATCGTGCTCTCGCTGAAGATGAAACATCCAAAGATACCGAGGAGGATAATGAGTAATGAAGCGAATAATTATTCCCCTTATCCTCTTTTTATTTCTTGTATTAGAAGGTGTTGCACTGGAATTATTACCTGTTTCGCTAGCGAATAGTGACTTGGTAATAGTGCCCCATTGGGTCTTTGTATTTCTGTTGTTTCTAACTATTTTCTATGATAGAGAAAACACATATTTTTCCGTTTTGTATGGATTATTATTTGGTTTGTTAATTGATATTGTCTACACAGGAGTTTTAGGTGTCTATATGTTCTCCTATGCCTTGGTAATATACATTATTCACGGACTTACGAAAATGCTTCATGCTAATTTCTTTGTAAGCCTACTACTTGGAATGATAGGGTTGATATTGTGTGAAGTTTTTATTAATGCTATCTATACTGTAGTTGGAATATCAGATATGATATGGAAGGATTATCTAATTTATCGAATGGCACCAACAGTAATTGCCAATATCGTGTTTTTAGCCGCATTATATCCGATTATGTTAAAAAAACTTAGCAGCTGGAGAAATGAACAATTATCTACAAATACTACATTTTAATGTCTAGGTAAATTATTGAGGTGAGCTTATTGTGATTGATAAGAAACAAATGATAATCATTAAGGGTACAAAGGACGGACTAACATTATTCATTGAGGATCAAGCGTCGTTTGAAGAGGTTATGGATGAACTAAGTGATAAACTTGCAGAGAATAATCCCAGCCATGATGAACCAGTGGTATCTGTAACAGTGAAGTTAGGGAACAGATACCTTAATGATAAGCAAAAAAAACAGTTAAGTGATTTGATAGGTAATAAAAACCGTTTCTCTATACAATCCTTTGATTCAGAAGTCATTCGCAGGGATGAGGCAATAACTTGGAAAGAGGATAGTGAAATCAAATCAATTAATAGAATAGTAAGGTCGGGCCAGGTTTTAGAAGTGGTTGGAGACCTGCTGCTGATAGGTGATGTGAATCCTGGTGGTAAAGTAGTTACAACAGGCAATATTTTCATTATGGGCAGTCTTAGAGGAATCGCGCATGCTGGACTAAATGGTGATCGTGATGCAGTAATTGCTGCATCATATATGAAACCTAGTCAACTTCGTATAGCAGATTATATTAGCCGAGCTCCAGATTATGAATCTGAGGGAGTTTATATGGAATGTGGTCTGATTGATGAGAAACAGGATAAGATTGTTATTGACCGACTTCAAGTTCTTTCACATAAACGAAAAGAGATAAGCGGGTTTGAAAGGAGAATGCAGAATGGGTGAATCAATAGTAATAACTTCTGGTAAAGGAGGAGTTGGTAAAACAACCACAACTGCAAATATCGGTACTGCTTTGGCTTTAATGGAGAACAAGGTTTGTCTTATTGATACAGATATTGGTTTGAGAAACCTTGACGTTGTAATGGGACTCGAAAATCGTATAATCTTTGATATTGTTGACGTTATTGAGGAACGCTGTAAACTTAAACAAGCATTAATAAAGGATAAGCGATTCGATCATTTAACACTTCTACCTGCAGCACAAACTAGTGATAAGACAGCAGTAACAACTGAAGGAATGCAGAAAATTGTTGAAGAATTAAAACAGGAATATGATTACATTATTATTGATTGCCCGGCTGGGATAGAGCAAGGATTCCAAAATGCAATTGCTGGAGCAGATAAAGCGATTGTTGTAACTACCCCTGAGAAATCGAGTGTTAGAGATGCAGACAGGATTGTAGGATTATTGGAAAAAGAGGATATAGAATCTCCAAAACTAGTAATAAACCGTATTCGTAATCATATGATGAAAAGCGGAGATATGTTAGATATAGATGATATTATTCAAATTTTATCTATCGACTTAATAGGTATTGTGATTGATGATGATGAAGTTATTAAAGCGTCAAATCACGGTGAACCTGTTGCTTTTCAGCCAAATTCAAAGGCATCAATTGCATATCGAAATATTGCTCGGCGAATATTAGGTGAGACTGTTCCACTACAGTCACTTGAAGTTGAAAAAGGCGTGTTTCAAAAGGTTAAAAGTTTCTTCGGAATGCGCTCATAATATAAAATTTTTACATGTGAAAAGCCACATATAGGTTTTTTGCATGTTTTTTTATCTAAAAGATAGGAAATTAATTTTAAATGGTTTCCCTATCAAGATTGTCACATCATTCTAATCCCGTTCGAAGAATTCTACTATTATTCTTAACATATCCTTAACCTTTTGCACATAGACTTGTACAAAAGCATGATGAGGGTTGTGAGGATAATGAATAAAGGGATTAAAAAAGTAAGAAAATCAATTAATCAACGGAAAAAAATGCGAGGATTGAATCCAAAAGATAAACATTCAAAGCAATTCTTGCCATCTTTTCCACAGGAAGAAGAGAAACATGGCTATTTCCCTATTTTCACCGACAACACCAGTACGTCAAAAAATACTAGTCAGCGTGTTTCTGGATTTGCTGTCAAGGGAATTCTTTCAGTAATGCTTTTCTTTGGTACAGCCCTGTTGTTCCAAACTGATGCAGAATTATTAATAGGGCCCAAAAAGTGGACAGGCAATGCCTTAACTGAAGAATTTCCTTTTGCTAGCGTCAATCAATGGTATCAGGAAACATTTGGAGCGCCAATGGCATTGGCACCAAATCAGAATCAAAATGCAGATGAAGGACAATCACTTGCTTTACCTGTTTCGGGAAGTGTGTCAGAATCATTTCAAGCAAACGGTACTGGAATTCTGATAGCACCTGAAAAAGCGTCGAATATATCATCTTTACGTGAAGGCGTGGTTATATTTGCGGGAAATGATAAAGAGACTGATAAGACAGTAATTGTCCAGCATGCAGATAACAGCAAAACGATTTATGGATATTTAAGTGCCGTTGATGTTCACTTGTATCAGTTTGTGAATAAAAATGAAGATCTAGGAAAATTCACACCATCTGCAGACAATGAAATGGTTTATTTCGCAATTGAAAAAGATAATGAATATGTGGATCCTGTACAGGTGATTAAAGTTGATGACTCTCCGTAGATTTATTCCTGCAATACACATTCATCCGATATTATTAATATTTATTATCGTTTCATTTCTGACTGGTACATTCATAGAATTAATGATTATATTAGGAATTGTATTATTCCATGAATTTGGTCATTTCATAATGGCTAAAGTGTTTAAGTGGCGTATTAGAGGAATTATGTTATGGGTTTTTGGTGGTGTAATGGATACCGACGAGAATGGGACAAGCCCCTTGTCTGAGGAAATAATGGTTACCATTGCAGGGCCATTTCAACATTTATTCATCTATGTGCTGCTATTATTTTTGTCTGCAAATAGTATAGTACCATCTTCGATTATCGAGTTGGCATTCTTTTATAATAGTGCAATACTATTATTTAATTTACTGCCGCTTTGGCCTTTGGATGGTGGTAAGCTATTATTCCAGATTCTTTCAGCATTATTACCGTATCGTAAGGCGTACGATTATGTTATTATTTTTTCAATATGTACTTGTATTATATTCTTAGTCGTACAATTACTTTTCATCCCGTTCACACTTAGTGCTTTTATGCTATTTCTATTTTTACTTGTTGAAAATAGGTCAGACTGGAAACAGCGTTATTATGTTTTCATTCGCTTTTTGTTGCGACGATATCACGGTGAGTCTTATATAAAGGGGGATCGCCCCATAGAAGTATCACATCATATTTTTTTGATGGATGTATTCAGTAATTTTTATCGAGAAAAGAGACATTCTATATATGTTACATTTCCTGGAAATATTCGGGAATCTATTGATGAGATGGATTGTTTGCACAGTTATTTTCATGAGAGAAATTACAGTAAGCAAATTGGTGAAATTACAAGTCATCTTTCAGGGTGATTTTCTATGCGGTAGCTTGACAAATGTTTCCCAAACGTGGTAACATCAATACGTTAAACATCGTAGCGCCAGTGCTACAACCGCGCAGAGCAGGTTATAAACTCGAAATGTCGGGTACCTGTAATGGCGAGTCTTAGTTGATTAGGGAGGTGCAAGATATGTACGCAATTATTGAAACAGGCGGTAAGCAAGTGAAAGTTGAAGAAGGACAAGAAATCTACGTTGAAAAAGTAGAAGCAGATGCAAATGAAGCTGTTACTTTTGAAAATGTTCTTTTCGTAGGTGGAGATGATGTTAAAGTAGGTGCGCCATATGTAAGTGGTGCAACAGTAACGGCAAAAGTTGAGAAACAGGGTCGTAAGAAAAAGATAACTGTTTTCAAATATAAGCCAAAGAAAAACTATCACCGTAAACAAGGTCATCGTCAGCCATACACAAAATTAGTTATTGATAAAATTAACGCATAAAGGTTTTGGCTTATGATTAATGTAACTGTATATCGAAATAATAATCAAATTACCATGTTTGAATTATCCGGACATGCAGACAGTGGTCCGTATGGCTATGATTTAGTTTGTGCAGGAGTTTCGGCTGTATCATTTGGTGCAGTAAATGCAGTTATGGAACTGTCTGAAGCAGAGCTTGAGATCGAACAGGGAGATGAAGGTGGATATCTTTGTGTAACTGTTCCTGATCAGTTGGATAAGGCTGTTTCGGATAAAGTTCAACTTTTGTTCGAAGGTATGTTTATTTCATTAGAAACCATAGAACGTGAGTATAGCAAGTTTGTTACTATTCAAAGTAAATAAGGAGGTGCAACAACATGCTACGTCTAGATTTACAGTTTTTCTCTCAGAAAAAAGGTGCAGGTAGTACTAAGAACGGTCGTGATTCAGAATCGAAACGTCTTGGTGCAAAACGTGCGGATGGCCAGGTTGTTACTGGTGGATCTATTTTATTCCGTCAACGCGGGACAAAAATTTATCCTGGTGTTAACGTAGGCCGCGGTGGAGATGACACATTATTTGCAAAAATCGATGGTATCGTTAAATTCGAACGCTATGGTCGTGATCGCAAAAAAGTGAGTGTATATCCTGTTGCCCAGGAAGCTTAATAGGTATTTAAAAACTCCAGCCAATTTCATGGTTGGAGTTTTTTTTAGCAGTTAAGAAAGTATAAATACTTCCATGCTGCATAAGTGCAATTAAGGTTTACGTCACTTGGCGACAATCCAAGTTTTTTAATGGTATACTTTCTTTACTATCGGGGGGAGAAATATGGAGGAAAAGGATGTTATAGAGATTCTGCGCCATTATCGCCATGATTTACTGAACCACCTACAGATTATCCAAGGTTATTCAAGTATGGGTAAGACAGACAAGGTAAACGCGAAAATTGCAGAATATCTGCAGCTCTTGGATGAAGAACGGAAACTAGTTAATTTAAATGTGCCATTGTTTGCATTATCATTAATTCAATTCGATTCCCTACATACCAATTTTCTTTTGACATATCATATACATACAGAGAATAAAGACTTAAAGCATATAGATGAAGCGTTGGTAAGTAGCACTAGTCAGCTTATGAACGAGATTAAAGATATGGCTGATGAAACAGAATTATATGAAGTGTGTTTACAAATGTGTGAAGTGTCTTCATCATCTATGATAGAATTAAAACTTAATGTTAATGGCAATTTACCTAATATTGAAAAGTTAATGAAAAATATAGAAAGTATGGAACTGGTTATAGAGACACATCAGGATTCAGATGGAATCGTGTGTTTAGTTAATATCCCATACTAATGAGGTGAGCAATAATGTTTGTAGATCAGGTTAGTGTATATGTTAAAGCAGGGGATGGCGGAAATGGCCTTGTGGCATATCGTAGAGAAAAGTATGTCCCTTTAGGTGGACCTGCAGGTGGTGATGGAGGCAATGGCGGCAATGTTGTTTTTAAAGTTGATGAAGGACTTAACACATTAATGGACTTCCGATATAACCGTCATTTTAAAGCAAAGCGCGGTGAGAATGGGATGAGTCAAAATCAGCACGGTAAAAATGCAAACCCATTAATTATAGCTGTACCGCCTGGCACAACGGTAGTTGATGAGGAATCAAAAGAAGTGATTGCAGATTTAACCACACATGGTCAAGAAGCTGTGATCGCTAATGGAGGCCGTGGAGGACGTGGGAATTCTCGTTTTGCTACTCCAAGGAATCCTGCACCAGAGATAGCAGAAAACGGTGAGCCTGGTCAGGAACGTAATATTAAAGTGGAATTAAAATTACTTGCAGATGTGGGATTAGTCGGTTTTCCAAGCGTTGGAAAGTCTACATTATTATCAGTAGTTAGTGCTGCAAAACCTAAGATAGCTGACTATCACTTTACAACGTTAGCGCCAAACCTTGGAGTCGTTGATACAGCAGATAATCGGAGTTTTGTGATGGCTGATTTACCAGGTTTAATTGAAGGTGCCCATGAGGGGATTGGATTGGGTCATCAATTCTTACGTCATGTTGAGCGTACTCGAGTAATTTTACATGTGGTTGATATGTCTAGTTTTGAAGGCAGAGATCCATACGATGATTTTGTGAAGATTAATCAGGAGTTAGAAGAATATGATAAACAGTTGATGGAAAGACCACAAATTATTGCAGCTAATAAGATGGACATGCCTGGTGCTGAGGAAAACTTACAGGAATTTAAAGCGAAATTAACAGATGAATATCCCGTCCATTCTATCTCTGCATTAACGAAAGATGGATTGCGAGACATTTTGTTTGAAATTGCAGACACATTGGATAAGATACCTAAGCATTCTAATGTGATAGAAGATGTTGATGAAAAGGTTGTCTATCGGTATAAAAAAGAAGAAACTCCATTTACGATTACGCGAGATTCTGATGGTGCATATGTGTTGTCAGGTACTAAAATAGAAAAATTATTTAAAATGACTGATTTTGCCAAAGATGAAGCGGTACAGCGTTTTTCTAGGCAAATACGCGGAATGGGTGTTGACGACGCTCTACGGAAACGTGGAGCTAAAGACGGTGACACCATTCGAATTATGGATTTTGAGTTCGAATTTATTGAGTAGGCATAGTAGGTATTTGCGATAAGGGGGACTAGGATATGGTGAAAATAGGTTATTTAGGGCCACGTGGCACATTCACAAAATTAGCTGTAGATACTGCATTTAACGGGGAAGACAAACACAGCTTCGATACGATTCCGGAATGTATAGATGCTGTTGAAGAAAATCGAATTGATATTGGTGTAGTTCCACTTGAAAATGCAATTGAGGGAACAGTACAGTTAACAGTTGATTATCTTGTACATCAAGTGAGGTTACCAATTATTGCTGAAATCGTTGTACCAATACAACAGCATTTACTTGTAGACTCAATTTTCTCAGGTGATTTATCAAACTTGGAAGAAATTCATTCGCATAGTCATGCAATTGCACAGTGTCATCAATTTATTCATAAATATATGCCTGATGCAGCAATAAATTTTACGTCTTCTACTGGAAAGGCAGCTGAGGTAGTTAGCAAAAGTGACAAGAATATTGCTGCTATTGGCAATAAGCTGGCAGCCGAAGAATACGGGTTAAGGATTTATCAGGAAAATATTCATGATTACCCAAATAACCATACAAGATTTGCAGTGTTGGCAAAAAATGAAGACATTGTTAAGATAAAACACGATAAACAAGCTGAAAAGACCAGCTTATTAATAACGTTGCCGAGTGATTATGCTGGTGCACTTCATCAGGTGCTTTCTGCGTTTGCTTGGCGTAAAATGAATCTGTCAAAAATAGAGTCAAGACCCATGAAAACTGGGTTAGGAAATTATTTTTTTATAGTAGATGTCAATCAACCATACGATGGTGTACTTTTTCCAAGTGTTCAGGCTGAATTGGAGGCACTGGGATGCAAGGTAACAGTCTTAGGTACTTATCCCGTTTACCAAATGAATATCTAAAATTAGCCGTTTACCTTTTAAATAGGGTGAACGGTTTTTGATTTTTGGCTCTTTCGTAAGTTTTGTTGCTTTTTAATCGTCATAGTTGATATAAACTGCGAACTAACTGCTAGAATAATCTCTATAAACTCTCGTCCCGCTGTCCGGGGTCGCTACGGGCGGATGCGCACCTTAGGGCACGGCCTCAGCCTCCTCGAGAAAACCACTCTGCGGGGTCTTCGGACACGTGCTATTCCCGCAGGAGTCACCGCCCTCCGCTCACCCGGACTAGTGTAGCTGTCACACATTTATTCTATAGCGATTCCTACTCCAGTCAACAGCGAAGTGTATTTCCGGAGCGGCATAATAGCACTCAAACTTTTTGAAAAGTACTTCGCAGTTTATATCAACTAGGTATTGATTTTATTTACAAAGCAATAATCTTTTAGAAAAGCCTTAATTTTTTGCGGATAGGAAAGTGAAATTTTTGGTAACCAGTATAAGTGTAACTAAGACTTTTGCTATTACACCCTGGTAATAACCAAGTCTTGTAAAAAAATTATTTCAACTTTTACAATTTCTTTGCATATGTTGTTAATGAGTGATTTGCCTAGTTTTAAATTGAAACGAAAGGAGTATGGTTTGATTTGAAAATTCACATTGTACAAAAGGGCGATACATTATGGGAGATAGCTAAAAATTATGGAGTAGATTTCGAACAAGTAAAACAGTTAAACCCGCAATTATCTAGCCCGGATATGATAATGCCTGGCATGAAAATTAAAATACCCAGTACATCAAAGCCAGTTAAGAAGGAAACAATGCAGATGAAAGAAACTCAAAAGCCGACCACACAGCAACCGTACAAAGACACCTCTCCAAAGCCTATACCAGTAGTTAAAGAAGATGATGAGAAAAAGCCAAAAAGCTTACAACCGAAAACGCCTATGCAGCCGAAAATGCAACCAAAAATGCCTATGCAACCTATGATGCAAATGCCAATGATGGAACAAGAAATGAATAACTATACCACTATAAACTTGCCTGAGATGCCTCAATATCCAATTCAAGAGGAAGAGCCAGAAAAGATGCAACAAATGCCTATGCAACAGCCAATGATTCCAATCTATTGTTTCTGCCCTCCACCTCCGATGCACCACGCTGTTCCAAATGCAATGGGGAAGAAAGATTGTGGATGCGGCGGATCACAACCAATGGTGAGCCCAATGCCTAATCAGCACCCAAATCAATACCCAGATCTGAGTCAAATGCCAATGCAGTACCCAAACCAGTACGCAGGTCAGAGTCAAATGCCAATGCAGTACCCAAATCAGTACGCAGGTCAGAGCCAAATGCCGATGCAGTACCCAAATCAGTACGCAGGTCAGAGCCAAATGCCGATGCAGTACCCAAATCAGTACGCAGGTCAGAGCCAAATGCCGATGAATAATAATCCGTACCATTATGGAAACATGATGGAATCAATTGAGTCTTCGCCTAGTATGGAGATGCCTGTGAAACCAACACAGAGCCCTCAGTTGAATAATTTCAGTCCATTTAATGCACAGGTTCCACCGCAGACAATGGGAGCACAGCAAGGATTTCATTCACCAAATATGCCACCACAATCATACCCACATTTCGCAAATGCCGCTAATAATAATATGCCATATCCATCACCACCAGGTTTTGATGATAATTCAATGTTTGATTTCCGCGAAGATGAAGATGAGGACGATTCGAAAGGTGAGTAGCTTTATTCAAGGAGACGAGATGAATTATGATCGTCTCTCTTCTTTTTTATATAAAAATGGAATGCTTGATACACGAGACATGAATAGTATCAATCGTAATGTTTTTTATATAAAAACTTTTAATGACAAATCCTTTATTTTAAAAAAGCATCGTAATAAAACACGAATGGAACAACAATGGAGTTTTTTTGAACAGATAAAATCTCCTGATATAATCCCGTTTGAACACTTTCCAAATCAGAAGAAATTTATTTATGACAAATCATACTATTGGACAATATCTCCTTATATTCGTGGAAAAAAATTAAATTATCTAGTTGACAAAGATAGAATAGAAAGTCTGGAAACGTTAAAGAAATTTCACGGGCAAGCTTCAGGAATTAATGTGTTAAATCGTTTAAAAAAAGATATATTTTACCTTCGTTGGTATAAAAGATTACAAACATTTAAAAAGACATATTATATTTTTGAGGATTATCATTTTAAATCATTGTTTGAGGATATAGTACAAACGACAGAAAAACAGTTGCAGATTGTTTCTGAAATTCCGTGGAACAGGTTGGAGCAAAAAGCTAAAATAAATGGCAATTGGGTACATGGAGATGTCGCTTCTCATAATTTTATTCGTAATCAAAAAAGAATATTTATAATCGACTTTGATCTTCTTTTATGTGCACCACAATTATACGATTATATTCAGCTGGGACAGCGCTTTTTACCGTATATAAACTGGAACCTAAATAGATTGCTTTCTTACAATATGGTTGAGGAGAGATATTTAAAGGCATGGTTATTAGCTATATTGATACCAAGTGACGTACTAAGGGAATGGATACACTTTTTGTATAATACCTCAAATAATTCAATTCATAATTATTTATCCAAAATGGAAGCGGACTGGTTGAAAAGGCAATCATTTTTAAATAGTGCTAAATTAATGCTAAAATCAATATAGAAATCGTTAATTTAGATAAGGGAGCGGAAACATTATGGAAAAAGTAGTAGATGAGATTGTGCAATGGTTGCAGGAACGCGTAAAAGAAGCTGGGGTAAACGGATTGATGGTAGGTGTAAGTGGTGGTCTTGATTCTGCGGTTGTAGCACACTTGATTCAGCGAGCATTTCCTGAAAATTCCCTAGGTGTTATGATGCCTTTGGATAGCAATCCAAACGATATGGTTCACGCAAAAAAAGTAATTGAAAGCTCCAGGATACATGAACTTACTATAGATCTTACAGAAACACATCATGTAATGTATGAAAATATTAAGAAACAACTAAAACAAAAAAATGAATTCAAAGAGAAAAATGATCAGCTGGCAGGAGCTAATCTTAGAGCAAGATTACGCATGAGTTCGTTATATACTGTTGCAACTAATTACAATTACCTGGTTGTCGGAACAGACAATGCAGCAGAGTGGTACACGGGCTATTTCACAAAATATGGCGATGGCGGAGTAGATATTTTACCAATTGTAGAATTTACGAAACAAGAAGTAAGAGAAATGGCTAGTTATTTAGGCGTTCCAGATGAAATTGTTCATAAGGATCCAAGTGCAGGACTTTGGGAAGGACAAACAGATGAAGCTGAGATGGGTACAACTTATGATAAAATTGATGCCTATTTAAAAGGTGAGGAAATTCCGGAAAAAGATAAAGAGGTTATTGAAAGAATGCATAGTCGTACTGCACATAAGCGAAATCCTGTAAAACAATTCAATTTATCGAAATGATAATTCCCTTTATTTAACTGTTTAAAAAAATCTCTCTTATACAATCTAATGGTAAGGGAGGTTTTTTTATGTCGATAAAAATTCTAACAATAATTTCAGTCATTATTTTTGCTTTGGTTGGATGTGGAACAGAGGAAGGAAAGCAAGATAACACTGAAAATATGAATTCACAGCCGATTAATTACGAAACGAAAGAAGAACAAAAAGAACGAACTGGTAATAAAGAACCAAATCTTGGTGAAAAAGGCGGGTATCCTCAAAGCGAGCAAACTGAGATGAACGATGGTGACGCTAGCGGTCAAAGTGATTTATATACCAATCAAACTTCCATTTTAATAAGTAAGAAATTAAAAGAACGAAGGGAAGTTATTCAAGCCCAAGTTGCTGTAACTGATGATAAAGCAATTGTTGGAGTGATAATAAGCCCTAGTTCACCTCCAAACATGAGAAAAATCCTAAAACAAGAGGTTCATGAAATGGTACCAAACCGAGAAGTTGAAGTATATACAGATGACATTTACTGGGATCGTATGCGAAATAAGGATGCAAAGCTGGACCAACTAAATGGTGATATGAATGAGTTTCTCAATGAATTTTTTAATACTACGAGGGATTAAAGTCTTTGCGATGCAAAGGCTTTTTATTCTTTAAGAAACTGGAACTAAAAAAAAATTTAAGTGCTGAGGATAGATGGACTTCGGAATCAGCCACGTCCAGATCCGGCATACTGACAGAAGTACTAGTGCCCGGACACCACAGGACGTGGCGTTCTCACCGGCTAACGCCTAGTAAACTTCCTTCTCTACGATAAGATATAAAGGATGTTCGATTAACATTACCACATCGTGTGGCAACGTCGAACTCTTCCACGTCCTGTGGGACAACTTACACTCTTCGTATATCCTTTTCGCTTTCCAAGCATAAGATTCACTTTGACTTTCCCCATCATTGGCGATAAGCCTGGTTTATCTAATCTTAGGGGAAAGGAAGATCGACTAATCCGGCCGGCTTCGACCCACCTGCAGCGCTGCGAACATACCATACGGCGCTGAACATGCCCTTGCTCTTTTGTTCTTTACTTATCTTTTTATTAGTATCGTTTCTCATCCTGTTTAGGTGGTGTTGTTTTAGAAAATATTTTTAAGTTTTAAATGACACTTTTTTTATCTGGGATTCGATTGTAGTAGTAGAACCATCACTTTAATGATTCAGCTATTTTTGGTATAGTTAAAAAGGGAAATATACAGAGAGGAGAATGTCCTATGGCTGGTCATTCTAAATGGAAGAATATTCAAAAGAGAAAGAATGCACAAGATGCAAAAAAAGGAAAAGTATTTATGCACCATGCTAAAGAAATCTATACGTCAGCCAAGCAAGGTGGAGGAGATCCGGAAATGAATGCCTCCCTTAGATTAGCAGTTGACAAGGCTAAGGCTGATAACATGCCGAACGAAAATATTGATCGAGCAATTAAGAAAGCAACAGGAGCACTGGATGGTGCTAGCTTTGAGGAATTAACTTACGAAGGCTATGGTCCAGGTGGTGTTGCTGTTATTGTCAATATTTTAACAGATAATAAAAATAGAACTGCTGCTGAAATTAGGCATGCCTTTAAGAAGAATAATGGAAACCTAGGCGAAAATGGAAGTGTATCCTTTATGTTTGACCGAAAAGGATATATTGTTATTACAAATGAGGACGGAGCAATTGATGAAGAAGAAATCACACTGGGGGCCATTGAAGCAGGTGCAGAAGATATAGTCATAGAAGAGGGCGCATATGAAATAATTACAGCACCAGAGGATTTTAATGCAGTGTGTGAATATTTACGTGAAAGTGGTTATCCATTGGAGAGTTCAGAGATCACCTTCATTCCACAAACATATAGTTCTCCTTCTGAAGATGATGAGAAAAATATGCTGAATCTGATTGAGATGCTTGAAGACAATGAAGATGTTCAAGATATCCACCACAATTTAGAGGAGTCAGAATAAGGCAACAAAACTTCTATTCTTGCGATATGAGAATGGGAGTTTTTATTCCTTATGTGTATAGTTATGTTAGAATAGGTGCAGGAATGTAAAGGAGAAGGTCGGATGATTGCATACATAAAGGGGACATTATCAACTATTCAGGAAGATGCAGTAATTGTGGATGTACAAGGAGTTGGGTATGAAATTGTTTGTGCTAATCCTTTTTTATTTCAGTCTGAATTAAATAATGAGATAACAATAAATACGTACCATTATGTGCGGGAAGATACACAGGTACTATATGGCTTTAAAAATGAAGATGAAAAATATCTGTTCACAAAGCTTATTTCCGTCTCAGGAATTGGGCCAAAAGGTGCGTTAGCAGTTTTAGGAAGTGTTGACGTAACAGGTTTTGTTGAAGCTATTGAGCGAGAAGATGATAAATTTTTGACAAGTTTTCCTGGGGTAGGTAAAAAAACAGCCAGACAAATTATTCTAGACTTAAAAGGTAAGCTAACCTCTATGGTTTCTGTTTCCGGTGAACAGGAAATAGTAGATACAAGTAACCCGAAGACAAGTGATAGTATAAGTGAAGCTCAGGAGGCTTTGAAATCGTTAGGCTACACAGAACGTGAAATTAAAGCAGTCGTTCCACAGCTGCAATCAGAAAATAATAGTAATACGGATGAGATTATTCGAAAAGCACTTGCATTACTAATGAAAAATTAACAAGGGGGGGATAATATGGATGAGCGAATGGTCACAGGTGAATTACAAAATGAGGATTCTACTGTTGAGCTTAGTCTCCGCCCTGTAAATCTAAATCAGTATATCGGTCAACAAAAAGTTAAAGAGAACTTAAGTATTTTTATTCAGGCAGCAAGAATGCGTGAAGAACCACTTGATCATGTACTGTTATATGGACCACCAGGTCTTGGCAAGACAACACTGGCAGCAATTATTGCGAATGAAATGGGTGTACAGTTCCGATCTACTTCTGGTCCTGCGATTGAACGAGCCGGGGATTTGGCAGCTATTCTGTCATCACTTGAACCAGGTGATGTACTGTTTATCGATGAGGTGCATCGGCTTCCACGGGCTGTTGAAGAAGTGCTGTACCCTGCAATGGAGGACTTTTTCCTTGATATTGTAATTGGTACAGGTCCCAGCGCGAGATCAGTTCGGATCGATTTACCTCCATTCACGCTTGTTGGTGCAACAACACGCGCCGGTTTACTGTCAGCCCCATTACGAGATAGATTTGGTGTACTTAGCCGGCTGGAATTTTACGAAGCTAAAGATCTATGTTCAATTGTAGAACGGACTGCAGATATATTTGAAACGACAATTACCAAAGAAGCAGCCGGTGAAATTGCGCGGAGATCAAGAGGAACCCCACGAATTGCCAACCGTTTACTAAAGCGAATTCGTGATATCTCTCAAGTGAAGGGTGAAAAAGAAATCAGTTTAAAAACCACTGACCTTGCACTGGAAATGCTGCAGGTAGATGATGCTGGATTAGATCATATTGATCACAAGCTGTTAAAAGGTATTATAGATGGTTTTCAAGGTGGACCAGTTGGTTTGGATACGATTGCAGCAACAGTTGGAGAAGAGTCTCAAACGATTGAAGATGTATATGAGCCATATTTATTACAAATTGGGTTTATCCAGCGTACACCAAGGGGTAGGCTAGTAACCCCGAAAGCTTACCAACATTTTGGAATATCAGGGAACGATACATGATGAACGCAGGGAAATTATTTATACTCCTAGGTATTATATTTGTAGTGATTGGTTTGATTTGGACATTTATTGGCAGGCTTCCTGGTGATATTAGTTTTAAAAAAGGAAATTTTTCATTTCACTTTCCAATCATGACTTCCATTGTTGTAAGTATTATTTTGACACTTGTGTTTTATATCCTGGGTAAATTTCGGTAAATATAGTAAGGAGAGCATCATGAACATAGAGGATTTTGATTTTGAATTACCAGAAGAATTAATTGCTCAAACACCACTAAAGGAGCGTGCTTCATCTCGTTTATTAGTATTAAATCGAGACACGAAGGAAGTTGCACACAAGTATTTTACGGATATTAAGCAGTACCTTAAAAAGGGTGATTGTCTTGTATTAAACAATACGAGAGTTTTACCAGCAAGGCTGTATGGCGTAAAAGAAGATACAAGTGCTAAAATAGAAGTACTGCTTCTTCACCAGCAAGATGAGGATGAATGGGAAGTACTGGCAAAACCAGCCAAGAAAGTTAAAGTAGGGACAACGCTCGTATTCGGTGAAGGTAAAATTCGTGCAACATGCACGGCGCTTAAGGCTCATGGCGGCCGAATTTTTGATTTTTCATATGAAGGCATTTTTTACGAAGTTCTTGATGAGTTAGGTGAAATGCCATTGCCTCCATATATAAAGAAACAACTATCTGAAAAGGAACGCTATCAAACTGTATATGCAAAAGAAGAAGGGTCAGCAGCCGCCCCTACTGCCGGATTACACTTTACAAATTCACTATTGGATGAGTTAAAGAGCATGGGTGTAACTATTGCATTTATTACGTTACATGTCGGGTTGGGCACATTTCGCCCGGTCAGTGTAGATAATATTGATGACCACACGATGCATGCTGAATTTTATCATATGACCAAAGAGACTGCTAATACATTATCACAAGTTAAACAAGCAGGTGGAAGAATTATTTCAGTTGGTACCACTTCTACAAGAACACTAGAAACTATTGCCAGAGATAATAATGGACAATTTGCAGAATCGAGTGGTTGGACTGATATATTTATTTATCCTCCATATCAATTTCAAGCAATTGACGGGCTAATCACCAATTTTCATTTGCCTAAATCAACATTGATTATGTTAGTAAGTGCACTCGCTGATCGGGAGAGTATTTTAAATGCATATAATGAAGCTGTTAAAGAAAAGTATCGATTTTTCAGTTTTGGTGATGCGATGTTAATCTTATAAAAAGGAACGAATATAATGACAGCAATTACGTATGAACACATTAAAACTTGTAAACAGACAGGTGCAAGACTTGGGAAAGTACACACGCCACACGGCTCATTTGACACACCCACATTTATGCCTGTTGGCACATTGGCTACAGTTAAAACCATGAGTCCAGAAGAACTCCAGCAAATGAATGCAAATATTATTCTATCTAATACATACCATCTTTGGCTAAGACCTGGTGAGGACATTATTAGAGAAGCTGGTGGTCTTCATAAATTCATGAATTGGGATGGAGCAATATTAACCGATTCTGGCGGATTTCAGGTTTTTAGCTTAAGTAAAATGCGTGACATTAAAGAGGAAGGCGTGCATTTTCGGAGTCATTTGAGTGGAGAGAAGCTTTTTCTATCACCAGAAAAGGCAATGGAGATTCAGAATGCATTGGGCTCAGATATTATGATGGCATTTGATGAATGTCCGCCATACCCTGCAACACATAATTATATGAAAGCTTCTGTGGAACGAACGTCACGCTGGGCTGAACGCTGTTTGAATTCTCACCAGCGCCCCTCTGACCAAGGTTTATTTGGAATTATCCAAGGCGGAGAGTATGAAGAGTTGCGTAAACAAAGTGCAGCTGATTTAACGTCAATGGATTTTCCTGGATATGCAATAGGGGGTCTTTCTGTTGGTGAACCAAAGGATGTTATGAATCGTGTTCTGGAATTTACTACACCATTATTGCCGAGCAATAAGCCGCGGTATTTAATGGGGGTAGGATCACCTGACTCGTTAATTGATGGAGCTATTAGAGGAATTGATATGTTTGATTGTGTACTACCGACACGTATTGCCCGCAATGGTACATGCATGACATCCAATGGCAGACTAGTCGTCAGAAATGCGAAATATGCACGAGACTTTAGTCCAATTGATGAGAATTGTGATTGTCATGTATGCAAAAATTACTCCCGTGCTTATATCCGACACTTAGTCAAATGTAATGAAACATTTGGATTCAGACTTACTACTTACCATAATCTCTTTTTTCTGTTAAAATTAATGGAACAAGTACGAGCAGCTATTAATGATGATCGACTTGGCGATTTTAAAGAAGCATTCTTTGAACAATATGGTCTTAACCAACCGAATGCAAAAAACTTTTAGGAAAGGAGGGAATTATTAATGGATATGCTAATATCTCTAGCACCGATTATTCTAATGTTTGTTATTTTTTATTTCTTGCTTATTCGTCCGCAACAGAAAAAACAAAAGCAGGTTAAACAAATGCAGTCTGATCTTCAAAAAGGAGATGAAGTAATAACAATCGGCGGCTTTCATGGTGTTGTTCATGCAATTGACGAGAGCACTGTTATTATTCAATCCGGTGATGGTGTTAAACTTACGTATGATCGTACAGCCATCCGCGAAGTAAAAAGCAACCAATAATAAATAAAAGCACTAATACTTTATGATTATACATAAAGGAAACAAAAGAAGCTGGTACATTGTGTACTAGCTTCTTTTCTATATGATTTAATTATTATTTTCTGTTGCTACAAAATTAACTCCGATGACTCCACCTATAATTGCTGCTAAGATAAACCCAATATGATGGAGTGACTGTTCTATCGAAAAAGCCTGCTGATAACCAAGGTACTGTACTAGGAAAGTAAAAAATGTAAATCCGATCCCCGTCATAGAGCCGATGATCCAACCTTTTTGCTTACTCTTGACTCCTGCAACAAGCCCTCCTATAAATAAGCAAATTAAACCTATTGCTAATGTTAGCCATGATAAAGTGGTTTCTTCCATTGTTGTAAATCGAAGTAAGAAGGCCAGAATAATACTAGTTAAAAGAATTAAACCGAGAATTATAATCCAACCATACATCAGGGCAGTAAATTGCTGTTTTTGCATGATGCTAATCCCCCTTTCCATTGTTTGTCCATGTACTTTCATTCTATTCAGGTAAATAAAAAATAGACTGAAAATATTTTGCATATCTCAGCATATATTTGTAAGAAGAGATTATTTTTATCATGAAAGAGGATGCTGCATGGAAGTAATATTAGCAACTGTTATTTTTATAATTAGTTACATTTTTATTATGACTGAGAAAATAAATCGCGCTGTTGTTGCACTTTCTGGCGGGGCCTTATTGTTGTTAACTGGGGTTTATAGTGCCAATGAAATGTTCATGCACTATATTGATTGGAATACTATTGCTTTATTATTCTCCATGATGCTACTTATATCGATAACGGAAAAGACAGGGCTTTTTTCCTTTATTGCTATTCGATTTGCACAGAGAGTTCGTGGTTCACCTATTCCATTGTTTATTGGAGTAAGTATATTGACTGCTATTGGATCAGCGTTACTTGATAATGTTACAACGGTCTTGATATTTGTACCAATTATTCTTAAAGTTACGAAACAATTAAGTCTTCCTGCATTTCCATATCTGCTAATTATTATTTTTAGTTCTAATATTGGAGGTACTGCCACACTTATAGGTGATCCACCAAACATAATGATTGGACAAGCTGTTGACCATCTTACCTTTCTATCGTTCGTTAATCATCTGGCACCACTGGCTATAATTATTTTTATAATAATGCTGGCATTAATGGTGCTGTTGTTCAGAGGCACATTAACTGCTCAGAAAACGAACATACACGAATTAATGGCAATGGATGCATCATCATTTCTGGTAAAATCACCTATGTTATATCAATCTGTTTTTGTGTTAGTTCTTACATTATCAGGCTTTATGCTTCATTCAATTTTGCATATTGAACTGACGATAATAGCGCTAAGTGGAGCGATACTACTTTTGCTGTTAACAGAGAAAGAAATTGAAACAGAGCATATCTTTGCAAAAGTTGAATGGGTTACATTGTTTTTTTTCATTGGATTATTTACCTTAGTAGGTGGGCTTGAAGAAGTTGGGATTATTGATGAAATGGCCAGAGCGATTGTTCGTTCAACAGAAGGTGATTTTTCAAAAACTGCTATACTTATACTATGGATTTCGGGACTATTTTCAGGAATCGTCGATAACATACCATTTGTTGCAGCAATGATTCCAGTAATAGAAGAATTTGAGAGTTATGGAATGGTTTATTTGGATCCCATATGGTGGTCATTAGCATTAGGAGCATGTTTAGGAGGAAATGCAACATTGGTTGGGGCCTCTGCAAATGTCGTGGTTGCAGGATTAGCTGAGGGTTCAAATCAAAAGATACCATTTATTCGATTTATGTTGTATGGAATACCATTTGTACTGTTTTCGCTTATTATATCAACTATTTATGTTTACGTTCGCTATCTAATTCCGTATATGTCACAAGGACTATAAGCAACATAACGCTTAAGAAAAGCGTTATGTTGTTTTTGTTTTGTTATTTTCTGAAATAGTAAGCGAAATCCAGCGTAGGATATACACGGAGACCCCAGTAGGCACCAGCTAAAAGCGGTCACGTCCTGTGACCAATGCCGGTACTAGATCGTCCTGTCCGTCGTAGCAACAGCTGAAGATCCCGCAGAAAATGGAAGCCTTGCCCTATAAGTCGCGAAGTCTATTTCCGGAGCGGTGGCATAGCATTCAAATTTTTTTCCACATTATGTCTCAATATATATCAACTACTTGTTTAGGTTTATTGTTTGGAGAAAGCAAGAATTTTTTAATGTACCCATTTCTGGAGAATTGGTATTTGTCTTAACTCTTCTTTTGTAATGAATTTTAAAATGAAGAGCAGTGCAATGTATACTATCGTTAAAAATAGGATGACTATGATAAATAGGAAAGGATTTGAATCAAATCCGGAATAGATACCCTTAAAGAAGTTCCCAGCCATATATGTTAGTGATAATAATAAACCCATCTTCATTAAATCTTTAAAAGGTATCGAAAAGCCTATTTGTTTATACAGACTGCCCAGATGCAATAATGTTACTAGAACCACGCCAACGGACATTGCAATTGCAACTCCCATGATTCCAAATTCAGCATTGGATGCCAATAGAAATAGTACAATAAACTTACATGCAGCACCGAATAAACTATTCCACATTGCAGGTTTTGCTAAATCTAACGCTTGTAATGCCGCTTGTAATGGAGCTTGAATATAGAGTAAAATAAAAAAAGGTGCCATTAATACTAGAAATCTGCTAGCATTTCCTGTTCCGTACATATACGTTAGTATTGGCACGGCAAACAACGAAAGGACAATGGTTGCTATCGCACCTGATGCAAATGAAATCCTGATAGACTGATGAATTCGGTAATGAATTAGTTTCTTGTTGTTAGTTGCTTCAGCTTCTGAAATTGATGGGACTAAAGCGATGGACAGGGATTGTGTAATAAATGTTGGTAAAAATAGTAATGGTAATACATACCCGGTTAGCTCGCCATACTGTTTTGTTGCCATGGAACTTGATACTCCAGCGATAAGTAAGCTTTGCGCTACGATTATTGGTTCAAGGAAGTAAGAAAAGGACCCAATTAACCGACTGCCTGTGCTTGGTAACGCAATTGAAAATAGTTCTACTAATGTGTTTTTACTTGATTTTACGTATTTAAAAAAGCGGTGCCGAATACTTACTATTTTCTTTCGTTTAAATAAGTGAATCATAAATAACAGTGATGCAAGTTCACCAAGAATTACACTGAACATTGCTCCAGCTGCAGCAAATTCGACTCCAAATGGTAGTAATAATTTAATGAAGAATGCCACACACGTAATCCGGACGATTTGTTCAATTACTAATGCATAACTTTGTGGTTTCATATTTTGCCGGCCTTGGAAGTAGCCTTTTAGTACTGAAGAAATTGCTATAATAGGAACGATTGGACTTATCGCAATTAGTGGGTACATTGTACGTTCATCAGTAAGTAAGGTTGTGGCAATAAATGGTGCGGCAGCGATCATGCCAATTGTAAAAATGACACTTGATATACCTGTTACGAGTAATGATACGACAAGAATTTTTTTAATTTTATGTGTATCATTTCTGGCTTCGGCTTCTGATACCCGTTTGGAAATTGCGACAGGAAGGCCGAGCTGTGTTAATGTAATCACAAGGAAAAGAGTTGGTAGAGCCATCATATAAAGACCAACACCTTCTTCGCCCATAAATCTAGCTATAACCAGTCGGTTGATGAAGCCTAATAAACGTGTGATCATACCTGCTATTATTAAAATTAGTGTACCTTGTAAAAATGTTTGTTTGGTCAATATTGCCGACCTACCTTCTCAAAAAATAAATTTTCATATACAATGATATATATGCAAAGAAGTGGGCCAAGCATGACAAGCATTATTATATAGATTGGATTGTCTAGAGGGAGGGGAATCACTTGGAAGTTATAAAAAATGTCAGAGAGTGGAAACCTGATGTATTGTTAGCTTTAGAGAGTAAAGTAAACGAATTCAAGTTAATGGGTTATGCACAGGCATCAAATGAAAATATATGGAAATGTTTAGAAGAAAAGGTATGGAAAGGCAATCCACCGAAACGTTTATTTGAGGTGACTCAGGATATTCTCCATCTTTCATCAAACATTTACATGAGTTACTTAACCGTTAATGCATACCAGGATAATGATTTAATGGCTTCAATAAATGCTCTAACCAAAGGAAATTTGGAAGAGTCTGAATAGATTTTACATAATGTTTTACCCAAGAGATATAAAGGGAGGCAATTGGAAGATGAAAAACAGAGGCAAGATCGTTGCCTTTTTTCTAATCGTACTAATATTTGCGGGGACGATTGGGTCAACGATAACAGGAATTGCGAAAGACGTTAATCTAGGATTGGATCTTCAAGGCGGGTTTGAGGTTTTATATCAAATTGAACCTGTTGATGAAGGAGAAGAGACAGATAGAGAGTTACTTGAATCCACTGTACGAATACTCAATGAACGTGTGAATCGCTTGGGGATTAGCGAAGCAAATATTAATATTGAAGGTGAAGATCGAATTCGTGTACAGCTTGCTGGGGTGGAAAATCAAGGTGAAGCAAGAGAGCTGCTATCCACATCAGCACGCCTTACATTGCGGAATGTTGAGGATGAAGTACTTCTTGACGGGTCAGACATACAAGAAGGTAGTGCGAAACAAGATTTTAACCAGAAAACGAACCAGCCTATTGTCACCTTACAATTAAAAGATGCATCAAAATTTGGGGAAATAACAAGTAATCTTGCTGCCAAAGAAGACCCGATGGTTCCATATCCTCAAAAAAAGAACTTGCTCGTGATCTGGATGGACTATCAAGAAGGGGATTCATTTGCTGAGGAAGTGAAGAAGGAAGATCCGAAATATGTATCAGCCCCTAAAGTTGATGAAACATTAAACACAACAAATGTTATGATTAATGGTGACTTCACAGTGGAATCTGCTCAACGACTGGCTGATATCATTAATGCAGGCTCACTTCCTGTGAATATGACAGAATTGTATTCAAATACGGTAGGTGCACAGTTTGGTGAAGAGGCGCTTAATAAGACCGTATTTGCAGGGGTTATTGGTATAAGTCTAATCTTTATATTTATGATTGCATTTTATCGTTTCCCAGGATTAATAGCTGTAATCAATTTAAGTATTTATATATATTTAATTCTATTAGTTTTTGAACTGATGAATGGTGTGCTAACGCTGCCAGGAATAGCCGCGCTAATACTTGGTGTTGGTATGGCTGTTGATGCGAATGTCATTACATTTGAGCGGATTAAAGAGGAAATTCGCGAAGGTAAATCATTACTCGCATCGTTTAAAGCAGGAACGGCAAATTCATTACGGGCTATTGTTGATGCCAATATTACAACGATGCTTGCTGCTGCTGTTTTATTCATATTTGGTACAAGCTCGATTAAAGGGTTTGCGACGATGTTGATTGTTAGCATCCTAGTAAGCTTCATAACAGCTGTTTATGGTTCAAGGCTATTATTACGATTATGGATTAAAGCAAAATTTCTTAAAAATCGACCAGCATGGTTTGGGGTTAAGAAGAAGGACATTAAGGATATCGCCGATGTAAGTGAAGTAGAACCTAAAATCTTTAATCGGAAGGTTAATGTTGTTCAACATAGAAAAAAATTCTTTATTGCATCAGCGTCAATGGTTATTCTTGGTGGTATTTCACTAGGTATTTTTCAATTAAACCCTGGAATTGATTTTACCAGTGGGTCAAGAATTCAACTTGCTGCAGAAGATACATTAGACACAGAGGCAATTAAAAACAGTCTGGAAGAGCTGGATTTAGAGGCAAAATCTGTTGTTCCTGCAGGTGATAATGGCGAGAATGTAATTCTTCGTTATGAAGAGGTAATTGATGAAGACAGAATATCAGAAGTACAGACGTATTTTCAGGAGAATTACAATGCAAATTCCAGTGTGAGTGTCGTTTCACCAGTTGTTGGTGAAGAACTAGTTAAAAACGCCCTTTATGCACTGGCCATTGCATCAATTGGTATGGTTATATATGTCACACTTCGATTTGAACTATTCTTTGGTTTAACAGCAATAATTGCTTTAATCCATGATGTTTTCTTCGTGTTAGCAATATTTAGCCTTACCAGAATTGAATTTGATGTTACAATAGTTGCTGCGATTCTAACCGTCATAGGTTATTCAATAAATGATACGATAGTTACCTTTGACCGAATTAGGGAAAATCTACGCAAAAAGAAACGCGTCAAATCATTTAAGGAACTTGCTGGCATCGTCAACAAGAGTTTGGTACAAACCTTTACACGTAGTATAAATACAACACTTACTACAATGATTGCTGTATTGGCATTCTTATTCCTTGGAGCACAGCCAATTACTGGTTTTGCAATTGCGCTAGCTGTAGGATTGTTAATAGGTACGTATTCATCCTTGTTCCTTGCTTCACAACTATGGTTAGTATGGCGCGGAAAAAATATTAAGGATAAACCTGTTGTATTTGCTAAGAAGAAAAAAACAGAAGGACCACAAGTGTAATACAGATAAGACCCCTGTTGTTGTAACTACAGGGGTCTTGTATATGGTTAATAATAAGGAAAAAAGGGTACTTTAGTAGAAGCACTATTTTTAGAAGGAGGAATTGGAATTGAGAGGGCAATCATATGTTATTCTAGCAATTATATTCGTTATTATTGTTGCAGTGTTTGCAATAATAAATGTTGATCCGGTTGAAGTTAATTACTTATTTGGAAGTGGTGAGGCACCATTAATATTAGTAATACTGTTCTCCGTTTTGATGGGTGGAATTATTACAGCTTCTGTTGGTTTAATGAAAATAATTCACTTGCAGCGTGAGCGGAAATCTCTTATAGCTGAGAATAATCAGTTAAAAGAATCGGTAGAGGAAAACCATACAACAGATGTTGAAAACGAAGAAAATCTAGATTCGGAAAAGAACAATCTATAAACGTTAATTGCGACCCTTGGCTTACTCTAGTATAATGGATTAGTCAGGGGTGAACTTATGTTACAGAGTAAGACAAATTGGAAATTTTCAAGTGCGCAAACAGAATCACTAGATTGGGATTTAAATGGAATCTCTCCACTTATTAAAGAACTTTTAATACAGAGAGGTATTACTTCAGCGGAATCGGCAAAAGAATTTTTGTCACCTGATTTAGAAAATTTATATAATCCACAAGGCTTTTCAGATATATCAAAAGCAACGGAACGTGTACATAAAGCAATAGCTAATAAAGAAAAAATTCTTGTATTTGGTGACTATGATGCAGATGGAGTCAGTTCAACAACGGTTTTGTTAAAAACGTTACAGGAACTTGGTGCAGATTGTGATTATTATATACCAAACCGATTCACAGAAGGTTATGGTCCAAATGAAGAAGCATTTAAAACTGCTTCTGACAATGGTTTTAGCCTAATCATAACTGTTGATACGGGAATAGCATCAATCCATGAGGCAACTGTTGCAAAACAACTTGGAATTGATTTAGTGATAACGGATCACCATGAACCACAGGAACAGTTACCTGAGGCGTTTGCGATTATTCACCCAAAATGCTCACCCGATTATACGTTTAAAGAATTGGCAGGTGTGGGTGTTGCCTTTAAATTTGCTGAAAGCTTATTAGGCTATTTTCCAAAGCATTTACTTGATTTAGTTGCTATAGGTACGATTGCTGATCTTGTACCATTAAAAAGTGAAAACCGTATTCTGGCATTCTATGGTTTAAAAACGTTATCAGCGACTAATAGACCAGGGTTGATAGCTTTGAAAAAGGTATGCAATATCAACGGGGATGTCAGTGAAGAGGATGTTGGATTCTTGATTGGCCCAAGGCTTAATGCGGTCGGCAGATTACAAGATGCAAATCTTGCTGTACAGCTCCTTATGTCTGATGATCAGGAAGAGGCAGAACACATAGCAGAAATGGTACAATCCATTAATCAGGAACGTCAAAAAATAGTTAGTGACATTGTAAAAGAAGCAGATCAAATGGTAGGCTCACTTGAAGAACAAGGAGTAATTGTTGTAGCAAAAGAAGGCTGGAATCAAGGTGTGCTGGGCATTGTCGCATCAAATCTTGTCCGAAAATATGACAGACCAGCAATCGTGCTGACAATTCTACCAGAAAAAGAACAAGTAAAAGGTTCTGCCAGAAGTATCCCTGCCTTTGATTTATTTTCCAACTGTATGAAAATCAGAGACACGTTTACTCATTTCGGTGGGCATTCACAAGCAGCAGGTATGACCTTACCATTAGAGAATCTTCAGTTGTTGCAAACAGAACTAAACAAAATCATTAATCAGCAGCTTACAAAAGAAGACTTTTCTCAGGAAATTGAAGTAAGTAAAACAATTGCCATTCCAGAAATTAATGAAGAGCTGGTAAATGAAATTAGCCAGCTGGCACCATTTGGTATGGCTAATCCAAAGCCGATCTTTCATCTGAATGATATCCCTTCTGATATACGGCAGATTGGGAATATGAAAAAACACTTAAAAATGCAATTTAAGCATGAGAATCAGTTGCTTGATGGAATAGGGTTTAGCTTAGGTGGTTTATATGACCATATTTCTCCACAAACACCATTATCTGTTGTTGGCGAGTTAGGTATTAATGAGTGGAATGGTAATAAAAAGGTGCAAATAGTTATTCGGGATATGAAAATTGAAGAGAGACAAGTCTTTGATCATCGAGGGAAAAAACGTTTTGATATCACACCTTATGTTAATAATAATACTAGTCATTTAGCAGTACATAATACACTCCTAAATGAAAGCAGAATTGTTCCTGATGAGATAACTTGTATTAGGTATGACGCAGACATTAGCCTGCTTGATGAAGTCAATACACTCTACCTTTTTGAAATGCCGACAAATCTGAACACTCTTCAGGATTTGGTATGTAAAACAAATCCGTCAAATATCCATGTTTGTTTTCAATTGGAAGATAGTGTGTTTATGAAGGCTTTTCCTTCACGCGAGGATTTTAAATGGCTATATGCTTTTGTAGCTAAACGAAAACAAGTTAATTTGCAAAAAGAGCTGCCGATGATCATGGATGCAAAAGCATGGACGAAGGATAGAATCTTATTTATGTCCAACGTGTTTTTTGAATTAGAGTTTGTTAAAATAGAAAATGGTATTATTCAATTAAATGCAGATCCTATGAAAAAGGATTTATCAGATTCGCCATCATATCAAGAACGACTGGATCAGGCTGAGGTTGAAAAGATTCTGTACTATTCAACCTATGAAGATTTAAGAATGTGGTTTTCAGATTGCATAAAAGATGGGGAAATGCCCAAGGAGGAAGTAACACATGGACTATAAAAAATACATTAAAATTGTTCAGGACTGGCCAAAAGAAGGGGTCCAGTTTAAAGATATTACACCACTTATGGATAATGGCAAAGCATTTAAATCAGCTGTCGATGAGATTGTTGATTTTGCCAGACAGAAAAATATTGACCTTGTGGTGGGGCCGGAAGCGCGTGGCTTTATTATAGGCTGCCCAGTTTCTTATGCATTGGAAACCGGTTTTGCTCCAGTTAGAAAAGAAGGAAAATTACCAAGAGAAGTTATTAAGGTTGATTATGGGCTGGAATATGGTAAAAATGTCCTGACCATTCATAAAGATGCGATTAAGCCAGGTCAGCGCGTATTAATTACTGATGATTTACTTGCGACAGGTGGTACAATAGAGGCAACAATCAAATTGGTAGAAGATTTGGGTGGAATTGTAGTAGGCTGTGCATTTCTGATTGAACTTTCATACCTTAATGGACTTGAGAAACTTGAAGGCTATGATGTATTAACATTAATGAACTATTAATATTCTCGCAATAAGTTTTTAGGTCTGATTGAACTTATGTACTGTTCGTCAGACCTGTTATTATCCCTTTTTTTTAATTGTGTAATAAAGTAACAGAATTATTCCAATGATATTGACGGTTTTTTCTTTACATTTACACAAAAATTTTCGATACTATTAGAAAGTATTCTCTAACGCGAATTTAGGTGATTATATGGCAAAAGAAGAAATATTGACAATAGAAGATGTAATCAAAGAGGCTCGCCGGTATCTTACTGAAGAGGATGCTCTGTTCCTTCGTCGTGCATATGAGTTTGCAGAAGATGCACACAAGGAGCAATATCGAAAATCTGGTGAGCCTTACATTATACACCCAGTTCAGGTAGCTGGAATTTTAGTTGAACTAGAAATGGATCCAGAGACAATTGCTGGGGGTTTTTTACATGATGTATTAGAGGATACAGACATTACACTTGAAGAAATGAAGAAACACTTCAGTACTGAAGTTGTAATGCTTGTTGATGGTGTTACAAAGCTTGGGAAAATTAAATATAAATCAAAAGAAGCTCTGCAAGCAGAAAACCATCGCAAAATGTTTGTGGCAATGGCCAAAGATATTCGGGTAATTCTAATTAAACTTGCTGACCGATTGCATAACATGCGGACACTTAAACATTTACCTCCTGAAAAACAACGGAGAATTTCAAATGAAACTTTGGAGATATTTGCACCTTTAGCGCATCGTTTGGGTATTTCTACAATCAAATGGGAGTTGGAAGATACAGCCTTACGTTATTTAAATCCACAGCAATACTATCGAATTGTTCAGTTGATGAAACAAAAACGTGATCAGCGTGAAACCTATATAGATGATGTTATGAATGAGGTCACAAGCCAACTGAAAGATGTAAATATTGAAGCAGATATTTCAGGAAGACCAAAGCATTTATATAGTATATATACAAAAATGGTGAAGCAAAACAAACAATTTAATGAAATATATGATTTATTAGCAGTACGTATAATTGTTGATAGTATTAAAGATTGTTACGCAGTCTTAGGAATTATTCATACATGCTGGAAACCAATGCCTGGGAGATTCAAGGATTATATTGCAATGCCAAAGCCAAATTTATATCAGTCATTGCATACAACCGTAATTGGGCCTAAAGGAGATCCGCTTGAAGTACAAATTCGAACGAAAGAGATGCATGAAATAGCTGAATTTGGTATTGCGGCTCATTGGGCATATAAAGAAGGACGTCAGTTAGCACGTGATAAAAAGTCCTTTGAAGAAAAGCTCACTTGGTTTAGGGAAATACTTGATTGGCAAAATGAAACACACGATGCAGAGGAGTTTATGGAGTCACTGAAGGTCGATTTATTCTCTGACATGGTCTATGTATTTACTCCAAAAGGAGATGTCATAGAACTGCCTTCAGGGTCTGTACCACTTGATTTTGCATATAAAGTTCATACAGAAATAGGTAATCAAACGATTGGTTCTAAAATAAACGGAAAAATGGAACCACTCGACTATGAACTTAAAAATGGGGACATTATTGAGGTAATGACTTCAAAGCACTCCTATGGACCATCACAGGATTGGTTAAAAATTACACAGACATCTCAAGCGAAAAATAAGATTAAGCAGTTCTTTAAGAAACAGCGGCGGGAAGAAAATATTAGTAAGGGCAAAGAGGCTGTTGATAAGGAAATACGTGCATTGGGAATAGACCCTAAAGAAGCACTAACTCAAGAAAATTTGAAACGTGTTTATGAACGGTTTAATTTTATAAATGAAGAAGAAATGTATGCTGCTGTAGGTTACCAGGGAATCACTGCTGCACTAATAGCTACTCGGCTTACGGAAAAGATTAGACGGACAAAGTTAAAAGAACAAAACTTGGAAGAGACACTTGAAGAAGTGAAGAATGAAACACCAAGTAAAAAAGTACAAAAACGTGATTCAGGTGTTCAGGTGGAAGGTGTCGATAATTTACTAGTACGGTTATCGAAATGCTGTAATCCGGTTCCTGGTGATAATATTATTGGATATATTACAAAGGGAAGAGGGGTATCAGTTCATCGTTCAGATTGTCCTAATGTCCAAACAGAAGAGGCGAAGCAGCGTTATCTCCATGTTGAATGGGAAGGAACACAAACAGATAAAAAACAGTATCATGTGGACCTTGAGATATCAGGATATGACCGTCGAGGCTTGTTGAATGAAGTATTACAAGCGGTAAATGAGACAAAAACAAATATAACACAAGTAAATGGTCGATCCGATCGAAATAAAATGGCTGTTATTCATATAACAATTCTAATTCATAATACGAATCATCTAAGAAGAATTGTGGAACGGATAAAGCAAATAAAAGATGTTTATACAGTAACAAGAACAATACAATAGTCTGTTCAATAGGTTATTTACGTAAGATTCCTCGGAGTGGACATAAACCTTGACACAGTATCGCGGTATAAAGATTTTGTGCCGAAAACAATAATCTTTTATAAAATAGCCTTGTGATAGAAAAAGGAGTATGAAATTATGAAAGCAGTCATTCAACGTGCAAACAATGCCAGTGTGACCGTAAAAGATGATGTTGTTGGGAAAATTGATAATGGGTTTGTTGTCTTACTTGGTGTAACACATGAAGATTCTGAAAAGGATGCAGTCTATTTGGTGAGCAAACTTGTAAATCTTCGTGTTTTTGAAGATGAAAATGAAAAGATGAATCTTTCATTAAAAGATGTATCGGGTCAGGTACTGTCTATTTCACAATTCACATTATTCGCTGACACCCGAAAAGGCAGACGGCCTAATTTTCTTGACGCAGCAAAACCGGATCACGCGAATAAATTATATCAGCATTTCAATCAATTAATTGAACAACAGGGAGTTCGTGTTGAGACAGGTGAGTTTGGTGAAATGATGAACGTACAACTAACAAATCAAGGCCCGGTTACAATTATTTTGGATAGCAATGATAAATAATAAGCATGAATAACATTATAGTAAGCAGTTCAAATTAGAAAAGCAAAAACGTAATTTGCATTTTTAATTGAACTGCTTTTTTTATATATGAACTGGAGCAGGAAAGTGTTTGCTTTCTGCGTCTTAGGTCTTACACGATGTGAGGTCGTTGATGCTGGCACAAATATGAGTAATTGCAGTCTCAGGATGTACCGTATTTAATCGAACTTCCCTATTTGTATTCCGCAAGCTTCCTCACTCGTTACGTTATTTGCTAGTCTTGCTCTGGAGTCGCACATAGGGGTGAACTGAAATTCTTAATTTAAAAAATGTTGTTCGAATCAACAAGAAGAAGGAACTGCCAAAAACTATAGCGGACACGAAACACCTTATTTTGTAGAAATAGCCCCATTATACAAATAAGGGACCTCATGTCCGCTAGCTACGATTAAGCGAACAGGTATCTTATTGGTTTTTAAAGTATTTGTTCAATCCGTTTACAATCCCTGTCACCAACTTTTTTTGGTATGCGTTAGTTTGAAGAAGTTGTTCTTTTTCCGGATTGGAAATGAATCCTAATTCAACTAGTATTGATGGTTTGAAATTTTGCCTGATAACGTGAAAGTCCCCGAATGTGGCACCGCGGTTTCTTGCACCGGTTTCTTTTGCTATTCCCTGTAGAACATCCTTAGCTATCTTTTGATTTTGATCATGATAATAATATGCTCCGATCCCAGTTACATTAGGCATTTCAGGAAAACTGTTGTAATGAATGCTTATAAAAGCATCTGTATCGAGAATGTTGGGCAGGCTTATCCTGCTGCCTAATGAAATGAATTCATCATTTTCTCTTGTTAAAACTACGTTCGCCCCAAGCGCAGTAAGTTCCTGTTTAAGTTCCTGTGTTGTTTTAAAAGCAAAATCTTTTTCATGTGTTCCGCTCGCGCCAATTGCACCTACATCTCTTCCACCATGTCCTGCGTCGATAACGATTGTTTTGTTTTTCATGCCGCTAAAAGATGTTGTATCTTCTTTTTCGACCAATTGTTTTAAAACATAGCCGGTGTAATTATCGTTTGTAATTTCGTACCATTCATTGTTTTGGGAAAGTACCTTAAATTTTATACCTTTATTGGCAAATTCGGTAATTTCAAAACTGGTTGAAGGTCCATCACGTAACTGGGTATTATCATGCTGAATTGTAATTATTTTTTCAGTGGTTGTTTCCATATTGCTTTCCTTGGTGTCCTCAGAATCCGTGTTGCCTGAAATGCTGATATACTCATTAGTAACCCAGCCGGTACCTTGAGTCAACTGAATTTCTACCCATCCATCTTGTTGCTGTAAAATTGGATAAACTTCATCAGTATGTACTTGACCGATCTTCTCGAAATTGGTGCCAGGTCCTGTTCTGACGTTTAGATTATCTGTATTAATTACTGCTTCGTTGGCACTTACTAATGTTGCGAAGGCCAGAAACAATATGCTAAAGAATAACAATGTTGTTTTCTTTATATGCAATGAAGTTCCTCCTTAGAATAATGTATTAACTCTATTTTAATAAAAAGTTTCTATTTAGGCAAAACTAGAATAAAATAGGGAGGGATTTTAGTTATGCGAATTCAAGAAAAACATTGGAATTCAAACATGAGTAAGGATATTTATGGAGCCAATTTCCATCGGTTCATAGAAATTGAAGATCAATTTAATCATATGGAAATAGCAGAGGAGTTAGGTATTACTCTTGGTGAGGTTAAAAAGTTGAAGAAAAAGATAACTCGTACTTGACAATGCGTTAGGGAAACATTAATATAATAGTCATTCATAATTAATTAAATTAATGATAGATGTATAAAAAGCCAGTGATGGAAAAAGTAATGAGAAGTATGTGGAAAGAGAGAAAATGTCATAGGCTGAGAACATTTTCACATGATGCTCTGATGAAAGACATTCCTTAGGCTCTATATCGAATACATAGTACGTAGATATAGACGTTTTGCAGGCGTTAACTGTGAAGAGCGGGTGCTTTAAAAAGCATCAACTAGGGTGGCAACGCGGGTTAACTCTCGTCCCTTATTTTTATAAGGGTCGGGAGTTTTTTATATTTTTTTATATAAGTCTCTTTCCGTAAGTTTTGTTGTTTTAACCTGCAGTTGATATAAACTGCGAAGTACTTTTTAAAAATTTTGAGTGCTATTATGCCGCTCCGGAAATACACTTCGCGCACTTAGGGCGGCTGATGAGCCTCAGCTCCCACAGGAGTCTACGTGTATTTCCTCAGCTGTTGACTCGAGTAGGACCCCCTATAGAATAAGTGTGACAGCACTACACTAGTCCGGGTGAGCAGAGGGCAGTGACTCCTGCGGGAATAGCACGTGTCCGAAGACCCCGCAGAGTAGTGTTCTCGAGGAGGCTGTGGCCGTGCCCGCGGAAAGCATCCGCCCATAGCGACCCCCGGACGGGGGACGAGAGTTTATAGTGATTATTCCAGCAGTCAGTTCGCAGTTTATATCAACTACGATATGATTTCATTACTTTAATAAAGCAACAATCTTTTAGAAAATAGCAAAAATAATGAGGGGGTATTACAAATGAGCATGAAAGCTCCGCGAGGTACAGTCGATATTTTACCACAAGAGGCAAAGAAATGGCAGTTTGTTGAAGATCGATTAAAAGATGTGTGTGGCAGGTTTCATTTTGATGAAATCCGCACACCACTGTTTGAGCATACAGAATTATTCCAGCGAGGTGTAGGTGATTCAACCGATATTGTCCAAAAAGAAATGTATACTTTCGAGGATCGTGGAGGGAGAAGTCTGACACTACGCCCTGAAGGTACTGCTTCAGTTGCACGATCATTCGTTGAGAATAAAATGTTTGGTAATCCCAGCCAGCCAGTTAAACTTTATTATTTTGCTCAAATGTTTCGTTATGAAAGACCGCAGAAAGGAAGAATGCGTCAATTAAACCAATTTGGTGTGGAAGTATTAGGAAGTGCCGATCCAGCAGTAGATGCTGAAGTTATTGATTTGGCAATGACGTGCTATCAGGAGTTAGGGTTAACATCATTGAAATTAGTTATTAACTCATTAGGTGATAATGAAAGCCGAACTAGTCACCGCCAGGCTTTGGTCGATCACTTTTCGCCACATAAGGATGAGCTGTGCAATGATTGTCAAATTCGCTTAGACCAAAACCCTTTACGTATTCTGGATTGTAAAGTGGATCGTGATCATCCAGCAATGCAGAATGCACCATCGATATTAGATTATTTAAATGAAGAATCAAGAAGTTACTTCGATCAGGTTCAGAACTATTTAACGAGGATGGGGATTGAGTACGAGGTCGATAAAAACTTAGTACGTGGACTTGATTATTATAACCATACAGCTTTTGAGATTATGAGTGAAGCTGATGGATTCGGTGCCATTGCAACGTTGGCAGGTGGCGGAAGATATAATGGACTAATTGAAGAGTTAGGGGGACCAAGTACACCAGGTATTGGTTTTGGTATGGGAATGGAGCGATTATTAATGGCTCTTGATGCTGAAAGTAAAGAGATACTAATTGATGATCAATTGGATTGTTTCGTGGTTGCTGTAGGAGACGAAGCTGAAAAAGAAGCAGTTCATCTATTACATGAATTACGTAAAGATGGCATCCAGGCTGACAAAGATTATCAAGGTCGAAAAATGAAAGCCCAATTTAAAGCAGCAGATCGTTTTAAAGCAAAATATGTGTTAATACTTGGAGAAGATGAAATACAAAGAGAAATTGTTAACGTTAAAGAACTGGAAACAGGCGAACAGTTGGAAGTACCTTTGTCACAACTAGTTGAAAAGATGCATGAAATGCTTCTAGGAGGAATTGAAAATGAGTGAACGGATATTAGCAGGAACATTACGTGAAAAGGATATTGATCAACTAGTATTATTAAAAGGTTGGGTACAAAAACGTCGAGATTTAGGTGGATTAATTTTTATCGATTTACGCGATAAATCTGGTATTGTACAAGTAGTTTTTAATCCGGATAATTCCAAAGAAGCTTTAGAAGTTGCCGAAACAGTTAGAAGTGAATATGTCATTCAAGTCGAAGGAAAAGTTGTTATTCGTGATGAAGGTACAATCAACCCAGTGATGGGTACAGGAAAGATTGAAGTAATGGCAACAGATATAAGCATTTTGAATAAAGCGAAGACACCACCATTTCTTATCGAGGATGAATCTGATGTATCGGAAGATCTTCGTTTAAAATATCGCTATTTGGATTTACGCAGAAGTGCTTTACAGGATACTTTTAAATTACGTCATCAAACAACACAGGTTGTTCGTAATTTTTTAAATGATGACGGATTTCTTGAAATGGAAACCCCAATTTTAACCAAAAGTACCCCGGAAGGTGCGAGGGACTATTTAGTACCTAGTCGCGTGCATAATGGTGAGTTCTATGCATTGCCACAGTCACCTCAGCTTTTCAAACAAATGATTATGATGGGTGGATTCGAGAAATATTATCAAATTGCTCGTTGTTTCCGTGATGAAGACTTACGGGCTGATCGTCAACCAGAATTCACACAAATTGATATTGAAACATCTTTTATGACTAGTGATGAAATAATGGCAATGACTGAGAAAATGATGAAAAACGTGATGAAGGATGTTAAAAATATCGACATCTCGTTGCCATTGCAACGGTTGCCTTATAATGAAGCAATGGAACGTTATGGATCAGATAAACCAGACACGAGGTTTGACATGGAGTTAATCCATGTAACGGATATTCTTGCTGATTCTAGTTTTAAAGTATTTCAAAGTGCAATTGAATCAGGAGGAAAAGTTTGCTTGTTAAATGTAAAAGGACAAGCAGCTAATTACTCACGAAAAGATATTGATAAGCTAACTGATTTTGTGAAAGTATATGGTGCCAAAGGTTTAGCTTGGCTTAAGATAGAAGGCGACGAACTAAAAGGGCCAATTGCTAAATTTCTAACAGATGAAGAGAAGACAGGGCTGGTTGGTCAAGCAAGCGCTGAAGATGGTGATTTATTATTGTTTAGTTCGGATAAAACATCAGTTGTCTATGACAGTTTGGGAGCTTTAAGGCTGAAACTCGGAAAAGATTTGCAGCTTATTGATAAGAGTAAGTTTAATTTCCTTTGGGTAACTGATTGGCCGTTATTGGAATATGATGAAGGTCTGGAGCGTTATTTTGCTGCTCATCATCCATTTACAATGCCTGTTGAGGAGGATCTTGATAAACTGAGTACAGACCCTGGAAGTGCTCGGGCAAATGCATATGATCTTGTATTAAACGGGTATGAATTAGGTGGAGGATCCTTACGTATTCATAAGAAGGAACAACAAGATAAGATGTTTGAAGTATTGGGGTTCACCAAAGAAGAAGCATCTGAACAGTTTGGTTTTTTACTTGATGCATTAGAATATGGTGCACCACCTCATGGGGGTATCGCGTTAGGGCTGGATCGAATCGTTATGTTATTAGCGGAAAGATCGAACCTTAGGGATACAATTCTATTTCCTAAGACCGCTTCTGCATCAGATTTACTAACCGATGCACCAGATGAAGTAAGTGAAGAACAATTGGATGAACTGTCTATTCAAGTTAAAAAGAAATTATGATTTAATAAGAAAATTGTAGTGAAGATGTAACAAGTGTAATAATTTCTTCATACTAATGAATATTGAAAATAGTATTTCTGTATGGTAAAATAATTTTACAATCACAAAACATAATTAAATATCAATCCTGATGTGTACGTCTTATATAAATGTTTTGACCGAACATCTATATAATTGGGAGCTTGTATCGTTTCCATGTTGCATGCATGCCTCGCTTAATTGAGGACGCATAAAAGATATGGAACAGAGCACCCACCTGCTGAAAGCGGGATCAAAACTAGAAATAGACGGCACGATTGGGATTGATAGAATACATATAGCCAATCGTTTAAGGGGTTCTATGAAAGCCAAAACGCTTTCGTAAAAATTCTAATATTTTGGAATACAAGCCTTAACTGCGAACAAAAAAGTCGCATGGAATTCTTACTAGAATTCCATGCGACTTTTATTATTGGTTTGATCCATTTGCAACCTGTTGAAGGTTACCATTTTTGTCCATTCTGAATGCAGGTGATTGTATAGATCCTTGGTCATCCAGAACAGTCATTTTTCTTGCCCGATCCATAATTTGCATAAAAACTTGATAGTCTTCTTGTACTGTGGCAAATTGTTTCTCAGTACTTTCCAATTTCTTTTCTAAATTACTTACATGCTCTTTTAACATAGCGTTCTCTTTTTGCATTTGTTCCAATGATAGTTTTGATTGATTGGAAGCATAGTAATCTTTTTTTACTCGTTTTAAGTAACGAATAACTGAATCCATTGTGATTGATGGCTCTTCCGTTGTTGATGATGATAAATCTTCCTCGGCATCTTGGAGAATGGGTTCTACCGGCTGACTTACCTTAGTAGTTTTTACTGCATTTGCACGCTTTTTCTCTTTTCGCTGCCGCTTTGCAAGATCAATAGCATTATCATATTTTTCTCTTACTTCGGCATTCCAGCGAAATCCACAAGCTGCGGATGTACGATTTAATTTATCGCCAACCTCTTCAAACGCATTTAATTGAGTACTTCCTTCTCTGATATGACGCAGAACTGTTTCTGCCAACAATAGGTCATCTTCATGTGACCAAGCATCTTGTCTAACTTTAACCAATTTGTTCAACTCCTTTTTCAAATACAGCCGTTATATATTACATAGATTATTATCTTTATTGTCTATTGTGACCGATTGAAAAAGGAATTATACTTCTATTATACATATTATCTAGTATTATTTTTGGCAGTAAAGAAAAGTATAGATACTTTCATACTGCATAAGTAGAATAAAGGCTCTCACCATTAAAGACTGTTGATAAGCCAAGTTCTCTAATCAGATTGAATTTTTTCATATACTTGCATTAAGGTCTGTTCAAACTTACCAGTATCTTTAGGTTGATAGTAATCTTTATTTTTTATAGAATCAGGTAAATATTGTTGCCTGATCCACCCATTTTCATAATTGTGCGGATATTTATAATCCATCCCTCGTCCCATCTTCTTTGCCCCTTGATAATGTGAGTCTTTTAAATGTGCAGGGATATCACCACTTTTACCACTGCGTATATCTGCGAGTGCCTTGTCAAGCGCTACATATGCAGTGTTTGACTTAGGAGACAAAGCAAGTTCTACAATTGCTACTGATAATGGTATCCGTGCTTCTGGAAATCCGAGTCTTTCAGCCGCCTGAACTGCTGCAATCGCTCGTGGACCTGCCTGTGGGTTTGCTAGACCGATGTCTTCATACGCACAAACAATCATGCGCCGTGCAATACTTTCAAGATCACCTGCTTCAATCAATCTTCCCAAATAGTGAAGTGCTGCATTCGCATCACTGCCACGTATGGATTTTTGGAATGCAGATAATACATCATAATGCGCATCACCATCCTTATCGTGGGAAAAGCTTTTCTTCTGCATACACTCTTCAGCTATATTAAGTGTAATAGAAATCTGGCCCTCGTTATTTTCAGGAGTAGATGACACAGCTAGCTCAAGTCCATTTAATGCAGAGCGCATATCACCATTTGCAGCAAAAGAAAAATGCTCTAGTGCTTCATCCGTTACTGTTACTGACTGAGAACCTAATCCATTGGTATCATCTTCAACAGCTCTTTGGATTGCTATTTTCATGTCCTCTACTGTTAAAGGATGTAATTCAAATAAGTGGCATCTGCTTCTAATAGCAGGATTAATAGAATGATAAGGGTTACTTGTTGTACAGCCGATTAATGTCACGATGTTGCTTTCGATGTGAGGAAGTAAAAAGTCCTGTTTTGCTTTATCGAGTCTATGTACTTCATCAAGTACTAATACGACGTGCCCAGTCATTTTAGCCTCTTCAACAACAATTTCCATATCTTTTTTCTTGTCAACAACTGCATTTAGCATCTTAACAGGTAAATTTAAGCTTTTTGCGAGTGCTACCGCCATTGAAGTCTTTCCTGTTCCAGGCGGACCGAATAAGATCATGGATGCTAACTGTTCAGCCTGAATCATTCTGTTTAGTATTTTTCCATCGCCAACAAGATGTTCCTGTCCGATAATTTCATGTATATGAGTTGGTCTCATTCGATAAGCAAGTGGTTTGTGTTTCATTTTAATCGTCCTTTTTATAGAATAATTGGTCGTGTATTAAAGCGTAATTCCAATAGTGTTAAAATGCAAGAATCATACTATTCATGCTATAATATCATGTATTACAAATTATAAGTAATCAATAATATAAATCAATAGCTTTTTCGAAGAGAATTTAGAGGTGCTAAAATGAAAATTTCAACAAAAGGCCGTTATGGTCTAACAATTATGATTGAACTTGCACGTAAGCATGGGGAAGGTCCCACATCACTAAAAGCGATTGCGCGTGAAAAGGAATTATCTGAACATTATTTGGAGCAATTGGCGTCACCGCTTAGAAATGCTGGTTTGATTAAGAGTATCCGCGGAGCATATGGTGGATATATTTTGGCAAAGGAGCCTAGTGAAATAAAGGCTGGCGACATTATTCGTGTACTGGAGGGACCAATATCCCCAGTAGAAGGAATTGAAGATGAAGAGCCAGCAAAACAGGCTCTGTGGATTCGAATCAGAGATGCAGTCAAAGACGTACTGGATACAACAACATTAGAAGATTTAAAACATCATCAGGATGACCATCAACAGGATGCATATATGTTTTATATCTAACGTAACAGATAGTTTAAGATAGGAAGGGTTTGTGAAGTATGAAAGATATTTACATGGATCATGCAGCTACAACACCGATGGATAAACAAGTTGTCAGCGCTATGAATCCTGTGTTTGAAGATGTTTTTGGTAATCCATCAAGTATCCACTCGTTTGGGAGGAAAGCAAGAAAGTATCTTGATGAAGCAAGACGAACTATGGCCAAAAGCATTCATGCAAATGAAAAAGATATTATAATAACCAGTGGAGGAACAGAAGCAGATAACCTGGCTTTGATTGGTACTGCATTTGCTAATAAAGATAGAGGGCGTCATATCATAACAACTGTTCAGGAACATCATGCTACACTTCATACTGCAGAACACCTTGAAAACCAAGGATTTCATGTGACATATTTACCGGTCGGTGAAAATGGGTTAGTATCAGTAGATGACTTAAAAAATGCTTTAACTGATGAAACAATTTTGGTTTCTATTATGTATGTGAATAATGAAACTGGAATGATTCAGCCTATTAGGGAAATCGGTAATGTTTTAAAAGATTATCAGGAGATTTATTTTCATACGGATGCAGTACAGGCATATGGTTTATTGGATATTGATGTAAAAGAATATGGTATTGATATGCTGACCGTTTCATCCCATAAAATAAATGGGCCTAAAGGTATTGGCTTTTTGTATGCCGCAAATAATGTAAAAATAGAAGCCCTTCAGTTTGGGGGCGAACAAGAGCGAAAACGTCGGCCCGGTACAGAGAATGTTGCTGGAGCTGTTGGTTTTCAAAAAGCAGTAGACTTAGCAATCAATAACAAAACGGACAGAAATACGTCCTATCAGGGTTTTAAGGATCAATTTATTTCGCACTTATCGGATAGTGGGATCAATTTTGAGATAAATGGTGATGAAAAAAAATCTATTGCGTCGATTGTAAATATTAGTTTCCCAGGTACGAATGTGGAGTCGCTCCTTACTAATTTTGATTTAGATGGTATTGCTGCTTCAAGCGGGAGTGCATGTACTGCCGGGTCAGTTGAGCCATCACATGTCCTAGCAGCAATGTATGGTGAGAATGATGAACGGACAACCAATTCAATACGCTTTAGTTTTGGTATTTTTAATACAACAGAGAATATAGAGGAAGCTGCAAATAGAGTAGTGAAAATCGTTAAACGATTAACAACTTGAAGGTGGTGAAAGTAATGAGTAGCAATAAAGATATAAGAGTAGTTGTTGGAATGAGTGGAGGTGTTGATTCTTCCGTAGCCGCATTACTGCTGAAGGAGCAAGGTTATGATGTTGTTGGTATCTTTATGAAAAATTGGGATGATACTGATGAAAATGGTGTTTGTACTGCAACCGACGATTATGATGATGTAGTAGGGGTTTGTAATCAGCTGGATATTCCTTACTTTGCCGTGAATTTTGAAAAACAATATTGGGATAAAGTATTTACTTACTTTTTAGATGAATATAAAGCAGGAAGAACGCCAAATCCTGATGTAATGTGTAATAAAGAGATTAAGTTTAAAGCATTTCTTGAACATGCTACATCCTTAGGTGCAGACTATCTTGCAACAGGTCATTATGCACAAGTTAGAAAAACAGATGGTGAATACGAGATGTTGCGTGGTGTTGATGATAATAAAGATCAGACATACTTTTTGAATCAACTGACAGAGAATGTATTGGAGAAAGTTATGTTTCCTTTGGGGCATATGAATAAGAAAGAGGTACGTGAGATTGCCATGGAGCATAATCTTGTTACGGCAACCAAGAAAGACAGTACTGGTATTTGCTTCATTGGCGAACGAAACTTCAAAGAGTTCTTAAGTGAGTATTTACCTGCACAACCTGGTCTGATGAAGACGTTAACGGGTGTTGAAAAAGGAAAGCATGATGGTCTTATGTATTACACAATAGGCCAGCGTCAAGGTCTTGGTATAGGTGGTTCAGGTGATCCGTGGTTTGTTGTAGGGAAAAACCTGGAAGAAAATGTTTTATATGTGGAGCAAGGTTTTGATAATGAAAAACTATACTCAGACGGATTGATAGCAGCTGATGTAAATTGGATAAAAACTCCTAGAGAGAATTCCATCACATGTACAGCTAAATTCCGATATCGCCAAAAAGATAGCACGGTTACAGTTCACAAATTGGATGATAATCAAGTACATGTTGAATTTCATGAAAAGCAACGGGCTATTACACCCGGGCAAGCAGTTGTATTTTATGATGGAGAGGTATGTTTAGGTGGAGGTACGATTGATGAAGTTATAAAAGATGAAACTTATTTGGACTACGTAGGGTAATTTAGAGGGATCATGTAGATGGTCCCATCTATTTTATTTTTTTGTTACTGAAAAAGCACAACTAAGGCTTATCTATATTAAAGCCTGACGATGAGCCAAGTTTTTAATTATTGGAGGTTTAAAAAAGATGGATCGAAATCAGGAAGCAATTAATCTAATGAAGGAACAGAAATACGAAGAAGCTGCAGAAATCTTCAATAAAGTCATCGATGAAAACCCAAAAGACCCCCTTGGTTATATTAATTTTGGAAACTTACTCCTTCATGTGAATGACCTTGAACGTGCACAGCGATTCTTTGAGAAGGCAATAGAACTTGATGAGCATGCCGCTACTGCATATTATGGGCTGGGTAATGTTTATTATGAAGAGTCTGTTTATCCGAAAGCACAAGAAAACTTTCAGAAGGCTATAGATATCGGTCTTGTTGAAGCAGATGTTTATTTCATGCTAGGAATGACCTTTTATCATGAGGAGCATTTCAAACTTGCATTACCATATTTATTAAGGGCAACCGAGCTTGACCCGGATGATGAGGAAGTATTATTCCAGTACGGCCTGACGTTGGCGCAGAGTGATCATATTAAAGATGCTAAGACGGTTTTTGAAAATGTTCTGAAATTGGAGGAGCAGCATAGTGACGCACATTATAATTTAGGTGTAATTGCGATATATGATGAGAATCTTTCAGATGCGTTAGACCATTTTGATAAAGCGCTGGAAATCCAGCCAGAACACACACTTGCCGCAAATGGAAAAAGCCAGATTGAAGAGTTGCTGAATAACACGGACATGTAGAATTGTGAGGTTGTTTAAATGATACTGGATGAGCAATCTAATACAGAACAAGGCTTTATAAAAGGTGAACTTTTGTATATGATTTTTCAAAATAAAAGTGAGCACTTTTCGATAGCCAAAATAAAGGTTCATGATACGAATGAAAATTATAAAGACAAGGAAATAGTTGTGAAAGGGTATTTTGCTAATCTGCAGGATGCAACTGTTTATTGTTTTTATGGTGATTTTGAAAAGCATGCTAAGTTTGGGATGCAATATCAAGTTAAATCCTATGAGACATATATTCCAGATACAAAAGACGGGTTGATTGCTTATTTATCCAGTGATTTATTTTTTGGTATAGGTGAAAAGACTGCTACGAAGGTAGTTGATGTGTTAGGAGATAGTGCAATCTCCAAAATTTTAAGTAACGATGAAGTGTTAAATGACATCCCTGGATTAAAAAAAGAAAAAGTTGAACTACTGAGCAAAACATTACAAGAAAATCAGGGTTTTGAACACATAGTTGTGTATGTATCCAATTATGGTATTGGATTAAAAATGGCTCAAAAGATATACCAGGAATATAAAGATGAGGCTATTGATGTATTGCAAAACGACCCATATCAATACGTATTTGATATTGAAGGTTTCGGCTTTAGAACAGCCGATCAGATCGCCCAGCAAAATGGTTTATCGCTAACTCATCCAAACAGAATTGGTGCTGGGTGTATTTATGTTTTACAAAAAAATATTCAGGACGGGCATGTTTATTTACCTATCGATAATTGTATTAAACAGGTGCTGGACTTGCTGTTAAACCCTGAACAGTCGTTGACAGCCGATATGGTTTCAAACCGTCTGGAAGATTTAAATAAGGATAAAGCAGTTATTATGAAGGATGGAAACGTTTATCTGCCTTCACTTTATTACGCAGAAGATGGTTTTGCTTCTAATATTAAACGTCTGATGATAAAACCTATTGAACAGGATACATCAATGGCCGAATTGATGAAAATTATTGGAGATATTGAGGAATCAGAAGTATTAAGTTATGGTAAAGAGCAATTTAATGCAATAAACCATTCATTAAAGTCAAAATTAATGATTGTTACTGGGGGGCCTGGAACTGGAAAGACTACTGTTATTAAAGGAATCTTGAAAGCATATGCAGCAATACATAATATTTCGACTGATCCAACTGATTATGATTCTGAGTCAGATTATCCGTTTATATTAACAGCACCTACTGGAAGAGCATCTAAGCGCTTAACAGAATCAACAGGCCTTCCTGCAGTGACTATTCATCGTTTGTTAGGCTGGGACGGAAGAGATGGTTTTGAAAAAAATGAAAATGAGCAGTTGTCTGGAAAGTTTTTAATCATAGATGAATTTTCTATGGTTGATATATGGCTGGCAAATAGTCTATTTAAGGCAATTCCAGATGATATGCAAGTATTGCTTGTTGGTGATGAAGACCAACTTCCATCGGTTGGACCCGGCCAAGTATTAGCCGATTTGTTAGGAAGTGAGTTAATTCCTATCGTAAGTCTTAATGAGGTCTACAGGCAAAAAGAAGGTTCAAAAATAATCCAATTGGCACATTTGATTAAACATGATACATGTACCGAGGACTCCCTTATTAATGATAAGGATTTCAGTTTTATCCCTTGTACGGAGCATCAAATGATTGATGTCATTACAAAGGTGTTTCATAAAGCGAGAGATAAAGGTGTTGAATTAAGAGATATTCAAGTATTAGCACCGATGTATCGCTCACAAGCTGGAATCACAATCATTAATCAACAGTTACAAACACTGGTTAATCCTAAATCGTCGACGAAGCGTGAAGTTAAAACGAATGATGTTGTATACCGAACAGGTGATAAAGTACTCCAGCTTGTTAATAAACCGGAAAATGGTGTTTTTAACGGTGATATTGGGGAAGTTGTAGCTATATTTGAAGAAGATGAAAACGTAGATCATGTAGAACAGTTGGTGATTGACTTTGAGGGCAAAGAGGTAGTCTATGAACGGAAAGATTATGTGAATATCATGCATGCTTACTGTATTTCAATTCATAAATCCCAGGGGAGCGAATTTCCGATTGTGATCATGCCAGTAGTATCTTCGTATAATAGGATGCTGCGTAAAAATCTACTATATACTGCCATAACTAGAAGTAAAAAGTCATTAATTATTTGCGGACAGCAGAATGCATTTATACGTGGCGTAAGTACACTGGATACAAATAGGCGTTATACCACATTGCCAGAACAATTGAATGATAGGTTACAGGATATTCCAATAGATATGTATGAGGATGAGGATGAAAAAGAAATCTCGCCATATGATTTCATGTAATTTAGTAGTATATTTTTTAATATTTGGGCAAGCATAAGAAAAAAGTTTAGAAAACTTGGCTTATTGCCATACTTTTAATGGTGAAAGCCTTAGTTCATTTAAGCAGTAAGAAAATAATTATACTTTCTTATATGCCAAAAAAGGAGCTTTGATTATGTTCGTGTGCCCAAATTGCAATGGTAAAGATATAGGGAAAATAGGTTCTCAGCAATATTATTGCTGGACTTGTTTTATCGAGCTGTCAGTGTTTGGAAATGAATTAACTATCCATCAGGTTGAAGCAGACGGATCTTTAAGTTCACTTGATGACCTGTTTTCTGAAGATGAACGGAAAATTCAATGGTAACCCTCAGTAGTAAATGAAAGCTATATTTCTGCTAGGGAGTGTAAGGTATGTTCAAAGGTATAAAACCGTTAGATTTGCTGTATTGGGCCATTACCGGAATTGTTGTTTTTCTGTTTATATTTCTATTTGTAAAACTTTCCCCTATTTTTGGAGATTTCTTTTCATTTCTTTGGTATTTGCTTTCTCCTTTTCTAATTGCTATTCTAATTGCTTATCTCGTCTATCCCGTCATCAAAAAGATGCATCATTTTAATATACCTAAAAGTATTGCTATCTTAATAATCTATCTCTTATTTTTTGGTGGCACCGCTTATTTAATTTATCGGGTTTACCCTGCTATCATTCATCAGCTAAGTGATTTAAATAAGCAATTACCGCACTTAATTGAAATGTACCGCAATTTTGTGTACAGCTTATACGAGTACACTGCCTTTTTGCCGGAAACAGTTCATGACAAGATGGATGAGCTGATTTACGATATAGAATCTTTTATTGAGAATCTTCTAACCAACCTTGTAAGAGGATTTACGAAAGTATTCGATTTGATCGTGTTCCTCACTGTAATACCTGTATTAGTTTTTTATTTTCTGAAGGATTTTGTCAAAATAAAAAACTATTTTAAAAAATGGGTTCCATCGAAGTATCAAACTCAAGTTGGTGATTTAGTTCAAGCAGTAGATAAAAGCTTAGGAAAGTATATTCGTGGGCAATTACTTGTTTGTCTATTTGTAGCATTTACAACATTTGCAGCTTTTTATATCCTGGACGTTAAATATGCATTGTTGTTAGCAATAATCATCGGGTTAACAAATATCATACCATATTTCGGACCGATTATCGGTGCGGTTCCTGCAGTAGCTATAACTGCTGCGGCTTCTGGCAAATTGGTACTAATGGTATTATTAACCATTTTTATCATACAGTTAATTGAAGGAAACTTATTATCTCCTTATATCGTTGGAAAAAGTATCAATATACATCCAATTGCCATCATTTTTGCCTTATTGTTAGGTGGACAATTAAGTGGTGTGCTCGGAATGATATTGGCAGTACCAGTATTAACAATAATGAATGTAGTCACAACACACTTAATTGCAATTAAACGATATAATTGACATTTCTGCTTTAGTTTTCTATAATATCGCTTAACTAGTAAATTATTATTTATAATAATTATATGAGAATACATTGAAGGTTCTAAGTACATGATACTCTAATTTAAGAGAGGGATTTCCTTTGGGCTGTAAGAAATCCTAATGTAGGGGCATGGAAAGCTAAACTGGAGTACGGTTAATCCCCGTCGGTCTCATACCGTTACTATGACAAAGTGATGGACGAACATTTCGTTCATAATTAGGGTGGTACCGCGAATATCTCGTCCCTGCATAAATGCAGAGAGGGGATTTTTTTAATTGTTGGAAGAAGTTAAAGTGATGTGGATAATTGGACTTCAGCATCAGCTACTCCCAACCCCGACGTACAGGTATGCGTTTTCATAAGAATTCCTTTAATGAATGCTAACTTTTCTTTTTCTAATTGTAAAAGTAGTGCTTAAAATAAAATCAAAAATGGAGGAAAAAGTATGAAACAGTTAACTTCAGCACAGGTACGACAAATGTTTTTAGATTTCTTTAACGAAAAAGGACACCGTATAGAACCAAGTGAATCATTAGTACCAAAAGAGGATCCAACTTTGTTATGGATTAATAGTGGTGTCGCTACATTAAAAAAGTATTTTGATGGACGGGTTATCCCAGATAATCCGAGAATGGTTAATGCACAAAAATCAATTCGGACAAATGATATTGAAAACGTAGGATTTACAGCAAGACATCATACCTTTTTTGAAATGCTTGGCAATTTCTCTATTGGTGATTATTTTAAGAAAGAAGCAATTGAATGGGGATGGGAGTTTTTAACCAGTAATAAGTGGATTGGTTTTGATCCTGATCTATTAGCTGTCACTGTCCATCCTGAAGATGATGAAGCATATGATATTTGGCTGCATGATGTTAAAATCCCGGAAGAACGTATTATTCGTCTTGAAGAGAACTTTTGGGACATAGGTGAGGGACCTAGTGGACCAAATACAGAGATTTTCTATGACCGTGGTGAGAAATATGGAAGTGATCAAAATGATCCCGAACTATATCCGGGTGGTGAAAATGATCGATATCTGGAGATATGGAATTTAGTATTTTCTCAATTTAATCATAACCCGGACGATACCTATTCACCATTACCTAAGAAAAATATAGATACCGGTATGGGGCTAGAACGAATGGTTTCCGTTATTCAAGATGTTCCGACTAATTTTGAAACAGACCTGTTCATGCCAATAATAAAGAAAACTGAGGAATTATCCGGGAGTGTATATGGAAAAAACACTGCACATGATACAGCATTTAAAGTCATTGCAGATCATATCAGAACAGTAACATTTGCAATAGGTGATAATGCACTTCCCTCAAACGAGGGCAGAGGATATGTGTTAAGAAGGCTATTGCGTCGTGCGATTCGTTTTGCTAAGCAAATTGGTATTGATAAGCCATTTATGTATCAGTTGGTCCCAACAGTTGGTCAAATTATGAAAGACTTTTACCCTGAAGTAGTTAAACAACAAGAGCATATTGAAAATATTGTTAAAGTCGAGGAACAACGCTTCCATGAAACGTTAAATGATGGCTTGGATATTCTAACATCCATTATGGAAAAAGAAAAAAATAAAGGAAGCGATGTTTTTCCTGGCAGTGAAGTGTTTAGACTGTATGATACGTATGGGTTTCCGAAAGAATTAACCGAAGAATATGTGGCGGAACAACGATTCACCATCGATGAGAAGGGTTTTAAAGAAGAGATGGAAAAACAGCGTGAGCGAGCTAGAAATGCACGTCAAAAAGTTGACTCTATGCAAGTACAGGATGGTATATTAAGTGAGATAGAAGCAGATAGTACGTTTATTGGGTATAATCAATTAGAAACAGATACTGCGATTACAGCAATCGTCAATGGAAGTGATATGGCTGAATCAGCCAAAGCTGGAGAGGAAGTAATGCTATTCTTACAGGAAACACCTTTCTATGCCGAGAGTGGTGGTCAGATTGCAGATAATGGCTGGATTTACACGGATACTGCCTCAGCATATGTTGAAGATGTACAAAAAGCTCCAAAAGGTCAGCATATTCATCGGGTGCGTGTGAAAGATGGTGAACTGCATACTGGAAACAGTGTAAAAGCAATAGTTGATAAAGGATTCCGAACAGCTATTATCAAGAATCATACCGCAACACATTTGTTGCATCAGGCTTTAAAAGATGTGCTTGGTGACCATGTCAATCAAGCTGGTTCTATGGTGACTCCAGATCGATTACGATTTGATTTTTCACATTTCGGATCTGTAAAAGAAGAAGAATTACAGCATATTGAACAAATCGTTAATGAGAAAATATGGGCTTCATTACCATTAGAAATTGATATTAAGAAAATAGACGAAGCTAAAGAAATGGGAGCAATGGCTTTATTTGGTGAAAAATATGGGGACATTGTTCGTGTTGTTCAAATAGGAGATTATAGTATTGAATTATGTGGTGGATGTCATGTTCAAAATACAGCTGAAATTGGCTTATTTAAACTGGTGTCTGAAACTGGTATAGGTGCTGGCACAAGGAGAATTGAAGCAATTTCGAGTAAACAGGCATATGAGTATGTAAATAAAAAGCTTAACGTGTTACAATCAACAGCACAGCTTCTAAAAACAAATGAAGAAAAGACTCCAGAAAGAGTGGAGGTATTGTTCCAGGAAATAAAGTCACTGCAGAAAACCAATGAATCGTTGAATGCAAAGCTATCAAATGCAGAAGCATCATCTGTACTGGAACAAGTAGAAACGGTTAAGGGTGTTAACGTACTAACACAACAAGTGAATGTTAAGGACATGAATCAGCTACGAAATATGGTTGATGATCTAAAACAAAAATTAGATTCAGGCGTAATACTACTGGCAGCAGAGAATAACCAAAAAGTACAGCTGGCATCCGGTGTATCAAAAGATTTAATTGAAAAAGGGTTACATGCTGGTAACTTAATAAAAGAAGCCGCTGAACTATGTGGCGGTGGAGGTGGCGGTCGCCCTGATATGGCTCAGGCCGGTGGTAAAGATTCAAGTAAAATTAACGAAGCATTAAAGCTTGCCAAGCAATATGTTAAAGAAAAAATTAACTAAAAAATAGCTTGTATTCTATCTAACAAAAAAAGATATAATAATAAGAGTAAACATGTTAGAATATGAATAAGGCAAAACATGGAATGAGGTGTCACTATGAGCTCTATTGATAAAACAATGAAATTTAATTTTTCGGAGGAACCTTTTGATCAGGACATAAAGGAAATTCTGTTTACTGTCCATGGTGCGCTTAAGGAAAAAGGTTATAATCCGATCAATCAAATTGTGGGTTATTTATTATCTGGTGACCCTGCATATATACCAAGGTATAATGATGCACGGAACTTAATTCGTAAAATTGAGCGTGACGAGGTAATTGAGGAATTAGTTAAATTTTATTTAGAAGAACAGCAAAAGGATAGATAAATGAAAATAATTGGATTAGATGTTGGCTCCAAAACAATCGGTATTGCGGTAAGTGACGCTTTTGGCTGGACCGCACAAGGTTTGACCACGATAAAGTGGGATGAACAGGAATTACATTCCGCCGATGAACAGCTAGAAAAAATTTTGAAAGAGCATGAAATTGAAAAAGCTGTAATAGGATTGCCCAAAAATATGAACAATACTATAGGTGAACGTGGAAAGGCATCTCAAAAATATGCAAAACATATTGAAGAGACACACAAGATCCCCACAATTCTATGGGATGAAAGACTTACTACTATTGCTGCTGAACGTGTCCTTCTGCAGGCGGATGTTAGTAGAAAGAAAAGAAAGAAAGTAATAGACAAGATGGCAGCTGTAATGATTTTACAAGGATATCTTGATCAACAGAATTAAAGGAGTGTAGTAATGGCCCTAGAGGAAAAAGAACGTATTATCATACCAGATGAAAATGGTGAAGAACATTTATTTGAAGTATTATTTACCTTCGATGTAGATCAAACTGAACAATCTTACATTGCAGTTGTACCAGTTGAACAAAAAGACGACGAAGAAGTTGAAGTTTATGCATTTCGTTATGAAGAAAAGGAAAAAGATGACAATGATCTTTCTCTCTTCCCGATTGAATCAGAACAGGAATGGGAAATTGTTGAGGAAATGCTGAATACACTAGCTAATGAAGAAGAGAACGAATAAGTATTAAAGGCAACAAATAATAGATTATTTAGCTGATGTCAAATAATGATATCAGCTTTTCTTTTATCATAGCTAAATTTTATTTTTTTTAGTATAATGTACCGGGTGAGGGGGATAAAAGAATGTTCAAGAAGAAAAAGTCAGGTGGTTATAAGGACAATTTAATAAAGCGCAACGACGATGCTAGAACGGTTAGAAAAATTGTTGCCATTATTATTATCTCATTAATCCTTATACTTGTCGTAGGTGGAATATCTGGATACACATATATCAAATCTGCCTTACAGCCTGTCAATCCTGATAGTGAAAAAGAAGTAAAGGTTGAAATTCCAATGGGTTCTTCAACGTCTAGCATCGCAAATGTTCTTGAAGAAAACGGGATTATTAAAGACAGCCGTGTTTTCAGGTTTTACATAAAATTTAAAAATGAGTCTAATTTTCAAGCAGGAGAATATACATTTACACCATCGATGAAAATAGATGAAATAATTACGGCTTTAAAAAATGGTAGAGTTTTGGAAGAACCGGTATATACAATTACTATCCCTGAAGGAAAGACCATTGATGAGATAGCTGGAATATACGCTGGAAAACTTCCTTTTAGTAAAGATGATTTCCTGGATGCAGTAAATGATCCAGAGTATATTGAAATACTTATAAATACTTACCCGGATATATTAACGAACAATATATTGAATCCTGATATTCGTACACCGTTAGAAGGGTATTTATTTGCAGCAACATACAATTTTTATGAAGAGGAACCTAGTGTACAATTCGTAGTTGAACAAATGCTCGACAAGACAGTGGAGGTTGTTACACCTTATCTGGATGAAATTTCTGCACGCGATTTTACTGTACATGAAGCTTTAACAATGGCATCGCTGGTTGAAAAAGAATCAAGCTCTGAAGATCAACGAGATAATATCGCAAGCGTATTTTATAATCGACTCGATGAAGGTATGGCGCTGCAAACAGATCCAACTGTTTTATACGCACTTGGTAAGCATAAAGAAAAAGTATTATCAAAAGACTTGGAAATACAATCACCATATAATACGTATCAAGTCAAATCTTTACCTGTAGGACCGATATCAAATTTCGCTAAAAATTCTTTGCACGCCGCTCTAAATCCAGCGGAATCTGAATATAAGTATTTCTTACATGATGGTGAAGGAAATGTGTATTTTTCAGAAACGCATGACCAGCATCTAGAATATAAAGCACAGTATATAGATTAATGTCAAAAGGGAGTGTGGATTAGAAATTCACATTTCCTATTTTTGGGCAGTAAAGAAATTACTTTCTTACTGCATAAGTATAGCTAAGGCATATCTATGTTAAGGCTTGCACTCCAAAATATAAAGGTTCCTATGAAAGCAAAATACGTTTTCATAAGACTTCCTTTAACGATTGCCAAGTTTTCTAATAAAAGAGGTTATTGTAATGGATGAAAAGTTAAGAAGTTATTTAACTCGATCTTTACCTCCTACAGACGATTGGGTAGAGGAACTTGAGCGAATTGCAGAAGATGAAAATGTACCAATTATGGATCCAATAGGCATAAACTTTGTAATGCAATTAATACGCTTAAAGAGGCCTAATAGAATATTAGAGGTAGGTTCTGCTATTGGATATTCAGCACTAAGAATGCTGGAAGCAAATCCGAATGCTACTATTGTGACAGTCGAACGGGATGAGCAAAGGTACAATCAAGCAGTTCAAAACGTTTGGAAATTAGGTGTTCAGGATAATATACAAATCATTTTCGGAGATGCTATAGAAATACTGAGTGAACTTAAAGAGGATAACAAATTTGATTTAGTGTTTATTGATGCAGCCAAAGGACAGTATAAACGTTTTTTTGAGCTCTCCAGTCCACTTTTATCCGAAAATGGATTTATCCTTTCAGATAATGTTTTATTCAAAGGCTTTATAGCTGATCCAGAGAAAGAACATCCCAGATTTCAGAAATTAGCTAGGAAAATTAGAGAGTACAACGAATGGCTAATTCAACACCCCGATTATGTAACAACAATTGTTCCAATTGGAGATGGAGTAGCTATAAGTAATAAAAAGTAGAAGAAGGGAGAACCTATTCTCATGCCTGAAAAACCAGTTGTTATAGGTGTTGCTGGAGGTAGCGGGAGCGGTAAAACGACCGTAACCCGTTCCATCTGTCAACGTTTCCAAGATAAAACAATTCTTGTAATAGAACAAGATTATTATTATAAAGATCAGAGTCATTTACCGTTTGAAGAGAGACTGAATACTAATTACGACCATCCATTAGCCTTTGATAATGATTTATTAAAAGAACATTTGCATGATCTTATGAATGGTAAAACAATCGAGAAGCCGGTATATGATTACAAGGTTCATACACGCTCTACAGAAGTGATTCCAGTTGAACCTAAAGAGGTTATAATTCTGGAGGGTATTCTAATTTTGGAAGATCCTCGTTTAGTTGATTTAATGGATATAAAGGTGTTTGTTGATACAGACTCGGATGTACGTATTATTCGCCGACTTTTAAGAGATATTAAGGAGCGCGGGAGAACTTTGGATTCTGTTATTGATCAATATACTAATAATGTTCGACCGATGCATCTGCAATTTGTGGAACCGACTAAAAGATATGCAGATATCATAATTCCAGAGGGTGGTCAAAATCATGTGGCTATTGATATTATGGCCACTAAAATTGAGAAAATATTATCTAAAAATCGACAAAATAATTAATGTAAAAGTATTGAAAATTTAAATTAAATCTGCCATAGTAGTGTTTAGTATAACTATTCACAGGATATTAAAGACATAAATGCAGTAATATCATATTGTTTTATGATTTTATTTGAACTGTTAGATAGAAGGAGTGTATTTTAAATGGCAATAGAGAAAAGTTTTTATATGACCCAAGAGGGGAAAGAGAAGTTAGAAAATGAACTGCATTACTTGAAAACGGAGAGAAGGCAAGAGGTAGTTGAACGAATAAAAGAAGCACGCGGATTTGGTGATTTATCTGAGAACTCCGAGTACGATGCAGCTAAAGATGAACAGGCATTTGTTGAATCACGTATTAGCCATGTCGAAACAATGATTCGCAATGCAGTGATAATAGAAAATGATAATGATAATCCAGACATAGTATCATTAGGGAAAACTGTGACGTTCAAAGAGTACCCTGATGGAGAAGAAGAATCCTATACCATTGTAGGCAGCGCTGAGGCCGATCCATTTGAGGGAAAGATTTCGAATGACTCCCCAATGGCCAAAAGTTTACTTGGCCATGAAATTGGTACTGAAGTATCAGTGGCCACACCTGGTGGAGATATCCAGGTACAAATCGTAAAAATTGATTAATTTCTAAGAAAAAGCGGATGAGTATTCATTCCGCTTTTTTTAATGGCTGTTAGTTTAAATACATTAGAGAGAAGAACTTCCGACAGGTTTCGACTTGCAGGATATACGAGTCCCATGTGGGCTATTATTCCTGTTTTCTAAATGTTTATCGCTATCGATATAGAATGCGATACAGATTAAGAGTAACCGATTACGTTGTTTTTGCTTCCGAGGAAGCTGACGTTGCCGGCGGAAATCGTAGTGTATTCCCGGAGCGATGTCATAGCAATTAAGTTTATCTTTCAACATTACGTCGCATTAGTTAATATGATTCCGTTGCTTGGAAAAAAGCAGAATTCGTTTAGAAAACAGACTTCCATAATAATATAGTCAAAAATATCTATTCTAAATATGACATATATCTTCTCTGGCAAAATATGATATTATAGTAGTGTATAGTATGGGAGGGTATAGGCAATGTCTGATTTCAACGATTATTCACGTGTGGATAAATTTGAAAAGCGAAGAAAGAATACTAAATCATTATCGGTTTTTCTAGTATTGGGTAGTATACTTATTATTGTATTACTTGGAGTAATTATTTTTGGAGGTGATGATGAGGCTGATCAATCTGCTGAAAATCAATCAAATGCAGCACCAGATGAGTCAGAACAACCTGAAGATGAAGATGAGTCAACTCCTAAAGAGGACGAGCAATCGGTTACAGAAGAAAATGAATCAGAGAATAGCAACAGTACGTCAGATAGTTCGAATGATACCGGTACAGAAGAAGAAAATAATAATGATGTAGAAACAGAGCAGGCTGAACCCTCTGATGACAACGTTACAGAGGCATATACTGGAAATTGGGAACCTGTTGGGACAGAACAGACTGGCCAGCATACAATAAATTATACTGAGAATTCCCAGGATAGAAAAGAAATGCGAAAAGCTGTTGCGTTAGCGACTGATTTAAATGAAGATAGTTTTACTATGTGGTGGATTGAACGTAATGGAAATCAGAAGGTTAAAACGACAACATCAAATCCGAGTGAATCAAAAATTTACCGAGTATATCTAACTTGGGTTGAAGGTCAAGGATGGAAACCAACTAAAGTAGAGAAACTAAAAGAAAATGACCAAAAATATCGATTTGAATAGGCATATTTCATAATGGAGGCACTGCTATGACGATTGGAATAATAGGAGCAATGGATGAAGAAATAGCTTTGTTAATGGATGAGATGACAAACAAAAAAGAAACTACTATTGCTAATTGCTTGTATGTGCATGGCGAATTACTTGGTCAGGATGTAGTCTTACTTAAATCAGGTATTGGAAAAGTAAATGCTGCAATGGCAACGACGATTATGCATGAAAGATATGCACCATCTAAGGTGATTAACACAGGCTCCGCTGGTGGTTTTTCAAATGATTTAGAGGTTGGCGACATTGTTATTTCAACACAGGTTGTCCATCATGATGTAGATGTTACAGCTTTTGATTATGCATATGGTCAGGTTCCTGATATGCCGGCAATGTATGCTGCGGATACAGAATTAATTGCAAAAACTACACAAGCAATAAAAGACTTGGATATTAATTTTAACGAAGGTGTTATTGCAACAGGCGATTCTTTTATGAATGATCCGGAAAGAGTAGCGTTTGTACACAAAAAGTTTCCTACGATGCTTGCAGCGGAAATGGAAGCAGCAGCAGTTGCACAAGTTTGCTATCAATACGATAAACCATTTGTCATAATCCGAGCATTATCTGACATAGCTGGAAAACAGTCGTCTAGCTCATTTGATGCTTTCCTTGAAGATGCAGCTAAGAATGCAGCTAACTTAATAATGAAAATGATTAAAACGATTTAATGCATCCAAGAATTACCTTCCTATAGTAATAGTTTCATATGTTATGATTCTTATATAGGAAGGGGAGATACTATGAAGTTGAATATAGAACAATTAGAATTAAAATTAAAGGACTATCGCCGTTTTACAGCAACATTGTTAATATTGGCTTCATATCTATATATGGGTGCAATTATTAATACGTATATTCGTCAATCCCCAGATGGGAGTTCACTAACACTACTGGCTTTTGCAACAACATTCGTTGCTGGATGGCTAATCTATCATTCTCATCGTCTGAAAATAAAAATACAGGAAAATGAGCGCGTATGATTTTTTGTCATCGCGCTTTTTTGTTCGCATTTCTTACTGCATATGTGCAACTAAAGGCTTATCTATATTAAAACTTGCACTCAAATGTATATAGTGTAATAAGAAAGCGAAGTACGCTTTCATAAGAATACTTTGACGAATGCCATATTTTATTTAAGCTCTTTTTTCTTTCCGATAGTATTCATGAAAAACTTTCATCAACGCTCTTTTCTCGATACGGGATACATAACTTCGGGAAATATTTAATTTGTCAGCAATTTCCCGCTGGGTCATCTCTTTTTGCTTTCCTAACCCATATCGGTAAATGATAACTTCTCTTTCCCTGCTGTCAAGGATAGATAGATAGTGTTTCAGTTTATCGATTTCCATGTTTAGCTGAATATATTCAATAATGTTTTCATTTTCAGCTTCTAAGATATCAATTAGACTTATTTCATTTCCTTCTTTATCTTGGCCGATTGGATCGTGAAGGGAGACGTCTTTCTTCACCTTCTTTAATGCACGTAAATGCATCAGTATCTCATTTTCTATACACCGAGCCGCGTATGTGGCTAATTTAGTTCCTTTGTCTGTAGAGTAACTCTCAATTCCTTTAATTAACCCAATCGTCCCAATAGAAATTAAGTCCTCCATATCCTCTCCAGTATTTTCAAACTTCTTGACGATGTGCGCAACCAGCCGTAAGTTGTGTTCAATTAATTTATTTCGAGCGGTCTCATCACCATTTTGCATTGCCTGAATATACCTTGCTTCATCTTCTGGTGGTAATGGTTGTGGGAACGCGTGGTTTTTTACGTAGGAGACAAAAAAGAGCGCTTCTTTGATCAGCAATGCAAGAACACTTAATATTCCAGACAAACACAAGCACCTCCTTCAATTACTGGCTGGGCTATTGCCTATATAACATCTTTATGAAGGAAGGGATGGTTTTGTGTCTGTCCGGATAAATTTTAGCCTGGATTATTAACTTTTTTATTCAGGGTGGGGTATACACTTTTTATATTTTCTATATGATACCTCTTTAATAATACTAGTATCGCTATATGGTTGTTTTGTGTTCTCAATAATTTGGTAATTTTCTTGCCCCTTACCAGCAAATATTAATATATCACCTGGTTCAGAAATTTCTATTGCATATGTAATTGCTTCCTTGCGATCTGCAATTAAGAAATAATTATCATGCTGCATGCCTTTCTCCATATTTCTAAGTATCTTCTCAGTATTTTCATATCTGGGATCATTAATAGTTAAAATAACATAATCTGCTTTTGATGCCTTTTCTGCCATAAGTGGCCTCTTAGCATCATCTCTATCACCTCCAGTACCAGCAAGGTAAATAAGTCTATTTGTTTTGAAAGGTAATACAGCTTGTATCGAACTTTCTATTGCATTTGGTGTATGGGCATAGTCAAGATACAAGGTTACTGGAGCATTTATATCTAATTTTTCTAATCTTCCACTGATTGGTGATATTGATTGCAAAATAGTTACGAGTCTTTCAACAGATGATCCATTTGCATACAAGGAAGCAATTGCGGCCATCGCGTTATATATATTAAAGGTACCTAACAAACGCATTTTTGCATGATATGTACCCTCGGGTGTATGCAAGGTGAATTCAGTAAAATCTTCGTGGAAAGTAATCTTGTTAGCGTAAAAGTCTGACTGCTCCTGCAGACCATATGAAATGACCTCATGGGCAGATAAGTTTTTATACGTTTCAAACCATGGATCATCGTAATTTAACACGATATATTTAGACTTGGTTAGATCATTTCCCAATTGGGCAAAAAGGATGCCTTTTGTGTACCCATATTGCTCCATTGTACCGTGAAAATCCAAATGATCATGTGAAAGGTTTGTGAACGTAACAATATCAAAATCAATTCCGTTTAGTCTTCCTTGTGCAATACCATGGGAGGACACTTCCATTATCATATGGCTAATGCCATTATTTAGTTCACTCTTTAACATTCGCTGATTTGTTATCGTGTCACAAGTCGTATTTTCAGTTGATTTTAATTCATCGTTTATTGTTATTCCGTTTGTTCCCGATAATCCAGCCTGAATTTTCTCTTCTCGCAGCATAGAATAAATTAGATTGGTTACAGTAGTTTTACCATTTGTTCCGGTCACACCGAATGTAGTCATCTTTGTAGAAGGGTAGTCGAAAAACCTATTTGCGAGTATTGCCATTGCTTTTTTTGAATCGCTGACAATGACTAACGCGGACTTTTCAAGGTCCATATCCAGGTATTTCTCTGAAACAATTATAGATGCTCCATTTTCCAATGCCTCTTTATAAAAGTCGTGCCCATCAAAGGTAAATCCTGTTGTACATATAAATATACATCCAGTTACTGCCTGGCGTGAATCTTGTTCAATAGCAATTACTTCATTAGGTATAGTTCCATATACTTGTTTTACTTTTAAAGCGGATAATAAAAATTGTGTATTCATTTTAGAACCTCTCATCTATAAAATCTCTTCTTACTATGTCCAAATTCATATTAAATATATTTTTATAATATGTTTTATACCCAATCATTCAAAGTTTTAATCTAATTCAAAATTCCCAAATTACTTTATTATGGTACAAAAAAAGTAACTTTTATATAAAAAGTTACTTTTTAATGTTGGGTATGCTTTTGAATAGCTTCTTCATATTCGTCTGTTCTATTTTTAGTAACGGGCTTTACTCCGTTCCGATGGGCTGCCCTTGATATCATATGACCTGAGACAGGGGCGGTTAACAGAGTAAATACAATAGCTAATAGTAATTTTCCGCTAACTATACTGTCTGATACGTATAAAAATAGAAATGCACCAATTAATATACCTGCAATACCAAGTGTTGAAGCTTTGGTAGCTGCATGTAGTCGTGTATAAACATCAGGAAAACGAACAATTCCAATGGAACTTGATAGAATGAAAAATGTTCCTGATAGTAAAAAGAAGGCGATTATTAAATTAAAAATGATATTAATCCAAATTTCTATCAATTATAACACCCTTTTCCAAGTATTTTGCAATTGCTATCGTCCCAATGAATAATAGGATTCCAATAAGTAAGATAACATCATTCAACATGGTTGTTGAAATAATAATTGCAACCAAAGCTGCCAGGCCCATTAGATTGATACCTATTGCATCGAGTGCCACAGCTCGATCGGCATTTGTTGGCCCATCAATGATTCTATATAATAGCAGCAGTAGTGATATGGAAATACCTATTACACATACTTTTGTAACAATCTCAAGTATGGTTCCAGTTATTGATAGTAATTCTGTCATCGTGTCACCTCAGAAATAGCTTTTTCAAATGTGTTTTTGATAGAGTAAATTTCATCTTCAATATCATCAATATGCATGGCATGGATATAAATATGGGTGTTGTCACTGGAAATAGCCACGGATAGCGTACCAGGTGTTAAAGAAATTAAGTTTGCAAGTAAAGTGATCTCCCAATTACTTTTTAATTCGGTAGGCATTGCAAAAATTCCTGGTTCAAACTCAAGCTTAGGTTTATAAACAAGTTTAACGATATCGAAGTTTGATGATATCAATTCTTTTATAAATAAAAACATTAAATAAATAATTTTATATACGCGTCTTAAATAAAAGGCATCCGGAATAAAACGATTTAACACAAGCAACAAAAGTATTCCCAGTATATATCCGGCAATAAAGCTTGCTCCGGAATAGCTTTCACTTAAAAACATCCACATAATCGCGATTATTAAGTTAATAACTACTTGAAAGGTCATAATACACTACTCCTTTAAAACAGAATCAATATATACTTCTGGATTTAACAAATATGCAGAAATAGATTCGATAGATGGATAAACAAATTCAGCTCCTATTCCTAGCATAACAGATAAAGATAATAGAAATACGATTGGAGCAATTAGTCCTTTTGTGGATTTATGTTCAAGCGATTCATCCTTTTCTCCCCAGAATCCTTTAATAAATATTTTCATAATGGAATAAAGAATTAGTAAGCTTGACAGTAAACCTATAATAACAATAGCGATCTCACCACTTGATAAGGCTCCTTTTAGTAATAGTAATTTACCAATAAATCCACTGAATGGGGGAATACCGGCTAAAACAAATGCAGCAACAAACAGTAGCCAGCCTAATAAAGGATAATAGTGAATTAGTCCACTGAATTTCCGCAAATCAGATGTGCCAGCAACATAGGTTATCGTTCCTACGATTAAGAATAGTGTTGTCTTGATAAGCATGTCATGAATTAAGTAATAAACAGATCCACTCATGGAATCTTCGTTAAAAATACCAATCCCCATAAGAATAAAACCAATTGCAGGTATAATGTTGTACGCAACAATTAATTTGATATTATTGGTTGATAGAGCTCCGATTATTCCAAAAATCATGGACAATCCAGCAATCCATATAAACATTTCATGCGTTAAGTCAATCTTATATACAAAAATTAACGAAAATACACGAATTATAGAGTAGATGCCGACTTTAGTAAGTAATGCCCCAAATAGAGCTGAAATAACAGGGTTCGGTACAAAATATGACTTAGGCATCCAGTAATATAGAGGAAATAATGCAGCCTTTGTTGCGAACACAAAGAATAAAAGTATTCCAATAGTTGTTAAGATGCCTTGCTGTTCAACATCTTGTACACGTTGGGCAATCTGTGCCATGTTAACAGTTCCTACAACAGAATATAAAAATGCAATAGCAGTTACAAACAGGATGGATGAAAATAAGTTTATTAATACATATTTAATCGATTCTTGAAGCTGTACTTTTTCGCCACCCAAAACGATCAGTGCATAGGAAGCCATTAATAATACTTCAAAGAAAACGAATAAGTTGAATAAATCACCTGTAAGAAAGGCACCTGAAACCCCAGATATTAAGAAGAAAAAGAACGAATAGAAATAATATTGTTCTTTTCGATTAGTTAATGAATATGGAGCGTAAAAAGCACAAGCTACTGCAAGAATGTTTGTTGTAAAAACTAGCAGTATTGCCAGTGAGTCAGCAACCAGAACAATTCCAAATGGAGCGTCCCATCCACCTGTTTCCATTATGATGGATCCACTAGTAAAGACTGTCCAGGTTATATAGCTAACTGTAACTAGATTTATAATAGAAAAAACTTTTGTTAAAAATCTGATCAAAACTAATTTTTTTGGAAAAAAAGCTAGGATTATTCCAGCAATTAACGGAATAATGATTGGTAAAACTGCTAAATTACTCATGTTCGTTACCCCTTAACTGTTCCATATTATCTGTATTATTTTCGTTTACTGTACGATAGGCAAGCACTAGCAGTAAGCTGGTTATACCAAAACTAATAACAATAGAAGTTAGTATCAGCGCCTGTGGTAATGGGTCTGTATATTCGTTAACACCTTCTATTAGAATTGGTGGGGCACCTGTTTTTAATTTCCCCATTGTTAATATAAATAAGTGTGCACCATGTGAAAGTAGTACTGTGCCAATTATAATCCGCAACAATTGCTTTTGTAATAGATTATAAATTCCCGTGGCAAATAGTGTACCTGCTAGGATTGAGATAATAATTTCCATTATTTCTCCTCCTTATTGTTTCTTAGGTTAATCATGCTATAGATGGCGAGTGCTGCAATACCTAGAACGGCAATTTCAAATAATGTATCCAATCCGCGCATATCTACTAAAATAACGTTAACCACATTATCACCGCCACCCAGTGAATGGGAGGTTTCAATAAAGTAATCTGAAATTTTATTGAAACTGTTGGTGCTATGGGAAGCTATTGCAATCAATGTTAACAATGTACCAAAGCCAACCGAAATAAATATATTTATTGTTTTGGTACTTAAAGTTTCATCATTTTTTTCAAGTTTAGGCAAGTGATAGAAACAAAGCAGAAATAATGCGACAGAAACTGTTTCTATTACCAATTGTGTTAATGCCAAATCTGGGGCACGGTAGATGACGAACAGGATTGCTACACCATAGCCAACAACTCCCACAGTTAAAATAGCGGCTACATTATGCTTGGTAAAGATTGTGCCAATTGCAGCTGCAATCATAAGCAGAACAACTGCTATTTCAACAATTGTTACCTCAGCCAACTCATTAAATTGAATCGTGAAACCATTGGTCACAAACATGAATGTGAATGTAACTACTAATGTTGTAGCAAGAATTGCAGCGAAGTAGAACCTGATGGATCCCGTCATATAAGAACGTGTGATTCGATTTGAATACACATCCAACATGCTGATTAACCAATCGTATGCTTTATTAAAACTCAATTTTCCTGGGAGTAACTTATAAACTCCATTCCATTTTTTTCGTGTTGAAACAAGAATTGTACCAATCCCTACTACAACAAGTGACATTTGGAATGCAGTCGAATCAATGCCGTGCCAGAATTTAAGTTCTTTAACAACCTCACTTCCATACACTGATTCTGCAGCATGGGCAATAAATGTTCCATTGACTAAATTAGGGAACAGTCCAATTAAGATAACACCTAAGACAAGCACGATTGGAGATATCAGCATACCAAACGGTGCTTCATGTGGTTTTTTAGGTAACTGGTTTAGTTGTGTTTTTCCTCTAAAGACACCGAAGAAGAAATACAGCGAGTAGACAAATGTGAAAATGCTACCTAATACTGCCAGGTAAGGGATCACCTGTATCAGAAAACTTGCTGTACCGCTTACTCCCTCTGTTAAATGAATAGCGGAATCAAAAAATAGTTCTTTACTGTAAAACCCATTAAGAAATGGTAATGGAACACCTGCCATCGAAAACGTGCCAAATAACGCTAGCGTAGCTGTCATTGGCATGAAGGTTAATAGTCCACCGAGTTTTCGTATGTCCCGTGTGCCTGTTTCATGGTCTACAATACCTGCGACCATAAATAAACTTCCTTTGAAAGTAGCATGGTTTAAGATGTGGAATAATGCAGCAAAGATAGCAATTTTTGTTCCAAACCCAAGCATAGCCATAATCATCCCCAACTGACTGATTGTTGAGAACGCGAGGATAGCTTTTAAATCTGTTTGGCGGACGGCCATATAAGACCCCCAGCATAACGTAACAATTCCAGCTATACTTACGATAATAAAAAACCACTCATAACCAGAAAAAATAGGAGAAAAACGTGCAACCAGGAAGAGTCCTGCCTTAACCATTGTTGCAGAATGGAGGTAGGCACTTACAGGTGTAGGTGCTTCCATTGCATCTGGCAGCCAGATATGGAAAGGGAATTGTGCTGATTTAGTAAATGCCCCTAGAAGTATAAATCCTAAAATAAGTGGTAAGTATTTGCTGTCTAAAATAATATCAGCTTGTGCAATCATCGCTTGAATACTGGTAGTCCCAGTGATGACAGATAATAATATAAATCCGCCAAACATACTTAAACCACCGAAAATAGTAATTAACATTGACTTCATTGCACCGTATCTAGACCGTTCGTTGAAATGCCAATATCCAATTAGTAAAAACGATGAAATTGATGTTAATTCCCAAAATGTATAAAGAACAAAGATGTTATCGGATAAAACTACACCAAGCATTGCGGCCATGAACATGATTAAGTAAACGTAAAAATGACCTAAACGCTCTGAATTATCAAGGTAATAAATAGAATAAAGAACAACAAGTGCACCGATTCCACTTATCAGTAATACAAACAGGAGGCTGAGACCATCTAAATAAAAATTGAAATTAATATCAAGAGATGGGATCCATTTATATGTTTGATGAATTGGTGAAAATTCGTTCCCAATGAAACGAATAAAGTATAGAAATATTGTAAAGGGAATAATGAATACAAAAATACCAGTATGTATCTTGTCTTTAAACTTACTTATAAATGGAATAAAACAAGCAAGCAAAAGCGGGATTAATACTATGTAAATCATTTGATTGTAGTCCTCCTTATTGAATACGGGTAGGTAAGTATGAACGAAACGGGGAATCCATTTAGTTAATTTACGTGACTAGCTTTATTTTTATTATTATACCAAGATAGCTTATCATAATTTGATACTGGATAAAATAAAAAACCCCTATCATTTAATTGATAGGGATGAGTATAGTCACGATTATTCTATTGGTAAACTGATTCAACTTGAACATTTGATTTTGTGTGTTAATGATCTTTTCCTGATTTCTTTTTCAATAAGATATACAAAGTCGGGGCTCAAATTTAATTCATTTGCTTTATGGTATGATTCTAATAACAGTTCGTCTGACAAATGTTCCATAAAATCAGCCCTCCCCTAACTTTTTAAGCAATTAAGAAAATAAAAATCCTTTACTGCATAAGTGCATCTAAGGCTTAGCGAGAAGCCATGTTTTTCTAATATCTAGTATCTCCTTTTGTTATATAATAATTTACCACGAATTGATAGGTAGAACAAGGTTATAGTTATCTACAATCACTTGTAGATAACTTGTGTATAAAAGGTAAAAATCCGTCGAAAATGTTGATTTTTCACTGTGGATTTTGTTGACAGAGTTATCCACAACTCGAAATTTGAAAGAAATTGTCGAACGGTTTTTGGCATAAATGAGATGATTATTAATAAAAATAACACTTCTGGATTGGATTATTTCTTTATTAATGTAGAAAGTTATTATAGGATTAAGTTATAATATTTACTTGCACCTGTATCTATAGAAATAATATCCTGGGCACGAAATATTACTTAGAAAACAATGCATTTTCAGCATAAATGAAGAGGTGTAACTATTGTTAAAAAAATTTTTGCCAAATGAACATGTGAAGACCATTTTTGATATACATCCAGCTTTGCTGAAAAAAAAAGGAATTAATGGAATTATTACTGATTTGGATAATACACTTGTGGCTTGGGATGTAAAGGATGCTACTCCAGAAGTCATCCAGTGGTTTGAACAGATGAAAGAACAAGATATTAAAGTAACAATTATTTCGAATAATAAACAGGAACGCGTTAAAATATTTTCGGAACCACTTGATACACCATTTGTGTTTAGTGCAAGGAAGCCATTAAGCCAAGCTTTTAAGAGTGCGGCTAAAGAAATGAGGCTGAAAAAGGATGAAATAGTAGTAATCGGTGATCAGCTTTTAACGGACGTGCTGGGTGGTAATTTCGCAGGATTTCACACGATACTAGTTGTACCTATTGTTCAAACTGATGGAAAAATCACCCGTATTAATCGAAAAATTGAACGGAGAATACTTAGTTACATGAATAAAAAAGGTAAGATAAGCTGGGAGGAATGAGAATGGAGAAAATATACTGTCAAGGTTGTGGAGCCCTAATACAATCAACTAATCCTGATGAAGTCGGATACACACCAAAATCGACACTTGATAAGGATACTGTTCTATGTAAACGTTGTTTTCGCTTGAAGCATTATAACGAAATACAGGATGTTGCCATGACAGATGATGACTTCTTGACAATGGTAAGCCAGATTCGGGATACTGATGGACTTGTTGTTCACTTAATAGATATATTCGATGTTAATGGAAGTATGATAAAAAGTCTTCCCCGAATTATCGGCAATAAATCAGTTCTATTGGTTGGCAATAAGATTGATTTGTTACCCAAATCCACTAATAAGCGTAAATTAACACAATGGCTCCAAACAGCTGCTAATGAAGCTGGAATAAAAGTGGAAGGTATATACCTTATTTCATCAGTAAAAGGATATGGCTTAGCAGAATTGACTGAGGCTATTGAAAAGTATCGAAACAAAAATGATGTTTATATTGTTGGTACAACAAATGTTGGGAAATCCACTTTCATAAATCGGCTGATACAGCAATCAAATGGCGTAAATGATGTGATAACTACTTCCTATTTTCCTGGCACAACTTTAGGATTTATAGAGATACCTTTGGATAGAGATACGTCAATAATTGATACACCTGGTATCGTAAATAAACAGCAAATAGCACATTATATATCAGATAATGATCTCAAGCTAATAACACCAAACAAAGAAATCAAGCCCAGGGTATACCAATTGAATGATCAACAAACGCTCTATTTTGGAGGTTTAGCACGTTTGGACTTCGTTAAAGGTGAGAGGCAGTCGTTTGTATGTTATTTTTCTAATGACTTATCGATCCATCGGACAAAGTTAGAAAAGGCTGATCAGCTATTAAGTGAACATAAAGGTGGCCTTTTATCTCCGCCAGATGATAAATCTATTGAAACTTTACCTAGGTTGACCGAAAGTACGTATCGAATTACAGATAAACAAACAGACATTGTTTTCCCCGGACTGGGTTGGGTCACTATTCCAACTGGAAATGTAACAGTTGCTGCGCACAGTCCTAAGGATGTTAATGTTTCAATCCGAAGGTCATTTTTATAGGAGGACTAGTATGCAATTGAAGCTGGGGCTTATTGGTTTCCCCATAAAACACTCTCTGTCTCCTTGGATTCATAATCAATTTTTGGATAAATCTGGAATAAAAGGCACATATTCAATTATGGAAATCAGTCCAGATGATTCGTTTGAGCAAGAATTGGAGCGAATAAAAGAAAATGGAATTGATGGGTTTAATGTTACCGTTCCATATAAAAAGCAAATAATAAATTATCTGGATGATTTGGATAAAAATGCTGAAATAATTGGGGCGGTGAACACAGTAGTTTGCAAAAATGGTAAATGGGTAGGCTATAATACCGATGGAATTGGGTATGTTATCGCCCTAAGAAATAAATTTCCGGAAATTTTTCGCGATAAGACAAATAGAATTCTAATTATCGGTGCCGGTGGTGCTGCTTATGGAATTTATTACGGGTTGAAATCAGAAGGGTTTACGCAGATTGATATAGCAAACCGTACACATTCAAGTGCGAAAGCAATTGCAATTCTTGGAGATAATAATGTTGAGACATCAATATTGACACTGGATGAAGCACATGAATCGATTAATAGCTATAATTTAATTATTCAAACGACATCAGTTGGGATGAAACCAAATACTGAAGATACAATAATACCAATCAAATCACTTAATCAAAAGAGTGTTGTCAGTGATATTATTTACCAGCCGTTAAACACTAAGTTTTTGATGGATGCAAAGAAGACAGGGGCGTCTATTCATTATGGTCATACGATGTTATTGTATCAAGCACAGTATGCATTTGAACTTTGGACAAACAAGAAAATGCCTATTGATAATATGGATCAGCAGCTTAAAACTATTTTGGAAGGAAGATAAAGTATGCTAACAGGAAAACAAAAACGATTTTTGCGTTCAAAAGCAAACCAATTAAAGCCTATATTTCAAGTAGGTAAAACAGGTGTTAATGAGAATATGATTGAGCAGATTAGTGAAGCACTTGAAAAGAGAGAATTAATTAAGGTTAGTATCTTACAGAACTGTATGGAAGACAAAAACACAGTTGCTGAAAAGTTATCGGCTGGGGCGGAAGCGGAAGTAGCTCAGATTATAGGCAATAATATTGTACTTTACAAAGAGTCCCAGGAAAATAAACATATTCAGTTACCTTAAAGGAGTATGGAATGAAATATATAGGTATATTGGGCGGTACATTCGATCCGCCACATCTTGGTCATTTGATAATAGCTGAAGAAGTGCGTGTTGCATTAAAGCTTGATGAAGTCTGGTTTATTCCTTCACAAGAGCCGCCACACAAAAAAAAGGCTTTCATTGGGGCAACGCATCGGGTTGAAATGGTGAAAAGAGCAATTGATAGTAACCCAAATTTTAAATTAAACACGATTGAAGTAGATCGTTTAGGCAAGTCTTTTACGTTTGATACAATGAAATTATTGACTAAAGATAATCCCAACGTTGTATTTCATTTTATTATTGGCGCGGATATGGTAGAGTATTTACCAAATTGGAAAAATATTGATGAATTATTAAACATGGTTAAATTTGTTGGTGTCAAACGCCAGGGATATAAATTAAACAGTGAATATCCAATTATTGAAGTGGATGTCCCACTCATAGAGATATCTTCAACTAAAATAAAAGAGCGATTAACCAATAATAAATCAGTTAGATATAGGCTTCCTGGTTCGGTTGAAGACTATATAAAGGAGAAGCAGTTGTATGAAAAAAGAGGATGCGATTAGTCTTGTGAAACCTTACCTGAAAACGGAGAGGTTTGAACACACATTACGTGTAGCTGAAACTGCGGTGAAACTAGCGAATATGTACAGCGAACCTGTCGATAAGGTGGAACTTGCTGCCATTTTTCATGATTATGCCAAATATTTTTCATTGGAATATATGAAACAGGTGATTAAAGAAGGTGAGTTGCCACAGGATTTACTCGACCATCATCATGAATTATGGCATGGACCAGTAGCTTCAATAATAATAGATCGTGAATTTGGTATATCCGATACTGGTATACAAAGTGCAATTCACTATCATACAACAGGTAAAGCAGATATGAGTCAGATGGATATGATCATCTTTACAGCTGATTATATTGAGCCTGGACGATCATTTCCAGGTGTTGAAGAGGTTCGGGAAATGGCTGAAGTAGACCTGTATCGTGCTACTTGGATGGCGTTACGGAATACAATTCAATTCCTGGTTAGTAAACATGTTCCTGTTTATCCTGACACCTTTTATGCATATAATGACTTAACAAGACGTTTAAACGGAGGTAATTAAATTAATGGATAACAAAGAAATTATACAACTAATTGCAAATGCATGTGATGATAAACGAGCGGAAGATATTGTTGCATTGGATATGCAGGATGTATCGTTAATGACGGACTACTTTCTAATCTGTCATGGAAGTAATGAACGTCAAGTCCAAGCAATTGCGAGGTCGATAAAAGATTCTATGGAAGAAGAGGGTATTATAATTAAGCGGCTAGAAGGCTATGAACAGGCTCGCTGGATTTTAGTCGATTTAGGCGATATTGTATGTCATGTTTTCCATAAGGAAGAGCGCTCATATTATAATTTAGAACGATTATGGGGCGACGCATCAAAAGTTGAAATAAGTGTTGGACACAATGGATAGTCCTAGGAGTTATCAACAAATGTCAACTATATACGATCGATTAATGAATGACGCTCCATATGACCAGTGGCAATCATTTACAATTAATATTATCAGCCAATTAGGGAAAACAGTTGAGACAATAGTTGATTTAGGATGTGGCACAGGCCAGATTACTACAAGGTTGGCTCGCAAAGGATATCATATGACAGGTGTTGATTACTCTAGTGATATGCTGAGCTATGCTGAACAGCGTGCAAGCATGGAAAGGCTTCCTGTACAGTGGATTCATCAGGATTTAAATAATTTAAATGGAATTATAAATCAGGATGTAGCAGTAAGTTACTGTGATGTAATGAATTATGTAACGCAAGAGGACGAGCTGCGAACTGTTTTTCAAAATGTAGCGGATTCATTGAAAATAGGTGGACTGTTTATTTTTGATGTTCACTCCCTTTTTCACGTTGAGCATAACATGGTAAATCAGACGTTTGGGGAAGTAAATGATGATGTTTCATATATCTGGTTTTGTTCGGAGGGTGAAGAACAAGGAGAAATGTATCACGACTTAACATTCTTTGTATCTGACCAGGAGAAGTATTCCCGGTTTGATGAATTTCACCATCAACGTACATATTCAATTGATTTTTATGCAAGGTTATTAAACGACGCAGGATTTGAAATAAAGCATCTATCTGGTGATTTTTCGTTAAAAAATGAAAATATTAATGCAGAATCCGAAAGAATGTTTATAGTAGCTGAAAAACGGTCGGACAAATAATTTCCGATCGTTTCATTTTGAAAGAGGATTATTAAAAAGAATGTCGAATAGATAATTATAGACCCTTCAAATATCCCCTAAATATACCTCAAAGGAAGTGACTTCAAATTGCTTGAACTCCTCAAAAAAAATATATTTTTGATTGTCATTGTTATAGCTATTAGTGGTTTTTTGTTATTTAATAATGATGATATTGATGAAAAAGCACCCCAATTAAATTCTGCATCTACCTCTACCGAGATATTGAAAGAAGAAATTCCAGACCAGCCTTCAACAGTTATTGTTGATGTAAAAGGCGAAGTTCTGCAGCCAGGAGTTTATGAAATAGATTCACAATTTCGTGTTGATGACGTAATTCAGTTAGCTGGTGGCTTTACCAAAAGTGCAGATCAGACAATGGTTAATCTTGCTCAAAAAGTTCAAGATGAAATGATCATAGTTATTCCAAAAACAGGGGAAACTTCAACAGCTAACGAACAGAATGTGAGTGGAAACGGCAAGGTAAGGATAAATTATGCTACTAAAGCAGAAATCGAGGGTTTAAATGGAATAGGACCATCGAAGGCACAGGCCATCTTGCAGTATCGCGAAGAAAATGGATTTTTTAAAACAATTGATGACCTGCTACTGGTTTCAGGGATTGGTCAGAAGACGCTTGAAAATCTGAAGGATGATGTACAAATTCCATAGGATTGTTGACCAAAATAATAGAGTAATTGTAAACTGAAAAAATAATATTATATAAAGGTGGTTTTTATGATGGAAAGGATAACATGGGATCAATATTATATGGCACAAAGTCATTTATTGGCACTTAGAAGTACATGTACTAGGCTTATGGTTGGTGCAACAATTGTACGGGAAAAGCGAATTATAGCAGGTGGATACAATGGAAGTGTTTCCGGAAGTGTTCATTGTATTGATGAAGGCTGTTATGTTATAGATGGCCATTGTGTACGTACAGTACATGCAGAGGCCAATGCTTTATTACAATGTGCCAAATTTGGAGTTCCAACAGAAGGTGCTGAGATGTACGTAACACACTTCCCGTGCTTGCAGTGCTGCAAACAGATTATCCAGAGCGGGATTAAAACCATATATTATGCTGAAGATTATAAAAACCATCCATATGCTATTGAGCTATTTGAGGATGCTGGGGTGCAAACCAAAAAGGTTGAATTGACATATTTAGCAGTGGATACGCAATATCAGGAAAAAGAAGCATACATAAATAATCTGCTTCAGGAACTTAGATCACAAACGAATAACAAGCCAAAATATGATGCGTTAAAAATAGAAGCCCATAATTTATTTGATTTATAAGGAGCTGACATGAAAGGGTATTGGTATGTTCCGGCATTAGGAATTGTCAGCAGTGCGTTATCCATCATCTACCATAGCAATTGGTTTATACTGGTATTTTTTATCTGGCTGCTTGTTTTGTACTATGATAAACGGCTAGGGAAGTTAATTACTCTTACTTCTATAGCCCTTTCCATCTTTTTCTACTTTTATATCCCCAATTTAGAAACAATCCTCCATAAAGAAGTAACTAATACATCTTATGAAACTGACGTAGCAGGACGGATAGCTAGTCCCATTAATGAATCATCTTCAAAAATTGATTTTGAATTGGAAGAGTATACTTCAAACAAAAAATTACTTATTGTTTACTATAAAAATAAGCAGGAGATAAAACATAATTTGAAATTTGGAGCCACTTGTAATATTGAGGGTACTCCAGAATTACCTAGTCAAAGAAGAAATCCAGGTCAATTTGATTATCAGCATTTTTTGTTGTCAAAAGGGATTACACATGAAGTGGTAATTAACTCATTAGATAGTATTAATTGCAGCGGTTCATCAACTCTAAATAAAATTCATACTATTCGATCAAGCGTAATAAGTTATACATCGGATAAGCTTAGTCCACAGACGTCAATATGGTTAAATGCACTTGTATTAGGAGATGATTCTCAACTACCTGAAGAGACTATTGAATTATTTCAGCGTTGGAATTTGTCACATTTGTTAGCCATATCCGGACTTCACGTTGGATTGATAGTTGGATTACTATATTTCCTGCTTATTAAGCTTAATATCCTAACAAAGGAAAAAGCACAGTGGGTGATAATCTTCTTTTTACCATTGTACGCTTTAATCGCTGGTGGAGAGCCGTCGGTTTGGCGGGCAAGTTCAATGGTATTACTATTTCTGTTAATAAATAAAGTGCGGTATAAATTCAGCGTAACTGATGTACTCAGTATTGTGTTTATCCTGCAGATTTTAATGGATAAATATATTATCTACAGCATTGGATTTCAATTATCCTTTAGTGTCACTATGGGGCTGCTTTTGTCAAAAAGGTGGTTAGCGCAAACAAATGTATCCATCTTCTCGATTCTTAAAATAAGTTTTCTTGCCCAGATGGTAATATTACCACTTCAGTTATTATACTTTTCCACTTTTCAGCCACTTTCCATTTTATTAAATGTCATAGTTGTCCCTTATTTCTCGTTCTTTGTAATTCCAATTATGTTCCTACTGCTACCACTGTCTTTATTTGCGGGAATTCTATTACCGTCCATTGAGATACTTTTTAACCGTATCCATGAACATTTCATATCGTTTATATATTTTGTGGATCAATTTGCATACTATCCATGGGTTATAGGATCGTTTTCGCTTGGTAGTACAATAGTTTATTACTCGATTTTGCTTATATTTCTGAAAAAACTGGAACTTGCAAAGTTAAAACAGTCTTTTTTATATGGATGTTTTCTGAGTCTGGTAATCATGGCTATTGCTCTAAGGCCGTATTTTTCTCCAGTTGGATCTGTAACGATGCTTGACATTGGCCAGGGAGATGCAATGGTTGTTGAACTTCCCTACCGAAAAGGTATTATTTTAATCGATGCAGGAGCAAGAGTGTCTTTTGAAGATGGCCAGACTACACCAGGTGTTTATAAGCAAATTTTAAAACCATACTTATTTTCCAGGGGCATTCGGGAGATAGATGCACTGTTCATTTCACATGAAGATAGTGACCATATGGGGAGCTTACCGTTTATGTTAGATAATGTTGACGTTAATAAGGTAATTGTTAGTGAGTACTATGAATTTGACGATCAATTAACCCGTCTATTAGTTAAAACAGAAACACAAGTTGAACGATTTAAAACAGATAATGAAATAGTGGTTGGGGAACAGGATTTTTACGTGATTTCGCCAAATCAGGATAAACAAAACACAAATGAAAATTCACTCGTACTATATACAGCTCTTGGAGGAAAGTCCTGGCTTTTTACGGGTGACATTGGAAGGGAAACAGAAAAAGAAATTATTGCTTTATATCCTAACTTAAAAGTTGACGTATTAAAGGTCGCGCATCATGGCAGTAATTCCTCAACAGATAAGGATTTTCTTAAACAAATTAAGCCTACATATGCACTAATATCTGTAGGCTTAAATAATAGTTATGGGCATCCGCACAACGAAGTAATTAAAACGCTTGAAGAGAAGAACTTGGTAATATTCAGAACCGATAAGCACGGTGCAATACAGTATTATTTTAAAGACGATGATGGAACATTTTTTACGCATTTCCCATAGGCTGTAAATGTACACAAAAAGAGACTGCATAATGTCAGTCTCTTTCTTAGCAGTTAATACTTTCTTACTGCATAAGTGCAACTAAGGCTTTCGCCATTAAGGCTTGGCGAAAAGTCAAGTTTTCTAAGCATTCATTTAATTACTATTAAGAACCAGCTACACTAATTACTGCACCTATGGTAAAAATTAGGACAAAGAAAAGAAATGAGAATCCAAAACCTTTAATTGAATCTACAACATCATTATTTTTTGACTGTACGTCCTTTTCAAATTCGTTCACATCTACCCCTCCTATACAGACTCAAGTATAAAATAAATACATAAAAAAATCTACTTTTGACCTAAAAATTTCACACAAAAATAAAAGTCACCATATTTAGTAAGAGTTAACATCTATACTTTTGATTTTAAAGGTAATTCTATAACTAAACAAACATCGTTTAAAATACAGTTTCTAGGGCTGAATTTTAAGCGTTTATATAGATTGCGGAGGGGAATTATTTTTGATTCCCCTCTTTCCTTTTCATCTTGGATTTATTTGTATGGTTTGTTGCTTTTTAATCTTCGCGGTAATATATTGCGTCACTGAAGAACCGTGTATTTCGAAGTGGTATGTTAAGGTATTGTTTATAGATTTATGGCATTCACTACAAGACCGAGCAAGTGCCAAGTTTTTTAATCAACAGCGACAATCAAATAGAAACAGCCTTCTTAAAAAAATCCTTGCTATTCCGTGGGATACGTTTTACGATTATTTATATCGTATTGGAGTGATTAGTATGGCATACTCGGAGGTATTACAGCAAGTAAAAAAAAAGCAAATAAAGCCAGTATATTTATTATATGGAACAGAATCTTATTTCATACAAAATATTACAAAGTACATAACAAAAGCAGTATTACCAGATGAAAGCAATGATAACTTATCCACATATGATCTGGAAGAGACATCAATCCAAGAAGTAATCGCTGACGCTGAAACCTATCCATTTTTTGGAGAAAAAAAGCTAATAATCGCCAGTAACGCTACATTTTTGAAAGCTAAGCCAGATAAGTTGTCTTTTGAACATGATCTGGAAGTATTAAGTCATTACTTAACAAATCCTGTAGAATATTCAGTAATCGTATTAATAGCACCGTATGAAAAGATTGACGAACGAAAAAAAGTAAGTAAAGCACTTAAGAAAAATGGAGTTATTGCAGCTTGTAACCCAATAAAGGATTATGAACTGAAGAGTTGGATTACAAATCTTGCAGGAAGCTTGAAAATAACAATTGAAGAAGATGCATATGAAATGCTCGAGACAGAGCTCTCAACTGACCTGCATTTGTTACGAAATGAATTAACCAAACTCGCATTGTATGTTGGAGAAGGCGGGGTCGTTACCAAAGAAATCGCTGTAAATCTAATATCACATACCGCGAGCAACTCTTCTTTGCTTCTGGTAGATGCCGTAATTGAACAAAACTTATTTAAAGCTATTTCCATTTACAAAGATTTAGAAAAGATGAAAGAAGAACCAATTGGGTTGATTGCTTTACTGGCCTTTCAATTTCGGACCATATTACGAGTTAAACTTTTAAAGCAAAAAGGGTACAGTCAGGCACAAATGCAAAAACAGCTTTCTACTCATCCATATGTAATAAAAATCGCAATGAGCAGGGAAAGTAAGTTTACTGTTGGCAGATTACAGGATATCATTGTGAAATTAACAGAAGCTGATGCAAATATAAAGCAAGGGAAAATGGAGAAAGAACTTGCTTTTGAGCTACTATTACATGATTTAGTACAGCCATAAAGACGAGATATATCACTAAAATAAACAAAAAAACGATCCTTTAAAAGGGATCGTTTTGTTTGTTTATTATGCGCTTAGCTCATTTACCTTTTTACTTAAGCGAGATTTTTGGCGATCACCGTTATTTTGATGAATTACACCTTTTTGTACAGCTTTATCAATTTTCTTGATTGTAGTTTCTAATGCAGTTTTTGCACTTTCAACATCTTTATTCTCAACCAATTTTTCAACACGTTTAATTTGTGAACGCATATCTGATTTATATTGCAAGTTTTGTTCATGTTTTGTTTTATTTGTTTCTACACGTTTAACTGCAGATTTAATATTAGCCATTGTTTCACCTCCTAATTAAACACCATATCGTTACATTATTAGAAAACTTGGCATACGCCAAGCCTTAATGGCGAGTGCCTTAGTTGCACTTATGCAGTAAGAAAGGATTTATACTTTCTTAACTGCTAACAAATGACATTCTACCAAACGAACTTAACCTTTTCAATAGGTTTATTTCGCTCTCGTATGTTTTTTATTGAAATAGTTAAGCCTATATATAGGGAAATAGCCTAAAAAATTAAAAAGGGGTTTCGGTAATGAAAGATATTGAAAAGGAATATCAAGTAAGAACAGATCTTGCTGTAGAAGCAAAGGATATGTATGTGGATAAAGAGGATGAACAAAAGCAGTTAAAAGGAGTTACGGTTAAAGAACGACAAGAAGATAATATAACTATATCCTATGTCGAGGTAGATGCTGAAGGCGAAAAGCTGATTGGCAAAAAACCAGGATCATATGTCACAATCTATGCTGATGGCGTTAAGAAGCAGGATACGAAGCGACAGGAGTCAGCTGCAAAGATATTTGCAGGCGAGTTAGAACAATTGCTCAAGAAAAATGAAGTTCCGCTGGATGGCAACGGTCTAATAGTAGGACTAGGAAATTGGAATGTAACTCCAGATGCACTTGGGCCAATGACGGTTGATAAAATTATGGTAACAAGCCATTTGTTTCAATTGGAACATGAATCAGTATCGGAAGGTTATCGACCTGTTGCAGCAGTCACTCCTGGTGTAATGGGAGTAACTGGAATGGAAACAAGTGATATCATTTTTGGTATTGTAGAGAAATTTAATCCTGACTTTGTTATTGCAGTTGATGCATTAGCATCAAGGTCGATTGAACGTGTGAATGAAACAATCCAACTTTCTGATACAGGAATTCACCCAGGGTCTGGTGTAGGAAATAAACGGAAAGAGCTTAGTCAGGAAACATTGGGAATTCCCGTTTTTGCAGTAGGAGTTCCAACAGTTGTTGATGCAGTGACGATTACGAGTGATACTATCGATTTTATCTTAAAGCACTTTGGAAGGGAATGGAAAGAAAAGGACAACCCTTCCAAATCGTTAGCGCCTGCTTCATTGTCTTTTGGGAACAAAGAATTTACAGAAGAAGACTTACCAGATGAAGAAAAACGTGAAACCTTTCTTGGAATAGTAGGTAATTTAACAGAAGAAGAAAAGAAGTCATTAATTAAAGAAGTGCTTACACCAATAGGTCATAATCTAATGGTAACTCCTAAAGAAGTAGATGGATTTATGAAGGATATGGCAACTTTAATTGCAACTGGCTTAAACGCAGCTCTTCATGAAAAAATAACTGTAGAAAACTTCGCTTCTTATACAAGATAATGACTCTTGTATATCTCTATCATTTTTAAAAATTTTAAAAGAATTTGTTCTATCTCCTGAAGTTATTTCATAGATTTTACCATTGAGGATTACTTCAGAAGGGGTGGAACCATGTATCTTGGGAACAAACAAAATAATGGGAAGAAAAAAGTATTTAATCATTTCTATAAAAAAAGCGGCGTTTACTTTATATGTTTGATTGTTTTATTCGTTGTTATAGGATTTTTAACTACAGTAGCGCCAGCATATCGTTTCTCTTCCCATACTATTACAACTTGGACTAGTGACCTTGATAGTTCCACCTTTCTCTATCTTATGGGAATGGAGAATAGAGCATTTAAAGAAGCATATCCAGAAGATAAGGCTTTACCAAACTTATCAAGCGTCGTATTTCAAATGGCTACAAGTATAAAACCAAATGATACACGAAGTTTACTCGGGCAGGAGTTACCAGGGTTCTCTACCTTTGAAAACGAAATAATTATTGCTGGTGAAGGAACCAATTACACCAACTTACCAGTCGAATCCGCACCACCTCTTGATGAAATTTTGAAAGATAGAGAAGCAGTTGTTGATGATTCAACTGAATCTGAAGAACCAAAAAAAGAACCAGATACAGATACAGATAAAGAGCAGTTAGACACCGGCGATAAGGATGTAGTATTTATTTACAATACACATAATAGAGAATCTTTTTTGCCACATTTGCCTGATGTTAATGACCCTGATTTAGCACAACATGGTGAAGTGAATATTACCAAGGTCAGCGAGAGGCTTTCTAAGTCGTTAGAAACAGATGGAATAGGTACGACCGTTGATGATACAGATATTATGGAAATATTAAACAATAATGGATGGAAGTATGGTCAATCTTATACGGCGTCAAGAAAAATTGTACAAGAAGCCTTTACATCTAATGATGATATACAATATGTCTTTGATTTACATCGTGACTCTCAAAGAAGGGATAAAACAACAAAAGTCATAAATGGAAAACCATATGCGAAAATTGCCTTTGTTGTTGGGGCAGAACATGCATCTCATGAAAAAAATCTAGCTTTTGCAACGAAACTTCACAATTTGATTGAAGAAAAATACCCCGGACTCAGCAGGGGGGTAATTAAGAAAAAAGGTCCTAGAAGTAATGGTATATATAACCAGGATCTATCTCAAAATTCGCTTGTAGTAGAATTCGGAGGGGTCGACAATAATCTAGATGAATTATATCGTACAGCAGATGCCGTTGCGGAGGTATTTAGCGAGTTATACTGGAATGCTGAAAAGGTAAATAAAAATCAATAGGAGGAAATTATTATGCGCTCTCTAGTTGTTTTGTTATTACTCGCACTATTCTTTCTAGTTGGTATAGTAGTAGGATTAGATCGTGGAGAAAGTGCAACTGACCCAATCCAAAGTACTGAAAATACGGTGAGAACGGAAGAAGTGGAAGAAAAACAGGTTGTGGTAGTAGAACAAACAACTAGTGAAAATATAATGACAGCAGAAGCTCCAGTGCAATTCACTCAGAAGATAGCCAAATTTTTGGAAGCTAGTGTACAAGGATTTTATGAAATAATTGTCGAAGTCATTTATCAAATCGTTCAAGTATTTTTTTAAGTAGTTAAGGTACTTCCATACTGTATAAGTGCAACTAAGTCTTTCACCATTAAGGCTTAGTGATAAGCTATGTTTTTTTATATGATTTTTATTGCTCACTCCTTTAGTCCTTGAATGTATGCAATGCAGTTGCTATAATCAATGCTAGTAATTGACGTCTTAAATTTGCGCTTTTATTGGTAAAACGGTAAAAGTCAAGTAGGAGTGAGCATCACTTATGGTGAAGAAACAAGATAATGTACGTAATTTTTCGATTATAGCACATATTGATCACGGAAAATCAACGTTGGCTGATCGGATTCTAGAAAATACAAAAGCACTTACGCAGCGGGAAATGAAAGAACAATTTCTTGATGCGATGGACTTAGAAAGGGAACGTGGTATAACAATAAAATTAAACGCTGTGCAGCTTCATTATGAAAATAAAACTGGTGAAGATTACACATTTCATTTAATAGATACGCCTGGACATGTCGATTTTACATATGAAGTATCGAGAAGTCTCGCGGCATGTGAAGGTGCAATATTGGTAGTTGATGCTGCACAGGGAATCGAAGCCCAGACATTAGCGAATGTGTACCTTGCGTTGGATAACGAATTGGAAATTATACCCGTTATTAATAAAATAGATCTTCCAAATGCTGATCCTGAACGTGTTGCACAAGAACTGGAAGATGTTATCGGTATTGATAAAGACGATGTTATTTTAGCTTCTGCGAAAGATAATATTGGAGTTGATGAAATCCTGAATCGGATTGTTACAGATATACCTGCTCCTTCCGGTGATCCAGACTCCCCTTTAAAGGCACTTATTTTTGATTCGCTGTATGATCCTTATCGCGGTGTTATCGCTTATGTATGTATTAAAGATGGTTCCGTAAAGATTGGCGACAAAATTAAAATGATGGCAACTGAAAAGGAGTTTGAAGTTAATGAAATTGGTGTCTTTACACCAAAACCAGTAGCAAAAGATGAATTAACTGTTGGTGATGTAGGGTTTCTTACTGCGTCGATTAAAAATGTGGGTGATACGCAGGTTGGTGATACTGTAACACATTCCAATAACCAGGCTGAAACACCACTACCTGGGTACCGCAGGTTAAATCCTATGGTATTTTGCGGATTATTCCCGATCGATTCTAATAAATATAATGATTTACGTGAAGCCCTAGAACGATTAGAGTTAAATGACTCATCATTACAATATGAAGCAGAAACATCACAGGCACTAGGATTTGGATTTCGTTGTGGATTTCTTGGTTTGTTACATATGGAAATCATTCAGGAAAGGATCGAACGTGAGTTTAATATCGATCTAATTACAACAGCACCAAGTGTAATATACGAGGTAGAGCAGACTGATGACACTACAATTGTAGTGGATAACCCATCCATTATGCCAGACCCTCAAATTGTTAAAGAAATTCATGAACCATTCGTAAAGGCGACTATCATGGTTCCGAATGATTATGTTGGGCCTGTGATGGAAATCGCCCAAAAAAAGCGTGGACAGTTTATCGATATGGAATATTTGGATGATGTACGTGTGAACGTTGTTTATCAAATTCCTCTTTCTGAAATTGTGTACGACTTCTTTGATCAATTAAAATCTCACACAAAAGGTTATGCCTCTTTTGATTATGATTTAATTGGCTACCGTCCATCAAACCTTGTTAAGATGGATATATGGTTAAATGGCGAAACGATTGACGCATTATCGTTTATCGTTCATCGTGATTTTGCTTATGAACGAGGGAAACTGATTGTTGATAAATTGAAGGACCTTATTCCAAGACAGCAATTTGAAGTGCCTGTCCAGGCGGCAATCGGAAATAAAATTGTCGCACGTTCCACTATTAAAGCAATGCGCAAAAACGTTTTGTCCAAATGTTATGGCGGAGACATAACACGTAAACGTAAATTATTGGAAAAACAAAAAGAAGGAAAAAAACGTATGAAAATGGTAGGATCGGTTGAAGTTCCGCAAGAAGCGTTTATGGCTGTTTTACAAATGGATGATGATTAATTAATTTATTAAGGGAGAACTTAAGGCATTCCTGCTTGTAGTTCATCCCTTTTCTTAGCAGTTAAGAAAGTAAGTGCAACTTAGGCTTTCGCCATTATAGCTTGCACTCCAAACTATGAGGGGTTCTAAAAAAGCAAAATACGCTTTTGTAAGAATCCCTTTTATGAGTAACCAAGTTTTCTAAGCATTGGAGAGGATAATTGTGGTTAAATCCGTTTATATTCATATACCATTTTGTCAGCAGATTTGTCATTATTGTGATTTCACAAAGTTTTTCTACAATGAGAAATTAGCTACAGAATATATAGAGGCACTTTCAAATGAAATAAACACAAATATTAATGGTACGAAGAACAAGGTAAATACAATATTTATTGGTGGAGGCACCCCTACTTCATTAAACATGGAACAGTTGCGTTCTTTAATGCAAATTATTGATAATAAGTTTGACGTTGAAAATTGTAAAGAATTTACGATTGAATCAAATCCTGGTGATTTTGACAAAGAGAAAATTAAACTGTTAAGGAGCTATGGTGTTAACAGGATTTCTTTAGGTGTGCAAGTATTTGACGATGCGATGCTGGAAGAATTAGGGCGACTGCATACGGTGAAAGACGTATATAGTACCATTAATCAATTACAGCAACACGGTTTTTATAATATTAGTATTGATCTTATATACGCACTGCCGAATCAGACAGTTGAACAATTTAAACAGTCTTTGGATGAAGCAGTATCATTCGGGTTACCTCATTACTCAACATACGCATTACAAATTGAACCCAAAACTGTCTTTTATCAGCGGCATAAAAAAGGCAAACTGCACCGTCCTCCGGAAGAGTCGGAAGTACAAATGTATGAAATTTTGAAAAATACAATGCACCAAGAAGGTGTAAATCACTATGAAATAAGTAACTTTGCAAAAACCGGTTACGAAAGTCAACACAATCTCACCTATTGGAATAATGAATATTATTACGGGTTTGGAGCTGGAGCTCATGGATATCTCGCTGGTAAACGGACAGGAAATATCAGACCTTTACCCGCTTATGTAAAAGAAGCTATGAAAACAGGGAAGCCGATATTGAATACGGAAGAAATTAGTATTAAAGAAATGGTTGAAGAAGAAATGTTCCTTGGCTTACGTAAAACGAAAGGTATTAATAAGAATCATTTTCATAAGAAATTTGGCTTTTCATATGAGACAATCTACAAGCATGCAGTTTCTTCCTTAATCCAAAAAGGATGGCTTGCTGAGAATGCTAGTAACATTTATCTAACCGACCAAGGTATGTTATTTGGTAATGAGGTATTCGAGCAATTTTTATTAGAAGAAAAAGATTTAATGCATGTACGTTGACAAAAAAATAAGGATTTGATAATTTATTATTAGCATTAGCACTCGAGTGGGTGGAGTGCTAACAGAGGTGATCATCATGTTAACAGAAAGACAATTACTGATATTACAAGTCATAATTGATGATTTCATTGAGTCAGCACAACCAATAGGTTCACGTGCTATATCTAAAAAAGGTGATATAGCTATTAGTTCCGCCACCATTCGGAATGTAATGGCTGATTTGGAAGAGATGGGGTTTTTGGAAAAAACGCACTCATCCTCTGGTCGTATTCCTTCTGAAAAGGGGTATCGTTACTATGTCGACCACCTCGTCTCACCACAAGTAACAGAAGGTGATAAAAAGCTAATTAATAACGTTATACAAGATGGTTTTTTCGAATTTGAACAGATTGTTCAAAAGTCTGCTCAAATACTTTCTGATATTACTAATTACACATCAATAATATTAGGACCAGAAGTATTTGAGACAAAATTAAAACAATTGCAGATTGTCACATTATCATCGCAAACTGCTGTTGCAATCTTAGTTACTAATACGGGACACGTGGAACATCGTTCATTTTCTATTCCAAAGGAAATAAGCACGTCAGATTTGGAAAAAATGGTTAATATTCTCAATGACCGGTTGTATGGTGTGCCAATTGTAAGGTTACCTGAAAAGTTAAATACTGAAATTGTACATCTTATGAATAAGTACATTACAGATTTTGAAAAATCGTATGATTATTTGAAAGCTGCCTTTTTTAATGAAAATCCTGTTAAATTATATTTTGGTGGCAAAACAAACATTTTAATGCAGCCCGAGTTTAAGGATATTGATAAAATTCGGTCTTTTTATTCCATGATGGAAAAGGAAGATGAAATAGCCAACCTGCTAAAAGATACTACGAATGGTATCAAAGTGAGTATAGGCCATGAGAACAAAGTGGATGCTATCAAAGATCTAAGCCTAATCACGGCTACGTATCAATTAAATGAAGATCAAATGGGTACAATAGCTCTACTAGGTCCTACCCGCATGGAGTATAAGCGGGTTGTTAATCTACTGAACACTTTATCACATGAAATGTCAGATGCATTATACATGTGGTACAAAAATAACGAGTGAAGTAAGACTCTGCAGGGATACCGAATTTATAGAAGACTTTTCCCATTTCTTTATGTATATTTGTTTATTTATAAAGCTATTCGTGATATATTCTAACATGGCAATTTTATAAGAGGAGGTGGCAGTAAATGGAAGAACAGAATAGGGATACAACGCAAACAACTGAGAAAGATGAGGAAAATATTACTGAAGTAATCGACAATACTGAACAAGATGGAGAGCAGCAAATGGGCTCTGATGAAAGCAAGATGGAAAGCCTAAAAGCAGAAGTAGACCAACTCAAACAGGAGAAAGATGAACTTCATCAGCGAGTGCTTCGAACACAAGCAGAATTTGATAACTTCAAAAAACGTTCGCAAAAAGAAAAAGAAGCAGAACGTAAATATAAAGCCGAAGACATCGTAAATGAATTACTTCCGGCAATTGACAATTTTGAGCGAGCATTACAGGCAGATGTAAATGATGCTAGTGAAGGATTTGTTGATGGTATATCGATGGTTTACCGACAATTAAAAGACGCATTAAAAGCACATGGTGTTGAAGAAATAGAATGTGTAGGCGAAACATTTGACCCAACTGTACATCATGCCGTTATGCAAGTAGAAGAAGAAGATACAGAATCTAATACAGTTACGGAAGAGTTGCAAAAAGGTTATATGTTAAAAGATAAAGTTATTCGACCAGCAATGGTTAAAGTAAATAAGTAAATGGATAAGTAGTGAAGGAGGAAGTTTATCATGAGTAAAATAATTGGAATTGATTTAGGTACAACAAATTCATGTGTATCAGTAATGGAAGGTGGAGAAGCGGTAGTTATTCCGAATCCGGAAGGTAACCGTACTACACCATCAGTAGTAGCATTTAAAAATGGCGAACGTCAAGTTGGGGAAGTAGCAAAACGTCAAGCAATTACAAACCCTAATACAATTCAATCAATTAAACGTCATATGGGTACAGATTATAAAGTGAAAATTGAAGATAAAGAGTATACACCACAGGAAGTTTCAGCAATTATCTTGCAGCACATCAAATCCTATGCAGAAGATTACTTAGGTGAAGAAGTAGAAAAAGCTGTTATCACTGTTCCTGCATACTTTAATGATGCAGAACGCCAAGCAACAAAAGATGCTGGTAAAATCGCTGGTTTGGAAGTTGAACGTATTATCAACGAACCTACAGCTGCAGCATTAGCATACGGAATTGACAAAGAAGATCAGGATCAAACAATTCTTGTATATGACTTAGGTGGAGGAACATTTGACGTGTCCATCCTAGATATTGGTGATGGTACTTTTGAAGTTGTTTCAACAGCTGGCGATAATCGCTTAGGCGGGGATGACTTTGACGAAGTTATCATTGACCACATGGTTAAAGAATTCAAAAAAGAGAATGGTATTGACCTTTCACAGGATAAAATGGCTAGACAACGCTTGAAAGATGCAGCAGAAAAAGCCAAAAAAGACTTATCAGGCGTATCACAAACTCAAATTTCACTTCCATTTATCACTGCAGGTGATGCTGGTCCATTGCATATGGAAATGAACTTGACTCGTGCTAAATTCGATGAACTGTCCTCTGATTTGGTTGAGCGTACAATGAAACCAACTCGTAAAGCATTGAAAGACGCTGATTTATCAGCTGGTAAGATTAATAAAGTAATTCTTGTTGGTGGGTCAACACGGATTCCAGCAGTACAGGATGCAATTAAGCGTGAAATTGGTAGTGAACCTTCTAAAGGTGTAAACCCTGATGAAGTTGTTGCACTAGGTGCTGCAATTCAAGGTGGCGTGCTTCAAGGTGATGTAAAAGATGTTGTATTGTTGGACGTTACACCTCTTTCACTTGGTATTGAAACAATGGGCTCAGTAACTACTAAGCTAATTGAGCGAAATACAACAATTCCAACAAGTGAGTCACAAGTATTCTCAACCGCTGCAGACAATCAAACAGCTGTAGATATTCATGTGCTTCAAGGTGAACGTGAAATGGCAGCAGATAATAAAACATTAGGACGTTTCCAATTAACAGATATTCCACCAGCACCAAGAGGTGTACCTCAAATCGAAGTGTCATTTGATATTGATGCTAATGGAATTGTAAATGTTCGTGCGAAAGACAAGGGAACAAACAAAGAGCAGTCCATTACAATTAAATCTTCTTCAGGTTTATCAGATGAAGAGGTTGAACAAATGGTTAAAGATGCAGAAGAGAATGCAGAGGAAGATAAGAAACGTCGTGAAGAAATAGAATTGCGTAATGAAGCAGAACAGCTTATCTTTACCACTGATAAAACAATTAAGGACCTTGGTGAAAAAGTATCTGACGAAGAAAAACAAAATGCTGAAGATGCTAAGGAAGAACTGCAAAAAGCAATTGATGCAGATGATATTGAACAAATAAAAGAAAAGAAAGAAACATTACAAGAACAAGTACAACAGCTTTCTGTTAAGTTATATGAACAAATGCAGCAAGATGCGGAAGCAGAACAGGGTCAGGAAGAAGGACAAGGTTCTGAAGATGTAGAAGATGCTGATTACAAAGAAGTTGACGACGAAGAAAATAACAAATAATTAAGCTGAATCAATTGATTAAAGTCAAAGTCAGGAGTCTCTTGGCTTTGACTTTTTACTCTTTTAATAGTTTATTTGCTATAAAGGAGTAATTGATGATAAGATAAAATTTATGCAATAGTGTCCGGGAGAGTGATTTACAAGTGAGTAAGCGAGATTATTATGAAATACTTGGAGTCGAAAAAGGTGCTTCAAAAGATGAAATAAAAAAGGCATATCGTAAAATGGCAAGACAGTACCATCCAGATGTGAATAGTGAAGAAGATTCTGCAGAAAAGTTTAAAGAAGCAAAAGAGGCATATGAAGTATTAAGTAATGACCAAAAACGTCAACAATATGATCAATTTGGTCATGCAGGCGCACAAGGCCAAGGATTTGGTGGCTTTGGAGGCGGAGCACAGGACTTCGGTGGCTTTGGTGATATTTTCGATATGTTCTTTGGCGGTGGCGGTCGCAGACGTGATCCAAATGCCCCGCAACAAGGTGCTGATTTACAGTATTCTATGATTTTAGAATTTGAAGAAGCTATCTTTGGTAAGGAAACAGATGTAAGTATACCAAAGGAAGAAGAGTGTGAAACGTGTGACGGATCAGGTGCTAAGCCTGGTACAAAGACAAAAACATGTTCACATTGTGAGGGATCGGGCCAATTAAATACGGAACAAAATACTCCATTTGGCCGTGTTGTTAACCGTCGTGTGTGTCATCATTGTAATGGTACAGGGAGGATTATTCCTGAAAAATGTAATACATGTGGCGGAACAGGGAAGGAAAGAAAGCAAGATAAAATCCATATCTCAATCCCTGCAGGAATTGATGAAGGACAGCAAATTCGTGTCTCTGGCAAAGGTGAAGCAGGTGTTAACGGTGGACCACCAGGGGATTTGTATGTTGTGATTCAGGTGAAATCACACGATTTCTTTGAGCGTGAAGGTGATCATATATTTTGTGAGTTACCTGTAACCTTCGTTCAAGCAGCACTTGGTGATGAAATAGAAGTACCAACCGTACATGGTAATGTTATGCTGAAAATAACTGCCGGAACACAAACAGGCAAAGTCTTTCGACTGAAGGGCAAAGGAGCCCCAAATGTTCGTGGAACTGGTCACGGTGATCAACATGTACAGGTACGAGTAATTACACCAAATAAATTAACAGATCGTCAAAAGGAACTGTTGCGTGAATTTAATGATATTAGTGGAAACGAAGCAACGGATGAACAAGAAAGTTCCTTTTTCCAACGGTTTAAGAACGCATTTAAAAGCTAGACTATTTCTAAATGATTGTTGAACTTTTTCTAAAAACTGCGACATAGTGAAAATTTTTTTAGACTTTTCTCTAGTTCTAAAGATGGTAGAGTGCTTCGACTCGTTCCGGCAGAATACTTAGCTTTCCATGGGCACGACCTCAGCCTCCTTGTGACGCTAAAAACGCTTCTTCCGGGGTCTTCCGAACGTGCTGTTCCCATAGGAGTCTACGTATTCTGCCTCCACCGATTAAGATTTTTGATTAGAGGCTGAAATGTTTCACATGGCTAAGAAGTCACTGTGAAGGCAAGTATTTTTCCACATTATGTCGCAGTTTATATCAACTTCGAATATTTTAAAGAAACAAAACTTATGAAAAGAGTCAAGAATTAAGAGCGGTGTTACAGCAACACCGCTTACATAAAAGATTTAACTTTTTAAAGAAATGAGTGGATTGATTTGAAATGGTCAGAAATATGCATTCATACGACTAATGAAGCTATTGAACCAATTTCTAATATTCTACATGAAACCGGATCCAGTGGTGTTGTTATTGAAGACCCGCTTGATTTGACTGCTGAACGTGATGATTTTTTTGGTGAGATATATGAATTAAATGTGGATGAATACCCAGAAGAGGGCGTCTATATAAAAGCATACTTACCAGTAAATAGTTTTTTGGGTGAAACAGTTAATGAAATTAAGCAGGCTATTAACAATTTAATGCTTTACGATATTAATTTAGGCAGAAACCAAATAACCTTAAGCGAAATACATGAAGAAGAATGGGCAACAGCATGGAAAAAATACTATAAACCAGTTAAAATCTCAAAAAAGATTACGATTATTCCAACTTGGGAAGACTATGAGGCTGTATCGAGTGATGAAGTGATTATCGAGCTTGATCCAGGTATGGCGTTTGGTACTGGAACACATCCAACAACAGTTTTAAGTATTCAAGGTATAGAACGGTATATAGAAGAAAATGATAATGTAATAGATGTGGGCTGTGGTTCTGGAGTATTAAGTATTGCTGCAGGCTTATTGGGCGCCAAGGAAGTTTATGCATTTGATTTGGATGAAATAGCAGTGAAGAGCACCAAATTGAATGCTAAGCTGAATAAGGTAGATAAAAAAATTGTCACGAAACAGAATAACCTTCTTGATCGTGTGAGTATGAAAGCAGATATGATTGTTTCCAATATTTTAGCTGAGATAATCGTCAGGTTTGTGGAGGATGCATGGCATAATCTGAAAACGAACGGTATATTTATTACATCCGGCATTATCCAAGCAAAGAAACAAATGGTGGTTGATAAATTGAACCAACAGGGTTTTCGAATTTTGGAAATAAATGAAATGGAAGATTGGGTTTCTATAATAGCTAGAAAGAATCAATAGAAAAGTGGTGCTTAGCTTGCAACGCTATTTTGTTCCTGAAACTAATTGGGGAAAAGATGAAGTTATTATTAATGCAGATGATGCACATCATATAAATCGAGTGATGAGATTACAGGCCGGAGACAAAATTATATGTAATCACCCAGATGGTATAGCAGCAATATGTGAAATCACTTCATCAGGTAATGATGGTGTCCAGTTGGTTATAATGGAATGGTTGGAAGAGTCGTCTGAACTACCAATTGAAGTTACAATCGCTCAAGGATTACCTAAAAGTGATAAGTTTGAATTGGTATTACAAAAAGGTACAGAACTTGGTGCAACTGCATTCACACCGATACAAGCAGAACGTTCTATAGTAGTTTGGGATGATAAAAAAGCCGAAAAGAAATTTAAACGATATTCAAAAATTGTCAAAGAAGCAAGTGAACAAAGTCACCGAACCAAAATACCACAAATTAATGATGTAACAACCATAGAAAAGTTAATTGAAGAAAGTTCTAATTATGATAAAAAATTGTTTGCATATGAAGAAGAAGCAAAAACTTCAGAATTTCAATCATTTGGAACGATAATAAGTGAAATGGATTCTGGGAATCGAGTGTTAGTTTGTATCGGCCCAGAAGGTGGTTTCTCAGAAAAAGAGGCAGATCAATTAAAGCAGCATGGTTTTACTTCCGTTCGGTTAGGCCCACGTATATTACGGACTGAAACTGCTTCTCTATATGTGTTAGCGAGTATTTCTTACCAATTTGAAGAATTGAGGTGCAGATAATGCCGACAGTAGCATTTCACACTTTAGGATGCAAAGTGAATCATTATGAGACTGAAGGAATTTGGAACATGTTTAAAGATAACGGTTATGAACGTGTCGATTTTAATCATCAGTCTGATGTATATGTAATAAATACATGTACAGTAACAAACACAGGGGATAAAAAAAGCAGACAAGTAATCAGAAGAGCTGTCCGCAAAAACCCTGAAGCAGTTATTTGTGTAACAGGCTGCTATGCCCAAACCTCTCCAGGTGAGATAATGGAGATACCGGGTGTTGACGTTATTGTCGGGACACAAAACAGAAAACAAATGATTAACTACATTGAAGAACACCAAAAAACACGCGAACCGATTAATGGTGTAACAAATATAATGAAAAACCGTGTATTTGAGGAGATGGATGTACCTGAATTTACTGATCGTACACGCGCTTCACTAAAAATTCAAGAAGGATGCAACAATTTCTGTACGTTCTGTATTATTCCTTGGTCAAGAGGATTGTTACGGTCCAGAGACCCTGGAAATGTAGTATCACAAGCTCAGAATTTAGTTGACGCAGGGTATAAGGAAATTGTTTTAACCGGTATCCATACTGCAGGATATGGGGAAGATATGAATGATTATAACTTTGCAAAACTACTTCATGAATTAGAAACGAATGTTGAGGGACTGAAACGGATTCGTATCTCATCTATCGAGGCAAGCCAAATTACAGATGAAGTAATCGATGTACTTGATAAATCAACTAAAATTGTACGCCATTTGCACATTCCATTGCAATCAGGGTCTGATACTGTATTAAATCGTATGCGGAGAAAGTATTCTAGCGCATTTTATAAACAGAAGGTAGACAAGATTCGAAATGCTCTACCTGGCTTGGCAATCACATCAGATGTAATCGTTGGCTTTCCGGGGGAAACGGATGAAGAGTTTATGGAAACTTACAACTTTATTAAAGATGTTGGCTATTCAGAACTGCACGTCTTTCCGTTTTCGAGACGGACGGGTACACCTGCGGCACGCATGAAAGATCAAGTTGATGAGGACGTAAAAAATGATCGTGTACATCAAATGATTGAACTTTCAAACCAATTAGCAAAAGAGTATGCTTCAGACTATGAAAATGAAGTGCTGGAAGTTATACCGGAAGAACGTGTATCTGAAGAAAATACAGACTATTTGGTTGGCTATACAGATAATTATTTAAAAGTGCGTTTCAAAGGTACACAGGATTTAATTGGAAAAATCGTTCGTATAAAGATAAATAAATCCGGCTATCCGTATAACGAAGGTACATTTGTCCGTGTTATGGAGAGTGCCACAAACTCAAATATTAAAGCCACTTCTTAAATCGAACACCCATGTTTTATAAATCATTATGCAAGATAAATAGGATTTAATTTAGTAGGTACAACCATATATGAAAGGAAGAGATACATGAATATGGATTTAGCAAAATATATTGATCACACCCAATTAAAGCCAGATACAAAAAAAGAGAAGATTGCCCAGATTGTAAAAGAAGCAAGTGAAAACGGTTTTGCTTCGGTTTGTGTTAATCCGTATTGGGTACCTTTTTGTTACGAGAATTTAAAGAATACTGAAGTTAAAGTGTGTACTGTTATTGGCTTCCCATTAGGAGCTACATCTACAGAAACAAAAGTGTTTGAAACAAAGCAAGCTATTAAAGATGGGGCAACAGAAGTGGATATGGTTATTAACGTTGGGGAATTAAAGTCGAACAATGATGAAGCAGTTAAAAATGATATTAAATCTGTAGTTGAAGCTGCAGAAGGGAATGCGCTAACAAAGGTTATTATTGAGACTTCATTGTTGACCGATGATGAAAAAGTACGAGCTTGCCAATTTGCTAAACAGGCTGGAGCAGATTTTGTGAAAACTTCCACAGGATTTTCTGGTGGTGGTGCATCTGCTCATGATATTAAGCTTATGCGTGAAGCAGTTGGAAGCGAAATGGGCGTTAAGGCGTCAGGCGGTATTCGTGATCTTGAATCCACAAAAGCCATGATCGATGCGGGTGCCACTAGGATTGGTGCTAGTGCAGGTGTTGATATAATTGCTGGAAATAAAGGGGCAGATAATTATTAGAAAACGTAGCATATCGATAAAGTTTTTTTTATGAAAGCGTATTTTGCTTTATTAGAACTCTATCTACTTTGTAGTACAGCTTAATGGTGCAAGCCTTAGTTTCACTTAGGCTGTAAGAAAGTATTTTATTTTTTTGTAAAAAAAGACATTTTTAAACAGCTATGAAGTTAATTGGGATATCTAATGTAATATCACTTATTCAGGTTAATTTTCAGTCTGCTTTTTTTTCATAGTAGATGGTGGCGCGGACTCGGCTGCCATGTTGGTTTCTTAACTGTTTATTATAAGTTTATATGTATATAAGTACTATTTTTAAGTTGACCTGTAAGTGGGGTTATATTATAATTGGCAGAGACATGAGATATTATCCATGTCTGTACATTTTTGTTTTTTGCTTCGGAGGGAGGGAAATTAGCATGTCAAATACAACTCGCATTCGTAAAAACGAGAACCTTGAGGATGCTCTTCGTCGCTTTAAGCGTAGTGTGTCAAAAAGTGGTACACTACAGGAATATCGTAAGCGTGAACACTATGAAAAGCCTAGCGTTAAACGCAAGAAGAAGTCTGAAGCTGCTAGAAAGCGTAAATTCTAAAGAGGGTGCAAGAGCATGACAATATTAGAACAGCTAAACCAAGATATGAAGCAAGCCATGAAAAAGAAGGATAAAGACACCCTTGGTGTTGTTCGAATGGTTAAAGCTTCACTACAAAATGAATCGATAAAACTTGGTAATAAAGAACTTTCTGAAGACGAAGAATTAACTGTTCTATCCAAAGAGTTAAAACAAAGGAAAGATTCCCTCCAAGAGTTTAAATCAGCTGGACGCGATGATCTTGTTAAAAAACTTGAAATTGAAATCAATATTTTACAAGAATATATGCCAGAACAGATATCAGAAGATGAGTTAGAGGCATTAGTTCAGTCTACGATTCAGGAAGTAAATGCAACTTCCAAAAAAGATATGGGGAAAGTTATGAGTGCAATCATGCCTAAAGTTAAGGGTCAGGCTGATGGTGCACAAATTAACAGGCTTGTTCAAAAAAATTTAAATTAATTAGTAATATAAAAGGCCTTGTCAGATTTGACGAGGCTTTTTCATTTAACTTTTTTAGAAATATACCATCTTTTGACCTAATTGTGATACTATTTAACTAATATGGCTGAAATGAAACCATTTACATTTATGAATCGTATGTAAAAATGAAGGTAAAATAGAAAGGGGGGGATGCTGTGTGCCTGTTAATAGACTTAAGCAATACATAATTTTAGTGCTTGTATTTTTTATATCAGCGTCACTGTTTAGCGCGATTTCAGTAATTAAAGCACAAAACAATGGTAGCGGAAAGGTAGTCTATGTTATTCCGATAGAAAATGAAGTGGAACGTGGACTTGAAGCCTTTCTTTCACGAACTACAAAAGAGGCGGAAGCAAAAGGTGCGGATCATATAATATTTGAAATCGATACACCTGGGGGAAGAGTGGATTCTGCAAGACAAATTGCAGAACTGCTACAGGATCTTGAGCTACCTACTACTTCCTTTGTTATTAATCAGGCATTGTCAGCAGGTTCTTATATTGCATTAAACACAGATAATATCTATATGAAACCACAAGCAAACATGGGAGCTAGTGGAGTGATTAATCAGGATGGAACTGCGGCAGATAAAAAGGCAGAATCCGCATGGCTAAGTGCAATGAAAAGTGCAGCTGAGTCAAAAGGAAGGGATAAGTTATATGCGGCTGCAATGGCAGATCCGAGTATAGATCTCCCGGAATATGGTGCTGAGAAAGGTAAGTATCTTACACTGGATCCTGACTCAGCTGTTAAGGTTGGTTATTCAAAAGCCACTGTTCAAGATCGGACAGAAATGTTGAACGACTTAGGGCTGAGCAATGCAACTATTATTGAGAAAGAACCCACAATATCTGAAAATATAGCTAGATTCATAACTAACCCGGTTGTAGTCCCTATATTATTGTCCATAGCAAGTCTTGGGTTGATTGTGGAGTTGTATTCACCTGGTTTTGGTATACCAGGTATAATGGGATTGCTATCGTTAATTTTGTTCTTCTATGGACATGTAGTTGCAGGTCTGGCAGGAATGGAAGCCATTATTTTATTAATCTTAGGCTTAGTATTGATAATTGCAGAGTTCTTTGTTCCTGGAGGAATTGCAGGATTGCTTGGTGTTGCTTCTGTAGTTGGTTCATTGATTATATCAGGACAGGATATTGGTCATATGTCAATGAGCATTGGTATTGCATTTATAGTAGCTATAATTGCTTCTATTATATTGTTTAAAACGATGGGAATGGAAAAAGGGTTTTTTCGCCATATTATATTAAAGGACCAGACATCAACAGAGCTTGGGTATGTTTCCACAGTAAATAGGTTGGAATTAATTGGGTTGGAAGGTGTAACGGTAACTCAGTTACGTCCATCAGGTACAGCTAAATTTGATGATGAACGCTTAGATGTTGTATCAGAAGGAGGGTTTATTCAGAGTAATAGGCCAGTAAAGGTGGTTAAGGTAGAAGGAGTTCGAGTGGTAGTTAGAGAAGTATAATATAAAAAGATTTATAGGAGGAATTTAAATGGAATTACAAGAACTTATGCCGGTAATAATAATTGCGGTAATATTAATTGTTGTTGCAGTATTATTTACATTTATTCCAGTAATGCTATGGATTAGTGCCTTAGCTGCTGGTGTTAAAGTAGGTATCTTCACACTTGTTGGTATGCGATTACGTCGGGTTGTACCTTCAAGAGTAATCAATCCGTTAATTAAGGCACATAAAGCAGGATTAGAATTAACTACAAATCAGCTGGAAAGTCATTACTTAGCAGGTGGTAATGTAGATAGAGTAGTAAACGCACTTATCGCTGCACATAGAGCAAATATTGAACTATCCTTCGAAAGAGGAGCAGCAATTGATTTAGCAGGTCGTGATGTACTAGAAGCTGTTCAAATGAGTGTTAATCCAAAGGTAATTGAAACGCCATTTATTGCAGGTATCGCGATGGATGGTATTGAAGTGAAAGCAAAAGCTCGTATTACGGTACGTGCAAATATTGACCGCCTTGTCGGTGGTGCTGGAGAAGAAACAGTAATTGCCCGTGTAGGTGAAGGCGTTGTAAGTACAATTGGTAGTTCAGAAGCACATACAAAAGTGCTGGAAAACCCTGATTCAATCTCACAAAATGTTCTAAGCAAAGGATTGGATGCAGGAACAGCATTTGAAATTTTATCAATTGATATTGCTGATGTTGATATCGGCAAGAATATCGGAGCTATTCTGCAAACAGATCAAGCTGAAGCGGATAAAAATATTGCTCAGGCTAAAGCGGAAGAAAGAAGAGCGATGGCTGTTGCACAAGAGCAGGAAATGGTTGCTCGAGTTGAAGAGATGCGTGCAAAAGTTGTTGAAGCAGAGGCGGATGTTCCACTTGCGCTTGCGGAAGCACTACGGTCCGGAAATCTTGGTGTAATGGATTATATGAACTATAAAAATATTGATGCTGATACAGATATGCGCGGTACAATTGGAAAATTGTCTGATAATGAAAAAGAAGACAATGACAATAAATAATGTATTAGAGGATACAGGAGGGTTATTATGGATGTCATTCTTATAATCCTTGCAATTATTGGGGGACTTGCAGGTTTTTTAAAAGATAAGTCTGATACTAATTCCAATAAACAAAAACGAACAGCTAGTTCACCTAGACCTTCACCGGCTCCTTTCGGTGGGGCCGGTGAAACAGTCAGTAATAATCAGCCACAAAGTACAGTAGCCAAAACGTCAATTGAAGAACAACAGCAAGAACAACGCGAACGCTTGGCTGACCGTATGAATACAGATACACAAAAAGCACTGGATGAACGTAAACATGATGCAATTATTACTGACAATAGTGAGAATAGGGAACCTGACAGAGAATTATCTGCTGAACAAAAAAGATTTAAAAGACGGATAAAAAATAACTTGAATCAAAAAGGTTTAGTAAACGGCGTTATTATGGCAGAGGTTTTAGGCTCTCCTAGAGCGACCAAGCCATATCAAAGTGTTGTAAAGCAACGAAGAAAATGACTAACTTAAATAAAGAACCACTATCTAATGAGCTATAGATGCTTATGCCGGTAGTGGTTCTTTTTTTTGTTCTTATCCTGTCGGTGATTTCATAAATATGTATGTGAGAGGGGGCCACATCAGTGAAGAAATGGCAACAACGAATTGGTCCATGGTTAATGAATCATCTTGCGCTTCCAACTGATGTCATGTTGGAGCTGCCGCGGATAACAATGATTGGTCAAATTCATGTTTATATTGAGAATCATAAAGGACTTATTGTTTACTCAGATACCGAATTGAAGCTTAAAACCAATAAGGGTTATATACAGATTTCAGGATCATCTTTTGTATTGAAAATGATGCTGCCTGAAGAAATATTACTGGAAGGATTGATAACTGAAGTCAAATTTATTCCAGATTAAAATATTAAGGAGGAGGACATGAAACATATTCAAGGTTCATTTATTACTGGATACATGACTATTTTAATCAAGGGAAGAAATCCAGAACTTTTCTTTCAATTTTGTATCGATCAAGGTATTACAGTTTGGAATATTAAAAAAGTATCCGAGAATGCATGTAAAGGTAACGTCAAATTAAGTGATATTGATATATTGAAGGATATTAAACGTCGGACAAGTTATAAACTAACTTTTATAAACAAAAGAGGTTTACCATTTTTATTTAAACAATATACTCGTAAAAAAGAAGTTATGGTTGGGTTGTTGTTAAGTATCATGCTTATATTCTTTCTATCTAATATAATTTGGGAAGTTAAGATAATAGGTGTACCAAAAGATATAGAGGAAAAAATAAGTGAACAACTGACTGAATACGGAATTCATCAGGGTGCATGGACTTTTACACTGGATCCACCTAGTGAAGTGCAACAACAATTAGTAAATGATGTACCTGAATTACTGTGGGTTGGAGTGCACCAAAAAGGGACATCCTATGTTCTTGAAGGTGTAGAAAAAACGATAGTAAAAGAAGAGGAAGTACAAGGTCCTCGAAATTTAGTAGCTACAAAAAAAGGCGTAATTCAAAAAATGTATGTATCTAAAGGACTCCCAAAAGTTCAAGTCAATGACTATGTTGAACCTGGACAGGTACTTGTTTCAGGAAAGCTTAATTTTGACGATAGCAAAGAGGACAAAAAATATGATTTAGTAGCTGCTGAAGGAGAAATAATTGCGAAGACATGGTATGAAACAGAAGTGACCATTCCGTTAGAAGCTAATCATGAACTATTGACAGGAAATCGTGAGAGTAAATATCATTTAAGTATCAATGAATTCGAGCTACCTGTATGGGGATTCAGTTCACCTGATTTTAATGATATTCATCGAGAAAGAAATGAAAGAGACCTTTATTTTTTGAAGTGGAAGCTTCCTGTTAAAATAATTGAAACTATTTTAAGTGAAAAAAGGTATAATAAAATAGAGAGAAGTAAAAATGAAGCGATTGATATTGGAATTCAACAAGCAAAAAACGAGTTACAGTTGCAACTGGGACCTGATGCGAGAATTGTTTCTGAAAAAGTTTTGCATGAAACAATTGAGAATGGTAAAGTAAAACTAATCTTATATATGGCTGTGGAAGAAAATATTGTAAAAGAGGAATCAATAGATCAAGGAGATTGATTATGTCAGAAAACTTGAAAACAATTGAGTTACAATTAACCAATACTAATGAAGCATTAGCTTTGTTTGGTACAAATGATAAATATTTAAAGCAGATAGAAGAACAATTAAATGTATCCATTGTTACAAGAGGAGAGCAAGTAGGTGTTTCTGGCACTAAAGAAGAGATTGAACTTGTTGAGGAGATTTTATCAACTCTTCTTACAATTGTACGAAAAGGATTGAATATAACAGAGCGAGATGTAGTATATTCAGTGGATCTCGCAAAAAAAGGTAAAATTAATCAATTTGAAACACTTTTTGAAGATGAGATAACCAAAAATGTTAAGGGGAAATCAATTAGAGTAAAAACATTAGGACAAAAGAGTTATGTATCAGCAATTAAAACTCATGACCTTGTGTTTGGTATTGGTCCCGCTGGTACTGGAAAAACGTATCTGGCTGTCGTAATGGCTGTCCATGCATTAAAAAATGGTGAAGTGAAAAGAATTGTTTTAACACGCCCTGCAGTTGAAGCTGGGGAAAGCCTCGGATTTTTGCCTGGTGATCTGAAGGAAAAGGTTGATCCCTATTTAAGGCCATTATACGATGCATTACACGATGTGCTGGGGACTGAACATACAATGCGTTTAATCGAGAGGGATACCATTGAAATTGCCCCATTAGCCTATATGCGTGGACGAACACTTGATGATGCATTTGTTATATTAGATGAAGCGCAGAATACTACACCTGAACAAATGAAGATGTTTTTGACACGCTTAGGCTTTGGCTCTAAAATGATAATTACTGGAGACATCACCCAAATCGACTTACCCAAAGGTGTTAAATCAGGGTTACAGGTAGCAAACCAGTTATTGTCATCTGTAAATGGAATTTCAATTATTCATTTAAACCAAACTGATGTTGTAAGGCATCCGTTAGTACAAAAAATTATTGATGTATATGAAAAAACGAACTAGTCGAAGAAATAGTGTAAGACCCCCAATAGTGGGTCTTATTTCTATATATACATAGTTAATTGTAATGCCTGCGTTTTTGATTTGATCAGTTACGAGGTGAAAATTATGGGGAAAATGTTGCGAAACTTTGTAAAGGCACTATTTAAGATCCGAACAAAATGGCTAACAGTTATTTTGCCGGTGTCTATTTTAGGTGTCTTTTTTTTCCTTGTAACTGTTAATAACGTGTTTACAGAAACATATGATATTGAACGATTTACCAGTGCCAAGGAGACTATTCGTTCTCCAATTACAGTAGAAAATGAGCAGGAAACGAAACGGAAAACCCGGGAAACGGTTCAATCTGTTGAAGATAGATTTGATATATCAACTGAAACGACTAAAGAGCAAGTAGCATATGTGGAAGAAATATTTGATGCAATCGATAAAGTAGATGCGGAGGAATCTGAAAGTTCACCAGATTCACCTAATGAGAATAACGTAGGTGTAATGACAAGCCAGGAAAAAGTTCGGCGATTAAAGCAAATATTATCTCCAAATATAACAGAAGAGGTTAATGATGGAATATTATATGAACTTGTAGAAGCACAGCCACAAATGCGTGCAGAGGGCAAGGAATTGTTAATCTCTTCATTGAAAGAAGTTTTAGTAAATGGTGTCCGTGTTGAAAATATTCAAAGTGGTATAACCAAAATTGAACAAGATATAAAGTATTCCAATCTGCCAAACGGTATAAAAGAACCGCTAGTAAAATTAAGTGAGTTTGCAGTGGTGGAAAATTCATTCTTTGATGTTGAAAAGACAATGGATGCAAGAAAGGATGCAGCGAGCAGCGTAGAACCTGTTGTAATTCGAGCAGGTGAAATAATTGTCAGGGAAGGCCAAGTAATTACAAATCAGCTTTATCAGGACTTAAAATTAGCTGGTTTATTGGATGAAGAAAGAAATATTTATCCAGTAATAGGTTTGGCTCTATTAATATTTTTAATCATCTTTGTTATTGGATATGAAATGAATCTCCTTTCAAAAGTTAATAGCCTAGATAAAGGTAAAATCTCTTCTATAATACTAATTAGTATTATAGTTGTAGCACTAATGAAAGTGGTAAGTATGATAACAGTTCCTGTAAGCCAATTATTTTTCGTAGTCCCTGTTGCAATAGGAACCTTACTTGTAAAACAATTGCTCAATGAAAGGTTTGCAATTGTACTCTCTATATTGTATGCCATTTTGGGGAGCATAATTTTTAACGGACAAATTCCGGGTGCATTAAATATAGAGGCTGGTATTTACTTCTTCTTTTCACAAATGGCTGGTATTATATTTCTGACAAATGTCAAAGATCGCTTGGCCATTCTTAAGGCAGGTGTTGGTGTAACTGCTATTAACATTATTACAGTATTATTATTCCTTTTTCTTTCTTTTGAAAAGTATTCAGTAGGCGAATTATTAATTCATTCTGGATTTGGAATAGCATCTGCATTTCTGTCAGCAGTGTTAGCAATTGGCTTATTGCCATTTTTCGAAACCGGTTTGGGTATATTATCAGATATTAAATTACTATCATTAGCAAGTCCGAATCAGCCATTACTTCGAAAAATCCTAACTGAGTCACCAGGTACGTATCATCATTCTGTGATGGTGGCCAATCTCAGTGAAACGGCTTGTGAGGTGATTGGAGCAAATGGGCTTCTTGCAAGGGTAGGATCATATTATCATGATATTGGTAAGACAGTAAGACCACATTATTTTATTGAAAATCAGTTATCGATTTCTAATCCTCATGATATAATTGAACCAAGACAAAGTGCAGAAATTATTATTAATCATCCTTATGATGGAGCTGCAATGCTTAAAAAACACAAACTACCAAAAGAAATTATCAATATTGCAATGCAACATCATGGAACTACTTTATTAAAATATTTTTATTATAAGGAAAAGGAAAGTAACCGCTATGTGAAGGAAAACAACTTCAGGTATCCAGGTCCAAAGCCACAAACTAAAGAAGCTGCAATAATATGTATTTGTGACTCTGTGGAAGCCGCTGTAAGGTCATTAAATGAGCCAACAGAGGATAAGATTGAAGAAATTGTGTCTTCCATTGTAAATGATCGCCTGATGGATGGACAATTAAATGAATGTCCACTGACTTTAAAGGAGTTGGATAAAGTTCATCAAACAATCTGTGAATCATTAAAGGGAATTTTTCATTCAAGAATACAATATCCCATGAAGGAGGCAAAATAAATGTATATTGATTTTCATGACCAAACAAATTCTGTACCTACCGATTATATTGATATGCTCCAACGTTTACTTATTTTTACAGCAAAAAAAGAAGGTATTTCTATGGAGGCTGAGGTATCAATAAACTTTGTCAGTAACAATGAAATCCAAGAAATTAATCGAAATTATAGACAGCTTAACAAACCAACCGATGTATTATCTTTTGCAATGCAGGAGCAAGCTGATGATGAATTGGATATTGTTGGTGAAGATATTCCCCTTGTTCTTGGCGATATTGTTATATCTGTTGAAAAAGCAGAGGAACAGGCTAAGGATTATGACCATTCGCTAGAGAGGGAATTGGGATTTCTAACGGTTCATGGTTTCTTGCATCTACTTGGATATGACCATATGGATAAAGATGATGAACAGAAAATGTTTAAAAGGCAGGAAGAAATTTTGGGTGAATTTGGCATTGAACGGTAATCAAAGGAAAAAATCTATTGGTTTTTCTCATGCGTGGAATGGTCTTAAAGAAGTAACGAAAACTGAACGGAATTTTAAGATACATTTAATAGCTACAATAACAGTTATTATAGCAGGTATTCTAATACAGTTAACCTTAATTGAGTGGGCAATTATTATGCTTACAATTGGGTTAGTATTAGTTGCTGAAGCTACTAATGCAGCCGTTGAAAAGCTGATTGATTATGTGAAACCTGATACACATCCGTTAGCTAAAACAATTAAGGATGTTGCTGCAGGGGCAGTTTTATTAGCTGCTTTAACTTCGCTAATCGTTGGTATGATTATATTTTTACCGAAAATATATGGATTATTTTAGCAAAACCTTCATTATACGAAGGTTTTTTTAGCAGTTAGGAAAGTATAAATAATTACTGCATAAGTGAAACTAAGAACTTTCCATTTAGTTCTGCGCTTCAAAGCATAAGGGATTCTATGAGAAGTAAAGTTTGATTTCATAAAAACCCCTTTAACGATAAGCCAAGTTCTTCTAATCATTACATGTCATTTTCTGAAGAATTATAGAAACTTTTTAAAGGTTTTGTCGGATACATGAAACTAGCTGGATTTTGTAGTATGATGATTATATCAAATAGACATAACTGCTTCGGAGGAAATAACATGGACACTAAATTTAAATCAGGATTCCTAGCAATTATTGGTAGACCTAACGTAGGCAAGTCAACATTTATGAACAATGTAATAGGGCAAAAAATAGCGATAATGAGTGATAAGGCACAAACAACACGAAATAAAATTCAGGGTGTTTTAACAGAAGAAGATGCACAGATAGTATTCATCGATACACCAGGAATCCATAAACCCAAGCATCGTTTAGGTGATTTTATGGTGAAAATAGCTGAGGATACATTGAATGAAGTGGATGCAATTCTTTTTATGATTAACGCTGATGAAGGTTATGGAAAAGGTGATCAATATATAATCGACCGGCTGCAGCAAGTAAAACGCCCGGTTTTCCTGATCATCAATAAAGTGGACTTAATTCATCCAGATGATTTGTTCCCTTTAATAGAGCGCTATAAAAATAAGTACAATTTTGAGGAAATTATTCCAATTTCAGCGCTTCATGGTAATAATGTTACACATTTACTTGATATATTAAAGGCACATCTGCCGGAAGGGCCTCAATATTACCCTGAAGATCAAATAACAGATCATCCTGAACGGTTCATCATTGGCGAGTTAATACGGGAAAAAGCATTGCAATTAACCAGAGAAGAGGTACCGCATTCAATAGCAGTTGTGATTGAAAACATTGAAACAAGAGACTCAAATGCAGTTTTTATTCAGGCAGCAATTGTTGTGGAACGGAAAACGCAAAAAGGAATTATTATCGGTAAACAAGGAAGTATGTTAAAAGATATCGGTAAAAAAGCTCGAAAAGATATTGAAGCATTGTTAGGATCAAAAGTTTATTTAGAACTTTGGGTCAAAGTCCAAAAAGACTGGCGCAACAAGCAATCGCAGCTGCGTGAGTTTGGGTTCCGTAGTGATGAATATTAAACTTGGTAAAATTTAAAACTCATTGATTTAACATGTATGGTAATTCTATTAGTAAGTACTTTTTCAACATGCTATAAAGAAAGGTGGGGTTTCTTGTGATCGACTTAACCTGGAGATTATTTAGTCAAACAGGAAACATTGAAACCTATTTATTATTGAAAGAGTTAGAAGAAAGAGCACGAGGTAAGGGAAATTCGGTCCAACAGGAAGATGAGGAAGTATCATCGATTGACACAAAATTATAGTACATGGGAATTTTTCAATGGTTTGACCTAAGAAGGTGATACTATTTGCTTGAAAAAATGAAAGGTATTGTCATTAAAACGCAAGATTACAGTGAATCACATAAAATAGTTACGATTTATAGTAATAAACTAGGTAAAATCTCTGCAATTGCCAGAGGAGCCAAGAAACCAAAAAGCAGAATGGCTGCAGTTACGCAGCCATTCATACTTGGTGAATTTTTTATCTATATCAATTCGGGATTAAGTACTATTCAGCAGGGAGATGTTGTTGATTCACTCCGTTTTATTAGGGAAGATATTATTAAGACAGCTTATGCTGCATATATAGTTGAGTTGACCGATAAATTAGTTGATTCACATTTACCGGATAAATATTTATTTGACCAGCTATACCAGACATTATCCTGGATCGCTGAACATGATGATGCAGATGCTGATATTCCAATGATGATGTATGAGTTAAAATTATTTGCAAAAGGCGGGTTTGCACCGACAGTAAGTAATTGTGTGAGTTGTGGCAGGAAAGATACTCCTTTATATTTTTCGATATCTGAAGGTGGTTTACTTTGTTCGCGATGTAACCATATTGACTCTGAAGCAATAATGCTGCCAGATAAGATAGCAAAATTGTTGCATATCTTTGTAAGTGTAGAATTGGAAAGAGTTGGTAAAATATCAGTGAAATCAGCAAATAAGAATTTATTGCGACAGTTAATAGATGCCTATTACGACCAATATGGCGGCTATTATCTTAAATCTAAACGATTTTTAAATCAATTGGATAAATTAAGATAAGCTACTTTTGTTGACAATATAGGTGTTAATACAGTATTATTTGTACATATTTCGAATAAAAACATAATTGTGTTGAGGAAGAATAGTACTTATTGATTGCTATTTTGAGCGAGTCCAGATTAGTGGAAGCTGGATAATAGGACGATGAGGAATGGCGCTTCTGAGCAAACGGTATAAAGTGGCTCTTGTATAGAGCAAGTAGGGTGGAACCGCGGTATAAAAACCGTCCCTATGTCATTTAAAATGACATAGGGACGGTTTTTTTATTCAAGCAGTTAAGAAAATATAAATTCTTCCTTACTGCATAAGTGCAACTTAAGCTTTCGCCATTAAAGCTTGGGGATAAGCCTAATTTTCTAATAAAGCAACTATGGAGGTTATTAAAAATGAAAATACAGGAAATGATTTTAACTTTGCAAAAATATTGGTCAGACCAAGATTGTATATTGATGCAGGCGTATGACGTTGAAAAGGGAGCCGGAACAATGTCTCCAATGACACTGTTAAGAAGTCTAGGTCCAGAACCGTGGAATGTAGCGTATGTTGAGCCATCAAGAAGACCAGCAGATGGTCGATATGGGCAAAATCCAAATCGACTTTATCAGCATCACCAATTCCAAGTAATTATGAAGCCGTCGCCAGACAATATTCAAGAATTGTATCTAGATTCATTAAAAGCGCTTGGAATTAACCCGTTGGAGCATGACATACGTTTTGTAGAGGATAATTGGGAAAATCCAACTCTGGGTGCTGCAGGATTAGGATGGGAAGTGTGGCTGGACGGAATGGAAATAACACAATTTACATACTTTCAGCAAATTGGCGGGCTTGAAGCAAGTCCGGTAACAGTTGAACTTACGTATGGGATTGAACGTTTGGCATCGTATATTCAAGATAAAGAAAATGTATTTGATTTGGAGTGGACAGATGGTGTAACGGTTAAAGATATCTTTTTTCAACCTGAATACGAACATTCAAAATATACGTTTGAAGAGTCTAATACAGACATGCTATTTAAGTTATTTTCTATGTATGAAAAAGAAGCTAAGGCTACAATGGAAAAAGGATTGGTATTTCCATCCTATGATTATGTATTAAAATGTTCGCATACATTTAATTTACTTGATGCTAAGGGTGTCATTTCAGTAACAGAACGAACAGGATATATTTCAAGAATACGAAACCTAGCTAGGAATATTGCTAAAGCTTACGTAGCAGAACGTGAACGGTTAGGATTTCCTATGTTAACAAAGGAGGCAGAATAATGGCTAAAGATGTATTGTTTGAAATAGGGCTAGAAGAATTGCCTGCACGATTTATTGATAAGGCAGAAAGCCAACTTATTAGTAAGACAAAGGATTGGCTAGATGAATTACGTATTTCGTATGACTCTATTACTTCATTCTCTACACCAAGAAGACTTGCCGTTTTAATTAAGGATGTTGCCGAAACGCAAACGTCACTTGAAGAGGAAGTAAAAGGGCCAGCTGTTAAAATAGCGAAAGATGATGAAGGAAGCTGGACAAAAGCAGCAATTGGTTTTACAAAAGGTCAAGGAAAGACTGTAGAAGACATTTATACTAAAGAAATAAAAGGGACAAAATATATATTTGTGAAAAATCAGGTTATCGGTAAAGATACTTATGAATTACTTCCTACATTCAAAGGAATTATAGAATCCATTCAATTTCCCAAAAATATGCGCTGGGCCGAACAAAGCCTTCGATATGCACGTCCAATTCGTTGGATTGCTGCATTATATGAAGATCAAGTAATACCTTTTGAAATTGCTGATGTTACAACTAGCAATTTTACGTTCGGACATCGGTTTTTAGGAAGCAAAATCATTTTAAAATCACCAACAGACTATCAATTTGACCTGAAAGATAATTACGTTATATCAGATCCAAATGAACGTGAACATTTAATTACAGAGGGAATAATACAAATAGAAAAAGAATATGGATTTCAAATTCCAATTGATAATGGTTTATTGAATGAGGTACGTAATCTCGTTGAGTACCCAACGGTATTTATTGGCTCATATGAAGAATCCTTTTTAAAGTTACCATCAGATGTGTTAATAATATCTATGAAAGAACACCAGCGGTATTTCCCTGTAAAGTCAAAGAATGGAGAATTGCTGCCTTACTTTGTCGGAGTTAGAAATGGTGATGACAAAGCATTAAATACTGTAATCAAAGGCAACGAAAAAGTTCTACATGCCAGGTTATCTGATGCACAATTCTTCTTTGAAGAAGATCAAAAACATTCTATAGATTATTATTTGGAGAAGTTGGAGCGGGTTGTTTTTCAAGAAAAATTAGGAACAATAAGTGATAAAGTGTCACGTGTTGTTAGGATTACAGATCAATTGGCACAACAGCTAAATCTTTCTGAAGAGACAAAAGAAAAAGCAGTCAGGGCTGCTGAAATTTGCAAGTTTGATTTACCAACGAACATGGTGAATGAATTCACAGAGCTTCAAGGAATTATCGGACAAACATATGCACTGAATTTTGGCGAGGCAAAAGAAGTTGCTAAAGCAGTTGCTGATCATTATTTACCGGTTCATGCTGATGATCGTTTACCGGAGAATATTGAAGGTGCTATTGTAAGTGTTGCTGATAAACTGGATACGATTGTAGGTTGTATTTCAGTAGGCTTAACACCAACTGGTTCACAGGATCCTTATGGTCTTAGACGTCAATCGGTAGGTATTTTGAAAATATTAAAAGAAAATAAATGGAATATTACGGTTGAATCATTACTGGATTTAACACAGAATTTATTTCGTGATCAAGCAATTGAACAAAATGATATTAATAAAGTGAGAAATGAATTAGAACAGTTCTTTGGTTTACGTGCCACGTATATACTTAAGGAAGTAAAGGCTGAGCAAGATGTTATTCAATCTGTATTGCATCAAGAGATAGGTATTATTGCATATACGTTAGCAAAAGCGAGTATTTTATCCCGCAAACGTAATGATCATGATTTTAAATCTGTTCAACAAGCACTTGTAAGAGTGATTAACCTGTCCAAGAAAACAAATCAAAATACTATTAATCCAGACCTTTTTGAAACACCTTCCGAAAAGGAACTATATCAGGTTTATTTGGCAGTAAAGGATTCTTATATTAATTCTAATAGTAACCAGCAAGCTGAGGATGCCCTTTTACAGCTAGGGAAATTGGCAGAACCAATTCACAACTTCTTTGAGCATAACATGGTTATGGCAGACGATGATCAAATCCGTAATAATCGACTGTCACTCTTGAATCTAATAGCAACATTAACTTTCGACTTTGCTGATTTATCCGCAATCGAATGGAAGCAGCAATTCTAATCCAAGCAGGTGTAAAAACGTTTATTATATAGAAATTCTCAGATCATTATTTTAAGGTAACATTATTTCTTTTTCACTATATTTAGTCTATAATATTTAATAAATAGTATGTCACATTAAGTTTTTAGGTGGTGAAAAAGTGGAGTTATCAAATAGACAAGAGCAAATTATTGTAATTGTTAAAGAAAATGGCCCGATTACTGGTGAGAATATAGCCGAACGTCTTGGTTTGACAAGAGCAACATTACGGCCAGATTTAGCTATATTGACCATGGCTGGTTTTCTTGATGCAAGACCAAGGGTAGGGTATTTTTATACAGGTAAGACTGGAACTGAACTACTGACCGAAAAGATTAAACAATTTAAAGTACAGGAATACCAGTCAGTCCCTATAGTCGTTAAGGAAGATGCTTCTGTTTATGATGCTATTTCAACAATGTTTTTAGAAGATGTTGGAACGCTTTTTGTAGTAGATAATAACGCATGTCTAATAGGTGTTTTATCAAGAAAAGACTTATTAAGAGCGAGCATCGGAAATCAGGATTTAAACGCTGTACCGGTACATATTATCATGACTAGAATGCCTAATATTACTGTATGTTATCGTGAGGATTTAATGATAGATGCTGCAAAGAAGCTGATTGATAAACAAATTGATGGGCTTCCTATCGTCAAAGATACTGAAAAGGGCGTAGAAATTGTAGGGCGTATTACGAAAACGACTATAACGAAAGCGTTTGTGGAGTTAATAATGGATGAGCATTTATAAGAGAGGAGCCGAACCATGGGTGTAAAACCACTAGTTTATGTTTTGTCCGATTCCGTTGGAGAAACTGCTGAATTAGTAATAAAAGCAGGTTTGAGTCAATTCAATAATGGGGAATATAATATACAGCGAGTGCCATATGTAGAGGATAAAAAAACGATTGATGAAACCGTACAGATTGTACAAGAAAAGCAAGGAATTATCGGATTTACACTCGTAGATCCAATTCTACGAAAATATTTAAATACAAAGGCAAAGGAAAAAGATATTGAAGCAATTGATATTATGGGTCCAATGATGGATGCAATGGAGAAATTCTTCGATCATAACCCGCGCCTTGAGCCTGGATTAGTCCATAAATTAGATGAAGACTATTTTAAACGTGTAGAAGCAATTGAATTTGCGGTTAAATACGATGATGGCAGGGACCCACGTGGTATTGCTAGAGCTGATATTATTTTAATTGGTGTTTCACGCACTTCTAAAACCCCTTTATCACAGTATTTGGCACACAAAAGGCTGAAGGTTGCCAACGTACCCATTGTTCCTGAAGTTGATCCACCTGAGGAGCTATATGAAGTAGATCCGAGAAAATGTATTGGATTGCAAATAAGTCCTGAAAAACTCAATGAAATAAGAAGAGAAAGATTAAAGGCATTAGGACTTGGTGACCAAGCAACATACGCGAATATGGAAAGAATACACCAAGAGCTAGAGTGTTTTGATGATCTAGTTAATAAAATTGGATGCAGGACTGTAGATGTATCCAATAAAGCTGTGGAAGAGACAGCCAATATTATCTCTCATATGATTAAAAAATAGCTTAACTTATATTAAAAACATTCTATGAATAAGTAGAATGTTTTTTAATGGCAATCCTAATGATTTTGTATTATAATTATTTTTTGTGTCAAAATAAAATAATAATCTATGCAATGTTGAGCATCTGACGTATTCAGAAAAATAAAACATTAAGATATAGGAAGGAATATTACTCAACTATGTAGAAATACAGTGTATAGGCATTATAATAGTTTGTCATAGGGTTTATACAAGCCTGTCAAGAGGTACAATAATACAACAAGTTAAACAAGTCCTTCTAAGTTTTATACTCCATAGAAGGAAATTTTTTCGACTTTCTAAAAAAACTTTGTCGAATCATGAAGGATTTTCTTAACAAGTATCGAATTATATTAAAGCATGGTGGTAAAAATGCCAAATCAAATACCGGAAGAGGTAATTGAAGAAGTACGTAAATCCAATGATATTGTTGACGTCATTGGAGAATATGTTCAATTAAAAAAACAGGGAAGAAACTTTTTCGGACTTTGTCCATTTCATGGTGAAAATACTCCATCCTTTTCGGTGACGCAAGAGAAGCAGATTTTTCATTGTTTTGGTTGTGGTAAAGGTGGAAATGTATTGACGTTTCTAATAGAGATGGAAGATTACTCTTTTTATGAGGCTCTAAAGTTTCTAGCCAGCAGAAGTGGAGTAAACTTACCTGAAACAGGGATGAACAAAGAATCATCCATGTCGGAAGAAAATCAAAATATACTATCTGCTTACGAATGGATTACTAAACTTTATCATCACTTATTACGATATACGAAAGATGGTAAAGAGGGCTATCAATACTTTAAAGACCGAGGTATCACTGACGAAACGATTGATGTTTTTCAATTAGGATTTGCACCAAATGTAAAAGACTTTACAGCTGAGTTTCTTCAGAAAAAAGGCTTTCATCAACAGATACTTGTTAAAGCTGGTTTACTTTCTCTAAATGAAGATAATAGTGTAACTGACCGATTTCGAAGCAGAGTCATATTTCCAATTCGGAATCACTTAGGGAAGTCCATAGGTTTTGGTGGTCGAACAATTGGAGATCAGGAGCCAAAATATCTGAACAGCTCTGAAAGTGAATTGTTTCAAAAGGGACGTATCTTATACAATTTTGATTTAGCCAAAAAACACATTCGTAAACAAAGCGAAGTAGTTCTATTCGAAGGGTATATGGATGTTATTTCAGCATATCAGGCAGAGGTAAAAAATGCTGTAGCAACTTTAGGAACTTCACTTACAGAATCACAAGCAAAACTATTAAGGCGTTATGTTGATACAGTGACTATCTGTTATGACGCTGATAATGCAGGCACTGAAGCAACATACAAAGCTGCTGTTTTGTTACAAAAGATTGGGTGTCATGTAAAAATAGCAAATTTAAGGGAAAACATGGATCCAGATAGTTTTATACACGAATTTGGTGCTACTGCATTTAAAGATGAGGTTATTAAAGCAAGTAATACGTTTACGAGCTTTTACATGCAATATCTTAAAAAGGATTTCAACCTTAGTCTTGAAAGTGACCGTATACAATATATTGAAAGTGTACTTAAACAGCTTGCAATGATTGAGAGTTCTGTTGAACGGGAATATTACTTAAAAGAAATAAGTAATGAATATAATGTAACAATGGAATCATTAACACAAGAAATCCAGAGCCATCGGCAAAAGATGGGCATTGGTAAGGATAAGAGAGAAAAGAACAGATATACTAATAGGGCACCACAATTTCAACAAACAAAAAAATTACTACCAGCTTTTCATAATGCAGAAAGACAGCTTATTGCATATATGTTGCAAGACACTTCTATTACTGATAAAGTGCAGGAGGAAATAGGTGCATCCTTTAATGTTGATGAGCATAAAATTATTGCTACACATTTGTATGCATTCTATGAAGAAGGTCATCAAGCCGATGTCAGTATGTTTATTGAAACGTTGACTGATGACAATTTAAGGCGTTTAGTTACAGAGGTTGCAATGATTCCTGTTCTTGAAAATATAAGTGATAAGGAAATCAGTGATTATATTCGGATAATTCGTGCTGAAAATAGCAGTAAAGATAGTATTCAGGCACTTAAAGAAGAACAAAAATTAGCCGAACAACAAAACGACCCAATAAAGGCTGCAAGGATTGCAATGGAGATTATTGAATTGCAGAAGCAGTTAAAGAAATTAAATTGATATTGTAGTTGGAAGGAGGGGGACTCATGGCCGAAAATAAGCCTTCACAAACAAAAGAAAATGAAAATGAACTAACACTGGATCAAGCAAAAGATCAATTGCTTGAAATAGGAAAAAAGCGCGGAGCACTGGCTTATGAAGAAGTTGCTGATCGTTTATCTAGCTTCGAAATTGAATCCGAGCAGATGGATGAATTTTATGGGTACCTAGCAGAGCAAGGTGTAGAGGTTATTGGTGATTCAGAAGAAGATCCTAAAATGCAGCAAATTGCAAAAGAAGAAGAATTTGATTTAAATGATTTAAGTGTACCACTCGGTATAAAGATAAATGATCCCGTTAGAATGTATTTAAAAGAAATAGGGAGAGTGGATTTACTTTCGGCTGCTGAAGAAATCGATCTAGCTCATCGAATTGAAAATAATGAAGATGAGGCAAAAAGACGTCTAGCTGAGGCTAACTTGCGTCTTGTAGTTAGTATTGCAAAGCGATATGTTGGTCGAGGTATGCTTTTTCTTGATTTAATTCAGGAAGGTAATATGGGTCTTATCAAAGCTGTTGAAAAATTCGATTATCGTAAAGGGTTTAAGTTTAGTACGTATGCTACATGGTGGATTCGTCAAGCAATTACAAGAGCAATTGCGGACCAAGCGAGAACAATACGGATACCAGTCCATATGGTTGAAACGATTAACAAACTTATTCGCGTACAGCGCCAATTGTTACAAGACCTTGGAAGAGAACCAACACCAGAAGAAATCGGAAAAGAAATGGAACTTTCTCCTGATAAGGTTCGTGACATCCTAAAGATAGCTCAGGAGCCAGTCTCACTTGAAACACCAATAGGGGAAGAAGATGACTCCCATTTAGGTGATTTCATAGAAGATCAAGAAGCAGTTTCTCCGTCAGATCATGCTGCTTATGAACTTTTAAAAGAACAACTGGAGGATGTTCTAGATACACTTACTGACCGGGAAGAGAATGTATTACGTTTACGTTTTGGTTTAGATGATGGACGAACAAGAACACTGGAGGAAGTTGGTAAAGTGTTTGGCGTTACAAGAGAACGAATTCGTCAAATTGAAGCAAAAGCTTTACGGAAGCTTAGACATCCTAGTCGTAGTAAACGATTAAAAGATTTTTTGGAATAAATCGTTTCAGTCATTAAGCACTATTTGTTGGCAGTTAAGAAAGTATAGATACTTTCTAACTGCATAAGTGCGACTAAGGCTTGCATGCACACCAGCGTATAAGGTGTTCTAAGAAGATAATTTACGTTTGAAAACAAATCTCTTTAACGATAAGCCGAATTTTCTAGTGTTCAATGACTGTTTACATTTTTATAAAAAAATTTGATAAGTTGTAGGTTATAACTGCATCGGGGTGATTCTTATGTCGGATAGGCGAATCGCAACAGTTGTTGAAGAAATCCATTATTGGAAAGAGCATAATTTACTACCCGATGTGTACTGTGATTTTCTTTTGGCTATATATACAAATGGTGAGGGTGTCGGAGAAGAAAATACTGGAAAAAATAGGATAAATATCGTAAAAGCTATTCAATTAACTTTATTAAGCTTATTATTACCATTTGCTTTCCTAGTTATTTATTTTACCGAATTTCCTGCTTCACTACAAGTAAGTACCTTATTTTTATTTGTAACATATTCTTATTGGATGTCTAGAGTCTACAGTCAAAAGCTTACGATCTATTATCATCTTTCTATAGTAACTTTTCTGCTGTTGTTGCTTTTAATGTCGATATATATAAGTACATTATTTACTGCTAATCAATGGTTTCTGCAATTTGTGATGATTATAAATGTAATTTCATGGTATTTTTTTAGTCGGCGAATCGATATTAAATACCTTAAAATTGTTAGCATATTTGGTATAGCATTTGTCATTTTATATATTGTTTTACAAAAAATTCACATCTTATCCCTTTAAACAAATTTGTTTTTCGAGTAAAATATATATAGCTTTTGAAACAAAATAGAGATTAAGGGGATTACATAAGGAGGAACTACGATGAAGAAGAACCCAGTCATCCCTTATGCAACTATTGCTGTAATAGGGATACTCTTAGTAGTTGTTATATCGTTTGTTGGCCTGGATCAACGTCAGACTATTGAAGAAAAAGAGAAAAATGGTGGCGAAAATACGGAAGAAAAGTCACAAGAGGGAGAAACCACTAGTGACCCTTCTAAAGTTTTTGAAAGTAATTGTGCTAGCTGTCATGGTGCAGATCTTTCTGGTGGAATGGGACCAGCATTAAATAAAGTTGGAAGTAAGTACTCCCAAGAGGAGATTAGAGAAATTATCAAAACTGGTTTTCCTGATGCTGGTATGCAAGGAAATATCATACAGGGTGAAAAAGCCGATGCTGTTGCAAAATGGCTTTCCGAACAAAAGTAGATTTTTAGGATACTTATAGTTTATTATGCTAAAAGAGTAAGCTGACTGATATCATGCAGAAGGCTTGCTCTTTTATGCTATTAGACGTGTGTCAATAATGAAGGAGAAAATAATGAATAACATAATTAAACTTTCTGAACGATTGAGTACCGTTGCAACGTTTATCACGGAAGGTGCTGTTTTTGCAGATATCGGATCTGATCATGCGTATTTACCATGCTACGTTTGTTTATATGACAGCAAAGCACATGCAATTGCAGGTGAAGTAAAAGAAGGACCTTTCAAAAGTGCTATTGAGACAGTTAATAAATATGATCTATCATCTAGGGTACAAGTACGATTAGGTGATGGATTGCACGTTTTACAAGACAGAGAAGTAAATCTGCTTGTTGTTGCAGGTATGGGCGGTTCGCTTATAAGATCCATTCTCGAAGAAGGTAAGGACAGATTATGCGGTGTGCAACGAATTATCGCACAGCCAAATGTAAATGAACGAAATGTTCGAAAATGGCTTTATGAAAACAACTACACCATTACCTGCGAGGAAATACTAGAGGAAAATGGACATATTTACGAAATAATTGTAGCAGACAGAAATGCCGCTAGAAGTCCGTACAAAACGGATCTATTGCAAAAACAGCTATTATTCGGACCACTGTTATTAGAACATAAAACAGAAACGTTTATTAAAAAATGGAAAAATGAGCTTTCGAAGCGAATCAGAGTTATCGATGAAATGAAAAAGGCAAGAGAACAAAATCAGAATAAAATAAGCGAATTTGAAAAAGAATTGTCTTGGGTACAGGAGGTTTTAAAAAATGGCGGTGACAACTCGAAACAGTGATATTTTTCAGTTGATGGAAAAATGGGCACCAAAGCATCTGGCATACGATTGGGATAATGTTGGATTACAGGTTGGATCATTCAATAATCAAGTAACCAAGGTGATGGTAACTTTGGATGTCCTGGAATCTGTAGTGGATGAAGCAATAGAGAAGAATGTTGACTTAATAATTGCACACCATCCTCTATTATTTAAATCGGTGAAACAAGTAAATGTGGACACATTTCAAGGCCGAATTATTCAAAAGTTAATACAGCACAATATTTCTGTATACGCTTCCCATACAAACCTTGATACTGCTGACGGTGGCGTAAATGATATGCTTTGTGATTTGCTTAATATTAATCGAACAGAAGTATTACAACAGACCTATCAGGAGGAACTGGTAAAAATTTCAGTATTTGTACCAAAGACACATATGAACGAAGTGCGAGAAGCCATGAGTGAAAATGGAGCAGGATATATTGGTGACTATAGTCATTGTACATTTCAAACAGAAGGTCAAGGGACATTTATGCCGCAGGAAGGGGCGAACCCGTATATCGGTACAGCTAACAGTTTAACATTCGTGGATGAAGTTAAGGTTGAATCAATTATACCACAGCCTAAATTAGCACGTGTTGTTGAGGCAATGATTAATGCACATCCATACGAAGAAGCTGCCTACGATGTAATGCCACTTCATAATTCAGGGCAAACTTATGGTATTGGTCGTATTGGAACATTAGATAAGGGATTAACTTTGCAAGACTTTTCGGAGCAAGTTAAACGTGTACTTGAGGTACCATCCTTGCGCGTTACCGGTGATTTAACTAAAAGGGTAAGAAAAGTAGCTATTTTAGGTGGTAGTGGTGAAAAATTAATTCATACAGCTAAAAAAATGGGAGCAGATGTATTCATTACAGGTGATATGACATTTCATGCCGCTCAGGATGCCTGGCAAATGGGGTTATCAGTTATCGATCCGGGACATCATGTAGAAAAAGTAATGAAAGAAGGAGCAAAGGAATATTTGGATAATCACCTCAATAATAAGAATATAGAAGTTATTCTGTCCAACTCAAACACTGAACCGTTTCAGTTTATATAATGCATGTAATGTTAAACTACATTATAATAGATATAAGCTGGTATTTGTAGGCAGTTGAGAAAGTGAAATACGCTTTCTACAAAAGCCCTATAACGATAACAAGTTTTCTAAGCTATTGGATGATTGATTATCATCAAAAAGGAGTACTATTATATGGAAAATAATTTTAAGCAGTTTGTATTTCACCCAGTTTTGTCAGACACTATCGATCACTTAGGATTTAAACACCCGACTGAAATACAGCAAAAGGTGATGCCAGCAATTCTTAAAGGTAAAAGTGTTGTAGGACAGTCACATACAGGGTCCGGAAAAACACATGCATATTTATTACCTTTATTTAATCAGATAGACGCTAGCAAACGCGAAGTGCAGTTTGTTATTACTGCTCCGACCCGAGAACTGGCAATGCAGATACATGAAGAAGTTAAAAAGATTATTCATTATGCAGGAAAGAAAGAAATTTGGAATGCCAAGTTATTGGTTGGTGGAACTGATAAGCAGAAAATGATGGAGAAACTAAAGGAACCACCACATATTATCATTGGTACGCCTGGCCGAATATTGGATATAGTCAAAGAAGATGCCCTTTCTTTATATTCTGCAAATTCGTTTGTTATCGATGAAGCAGATCTTATGCTTGATTTAGGGTTTATTAATGAGGTTGACCAATTACTGGTTCGAGCAAGAAAAGACGTTCAGTTACTTGTATTTTCAGCGACTATTCCACAGCGATTAGAGCATTTTTTCAAAAAATACCTAGAGAACCCTTTACATGTAAAAATTGATGATCAACTTTCGCCTGAAACGATGGAGCATCGATTAATTGCTTTAAAACACAGGGATGAATCCGATGTTATTATAGAAATTTCCAAAACGATACAGCCCTATCTGGCAATTATTTTTACAAATGGTAAGGATATTGCTAATACACTTGCAGCTTCTTTGCAGCAAAAGGGACTTGATGTTGGGCTCATACATGGCGGATTAAAGCCAAGGGAACGTAAACGAGTACTAAAGGATATCCAAAGCCTTCGATACCAATATATTGTTGCAACTGATCTAGCCTCACGCGGAATAGATATAAAAGGGGTAAGTCATGTCATAAACGCACAACTCCCTAAAGAAGAAGATTTTTATGTGCATCGTGTGGGACGAACAGCTCGTGCCGGGATGGAAGGTACAGCAATCAGTTTATATGCTGATCAGGACATAAACCTGATTCAAAGGCTGGAGCAAAAAGGCTTGACGTTCACATTTTTTGATATTAAGAATGGAGAGTGGAAAGAAGCAAAGTCATGGAATGAGCGTGAATTACGTACTAAAACGAAAACAGATATTGATTCACAAGCTTGGAAACAGGTTAAAAAGACTAAAAAGGTAAAACCTGGATATAAGAAAAAGATGAAAAGGGAACAAGAAAATATAAAAAAACAAATGGTAAAAAAAACTAATAAAAAGAAAAGATAAATTGAGGTGGAGTAATTGCTAAAAATTGGATCACACGTATCGATGAGTGGGAAGAAAATGTTATTAGGCTCAAGTGAACTAGCGGAATCATATGGTTCTAATGCATTTATGATTTATACTGGTGCACCACAAAATACAAGAAGAAAGCCTATTGAAGAGCTAAATATAACAGCAGGAAGAGAACACATGAAAGACAATGGAATAGAGGACATCGTTGTTCACGCTCCTTATATAATAAATATAGGGAATACAGTTAAAAAAGAAACATTCGAACTAGGTGTAACTTTTTTACGAAATGAAATAGATCGTACTGCTGCGATTGGAGCCAAGCAAATCGTTCTTCACCCCGGTTCACATGTCGGTGAAGGAGCTGATAAAGGTATTGAAAGAATAATCGAAGGATTAAATGAAGTCCTAGAAAAAGATAAAGATGTACAAATTGCATTGGAAACAATGGCTGGTAAAGGATCAGAGGTTGGGCGTACCTTTGATGAATTAGCACGAATTTTTGATGGTGTTACACATAATGAAAAATTATCGGTCTGTATGGACACATGTCACATACATGACGCTGGATACAATGTTGTGAATGATTTTGATGGCGTTTTGGATGAATTCGATAAGATTATAGGTATAAATCGATTAAAGGTAATTCATGTGAATGACAGTAAGAATGAACAAGGTGCCCATAAAGACCGTCATGAAAACATTGGCTTTGGTCATATTGGGTTCGAGGCATTACAACATGTTATTCATCATCCACAATTAAAGCATTTACCTAAAATATTGGAAACGCCTTTTGTCGGTGAAGATAAAAAGAATAAGAAACCCCCATATAAATTCGAAATTGACATGATTAAAGAAGGCAATTTTATTCCTGACTTAAAAGAAAAAATAGTAAGCCAATAAACTCGAAGGGAATGACGTTTAATATGTCATTCCCTTTTTTTGCAGGCAATTAAGGATTGGTGAGTCAAGTTTTCTAATTTAGGCTGTTTTAGTAAATATTATAAATTGACAATATTTATCAAAAGAGCCCTGGTTTAGAAAGCAATAATTAGGGTATTAATTAAATAAGTGTTCTAACCCATAAGCCTTGATAAGTTCGTGAAATAGTTTTTCTGATTTTTTTGCTGTCTCCCTATCGGTGATTCGTGATAGTTCTATTAACATTTTATGCCTACCTTGATCGTCAAATGGATCCACGGAATGATTTTGTAAGTAGGATATAATCTGCTGAGCCTGTAAACGAGTAATAATAACACCATTTTGCTTACTGTAATGGAGCAGTTCTTCCGTTGAAAGCTGCTTCATTTTTTTGATGGCCAAATCTTTAATAAATTTTGACATTTCCATACTCCTCTAAAATGAATACTGATTTACTATATGCAAAACCAATTAAAAAATTTACTTGTTCAGTAAACTAAAGGAGGTAATTATGGATCAACAACATTCACAATTATTTAAACAACTTATTGTATTTATATGTATTAGTACTATATTTACCGTTATATCTTATTCGTACTTACAAGAAAATAACCAATTAGATTCTAGAAACAACCATCTTGAAGCAGAGAATCAAAAATTAACATTAGAAAATGATTATTTAGATTCAGATCAGTTACTTGATGCAAAAAAAAATAGTTATTACTCATGGACTTATGTAAATAAACAAGCTAATAAATTGGTTAAAGATAGTAATGGCAAGTTTAAAAAGTCCTGGGCTATATATTTAGTTCAGGAGGCTGAATCATTTGATATAAGCCCATATATAGCTTACGAACTATTTAGAGTTGAAACAGGTAATACGTTTGATCCTAATCTCGTGGGCCCTGAAACTAAATATGGTAAAGCGTATGGAATGGGGCAAATTATGAAGAATACAGCACCTTGGATTGCTGAGATGTCTGGGATACCATATAATGAAGAATTATTATTCAATCCATACTATTCCATTCATTTAACGTTCGTATATTTGGATTTTCTTCATAAACAATATGGCAATTGGGATAAAGCGCTAACTGCATACCATCGTGGCATAGGAGGATTAAAAAACTATCTTGATAAAAATGGACATGCCAAAAGCTGGTATGCGCTTGAAATTAAGAATAATGCTGAAGATTATAAGCAATTTACAAATGCAAAATGATGGTTACCATCAACTACCATCATTATAATCATCAAGTTCTCCATAAACTATGAACGCACCTCATTTAAAGGAAAGAGAGGTCTTGAATATGGATGAGTTTACCCGTCGAAACAATGTGGAAGATGATCTGAACAAGAAGCAACAACCAGAAACACGTGATATGGACATGGTTGGAACAAATTTAAGCGGACAGCCACCTGTTGAATCAGAAGATGTACCAGAAACCCCAGCTGCAAACAGTAGAAGGGATGATGAAGAATTTGCTGCTGAAATGACAGCAGATGATATAGGCGACACAGTTAAAAATGAAGAAGATACCGAAGGCACTCAAGCAAACAGTGCTTTTGGATGGATGGCTTTAGCACTATCCATTATTTCATTCTTTATCATGCCAATAATTCTTGGAGGAGCCGGGATAATAGTAGGTTTTATAGCAAGAAACCGGGATGCAGAAACACTTGGTAACACTGCAATAATTGCAGGTGCAGCTTCAATTCTTATTACACTTTTTGTTCTTCCATATGTTTAGAAAAGAGAGGCTGATTAATTATCAGCCTCTTTTTCATATATTGGAAATGAGTAAAATTCGTTAGGTTGTAATTTTTTAGGGTCTACGGTGGGGTTTAAAACTTTAAAGTCTGCTACAATTTTAGTAACATCTAAATTATTAGTTAGTTGTGGATTTATTTTTTCAACTATTGTAAGAAGTGTATCTCCATGATGAACTTTCACTTCCATTACTGATATATTTTTGGTATTTGTTACATATTCTTCTTGTGGTTGCTTAGTTTTATTTATTGATGTGAGAGTTGTTCCAATACTTAAATCTTTATATATACTTATAAAAAATAATGCAATTAAAATATATATAAAAGTTTTTAAAATATTATTCATTTTTTTACCCCTCTTTTGAAACAATTTATATCATTAATACGTACAATAATTGACGGAAAAAGGAGGCTTGTACATGGATATTTTTTCATTAGATTGGATAGGCTTCATTATCACTGGATTTGGGACTTTATTTCTTATCGGTGAAATGCTGGTCAATATGCGTGGATTTTTCGGACTTATGGGGTTAGGGTTTATAACTGTATATTTTGCAGTTTATCTGGAAACAGGCTCCTTTATTATTATGCTTATTGTTTATTTACTTGGATTATTACTTATTATTATTGATGGTAAAGTAATTAATGATGGTACTCTTGCAACAATTGGTTTAGCTTGTATGCTTACAGCTGTAGCATTAACTGCACCAAATCTCTATGCAGGCATGTACGCAGTTATTGGCGTTCTTTTAGGTGGATTTTCATCATTATTCTTCTTGAAAGTATTTAAACGGCGGGATATGTGGTCAAAACTAACGTTAGTAGATCAATTAACTAAAGAAGCAGGGTATAACTCGATGAATGAGGAATATGAACAGTTATTGAATGAAGAAGGTAAAACAGTAAGCAACCTCCGCCCAGTTGGTACGGTTCGAATTAAAAACAAAAACTACAGCGCTATTTCAAATGGTCAATGGATCCCCGAGAATACCAAGATAAAGGTAGTAGATGTGGATGGGACCAGAATTCTTGTTGAAAATACAAATAATGAATAAAAAGGTAATACTCATTGAATCGACTTGGTTCATGGGTGTTATTTTTTTTATATACAAAGATAAAATTATTGTAAATCAATTTGTCGTTATTGAAGGCTCTACCAAAGCAATTTCATTATTAGAACCATTGATTGATAAACCAATTTTTCTACGTTTAAGAATGAAAAGCCTTAAGTTAGGGTAGTTAATAAGTATAGTATTATTTTTAGCATACATATGAATGTAAATTTTATGTAAAGTTTTAAATAATTACTTTACAAACGGTGAATTTATCTTTAATAATGGACAAGGTATGTGACAGTTTTCAACAGGATTCGAAGGGTGGTATAATGTTTGGATATTGATGTACAGAAAATGATATTTGAGTTTATTGGTGGTTTGGGAATATTCTTATTAGGTATTAAGTATATGGGTGAGGGTCTGCAGAAAACAGCAGGCAATCGACTACGAGATATACTTGATAAGTTCACTAGTAACCCTTTCCTAGGTGTATTAGCAGGTATAATTGTTACTATCTTAATACAAAGTAGCTCTGGTACAACGGTCTTAACAGTCGGGTTGGTTAATGCAGGCTTTATGACTCTTAGACAAGCTATTGGTGTTATAATGGGCGCAAATATTGGTACCACTGTGACTGCATTCATCATAGGTATAGATTTAGGTGCCTATGCACTACCAATAATAGCTGTTGGTTGTTTCCTTTTGTTTTTCTTTAAAAATCAAAAAGTTAACAACATTGGACAAACCGTATTTGGTTTTGGTTCCTTGTTCTTTGGTTTAGAGTTAATGAGCAGCGGGATGTCACCATTACGTAGCCTGGAGGCATTTCAGGAATTAACTTTAAATATGAGTTCCAATCCTATTTTAGGCGTTATAATAGGAACATTGTTCACAGTAATTGTGCAAAGTTCAAGTGCTACAATAGGTATACTGCAAGGGTTGTTTTCTGAAGGAGCAATTGAATTGAAGGCGGCAGTACCAGTTTTATTTGGTGATAATGTTGGTACAACTATTACGGCTGTTCTTGCGTCAATCGGAGCAAGTGTAGCAGCAAAACGTGCAGCTTATGTACATGTAATTTTTAACTTGGCAGGTACAACTGTATTTCTTGTTCTTTTGGGGCTTTTTACTCAATATGTTTTATATTTGCAGTCAAGTTTAGGTTTGAATCCAGAGATGACTATTGCCTTTGCACATGGTAGCTTTAACTTAGTAAACACAATAGTGCAATTTCCATTTATTGGTGCTTTAGCCTGGATTGTAACCAAAATTATTCCAGGAGACGATACCATTGTCGAATATAAACCAAAACATTTAGACCCTATATTTATCCAACAATCTTCTACTTTAGCGTTAGATCAGGCAAAATCAGAAGTGATTCGCATGGGAGAATATGCATATAAAGGACTTGAAGAAACAAACTTATATTTGACAACACAAAGCCAGAAACATTCAGAAATGGCAATGCAAATAGAAGGTGCGCTTAATAACCTGGATCAAAGAATTACGGATTATTTAATTGAATTATCTGGAGAGTCCATGTCTGAACTGGAGAGCGCGAAACACACAGCGTTAATAGACTCTGTTCGTGATATTGAACGAATTGGGGATCACTTTGAGAACATCATCGAGTTAATTGATTATAAAATTTCAAATAAAGTTTACTTGACAGAACAAGCTGAAGAAGATTTAAATAATATGTTTGATTTAACTATATTAACAGTCAAACAAGCAATAAAAGCTCTTGATCAAATGGACCGCGAGGAAGCACTTGCGGTAGTACAAAAAGAGGACGAAATAGACAAGATGGAACGTACTTACCGGAAGAAGCATATCATTCGTATGAATGAAGGCTTATGCAGTGGTTCAGCCGGAATAGTATTTGTCGACATAATTAGTAATCTGGAACGAATTGGTGATCACGCAGTTAATATCGCTGAGGAAGTATTAGGTGAGTAATATTTGAGGAGGTGCATATGCACCTCTTTATTTTTATTGAAAACCTCTCAATAAAATGCTATAGTGTATAATGGTGCTTCTAATTGGTGCTTCTTCATAAGATTTTCATACATAAATAAAAATTATCGTCTAAGTTATTGACAGATTCTGTCGTACATGGTAAATTATATTTCGTCGCTAATTAATTTCAAATCAATTTTCAACACGAAGAGCACGAAAAATAAGGTTGTAACACCTTGATAATTTACTTAAGATTATTCCACAGTAGCTCAGCGGTAGAGCAATCGGCTGTTAACCGATCGGTCGTAGGTTCGATTCCTACCTGTGGAGCCATATGGCGGTGTAGCTCAGCTGGCGAGAGCGTACGGTTCATACCCGTGAGGTCGGGGGTTCGATCCCCTCCGCCGCTACCATAAACTATATATTAATGGCGGTCGTGGCGAAGTGGTTAACGCACCGGATTGTGGCTCCGGCATTCGTGGGTTCAATCCCCACCGGTCGCCCCATTAAGATACTTAGAGAGGACCCTTAGCTCAGCTGGTTAGAGCTATCGGCTCATAACCGATCGGTCGCAGGTTCGAGTCCTGCAGGGTCCACCATTAAAACTCGGAGGAATACCCAAGTCTGGCTGAAGGGATCGGTCTTGAAAACCGACAGGGGTGTCAAAGCCCGCGGGGGTTCGAATCCCTCTTCCTCCTCCATACATATTTAAAACGGCACTAATTATTAAATCTAAAACCTCATATGGCTCTGTAGCTCAGTCGGTAGAGCAAAGGACTGAAAATCCTTGTGTCGGCGGTTCGATTCCGTCCGGAGCCATCCTTAAACAAGCAAATCGCTTGTTTTTTTGTTTAGCTACGAAATTTAAGTGTTGTGGTAACTGTGCTTCTAAATCGTCCACGTCCAGCGCCTAGTGAACTTTGCTCCCCATGTCTACGATAAGAAATAAAGGATGTTCGACTAAAATCACCACATCCTGTGACAACGTCGACCCACCCGAAGCGATGAGCGAATTCCATACGCCGCTGAACAGGCACTTACGCTTTTTTTCTTTCTCAGAATATATGTTTCATATGCAAAAATCCGGGAATAATTTAATGTGGATTATTTTCACTATCCACACTGTAAAAATATGCATATAATTTGCATGTGTGTGATAGCTTTGATAATCTTTATTTTAAAGGGTGAATATTCAAACCTTTTAATAACATAATTATTAAAGGAGGAAATTATAATGGCTAAATTTGAACTACCAGAACTACCTTATGCATACGATGCTTTAGAACCTACAATCGATAAAGAAACGATGAACATTCACCACACGAAGCATCATAATACTTATGTAACAAAATTAAACGGTGCTTTAGATGGACACGCAGACCTTCAGGATAAATCAATTGAAGACCTTGTGAGCAATCTTGATGCAGTACCTGAAAATATCCGCACCGCTGTTCGAAACAATGGTGGCGGCCATGCAAACCATAGCTTATTCTGGAAAGTTATGTCACCTAATGGTGGTGGCGAGCCTTCTGGTGAATTAGCTGATAAATTAAAAGCTAAATTTGGCAGCTTTGATAAGTTTAAAGAAGAATTTGAAACAGCTGCAAAAGGCCGTTTCGGTTCCGGCTGGGCATGGCTAGTAGTAAACAATGGTGAGCTTGAAGTAACTAGTACTCCAAACCAGGACACACCGTTATCGGATGGCAAAACGCCAGTCTTAGGGCTTGATGTTTGGGAGCACGCATATTACCTTAAATATCAAAACAAGCGTCCTGATTACGCTTCTGCTTTTTGGAATGTAGTAAATTGGGATGAAGTAGCTAAAAATTATAACAACGCTAAGTAATTAATTAGTCTTTAAAAGACACGGGAGCACAATTCCCGTGTCTTTTTTGTAGTTAAAAAAGAATAAATACTTTCTTACTGATAAGTACAACCAAGGATTATCTATATTAAGGCTTGCACTCCAAAGTATAAGGGTTCTAAGAAAACAATATAACCTTTCATAAGGCCAAGTTTACTAATGTAATTAAATTGCATATCTAACACCTATTTGCTCAAACTATAAACGATAAAAAGGAGCAAAAGATATGCATAAAATCTTTCAAAATATAGCAGGAAAAGTAGATATAAACAGGGATCTCATTTTTTTGCTGGTAATAGGGGGCCTTTATTCGTTAGGAATATTTCTCTCTAATACATTCGTCAATATATATTTATGGAAGCAATCCGGTGATTACATTACAATTGCTATGTATAACTTAGGAATATATTTATTCCAGCCAATCACTTTTATTTTGGCAGGGAAAATAGCTAAAAAGGTTGACCGGGTTATTGTGCTGCGATTAGGGGTAATATTTTTATCTCTATTTTTTTTGAGTGTGTTAATTATTGCCGAGAAGGCTGCAACCTATAACTTTTTATTGGGCGGTTTATTGGGTATAGGTTTTGGGTTCTACTGGTTAGCATTTAATGTACTTACATTTGAAATTACAGAACCAGAATCAAGAGATTTTTTCAATGGGTTTCTAGGCATCCTCCAATCTTTTAGTGGTATGATTGGTCCGTTGTTAGCTGGTACGATTATAGCAAACATGGAAGCAAATATTGGGTATACTACGATCTTTACAATTTCTTTCTGTTTGTTTATTGGTGCAGTTGGATGCAGTTTTATCTTAAAACGTCGTCAGGCAGAAGGTGCTTTTCATTTTAAACGGGTATTAGCTGAGAGAAGACATAATAATAATTGGAGAAAAATCCTTAATGCGCATGTCTTTCAAGGTTTGCGTGAAGGGATATTCCTGTTTGTTATTGCAATCTGGGTATTCATTACAACTCAGAGTGAATTTGCGTTAGGGATGTTTAACTTATTCCTATCTGGTCTCTCTTTTATTTTCTACTTTATTGTAACGAAGTGGATTAAACCATCTATGCGAAAAAAGGCAATACTTACAGGTGGATTAATTTTATATTTTTCTATCTACATTATTCTGTTCAGTATAAGTTATATCCAACTTATTATTTATGCTGCAATAATAGGTATTGCATATCCGATTATTAATGTACCTTATGTTTCCATGACATATGATGTTATCGGTAAAGCGTGGAAGGCAAAAGACTTTCGAGTTGAATATATTGTCGTACGAGAACTATTTGTCAATTCCGGGAGAGTAACAGCTATAGTTATCTTCATGCTAGCTATTACGTTATTTGACGCAGAAAAAATAATTCCGTTTTTATTAGTAGCATTTGGGCTTGGACATTTAATAATTTATGTATTTGTTAAAGATATTTATTTAGGCAGTCCACGTAAAAAAGAGGTCATGATTAAGGAACAATTGACAGATGAAAAAAATCGTTAATATCTGTTAGAATTTAAAGAGATAAATGCTATAATAGGTTGAGATAATTTTATATATAAGGGGGAGAAACCGAAGCATGGTTCAAAAAAAGAAAAAGAAAAAGTCTCAACTTCCCTTTCGTTTAAATATACTATTTTTTATTGTCTTTTTATTGTTTTCAGTTTTAATTTTGCAGCTAGGTGTCGTGCAGATATTGAATGGGGAAGAATTCCAGGCAGAAATCGATAAAACTGAAAATGATTATACAGAAATACCGGTGCCTCGGGGGAAAATGTATGATCGAAACCATAATTTAATTGTTGATAATAACCCATTATATTCAATTACTTATACACCTGCTAAAGGTATTCAAGCAAAAGACAGGTTGAATGTGGCCGAGAAATTAGCTACATATATATCAATGGATCCACATGAAGATAAAGATGGGAATCGGGATTATGGTGTTTCAACACGTAATAAAAAAGAGTATTGGTATTTGAATAATACGGAAGAAGCTAGATCTCGATTAACGGATAAAGAAATAGAAGAAATGGATAATGCTGAAGAATATAATACGATGCTTGACCGAATAAAAGAGGAGGAAATCAAGGGTTACTCTGAAAAGCAGCTTGAAATAATGGCCATTAAAAAAGAAATGGATAAGGCGATGACATTAACGCCACAAGTTATTAAGAACGAAAATGTAACACCAAAAGAATTTGCACGTGTGGCTGAACATTTAGATGTTTTACCAGGGGTCAACGCTACTACCGATTGGGATCGGGAAAAACCATACGGGAAAACTTTTAGTAACTTTATAGGCACCATAACATCTCAGTCACAAGGGATTTTAGCTGAGAAGGAAGAGTATTACCTTACAAGAGGCTATAGCAGAAATGATCGAGTTGGCAGAAGTGGATTAGAAGAGCAGTATGAGAATATTTTAAGAGGCCGAAAGGAAAAAATTCAATATACAACGAATAAAAGCGGGAAAGTCGTTGAATCTGAAGTAGTAGTTGAAGGTCAACGCGGTAAAGACCTAATCCTGACCATTGATATGGAACTTCAAGAAGAGTTAAATAAGATATTACGTAAAGAACTGAAAACGGCTATACAAAAAGCTCCTGCTAAGAATAAATATTTGGAAGATGCTCTTGCTGTTGTAATGAACCCGCAAACAGGTGAATTGTTGGCTGTTGCTGGACAACACTATAACAGGGATGACAATGAATTTGAAAATGCTGGACTGAAATCCTTGTACGCTGGTCATCCACCAGGGTCCGCTGTCAAAGGTGCAACAGTGCTATCAGGCTATGAATCAGGTGTTATTGAGCCTGGACAAAGGTTTTATGATGCGCCAATAAAAATTGCCGGAACGCCTGAAAAAAGTTCGTATAGCAACCTACAGTGGGTTAATGATCTGGATGCATTGAGACAGTCATCCAACGTATATATGTTTTATATTGCAATGCGTATGGGTGGCGACTTCAATTATCAGCGAAATGATAAGCTAAAATTCGACCCTGCAGCATTTCAGGAAATGCGCAATTACTTCAGCCAATTTGGACTTGGAGTGAAAACAGGCGTTGATTTTCCATATGAATCAACAGGTTATAAGGGTCCAAATCCTCAGGCGGGTAATTTATTAGACTTTGCAATTGGTCAGTATGATACGTATACAACACTGCAGCTAGCGCAATATGTTTCTACCATTGCTAATGATGGCTATCGTGTTCAGCCACATTTTATGAAAGAAATAAGGATGCCCGTTCCCCATGAAGATGAATTGGGATCGGTTTATCAAAGTAAGAATACAAATTTTTTAAACAAAATTGTAATGGATGATAATTATATTGAGCGTGTTCAAGAAGGATTCCGTCAAGTATATCAAGAGCCCGGCGGAACAGCAGCTGGCAATTTTGCAGATAAAGATTATCGAGCAGCTGGGAAAACTGGTACTGCCGAGTATACAATCTTTCATGAAAATGGATCTTCCACGGATACGGAAAATCATAGCCTTGTTGGTTATGCTCCATATGACAATCCGGAAGTCGCCTTTGCAGTTGTTGTTCCACATGCAGGTATTCCAAATGCACATCCAACAAGTAAATTAATTGGAGAACAGATTTTAGATACCTATTTTGATTTGCAAGAAGAAGAAACAGAAGAAGAATAGCCTTTTTATCACTAAAAGCCTAAACCTTTATTAATAAGGTTTGGGCTTTTTTAGCAGTTAAGAAATCAAAAATTCTTTCTTACTGCATAAGTGCAAACCAGGCTTTCGCCATTATGGTCTGGCGTTAAGCCAAATTCCCTAAATTATAACTCATAACTACACTCGTATGTCGACGTGAAGAAGTGTCATTTAAAATTTTAACTTTTAATGACACTTTTTCTGTTTCAGATTCGATTGTAATAGTGAATAGAAAAATTGATTTCTGTTAATCTACTAACTTTACATTATTTTTACAACTAATTAATGGGGAGTTAACACTGGTGAGATATGATTGCATTGTAGGAGAGGGAATAAATTTTTTCCTTTCCTAACAAACTACCATAATTAGGGGGATTAAAATGAAATCAAAGTCTTTAATCTTAACATTAGGAATGTCATTACTATTAGTATTGTTAGCCGCATGCGGTAATGCAGAAGGCAGTGAGAATAACGGTGACGGAGAAGAAAGTACAAAAGAAATAATGGTTGATGGATCGTCTACCGTGTTCCCAATTATGGAAGCTGTTGCTGAGGAATACCAGGCAGCGAACCCGGAGGCAAGAGTAAATATAGGGGTTTCCGGAAGCGGTGGCGGTTTTGAAAAGTTTATCGCAGGTGAGACGCATATTTCAAATGCTTCCCGCCCTATCAAAGAAGATGAAAAAGCACTACTTGAGGAAAATGGAATTGAGTATACGGAAATTGAAGTCGCTCTTGATGGATTATCAATTGTAGTAAACAAAGAAAATGATTGGGTAGACCAGTTAACAGTCGAAGAACTGACTAAAATGTGGAGTGAAGATGGTGGAGTAAAGACTTGGGCTGATGTACGAGAGGGCTGGCCTGAAAAAGAGATCAAATTCTATAGCCCAGGAGCAGATTCTGGAACATTTGATTATTTCAGTGAAGTTGTATTAGGAGATGCGCAAATTCGTCAGGACGCTTCTTTATCAGAAGATGATAATGTCCTTGTTCAGGGAGTTACTGGATCACTGAATGGTATCAGTTACTTTGGATATGCTTATTACGCGGAAAACAAAGATAATTTGAAGGTAGTACCAATTGTGAACAGTGATGGGGAAGCAGTAACACCGAGTCAGGAAACAATTCAGTCAGGTGAATATAATCCATTCTCCAGACCACTGTTTATCTATGTGAAAAATGAAGCATTACAAAACGATTCAGTATATGAATTCACCAAATATACACTCGAAAACGCTGGTGAGATGGCAAAAGCTGTAGGTTACGTCGCTAAACCGGAAAGTAAATATGAAGAAGCCTTACAAAAGATCGATGAACTAGCAGGTAAATAATCTAAATCACACAATAAGGTTGCGGGAATAAAACATGCGAGGGAAGTTAAATCAGAACATGCTTCTCCTCACTTTCCTGCATCTTAAGATAGTTTAAGGTTATTGCTATTGTCAGACAGCAACAAAACGTTTTTATAGAGGAGTATTTATATGGCAGTTAACGTTAAAGACATGATGAAGAAAAATAAATCAAATCGTTTCTTGCTTCGCTTTTCAGAAAAGGCAGCACCAACGATTTTCTTGCTGTGTGCAATAATATCTGTACTGACTACAATTGGCATCACACTTACGTTATTAGTGGAAACTATCACTTTCTTTAACCGTGTATCTTTTATTGATTTCATAACAGGAACGAAATGGTGGCCATTTGGAGAAAACCCGAGTTTTGGAATTCTTCCATTAATATCAGGAACGCTATTAATCACTGTTATTGCAATGGCTGTTGCGATTCCGATTGGTCTTGCCTCAGCAATTTATCTAAGCGAATTTGCTTCACCAAATATACGCAAAATCGTTAAACCTATCTTGGAAGTATTGGCCGGTATTCCCACAATTGTATATGGTTTTTTTGCTTTGACTTTTGTTACACCTATGCTTCAAAACGTCATTCCAAGTTTACCAATTTTTAATGCGTTGAGTCCCGGAATTGTTGTAGGGGTAATGATTATTCCGATGATTGCATCTTTATCTGAAGATGCAATGAGTTCTGTCCCCAATGAAATGAGGGATGGAGCTTTGGCTATGGGATCAACAAGACTGGAAGTAGCGTTAAAGGTGGTAGTCCCAGCTGCTTTATCTGGAATCATTGCTTCATTTGTATTAGGTATATCACGCGCTATTGGCGAGACGATGATTGTAGCTGTCGCAGCTGGAGCAACACCAAAGCTTTCATTAGATGTTACGGAGTCTATTCAGACCATGACAGGTTATATTGTTCAGGTAAGTTTAGGTGATGCGTCTTATGGATCGACCACATACTACAGTATTTATGCGGTTGGAATGACGTTGTTTGTTTTCACGTTATTAATGAATCTGTTGTCGCAATATATCTCCCGTCGTTTCAAGGAGGAATACTAATATGAGTTTGGTCGATAAACAGGTTATTCAAAATAAAATGAGTAAGCGATCAGTTAAAAATCAGATTATGAATAAATTATTCTTTTCGGCTACCGCTTTTGGGATAGTGGTTTTAATAGTATTGTTATACCGGGTTTTTTCAGAAGGTATCGGTCATTTGGACTGGGGCTTTTTAACAAACTTTGCATCAAGGTTTCCTGAAGAAGCCGGGATAAAAGCAGCAATAGTCGGTTCGTTATGGTTAATGGCTGTAACTGCACCGGTATCTCTTTTACTGGGTGTTGGAACAGCTATATATTTAGAGGAATATGCAAGTAGGAACAAATTCACACGCTTTATTCAAATAAATATTTCAAATCTTGCTGGGGTACCTTCCATTGTATTTGGTTTATTGGGTCTTACAGTTTTTGTACGATTAATGGAAATGGGAAGAAGTATTATGGCGGGTGGATTGACGATGAGCTTATTAATTCTGCCGATAATTGTTGTATCTTCCCAGGAAGCAATAAGGGCTATTCCAAAGAACCAGTATGAGGCATCGTTTGCAATGGGCGCCACGAAATGGCAGACCATTCGCCGTGTTGTGTTACCTGCAGCAATACCAGGCATTCTTACTGGTGGTATATTAGCTCTATCACGAGCAATAGGGGAAACAGCGCCACTACTAATGATAGGCGCACTCTCATTTATCGCTTATTTACCGGAAAATGTCTGGTCTGGTTTTACTGTGTTACCTATTCAAATCTTCAATTGGACCGGAAGACCACAAGAGGAATTTCATTTAGTGGCATCAACAGGGATTATTGTATTGCTAGTCATATTGCTATTTATGAACTCGATTGCCGTCATCATACGAAATAAGTTTTCGAAGCGATTTTAATTAGGAGGTTTTTTAAGATGAATAGCGCAGCTGAGACCAAACATGTACCAGTTCCAAATACAACGATTAAACCAAAAAGTAGAGATTCTAAATCAATTTATTCCATTAAGAACTTTAGTCTGTGGTATGGAAGCGATCAGGCACTATATGATGTTCAATTTGATATCCCGGCTAATAATGTAACAGCCATAATTGGGCCGTCCGGATGTGGTAAATCGACATTCATTAAGGCACTAAATCGTATGGTGGAATTAGTCCCATCCGTAAAGATGTTGGGAAGTATTAACTATAATGGAAAAGATATTTTCAGTCCTAAGTATAAAGTTGAAGAACTAAGGACAAATGTTGGAATGGTTTTTCAAAACCCAAATCCATTTCCGAAGTCTATTTATGAAAATGTTGCATATGGACCTAAAATTCATGGTATTAAAAAGAAAAAGGTACTTGATGAGATTGTTGAAAAAAGTCTTAAAGGTGCAGCGCTATGGGATGAAGTAAAAGATCGTTTGCAGGAGAATGCTTTCGGTTTGTCAGGTGGTCAGCAGCAAAGACTTTGTATCGCCAGATGTTTAGCAATTGAACCGGATGTTATATTAATGGATGAGCCAACGTCTGCGTTAGATCCTATATCAACAGCAAAAATAGAAGAACTGGTTCAAAAATTAAAGGAAGATTACAGTATCGTAATAGTTACGCATAACATGCAGCAGGCAGCCAGGATTTCGGATAAAACTGCTTTCTTCCTGAATGGGGAAGTAATAGAGTACAGCAATACAGATGAACTTTTCTCCAATCCTGAAGATAAGCGTACAGAAGACTATATCACCGGACGCTTCGGATAAAAGATAAAAGGAGGACTTTGATGGTTGCTAGAGAACAATTTGAAACTGACCTAAGCAATATTAAAGAGAAAATAATGGTGTTATCCCAAACTACAGAAAATGCCTTGTGTGGAGCTGTTGATGCGTTGTATAACCAGGATATTGAATTAGCAAATCAAGTTATTGATCGGGATAATGAAATAGATGAACAAGAGCATTCTATTAACGATAAAACGATTTTACTGATTGCAAAACAGCAGCCAGTTGCAACCGACTTACGCCGATTGATAATAGCATTAAGAATTACAACAGATTTAGAGCGGATGGGGGACAATGCTAAAAATATTGCGAAATCGACGATTCATTTAGGAGAGAACCACCGTTTGACAATCCATCATGAAATAAAACAGATGCGTGACATGGCTGTAGAAATGGTTCATACTGCTATGCATGCATTTCAATATGAAGATATTTCTATAGCAGGTAAGTTATCTGAGATGGACGATCAAGTTGACAAACTGTACGAACGAATTATTCACGAATTATTGACCGAAACAGCTACAAATTCAGAAAAAATTCAATTTGTAATGCAAATGGCTTTCAGTGCCAGATATATCGAACGATTTGCTGATCATATTACCAATATCGGAGAAAGTATTTTGTTTCTGGTGAAGGGAGAATCTTATAAACTTAACTAGTTTGATAGAAAAAGCTGTATTGCGGTGGCAATACAGCTTAATTAGTTAGTTTTTCAGCAATTTCGTAATGGCTCATATTACTTGTTAATTCAAAATCACCAAGTTGAACCCTCGTTGTATACCCTTGTTCTTCCATATACTGAGTAAATTCATCACGGTCTTCGATAATACCATTTTCAGCCAATGTGCTGCTGATAGTCGATGGTGCCATCCCGGATTTTACTGTTAATGTATAGTTTACTTTACTATTTTCCTCAGTACTTGGGTCATTTTTCTCTTCACCATTAGTTTCTTCTGTCTCAGTTTCCTGACTTTCATCGGAAGTCGAATTATTCTTTTGTTCTTCTTTCGGTTGAGATTCGCTATTAGCATTTTCGCCAGCATTTTTATCCTCGTCTGATTTCACCGAAACAGAAATATACTCAGATTCTGTTAAAACACGGTACCCTTCAGCTTCAACACTTTTAATCATGTCATCAGTTGACATATTTTCAGTTTTACTTTTGGGATCATTTGTAAAATAAAACATTACAAGTAAGAGGATACCAGCTGATAAGAGACCAAGTGCGAATGATCTAATTGGTTGTTTCATAATTTTCCCCTATCTCTCTAGTAGTTAAATTATTAATTATGTAAGTTATCATTGGAAAAGTCATCGGTAAGCAGTTCTTCTTCTAAAATTTTAATTTTCTTTTTCATTTGGTAATTATCCTGCATGGTGGAAATTGAGAATTGTTCTAATTCACTTTCCAGTTCGTCAAATTTGTCGTTCATAAAGAAAGATAATACAAGTAATACAACAGCGATGACAATAATAGTAATTATCGCATACATCATTTTTTTCTTCCCTCCATTCATGTACAATTATATTTATAACATATAATTTAAAAAAGAGAAATCATCAATATTTTACAAGTAGATTCTTGATTGTTTCTCTAACATCTGCTATTATAATTAAGTCTGAATATAATAAAAGATGCCTATTAGAAAACTTGGCTTATCGTCTAGCCTTAATGGAGAAAGCGAAAGCCTTAGTTGCACTTATGCAGTAAGAGGATTTATACCTTCTTATCTGCCAAAGCAAGACTTTATAGTTTGGAGGGAAAATATATGCGCGTAAATATTACTTTAGCATGTACTGAAACAGGCGACCGTAACTACATTTCTACTAAAAATAAGCGTACTAACCCGGAACGTTTAGAGCTTATGAAATATAGCCCACGTCTAAAAAAACACACATTGCATCGTGAAACAAAATAATAATTTTTTGAAATAAAACTCTTGCCACTGATGAAGGCAAGAGTTTTATTTTTTACCGAAGATTGTATATACTTTTGATAGGGGTGAGCAAATGGATAAATCAGAATTACGCAAGAATGCTATATCTATGTTAAAGAGTTTTTCTGAAGAAGAAAGAAAGAATATCGAGGAGATACTGACACAAAACGTTGTTAACTCGGATTTTTGGAAGCAATCAGCTGTTGTGGGTGTTACAATTTCCAATAGTTTTGAATGGAACACAAAACCAATCATTGAAACCGCCTGGAATGAAGGTAAGTCTATCTGTGTGCCGAAATGCCGACCAAAAGACCGAAAACTCGAATTTTATAAAATAAATACATATGAACAATTGGAAGTGGTTTATTATAATTTATTGGAGCCAATCCCTGAAAAAACGGAAAAAATAGATAAACGGATGATTGAGTTACTTATTGTGCCAGGTCTTTTATTTGATGGTAACGGATTTCGGATTGGCTTCGGTGGAGGTTATTATGATCGATTTTTGAGTGATTTTCCAAATAAGAGAATATCCATTGCTTCCAATGAACAAATAGTAGAGGGATTACCAGCTGAACCATTGGATATTCCGGTAGATAGAATAATTACAGAAAGCGGGTTTCTGTGATAAGGAGAGATACAATGGTGGATTCGACACGTTATTCAAGGCAAATGTTGTTTGCTCCAATACAGGAATCAGGACAAGAAAAGTTGACAAAGAGTTCCGTTCTTGTTGTTGGTGCTGGTGCACTAGGTACTGTGATATGTAATCATCTTGTACGAGCAGGTATTGGTAAAGTACGCCTGATAGACCGTGATTATGTTGAACTTAGTAATTTGCAGCGACAAATGCTCTTTGATGAAGAAGATACTAAAAAGGCAATGCCAAAAGCTATTGCCGCAAAAAATAAATTGGAAAAAATGAATAGTTCTGTCTCAATTGAAGCAATTGTAGGTAACGTTACAATTGAAAATATAAACGAATTAGTAAAAGACATTGATGTAGTATTGGATGGGACAGATAATTTCTCTACCCGTTATCTTTTAAATGATATTTGTTTTAAACATAATATTCCATTTTCATATGGTGGAGTTGTCAGTTCAAGAGGCATGACTGCGTTCTTTATTCCCCAAGAAACACCATGTTTACGTTGTATTACAAACGAAGGTACCGATAACGGCCAAACATGTGAGACCGTTGGCGTGATTTCACCTGCAGTTGATATGATATCTTCTTTACAGGTGACTGAAACACTAAAGTTTTTGACTGGAAATAAGAATAATTTACGAAACACGTTAAAAACAGTTGATATATGGTTTAACCAGCAATATGATATGAAATTGTCAAGTCCTGACCCAAGCTGTAGCACATGCCAGAAAAATGAATATCCAGCCTTACAAAGAACTGCACAAGATAGGGAGACTGTATTATGCGGGCGTGATACGGTTCAAATTCATCAAAAATCAAATATGGACTTGGAAAACTGGGAAGAACAATTAGCTAAAGTAGCGATAGTTCAACGTACGCCATTTTTATTGAAAGCAACTTTTAATGAAGTTATAAGTCTTGTCATTTTCAAAGATGGGCGTGTTCTCGTTCAAGGCACTGAAGACCCTGTTCAGGCAAGAATTTGGTATGATCGATATATTGGATCCTGATGCATAAAATCACAACATGTTGAAAACAATTAATAACACAACATCATTAGCAGAAAAGGGTGTCAGGATGAGAATCTTTTTAGTTCTTACATTTTTATTGACCGTAGTGACAGTAATCTTTAAATGGAGATATAGAATAGTAAACACTCTATTGGCGATTAGTTTCTTGCGACGAATTGCAGTTATGATTACGATGAACATGCCAGCAATCCGTAATAAAATATTACCAAACTTGTTCAGTCGATCAACAAACTAGATTGTTTATTTTAGCAGTTAAAAAGTTTAAATACTTTTTATTGCATAAGTGCAGCTATGGAACTTGTGTCATCATGGCTTGCACTCCAATGTATAAGGAGTTCTAACAAAACAAAATATATCTTCATAAGAAACCCTTAAACAAATGCCAAGTTTTCTAAAAAAGCTGTTCTAAGATAAGTAATCAGCTTTGGAGTACTGGTAGTAAGAATGTAGTACAAATTGAGCATTGAATTGTAGAGCAATTTGATGCTCTTTCCTATTCCACAACAATCCTCTAATGGTGGTGTTGATTAGCCACGAAATGGAGCAATAAAGAGCGCCATTTCTTTTTTGTACTCCGTAACTGAACCACTTAGTTCTACGACGGCTTCTTTTAATATACAATAAAAGAAAAATAAATTTATTTTTGGTAAGATGGTTTCAGGGAGGAAAACGAATGTACCTATCTGAGCAATATACATTTTATAAACTAGCATATAACTTAGTTGCAGAAGATGACTTCGAAATACTGCACATAAATGAAAATGGTCAGGAAATATGGCTTGAAAAATATAAAAATAAAACATCGTATGTAGTTCGCTTAATACATAAAGGATTTGATTGGAAAAATCATTTAAAAAAGGATATAAGGGTCGTTTTTCAAAAAGCAAAAGCAATGAAACGTTTTTTTCTGGGCAAACATATTCAAATACATAATGTATATATATCTTCCCATTCACCGGTAGATGACTGGGACATACTTAAGAAACCAATGCAATTAAATGAAAAGAATCCAATGAAAATGAAGGTTTACTATTTATCGGAGGAAGAAAAAGAAGTAGAACATTCACGGCTGCAGGAAGCAATTGATAGTTCAAATGTGAGTATTTCACATAAAGTGATAGAACAGGATATGGAAGAACGTGTTGATTATTATAAATCCCAATTGAACAATATTCTGAAGAATAAAGAAAATGAGGCGGACAATGTATTCTCTAATGGTAAACCATTTTTAACCTATTTTTTATTGGGCATTAACATTATCATGTTTTTATTACTTGAACTAAATGGTAGTAGTAAATCGATAGAAACCTTAATTGAGTATGGAGCAAAGTATAATCCTGCTATTATTGAAAATGGTGAATGGTGGCGTATCGTCTCATCTATGTTCCTGCATATTGGATTCCTGCACTTATTTATGAATATGTTTGCTGTTTATTATTTAGGAATGGCTGTTGAACGAATATATGGTTCAATCCGTTTTATTTTAATATATTTTTTAGCAGGTATAGGTGGTGGACTGGCTAGTTTTGCATTTACCACTAACATCTCAGCGGGTGCATCTGGTGCGTTATTTGGTCTTTTCGGTGCTTTATTATTTTTTGGATTAATTCATAGAAAATTATTTTTCCAAACGATGGGAAAAAACTTACTTATAATTATTGGAATAAACCTTGTATTTGGATTCATGGTTCCTCAAGTTGATAATGGAGCACATCTGGGAGGATTAATTACAGGATTTATTGCTTCGGCAATCTTGCATTTGCCTCGGATGAAAAAGATATCTATACAGCTTTCTGCGCTCCTTCTTTATGCAATTATAATCTTTGGATTAATAACATTTGGCATCCAACATAATTTGAATAGCCCATCCTATCAGCTGATGAAAACTGAGCAGTTAGCAGCAGTGCAAAATTATGAAGAAATAGTAGAGGCTACTACAATTGGTTTAAGGAATCCTGATGACCTTGCAGATGAATTATTGTTTCAAAGATCTTATGCTTATGTAAAGCTGGATAAAATTGATTCGGCTATAGATGATTTGGAAGATACAATACAGATAAACGACGAGTTTGCTGAGGCACATTTTAATCTAGCGGTTATATATTATAACCAAGGACAGGTAAATAAAGCACAAGAACGAATTAAAAAGGCATATGAAATAAAACCAAACGGTGATGATATTAAAAAGTTTTATGAAAAGATTATTGATCAATGAACCGAACAGAAGTCTATTTTTTAATAGAATGTATACTGCGAAAATTAAAAAACTACAAAACTGACAAAAATTGCCTAAAAGCTCACTTTTGAGGGTAACCACCTAACCACCCACAGTGAGATCTTTTTATTTAAATTCAGGATACTGCTGAATCAGTCTTTCTTTATTACCATTTATTTCATATAAAACTATTAAATGTTTATTCTGTTTATCAAACAAAACTAAAGGCACGTAACTTTTTAATTTGTCTTTTTCAATATTCTTAGCATTTATAATATAATTTTTATAGATTCCTTCCCATAGTTGGCCAATAATCTGATTTGTTTGTTTTTGTGTTAGTGATGGAAGAGGCTCATTATTATATTTGTAAAGCTCTGTAAGTGGAACGGAAATGTAAGATTCACTGGCAATATCAAAGTGACGAATTAGCAACTTCCACGAATATAATAATTGCTGATGTGTTGTATGATCTAGTAATGTTGCCCACTCGGTTTCATATTTATTATTAGGGGTTTTAAAAGACTCTAGTACAGTGTTTGGAGAATCGATAACGTATAATTGATCGTAAGTCATTTTGTGTATACTTTTAATTTGATCGTCTGGATAATGAATCTCTCCATGATGATAGGATATTGCTTGAAAATAGCTGCTATCCTCTCCGTAAATTTTTTCCTTTGTCTGGATTCTATCTGTATCTTCCATCCATTTACTTCGAATACCTCTTAACATGCCATTATCAAATATCAAGGAAGCATCTTGCCTTAAATATATTTCCTTATCACTTTTTGAATCATTTTCCCAGATTATCTCATAGGAGTCATTGGTTTTTTCAGATATCAAATCAAGACGGGTATTTGCCATTTCAAAGCTCGTCTTTTCGTCCATTGGAAAAAACGTAATAGTTGGAACAGTCTTTACCTGCATGATGTAGACAAATACAGGCAATATTATAAGTAATATTACTATATAAACTAAAAGCCTCTTATTCATTTCAATTATCATCCTCTATCATCCTCTGTAATTCCCACTTAAAATAAAATGTATGAGTTTGGACAACCGTTTATGCTAATTCAAGAATAGAATAAATGACTTGTAACAAACTAGTTATAGATTTCTAAATGAGGGTGACACATTAATGGAAAGAGAAAAAAAATCGTTATTTTCTTCGTTTCATAAGAACGTCGACTATATGAAAGATAGGTTGGCTGTAGATAAAAGCTTTGATGTAATTTCTCTGGATTTAGAGTACGCAGGAAGAAAGATGGCTTTATTTCTGATTGATGGATTTGCAAAAGATGAGATTCTGCACTATATAATGAAATTATTGGCACAGCTGGAACCAGAGCAGCTGGAACCGGATCCATTAACAAAACTTTTCAAAACATATATACCCTATATAGAGATAGATCGTCTGGAAGATTTAAACAAGGCGGCTGATTTGGTTCTTGGTGGACCAGCAGCTTTGATTGTTGAAGGTATTGAAGAAATAATCATGATTGATGCAAGGACCTACCCAGTAAGGGCACCAGCTGAACCAGACTTAGAAAGAGTTGTGCGAGGCTCGCGAGATGGCTATGTTGAAACTATTGTTTTTAATACAGCCCTCACCAGGAGAAGGGTTCGTGATCGATCTTTACGCATGGAATACCTGCAAATCGGCAGAAGATCTATGACAGATGTTTGTATCTGTTACCTTGACGATATTGCAGATCAGGATCGCGTGCAGAAGCTGAAAACAGTGTTACAGAAGATAGATACTGATGGTTTGCCAATGGCTGAAAAGACAATTGATGAATTTATAAGTGGGCGACATTGGAATCCATATCCGACTGTCCGGTATACGGAAAGACCCGATACAGCTGCAGCTCATTTATATGAGGGACATATACTCCTCATTATCGATGGATCACCAAGTGTAATGATTACCCCAGCAACATATTGGCATCATTTACAGCATGCTGAAGACTATCGGCAAAAACCATTGGTTGGTGCTTATCTAAGATTTATTCGATTTATTGCAGTTTTTGTATCACTATTCATATTACCGCTTTATTACCTTTTTTCCACAAGTCCAGAGTTTTTACCAACCGGTCTAGAATTTATAGGTCCATCAGAACCTGGATCTATTCCATTGATTGCACAATTTTTAATAGCTGAAGTAGGAATTGATATGTTGAGGCTGGCTGCAATTCATACCCCATCATCCTTGGCAACTGCACTTGGTCTAGTTGCAGCAATATTAATGGGACAAGTTGCAGTGGAAGTTGGTTTGTTCTCCAGTGAGGTTGTTCTTTATTTAGCTGTAGCTGCAATAGGTACTTATGCGACACCAAGTTATGAATTGAGTTTGGCAAATCGATTGGTTCGAATGTTTCTACTATTAGTAACAGCATCATTTGGACCAATTGGATATGCAGTTGGAATCACACTCTGGATTCTGTATTTAGTAAGAATGAATTCATTCAAAACTGCATATTTTTGGCCGTTACTACCTTTTTCATTTCGGGCATTTCGTGACGTCTTCCTTCGTTCACCCATGCCATTAAAAAACAGAAGGCCAGCATTTTTACATCCAAAGGATCCAGATCGTTAATATTTTCGGTCTGGTTTTTTGTTGTTCCTTATTTCAACACATTTTGGTATAATGGTAAATGGTGATTAAATGAAAACTATATATGATGTACGACAATTATTGAAAAGGTTCGGAACAATTATATACATTGGTGATCGTTTAGCAGATCTTGAACTAATGGAAGCTGAAGTTAAAGAATTATATCAGTCACAATTTATTGAACCAAACGAATATCAGGAGGCTACATTACTCCTTCGACAAGAAGCATCTCGAATACGAGTTGATAAAGGAGAGAGTTCCTAATGGATCAAAACATTATAGGTATAGATGTTGGTGGTACAACAATTAAATTTGGCATAATTAATGAAGCGGGGAATATCCTAGATAAGTGGGAAATTCCAACTAATGCCACCAACAGCGGTACTTCAATTCTGACTGATATTTGGAACTCACTTAGACAAAAAATTGAAATAGGTCAATTAAACAAAGATTCAATTACTGGTATTGGACTAGGTGCTCCCGGGTTTATACATGAAGAGTCAGGAAGAGTGTATGAAGCTGTTAATATCGGATGGAAGAATATGGAAATAGCGAATGAATTAAAAATTATATCTAATTTGCCTGTATTTGTACAAAATGATGCAAACATCGCAGTACTAGGCGAAAATTGGCGAGGTGCCGGTGAGCAATCCAGAAATCTTATCGCTATCACCCTTGGAACAGGAGTTGGTGGCGGAATAATCGCCAATGGTACTATTTTAAATGGTGAAAATGGAACAGCAGGAGAAATTGGTCACATTACCATTGAAAAAGACGGTTATCAGTGCAATTGTGGTCGTAGAGGGTGTTTAGAAACTATTGCTTCAGCGACTGGAATAGTTCGACAAGCTAAGAATATAATTGGAACAAATCCAACAAGTCGTTTAGCATCCTTATATCGAGAGAATGGAAGTTTAACGACTAAAGATATTTTTGAATTAGCAAATAACGGTGATGCTTTAAGTAAAGAAGTTATTGACCATACAGCAGATGTTCTTGGGTTAGTAATCGCAAATCTTGCAACAATTATAAATCCATCCAAGATTCTTATAGGCGGTGGTGTTTCAAAAGCTGGGGAAGGATTTATAAATAGTATTGATAATGCTTTCCGTAAATATGCTCTGGGCAGAGTAAGTGAAGTATGCGATCTAAAAGTTGCTCAGCTTGGGAATGATGCTGGAATAATTGGTGCAGCATTTTTAGTGAAACAAAAGTTAATGAACACTACATTTTAACCTTTACTTTTTGAAGTTCTTCTATTAATATAATAATTTGTTAACTAATTACCGTTAAAATAAAAAAATATAAATTCTATGAAACTTTTTGATGGAGATAAACGTCATATAGTAGTATAGGTCTTTTGCCACGTTTTAAAAATATAGTTACGGGTATTGAATGAAATGAATAAGTATAGTAATGTAGAATGTTAAAAGTTTTACTGTAGGAGGTCTAAGATGAACTTAAAACGAGTCAAAATGCCGTTGTTTATAATTGCAACATTATTATTTGGATTAAAGACTTATTTTATATATCGATTTTTATTTAGTATTGACTTGGAAAATACGATGCAGGAATTTATCCTGTTTATAAATCCATTTGTTTCTGCTTTTTTATTCTTTTCAATAAGTGTATGGTTTAAAAAACAGTCTCGACAAATGAAATTTATACGTTACACAGCATTAATTGGAACGTTTATTATATACTTTAATCTTGTGTTCTACCGTTCTTTTACCGACTTTATAACAGTGCCACAATTATTCCAGGCAAGTAATATGGGTGACTTGGGCTCAAGTATTTTTACGTTGATTGAAGTATACGATATTTTATTTGTTGTGGATGTAGCAATTATATGGTATTTAAGTAAGAAAATACCAAATGCTATGTCAGTCAGCTATCAAAAAAGTGGAAGAGTATTTGCATTAGCGATGTCATTAATGCTACTTGCAGGGAACTTTTTCCTAGCTGAGATGGAAAGACCTCAATTATTCACTCGTGCATTTGACCGTGAATATTTGGTGAAAAATATTGGGCTGTTTAATTATCATGTTTACGATTTAGCAGTTCATTCAAAAGTGAAAACGCAGCGGGTCTTTGCAGATGGCAACGAATTACCTGATATTAAAGAGTATGTAAACCAAAATATTCAAAGTGACAGTAAATCACCTTTACATGGTATTGCAGAGGATAAGAACGTTATCTTTATTTCAGCGGAATCTGTCCAAAACTTTGTGATAAATAAAAAAGTAAATGGTAAAGAAGTAACACCATTTTTAAACAGTTTAGTTAATGATGATAGTACCTATTATTTCGAAAACTTCTATCATCAAACACTACAAGGAAAAACTTCTGATTCTGAATTCTTGACGGAAAACTCACTTTATCCGTTATCGAGAGGTGCCGTTTTCTTTACGCACGGTCAGAATGAGTATAACGCAATGCCAGAGATCTTGAAGGAAGAAGGATATAACTCATCGGTATTTCATTCAAATAACAAAAGCTTTTGGAATAGAGATCAAATGTATGACAGCTTAGGATTCGATCACTTTTATGGTGAAGAAGCCTATGAAGTGAATCAAGAAAATTCTGTCGGATGGGGTTTGAAGGATAAACCATTTTTCGAACAATCGATCAAGTATTTACAGTCGATGGAAAAGCCATTCTATTCAAAGTTTATTACACTTACAAATCACTTTCCATTTGAATTAAGTGAAGAAGATAGCTCAATTGATAAATATGATTCAAATTCCAATACGCTGAATAATTATTTTCCAACAGTCCGATATACTGATGAAGCAATTGAGAAATTCTTTCAACAGTTAAAAGATGCTGGAATATATGAAGACTCTATCATTGTTATTATGGGTGACCACTATGGTATTAGTGAAAACCACAATAAAGCTATGAGTCAATATTTAGACAAAGAAGAAATCACACCATATGATCATGTACAGTTACAAGAAGTACCAATGTTTATTCATATACCAGGACATGATGATGGTAAAGTAATGTCTCAAGTATCTGGTCAAATAGATATTAAACCAACATTGCTACACATGTTGGGTGTATCAACTAAAAATGATATATACTTCGGTAATGACTTGTTCAGTAAAGACCGCAAAGATTATATAGCATTACGAAATGGAGACTTTGTAAGTCAGAAATATGTTTCGACAAGTGACATTTGCTATAATCGTAAAACTGGAGAACCAGTAGAACCTAAAGAAAACGCAACTTCTGAAAGTAAAGCAGAGTCCGCATGTGATCCTATTAAGGAAAAAGTAGAAGAAGAACTAGGATATTCAGACGAGATAATTTATGGGGATCTATTTAGATTCGTGGATTTTTCAAAAAGTAAATAAGTGAATTGAAAAAGCTGATCCATTATGTGGATCAGCTTTTTACCATAAAAAAAAACTAACTGTAATAGTTAGTTTTTATTGTTTATGGTTATAAATTTCCTATTTCGGTAATGATGGTCGCAATGGAGAAGAAGCCAAAAGTTAGTGCTGAAATGGCCGAGAAACCAAGTGCGAATACATTTTTAATTTTCAATTGACGGATTACTGATACTACTGACAACAGTGTAACAAGCAAAAGTATTACTGCTAAAATCATATGAAAATATCCTCCTTGTGAAATTTCTTTGATTGTGATAATTTACTATGAGTTCTTCAATTTATTAATTTATTATTATGTAACAAGCAGTTTCCTATTCTTATTTTATAGTATAAAATGGGATTTGTCGAGTTATATTGTAACGAAAATATTGAACAAATATTCAATGGAGGGTTGATAATGATCTTTAAAAGCATGTCTTTAGGTCCACTAGGCACGAATTGCTATATCGTACATAACGTTAATGATGCAATAGTGATTGATCCCAGTGGCGATCCTGAGAAAATAATAAAGTATTTGAATGATAAAACTCTTACACCAAAAGCGATTTTACTAACCCATGGACATTTCGATCATATTGGTGGCGTTGATCAAGTTAGAAATTACTATGACATCAATGTTTATATTCACGAGGAGGAATCGGCATGGCTGGAGAACCCAAAGTTAAATGGGTCATTACTATTTATGGGGAGCGAGATTAAAACTAAAAGTGCCGAGCATTATTTAACCCCAGGAAAATTACAGATAGGAACAATATCATTCGATATAATACATACCCCCGGACATTCGCCTGGTAGTGTTAGTTTTATATTCCATGAGCAAGAACATGTTATAAGTGGAGATGTATTATTTAATCGAGGTATAGGCAGAACTGATTTGCCGGGTGGGGATATTAAGCAGCTTGAGCAAAGTATACGTAATGACCTTTATAAATTGCCGGAATCCTATATTGTAAGTCCTGGTCATGGGCCAGAGACAACTATCGGAAATGAAAAACAGAATAATCCATTTTTCTCACCCCGTTAAGAAGCCGAACAACAGCGCCTGTTCAACGCCGTATGGACTGCGCCCGTTAATCGCTGGTGGGTTGAGAAACGGCGATTTTTGTCGAACATCCTTGATATCTTAACGTAGACTGGGGGAGGGGAGTACAATAGACGCTAGCAGCTGATGCTAGGTCCTGTGGCATGACCGACACTAGTCAGTCTTGTACGTCGGGCTGAGCGTGTTGATTCGGAAGTACAGTTACCTTAGACTTTATAGGCCACTAAGCAACAAAAAAGCCCTTCTTTTATAAGAAGGGCTTTAGGGGGGATGTGCTCTGCTCTTTTGTTGGTTAGGGATAAAAGTTAAGCTACTGTTATTACTATAATTGTATATTAACAACATGTCAATAGTGTAAACACAAAAAAATAAAAAACCCTGCATCATTATATGTAAGCAGGGTTTTTGGTTTAATGCCCGAATCCAGGCACTAATATGAATTCTGAATACCATGTAAATCCAATAAAAAATACAGTACAGTAAGCTCCGAATAAATACATATACATGCGTTCTGATAATTTCAGATAACTTACTGTTAGGAAAAATGCCGTTTGAACTAGGAATAGTAGTGCTGTTTTCTGCATGTCTCCTACATAAAACATTACTGTGAAAATACCTGTCCAAAAGGCAAGGACACGAAACATTCGATCCATGTTTTCCCCCTCCTTTTAGGTAACCTTATCATTGTTATTATAAACGACGATTAGGATAATGTAAAATAAATTTTATTAAACAATAGAAAGTTTTGCCACATACGTGCAATTTTCACATCCATTGAACATATTTTCGTTTTCAATTAAGTCTACATTCGTAAACAACGCTTCAAACATACCTTTTAAAAAATTGTTGTGTAATTTACAAACCATAGCGAGGTTAGTTGATGCGACCTCTTTGAAGGGACAGTTTTTAATTTGAAAAGTTACACTGTTTTTATCAGCATTATATTGAAAGTCCGGATACATTCCAAGCATTGTGCCAGCATCTTCTAATATGTTAATTTTTTGTTCTTTTGTAAGTTCCTCAAACAAGGGGCCGTTGTTATATCGCTCAATTACTTTATTCCCGTATTTATAACCAGTTTGGTATAATGCATGTTTTCCGGCTTCTCCCAATTCAACAAATGATTCAATTGCAATTGTAGAAAGTAATTTATAATCCCTATGCGGGAAATTTAACTCGATTACTTCATTTGAAAGTCGATAAACTCTACTTGGCCGACCACCTTTTCCAGTTTTTAGGGAGTAGGATTCAACAATATTTATGTCTTCCAGTTTTGATAGATGAAGTCTGGCTACGTTCGGATGGATATCGAATAATTCGGCAATCTCAACAACAGACACTTCCTGGTGGTGCTTTATTAAATACTGGTAAATATTATATCTGGTTGGGTCACTCAGTACATTCGTTACTTTTAGTGTTTGTTCCACCGATTATCACCTCACTATGTTTGTTACTATCATTATAGTGAATATTAATGGTGAGATGTGTGAAATTGCTTATTTGTTAAAAAATGTACACAACTTTATAGTTGATATTATGATACATATTGAAATTATTATTCTAAATGTAGTCTATTGGTTATTGTAAAGGTGGCCTCAGAATCAGTTGTAATATTGAAAAATAGATGATATTCTTTTTCATCTAATTCTATATAATCCACTTGTACATAGCCATAAGGGAACTGGTAATAAACAGGATTACTATTCATTTCTTTTCCAAGTAGTAATTCTTCTTTAAATGTTGTTCGTGCCATTTGTATTAATGTTTCTATTTTTAGTTGATCAATTTGGTTATTGGTTATCTGTATTTCATTTTGATACATATTAATACTTGCTGTAATGATAATTAACGCAATTGCTATTATAAAGAGAACATAAGGGAGAATAAATCCTCTACTATTACCGGTAAAAGATAATTGTTTTTTCAAAGTTTTCACCTTTTGTGGATGTGATGGAGGCGTGAAAGCCGTATGCAGTTGATTTATAATTAATGTTTTGTACATGCCGTAAGTATATTTCATGACCTTCAGAATTGACTTGTCTCCTAATCAAATCTTGATATTTTTCAATTGTAACAACTGAACCGTCGTGCTGATTGAGAATGATTTTGGTTGGTTCAACTTTTATGTCAGTTGATTTTATTACATCATCTCGCAGAAAGTAATAGAACTGTTGAACGGATAGTTCTTCATAGTTGGATGTAAAATTAACCCCATTTAATAGGTAACCGGTGAAGGGTATTATTATAAATAAAATGGTACTAGTCAAAATAACTGATAGAAAAGAAAAACCTTTTTCATTTTGCAGAATATCCATACAGGCAAATTTGATTAGTTTTATTTTTAACATTCTTCCATTCTACACAACCTTTCAGCAGTTGATTTTTAGCTAAAAAAATAAATTTAAGTTTTGTTTCATTAACTGTTTTGAAATATTCAGTTGGGATACTATCCTGACCATCCCACAAATATGGCTGAAGTTCAGCATGTAATTCATTTCCAAACAGTCGCTTTTGATGCAGTATTTCCCGTTCGTATATCAATAAATTTGTAATCGGTATAAGAGTTGAAATCATCATCATTAGGAGAGTTACGGCCACAAGGGATTCAATAAGAGAAAAGCCTTTATTGTTTAACAATATAGCACCTCCCTTTCCCAAGTGGACAGGTAACTTTATAGTTGTTATTTATTGTTTGAATCATAAAACTCCCAGGATCAACAATAGTTCCTCTATGATTAAATGATATAACTTGCAGGTTTAAATAATCTATCTTCCATCCTTTAGGAATTCTACGTTCTATCAATATTTTTAAATTGGAATTTTTTGTTATCGTATAGCTTTTATTTTCGGTAAATATTAAACGAAAGTAATTTCTTGAACCATATGATTTGTTTTGCATATATAGTAAATCCATTTCGAATGTATCCATAAAATTATCTTCTTCCTGTTTTTCTAGAATGGAAAATTGTAGTGGGGCACTAATAAGTAGTAATACGGACCAAAGGGCAAGAACGAATAAAACTTCGATTAAAGTAAAACCGTTTTTAGACTGCATTAAATTCCAGAGGGGATACTGACAATTGCTTTACCGTCTGTATTTGTGATTTGCAATTCAGTATTATTAGGACATTTCTTCTGCTCTTCAGTAATGTAACCTGAAGTTTCCAAAACCTCTAGGTCGACTGGATAACTATTTTTTTCTATATAATACGCATCGACCTGTGCCTGGACTACATTTACCAAGGCGTTGCACCCTTTTTCATACACTTCCTTACTCTTGTCACTTAAATTTGGGACCATTAGAATAATTAGTACGGAAATGATCATAAGGACAATGAGCATTTCTATTAAAGTGAATCCTTTTTGACTATTGAACAAAATTTCCAACTCCTCTATATTGTTTTAATTAACTGAAACATAGGCCACATCAATGTGACGTAAATAAAAATGATGAAGCTTGCTAAAATGATAAAAAAAACCGGTTGCATATAGGTAATAACTTTCATAACTTTTCGGTGTATTTCTTCCGTTTGTAATTCTGCATAAATTGTTAAGTCCTTCTCAAGTGCATTTACATCTGCATTTTTTTGAAAAATAGTTGATAGCTGTTTATCAAGAAGTGGTAAATTCGCCAATAAATTCGTTATATAAACTCCATTTGATAACTCTTCGGTCATTAATAAGGCAAAATATGAAAGGATCGGCTGTTTTCGCTGCTGTGACAAATTAAAGAGTATTTGCTTTATCGACATACCTGTTTTCAGTAAAGAACTGACGTGTGTGGCAAATAAAAATGAAGTTTGCATTCTTTTATATTGATGATAGATAGGTATTAATCGGTAAAATTTAATTTGATTCTCGATACTGACTTTGTGTTTAATTACTTGCCACAGAACAAGAGATAGAACAGTAATCAGTATCATGATAGTTAGTAACCTTCCTAATAGTTCAATTAAAACAATGGAAAACATAACTGTTGAAGCTGTTCCAGTGTTGTTATTAAATAGATCCATAAAGGAGGGGAGGACCGATTGCTTAACAAAATAGAGCAGTAGTGCAAATACGAATAGCAAAATCAATGGGTAGCGTATTGTTTCCTGAAACTTCTTTACATAAAGTACACGTTGCTCATACATAGAGATACATTTCTCAATGTTTGCTTGAAGATCGCCATTAGCCCGAACAAAGTATAAGTAGGATGTAATTAATGGGTTGAAGTTCTCTTTTTCTAATGCTTGATCAAGTGAGTTACCGGCTTTTAGTGAAGTAATAACGGAGGTGGAAATCGATTTAAGTTGGTTATCCCAATCAATAATTTCAAGAGCTGATATCAGTGGGTAACCGTTTGTCAATAACCGTTCCACGCGTTTTAAAAAGCGTAATTGAATTTCCTTTTTGGGTGATTTATTTCCCAGTTGAGTAATAAGTTTCTTCAGAGATAAAACCATAAGCAAAAGCCTTCTTTCGTAAGTGATGAAATGTATGAAATTGTTCCTTGGAACTAATATCAATCCCATCCAGTGTGTTTTCCAGAAAGGTTCCATCCAATAGCTCGATTATTGCACCACGTCTTGTAGTATTATTAACGTGAACAGGTAGTAGCTGTAATGCTGCAACTGAAATAAGTGATTGTTTTAAATCAGAGCGCTTCAGACCCATCTCCAGTAAGCGATGAATCGTTCCCAATGCATTATTGGCGTGTAACGTACTGAGAACTAAATGACCAGTTAAGGAAGCATCAAAAGCAAACTGTGCAGTAAAACTGTCTCTTATTTCACCCACCATTATAATGTCAGGATCATGTCTAAGAGCGGCCTTTAATCCAGTCTGATATGTGATTCCCGCTTTTTCATTTACTTGGACCTGCAGGATGTCATTTATATCCTTTTCAATCGGATCTTCCAAGGTAATGGTCTGATAAGATTTTTCTGTTAAAATGGTTTGAAGCAAGGCATATAACGTTGTTGTTTTACCACTTCCTGTTGGACCTGTAAACAGAATGATGCCTGCGCGATTTGAGATCCATTCGTTAAGTTTGTTTAATTGGTTTGGAAAAAGAAATAGCCTATCAAGGGTAAGGTTGTCTTCCTGTGGGAGAATTCGGATTGCAAGGCTTTCCATATGGTTTAAGGGAAGCGTGGATAATCGTAGGGAATAACGATTTGTCATAGTATCATGGTCAATTGTTCCATCTTGTGGTTTGCGAACTTCACCTATATCCATTCCTGATGTAAACTTATAGTAAGTAAGTAATAATTGGTACTGATTAATGGGAATCGTTTTGTGAAGGATTCTTTGTCCGAATATACGAAAATAGATGTCTGCTTGGTTCGGGAAAGGGTAGAAATGAATATCCGAAGCATTGGTAGTAATAGCAGATTGAAGAAGCTGTTGTGAAAGACTTGAAGCTGTGTTCAATAATATTTCACCTCCTTAGTTAGACTATATTCGACATAGTTTGCACAACTCCTTCTTTTTTTAAAAAATAATATTATTAATTTTTTAAGGCGGGTTAAAATCATGAAAACACTTTATTTAATTGGATTTATGGGTAGTGGTAAAAGCACTATAGGTGAGATGTTGAGTAGTTCATTACGTGTTTCACATATTGATACTGATCATATGGTTGAGGAAGTGTATGGACAAACAATAGCTGCGATCTTTCAAAATAATGGGGAAGGCACTTTTCGAATGTACGAGTCTGAAGTTTTAAAAAATACACCTTTACAAAATTGCGTTATATCAACAGGTGGGGGTATTGTAGAAAAGGGAGAAAACGTTTTATTTATGAAGGAAAACGGAGTCGTGGTTTATTTAGAAACTTCATTTGATGAGATAGCTAAACGTTTGGAAGATGACCAGACAAGGCCATTATGGAGTAATAATGTCCAGGAAAAGAAGGATTTATTTATTCATCGTAAAAAATTATATGAGAAAGATGCAGACATAATAGTACATACAGACAATAAAACAGCTATAGAAATAACTGAAGAAGTTAAAGCTTTATTAATCTGAAAGTAATTAAAGAATAAAATTTCTACATGCTGTTAAAAATAATAATACCTAAATGAATTGAGGTGGTTATTATGTCTGGGAATGAATATATAAAGTATATGACAGAACAGATTACAACATATATTGACACTCCAGCGGAAGAAAAAAAACTGAGAAAGTCACGGCATAAAACAGATCCACCAGTTTATTCATCCAAGTGGCTAGGCATTTTACCATTTGCTTTTAAACTCTTGCTAAAAAAGACTCAATGAAAGGCAAACCTTATAAGGTTTGCCTTTTTTAACTAATAGCGTTTTCTGCTAAATAAAATATACCGCCATTTATAACTTTGAAAGTTATGCGTGGATTATACCGCTTTTTAATTTCTCCAATTTCCTTATACATTTCTTGTTGCGTATTTTCTTCATTATCATTTCTACTGTAAAAATGGGTTAGCAGTTTAATTTCTTCTTCCATTGTTTCAAGTGATTTTTCTGCCCAATCGTGTGTTTGATTTTGAATATAACTTTCAAGAACAGATTCAATCCTGGTAAATCCGCTTTTTAGTCTGATTATCGGCGAAATAGTATAGCAGTAATCTGAGATCGTCAAATGTAGTGTTTTCTCTTCTAAAAGCTCCATCATATCTGTTTTCATGGAGCCATTTACCAGGTGCAGACCAATTGAAAAGATTTCATCTCTTTTCTGCTTCCCTTGATAACTGATTTTAATGTTCGTAACCAGCCATGGAAATAAAGCTGTTTTCTGATTCGTGTCTATACGTTCAAAAAGTTTCGTATACGTTTCTTCCTGTCTTAACTTATTGAGAATCTGTTGTAATCGTGGACTCCCGAAATGAACCCATTCCCCTTTTTCATCTCTTTTTTCAGGGTTTGTGATTAACGTGAGCTGCATAGGGTCTCCGGGATTACCAATCTTTTTAATGTAATGCCAATAAAACGGCCGATTCATTAAAGCACGATCCATATCCTCTGTTAACTGAACAGTAAGAACACCTTCATTGTTATAGACAAATTTACAGTGGTTTGCTGTAAAATAAGACTCTAAAAAGTGGTGTAAATTTTTAATTGCCATATTGCTGCTCCTTCTGTTCTGTCTGATCATGTGTTAATTTGATGATTGAAGAAAGGTTATCCAGTTTTATTCTTGCCTCACCAGTAGAAGAGGATTCAGAAAAAATGGATTGTATTTCCGATTCTATGTCATTTATATTCAGTTCGGCCAAAATACTGTCTAATTGGCCAATAACTTGTTCAAATAAATTTATTTTTTCATACAAAAGCGTCATAATATGCTCCTCCACGGTACCGCGAATTGCCAAATTGTAAATATGAACATCATTTTGCTGACCATAGCGGTGTATCCTGCCAATTCGCTGTTCTAATCGCATCGGATTCCATGGCAAATCATAATTAATCAGATGGTTGCAAAATTGGAGGTTAATTCCCTCACCACCAGCCTCGGTCGCAATCAATACTTGTGCATGATTTTCAAACAATTGCTTCATCCAATCTTTTTTACCTTTTTTGAATCCGCCTCTAAAAGGTACTGATGTAATATCGTTCTCTTTCAGATACCATTGTAAGTATAATTGTGTAGCACGGTATTCAGTAAAAATAATTACTTTTTCATCGCCTAATTGTTTAATGACTTCTACTGCTTTTTCAGCCTTTACATGTTGGGGAAGCTGTTCAATTTTATCTGTGATTGGTTTTATTACATCTACTTTTTCATTGCTTGTCATCATCTTCTGTAGTGATAAGAAGCATGCTTCTCTCGATGAACAGAGCTCTCTAAGTAATGTAATTTTTGAGAATGTAGCAAAGACCTCTGTTACACTTTGCAGGTGTGAATAGACATCCTGCTCTTCTTTTTTAAAATCAATCCATATCGTCTCGATTTTTCTTTTTACCTTATCAAATTCCGTGTTTTTTCGTGTATTTCGAATCATTACTTTTTGGACTAATTGTTTCAGGTATTTATCCTGTTTTATTTTTTTACGGTCCTTACCATACTGTTCCAGGAAGCTGTCGTAATCGCCTAAGTGACCTGGTTTTAAAATGGATACCAAATTGAATATTTCCACTAAACGATTTTGAACTGGTGTAGCAGTTAATAATAAACAATATTTTTTCTTTAACGATCGAACAAACGCAAAGTTTTTTGTTTTGTGGTTCTTCAGTTTATGGGCTTCATCAATTAATATAAAGTCATAGTCAATATCAAGTATATGTTCGCGATGTGGGGAACGCTTAGCTGTGTCAATAGATGTAATCATAATTTCAGTCTGATCCCATGAATAATTCTTTCGATGTGGAATTGCTGGAATATAAAATTTTTCATTTAATTCCTTGGCCCATTGATTTACGAGGGAAGCGGGAACCAGTATGAGTACTTTTTTTACAAGTCCTCTCAGCATATATTCTTTTAAAATAAGACCAGCTTCTATTGTTTTTCCAAGCCCTACTTCATCAGCTAAAATTGCTCGGCCATTCATTTCTTCTATAACTTGATTAGCACAGGATATTTGGTGTTCAAGAAATTCCATATGTGGCAAATAATCTAGTGATTTTAACCCTTCAAACGATGGCGCCATAGTAGTTAACTCGGCTTGATAGGTCATTTGGAAAAGCTCCCAGGGTGAGAAGGGTCCTTCTTTTTCAAGAGTTGTTTCGAATTTATCAATAAAGAGGGAATCTTTTTGAAGTTCAATGCGGTCCATAACATACTTCCTTTTAAAAGAGTTATCTTATCTCTACTTTTTACCTTATTCATATGCTATAATGAGACTTATAATAAGGTAGATATTTCTTAGTAACTGATACATAGTATAACCAAAATAACTAATTTCATTATGCGAATGAGTACAAGGGGAGAGCTTACTTTTATGTAACGCCGAAGGAGCAAACATTGTGTGAATCTCTCAGGCAAAAAGACTCTTGTATGACGCAACTCTGGAGAGTGTTTACTTTTGGTAAACCACCAACGAAGCAAATGCTTTTAGGAATTTGTATTCAGTTCCTTGGCATGCAACTTTCAGGTTGAAGGACAGAGATTTCCCTGTATATCAGAGAAATCTCTATTTTTATGTGGAAGATTAATTAAAGGAGTGGATGGAATGAGTGAGCTGAAAAGAACCCCATTGTTTCCTGAATATGAAAAAGCAGGGGGGAAGACAGTCGATTTTGGAGGATGGGACTTACCGGTACAATTCAAGGGTATAAAGCATGAGCATGAAGTTACCAGAACAAAAGCTGGATTATTTGATGTTTCGCACATGGGTGAAATTATGGTAAAAGGTTCAAACAGCAAGGATTTTTTACAGAAAGTAACAACAAATGATGTTTCCACATTAACTCCAAAGCGTGCACAATATACATTTATGTGTTATCACGATGGTGGAACAGTTGATGATTTTATTATTTACATGCTGGAGGAAGACCACTATTTATTAGTTGTGAATGCAGCCAATACAGAAAAAGATTTTGAATGGTTAACAGAAAACAATGACACAGGGGTTTCAATTGAAAACGTATCATCTGAGTATGTACAGCTGGCACTTCAAGGCCCACAGGCTGAATTAATTCTTCAACGCTTGACAGATACCGATCTAAGTGAAATAAAATTTTTCCGTTTTGAAAACTCTGTTTACTTTTCTACAATCGATTCAGGTGCAATTGTATCCAGGACTGGGTATACAGGTGAAGACGGATTTGAGATCTATATCGCTGCCGATAAAGGAAGTGATCTGTGGAAGCTGATTCTTGAAGCAGGTGAGGATGATGGTGTGGAACCAATCGGGCTTGGCGCAAGAGATACACTTCGTTTTGAGGCGAAATTAGCATTATACGGTCAGGAGCTCTCAAAAGACATAACCCCAATTGAGGCAGGTATGAAGTTTGCAGTTAAAGTCAACAAAGAAGCAGACTTTATTGGAAAAGAAGTGCTGAAGCATCAGGCAGAAAATGGTCCTGACAGAAAGCTTGTAGGTATTGAAATGATTGATAAAGGTATTCCTCGTACGGGATATCAGTTGTACGCCGAAAATTCTGAAGTAGGATTTGTTACTACTGGAACACAGTCACCAACATTGCAAAAGAATGTCGGGCTAGCACTAGTGAAAAGCGAGTTTGCTGAACTTGGGACAGAGCTGTTTGTACAAGTACGCAAACGAAGACTAAAGGCAGAAGTTGTTAAAACGCCATTTTACAAACGCGATAAATAGGGAGGGTTTTTTACATGGAATTTCGTTATTTACCAATGACTGAAACTGATAAAAAGGAAATGCTTGAAACAATTGGTGTTGGGTCATCTGAAGAACTATTTTCTGATATTCCCGATCAAGTTCGTTTTAAAGGTGAATTGGAGCTCAAAAAACCGGCAAATGAAGCACAGTTAAAAAAAGAACTAGCAGCTATGGCCAAGAAAAACGCAAACCTGATAGAATACAGTTCATTTTTAGGTGCCGGCGTTTATGATCATTTTATTCCTTCAGTTGTTGATCATGTGATTTCAAGATCAGAATTTTATACAGCCTATACACCGTACCAGCCCGAAATATCACAAGGGGAATTACAAGCAATTTTTGAATTTCAGACAATGATTTGTGAATTAACTGGTATGGGGGTCGCCAACTCTTCCATGTATGATGGCGGAACAGCATTAGCGGAAGCTGTAAATTTAAGTGCTGGTCAAACCAAGCGTAAAAAAATTCTTGTATCAAAGGCTATCCATCCTGAGTCAAGAGCAGTTATAGATTCATACGCGAAAGGACCAAACCTTGAAATTGTTGAAATTGATCATCATAATGGGCGCACAGATTTGAAGCAACTAAATGATGAATTAGATGAAAATACTGCAAGTGTCGTTATGCAGTATCCAAACTTCTTTGGCCAAATCGAACCATTGCATGAAGTAAACGAAATGATCAGTCAACAAAAGAAAACAATGTTTATTGTATCCAGTAACCCATTAGCATTAGGGTATTTGACGCCCCCAGGTGAGTTTGGCGCTGATATTGTTGTAGGGGACACTCAAGTATTTGGTATTCCTGCACAATTTGGCGGTCCGCACTGTGGATATTTTGCGACAACTCATAAATTAATGCGTAAAGTTCCTGGACGTTTAGTTGGCCAAACAGCAGATGAAGATGGGCAACGTGGGTTTGTACTTACACTACAGGCAAGAGAGCAGCATATCAGACGCGATAAGGCCACATCGAATATATGTTCAAATCAAGCGTTAAATGCACTTGCGAGTTCTGTAGCAATGAGTTCAATTGGTAAGAATGGTATCAAAAAAATGGCTGTATTGAATATGCAAAAAGCGCGTTACGCTAAGCAAAAATTAGAGGAAACTGGTATTGAAGTAATATCACAGGGGGCATTTTTCAATGAATTAGTTGTAAAACTCTCTGAAAATGTTGCAAATGTAAATGAAAAGCTCTTAGACAAAGGCATAATCGGCGGGTATGATCTGGAACAGGCTTACCCTGACTTAAAAGGACATATGCTGATTGCCGTAACAGAAATTCGTACAAAAGAAGAAATTGATACTTTTGTAAAAGAATTGGGGGATATTCATGGCTAATACAGATTTTCCGTTAATTTTCGACCGTAGTAAAGAAGGAAGAACCGGTTATAGTTTTCCAGAATTTGATGTTCCGGAATTCAACTTAGAAAATGAATTTGAAGATTCATATATTCGAAAGGAAGCACCGGATTTACCTGAAGTAAGTGAGCTGGAAATTATGCGTCACTATACAGCTTTATCAAAGCGAAATTATGGTGTAGATTCCGGATTTTATCCATTGGGTTCTTGTACAATGAAATATAACCCAAAAATAAATGAAGATATTGCAAGACTTGACGGGTTTAGTCATATTCATCCACATCAGGATCCCAAGAGTGTGCAAGGTGCCATGGAAATGATGTATGATCTGCAGACGTCCCTGAGAGAGATAACTGGCATGCATGAAGTTTCTTTACAGCCAGCCGCAGGAGCACAAGGTGAATGGACTGGATTGATGATGATTCGTGCATTCCATGAAGCAAATGGCGATTACAACCGGACAAAAGTAATTGTACCTGACTCGGCGCACGGAACAAATCCTGCTTCAGCTAAAGTGGCAGGGTTTGATGCAGTTACGGTAAAATCTAATGATAAAGGTTTAGTAGATCTAGAGGATCTTAAAAGAGTTGTTGGTAAGGATACCGCAGCTTTAATGCTTACTAATCCGAATACATTAGGTTTATTTGAAACCGAGATATTGGAAATGGCTGAAATAATTCATGGTGCTGGTGGCAAATTGTACTATGATGGAGCAAACCTAAATGCAATTATGGGATATACCAGACCTGGGGACATGGGATTTGATGTTGTACATTTGAACCTGCATAAGACATTTACAGGTCCTCATGGCGGCGGTGGTCCGGGATCAGGCCCAGTCGGTGTTAGTAGTGAATTGGCTGCATATTTACCAAAGCCCTTACTTGTTAAAAAAGATAATTTATATACCTTTGATTATGATCGTCCTGATTCAATTGGGCGAGTTAAACCTTACTATGGGAATTTTGGTATTAATTTACGTGCATATACGTATATTCGTACTATGGGCGCTGAAGGGCTCAAAAAGGTGAGTGAGTACGCAGTAATAAATGCAAACTACATGATGCGTAAACTAGAGAAGGAATACGTATTACCATATCAGCAACACTGTAAACATGAATTTGTTATATCAGGTAAAAAACAGAAAAAATTAGGTGTGCGGACACTAGATATTGCTAAGCGTTTGCTAGATTATGGCTATCATCCACCTACAATTTACTTCCCAATAAACGTAGAAGAGGCAATGATGGTTGAACCAACAGAAACAGAATCAAAAGAAACATTAGATGGTTTTATCGGTACAATGATGAAAATCTCCGATGAAGCGAAATATAATCCGGAATTAGTTCAGGAAGCGCCTTTCAACACAGTTGTTAAACGTATGGATGAAACAACAGCAGCGAGGAAACCTATATTACGATATGATAAGTAAGAAAACGGATGAGGTAATTACCTCATCCGTTTTTAATCTTTCCTGTCCATTTTTTAAATCCGCCTTTTAGCTGATTTATATCTGTATACCCCTTTTTGTGAAGTAACTGAGCTGCCCTGGCTGATCTGGAACCACTCTGGCAATAAAGGTATAATGGCTTATCTTTTCGCATCTCCACAAGTCGTTGCTTCATTTGTGTCACTGGAATATTTCTGGCCCCAAGAATATGACCTTTCTTAAATTCCTGTGGTTCCCTTACATCAATTAGCTGTGCCTTGCGATAACCTTCACGAAATTGATCTTCGGTTAATATGGTGACGACGTTTTTTTGTCTGAAATACCGGAAAACTCCTACTCCGACTAAAACGACAATTCCTATTACTAAATATTCCATTGTTTATCCCCCGTAACTTTCATTTGTGTCTACTCTATTATATTGTGGATTAGCTATTATTTCAAAGTATTTTTCTTATCTTATTTTATTGATAGGACTATTTACTTATTTTTTGGTTATGGCTGAACACTAATAATTGTTAAAAAAGCACAGTAATGCAGTATTAAAACTATATAATCTAGTAGGTATTTAAGAATGAATATGAAGTATATGAAAATGGTGAGGAATACTGGGTTTTTAGTAACTTCCTTAATTTTTCTCTATTTTTCTCGATATATTATCACGTTTTGATGATTGACAGATTAGAATTCATTTGTTCAAATCTCAATATATAGTATTTATTTTAAAATATTAACACTATATATTGTTTTTAGTATATCAATTATGATATCTTATATTATAACAAATAAATAGTTAAAGGAGCGATCAAAAAATGTCGATTGCTGTTGAGAGCGGAAAAAAAATAGATATTAAAATGCTAAATGAAGACATCAAATCGTTTCCGCAAGTACATCCTATTACCGATGACATGAAAATTACACACAAAGGTGTATCCCGTTTGGTTATGCTGGATCGATATGCTTTTAAGGATACTGAGAAAAAGACATTGCAAGAAGGCGACTTTGTCGTTTTAACTGTGAAAGCAGATCCGAAATTTCCTGCACGTGGACTGGGTTATGTAAAATCAATAGACTGGCAGCATAAAGAAGCAGATATTCAAGTGGATTCACAGTTTGTATCTGTACTGGATAATGAGCAAGAAGCTTCTACGGGTGTCGTAAAGCGTTCACTTGATGTTATTGATAAACCTTTGGAAGTTTATTATGAACAAATTGCAAGAAGAAATGCCACAGGGCTTTCCAACGTTGAAACGACATTAGTGAAGCAGAAAGAGTGGTTTGAGAAGTTTACGGATGAGTTAGGGTCGTTGAATTTTATTCCAGCAGGACGGGTATTATACGGTGCTGGTGCCGAAACAGATGTTACGTACTTTAACTGCTATGTCATGCCTTACATCAAAGATTCACGAGAAGGAATATCTGATCATCGTAAACAGGTGATGGAGATTATGAGCAGAGGTGGTGGGGTTGGAACAAATGGATCAACTCTAAGACCTCGTAATACATTAGCAAGAGGTGTAAACGGAAAGTCATCAGGATCAGTTTCCTGGCTGGATGATATTGCAAAACTTACACATCTGGTAGAACAAGGCGGATCAAGACGTGGTAAACAAAAGTGCCTCGTCTATAAATTAACCTCGTGAATTGCTGGAAACTCTTTAATGACTTGCTGGCTACAACGTAACTGGAAACAGTAAGCGTGAATGCTAAAAAACAGCGAGTGGAAAAAGACAATCAGCAGCCAAGCTTTGTATAGAAGAAGGTTCAACGACCATCGAAAGCACGTCTTAGACGGAAGTGAGTAGAGTAGAAATCAAGTGATTTCGAAGCGCGGGGACACATTTTAAATGTGTAAGATATGGTCTGAACTCTAAGGTGACTTAGAGAGTTGTTTTAACGAATCAACGTAACAAATTGGCTCAAATGATTATGTTAGTAGATTCTCACCCTGATATTATCGAATTTATTATCTCGAAAATGCAGAATCCGAGAATTCTACGCTATTTGATAGAAAATACTGAAGATGAACAAATTAAGCGTTTAGCACAGGAAAAACTGCAGTTCACACCATTGACGGAAACAGAAGTGGATTTGTATCAAGGTATCTTAAACTACAATACCATGCCAGGACAAGGTGGTTTTACAGATGCTGCTATCCGTGAAGCAGAAGAAAAGTTATTAACTGGGGGAACCTATTCTGTTCATAATCCAGAGTTCTTAACTGGAGCAAACATTTCTGTTTGTATTACAAAAGAACTAATGGATGCTGTCGAAGATGATGATACCTATGATTTACGTTTTCCTGATGTTGAAAATTATACAAAAGAAGAAATGAAAGCATATAACGAGAACTGGGACAAAGTTGGCGATGTTCGAAAATGGGAAGAAATGGGCTACGGCGTACGTGTTTATCGTCGAGTAAAAGCTAAAGAACTCTGGAATCTAATAAATATATGTGCAACATACTCAGCTGAACCAGGAATATTCTACATTGATAATGCCAATGAAATGACAAATGCAAAAGCATATGGGGACCAAGTAGTTGCAACAAACCCGTGTGGGGAACAGCCACTTGCACCATATTCAGTTTGTAATCTTGCAGCAGTTAACTTAGCAGAAATGGCTGACAAAGATACTAGCACTGTAAACTTCGAGAAATTGAAACAAACCGTTAAAACCGGAGTGCGTATGCAAGATAATGTAATCGATGCAACTCCATACTTTTTAGAAGAAAACAAAAAGCAAGCACTTGGGGAACGTCGGGTTGGACTAGGTGTTATGGGGATGCATGATCTCCTGATTTATTGTGAAACAGAATATGGATCATCTGAAGGTAATAATCTAGTTGATCAAATTTTCGAAGCAATTGCAACTACTGCATATCGCGAATCAATTGAGATAGCCAAAGAAAAAGGGAGTTTCCCATTCCTAATTGGTAACACGGACGAAGAAACTAAATCGCTACGTGAGGCATTTATAAACACTGGTTATATGAAGAAAATGCCTGAAGATATTAGAAAGGATATTTTAGAATATGGTATACGAAATTCACATCTTTTGACTGTGGCTCCAACTGGGTCCACTGGAACAATGGTCGGTGTGAGCACAGGTTTGGAACCATATTTCTCCTTTTCTTACTATAGAAGTGGAAGACTAGGGAAGTTCATTGAAGTTAAGGCTGAAATTGTACAAGAATATTTAGATAGGAATCCTAATCAAAGTTCAGAAAAACTTCCTGAATTCTTTGTAACAGCGATGGATCTTGCACCAGAAGCACATGCGGATACACAGTGCGTTATTCAACGTTGGGTTGATAGCTCCATTTCCAAAACAGTAAACGCACCTCGTGGTTATACAGTTGATCAAGTAGAGAATGTATACCATAGACTATATAATGGTGGTGCTAAAGGTGGAACTGTTTATGTAGATGGCAGTCGAGATTCACAAGTACTGACGCTTAAAGCTGAAGAAAACTCAGAGGGTGAACAGACTGAACTATTTCAGGAAACTGAAAAGCCTAAAGTTGTATTAATGGACACCATCCAGGAATTAGATAAAACCAACGTTATGATTGGCTCAGAAGTTGGTGATACGTGTCCAGTTTGCCGAGAAGGCAGTGTGGAAGATATTGGGGGATGCAACACATGTACAAGCTGTGGAGCTCAGCTTAAATGTGGATTATAAGTTATTTAAGGGAAGAATCGACTACAAGTTGGTTCTTTTCTTTTTATTTAGCTGTTTTCAACATTTTGCTGCTATTTACTATTCGCAGTTGATATAAACTGCGACGAACTGTGGAAAAATAATTTCAGTGCTATGATACCGTTACGGTTATACACTTCGTGCGGGGTCTCGCCGATGCCTTTCCTTCCGCAGGAGTATTCGTTTATTTCCTGTGCTGGATTGTGCTCACTTTAGCCTGAAAATTAACAAGTGCATATCATGATGGACAAACAAGATTTAAAACCATTTAGATTGTCAGCTCCAAGAAACGCGTAGTTCTTTTTAATTCCAATTGTGAAAGCGAAGTATTCTGCCGGAACGAATCTAAACACTCAACCATCATTCGAGAGAAAGCGTAACAAAAGAAAATTCTAAATGTGCCAAAGTTTATATCCTCTTGGCAGTTATGAATGTATATACTTTTATACTGTATGAGTGCAACTATGACATTCATCATAAAGGCTTAATGAATGCTAAGTTTTCTAGTTATTAATAACATTTTTTTTAGAAATCTGCCTTTGATTTTGTCATCTAAAAGAATACTTGTTTAATTCGTTGATATCTTGTATTATTTTTTATAGAAACATTTTTGCGCATGCTAAAAATTTATTCTTTGAAATGAGTTGAGTTTATGCCGACACCGAGCATGGAAGATTATATTGAACAAATTTATAATTTAATTGAAACAAAAGGTTATGCACGTGTTTCCGATATTGCAGAAGCCCTGATAGTGCACCCATCATCAGTGACTAAAATGGTCCAGAAACTTGATAAAGATGAATACTTAAATTATGAGAAATATAGAGGATTTATTTTAACATCAAAAGGAAAAAAGATTGGCGAGCGATTAGTTTTTCGTCATGAGTTACTTGAGGATTTTCTTGAAATTATTGGTGTAGATAATGATAAAATATACGAAGATGTTGAAGGTATTGAGCATCATCTAAGCTGGAATTCAATAGACAGAATTGGTGACTTAGTACAATACTTTAAAGAAGATAAGAATCGTATTGATGATTTAAAAAAGATTAAAGCAAACGACGAGAGATAACTAAAATTAGATATGTATATGTGTTCTAATTCCACCTGTATCCTCCTAATATATAATAAAGGTTTTTACAAGGGGAGAATTCATGAATATTGATGGCGTGTTTTCTGGTGGTGGAGTGAAGGCCTATGCACTTATTGGTGCGCTTAAAAGCATTGAAGGGAAAGGTTTATCATTTGAACGAGTAGCTGGAACATCTGCAGGAGCAATAATGTCCACCTTGATTGCAGCAGGATATAAAATTGATGAAATCGAGAAATTAATTCAGGACTTAGATATGCATAAACTTTTGGATGCACCAAAATGGACTACATTAATTCCATATTCAAAATGGATTTTTCTATACTTTCAAATGGGGCTATATAAAGGCGACAAACTGGAGAACTGGTTATACAGACAGTTGGCTAATAAAAATATTTATACGTTTAATGATTTGCAACCCGATTATCTTAAAGTGGTAGTCAGTGATATTTCACTTGGCAGATTAGTTGTTATACCAGATGATCTAGAAAGGGTCTATGGAATTGAACCAAAATATTTTTCTGTTTCAAAGGCTGTTCGAATGAGTGCAGGGTTTCCTTATTTTTTTATGCCAAAAAAACTGCAGGGCAAATCGAAACACAAAAGTCTGATTGTTGACGGGGGGCTTTTGAGCAATTTCCCATTGTGGATTTTTGAAAGTGAAAACAAACGTAATAAAAGACCGATATTAGGGGTTAAATTGAGTGGCTATCCTGAACAACAGTCCCCGCGTAAAGTAAGTAATGCACTTGATATGTTTCATGCCTTATTTTCAACGATGATACAGGCGCATGATGCACGTTACATTTCTAAATCTCAAATAAGTAACATAATGTTTATCCCGGTGGAGCATGTTGAATCAATGAATTTTAGTGTTAGTGGTATAACAAAAGAACAACTTATAAAAATGGGCAAAGAAAAAGCCGATCAATTCTTAAGATATTGGCCAAAATAAAAACCAAGCTATCTAAAAAGTAGCTCGGTTTTTTCTTTTTGACTTATTACCATCAATTACTCGTAAATGAGATGCACGTTTATTTAGCTTCTTTTTCATTTGAAGTGGCTGTGGACGTTTAGAAGTAGGACGTGGTTTGTTATTTTGGTTTGTGTATTTTGATTTTGACTGTTTCACTGCTTGCTTATATTTCTTAGTATCGTGGGAAGCGGTTCTTTTTTTGAGAAAGACAAAATAGATTACCGCAAAAACTGCTACGCCAAATCCAAGCATCATTATTATGTTAGTAAGGAAGGAAGCTGTATTTGTAAAAAGCTGTGCAATTACGCCAATGACAGCCAATCCTATTATTACATAAACAAATGCGGAAAACTTATTGCGAACCATTTGCACGACCTCCTTTCAATTATTGCATACTAATCTATACCACTATTTTCTACTTTTATATCTTCATTCAAAAAACGTTTTGCTACTTTAAATTCTTTCCGTTCCTGCTCAAAATATTCAATACTGTATTTTTTTCTTTAATAAACTGATCAATTTAATTGTATTTCTTTTATTTTACTAGAAAATGGTTAATTTAACTACTCAAAAATAATTGTAATTATAATGAAGTGATTCGTTTTAAAGCAATTGGTAACAATATAAATGGAGGTGTTTGTATTGAAAGAGGGTAAAAATTTAGAGCAAAATAAACAGGAAAGACCTATGTCTCTTATGTCCAGATCTTTAATTACCGGTTTTGTAGGAGGATTAATAGCTAGTTCTTTTGGTGTTATTATGTATTATTTGAGTTTTTCCGAGGTTGCACCAAAAAGTTATTTAATCCGTTCCTGGATAACTGCTGATTGGACAGATGGCTGGCTGGGAAATATGCTATCCATTTTGATGGTAGGAGTCCTATCACTGTTAACAGCGTTTATTTATTACGGGATATTTAAAAAAATTGATTCACTTTGGATGGGTGTCGGATATGGAATTATTTTATGGGTTATTGTCTTTTATATCGTACAGCCAATATTCCCAAATATACCAAATTTAATGGATTTGAACAGGTATACGATTGTTTCCACATTATGTCTCTTTATATTATATGGAACTTTTATTGGATATTCCATTTCATACGACTATGCTGATACAATAAGAAAGGAAGAAGAGATAAAAGAAAAGCAGAATTAATCTATGGTTTTACTATTATTCAAAAGTTTTTGTTTATGATAAACTAAAATAGTCCGTAATTATATGAATTATAAAGGAATGAAATGCCGATGAATCGTCTTTTGCTATTAAATGGCCCTAATATTAATTTGTTAGGAAAACGGGAAAAGGAAGTTTATGGGAAATTCACGTTACATGACATTGAAATCGAGGTAGCAGATTTAGCACAAAAACATGGGCATGAGCTAGATTGTTTTCAATCAAATCATGAAGGAGAATTAATTGACCGTCTGCATCAAGCTAACGGGAAGTATACTGGAATAGTCTTTAATCCTGCAGCGTACACTCATACAAGTATTGCTTTGCGTGATGCTATTATGGCAATTGACACACCTGTAATTGAGGTCCATATTTCTAATGTACACAAACGAGAAGCTTTTAGATACCAATCAATGCTTGCGTCAGCATGTTATGGACAAGTTGTAGGGTTCGGATTGAAAAGTTATCGACTGGCAGCGCTGGCATTTTTGGAAAGTAAATAGAAAGGGATGATACGATGGAGAAATTGAATAGACTTCGCAAGGCTTTACAGGAAAATAATCTTGACGCCATTTTAATTACTAGCCCAATAAACAGAAGGTATATGACAGGGTTTACAGGGACAGCAGGTGCCGTAATCGTAAGCAAGGATGAAACACGATTTATTACAGATTTCCGTTACATAGAACAGGCTAACGAAGAGGCTGCCGGGTATACCGTTATAGAACATAAAAAGTTAATACATCAAGAAATTAGTAATCAATTGAATCAATTAAATGTTAAGCGGATTGGTTTTGAAAAAGACCATGTGACATATAATACTTATGAAATATATAAGAAGGAATTTGAAGTTGAGTTAGTACCTGTTAGCGGATTGATAGAGGAGCTTCGTTTAATCAAAACAGACGAAGAGCTGACTATATTAAAGCAAGCTGCGAAAATAGCAGATGATGCATATGAACATATTCAGAGCTATATTAAACCAGGTGTAAAAGAAATAGATATATCAAATGAACTAGAATTCTTTATGCGAAACCAAGGGGCAACCTCTTCAAGCTTTGATATAATTGTTGCATCAGGTTATCGTGCTGCATTGCCTCACGGAGTAGCTTCAGAAAAAAAGATTGAATCAGGTGAGCTTGTCACACTAGATTACGGTGCATTATTTAACGGGTATTGTTCAGATACAACTAGAACTGTTGCCGTTGGAGAAATAAATGATGAGCTAAAGTCAATTTATAACACTGTTCTGGAAGCACAGTTACTTGGTGTTGAAGGTGTGAAACCAGGAATGACGGGGAAAGAAGCAGATGCACTTACTAGAGATTATATAAAGGAAAAAGGCTATGGCGAGTATTTTGGGCATTCAACTGGACATGGACTTGGGATGGAGGTTCATGAAGGACCAGGTCTATCATTCAGATCAGATAAAAAACTGGAGCCTGGTATGGTTGTAACTGTTGAACCTGGAATATATGTACCAAATGTTGGCGGTTGTCGTATTGAGGATGATATTGTTCTTACAGAAAAGGGAAATGAACGACTAACACATTCTTCTAAAGAATTAATTCATCTATAGGATAGAGGAGGATTTAGAAATGATTTCAGTAAATGATTTTAAGACAGGATTGACGATTGAGGTTGATAATGATATCTGGCAGGTTATGGACTTTCAGCATGTAAAACCAGGAAAGGGTGCGGCGTTTGTTCGTTCAAAATTACGGAACTTACGAAGTGGGAATATCCAGGAAAAAACATTTCGCGGTGGAGAAAAAGTAAATAAGGCACACATCGAACAGAGTAAGATGCAATATTTATACGCATCTGGTGATAGTCATGCATTCATGAATACACACACATACGATCAGCTAGAGTTGCAAACTAGTCAGCTTAAAGATCAGCTACCCTATATAAAAGAAAATATGGAAGTATCTATTATCACCTATGAAGGAGAAGTAATTGGTGTAGAACTTCCAAATAATGTGGAGCTAGCCGTAACAGAAACAGAGCCAGGTATAAAAGGTGATACTGCTAGTGGTGGAACAAAACCTGCTACATTAGAAACTGGCCTAATTGTACAAGTTCCATTTTTTATTAATCAAGGAGAAGTATTAGTTATTAATACATCCGACGGTAAATATGTTTCAAGAGCGTAGAAAAAACATAAATTGAGAAGGACGGTCCTATAAAAAGGGATCGTTCTTTTTTTTAGCAGATAAGAAAGCAACATGGCTGCCGAGTGCGCACCCACCATCTATCATGAAAATGTTGTAATCGAATTTTCATATAAATAATGTTGAGAGGTTTTGCGGACACCAAGGGCCTTATTTGTTTGAAATACAGGAAAATGGTGATGTTCACGGACACCAGGGACCTTATTTGTTACAAATCCCCTCTATTAACCATGATATACGTAAAATAAGGGCTTCTGTGTCCGGATAAATTCGAAAAAGTATCTTTTTTATAGAAATAGCTTCTCCTGTGTCCGTTAAAAAATAAAAGGTATAGTAAAAATTTATTTCGTTAAACCCCCCGTTGATCCGCAATGCGCAGCAACCATCTGTTATGAAAAAGAATTTGTAATAGAGCTAGAGAGGTGTATTTATACAAAAGTATAAAAAATTTCTTACTGCATAAGTGCAACTAAGGCTTGGTGAATACCAAGTTAGGCCGTGACCATGACTAAGAAGACACTACGCAAGCGATAGCTGGAGTATATGTCGCTTTTGTACGCGGAGCGGTGAAAGCGAAGTATTCTGTCGGAATGAATCTAAGCACTCAACCATTATTGAAAATATAGGAAAAGGCACAAAAGAAAATTTTCACTATGGTGCAGTTTTTACAATAGCAACAATCTTTTAGAAAAAGCTTTCATAATATCCTTTCACCATAAACTAAGTTTTCTAATGGCTTTTCATTAGTCATAATCTCTCCTTAAAAACATATATCTATTAAAAAGATACTATAAAAAGTGGGGACATGTTATGGAAGAGATATTGCGCCTATTTCCAGAAAGAATTCGACGAGCAATACAATCCAAAACTAAAGATCGTTGGAAGGTTATGCAAGAGATTCGTTTTCGCTTAAATCAACCGGTCGAACTGATTTTTGATGATCATACTGAGTGGATTGAATCAATAAAGCCTGATCGCAACGAAAGTATCTTTGTGCTTAATCAATTAAGCGAATTTTCATTGTACCGTATGGAAGATGAATTACGTGAAGGCTATGTCACTATTGAAGGTGGACATCGTGTTGGTTTATCTGGAAAAGTGAACACATTAAATGGAGCAGTTAAAGCAATTCAGTATATAGCTTTTTTTAATATACGTATTGCTAAACAGAAGATCGGAGCTGCCTTGTCACTGATTCCATACCTTTATACAGATAGTAACTATCAAAACACACTTTTTATTGGCGCACCACAAACAGGAAAAACGACATTAATACGTGACGTTGCACGATTAATTGGTACAGGCTGGAGTACTGTGTCAGCACAGAAAGTTGGAATAATAGATGAACGTTCAGAAATAGGTGGCTCAAAAAAAGGAATACCACAGCATGACTTAGGTTTAAGAACCGATGTAATGGATGCTTGCCCAAAAGCTGAAGGTATGATGATGATGATCCGATCAATGTCACCTGAAGTACTTATAGTGGACGAAATTGGCAGCGCTAATGATGTACAAGCATTAATGGAGGCAATAAATACAGGAGTTACAGTTATTTGTACAATACATGGGAAATCTATTGAGGAGTTAAAGAAACGACCATCATTAAAACCGTTATTCGAGTACGATGTTTTTCAACGAATTGTCTTGTTGGATAGACAAAGACAGCCCGGATATATTCATCGTATATATAATCAAAAAGAAGAAAATATTTTACAGAAAACGAGGTGCTTAAAGAATGAAGTGGATTGGAGCGCTTCTTTTCATAGGCACAACAACATTAATAGGGTTTGAGTTTAGTAGGAAATTAAACGCAAGACCGAAGCATATCAGACAAATGAAAAATGCACTTCAGATATTGGAGGCAGAAATTTTATATAGTCAATTACCCTTACACGATGCTTTTCATACAATAGCAAAGCAAATTCCTGAACCAACAAGAATCTTTTTTTATCGATTAAGTCGTTCATTATTAAATAAACAAAGTGTTTATTTATACAATGTCTGGAATCAACATGTGAATGATTTGATGAAAGAATCGGCGCTTGGTGCTAATGAAGAAGAGATTTTGCAGCAATTCGGTCGAACACTTGGACAGCATGACTTTGAACAACAGCAAAAACATATTCACTTAACTATCAAACACTTGGATCGAGAGTTGGAAGATGCAAGGGACAGTCAATATAAATATAGCAAGATGGCTAAAAGTTTAGGGTTATTGTGTGGGTTATTCATAGTATTATTGCTCATATAGAGGGAAGGGAGTACATCAATGGCTGTTGATGCGTCAATTTTATTTCAGATTGCAGGTATTGGAATAATTGTAGCTATCATTCATACGATTTTGAAACAGATGGGCAAAGAGGATATTGCACACTTTGCAACAGTTGTCGGATTTGTAATTGTTCTAGTAATTGTTGTTAATCAACTTTCTGATCTATTTCAGCAGATAAAGTCTGTATTCCTTTTCCAGGGGTAGTGATAGATGGATATTATACAAATTGTTGTTCTAGGAATTGTTGCAAGCATTCTATATATCGTATTGAAAGATATGAATTCCTCTTTTGCATTCTTTGTAATTGTTGTTACCGGAGTCCTGATATTTCTAGCAATCATCAAGCAAATTGGAATTATTTTTCAATTAATTGAGTCTTTAGGAGAAAAAGCCAATATTGATGGTATGTACATAAATACCATTTTAAAAATAATTGGGATTGCTTATATTGCGGAAATTGGAGCAAATTTAACGAAAGACGCAGGGCTTAGTTCAGTAGCATCTAAAATTGAGCTGGCCGGAAAGATATTCATACTGCTATTGGCAATTCCAATAATTACTGCTGTCATCGAAGCAATATTAAGTTTCATACCTTCAGCCTAGAACTGGACAAGATTTTGAAAGGAGTACGTATGCTGAATGGTACAAAATAAGTTGATTATCATTATTCTTCTAATTCTGCTAGTACTTCTAATTGGACAACAATCTGTTTCAGCTGAACCCAATTCAAATGATATACAAGATAAGATGTTAAATGATATTTCACTAGATGGCATGCAATCCTTTTGGCATACCTTAGTTAATGATTATGGAGGTTATTTACCAGAGCTCGAGAAAACAAGCATTTCTGAATTCATTAAGGATAACGGTTCTTTTTCAATAAAAAACACGTTATGGGGTTTTATTGAATATTTCCTTCATGAGCTCATTATGAATGGGAAACTACTTGGACTTTTATTAATGCTTACATTATTTTCAATGGTTTTACAGACCATGCATGCTGCTTTTGAAGAAAGTACTGTTAGCAAAATTGCATATTTTGTAGTCTATATTGTTTTAATCTTTTTGGCATTGAATAGTTTTTACTTGGCGGTATCTTATGCTAAAGAAGCAATTGACACAATGAGTGGTTTCATGATTGCCTTACTTCCTTTGGTATTAAGTATTATGGCTACGCTTGGAAATGTTATTACTGTCTCATTTTTTCAGCCTATTGTAATTTTTCTAATAAATCTTAGTGGTGTGTTAGTTTCAAAGTTTATTTTACCCTTATTATTCTTATCAGCTCTCTTATTAATTGTTAGCAGCTTGAATGATAATTATAAAGTGACACATTTAGCAAACTTATTTAAAACAGTTGGTTTAGGTGCTTTAGGGATGTTTTTAACAGTGTTTGTAGGAGTAATGTCAGTCCAGGGGGCGTCCACTGCCATAACTGATGGAGTAGCGATGAAAACAACTAAATTTGTTACTGGAAACTTTATTCCGGTAGTCGGGAGAACATTAACTGATGCCGCTGATACTATTTTAAGTGCATCTTTGCTGCTAAAGAACTCCATTGGAATCGTTGGTGTCTTAATTATTGTATTAATAGCAGTATTTCCTGCACTTAAGATATTTGCTATTGCGCTGATATATAAGCTGGCAGCAGCTGTCCTGCAACCAATTGGTGATGGTCCGATAATAACCAGCCTAAACACGATAAGTAATTATATTGTATATATTCTGGCCTGTTTGTTAGCGGTAACGTTAATGTTTTTTCTTGCAATAGTCATTTTGGTTGCAGCAAGTAATATTACACTTCTCCTGCGTTAGGGGGGACTGGAAATGGAGATCCTTACTCAATGGGTTACACAAATTATTATATTCCTTTTGCTAGCTTCCATAGTCGATCTATTAATTCCAGCAACATCAATGAAAAAATATATCAAATTAGTTGTTGGTCTAATATTAATATTAATTTTTTTGAAGCCATTATTTTTCTTGTTTGATTTTAATGCCCAACAGGCTCTGGAGAAGTCATATTCACAAATCATGAACCAGCAACCAGAGGGGGAACAAGTAGAAAATTCAATTAAAATGCAAAAAAGTGAAATACAAGAGTCTCAGAATGCATATATTTTAGAACAAACGGTTGTCCAATTAAAGGAACTGGCAAAAAAGCCATTACAGGAAGATTATCAGTTAGAAATATCAGATATTGAGTTTCCACAGACTGAACTATTTGCAGAAACAGAGCTTACTGATGAGAATTTTGATGAAGTCATTGTGTATCTTGATGAATCATCTGAAGGGGAGGGAGAAGTGAGTGCTATTGAGGATGTTGTAATAAATACGGACAAGACAGTAGCGAATGAAGTTAATAAGCTAGATGTGAATGGAATTAAACTATTATTACAGGATACATGGGAGATAGACAACAAGAAGTTAACAATCTTGTGGGAAGGAGGTACACCTTGAAGAAACAAATAAAGGATTTTTTGCAAACAAAAAAATCTGAACATGGAGGCAAGATATCTAAAAAGGCAGGATACATTTTAGTCGTTGGTTTAGTTGGACTGTTACTAATCATAATTGGCAATATTTTTTCAACTTCAGCAACAGAAGATAATCAATCGCTCAACAATGTAGCGAGTGAAGTTGATAAACCAGTAGAGGAAACTTTTTCTGATAAATCAAAAAGCACCTCAAATGTAGATGAAATAGAGAAGAGTTATGAAGATAATTTAAAAGAAATGCTTGATAAAATTCAAGGTGTTTCAAACGTTGAAGTAATGGTGAATCTAGAATCTACTAAAGTTAAAGTTTATGAAAAAAACTTAATTGCTGGGCAGCAATCTACAACAGAGTCTGATAAAAATGGCGGGACAAGAGAGATTGAAGATAATACTAAGGAGACACAAGTTGTACTGGTAAGACAAGGAGACAAAGAAGTCCCGTTGCTTATACAAACAAAAAAGCCTGAGGTAAGAGGGGTGTTCGTTGTTGCAAAGGGGGTTGATCATGCAACGGTAAAAAAATGGGTAATTGATTCAGTATCTCGTGTACTCGATGTTCCAACACATAGAGTTTCAGTAATGCCAAAAAATTAGGAGGATTTATTTATGTTGAAAAAACAAACTGTGTGGCTTTTAACAATGTTAAGTTTAATGATTGTGTTGAGTGTCTATTATATTACGTCCCCGGACAGTGGTGATCTTGCTTATTTACCTGAAGGAGATGACTCATCTGAAGAGGCATCATCACCTGATTCATCTGCAAGTGACGCAAGTAATACCGATGCAGACGTAGACGACATTTCCAACCTGGGACAGGATCAGTTTTTTACTACACTTCGTATGGAAGTGCAGAATGAGCGAAGTGCAGAAAAAGACCGTTTGGATGATGTCGTTGCCTCAAGCAGCGCAAGTATTCAAGAGAAAAATGAAGCCAGGGATCAGATTAACCAAATAGAAAGTATTTCTTCAAAAGAAATAATTTTAGAAGAATCTATTGTAGCTTCAGCTGATTATAATGATGTTCTAGTTCGCCATGATGAGGATAAGGTGCACGTACATGTTAAAGCTGATCAACTAAACAAAACCGAAGTAGTTAACATTATGCAGATGGTAAAAGATGAGTTTGGTGAGATAACTGTAGATGTTAATGTTCAGCCAACTGAAAGCTAAGCAGTTGATACAAAACCGGGCGAACTAATTCGTCCGGTTTTTTGCATCTGAGAAAGTATAAATACTTTTTTACTACATAAGTGCACTAAGCTTCTTCATCAAAGCCTAAGTCATGTTTTCAAATGTTGTAATAAAATTATTCGCATAAAACCGATATCATTGATATAATTGTAGTGTGAAAACGTTTTACATACATATCAGGAGCAAATTATCAAACATACTGCATTCTATTATGGGTTGAAGTTTTACTTATACTTGTCGTAGAATGTTAAGAGGAGTTTTTAGTACCTGTTATTAATTTGTAATAAACGAAGGGGTGCCAGACATGTTAAAAGTACAGGAAATACGTGAATTAATAAAATTAGTAGATCAATCTACAATTGATGAGTTTAGTTATGAGACAAATGGAACAACTGTTACAATGAAGAAGTCTAGTGACAATTCAGGGGTTAAGTTAAACGAAGCTTATGAAGTACCTGCAGAAAAACCTGCTGAAAAGATTAAAGTTGAAGAACCTAAAGCAAATGAAGAGAAAAAAGCAGTAAAACAATCAGAAAAAGAACCAGTTGAAAAAGAAGAAACAACAGACTTCGATTTTGAGATTGTTTCTCCTATGGTAGGTACGCTTTATATTGCACCTGAACCGGAGAGTGATCCATACGTAAAAAAGGGATCTAAAGTCGAAAACGATTCCGTTGTTTGTATTGTAGAAGCAATGAAACTATTTAATGAAATTGAAGCAGAAGTTTCAGGTGAAATCGTTGAAATCTTAGTGGAAGATGGCGAATTAGTAGAATATGGTCAACCACTATTTAGAGTAAAGACTAAATAAGGGGATGTAGCGTGTGATTAAAAAGCTGTTAATCGCAAACAGAGGAGAAATAGCTGTTCGAATAATACGGGCATGCAAAGAAATGGAAATTGAAACAGTTGCCGTATATTCTGAAGCAGACAAAGAAGCATTACATGTTCAGTTAGCAGATGAAGCGTATTGTATTGGACCAACGTTAAGCAAAGACAGTTACTTGAATTTCACTAATATTATGAGTGTAGCTACCTTAACCGAAGTTGATGCAATTCATCCTGGCTATGGCTTTCTTGCTGAAAATGCTGATTTTGCAGAAATTTGCAAGGCGTGCAATATTAAGTTTGTTGGTCCCACTGCCCAAGCAATTCAAAAAATGGGAATTAAAGATGTTGCCAGAGAAACAATGAAAGCAGCTAATGTACCCATTGTGCCAGGGTCAGAAGGTATAATCGAAAACGAAGAGGAAGCCATAAAGATTGCAAATGAAATTGGTTATCCCGTAATTATTAAAGCAACAGCTGGTGGCGGCGGAAAAGGTATTCGAATTGCTAAATCAGAAGAGGATTTGATTAAAGGAATTCGAGTAACACAAAAAGAAGCCGAAACAGCTTTCGGGAATCCGGGTGTGTACATAGAAAAATTCATAGAGGACTTTAGACATGTTGAAATTCAGGTATTAGCCGACCAGCATGGAAATGTTGTACACTTAGGTGAGAGGGATTGTACGATTCAACGGAGACTACAAAAGTTGATTGAAGAAACACCATCCCCAGCTATCACACCTGAAATTCGTTCTAAAATGGGTGAAGCTTCTGTGAAAGCTGCTAAGGCAGTTGACTATGTTGGTGCAGGAACAATTGAATATATTTTCGATCGAACTAGCCAATCATTTTATTTTATGGAAATGAATACTAGAATCCAAGTCGAACATCCTGTAACAGAAATGGTTACTGGAGTGGACTTAATTAAAGAACAGATTAGAATTGCGAATAATGAAAAGTTATCATTTGAACAAGATGAAATCGAATTTGATGGATGGGCAATCGAATGTAGGATCAATGCAGAAAATCCTTTCAAAAACTTCATGCCTTCACCTGGAAGAATTGAAATGTACTTACCACCTGGTGGATTAGGGGTACGAATTGATTCAGCTGCATATCCTGGTTATAGCATCCCTCCATTCTATGATTCAATGATTGCAAAGTTAATAACGTATGGTCCGACTCGTCAAGAAGCTATAAACAGAATGAAGCGCTCTTTGGATGAATTTGTTGTAGAAGGAGTCGATACAACAATTCCATTTCATCGTCTTATAATGGATAATGATGTATTTGTGAAAGGAGATTTCAATACGAATTTCCTTGAGGATAATCCAATTGTACAGAAGAAGGAAGATTAAAGGAGTGAAAAGATGAGCGAACAGCCATTGTTGAACGTAAGTGACGATTCAAGCCTAGGTAAAGTTGAAATTGCACCAGAAGTAATTGAAGTAATAACTGGTATAGCGTCTTCTGAAGTAGACGGTATATCATCAATGCGGGGTAATTTTGCAACTGGAGTTGTGGAACGTTTTGGTAAAAAGTCGCATGGTAAAGGTGTGAAAGTTGAACTAACCGAAACTGGAATACTTATCGATTTATTTGTTGTCTTAAACTTTGGAGTATCTATTCCAAAAGTAGCACAACAGCTTCAGGAAAATATTAGACAAACATTAAAAAATATGACAGCACTGGAAATTGATGAAATTAATGTGCATGTAGTTGGTATCCATATGGAAGGTGCAGAGGAAAACGAATAAATTTCAAGGTCAAAAGAAGTAATTTCTTTTGACCTTAATTTGTTTTCAAGGCAGTTAAGAAAGAAAGTATAAATACTTCATTACTGCATTAGCAAAACTAAGTACTAGCCATCAAGGCTTGCACTCCAAAGGAGGGAGTTCTAAGAATGCTTATTAGGGATCCCTTTAACGATAGCCCAGGTTATCTTAGATTGGTTTGATTCTAGCTTTGCATACACAATCATGTTATTATTTGAGAGAGATATGGAATAAAAGGAGCTATGAAAGATGAACCGACATACAGCTAGAGAAAAAGCATTTCAAGTACTTTTTCAATTGGATATTAATGATAACAACCCTGATAAAGCAGTTGAAGAACATCTTGAAACATTGGAAATAGATGCATTTTTAATGGGGCTCGTTCAAGGTGTAACAAAAAATAAGACAGCAATTGACGATATTATTTCCTACCATTTGGAAAATTGGACAATTGATCGAATCGCTTCAGTCGAAAAAACAATTCTACGTATTGCTATTTTGGAAATAAACTATATAGATGATATACCAACAAATGTATCTATAAATGAAGCGGTAGAATTAGCTAATATGTACGGTGATGAAAAATCCGGAAAGTTTGTAAATGGTGTTTTGTCAAAAATCATAGCCTAAAGGGGGATACAGCTGTGTCTGCTGACATAATTAAAGGAAAAGAACTAGCACATAAACTAAAAGAGGAAATGAGTAAGGAAGTACTGTTTCTAAAAGAACAAGGCTTAGTTCCACATTTAACTGTAATATTAATTGGAGATAATCCCGCTTCAAAGTCATATGTAAATGGCAAGAAAAAAGCCTCTGGCGAAACCGGCATATCTTCTGATGTTATAGAAATGGGAGTATCTACTTCTGAGAAAGAGTTGTTGAAGAAAATACAGGAATTAAATAATGATCAATCTGTCCATGGTATTTTAGTACAACTCCCTCTTCCAAAACACATAGATGAACAACATGTAATCGAAGCTATTAGTCCAGCTAAAGATGTTGATGGTTTCCACCCAATTAATATTGGACGAATGATTACTGGTAAAGACACATTTTTACCTTGTACTCCATCTGGAATATTAACAATGTTAAAATCATACGATGTTACAATTGAAGGAAAACATGCTGTTATTATTGGGCGAAGTAATATTGTTGGAAAACCTGTTGGTCAGTTATTATTAAATGAAAATGCTACGGTTACATATTGCCATTCAAAAACAACCAATTTAATAGATTTCACATCAAAAGCAGATATATTAATCGTAGCTGTAGGAAGACCTAATGCAATACGTGAAGAACATATCAAAGAAGGCGCTGCAGTTATAGATGTTGGAATTAATCGCTTAGAGGATGGATCACTAACTGGAGACGTCGACTTTGACGCTGTCTTCGAAAAGGCTTCTTATATTTCACCTGTTCCTAGAGGCGTAGGACCTATGACAATAACTATGCTATTGCAAAATACGATTAAAGCAGCTAAAGGATTGTCTAAAAGTGAAAGATAATTACCTAACAGTTACTGCATTAACTAAATATATCAAGCGAAAGTTCGATACTGATTCCCATTTAAAAAATATTTGGCTAAAAGGTGAAATTTCCAATTTCAAACATCATAGTCGTGGACATATGTATCTAACTATAAAAGACGATAATACAAGAGTACAAGCAGTTATGTTTGCAGGCAATAATCGTATGTTAAAGTTCACACCTGAAAATGGTATGAATGTTTTAATAAAAGGTGAGATTGGTGTTTTTGAGCCGTATGGTCAATATCAGTTGTATATCAAGCAAATGGAACCGGACGGAATCGGCTCCTTATATTTAGCATTTGAACAGCTTAAAGAAAAATTGCATAAAAAAGGTTTTTTTGATAAGAGTCATAAAAAAGAACTTCCGAGGTTTCCTAAAAGTATTGGTGTTATCACTTCGCCTACTGGAGCAGCGGTTCGTGATATTGTTACAACAATAGAAAGAAGATTTCCTATTGTAAAAACTACTGTAATCCCTGTACTTGTTCAAGGACCAAATGCAGTACAATCTATTTATAATGCAATAAATTCAGCCAATCAGCAAGGTGGTTTTGACGTTTTAATAGTTGGACGTGGAGGAGGTTCTATTGAAGATTTATGGTGTTTTAATGAGGAAAAAATCGCAAATGCAATTTTTCAATCATCGATACCTGTAATATCAGCAGTTGGCCATGAAACAGATATTACGATTAGTGATTATGTCGCTGATTTACGTGCTCCTACCCCTACTGGAGCTGCAGAGGTTGCAGTACCATCTCAACTTGAATTAACTGATAGAATTAACGGAATGCAACGTTCATTAACAAGAATGATGAACGAAAATGTGCAGAGTTCCCAGCAACATTTAAATCGTATAAAACAATCCTATGCATTCCGATATCCCGAACATTTAATAACCCAAAAAGAGCAAGAACTGGATAAACATGTAGAACGTCTTGAGAAAACGTTTAATTCGGAGTGGAAAAAGAAAAAAGACACACTTATTAATATGAATACCAGATTTGAAGCACAGCACCCAGAACGACAGCTTGAACGTGCTAGGAAAGAACTAAAGATGTTCATAAAGCAAACTAATTATTTGATGGATAAAATATTAGAACAGAAAGCAACCAGCCTAAATAGTGCTATTGAAAAACTATCGTTATTAAACCCACTTGAAACGATGAAACGTGGGTATGCCATACCATATGCTCAATCAGGCAATATAATTAATTCTACTGATGGTGTAAGTGAAAATGACGAAATCGTTGTTAAACTATCAGACGGCACACTTGAATGTCGTGTATTAGACGTGAAGGAGGAGAGCAATGGATAAGGAAAACAATATTTCATTTGAAGAAGCAATGGTACAATTAGAAAAAATTGTTGGAAAGTTAGAAGAAGGCGATGTTCCATTGGAAAAGGCAATAACTTATTATCAGGAAGGCATGAAGCTTTCCAAAGTTTGTAGCGATAAATTATCAAATGTTCAAGAGAAAATGACACAAATTATGAATGAACAGGGTGAACTTGAATCATTTGAGGTGCAGGAGGAAGAGTGATTGTGCAGCAAAAATTAAATGATTTTATTAATGAGAATAAATCAATGATACAAGAAGAAATGAAAACCCATATGCATAATTTGGACATTCCAGTTCGCTTAAAAAAATCCATGCTATATTCCATAGAGGCTGGAGGAAAACGCCTTAGACCAATTTTGTTGTTGGCGGGTTTTAAGGCATATGGTACTAACATAAAAAAAGTATTATCCACTGCGATAGCACTTGAAATGATCCACACGTATTCGCTTGTACACGATGATTTGCCAGCAATGGATGATGATGATCTTCGTCGCGGGCAGCCAACAAATCACAAGGTATTTGATGATGCAACAGCCATTTTAGCTGGAGATGCTTTATTAACATATAGTTTTGAACTAATTACCAATGATCCTTACTTATCGGATACACAGAAAGTTTATATTATTAAACTTCTTACAGAAGCAAGTGGACCTAAGGGTATGGTGGCAGGGCAAATACTTGATATGGAAGCAGAAAAGAAAGAAATTAACCTTCAAGAACTGGAAACAATTCATACATTAAAAACAGGTGAATTACTTAGGTTTGCAATTAGATCTGGAGCCTACATTGGGGAAGCAACGAATGCACAGGTTGAATACTTGGATGAATTTGCTTATTATTTAGGATTAATATTTCAAGTACAAGACGATATTTTGGATGTAACTGGTGATCCGGATAAAATTGGTAAACCTGTTGGTAGTGATGAAGTTAACCAAAAAAATACATACCCAAAATTACTGGGGTTAGATGGAGCTATTGAGAAAAAACAATACTATGTAAAAATGGCAAAAAGAGCATTGGAAAATGCGAATGCCGAGACATCTTATTTAATGTTACTAACGGATTATTTTAGCAATCGTGATTATTAAGCACTTATTAGAATTATTTCTAATAATATGGTATAATAAAAATATAATAGGAATGGTGCAGTATTCTAGTCAGTCTTCCGTTTCTGAAGGCGGGCCTAAAAATCCGCCAAAGGGCATATCGATGAAGTTCCTTGTGTTGGCTTGAGGCGCCCAGCCTTGGGTCAGTGCTGGGAGTTAAGGTTTTCGGGCGATCCACAAAGGCATGTGGGCGTTGACCCGATTACCGCGGAGGCCCATATCTGTGGTGGTAACTAAGCCTAGGGATCACTATGGAATGGGGTATGAACCTGTAGAATAGGGAAAGGGACACCTTATTTGCAGCGTAGCCTGCCTTGAGTGGTGGTGAGGGGATTAGAGTCGTAAATAACGAGCCAAGTGGCCACTAGCTTGATTATTTTTATCTCTATGAAATCAACACTGCAAAAGAGGCTAGGGGGCGGTTAAAGACTGCTGAGGAAATCTCCTAGACTGTTCCAAAGACATTTAAAAGGGAATATAGTGCGGACTAAGTGGTAATCCAGTCTAGCTTTGGGAAACTAAGCTAAGATGATATTAAAGGGGAACCGCCTGTTTGGTAACAATGGGTTGTCATCTGGGAAAACCTACTGGACCTAAAGCCGCAATTTTAACCTTTTAAGTGACCATTCCTAATTTACATATTCAAATTAGTTAGAGGTAGAAAATGAAATCACAAATAAGAAAATCAGTTAAATTTAGTTTAATTATTGCCGTTATCACATTTGTGTTAGCGGCTATTTTTTCAATAATCTCATCCTCTATCCTAAGTGAAGTAGCCTGGATTATAGGATTAGTTATTGTATTTTTTATCGTATTAATTGGTGTCGTTTTCGACATGCTAGGTATAGCATCAACTGCAGCAAATGAAGCGCCGTTTCATGCAATGGCAGCGGAAAAGGTAAATGGTGCTAAAGAATCTGTTATTATTATTCGAAATGCTGATAAGTTTGCTAGCTTTTGTAATGACGTGATTGGTGATATATCTGGAATTGTTAGTGGTACGGCATCTGCAATAGTCGTACTCCAAATAGCTAATCTTTTTGGACAGGGTGAAGGTTCAACAATACAAATCGTATTATCAGTATTAATTACCAGTTTTGTTGCAGCATTTACAGTAGGTGGAAAGGCAATTGGCAAATACCTAGCAATAAATGCTTCGACTAAAATAATATCTTTTGCAGGAAAGGTTATAGCCTTTATAGAAAGTAACTTTAAAATTCGCATACTACCAAAAGAGAAAAAAAAGTAATTGGTTAAATAAATTTAAGTACACATTTTCAAACATCCAAATAATTATGCAGAGGAAACTTTTTAATGGCTAAAAAACGTCTAGATATTATGTTAGTAGACAGAAAATTAATCGAAACGAGAGAAAAGGCAAAACGAGTAATTATGGCTGGGCTAGTGTTCTCTGAGCAGCATCGACTAGAAAAGCCTGGAATGAAAGTTGATGAAGATATTCCAATTACAGTAAAGGGAAAGATGTTTCCATATGTGGGCCGTGGCGGATTAAAACTCGAAAAAGCATTAAATTATTTTGCTATTTCTCTCGATAACAGAATTATGGTTGATGTGGGGTCATCAACAGGTGGCTTTACAGATTGTGCATTACAAAATGGTGCACGACTTTGTTATGCAATTGACGTAGGATATAATCAATTAGATTGGAAATTAAGAAATGACGATCGCGTGGTTGTAATGGAAAAGACTAACTTCCGTTATGTTACCCCTGAAATGATAAGTTATGGTTCACCTGACTTTGCAACAATAGATGTATCATTTATTTCTTTATCAATTATTTTACCGATTCTAAGCCAGTTGTTAAGAAACGATAGTGACATAGTTGCGTTAATAAAGCCGCAATTTGAAGCTGGAAGAGATCAAGTAGGGAAGAAAGGAATTGTTCGTGATAAAAGTGTACATCTTTCTGTATTAAGAAAAATTACAGACTTTGCTGAAAAAGAAGGATATCATTTAATTAGTCTAACTTATTCTCCTATTACAGGAGGCGAAGGTAATATAGAGTTTTTGGCTCACTGGGGCTGGAAATCTGAAAAAGAAGGATTTAGACCATCAGATATTGAATTAGAAACAATAGTAGACGATGCTCACCAGGATTTGACAGTAAACAAAAAAAATTATTAGTAGTATATGGAGGCTTTCCATGAGTAAAATCCAACGTCATATTAAAATACGCGAATTAATTACGGATAGTGAAATAGAAACGCAGGACGAGCTGGTTGATCGGTTAAAATCACTTGGCTACAATGTAACCCAAGCTACAGTATCACGTGATATCAAAGAATTGCATCTTGTGAAAGTTCCATCAGTAAATGGTGATTATAAATATAGTCTACCGGCAGATCAACGATTTAATCCATTAGATAAATTGAAGCGCTTAATTACTGATGCTTTTGTTAAAATCGAACATGCTAGTCATTTTATAGTATTAAGAACGTTACCTGGAAATGCTCATGCCATTGGCGTTTTAATCGATAATTTGGAATGGGAAGAGATTATGGGAACTATTTGTGGTGATGATACATGTTTAATTATTTGCAGAACGGAGCAGGATTCAGATTCCATTAAGAATCGCTTTATAAGTATGCTTTAGTAATGGGGGGACATATGTGTTAACAGAACTGTCTATACAGGATTTCGCTATTATTGATAAAATATCTATTACATTTAATGAAGGTCTTACTGTTTTAACAGGAGAAACTGGTGCAGGTAAATCAATAATTATTGATGCTGTACAATTACTTGCTGGTTGCCGAGGATCAGTTGAATTTGTTCGGCATGGGACGAGTAAAGCAGAGATTGAAGGCTTGTTCACTCTCGACTCTAAAGATCACAAAATTTTTGCTACAGGCAATTATTATGGTATTGACATCCAAGATGAAATGGTTGTATTACATAGAACTATTACAGCGAGTGGAAAAAGTATTTGCCGAGTGAACGGTAAATTAGTAACATTGGCAATTTTAAAAGAGTTTGGAAAGAATTTAATTGATATACATAGTCAACATGAAACACAATCACTTATGAATTCAGAAAATCATATTGATTTACTTGACCAATTTGATGAAAAGAAAATTAAGAAATCTAAAGATGAATACACCAAATTATATGAAAAGCTTTCATCACTAAAAAAGCGATATAAAGAGTTAAGTGAAAATGAGCAGGAAATGACACATCGTTTGGATTTACTGCAATTCCAAATTAGCGAACTGGAACAAGCTGAACTGGTTCCAAACGAAGATGTCGAGTTGAACGAAGAACGTAGTCAATTAGCGAACTTTGAGAGAATTTATACAGGGCTACAGGATGCATATAATGCTCTCTATGGAGAACAGAAAGGGATCGAATGGTTAAATGAAGCGAATCAAGCACTTCAGGATAACCAGGAATATGATTCTTTTATTGCAGAAAAAGCTGAGGAAATGTCAAATCATTACTTTTTGATTGAAGAACTGATGTATGATTTGCGTAATTATACTGATACATTGCAATATGACCCAGGTCGACTTAACGAAATTGAATCCAGATTAGATGAAATAAATCGCCTAAAGAAAAAATATGGGTCATCGGTGGATGAAATTTTAGAATATATGGGTAAAATCGAAGAAGAGATCGAACAAATAACAAACAAAGACTCACACTTATCCAAGTTAGCAGAGGAAATTAATGAAATTAGTCAAGATGCATACTTGGAAGCAAAACAATTACACGATTTGCGAAAAAAAGCAGCCCAATCATTGAAAAAAGACATTCAAAAAGAGTTAAAAGGTCTCTATTTGGAGAAAGCCTCTTTTTCAGTTGAATTTGATACTAAAGAAAGTACAGAACAGAGAACGTTTAAAGAAAATGTGAAGATGCATAAAAATGGTTTTGATTATATACATTTTTTAATTTCAACTAATCCAGGTGAACCGCTAAAAGAATTAAATAAAACTGCTTCAGGTGGCGAACTATCGCGGATTATGCTTGCGTTAAAGAAAATATTTGCAAAACATCAAGGTGTAACCAGTGTGATCTTTGATGAAGTTGACACAGGTGTTAGTGGTCGAGTCGCCCAAGCTATAGCTGAAAAAATTTACCAAATATCAAATCAATCACAGGTCTTATGCATCACCCATTTGCCACAAGTTGCTGCAATGTCAGACACGCACAAGCTTATTAAGAAATTAGAAAAAAATAAAAGAACATCTACTGAAGTATTAGAATTATCAGTAAAACAAAAAACCGATGAGTTGGGCAGAATGATTACTGGTACAAAATTAACAGAAACTGCTCAAAAACATGCTAATGAATTACTTGAACTAGCATCAACCTATAAAACCAAAATTTAATGGATAAATTAGAAACAAAAGCCAGATGCTATACTATCTGGTTTTTTATTTACAATTAAAAAAGTAAAAATATACTTTCAGTGCAAAAGTGCAACTTAGGTATTCATCACAAAGGTTTTAGTTCTAAGAAAACAAAATACGCTTTCACAAAAGCATTTAACAAGATGTTAGGTTTTCTAATATACATATTGTTCCCCAATTTACTAAAAAGGAAATGTTACACATCTTTTCTTATTTTTCACCAGTTTAAAACACATGCAGTTAGGTCAAATTAGAAGTACAGAGATGAATAAATTATTGGTATGGGTTAGGAAACGAGGAGAGTGAATTGGGTGAAGCATATAAATAATATTCGAATATGGGTAGGTGTCCTGCTGCTAATCGCAGTATTGGCAGTACCGTTTATAACACCAATAAAAGATTACCTTGCCATTCCTAATCAAGTTGTAACATTTGATAACCAATCTTCATCTATAAATGTTCCAGTTCTTGGGAGCAACGTAGATATCGGTTCCTCGGGTAATAGTAACCACACTATTGATTCCTCCGAATTTTATGCAAAAGAACCTGGAAATAGTCAGCTCATTTATGAAGTCGCAGGACTCCCGATAAAAAAAGTGGATGTTTCGGTTCTTGATGATATTCGTGTGACTCCAGGAGGTCAATCCATTGGTGTACAACTTCATACATTAGGAGTACTTGTAGTTGGGCATCACCAAATTAAGGGTGAAAAAGGAATGTTATCACCAGGGGAAGATGCAAATATCCAAGTAGGTGATGTAATTTTGGAAATAAATGGTAACCAAATTAAAAAAATGAAAGATGTAAAACCATATGTAGAAAAGGCGGGAAAAGAAAATAAAAAACTTGAGTTAACGATCAAACGGGGAAAGGAGACGATTGAAACCACATTAGACCCTGTTAAGGATAGTAAGGAAAAGGAATATCGTATTGGACTTTATATAAGAGATTCCGCAGCAGGAATTGGAACGATGACATTTTATGATCCAAAGTCCAAGAAATATGGAGCGCTAGGACATGTCATTTCCGATATGGATACTCAAAAGCCAATTGAAATTCATAATGGAACCATCGTCCAATCGAATGTAACTTCGATTGAAAAAGGAAACAATGGTACACCGGGTGAAAAACAGGCAAAATTTTCAGTTAAAGATAATAAAATTGGAAGTATTACCAAGAACAGTCCGTATGGTATCTTTGGGGAGTTGAATAGTCCGATTAAAAATGGAAAATATGACAAACCTATGCCTATCGCACTTTCTCACCAGGTCAAAGAAGGTCCAGCAAAAATCCTTACAGTTGTTGAGGGCGAGGAAGTTGAAGAATTTGAAGTTGAAATCGTAAGTAGTGTGCCGCAAAATTTTCCGGCAACTAAAGGAATGATAATTCAAATCACGGACCCTGAACTCTTAAAGAAAACTGGTGGTATAGTTCAGGGAATGAGTGGTAGTCCAATTATTCAGGATGAAAAAATAATTGGTGCTGTGACGCATGTATTTGTCAATGATCCAACCTCAGGATACGGTGTTCACATTGAGTGGATGCTACAAGAAGCAGGAATTGAAATATATGATGAAAAAGATAAAGCAAGTTAATAAAAGGGCTTGTTATAGGAATTAACCTATGACAAGTCTTTTTTATGTTATACTTAATATATATTTTTCGACAAACCTGTCACATTTTTGTCAAAATATATCGAATTATATCGATAATACGAGATAATAAGCGAAAATCAAAGTTAATACAAAAAAAACCAAAGTTTTTTGATAAAAAAAAGGATATTTGAATCTTATGTCGAATATGTTACTTGGATAAAGTTCGAATTACATAAAAGGAGGAAATTTTAGTGGAGAAAATTTCAGTTTGTTTAGTAGATGATAACAGGGAACTTGTTCAGCTGATGGAAGAGTACTTTGAAGATCAGCAGGATATTGAAGTTATTGGTGTTGCGTATAACGGAAGAGAATGTCTGGAAATGTTGGAAGAGATGCAGCCTGATGTTTTGGTTTTAGATATTATCATGCCTCATGTAGATGGCTTGGGGGTGTTAAATACTATTCGTGGCACAGAAAGGGAAAAATATCCTAACGTAATTATGCTTACTGCTTTCGGACAGGAAGAAGTTATGAAAAAAGCAGTAGATTTAGGTGCATCATATTTTATTTTGAAACCGTTCGATTTGGATAATCTTTCTGACCAAATCCGCCAAGTACAAGGAAATATTACATTACAAGCTAGTCCTAAAAAGGCAAATAATAAAGAGCGTAAGAAAAAGGATTTAGAGGCAAGTATAACTAATATTATTCATGAAATCGGAGTTCCGGCACATATTAAAGGATATATGTATTTAAGGGAAGCAATTACAATGGTTTATAATGATATAGAACTATTAGGTTCCATAACAAAAGTGCTCTATCCAGATATTGCAAAAAAATTCAATACCACAGCATCACGCGTGGAGCGAGCTATCCGTCATGCAATCGAAGTGGCATGGAGTCGTGGTAATATTGACTCCATATCGGCGTTATTCGGTTATACCGTTAGTATTTCTAAAGCAAAGCCTACGAACTCAGAATTTATTGCCATGGTAGCTGATCGTTTGCGATTAGAGCACAAAGCAAGTTAAGATAAAAAACCTGTATGAGATAGGATTCCCATACAGGTTTTTTTATTTTTCTTCGTCAAGTTTTAGTTGCATTTATGCAGTAAGAAAGGATTAATATGTGTTCTTAACTGCCAAAAAAGGCATTGTATAAGGAAGGTATTGCACGATTTAACCCTTCAGATTGGATGCCAAACATAATAGATACCTCAGATGAACCTTGATTGATCATTTCAATATTGACATGAGCATCAGTAAGTGCGGTTGTTGCTTTTTGTGCTATTCCCAGTGTACTTACAATACCTTCACCGACAATCATTATCATAGCGAGATCACGATGAAATGTTATTCTGTCTGGATGTAACTCTTCCTTGATCCTGTTTACTATTACTTCCTCTTTGGCAGCTGAAAGTTGACTATTTCGAATTATAACTGACATTTCATCAATTCCTGAAGGCGCATGTTCAAAAGAGATGGACTCTTTCTCTAATATTTGCAACAGTTTCCGACCAAAGCCAACTTCACGGTTCATTAAATATTTACTCACATATAAACTTGAAAAGCCTTTAGAACTTGCAATCCCAACGACACACTTTCTACTCTTGTTTTTTTCAGAGATAATCATAGTACCTGGAGCATCTGGGTTATTTGTATTCTTAATACATACAGGTATTTTTTGTTGAAATGCAGGGATTAGTGCTTCATCATGAAATACGGAAAAACCAGCATATGATAATTCACGCATTTCTTTGTATGTTAAAGTAGTAATTTCTTTCGGATTCGATACAATACTCGGATTTACAGTATAGACTGAATCGACATCGGTAAAATTTTCATATAATTTCGCTTTGATTCCAGCTGCAACAATCGATCCGGTAATATCTGAACCTCCTCTAGAAAAGGTCATCAATTTTCCTTCTTTTGTAAAGCCGAAAAATCCTGGAATAACTGCTATTTCCTCATACTGGCGTAATTTGTAGAGTTCTGAGAAGCTTTCTGGTAATATCTGTGCATTGCCAGGTTCATTGCTGACGATAATACCCGCATCTTTTGGGTTCAAATAACGTGCATTTAAACCAATTGTTTTTAAGTATTCACTTACCAGCTTAGCACTGCTGTCTTCTCCAATGGATTTCAATGCATCCATCTTCATTTGGTCCGATTCATTGTTGTTAATAATTTCTTGTATATTGTTTTTAATATCATCCAGGATAGACGGGGAAATCCGAAGTTCTTCTACAATCTCTGAAAAGCGATTCATTATTACATTTAAATTATCCATATAAGGCTTGTCTTGGAAAGCTATATTCCCCAATTGAATAAGAAGATCTGTCATTTTGGTATCATCTTGGTGCCTTTTACCTGGAGCAGATACAATTACAAATTTTCTTTCAGGATCACTTTTAATAATTGCTCCAATTTTCTCAATTTGATTTCCATTTGCTACAGAACTTCCTCCAAATTTTGCTACTTTCATTTTTTCTACCACTCCAATAAAATTTTTATTTCTTTTTATAATATTATCTTCTCTTCTTTTTATTTTGTTGTCTTTTTCGATCACGATGAACAATAAATCCACCGATGAAGGCGATTCCGCCTAAAAATAATATAAAACCAGCAACAAACTGAATTCCAATATTAAAAAAAATTGGATAAATATCATCAAACAATGTGTCGCGAATAAGCTTTATACCAAATGCAGAAACAAGGCCTGGGATAAGTAATAATAAAACCGCAATTATACGAATCATGTTTCTTCCCCTTTATTAGTAAATCATCATTTTTTTAGTATAGCAAATATTATAAGAAATAGGAATAAATCAAAATTTGCTTAGAACTGCAGAATAAAGTATTATTAAAGATGCAAAATATTGCAAGGTGGGATACATATGAAACGTGTTCTTATTGTTGGTGCCGGTAAAGGTGGCAGTACTTTATTAGAAATACTACATAATACAGACCGTATGAAGATTGTTGGTGTAGTGGATAAAAATAGTACAGCGCCAGGTTTAAAGAAAGCAGAAAAGTATGGTATTCCTACCGATTATACTTGGGAAAACTGGATTAATAAAGACATCGATATCATTATTGAGGCAACAGGTGATGAGAAAGTTCTAGAAAATTTACTTGAGAGTAGAAATCGTAAGACTGTTGTTATACCTGGTACCGTTGCATACATAATATCCGAGCTATTTGAAGAAAAAGAATCATTACTAGATCGATTAAGAATTCAAACAAATAATCAGGAGTTAATTCTCAACAACATTCGTGATGGAATGATTGTTATCAACAATCAAGAAATTGTTCAGTTCGTTAATAAAGGCGCTGAACGTATCGTAGGTATCTCGAAGGATAAATTTAAAGGTCAAGATATAAAAAATGTTATTGCTGATACAAGATTGCCTCATGTTTTGCGTAGCAGACGAAGAGAAGTGAATCAAAAGCTTGTATTAGAAAATGACAAAAAAGTTATTACCACAAGAATTCCGATTATAAATGCTGACGATAGGCTAATTGGTGCTTTTGCTGTTTTTAAAGATATTACAGAAGTAATGAATTTAGCTGAAGAAAATACCGATCTTAAAGAAATAAAAACGATGTTGGAAGCTATTATACACTCCTCTGATGAAGCGATAACGGTTGTAGACGAAAATGGAACTGGTATTATGATCAACCCTGCATACACAAGAATTACAGGGTTAAAAGAAGCAGATATTGTGGGTAAGCCAGCAACCGCCGATATTTCTGAAGGAGAAAGTATGCATATGAAGGTTCTTAATACACGACGTGGTGTACGGGGAGTTCGTATGAAAGTAGGCCCAGCTAAAAAAGATGTTTTAGTAAATGTTGCACCGGTTATTGTTGATGGAAAATTAAAAGGAAGTGTTGGGGTTCTGCATGATGTATCAGAAATCCAGTCGCTGACAAGTGAGTTAAAACGTGCAAGGCAAATTATTCGTAATTTAGAAGCAAAATATACGTTTGATGACATAATAGGTCCATCATCTGAAATGAAAATAGCCTTGGAACAAGCGAAAGTAGGAGCGAAAACGCCAGCTACTGTCCTGCTTCGTGGCGAATCTGGCACAGGGAAAGAATTATTTGCACATGCGATCCACAATGAAAGTGACCGTAAACATAATAAATTTATTCGAGTTAACTGTGCAGCAATTGCTGAGACGATATTAGAAAGCGAACTATTTGGATATGAAGAAGGTGCTTTCTCAGGTGCCAAGCAAGGTGGTAAAAAGGGGTTGTTTGAAGAAGCGAACCTTGGGAGCGTATTCCTTGATGAAATTGGTGAGTTGTCCCTTCATATGCAAGCGAAATTGCTGCGGGTTTTGCAGGAGCAGGAGATCGTCCGTGTAGGAGGAACTGACCCAATTACTATTGATGTTCGTATTATAACAGCGACAAACGTTAATCTGGAAAAAGCGATTATGAATAAAAAATTTCGAGAAGACCTTTATTATCGTTTGAATCGGTTACCAATTTACATCCCTTCATTGAAGGAACGTATAAATGACTTACCGAGTCTTATCGAACATCTTATTCGTAAAATAAACCAGGATTATGGAAGAAATGTTAAAGCAATAAATCACGATGCAAGTGAATATTTAAAGAATTACCATTGGCCTGGTAACGTACGGGAACTGGAAAATATGATTGGACGAGCAATGATATATATGGATATGAACGAAGAGGTAATTAAAAAGAAACATATCCCCAATTTACTTACTTCTTCTGAAACTTCTAAAGATAAAATGAACGAAGAAGGAACGGCAAACAAAACATTACAAGATGCTGTTGACCATTATGAAAAAGAATTTATCAAAAACGTGTTCAAAGAAAATAACTATAATAAAACGCAAACTGCAAAAGAATTAAATGTTTCAATACGAAATCTTTATTATAAACTTGAAAAATATAAAATTGAAAAAGATGACATGCAAAATCCTTCATAAGTGCAATAAATTGCACAGGTGAAAACTTATGAATAAAGCGCTTTCAGCATTTTTGTATTGGCACGGTTTTTGCTTATATAATATTAGGGAGGTTGGAGGAAGCTAATGCAGACATTAACAGAGCTCAAGCAACAGGCTCAACAAGAGAGAAACCAAGTAGTCTCGATAGCGAATGCAGCAGATGAAGAGGTATTACTTGCTGTTAAGAAAGCTGTTGATCAGTCATTATGTTCTTTTCTACTATTTGGCATTAAAGAAGAAATTCAAAAAATGGCAAGAACTGTAGAATTGGATTTGATGAAAGAACAAATAACAATTATCCATGTCGACAGTAATCCTTCAGGTGCAGCTGTTAAAGCAGTTCATGATAGAAAAGCCGATATTCTGATGAAGGGGAATGTTTCTACAAAAGAGTTGTTGAAGGCAGTTTTGAACAAAGAAAGCGGCTTACGGACTGGGGGCGTTTTATCTCATGTAGCATTATTTGAAATTCCAAATCAGGATCGACTTGTTTTTCTAACAGACGCTGCAATGAATTTAACACCTACATTGCAAGAAAAAGAACAAATTATAAACAATGTGGTTCAGGTTGCTCAAGGAGTTAATATATCTAACCCGAAAGTCGCCGTTCTTGCTGCGGTTGAAGTTGTCAATCCAGCAATGCAAGCGACAATAGATGCTGCTTTGTTAACTCAGATGCAAAAACGTAATCAGATTAAGGGTTGTACAATTGATGGGCCGTTAGCATTTGATAACGCTGTATCCCGTAAAGCTGCAAATCACAAAAATATTCACTCTGAAGTAGCAGGGAATGCAGATATATTGATGGTACCTACAATTGAAGTAGGTAATTCACTATATAAATCATTTATGTACTTTGCCGATGCAAAGGTAGCCGCTGTCATTAGTGGAGCAAAAGCACCAATTGTATTAACATCTCGAACTGACTCAAGTGATAGTAAATTATATTCTTTATCTTTAGCACTAGTATCTTCAAAAACATTTTAGGAGGAACATTATAATGGAAATTTTTACTTATATGGAAAGTTATGATTATGAACAACTTGTTTTTTGTCAGGATAAAAATTCTGGGTTAAAAGCAATTATCGCGATTCACGACACTACACTAGGACCTGCTCTTGGCGGAACAAGAATGTGGACATACGATTCTGAAGCTGACGCTATTGAGGACGCACTCCGTTTAGCAAAAGGCATGACATACAAAAACGCAGCGGCTGGTCTTAATCTTGGTGGGGGGAAGACAGTGATTATTGGCGACCCTAAAAAAGACAAAAATCCAGAGTTATTCCGAGCCTTTGGCAGATATATTCAAAGTCTTAACGGACGTTATATTACTGCTGAAGATGTGGGGACTACGGTCCAAGATATGGATTTAATTCATATGGAGACAGACTTTGTTACGGGTATCTCACCAGAGTTCGGATCATCCGGTAATCCTTCACCAGTAACAGCTTACGGAGTTTATAAAGGAATAAAAGCGGCCGCGATGGAAGCATATGGCAACGATTCTCTTGAGGGTAAAACAGTGGCAGTTCAAGGTGTCGGTAATGTAGCTTACACAATGTGTGAATACCTGCATGAAGAGGGTGCGAAATTAATTGTTACGGATATAAATAAAGAAGCAGTGCAACGTGCTGTAAATGCATTTGGTGCTGAAGCCGTAGGTCCGGATGAGATTTATGCTGTAGATTGTGATATTTATGCTCCATGTGCTTTGGGAGCAACAATAAATGATGATACAATACCGCAATTAAAAGCTAAGGTCATTGCAGGATCTGCCAACAACCAGCTTAAATCAACAGAACATGGTGATATCATTCATGAAAAAGGAATTGTTTATGCACCAGACTATGTTATTAACTCTGGCGGCGTAATTAATGTTGCGGATGAACTTAATGGCTATAATCAGCATAGAGCAATGAAAAAAGTTGAAACGATATACGATAGTTTAACTCGTGTATTTGAAATCTCCAGGCGCGATAACGTACCAACTTATGTTGCAGCTGACCGTATGGCTGAGGAACGGATTAAGTCAGTTAGCACATCACGAAGTCAATTTCTATTAAACGGTCATCATACTCTAAGCAGACGGTAGACCAGTCTTAGGTTACGGAGGTAAGTAGAATTGTTAAATCAACTCTTTAGAATATTAGTCATTAATCCAGGATCAACATCAACGAAAATAGGTGTCTTCGATAACGAAAATTGCATTTTTGAAAAAACAATACGTCACGATGCTGATAATATAGCACAATTCAGCCGTGTGATAGATCAATACGATTTTCGCAGGAGAGTAATACTCGAACAATTAGATTATGAAGGGATAAATATCTCAAAACTGAGTGCTGTTTGCGGCCGAGGGGGTCTTTTACGTCCAATTGAGGGCGGGACTTATGAAGTAAATGAGGCAATGCTTGAAGACTTAAAGATTGGCTATAACGGTGAACATGCGTCGAATTTGGGTGGCATAATTGCTTATGAAATTGCTGCAGGTTTGAACATTCCTTCATTTATCGTAGACCCAGTTGTAGTTGATGAGTTTAATGAAATCGCACGATATTCAGGAGTACCTGAAATTCCCAGAAAAAGTATTTTTCATGCACTAAATCAAAAAGCTGTAGCTAGACGTGCAGCGAAAGATATAGGGAAACCCTACACAGACGTCAACCTCATTGTTACTCATATGGGAGGCGGAATTACTATAGGTGCCCACCAAAACGGGAAGGTTATTGACGTTAATAACGGTCTACATGGCGATGGGCCATTTTCTCCCGAACGTGCAGGTACAGTACCAGCAGGTGACTTAGTTTCCTTATGTTTTTCAGGACAATACTATCGTGACGAAATAATGAAAAAACTAGTAGGTCGTGGAGGATTAATGGCATATTTGCAAACAAATGATGCTGTTGAGGTGGAAAGACGCATCGAAACTGGTGACGAATATGCGACTTCCGTTTATGATGCAATGGCATATCAAATTGCTAAAGAGATTGGTTCTATGAGTACTGTACTAAAAGGGAATATCGATGCAATAGTATTAACAGGTGGATTAGCGTATGGAAAGCCTTTTGTAGATATGATTTCTGACCGGGTCAAATGGATTGCTGATACAACTATCTACCCAGGAGAAAATGAATTACAAGCACTTAACGAAGGAACATTACGGGTGCTTAGAAGAGAAGAATCACCTAAAACTTACTTAGTTAATTAAGAGATAAAGGAGTGTGTAAAGAATGGCGAAAGATTATGACCTTGTCATCCTCGGAGGAGGAACAGGCGGATATGTAGCAGCAATACGTGCATCACAACTTGGTATGCAGGTTGCTGTTGTAGAAAAGGGAGAACTTGGAGGAACATGTTTACATCGTGGATGTATCCCATCTAAGGCGTTGTTACGAAGTGCCGAAGTATTTAAGCAGACTAAAGAAGCAAGTGAGTATGGTGTAGACACAAATGATACAACCCTAAATTTTGTGAAAGTACAAGAACGAAAAGATAGCATTGTAAAAAATCTACATCAAGGTGTACAAGGACTTATGAAAAAAGGGAAAATTGATGTATATGAAGGATTCGGCCGTATTCTGGGTCCTAGTATTTTCTCGCCAATGCCTGGGACAATTTCAATTGAGTATGAGAACGGTGACGAGAATACAATGATTGTACCTAAGAATGTATTGGTTGCAACGGGTTCAAAACCTAAGTCACTTCCAGGATTAGATATTGATGGCGAAATTGTGATGACTTCTGATGAGGCTTTACATATGGAAGAATTACCGGCTTCAATCATCATAGTTGGTGGTGGGGTAATTGGTATAGAATGGGCCTCCATGTTAGCAGATTTTGGTGTCAAGGTCACTGTAGTTGAATTTCTTGACCAGATTTTACCAACTGAAGATGGGGCAATTGCGAAAGAAGTGGAGAAACTGTTAAAGCATAAAGGGATCACTTTTGTTAAAAGCGCAAAAGTATTACCTGACACACTCCAAAAAGAAAAAGGCGTAACAGTTGATGCTGAAATCAATGGCAAAAATGAAACATTTGAAGCTGATAAGATGCTTGTATCTGTTGGTCGTGAAGCGAACACAACGAATATCGGTTTAGAAAATACAGATATTGTTGTTGAAAAAGGAGTAATTAAAACAAATAAACATTACCAAACAAAAGAATCACATATTTATGCTATTGGTGATGTGATTGGTGGTATGCAATTAGCGCATGTTGCATCACATGAAGGAATTATTGCTGTTGAACATATGGCTGACAAGAATCCATTGCCTATGGATTATGACAATGTCCCAACATGTATTTATTCCAATCCGGAAGTTGCAAGTGTGGGGTTAACCGAGAAACAAGCAAAAGAAAAAGGACTTGAAGTTAAAGTTGGCAAGTTTCCTTTTAAAGCAATCGGAAAAGCATTAGTCCATGGGGAATCAGATGGCTTTGTAAAAGTAATTGCTGATAAAAATAATGAAGACTTAATAGGCGTGCACATGATTGGTCCACATGTCACCGACATGATATCAGAAGCGGGACTGGCAAAAGTTCTTGATGCAGCTTCATGGGAAGTTGCTCACACCATTCATCCGCATCCGACACTTTCTGAAGTAATGGGTGAAGCAGCACTAGCAGTTGATGGAAAGCAAATACACGGATAAATCCGAAAAGGAGGGAATCATTATGGCTAAAAATCGCCATGAATCATTGGGTTTAACCAATGACCAAGTTATAGACATGTATAAAACTATGCTTCTAGCTCGAAAAATTGATGAGCGCATGTGGTTATTAAATCGTGCTGGTAAAATTCCTTTTGTAATTTCCTGTCAAGGTCAGGAGGCAGCGCAAGTAGGAGCATCTTTTGCATTAAACCGTGAAATGGATTATGTTGCACCATATTATCGTGACATGGGAGTCGTGCTGGCTTTTGGAATGACTGCCAAGGAGTTAATGCTCTCAGCTTTCGCCAAAGCAGAAGATCCAAATTCAGGTGGACGTCAAATGCCAGGACATTTTGGTCAAAAGAAAAATAGAATTCTATCAGGATCTTCACCTGTAACAACACAACTCCCGCATGCGGTTGGGATAGCACTTGCTGCAAAGATGGAAAAGAAAGATATCGTATCACTAGTTACTTTAGGTGAAGGTTCATCAAATCAAGGGGACTTTCATGAGGGTTTAAATTTTGCCGGAGTTCATAAGTTACCAGTTATAACGATGGTTGAAAATAATAAATATGCTATTTCGGTTCCTATGGAAAGACAAATAGCGAGTGAAAAGGTTTCTGATCGTGCTCAAGGGTATGGCATGCCAGGTTTAACAGTGGATGGTAATGATCCTTTGGCTGTGTATGAAGCTGTCCATGAAGCAAGAGAACGTGCCACCAAGGGCGAAGGATCAACATTAATAGAAGCAGTGTCTTACCGATTAACTGCCCACTCAAGTGATGATGATGATAGTCAATACCGCGAGAGTGAAGAGGTAGAAGAGGCAAAGAAAAAAGACTCACTTATTACCTTTGCTGCTTATTTAAAAGAGGAAGGTATACTTACAGAAGAATTAGAAAAAGAAATCAATGAAGAACTCGTTGAAATTGTAAATGAAGCAACAGACTACGCGGAAGATGCAGCCTATGCAGAAGCCGAATCAGCATTAAAATATGTATATGAAGAGTAGGGAGGGAAGATTAAAATGCCAGTAATGTCGTATATTCAAGCAGTTACAGCTGCATTAACCGAAGAAATGAGACGTGATGAAAAAGTTTTTGTTTTAGGGGAAGATGTAGGTAAAAAAGGTGGGGTGTTTGGCGCGACCAAAGGATTATATGATGAATTTGGAGATTACCGTGTTTTGGACACACCGCTAGCGGAATCTGCAATTGCGGGTGTAGGCATCGGTGCTTCTATGTATGGAATGCGTCCGGTTGCCGAGATGCAGTTTGCCGATTTTATAATGCCAGCAGTTAACCAAATTATTTCGGAAGCGGCAAAAATGCGTTACCGTTCAAATAATGATTGGAATGTGCCGATGACGATTCGCGCTCCATACGGTGGTGGCGTTCATGGCGCATTGTACCATTCACAATCAGTAGAGGCTGTGTTTGCTAATCAGCCTGGGCTAAAAATTGTCATGCCATCAACACCATATGATGTAAAAGGTTTATTGAAAGCAGCAATTCGAGATAATGATCCAGTTTTATTTTTTGAACATAAACGTGCCTACCGTCTGCTAAAAGGGGAAGTTCCAGAAGATGACTATGTACTGCCAATCGGTAAAGCCGATGTAAAAAGAGAAGGCTCTGACGTTACAGTTATAACTTATGGGTTATCTGTACATTTTGCCCTTCAAGCTGCAGAAAAGCTGGAAGAAGAAGGCGTTGACGCACATATCCTTGATTTAAGAACTGTCTATCCACTAGATAAAGAAGCAATTATTGAAGCAGCTAGAAAAACTGGGAAAGTATTGCTAATTACGGAGGATAATAAAGAAGGTAGTATTATCGGTGAAGTAGCAGCTATTATCGCAGAGAACTGTTTGTTTGACCTGGATGCACCTGTACAGCGTCTAGCTGGACCGGATGTACCTTCAATGCCGTACGCACCAACAATGGAGAAGTATTTTATGATTAACCCGGATAAAGTTGAAAAAGCAATACGTGAACTAGCAGAATTTTAAAATCAAATAAACTCTTCATAATTATATTTTAAACGGATAAAAGGAGGGACCTATTATGGCTTCTGAAAAAATCAATATGCCGCAGCTTGGTGAAAGTGTAACAGAGGGTACAATAAGTTCGTGGCTTGTTGGTGCCGGCGATAAAGTAAACAAATATGATCCTATTGCCGAAGTAATGACAGATAAAGTAAATGCTGAAGTACCATCATCTTTTACAGGTACGATTAAAGAACTGATAGCACAAGAAGGGGATACCATTGAAGTAGGCGAATTGATGTGTTATATCGAGACAGAAGGCGGTTCATCTTCTGATACAGGTTCAGAATCTAAGTCCACCAATGAAAAACAAGAAACGGCTAAAGAAGAAGAGCCATCTGAAGATCAATCAATGAAGAAACGATACTCACCAGCTGTGCTACGAATGGCGCAGGAAAATGATATTGATCTTAATCAAGTTAATGGATCTGGCCGAGGTGGAAGAATTACGAGGAAAGATATTGAAAAAGTCATTGCTTCAGGAGAAGTTCCGAAAGCAGATGAATCGAAAAGTGATTCAAAAGCTGCTCCAGTACAAAAACAGGAATCAAGGCAAAAATCAGCACCTGCTCCACAGCCAACAACACAAGCAGGTGACATTGAAATTCCTGTTACTGGTGTACGAAAGGCAATTGCACAAAACATGGTACGTTCCACACAGGAAATTCCGCACGCATGGATGACTGTTGAAGCAGATGTTACTGAACTCGTTAACTTTAGAGGAAAAGTTAAAGATGAATTTAAGCAAAAAGAAGGTTATAGCCTTACTTTCTTTGCGTTTTTCGTAAAAGCAGTTGCTCAGGCACTGAAAGAATATCCTCAGCTTAATAGTACGTGGGCTGAAGATAAGATCATTCAACGTAAGGACATTAATTTATCGATCGCTGTTGCAAAAGACCAAGAACTTTTTGTGCCGGTTATTAAAAACGCAGATGAGAAAAGCATTAAAGGCATTGCGAAGGATATTTATGAGTTGGCAATGAAGGCCCGTTCCGGAAAACTGACATCAGATGATATGAAAGGCGGGACATTCACTGTCAACAATACTGGGTCATTTGGATCAATTCATTCCATGGGCGTCATTAATCACCCACAGGCAGCAATTTTACAGGTTGAATCGATTGTTAAACGGCCAGTCATTATTAATGATATGTTTGCTGCCCGTGATATGGTAAATCTGTCATTATCACTTGACCATCGAATATTAGATGGGCTGGTTTGTGGGCAATTTCTAGCAAGAGTAAAAGAAATATTGGAAAATACCAATAAAGAAACAACGAATGTATACTAGGAAGTTATTTGAATTGAAATCTAACAATAAAATTGATAAGCTGATTATAGTTAAACTATAATTACTCTTTAAAGGGGATGGATGTTCATATGGATTTTAACTTATTCATGAACGACGTTGTAGATGCAGCGCGTAAAGACATAAAAGAAGCAGGTTACGAGGAGTTACATACTCCTGGATCGGTTGATGAAGTAATGAAACGACAGGGATCCACATTAGTAATGGTTAATTCAACTTGTGGATGTGCTGGAGGGGTGGCTCGCCCTGCAGCAGCAAATGCAATTCATTACGATAAGAGACCTGAACATTTAGTTACTGTTTTCGCAGGACAAGATCGTGAAGCGACTGAAAAAGCTAGAGAGTATTTTGAGGGGTACCCACCTTCATCACCATCATTTGCTTTATTAAAAGATGGTAAAATAGTTACGATGTTAGAGCGCCATGATATAGAAGGCTATAGCGCGGTAGATGTTATAGGCAAGCTTCAACATGTTTTTGATGAACACTGTGAAGAAATATAGAATAAACTAGTTTTACTAGTTGTGATGAGGCTGTCTCAGTGAAAAAGGGTCAGTCTCATTTTTTTAGCAGTTAAGAAAGTATAAATTTTTTCTTACTGCATAAGTGCAACTAAGGTATTCACTATTAAGCCTTAGCAAATGTCTGGTTTTTCTAAGATTAATTTATAGTGTACTCATTCCGCATCAAAGGAGATTTTATCGTGAAAATTGGCTCTCGGACAATCAAGACAGCAATTGGTACTCCTATTGCTATTTCGATTGCTCAATTATTGGGTTTAACGAATTTTGTGTCCGCTGGTATATTAACCATTTTATGTATTCAGCCTTCCAGAAAGCGATCTGTATTAAGTGCATGGCATCGGTTTTTAGCATGTGTAACAGCCAGTATATTCGCTATTATATTTTTTGAGTTACTAGGTTATAATCCAATTGTTGTTGGTGTGATGCTCGCCTGCTTTATACCAGTAACTGTTTTACTTAAGGTAACTCCAGGAATTGCAACTAGTTCAGTTATTATTTTGAACTTATATAGTTCGGCAGGAATTTCATTATCTTTTTTAACAGACCAATTATTATTGATAATTGTCGGAATAGGTACAGGATTGCTTGTTAATTTATACATGCCTAGTCTGGAGAAAAACCTTAATCAAAAACAAGAGGAGCTTGAACATAATTTTCAAGCTATTTTGTTTGAAATTGCTTTATACATACGGGATAAAAATGATAAATGGGATGGAGAAGAACTTACAATTTGTGAGAATTTATTACAAGAAGCTGAGAATTTGGTATCCTTGGATAAAGAAAATCATTTATTACGCAGTAGGCATCCATATCATGATTATTTCACCATGCGCAGGAAACAGTTTGATCTGCTTCAAAAAATGCTTCCCTTGGTCAGCAGACTACCAAATACGGATTCAATCTCAATAAAAATAGCAGACTTTTTTGAAAAACTGTCCAATGCTGTGCATCCAGGCAATACTGCTATTATTTATTTAGATGAACTTAAGAGGTTACGTGAGAATTTTAATGCAGAAGATCTTCCTGAAACACGGGAAGAATTTGAGACCCGAGCAAATTTGTTTCGATTGCTTCATGAAATAGAAGATTATTTATTACTTAAGAAAAAGTTCAAATCGAGTGATGTTTCTGAACGAAATAAAATAAAAAAGACTGGAACAGTTTAATCCAGTCTTTCATTTTAGCAGTTAAAATATTTTTAAGCGGTTAGGTTCGCCTTCATGAAAATACCATAATGATAAGCCATGTTTTTTATAAAAACATTACTAGTCCGGTTGTTAGTGAAGATAAAACCATTGCAATAATCATTATATAAATTATAATTTTCATTTTACGTTCACGCTTTGAACTTTTTCTTGTTACTTGTTTTTGATTTTTAGCCAATCTTAATCCTCCTTCAATTCCATTTCCTAATTGTATTTTATCGTTAATTATGGGATTGGACAAGTGCTATAATATATAAATGTGTTTAATAAATCAAAATGGGGGTCTTTTTTATATGAGTGATGAAAAATTCCAAGCTTCACAGGAAAGCTGGAAAAAGTCTGTTGATAGAACTTTAGAACGTTTCCCGGAAAGAAAGGATAGATTTAAAACATCTTCAGATATCAATGTTGAACGATTATATTTTCCAGATAATGATAACGATTATGAAAATAAATTAGGTTATCCAGGTACATATCCATTTACAAGAGGAATTCAGCCAACAATGTATCGTAGCAGGTTTTGGACAATGCGACAATATGCTGGATTTGGCTCAGCTGAAGAAACTAATAAACGATTCCGTTATTTATTAGATCAGGGTCAAACCGGACTTTCAGTAGCCTTTGACTTACCGACACAAATTGGATATGACTCTGATGATGTTATGGCGGAAGGTGAAGTAGGAAAAGTTGGTGTGGCAATTGATTCATTACAGGATATGGAAAGATTGCTTGATCAAATCCCGCTTGATAAAGTAAGTACATCAATGACGATTAATGCTCCTGCATCTGTTTTACTATGCATGTATATTGCAGTAGGAGAAAAGCAAGGTGTTCCATTGGAGAAACTAACTGGAACGATTCAAAATGATATCCTGAAAGAGTACATTGCTCGGGGAACGTATATTTTTCCACCAAAACCGTCGATGCGCCTAATCACCAACATTTTTGAATACTGTCAGCAAAGTGTGCCGAAGTTCAATACCATTAGCATTTCCGGATATCATATTCGTGAGGCGGGTTCTACAGCTGTACAAGAAGCCGCGTTTACCATTGCAAATGGAATGGCATATGTCGACGCTGCTTTGGAATCCGGTCTCGACATTGATGCGTTTGCACCAAGACTTGCTTTTTTCTTTAATGCTCACAACAATTTCTTTGAAGAGGCTGCAAAGTTCCGTGCAGCAAGAAGAATTTGGGCTAAAATCATGAAGGAACATTACCAAGCTAAGGATCCGAAAAGCTGGAAGATGCGTTTTCATACACAAACCGGAGGGTCAACTCTAACAGCCCAGCAGCCAGATAACAATATTGTTCGTGTGACGATGCAAGCGCTTGCTGCTGTACTTGGGGGTACACAAAGCTTGCATACTAATTCTCGTGATGAAGCATTATCACTGCCTACTGAAGAATCTGCACGAATTGCGCTTCGAACACAACAAATAATTGCAAATGAAAGCGGAGTAGCAGATACTGTTGATCCACTTGCTGGTTCCTATTACGTAGAAGAACTTACCGATCAAATCGAAAAGGATGTGGAAGCCTATTTGGATCGCATACGTGATATAGGTGGGGCTGTTCAAGCTGTTGAAGAAGGATTCATGCAACGTGAAATACAGCAAAAAGCATACGAAACACAAAAAAATATTGAAAGAGAAGAGGAAATTATTGTTGGCTTAAACAAGTATAAGGTTGAGGAAGAAGTGAATCCAGATTTACTTAAAGTAGATGAAGCACTTGAACAAGCACAAATACAATATATGAATTCTATTCGTCAGCAACGTGATCAGAAAGCAGTAGATTATTCGTTAGAAGCGATAAAAGAAAATGCAAAAGACAGCAATGCCAATTTGATCCCATTTATTTTAGAAGCAGTTAAGGTATATGCAACAATTGGAGAAATCTGCAATGTATTACGTGGTGAATTTGGTGAATATACAGGAATCTAAGAGGGGGAGAGTCAGATGGGAAAAATACGTGTTTTAATTGCAAAGCCTGGGTTGGATGGTCATGATCGTGGCGCATTAGTTATTGCTCAAGCTTTACGTGATCATGGCATGGAGGTTATTTATACGGGACTGCGACAATCCCCGGTACAAATAGCACAAGCAGCAATTCAGGAAGATGTGGATGTTATCGGTTTATCTTCTTTATCCGGTGCGCATAAAACGTTGTTTCCAAAAGTAATGGAAGCACTAAGAGAACGTAATGCGAGCGATATACCAGTTGTTGGAGGCGGAGTTATTCCGGCAGAGGATATTCCGTATTTGCTTGATCAAGGGGTAAATAAGATTTTTACAAGTGGTTCTTCAACCGAAGTTTTAGCAACCTACATCCAACAGCTTATCGATCCGGAATCAGCTTTTATAACTCCTCCCAGAAAAATCGCTCATATCGGAATTGCTGTAAATAAAATTGATGATGTACTCTCATTTTATACAGAAATGCTTGGCCTTGAGCTTGAGGGTGTAGAAACTGTGGAATCTGAAGGTGTTAAGGTAGCATTTTTGAAGATTGGTGAATCGCGTATTGAGCTGCTGGAGCCAATAAAAGAATCATCTCCAATAAAACAATTTCTTACTAAAAAGGGAGAAGGCATCCATCATATTGCATTGGAAGTAGACAATATTGATGAAAGACTTAATTCCTTTAAATCAAAGGGGATTCCACTGATCAACAGTGAAGCGAAGCAAGGTGCTCATGATAGCCAAATTGCTTTTATTCATCCAAAAGCAGCAAATGGGGTACTTTTTGAAATGTGTCAGCATCCAGAAGGAAGTGAGAAATAATGGATATTTTTGATAAAATAAACGAACTGTACGATAAACGACGACAGGTTGAACTTGGCGGTGGCGATGAGCGAATTGATAAACAGCATGATAAGGGAAAACTCACCGCAAGAGAACGAATAGATTATTTACTTGATAAGGGGTCATTTGTCGAGCTAAATCCATTTATGGAACATCGGGAAACTGATTTTGGTATGAATAATTCAACCGCAAACGGTGAAGGTGTTGTAACAGGCTATGGAAAAATAAATGGACGGGCTATCTACTTATTTGCACAGGATTTCACCGTATATGGTGGAGCTTTGGGCGAAATGCATGGCAAGAAAATTGCAGCTGTAATGGATCTTGCTGCTAAAAATGGTGTTCCTTTTATCGGTTTAAACGATTCAGGTGGCGCTCGTATTCAAGAAGGTGTATCATCGCTTGATGGTTATGGTCAGGTCTTTTACCGAAATTCCATTTATTCAGGTGTTATACCACAAATTTCAGTTATTATGGGTCCAAGTGCGGGAGGTGCAGTGTATTCGCCAGCGATAACAGACTTTGTCATTATGGTAGAAAAAACTTCACAAATGTTTATAACAGGTCCTAAGGTAATTGGAACTGTTACTGGTGAACAGATCTCGTCAGAAGAACTTGGCGGGGCCCATGTACATAATGCAAAGAGCGGAAATGCACATATTAAAGCGGAAAATGAAGAACAGGCTCTAGATGCTGTTAAAGATTTAGTACAGTATTTACCTGCTAATAATGAGGAAAAACCCCCATTAGCTGAGACTGAACTGAACGATGAATCACGTCCTGATTTAACTGATATTGTGCCTTTTAATTCTACACGGCCCTATGATGTAAAGCGTGTGATTGAGCAGGTTGTTGATTCAGATAGCTTCTATGAAATCCATAAAGATTTTGCTAAAAATATTGTTGTAGGATTCGCACGTGTTAATGGCCAAACAATTGGGCTTGTATGCAATCAGCCAAAATACTTAGCAGGTGGTTTAGATATTGATTCAAGCGATAAAGCAGCAAGATTTATCCGGTTCTGTGATTCATTTAATATTGCATTAATTACCTTCGAGGATGTAACAGGATTTTTCCCGGGTGTAAAACAAGAACATGGCGGTATAATCAGGCATGGCGCAAAAATTCTTTATGCATATTCAGAAGCAACTGTTCCAAAAATTACAGTGATTACACGTAAAGCCTTTGGTGGCGCTTATGTAGCGTTGAACAGTAAATCGATTGGAGCAGATTTGGTTTATGCATGGCCAAATGCTGAAATAGCAGTTATGGGGCCAGAAGGTGCTGCCAATATTATATTTGCAAAGGAAATAGCCGATAGTGAGAATCCAGAACAAACTCGCCAGGAAAAAATTCATACATACCGTGAAAAATTTGCTAATCCTTATGTTGCTGCGGGACTTGGTATGATTGACGATGTAATTGACCCAAGAGAAACTAGAGTTAAATTAATTCAAGCATTAGAGATGCTTTATAACAAACAGGAAGAACGCCCAAAGAAAAAGCATGGTAATATCCCGCTGTAATAAAGATTAGGAGGAACGATTTATGACATCCATCAATAAAGACAGAGTGATCAATCAATTTCTGGAACTCGTTCAAATTGATTCCGAAACGAAACATGAAACGAAAATTGCTGAAGTACTAACAAAAATGTTTACTGATTTAGGTTTAGATGTAGTAGAAGACGATAGTAAAAATGAAACTGGTCATGGGGCAGGTAACTTGGTTTGTACGCTGAAAGGAAATAAAGAAGGTGTAGACCCAATTTACTTCACTTCTCACATGGACACTGTGGTCCCTGGTACTGGAATTAAGCCATCAATTGAAGATGGTTATATTAGATCTGATGGTTCAACCATTTTGGGTGCTGACGATAAAGCCGGTTTAGCCGCAATCCTGGAAACCATCCGGATACTAAAAGAAAATAATATCAAACACGGTGATGTTCAGTTTGTCATAACAGTAGGCGAGGAATCAGGTCTTGTCGGTGCTAAAGCTTTAGATGGATCACTTCTAAATGCAAAGTATGGTTATGCAATAGACAGCAATGGAACTGTAGGTGATATTATTGTCGCAGCACCAACCCAAGCTAAATTATTTACTGTAATGAAAGGCAAAACTGCACACGCTGGAGTTGCCCCCGAAAAGGGTGTTTCTGCGATTACGCTTGCAGCTAAAGCTATTTCCAAAATGCCTCTTGGCCGGATTGACGATGATACAACTGCGAATATTGGACGCTTTGAAGGTGGTAAGCAAACGAATATTGTTTGTGATCATGTAGAAATCCTAGCTGAAGCAAGATCACTGATTCCTGCTAGAATGGAAGAACAGGTTGCGAAAATGAAAGATGCATTTGAGAGTACAGCTAAAGAATACGGTGGAAGTGCTGATGTCAAAGTGAAAATTATGTATCCTGGTTTTAAGCATGAAGCAGGAGATAAAGTTGTGGAAGTTGCCAGAAATGCAGCAAAAACAATCGGTCGTGACAGCAGCCTAAAGAAAAGCGGTGGCGGAAGTGATGCAAATATAATTGCTGGACTTGGAATTCCTACTGTGAATCTGGCAGTTGGTTATGAAGAGATTCATACAACCAATGAACGTATCCCTGTAGATGAATTAGTCAAAATTACAGAACTAGTCACTGCAATCGTACAGGAAGTTTCAAACAAGTAAGTAATTATGATGAAGACCTCTTTTAACAAAAGGGGTCTTTTTTGGCAGTTAAGAAAGTATAAATCCTTTCTTACTGCATAAGTGCAACTAAGGCTTATCTATATTAGGGCTTGGCGATAAGCCAAGTTTTCTAATAGTATGATATAATATTGGTGCAAACAACAGTTCTAAAAGGATGTAATATGTATGTCACAATGGTATCCAAAAAAAGGCCGCGTTATTTTTCATTTAGATATGAACTCATTTTATGCTTCAGTTGAAATGGCCTATAACCCAAAACTAAAAGGTAAGCCTGTAGCAATTGCCGGGAATCCTGAACAACGTAAGGGGATAATTGTGACAAGCAGCTATGAGGCCAGAGCCAAAGGTGTAAAGACAACAATGCAGTTATGGCAGGCTAAAAAGCTGTGTCCGGAATTAATCGTTTTACGTCCGAATTTTGAACGTTACCGTACGGCATCAAAGGAAATGTTTAAAATGCTTGCAGAAATAACACCGTTTGTGCAGCCTGTTTCGATTGATGAAGGTTATATGGATATAACCGAGAGTGAACATCACGGAACTCCTATTGAGATTGCTCAAAACTTGCAGAAAAAAATTCATCATGAGTTAGATCTTCCATGCAGTATTGGAATTGCACCAAATAAATTTTTAGCAAAGATGGCATCCGATATGAAAAAGCCATTAGGAATTACAATTCTGCGGAAACGGGATCTATCCCATAAACTTTGGCCACTTCCAATTGAAGAAATGTATGGTGTTGGTGAAAAAACCGCTGAAAAATTACGCGCAATTGATGTCAAAACAATTGGTGATCTGGCAAAAGGGGATGTTTATCAACTGAAACGTGTGCTGGGGATAAACGGAGAACGATTAAAAAATAGAGCGAACGGTATTGATACTCGTCCTGTTGATCCAGAGGCAATCCATGAATTTAAAAGCATAGGCAGTTCACAAACCCTACCGGAAGACACTACGAATGAAGCTGAAATACGTAACCTCATGCACCAACTGACGGATAATGTCGAACGGCGAATGAAACGCAAACAAGCTGCTGGTCGCAGTGTTCAGATTATGATTCGCTATTATGATCATAAAACAATCACTAGAAGTAAAAAATTGCAGGGTTATATTGACAAAAAGGAAGATATACTTCACATTGCCAACGAATTATTTCAAAAGCACTGGAATTTGGACCCTATTCGCTTGCTTGGCATTACGGTTCAGGACGTTGATGAAAAGCAAAATATCGCCAAACAGCTTGATTTATTTACGTATGAAGAAGAAGCAGGGAAGGAAAAATTATATGCTGTTATTGATGAGCTATCTCAAAAGTATGGGAAGAATCCTTTTAAGCAGTTGCAGAATGAAGATAAGGGTGAACAACCCCGGACAAGCTTTCAAAAAGACTTTTTGGATGACTACAAGCGATAAAATCATGTTTTCTATGTGGACTTGAAATCAAGTTAACAAGGTGAACTACGTTTGAAATTCCGATTTGGAAGTTAATGATAAATCTGAAATATATATAAAATATACGTTTCAAACCAAGAATGGAACATTCCTGACAGGAATCTTCCATTTTTGGTTTTCCTTCCTTCTAGAAGTCATATTTATTTTCAGGATTATTATATTTTTTTGTATTTAGTTACTATAATAACCATTATTATGATGACAAAATATTAGATTGGTATTATGGGTATAATGGAGGGGCATATCTATGTACAATTTCCGAATGATGCGCAAGCGGATAGAACTATTTATTGTAGTGTACGTGATTTTAATGTGATTTATGGTGTGAATTCAGCGGAATGTGAATCACATAAACCAAACCAGTGAAGTGGATCGTGGTTCCGCTAAATGGGTTGAAAAAGCCGTCTTAGAAGATTGAATCGGTTCCTGGTTCCGTTATTTACCCAATTACAATGAAAAATTTGGCTGAAAAGGGTAAATAGCGGAATAAGGATTACATAACACGATCAAAATAGACGTTTTTAAGGAAATAACGGAATGAGAATCCGCCAAATCAGTGCGCTAGCCTGTCTAGTGAATAAATACACTTAAACACCTATCAATTGCTTTAATTTAACAGGGAAAATTATATGATTATAGGTGAGACTTAACTTGAGATTTATTGTTTTGCATCTCACAAGTGAACCCATTATTACAACGGTGCAATTATTAATTTAAATGTATGATAGGAAGAGGGTCCAAATAATAGACCGGTCTTCCTTTTCATGAAGCCACACGCTTATTCTTTTATTTCATAATTTTTTTCACTAGCGAATGAGCAATTTTACTTCCTGGATAGCGTAACGGAAGATCAAACATGGTTGTTTGCTTTAGCACACTCTTATTATGTGAAAATGTGTTAAAGCCGTACTTACCATGATAAACTCCTATTCCACTATTCCCAACACCACCAAATGGAAGGTGTGGATTAGCGAGATGATAAAGTGTATCGTTAATACATCCGCCGCCAAAGGATACATTTTTTAGTATGCTTTGTTGAGATTTTTCTTTTTCTCCAAAATAATAGAGTGCTAGCGGTTTATCCATATGTTTTAGTTTTGAAATGACATCATCAAGTTCGGTAAATGTTAGCATCGGTAAAAGCGGACCAAATATTTCTTCCTGCATAATCGAATGATCCCAGGTGATATTGTCTAATATAGTTGGCTCAATGGATAGCTTCTCTTCATCTACACTACCACCATACACGATTTCACCATCAGATAGGAATGCTTGCAATCTATTAAAATGTTGCTTGTGAACAATTCGAGTATAATCATCATTTAGAAGGGGGTTCTTACTGTAAAGTGCTTTGATATGCTTTTTCATCGCTTTTAACAGTTTTGGTTTTACCTTTTCATGAACATACAGATAATCTGGTGCAACACAGGTTTGACCTGCATTTGTGAATTTTCCCCACACAATCCGTTTTGCGGCAAGATCAATATTTACGTCTTTATCAATTATAGCTGGACTTTTCCCACCCAATTCCAATGTTACTGGTGTTAGATGTTTACTCGCTTGCTGCATAACAATTTTACCAACTGCTGAACTGCCAGTGAAAAAGATGTAATCAAAGTGTTGTTCCAATAACTGCTGACTGGCTTCTTTTGCACCTTCAACTACTGTGAAAAATGAATGATCAAAGGTATCACCGATCATTTCTGCAAGCAATGAAGATGTTGATTGTGTAAACTCGGACGGTTTTAACACAACAGTATTCCCAGCTGCAATCGCACCTATGGCTGGACCAATTGCTAACTGCAGTGGATAATTCCATGGTGCGATAACCAGTGTTACTCCATAAGGTTCCTTGTAAATATAATTATTCGTTCCTTTGTGGGTAATTGGCGCATCAGCTTTTTCCGGTTCCATCCAGTCTTTAAGATTCTTAACTGCGAAATCAATTTCCGCGTAGAGAAAACCAAGTTCGGTTGTTAAAGTCTCATGTTCGGATTTATTCAGGTCATCCTTCAATGCCTGATAAATTTTTTGTTCATTATTTTTTAGCATACGCTTTAAAGCTTTTAACTGATTTTTACGGAAAGAATAGTCCAACGATTCTCCACTTTGAAAAAAATCCTGTTGGTTGTCCACTAGTTTTTTAATATTTTCCATGTAAAGCACTCCTTTTATCTAGAATTTACCGTGACCTTATAAAAGTCATAAGCAAGTTCTGTGTTCGGAAAAATCTCTTGCGCCTGTTCTGCAAGTTTATCATAATCCTCTTTTTGATAGCGTGAGGATATATGAGTTAATACAAGCTGTTTAACATGGGCTTCTTTTGCAAGGGAGGCAGCTTGTTTAGTTGTAGTATGAAAGTATTGCTGTGCTAAATCTGCTTTCGATTCATCGAATGTTGCCTCATGTACAAGTACATCCGAATTTTCTGCAAATGTTTTAAATTGAGGTGTTGTCCGCGTATCGCCAAGAACTGTTATAATACGTCCTTTTTTGTCGGGACCAAGAAACTTAGGGCGATGAATAATCTGTCCTCCTTTTGTTTTAACTATATCATTTTCTTTTATCTGCTGATAAACAGGACCTGGATCAATTCCTAAATCTTTTAACTTTTCCACCAACAGTTCTCCGGGTTTATCCTTTTCTTCAATGCGAAAACCATAACTTGTTACTCCATGATCCAGCTCTTTTGAGGAGACAATTACTTGTTCATTTTCAAAGACTACACCTTCTGTTATTTCTACAATGGAAAGTGGGTAGGTTAAATGTGTCCCGCTCACTCTAAGACATGTTTCCACATATTCTTTAATTCCATGAGGTCCATATATAGTCAGTAGTCCGTCTCCACCCTGAAAGGATCTGCTGCTTAACAGACCTGGAAGACCATAAATGTGGTCTCCGTGCATATGTGTGATGAAAATTTTATTAATTTTGCGCGGTTTAATCGACGTTCGGAGTATTTGGTGCTGTGTCGACTCTCCGCAATCAAACAGCCATATGCTATTTTGCTCTTGTAATAAGGTTAATGCCATTGAAGATACGTTTCGGTCTTTTGACGGAACACCTGAACCTGTACCAAGAAATATTATCTCCATGTTAGTTCCAGCCTCGTTCGTATTGTTTTATTGGTTCTAGTGAGTGACCGATTTCATCAGCAGCTGTCTTTGCCCAATATGGATTTCGTAATAAAGCTCGGGCTACAAATACAAGATCTGCACGATCGTTCTGCACTATTTCTTCAGCTTGAATGCCACTTGTAATTAGTCCGACTGCCCCTGTAGCTACAGATGTTTCTTGTTTAATGGTCTCACACCGCTTGATCTGATAACCTGGATAAGGTGAAATAGAGGCTTGAACTACTCCGCCGGAACTGCAATCAATTAAATCTATGCCTTGTTGTTTCATTTGTTTTGAGTAGTACAGAATGTTTTCCAGTGTGTTTCCTTGTTCGTTATATTCATCAGTAGATATCCGAACAAATAAAGGTCCGTTCCAAATGGATTTGATACTATCAATAATTTGAGATAAGAAGCGATAACGATTCTCTGGACCACCACCATATTCATCCTCACGCTTGTTTGTTAATGGAGAAAGGAATTGATTAATTAAATATCCGTGTGCCGCGTGAATTTCTATGATGTCAAAATTTGCTTCCTTCGCTCGTTTTGCTCCACTTTTAAAAGCTTCAATTGTCTCTTTTATGTCTTCAATGGTCATTTCAGTTGGTGTTTTGGATGATTCATTAAATGCTAGTGCAGAAGGAGCATATATTGCTGAATCAAGTCTTGCTTTCCTTCCGGCATGTGCTAGCTGAACACCAATAGCTGATCCATAGCTATGAATTTGCTCATTTAACCTCTTTAATCCATCAATATGGTCATCATGCCAGATACCTAAGTCTTCATGTGAAATGCGACCCTCTGGTTGAACAGCTGCCGCTTCCGTCATAATTAAACCAACCTGGCCGACAGCACGTGATATATAATGTGTTTCATGGAATGGAGTTATCTTTCCGTCTTGCTCCATGCACGAATACATACACATGGAAGACATGGTAATACGATTTTTTAGCGAAATTCCTTTAAAGTCAATTGGTGTAAATAGTTTGGTCATTATAATTTCCTCCTATTATATTACGTTGGTTTGTATTTAAATAGTTCTCGATACTGTAGCGCTTTGTGCGGAACATCTGTAAAAATACCATCACAGCCCAATTGGAAGCTGCGTGACATGTGTGCTGGTTTATTAATCGTATATACTCGAACAGCCATTTGTTCCTGATGACATTTATCAATAAATAGCTGATTTAGTAACCGGTATTTTATGTGTATTGCATTTGCACCTAAATCTTTCGTATATGATACCAGATTTTTTCTTCGCTTTGATGTTAACAGAGCTACACCAATGTTACCATTAAAGCGTTTCAGCCGTTCTATGCTGGTTGGATTAAAAGTTGACAATGTAGTATGATTTAATAATTGATAGTGTGATACCATTTCATAAACGATATTCTCAAGATTCTTATAATCTATTTTATTATTTTTTAACTCAATATTTAAACATAACGGCTTATTTTGAATCCAACCTAGAAATTCTTCCAATGAAATTATTGCAGATCCAGCGAATTTTAAAGAGAACCAAGAGCCCGCATCAAGCTGTTTTAATTGTTTAAAAGTATAATCTTTTATGTATCCAGTACTATTGGTTGTTCTTTTTACATGTTCATCATGGATCAATACTGGAACATTATCTTTTGTCAGGTGTACATCTGTTTCGATTCCTTCTGCACCTTGTTCATATGCTAGATTGAAGGCAGCCATTGTATTTTCAGGTGCTAAGGTACTGGCACCTCGATGTGCTATAATTTTAGTCATCAATTGTTTCACCTCTTGTTAAATTTTGTTTTATTTTTTGGGATAAGTCAATTTATTTATTTGAGGAGGAATTCTATGAAGAACTGGCAGACCAAAGAACAATTAACTGATTTGGTATGTTCACTTGTCAACCATCAAAGTGTTACAGGAAGTAATGCTGAAATTGCTATTGTAGAATATTTACAGCACTTATTAGCGGAAAAGCAGTATTTTCAAGATAACCCTAATCATTTAAAATTACATCCATTGGATGATGGAAGGCGACTTTTAACTGCATTGGTAAAAGGTAATAATTCATCTGAAACAGTGATACTGTTAAGCCATTTTGATGTTGTTGGTGTTGAGGATTACGGTTCATTACAAAACCTTGCATTTCACCCCAGGGAACTGACGAGAGAAATAAAGCATCTAAAAGAGGATTTGCCTGAAGCAGTGCAAAACGATTTCTCATCTGGAGAATGGCTATTTGGACGCGGCTCGATGGATATGAAAGCTGGACTCTCTTTGCATTTCTCCATGCTTGAAAAGGCAATAGATGGTGAGTTTGATGGCAATATATTATTGTTGAGTGTTCCTGATGAAGAGGTGAATTCACAAGGAATGTTAACCGCTTTGCCAGTTTTAAACCAATTAAAAGAAGAAGAAAATCTAACATACAATGCTTGCCTGAATGGAGAACCCATGTTTAGTAAATATCCAGGGGACCCTGCATATTATGTCTATACTGGTTCGATTGGAAAGGTTTTGCCCGGGTTTTACTGTTATGGAAAAGAATCCCACGTTGGTGAACCATTTGCAGGTCTGAATCCAAATTTAATGACAAGTTTCCTCTCGCAGCAGCTCGAATTAAATGAATCTTTTATTGAAAAAATAGAAGATGAGGTCACACCACCGCCTGTAAGCTTAATGCAACGTGACCTAAAGGAAAATTATTCTGTGCAGACACCTCATGCCGCAATCTCTATGTATAACGTATTGTATTTGAAACAAACGTTTAAGGAATTAAATGAAAAACTACTAACTGGTGCACAAACAGCTGCACGTGAAATTGAAGATTATGTTCATCATAAAGCAAATAAATTTGCCAGTATTGCCGATGACTTTTCAATGCCAGCATGGAATGTGAATGTGATGATGTATGAAGATTTGTATGCGGAGGCACTAAAACGCTATGGTGAGGAAGAAATAATTAGAATTCAAAATTTACTTGTAAGCCAGAGGGATAAAGGTGATCGTGACTTCTCCACGCTTTTGGTACAGGAATTGGCTGCAATGTGCAAGGACTTAGCACCCATGATTATATTATTTTACAGTCCGCCGTTCTATCCAGCAGTTTCTTCTTATAATGATCCTTATATAAAAGATGTGATGAATCACGTAAAAGAATATACGAATAAAAATTATCACATGGATTTAACTGTATCGGAGTTTTTTACTGGACTTTCAGATTTAAGTTATCTTGGTCCTGTTTCATCCAGAAGTAAACTGAATCAATTAACGACCAATATGCCACTGCAAAATAATGGGTTTGTTTTCCCGGAGGATATTATGGAGCAACTTACGATGCCTATATTGAATATTGGTCCTTTAGGAAAAGATCCCCATCAGTGGACGGAACGATTGGAATTAACTTATAGCTTTGAGTACTTGCCGTCCATTTTAACAGAGGCGATTCATCACTTATTTGAAAAAAACAGGAATTAATAGTGTGACTTTATCCTCTAAAAAGGATACAATAGGATAATAACTGAATGGTCATTCATTTTGGAGGATTTTAATTTATGAAAGTATTAGATAAAACAATCAGTCAATTAACAATACCGACACCTTTTGCAGTAGGTGACACTCATGTATACCTTCTAAAAGGGGAGACCCTTTCGCTTGTTGATGCAGGTGTTAAAACAAAAGAAGCCTGGGATGCATTAAAAATGCAGTTAAAAGAGCTGGGATATGCTCCTGGAGATATCGAACAAATTATTCTAACACATCATCATCCGGATCATATTGGATTAATTGAACAATTTCCCCGGGCTGAAAATATTGTAGCACATAAAAATGTAAATCCGTGGTTAACAAGGGATGAAGCTTTCTTTTCATATTATGAAGAATTTTTCAAGGACTTTTTTAACAAATGTGGAGTACCATCGAAATATAGTGCTGTTTTAAATAAGTTACGTGCACCGTTGAACTATGCTGGCCAGGGACAAGTAACCAAGGTAATTGACGAAGGAGATATTTTACCTGGTCATGAGGATTGGCAGGTCATTGAAACAAAGGGCCATGCCCAAAGTCATTTATCATTTTTTAGGGACAGCGATGGAGCGTTTATTGGCGGTGATCATCTTTTACATCATATTACCCCAAATCCGCTTCTTGAACCACCACAACAGGTTACGCAAGATCGACCTCGGCCAATGCTTCAGTATCGAACAAACCTAAATAAATGTCTGTCACTGGGGATTAAAACGGTATTCCCTGGACATGGAGATGTTTTTTCGGATATTGATGCGTTATTACCTGTTCAAATGGAAAAACAGGAGAAACGTGCAAATAATGTCTATAAGCTTTTAGTAGAAAAGACGCAAACGCCATTTGAACTTTGCAAGCAGATTTTTCCAAAACAATATGAAAAACAATTGGATTTGACAATCTCAGAAACGATTGGACAGCTAGATTATTTGGAAGACCAAGGCGTTGTTGGAAAAATGTTAAAAGATGGTGTCTATTACTATTATGCAGAATAAAGTTACAAATAAAAAAATTATAGTTACAGGTGCATCAAGTGGCATCGGAGAACGAATGTGCTGGCATATTGCTAAGCATGGTGGCACACCCATCATGCTTGCTCGCTCGATTGAGAAGTTGCAAAATCAGCAAAAGCTGATTAACCAGACTTTTGATATATCCAGTTATGTTTACCAAGTAGATTTGCTCAATGCAGATGAACTGGAAAAAGTAATCAGACAGGTTTTATCAGAACACACGCAAATTCATGGATTAATTAATAACGCTGGAGCAGGTGTCTTTGACTATGTCAGGGATATACAGTGGTTGGATGTGGAGCGCATGTTTCAATTGAATGTGTTTGCGTTAATGCGTGGAACCAAGCTTCTTTTGCCACACTTTTCACAGAATCAGGAAGGGCATTTTGTAAATATAGCGTCACAGGCTGGAAAGATTGCTACGCCAAAATCTTCTATATATGCATCAACCAAACATGCGGTACTTGGGTTTACTAATGCGCTTCGTCTGGAAATCTCTAGTAAAAATATCCATGTTACTGCAGTTAATCTTGGGCCTGTTCGAACGAATTTCTTCACAACAGCAGACCCAAGCGGGAACTACCAAAAGAGTGTTGAACGTTATATGCTTGACCCGGATAAGGTTGCCGACAATATTGTGAAGCATCTATTTACGAAAAAACGGGAAATAAATCTACCCTGGTGGATGGAGATGGGAAGTAAATTTTATCAGCTATTCCCACGGGCACTGGAAAAGAGTTTGAGAAAACAATTTAATCAAAAATAGAAGTGATTTTTGTTCGCAGTTAAGAAAGTGTAAATCCTGTCTTACTGCATAAGTGCAACTTTGGCTTATCTATTAAGGCTTGGCGATAAGCCAAGTTTTCTAAACTATTATGCTTGGTGCCCGCCAATTTTCTTACTTCTCCCAATGGTAATTCCAGCGTCAGTATAGCTGGTTGCTCGCAGTATTGCGGTCGATCCGTATTTATCACGGATTGAATCCATTACATAGCCAATATCCTTTTTCTTAGGCTTGTCATCAAATAAATCGAGCTGGGTTTCAGCATCATCATAAAGCTTATCCAGGGTCACATATACATGCCTAATGTCACTGTGTCCATCATAAAATTCATTATATAACTGCATGCAGATATCATAAATGTCCATTGTAGTATTTGTCGGAAGCGTAACAGATCTTGAACGGCTAAAGCCACCACCTGTTACTTTGGAATAGGAAACGCCAAGGTGAATGGTTCTCCCGACTTTACCCGCAGTTCTTGCTCTGCGGCACACCTCTTCGCAAAGGTCAAGAATACAAATCGCAACTTCTTCTCCGGAGTAATCACGTAATAAAGAGATCCCATGACCAAATCCTTTTTGTTCGGTTTTTGTAAAATTTCCAAAAACAGGGCTCAAATCAACACCCCAGGCATGCCAATAAAGCTGTTCTCCCATTATTCCAAAACGCTTCTTCAGATACTTTAACTCAGCGTTGGCAAGCTGCCCAAGATTGACAATCCCCATCCTATTAAGGTTCCGCTTCATTCTGCTGCCAATGCCCCATATCTTTTCTATAGGAAAAGGCCATAGTTTTTCTGTTACATCCTCATATTTACATTCAGCAATCCCAACTTGTTTAGCATGTAAATCCATAACTACTTTTGCCAGAAATTTATTATCACCTATACCAATTGAACAAGTGATACCGAAATTCTCCAGGATATCCTGTTTTATTAACCGTGCTACTTGCCACCGATCTCCAAATAGCTTTTCAAGCCCATTGACAGTAACCCAGACTTCATCAACAGAGTATTGATGGATAGCTTCTTTAGGCACATATTGATTAATAAGTTTAGTGATCTCCATGGAAACTTGAAGATAATCAGCCATATGTGCGGGAACGATGACAATTTTCGGATCTTTAGGCAGTTCAAAAAATCGGCTGACATTGCTGATACCGTGATTTTTCTTTAATGCCGGGGAGGCAGCTAAGACAATACTGCCCGGTCTATTTGGGTCCCCAACTACAGCAAGTTGAACCGTCATTGGGTCCAACCCTAACTTTATAGCTTCGACACTTGCATAAAATGAGCGCATATCGATACACAGGACATCGTTTCGCGGGTAATTAGAATAATCCACTGTATTTTCACCTCAATACTAAGAACATTTGTTCTCATTATATGTCACAAGACCTTATATTATCAATGGGAATTTATTCTTCCGGTGTTTATTTCTACGCTCTTTTCGTAATGACTTTAACCATCGCAGTTTATTTCTTTTGTGTCAAAAGCAGCAAACTTTTAACAAATAGCCTATTACTATAACTATAATCGTTTAAGGATAATAAAAAGTGTCATCAAAAAAATATTTTTTCTGATGACACTTTTTTCACTTCAGAATCGATTGTAATAGTGAAGGAACTACTTATCGATGCTTAGCATATTCAATTGGTTTTGTAATCTGCTTTAATCCTTCATACGTTTCATCGGTAAGTGTTTTGGATGTATTAAAATTTGTGTTATCTGTTACTTGGCTGATTGAACTTGCTCCGAATACGGCGGTTGCAACAGCGGGATGTTTTAAAACATATTTAAGAGCTAGCGCATTGAAGGAAGACGCATTATTAGATTGTTTAGCAATAGTTTGCTGAATTAATTTCAGTTCATCGAAAGAATAATCCAAAAAGCCATCTTGTCCTTTTTTTTCAATCTGTTTTACTGCGTTGTTACTAAGCATTCCTTTTGCCAAGGGACCTCTGGCTAGCACACTAATATTATTTTCGTGCAGCAAATCTAATACCTCTTCTTCCGGCCGGCGGTCCAGCAAATTATACTGCATCATAACACCATCGATAGTAGAACGGCTTACGTACTCACGAATAACATTGGGCCGGATGGATGATATCCCATAAGCACGAATTACGCCTTCTTTTTTAAGCGCCTCAAATGCTTCAATTGACTCATCAATAGGATCATCAATCGTGCCTCCATGGAGCATATAAAAGTCAATATAGTCTGTTTTTAAACGACGCAAGCTTTCCTTTACGCCTTTTTCAATATGTTCTTTGGAAGGATCCCAAAACCAATCTTCCTTGGCTTTATCGAAGTTATTTCCAACTTTTGTTGTCAAAATAACTTGATCACGTTTTCCTTTTAAGGCATCACCTACTATTTCTTCATTCATACCAAAATCATATAAGTCAGCAGTGTCCAGATGGTTAATGCCAGTATCTAGTGCCTGGTTAATAATTTCGCTTGCTTTTTGATTCTCTGTCCCTAGTGACATACAGCCAAGTGTTAGTTCAGATACATATAAATCCGATTGTCCTAATTGATTCTTTTTCATATTATTAACCTCCCGTTATTTAGAATATGTTTATATTTATTGTAAGGATATCCATCTGTTAAATACAACTATTTCGAGTATGATAGAATAGATAGTAATATTTTAAGGAAGGATTTTTTCCAAAAGTTTATTGTTATTGATTAGAAAACATGGCACTCCCCAATCCCTTGTGGTGAATGGACAGTAACACTTTCAGTATCAGAATTCCCACTTTGGGTAGTCGTTTTTCCGAAGCCATATGTTATGACAAAGTTTATCTAATAGTGAAGATTAAAAATTCAACGGAATTTACGAAAAGAGCTTTAAGAAAAAGGATGATAATAAGTGAAGAAATTTGAAGAGAAAACAATTCATACTGAAAAAATATATGATGGAGAAGTAGTTAAACTGCAAGTTGACGATGTTACACTTCCAAATGGTAAAAACTCAAAACGGGAATTGATAAAACACCCAGGTGCTGTAGGAATTATTCCGATTACAAAGGATAATAAAATAGTGTTTGTAGAGCAATATCGAAAGCCATTGGAAAAATCGTTAGTCGAGATCCCTGCTGGAAAACTGGAAACTGGAGAAAAGCCAGAAATAACCGCAGTTCGTGAATTGGAAGAAGAGACAGGGTATACGACAAATTCATTACGGTTTGTGGCATCATTTTATACATCGCCAGGATTTGCAGATGAGATTATGTATTTGTACATTACGGATGATATTATCCCATTGGAAGATGAAGTTGCGGGCGATGATGATGAATTCGTTGAACTAATTGAATTAACGCTGGAGGAAGCAATCCAATATGTAAAAGAACAACGAATTCATGACGCTAAAACGAACTATGCAGTACTGTATTTACAGACTTTAGAAAGGATGTAAGCAATGTTAAATTCATTCTTCGCTGATATGCATATTCACATTGGACGGGATATGTATAATAAGCCGGTAAAAATAACAGGGTCCAAAACATTAACCCTGACAAATATTTTGAAAGAAGCAAGTCGGAACAAGGGAATTCATATGGTAGGAGTAATCGATAGCCATTCTCCAGCAGTCCAGCAGGAAATAAAACAGCTTATCAAAGCAAATAAAGCATATGAACTATCCGATGGCGGAATAAGATTTGAGAACGTCACCTTACTGCTCGGGTCTGAAATTGAGGTTTATGACGAAAATTGCCGTGGACAAATCCATGTACTCTGTTATTTCCCGACACTTGCAAAGATTGAGGAATTTTCAAAGTGGCTGACAACAAAAATGAAAAATATAACATTAAGTTCTCAGCGTTATTATGGAACAGCCAAGGAACTGCAATACAAAGTAAAGGAGCTTTCCGGGATATTTATTCCTGCACATGTGTTTACACCCTTTAAAAGTATGTACGGAAAAGGGGTACAAAAATCATTGAAAGAAGTGTTTGATCCGGATTTAATTGATGGAATTGAATTAGGACTTAGTTCTGACACTGCAATGGCCGATCAAATACAGGAACTGCATGACTATACATTTTTAACTAATTCTGATGCACATTCATTAGCAAAAATTGCCAGAGAATATCAGGAGATTTGTATGGAAGAACCATCATTTCAAGAATTTAATTGGGCGCTACACAATGTTCAAGACCGAAAGATAAAACAAAACTTTGGCATGAATCCACACTTGGGTAAATATTATACAACTGTTTGCAGTCAGTGTTTAGAACCATTGTCACCAGAAGCTGTTCATTGTCATAGGTGTGAATCTACAAAGATTGTAAAAGGTGTATTTGACCGTATTCAGGAGTTGACGGATGCAAAAGAAGTGAAGGAACGTCCACCTTATTTGTACCAAGTACCATTGGAATACTTACCTGCCCTTGGACCAAAAACGTTTAAAAAACTATTAATACATTTTCAAACAGAAATGAACGTAATCCATCATACAAAACTGGATGAGTTGAAAGAGGTAATACCTGAGAAACTAGCAAATACAATAGTAAATATGAGAGAAGGTAATTTGGCTATCAAAGCTGGCGGTGGCGGTAAATACGGCAATATAATTCCGTCTTCTGAAAAATAATGAATAAGAAAACATCTTAATTTGGTATTTTTATCTGGAATTCTTCATAGTTTTTAACTAGAGAGAAAATCATGAGCAATGGAGGATTCCAATGTATAATAAACGAACTATAGCAGTAAATCATGTAAAAGAACATGCGACAATCTATATTTTTATGATTATACTATTTTTAACAGGAGTTATTTTTGGTGCAATCATCGTAAATAGTATGAATTGGGCTCAAAAAGAGGATTTATTCTTTTATCTGGAGCGCTTTTTTGGTGAAATTGCTGATAAGGAACAAATAGAAAACACTGAAATACTGAAAAGCAGTTTCTTTTATCATGCTAAATACCTGTTTTTGTTGTTTATTTTGGGATTATCCGTTATAGGTTTGCCGATTGTATGGATATTGTTATTTTTAAAAGGTCTTGTAGTTGGCTTTTCAGTAGGTTTTATTGTAAATCAGCTTGGAATGAAAGGGCTGCTATTAGCTTCTCTATCAATTGCCCCACAAAATATTATAATTATACCAATATATATAATAGCTGGCAGTCTTTCGATGATTTTTTCACTTACACTTTTAGGTAAGTTATTTTCGCGAAAAATACCCCAACCTATTCTGCAGCCATTTGGAAAGTATGTCATGTTTTTTACTTTTTTATTAGCTATATCAGTAGTTGCGTCAGCACTAGAGGCATTTGTTGCAAATGAAGCAATGGAGGCAATAATAAGATCCTTTTATAACCAATAGTTAATATTATATAATAATTATTATTGATAACAGTTTATAATAATTATACTTTGACACGCTTTACAAGTGTGCCTATAATAAAGATGGGGATATTAGGGAGGGGACTTGCCATGGAACATCGTATAGAGCGAATTAAAAAACAGCTCCATGCACAAAGTTATAAGCTAACTCCACAACGAGAGGCAACAGTTAGGGTTTTATTAGAGCGTGAAGAAGATCATTTGAGTGCTGAAGATGTATATTTACTAGTAAAAGAGAAAGCACCTGAAATTGGTTTGGCTACTGTTTATCGTACTTTGGAATTATTATCAGAATTAAAAGTTGTTGATAAAATAAACTTTGGTGACGGTGTTTCACGTTATGATCTACGTAAAGAGGGCGCAGAACATTTCCATCATCATTTGGTTTGTATAGAATGCGGTTCAGTTGAGGAAATAGTGGATGACTTACTTGGAGATGTCGAAAAGATAGTTGAAAATGATTGGGGCTTTCAGGTGAAAGACCATCGTTTAACTTTTCATGGGGTTTGCAAGCAATGTCAAGAAGCAGCTGTTCAATCTAAAACATCATAATAATAATGGGAAGCCTTTTCTTTATGTGAAAAGGCTTTTGTTTTTTATGCAGATAAGAAAATATAACTATTTTCATACTGCATTCGTGCAAGCAAGGCAATTCGCCTAAAGGCGTGGCAAGTTGCAAGTTTTCTAATCAATAATATTCAATATTAATTTACAATTATACGTAAATAGGTTACTTTTATGTGGGAATGTATTATAATAGCCCTAGTTTCATAGTTGTATGTATATTGTTATCCTTTTTTGGCATATCTTCTATTAGTAGATACTTTATTAGAGGGGACATGCCAAATGAAACATGTGATATGGGATACAATAAAAGTTTTTGTGATCTTCGTAGCTTGTACGTTTCTATTTTACGTTGGATTAAGAGCAATGCATGACGAGTATGAACAAAATCACCGGTATGATCCACCTGAGGGGGATTCTGTTAAAGTTTTTAATCTTAATGAAGATTTCATTGATCGGTTAAACTTATTTTTTCGATTAGGGGAGTAACGACTATGCTCAAGTCTGGTTTTGAAGATTTCGTTCACTATTTGCAAGTGGAAAGAGGATTATCTGACAATACGTTAAAATCGTATAAAAGAGACTTGAGGCAATATATTCTGTATATTGAAAAAGTGCTTCAAAAAACAAAATGGGATGACGTTGTACGTACAGACATAGTGGGCTTTTTGTATAAGCTAAAGGATGATGGTAAGTCGGCTGCTACTATTGCACGTACAATTGCATCGATTCGTTCATTTCACCAATTTTTAATTCGAGAACAGCTGGTGGTTCACGATCCGAGCATACATATTGAAACACCGAAAAAAGAGAGAAAGCTTCCTGATGTATTATCAACACAAGATATTGAAGCTTTATTAAAGATACAAGGTAACTCATCTTTGAAGATTAGGAATAGAGCAATGCTAGAATTATTATATGCAACTGGGTTGCGGGTGACAGAACTGACATCATTAAAAGTGAGTGATCTCCATTTAACAATGGGATTTGTCCGGTGTCTTGGAAAAGGTTCAAGGGAAAGAATAGTTCCTCTTGGTGAAATGGCAAAAGAAGCTGTGGATGATTATTTGCAGCATGCAAGAGGAAGTCTGACTAAACGTAAAATTGACGATAATACTCTTTTTGTTAATCAACATGGTAGACCGCTGTCACGTCAGGGCTTTTGGAAAATATTAAAAGGTGTCGCGCTGGAATCTGGTATAAAGAAGAAAATCACTCCACATACATTGCGTCACTCATTTGCCACGCATTTACTGGAGAACGGCGCAGATTTACGATCCGTACAGGAAATGCTGGGGCACGAGGATATATCAACAACTCAAATCTATACTCATGTTACAAAAGCTAGATTAAAAGATATTTATCAGTCCTATCATCCACGCGCATAATTTTTTGTCTATAGTCGTCAGACATCCTACAACAAATTTAAGACAACATATTATATGGGATAGTAGGAAACATAGTTAAAGGAGGTAATTACCATGCAAAATTTCAAACGAGTATTTTTAATTGTAATGGATTCGGTGGGGATTGGCGAAGCCCCTGATGCCAAAAAATTTAATGATAAAGGCGCAGATACACTAGGGCATATTGCCGAACATATGGATGGCCTCAAAATGCCTAATATGGCGAAGTTAGGTCTCAGTAATATTCGGGAAATTAAAGGAATCGAAAAGAATGCATCTCCTCGTGCGCATTACACTAAAATGCAAGAGGCTTCTAACGGAAAGGACACAATGACTGGACATTGGGAGATTATGGGGTTAAACATTCAGCAGCCATTCCGGACATTTCCAGATGGTTTTCCACCAGAATTGATTGCTGACCTACAGGAAAAAACCGGACGAAAGGTAATAGGAAATAAGCCCGCTTCTGGTACTGCCATTCTGGATGAGTTAGGATCTGAGCACATGAGTACAGGGTCATTGATTGTATATACATCAGCAGATTCAGTCCTGCAAATCGCAGCACATGAAGAAATCATTCCTATTGAAGAACAATATGAAATTTGTGAAATAGCCCGAGAATTAACATTAGATGAAAAGTATATGGTCGGCCGTGTTATTGCACGTCCTTTTGTCGGTGAACCTGGTGCTTTCCAGCGTACGCCAAACCGTCATGATTATGCATTGAAGCCGTTTGGACGTACTGTAATGAACGAATTAAGAGATGCAAATTATGATGTAATCGCCTTAGGGAAAATCTCTGATATATATGATGGAGAAGGGGTTACTGAAGCAATTCGAACAGCCGATAATGAAGATGGAATGACTAAGCTGGTTGATTCGATGGCGAAAGATTTTAAGGGTATTAGTTTCCTGAATTTAGTTGATTTTGATGCTAAATATGGTCATCGTCGTGATCCGGAAGGGTATGGAAAAGCGTTGGAGGCATATGACGCAAGATTACCTGAGGTATTAAATCAGCTTAAGGAAGACGATCTGTTAATTATCACTGCAGATCATGGAAATGATCCTATACACCATGGAACAGACCATACACGGGAATTTGTACCTTTACTCATCCATCATAAAAATATTGATGAAGGAGAACGTTTACCTATTAGAGAAACGTTTGCTGACATTGGTGCAACAATTGCGGATAACTTTAATATAACGATGCCTAAGCATGGAAAAAGCTTTTTAGATAATATCAAATAGAGGGGGAGATATTCCATGAACCAAACTGTAATAAATGAAGCAGCAGCTTTCATTAAAGAAAACTTAACCAAAACACCAGAAATCGGGTTAATTCTAGGGTCAGGCCTAGGTGTACTAGCTGATAAAATTGAAAATCCTATTACTTTTTCATACAAGGACATACCTCATTTTCCTGAATCAACTGTATCTGGACATAAAGGTCAGCTTGTAGTTGGAATGCTGGAAGGTAAGCAAGTAATCGCAATGCAAGGGCGCTTTCATTATTATGAAGGTTATTCTATGCAACAAGTTACCTTTCCTGTTCGAGTAATGAAAGACCTAGGAATAGATTCGATTATTGTAACTAACGCAGCAGGAGGTATTAATAAAACATATAACCCCGGTGACCTAATGATAATCAACGATCATATTAATAACATGGGTGATAACCCGTTAATTGGTCCAAATAATGATGAATTAGGCGAACGTTTTCCAGATATGTCACAAGTATATGATAAAACGTATATGCAGCATGCTAAAGAATGCGCAGAAAAACTGGAATTATCTGTTCAGAATGGTGTATATGTGGGTAATACCGGCCCAACCTATGAAACACCTGCAGAAATTAACATGTTACGGGCACTTGGTGGAGATGCTGTTGGAATGTCCACTGTACCGGAAGTTATCGTTGCCGGACATGCTGGTTTACGTGTATTAGGTATTTCCTGTATTTCCAATATGGCTGCTGGAATTCTTGACCAGCCGTTAACGCATAATGAAGTGATTGAAACAACAGAAAAAGTGCGTGAAGACTTTTTGCAATTTATTAAGAAAATTATTCGCACACTACCAAACTAATTATAAAGGTGATTAATATGAGAATGTACGACATCATTGAAAAGAAACGTGATGGAGAAATACTTACAAATGATGAAATTCAATTTTTTATCGATGGCTATACAAATGGAGAGATTCCAGACTATCAAGTTAGTGCGTTGTTAATGGCAGTATATTTTCAAGATATGACCGCAGAAGAACGGGCCCAATTAACGACAGCAATGGTTAATTCAGGTGATCAAATTGATCTTTCCGCTATTTCGGGTATAAAAGTAGATAAGCATTCGACTGGTGGTGTTGGAGATACAACAACGTTAATTTTAGCTCCTTTGGTGGCATCGCTTGGAGTACCAGTAGCTAAAATGAGTGGTCGAGGATTAGGACATACAGGCGGAACTATTGATAAGCTTGAAGCTGTTCCTGGATTTCACGTGGAAATTACAAGTGAGGAATTTGTTAGTCTTGTAAATAAAAATAAGGTTTCTGTCATTGGACAAACAGGCAACCTGACCCCAGCAGATAAAAAGCTATATAGTTTGCGTGATGTAACAGCAACGGTTAACTCAATTCCTTTAATTGCAAGCTCAATCATGAGCAAAAAAATTGCTTCTGGTGCAGATGCAATTGTGTTGGACGTAAAAACTGGCGCCGGGGCATTTATGAAGGAATTAGACGAAGCCAAAAATCTAGCCAGTGCTATGGTGTCAATTGGAAATCGAGTTGGCCGCAATACAATGGCAGTAATCTCTGATATGAGTCAACCGTTAGGCAATGCGATTGGAAATGCCTTAGAAGTAAAAGAAGCAATTGACACGCTTCAAGGCAAAGGACCAAAAGATTTAACCGAGTTATGTCTAACACTTGGCAGCCAAATGGTTTTATTAGCAGGTAAAGCAGAATCTCTCGATGAGGCGAGAAATCGTTTAATCGAGAATCTTAATAATGGAAAAGCGCTTGAACAGTTTAAAACATTTCTTGAGTCACAGGGCGGGGATTCCAGGGTAGCTGATAATCCCGAGTCTCTGCCACAGGCTGCTAATCAGGTTGAACTACCAGCAAAAACGTCTGGTAATGTTTCTGATATGATTGCCGATGATATTGGAACTGCGGCAATGATGCTTGGTGCAGGAAGAGCTACAAAGGATTCTAAGATTGATCTTGCGGTAGGAATCGTACTACACAAAAAAATTGGAGATACTGTAAAAGAGGGTGAATCATTATTGACGATTCATGCGAATCAAGAAGATGTTAATAACGTACAAGAGAAACTTTATGCAAGTATTACAATCTCAAAGGAGTCAGTCGAACCCCAGCCTCTTATATACGATATAATAACAAAGTAATAGATGCTGATTTTCTAAAATATTATTGCTTTTTCCAAGCAATGAGTCTTGACGCAGTTGATATAAACTTCGAAGTAACTGCTAGAATAATCTCTATAAACTCTCGTCCCGCCGTCCGAGGTCGCTACGGGCGGATGCGCACCTTAGGGAACGACCTCAGCCACCGTTGCGAAAATCACTCTGCGGGGTCTTCGGACACTTGCTATTCCCGCATGAGCATCATGCGGCCTCCGCCTTAGAAAGAGACCCAATGAAGGAAAGCATGCGCAAGACGCCAAGAGACCTGGGAGGGTATGTCCTTCAAAGATATGCGGAGATCCAAAGGGCATCGGAATACGCTTTTCCGTTAACAATAAATTGTTAGCGACCGCAACGTGTCATATTATTACCAATTTTTTCCTTAAAGAAAGCTTTCTGCCGTTCTTTGACTACAAAAAAATTTTAATAAAAGAATTATCGCCTTCTATACTGGTATATCAACCTTTCCGGAGGGAGTCACCGCCCTCCGCTCACCCAGACTAGTGTAGTGCTGTTACACATTTATTCTATAGCGATTCCTACCGAGTCAACAACGAAGGAAATACACGTAGACTCCTGTGGGAGCTGAGGCCTAGATGAGACTACGCAGCGACGTAGGAGCAAGGAGGCTCATCATCCGCCCTAGGTGCGCGAAGTGTATTTCCGGAGCGGCATAATAGCACTCAAACTTTTTAAAAAGTACTTAGCAGTTTATTTCTATTGCGACAAACTTATAGTAAACAATTAATAGAAAGAGAATAGAAAACGTTCGTAGTTTAGATGAGGAATAAAAAAGTAAAACAAATTTGAGCATTGAATTGCAGGAGCAATTTAATGCTTATTTTTTAGCAGTTAATACAACTGTGACATTCGCCATAACGTCTGCATTCCAAAGTATAAGGGGACCTAAAAAGAAAAAATAAGCTCTCTTAACTGATACCGGGTTTTCTAATATTATTCAAAATCCTGTGCTCGCATTTACTTTAATACCATCCCGGAAATATCAAATTTATAAAGTATAAATCAGGCAGATATTGGTAAGCCTATAATTATATTGAATGTTGGAGGTAAAGCGATGAAAAAGTTTGTTTTGATGACTAGTATTATATTTTCTATTTTACTAGCCACAACTGGTACCATTTATGGTAAAGAGAATGGCTCAGATAGTGAATTAAACCTTGCTCCAGATGCCAAATCAGCAATTTTAATCGAGCGTGATACAGGGAAAATGTTATTTGACAAAAATGCTCACGAAAAACTTCCACCGGCTAGTATGACAAAAGTTATGACTTTGTTATTAATAATGGAAGCGCTAGATGAAGGCAAAATAAAAAAAGATGAGATTATTCGTATCAGTGAACGTGCAGCATCAATGGGAGGTTCTCAAATATTTTTGGAAACCGGAGAAGAAATGAGTGTAAATGACTTATTAAAAGGTATTGCCATAGCATCAGGGAACGATGCGAGCGTCGCATTAGCAGAAAGAATTTCAGGAAGTGAGGAAGCATTTGTTAAGAAAATGAATGAAAAAGTAAAAGAATTAGGTCTAGAAAATACGCTATTTCAAAATACAACTGGTTTACCAGCTAAGAATCATTACAGTACCGTACATGATATGGCAGTCATGGCAAAAGAATTATTAAAATACGAAAGTATAACAGAATATACATCCAAGTATGAAGATTACTTAAGAAAAGGCCAAGATAATGAATTTTGGTTAGTAAATACGAATAAATTGGTGAAATCCTACCCAGGTGTTGATGGACTAAAAACGGGTTATACGAATGAAGCGAAATATTGCCTTGCAGCTACAGCAGAAAAAAATAATATGCGTGTTATTGCAGTTGTAATGGGAGCTGATACGACAAAAGAAAGAAATGCGACGGTTTCACAAATGCTAGATTATGCGTTTAACCATTTTGAGACAACTAAATTATATAAAAAAGGTCAAACCATCACATCACTGCAATTATTAAAAGCAGAAGAAAAAGATATTAATATTGTGGCATCAGAATCGATAAGTACCATCCACAAAAAGGGTGACCAAGATGGTGATATTAAAGCATCAGTGGAATTAAATACTAATTTGGATCTGCCGATGAAAAAAGGGAGCCAAGTTGGTCAATTGGTTGTGAAAAATAATAATAAAGTTGTTTCTAAATCACCATTAGTCGTGGATCATGATGTTAATATTGCATCTTACTTAACGTTATTTAAACGGTCAGTGCAAAATATGGTGAAATAGGAAAGAATCATTCTAATTTAGTCGAAATGCTTCTTCTTTTGTCATATAGCAGGAATTGGCCCGCTTCATAGCGAAAAAATAACTTACAAAGAGAATGTAAGGAGGAAACGTAATGGGTCTATCTACTATGTTTGAAGTTAAAAAAGATGTACTAATTGTGAGAATGTCGGGCGAATTGGATCATCATGAAGCAGAAGCATTAAGAAATAACTGGAAAGAAATGATGTATACAAACTCTATAAAACATGTTGTTTTAAATTTAGAGTCCGTATCATTCATGGATAGTTCGGGATTAGGTGTAGTATTAGGTAGGTATAAGGAAGTTTTACAAGTAGGAGGAGAGATGGTGGTTTGTTCGGTTTCTACACCGGTAAGACGCCTGTTTGAAATGTCCGGTTTATTTAAGATTGTTCGGTTAGAGGAGAACGAAGAACATGCGTTATTTACGTTGGGGGTGGCTTCATGAATAATAAAATGTATGTAGAATTTTCAAGTGTCAGTGAGAATGAGTCGTTTGCCAGAGTAGCCGTTGGATCTTTTGTTGCACAGTTAGACCCAACAATGGATGAGCTAACGGAAATTAAAACAGTCGTTTCGGAAGCGGTGACAAACGCCATTATCCATGGGTATAACAATGAACCAGACCATCTTGTTTCAATATCCTGTGTAATTCAGGATGGTGAAGTGGATTTGACGATTAAAGATGATGGTATTGGAATTGGGGACGTGGATGAAGCTAGACAACCATTATATACATCAAAACCCGAATTAGAAAGATCTGGAATGGGATTTACCATCATTGAAAACTTTATGGATTCCGTTGAGGTTAAGTCAACCCCAGATAAAGGGACAACCGTTCACATGACAAAGCAATTAACTTTCAGTAATATGGTTAGTAAATAGGGATGCCTATGGATGTTAATGTTAAACATCAAAAACGTAAAGAGTCACTCACGGATGAACAGGTGAAAGAGCTTATTCATAAAAGTCAACAGGGTGACAAAGATGCTCGAGATACCCTTGTTGAAAAAAATATGAGACTAGTATGGTCGGTTGTTCAACGTTTTATTAATCGGGGGTATGATCCAGATGATTTATTTCAGATAGGAAGCATTGGATTAATAAAATCGATTGATAAATTTGACTTAACCTATGATGTTCGGTTTTCTACCTATGCAGTTCCAATGATTATTGGGGAAATACAACGATTTATTCGGGATGATGGAAGTGTTAAAGTAAGTCGTTCACTTAAAGAAATCGGAAACAAAATACGTAAAAAGCGTGATGAATTAACAAAGGACCTCGGAAGATCACCAACTGTACTGGAAATTGCGGAAGCGTTAGATATATCCTCAGAAGATGTTGTTCATGCTGAGGAAGCCGCAAAATCACCACATTCAATACACGAAACTGTATTTGAGAATGATGGTGACCCGATAACCTTATTAGATCAAATAGCGGATCAAGATACAAAATGGTTTGATAAACTAACATTACAAGAAGCAATACGAGGATTAAATGAACGTGAACGATTGATTTTGTACTTACGTTATTACAAAGACAAAACACAGTCTGAAGTAGCCGAAAGACTCGGTATTTCGCAGGTACAAGTCTCCAGGTTAGAGAAGAAAATCCTACGTGAAATGAAAGTAAATATGAATTAAACAACCTGGCTTATCATTAAATTGCACTTGTGCAGTAAGAAAGTATTATGCTTTCTTAACTTCCGAATTATGAATCATCACAAACTTTGTGATGATTCTTTTTGTATAGCTGTTTTCTAAAAGAATGTTGTTAAAAGATATATATACTGCGACACAGTGCGGTAAATACTTGAGTACTATGACATCGCTACGGAAATACACTTAGCTTTCCGCTGAATCTCCAGCTGTTGCTATCCCCCCAGTCTCTGTGTATTTCCTGAGCTGGATTTGTATTTTGATAATAAAAATGTATATTGAGATGGATGATAACAGGATTTAAAACATTTAACCAACAGGTGGTCAGAGAGTATCACTAAAGACTATGAATTGGTTATCTTTAGTGTACGTTGCAGTTTTTTCAACTGCGATGGTTAAAGACAACAAAAGAGTATTTAACCAATAAATAACTATTAAATTATACAAATATAAGAAATGAGGCTAATAAACCAAGTTTTTCTTATGATAATTCAATAACCTTTAGCTAATACTATTTTATATACCACGACGAAGAGGATGATATCCACATGTCAGAAATAGTATATTTGCGCATGAAAAAAAATGTGGAATTAACATATTTAAGGGAGTTAACTCTAAAGGATATTGCATACATTTCAGCTTCCTCTCAATTAAAAAGGAAATTGGAAAAAACAACTTTATATCGAATTACTAAAAAGGATCGAAATATCGTCATAATTGACAGCTTTTTAGTGATTGATCATTTAGGGGATCTTCACGGAAACATAGAATTTCAACTCGTCGGACCAACCCATACTATTGTCAGAATTAAGAAACACAAAAAGCCCCCAAATATAGTAATAGTGTCTATTGTTTGGTTGCTTCTTTTCATTGGTACTGGAATGACTATTATGAATTTTCACTATGATGTCAGCATGCAAGAAGTACAACAAAAGCTACATTTTTTATTAACCGGTGAGGAGAGCAAATACCCATTGTGGATTCAGATACCATATTCATTTGGGTTAGGAATAGGAATGCTGTTATTTTTTAATCACTGGTTTACCAAACGCTTCAATGAAGAGCCAAGTCCACTTGAGGTAGAAATATTTAACTACCAGCAAAATCTCGATCAATATGTCAGTTATTATGAAAATAAGCTAAATGATACAAAACCTTATCATTAATATCCTCGAAATAGCAATTGGTTTAGCAAGTGGTTTGGCAGTAGGTGGTGGATTTGTTGCCTTTTTAACAGTACTTGGTATTATTCCTAGATTAATTCAATTGAGCCGAACAGAAAGATTGGTTCAAGTATATATTGCTAGCGTTATAATTGGATCATTGTTTGGAACATATATGTCGTTTGCTGATGTGACCTGGGATCAGCCAGTCGTTATATTGATAATTTGGGGTTGCTTCCACGGAATCTTCAACGGAATGCTTGCCGCTGCTTTAACGGAGGTATTAAATGTATTTCCAATAATATCTAAGCGAGTGCGAATGGATGATAAATTACTATGGCTATTAATGGCTATAGTATTTGGTAAAATTGCAGGATCTATTTTCCAATGGACAATTTTTGTTCGATAGTTCTTTTATGAGCGGAGTGTGTTTAAATGAATCAAGAAAAAACAAATAGTCCGGTTTCACCAAAGATAGACAAAACTGAAACATACATGAAAGATAAAATTGGTATTGGTTCATCATTCGACTTGGGTTTTCGTGAAATTATAATCTTAAAAAAGAAAATTCAGATTTATTACCTTACTGGTCTATGCGATACATCTCTTGTGCAGGAAATTATTAAAAAACTAGTAGATATCAACGATGAAGAAAGCAATTTGAAAAAAGTACCCGAAATTATAGAAAATCGTTTAGTACATCAGCAAGTAGATAAGAGCAAGACAATGGATGAAGCAGTTGATCAGCTGTTGTCTGGTCTAATTATCATATTTGTCGACGGTGAAAAGTATGCATTTGTGGTGGATGTCAGGAATTACCCGGGACGTACACCAGCGGAACCAGATACAGAACATGTAGTTAGAGGGTCCAGAGATGGATTTACAGAAAACATTATAGAAAATACTGCTTTAACAAGGCGAAGAATACGTGATGCAAGGTTGCGCCATGAAATGTTGAAGGTTGGTGAACGATCTAAAACAGATCTCTGTGTTTGCTATCTACAGGATGTGGCTGACGAGGGACTTATTAAATTAATTAAAGACAGAATTAACGAGATTGAAATTGATGGTATAGCAATGGCAGATAAAACAATTGAAGAGTTTATTGTTGAACGGAAATGGAACCCGTATCCATTGGTAAGATATACTGAACGCCCTGATGTTGCAGCTAACCATGTACTTGAAGGGCATGTTTTATTAATCGTAGATACATCCCCGAGTGTTATAATTTTACCAACAACTTTTTTTCACCATGTTCAGCATGCCGAAGAATTTCGTCAAACTCCTGCAATAGGAACTTTTATTAGATGGACGCGTTTTTTGGCTATTATGGCGTCGATATTTCTTCTGCCATTTTGGCTGTTATTTGTAATGGAACCAACATTATTACCAAAAGAACTGTCATTTATAGGACCTCAGGAAGAGGGAACTATACCAATAGCGCTTCAAATTGTTCTTGCTGATTTGGGTGTAGAGTTTTTACGTATGGCCGCCATCCATACACCGACACCATTATCTACTGCGATGGGATTAATTGCAGCGGTATTAATAGGTCAAATCGCTATTGATGTTGGAATGTTTGGTCCAGAAGTAATATTGTATATTGCAGTTAGTGCTATTGGCACCTATGTAACTCCAAGCTACGAACTAAGTGTGGCCAATAAACTTGGCCGATTCACCTTAGTTATTATAACAGGAATATTTGGTTTACTTGGGTTTGTAATAGGGTTTACGCTGTACATGTTATTTTTAATCCAGCTAAAATCACTTCGAACGCCGTATTTTTGGCCCTTCATACCATTTAATCCAAAGGCAATGCTTCAAATTGTGCTACGTGTGCCAGTTCCATTTTCTAACGAGCGTCCAAGCATTGTTCATCCAAGAAATAATTATCGTCAGCCTATTAGGAGAAAAGAACGCCATTAGAGAATCACGGGCGTTCTTTACTCTTTTGTTTTTGCCTTTCATGTGGTAAAGTGTTTTTATTATTTAAGAGCTACAGTATAGGTTGGATGGAGGAAATGACTATGATATTAGATAATCATCCATTTGAGTTAAATAGCAAAGGTCACTTGGAAATAGGTGGAGTGGATTCGATCAACTTGGCAAATAAATATGGCACACCACTGTATGTTTATGATGTTTCGATTATCCGAGAAAATTGCCGGTCTTTTGTGGACACTTTTAAGGACTTAGGTGTAAGTGCACAGGTTGCATATGCAAGTAAAGCTTTTTCATCAACAGCGATGCTACAGGTCGTTAAACAAGAGGGGCTTAGCTTAGATGTTGTCTCCCAGGGAGAGTTGTATACGGCCATTCAAGCAGATTTCCCTCCAAGTAAAATTCACATGCATGGAAACAATAAAAGCGTTGAGGAACTCTCGATGGCAATTGAGTATGGAATCGGTTGTATTGTTGTAGATAATTTTTTTGAAATAGATTTAATAAGCAAACTTCTCAAAAAGTATAACAAAACAATAGATGTTCTAATACGGGTTACACCAGGAATCGAGTCCAAAACTCATCAATACATTATGACAGGGAACGAAGATTCGAAATTTGGGTTCAATTTGCATAATGGACAGGCAGATAAGGCATTTTTGCAACTTTATAATAATGAAAATATTCATTTTAAAGGACTGCATTGTCATATTGGATCACAAATATTTGAAGCAGATGGATTTAAAATGGCCACAACTATGTTATTTAAAAAAATAGGAGAATGGAATAAACTGCATGACTACACACCAGAAGTTTTAAATCTTGGTGGAGGCTTTGGCATTCGATATACTAAAGAAGATACACCATTACCCTATTCATCGGTTGTAAAAGAACTAGTAGCTAAAGTTAAAGAACATGCTTCCATGTTTGATATGACAATTCCGGAAATTTGGATTGAACCAGGACGTGCTATCGCTGGAAATGCCGGCTTGACATTGTACACGGTAGGTTCAAAAAAAGATATTCCAGGAGTTCGCAGTTATGTTTCAGTTGATGGTGGTATGACTGATAACCTGCGGCCGGCGCTTTATCAGGCTAAGTACGAGGGTGTATTGGCTAATAAGGCCGCACAACCAGTTACTGATTTAGTTTCAGTTGCAGGAAAATGTTGTGAGTCAGGTGATATGCTTATTTGGGATCTTCCAGTACCTGAAATTGGCAGTAATGATATTTTAGCAGTATTTTCAACGGGAGCTTATGGGTACTCTATGGCAAGTCATTATAACCGATTTCCTAATGCGGCAGTTGTTTTTGTGGAAAATGGTCAGGATAAATTAGTAGTAAGAAGAGAATCTTTCCATGATGTTGTAAAAAACGATTTATCTTACGAATAACAATGAATTTGCTTTCTTTTAATAGATTGGATAACATGGTATGATATAATACAAAAGTGCAAGCGCCTGTTTAGCGCCGTATGGACTGTGCTCAGTGCATCGCGGGTGGGTCGACGTTACCGCGCAAAGCTGCGGTCTTAGTCGATCTTCCTTTATTTCTTTATCGTAGATACGAGGAGGGAAGTCCACTAGGCGCTAGGAGCTGGACGTCAATGTTAAAGTAGACAAGAATTTTAGAAATGGGACAATTATAAAGGGGATGAAAATATGAGTAAAACAGGTTATATATTAATGGAAAATGGTAATAAAATTGAGTTTGAATTATATCCGAATGAAGCACCAAATACAGTAGCTAATTTTGAAAAACTAGCGAATAGTAATTTCTATGATGGATTAACATTTCACCGTGTTATCGATGGTTTTGTCAGTCAGGGTGGTTGCCCTAAAGGAAATGGAACAGGATCAGCTGGTTATACGATAAAATGTGAAACAGAAGGTAATCCGCACAAACATGTTGAAGGGTCGTTGTCAATGGCGCATGCTGGAAAAGATACAGGAAGCTCTCAATTCTTCATCGTACACGGTCCACAACCTCATCTAGATGGTGTTCATACTGTTTTTGGTCAAGTTACATCAGGTATTGAGCATGCTAAAGCAATGAAGAACGGTGATATTATGAAAGAAATGAAAATATCTACAGAAGAATAAATAACTATGAATATTTCCTTACTGCTCTATCTATTATTTGTAGTAGCCCCAATCGGTACAGTACTTCATGAAGCAGGTCATGTAATAGGAGCGAAGTCGCTAAAAGCTGATCGTATGAGGTTAACAATAGGGAGTGGAAAAATAGTTAGCAGTTTTTTCATTAGTAAAGTCCAGGTAACGATACGGGTTATTTTCTTTTTGGGTGGATTAGCTTCAAGTGAAAGAAAACGTATTTACAAACCACATGAGCTTATTTGGATTGCGCTTTGTGGACCATTAACTAATGGACTCACTGCTTTTTTATTGTATCTTCTTAATACAGCCTATCCATCTAATTATCTATTGTTACTTTTATTATTTAATTTATGGATAGGACTTATTAACCTTGTCCCTTTTCGGTTCAAAGACAAACAATCAGATGGATACACGATTGTTAAAGTACTCACACAGAAGTGATTTCAGACATTAGAAGGTTATTCAGTAGCAGTATGTTTTTTAGAAAATATGGTAATGCTTGATAGAGGATGAATTAAATTGAGCCAACGCAAAAAAAATTGGATATTGTTAATTATTCTATTAACTTTAGGTATAGTATGGGGCTTCATTTATTGGATTGTCTTTGTATTTTGAAAGAAGTAATTTGACAAATACTCGAATATAAGGCATAAATAAGTATACAATCTCCAGCAAGTAAAAATATTAGGAAATTGTGCTTTTTCTCTCCAAAGTTGGCAAGTTATATTCATAGTGAGGGGTATCTATGTTAATTCGATATAAAAAAAATCAGGAAAAAATTGCAATGGGTTTATTATCATTCATGCCAGAAGAAAAAGATGTAAAAAAATTGCAGCAAACAATAAAAGAATATGAAACAAATCCTGACTGGCATCTTTACCTATGGAAAGAAGAAGATATAATAGGTGCAATTGGTATCAGGGTGGAAGATGATATTAATGCTGTGGTACAGCATATTTCTGTTAATCCATCACATCGAAATTCAGGGATAGGCAAAAAAATGGTCAATGAAATAAACAATATGTACAAAAGTAAATACGCAGTTTGTCCAGATGATAAGACTCAGCAATTTTACAATAAATGTACTGATTTCGAACAATAGAATGATAACTAATCGAAAGCCAGCTCTGTCGATCCAGAGCTGGCTTTTGATTAAAGTGATAAGTGTTGAATAGCTTGCAACAAATATTGATACTGCAATACTAGTTCATATTACTTACTACATCCAAGCAGCACCAACGATAATTAGAAGAATGAACAGTACTACAATTAGCGCGAATCCTCCGCCATAACTACCACCCATAATTATATTCCTCCTTTTCCACTTAACGAATAAATGTTTTTTTGGTAACATTTATCTTACGTTAATAACTTATGTTAACTATTGCTATAGTGTATAGGCGAATATAAAAAAAATATATATTTTTTAATTTCTCATTAATAAAGTTGCCTAATCGGAAGGGGGAGAGGTAATGAATCAGTCATATCAAGTAAAACTGGACACTTTTGAGGGACCACTTGATTTATTACTGCACTTAATCAATCAATACGAGATTGATATATATGATATTCCTGTTGCACAAATTACGGAACAGTACATGCAATATATACATACGATGCAAAGTCTTGAACTGAATGTTGCGAGTGAATACCTTGTTATGGCTGCAACATTATTAGCATTAAAAAGTCAAATGCTGTTACCAAAGCAAGAGATTGAAGAAGAAGATGAGTATATGGAAGATCCACGTGAGGAACTGATGCGCCGTTTAATTGAATATCGAAAATATAAAGATGCAGCAGAAAAACTCAAGGAAAAAGAAACAGATGCAAATCAAATTTTCACAAGACCTCCAGTAGTATTTGATCATATCAAATCCAGTCAACCGATAGTAAAAGGTGATACTTCAATATACGATATGCTTAATGCTTTAGGGAAAATATTTGAACGAAAGAATTGGAATAAGCCTCTCGAAACAAAAGTAAAACGTGGAGAAATTCCTATTGAACAGAAGATGACCGAAGTATTAGACCTTGTTAAACGTTCAAAAAAGGGAATAGCATTTGATGAACTATTTGATTATCCAACACGTGCCCATATTGTGGCAACATTTATTGCTGTATTGGAGTTGATGAAAGGAAATGAAATACAATGTAGACAGGAAAAACATTTTGATTCATTATACGTTTTTTATATGGAGGATTGAATGTGGAAATCAATGATTTAAAAGCTATTGCAGAAGGACTTTTGTTCGCAAGTGGTGATGAAGGAATAACAGTCAAACAGCTATCGCGAATTCTGGATATTACGGATAAAACTGTTGAACATCTAATCGATGAACTGAAATATGACTATGAAAATACAGACCGTGGAATTATGATTATGCAGTCACATCAGGTATTCCACCTAACTACTAAACCAGAGCATAGTGTTTATTTCAAAAAACTTCTTGAAACACCCCAGACGACAAGAATGTCACAAGCGGCCTTGGAAACACTTGCTATTATAGCCTATCAGCAACCAATCACAAGAACTGAGATTGAAGAGGTGAGAGGTGTGAAAAGTGACAGACCTGTGCAAACATTAATTGCAAGATCTCTTATCGAAGAAGTTGGAAGAAGAGAAGGTGCCGGCAGACCAATACTCTTTGCTACAAGTAAGGAATTTTTAACTTACTTTGGCTTAACTTCATTGGAAGAGTTACCACCATTACCAGAGAATATGGATCAAGAAGAAATGGAGCAAGAAGCTGATTTATTTTTTGAAAAGTTTTCAGATCAACTAGATCATAGCAATAATAATTAACTAATTTTTATATTATGTTAATAAGTCCTTGCGTATATTGCGCAAGGACTTTTAGCATTTATAAGAAATTATAAATACATTCTACAACTAAAGCTTAAGCCGATGCTTTTACCTTCAAAGTTTAAGGGGTTCTAATAAAGAAAAATTAACTTTCAGAAAAAACCCTTTATCGTTTTCTAATTTTCAAATCATATCTAGTCATACCAAGCATAAACTGTATAGATAAATTATCAGCGGGAGGAAAACCTACTATGCGTTACATAGTCATTTCACTTTGCCTAATATCAGTTATATTTTTAAACCCAACAATCGGACGAGCAGAACCCAGTATTTCGGCAAATAATGCTGTTTTAATGGAACAATCATCTGGGAGGGTGTTACATGAAAAAAAAGCCCATGATAAGAGGCCAATAGCAAGTATAACGAAGATAATGACAGCTATTATTGCAATTGAATCAGGTAAATTAAATGAAACAGTAACCGTAAGTAAACGGGCTGTATATACAGTTGGATCTTCTATTTATTTAGAACAAGGAGAAAAAATTAAACTGAAGGATCTTGTCTATGGACTTATGCTTCGCTCTGGTAATGATGCAGCAGTGGCAATTAGTGAATATGTTGGTGGTAGCCTGGAAGGTTTTACTCATTTAATGAATAAGAAGGCACAATGGTTAGGAATGACGAATACTTCGTTTGATAATCCGCATGGACTTGATTCTGAAGATCACTATTCTACTGCATATGATATGGCGTTACTTATGCGCTACGCCATGGATAATGAACAATTTCGTCAAATAACAGGTTCAAAGTCTTACAAACCTGAGCGGGCATATACATGGCAAAATAAAAATAAGTTACTCACACAATTGTATGAATATTGTATTGGAGGAAAAACCGGATATACAAAAGTTGCTGGTAGGACATTGGTTACTGCTGCAGAAAAAAATGATATGAATTTAATTGCTGTGACCTTGGATGCACCAGATGATTGGCAGGACCACATCGGAATGTATGAATGGGGCTATAAAAATTATGCTATGACGACGATTGGTAACCAGGGAAAGGTTAACTACAATATAAAAGAATCGAGTGATCATACAAGTGGGTATTTACATGAAGATATAACAATACCACTAAACCGACATGAACAAAAGGAAATCGAAAGCAAGACGTTTATTTTAAAGAATGCATCAAATAGAACAGAGGATATAATTGGTAAGACTATTTATTTTATAAACTCAGTTCCGATTATCGAAACACCAATATATTCAGAAAAAAAACAGGATGAAAACTTTTTTGCAGATATTGTTTCAATATACAAACATATTATTGGGTTTAATTATGTATGGTAAATTTAATATGGGCATTTATGGCAATGATTGGAATTGTCTATGCTATGTTCAATGGTACAATGGAGGAGGTAAATAAAGCATTATTCGAAAGTGCGGATGATGCAGTAACGCTATCGATAGGATTAATTAGTATATTGGTATTTTGGCTGGGTATTATGAAAGTGGCCGAAAATGCAGGTATTTTACGAGTGCTTACTAAAATGTTTAGACCAATAGTAGTTAAATTATTCCCGGATATACCTAGAGATCACCCCGCGATGGGATATATACTATCTAATTTCACAGCTAATATATTTGGGTTAGGTAATGCTGCAACACCGATGGGTATTAAAGCGATGCAGCAAATGAAGGAGTTAAGTGGGACAGACACTGCTTCTAGATCAATGATAACTTTTCTGGCGTTAAATACATCAAGTTTAACAATTATTCCAACGACAGTAATCGCTATAAGGATGCAATATAATTCTATATCTCCCACTGAGATTGTTGGTACAACAATTATTGCAACATTAATCTCTTCATTAAGTGCGATAGTAATTGATCGGCTTTTTTACTATAGTAGTCTCAGGAGGAAGTGAGTATGGGTATTATTACATCTATCAGCACTTGGTTAATACCATGTTTCATCCTAATTGTACTTTCTGTAGCAACGTGGAAACGTGTTCCAACATATGAAATGTTTGTCGAAGGGGGAAAAGATGGTGTCAAAATGGCATTTTCATTACTTCCTTTTCTAGTTGGAATGATTGTATCTATATCCATTTTACGTAGCTCTGGGGCGCTGGAGGCATTTATAAATTTAATATCACCAATCCTTGTAATGGTAGGAATACCACCAGAGATAATTCCTCTTGCGTTGGTTAGACCTATTTCCGGAACAGCGGCCTTGGGAATGACTACAGAATTAATAGGTACTCATGGTCCAGACTCATTTATCGGTAGATTGGCTTCCACCATGCAAGGGAGTACAGATACTACGCTATATATTTTAACGGTATATTTTGGGGCAGTTGGCATCAGGAAAATGGGGTATGCACTCAAAGTTGGACTATTAGCTGACTTAGTTGGTATAATAGCATCTGTAATAGTTGTAACATTAATATTTGGCTAAATCTTGAAAGTAGCGTTAACATATAGTTAACGCTATTATTATGGTGAAAATAATGAAAAATGGTGATATAATGACAAATTCTTTAGAACGGTTACAAAAGGTTATCGCACAAAGTGGAGTCACATCAAGGAGAAAAGCGGAGAAATTGATTGTTGATGGTAAAGTAAAGGTTAATAGTAAAGTCGTCAATGAACTAGGAACTAAAGTGACTCCCAGTGATGATATTGAAGTTAACGGAGTACTTTTGGAAAAAGAGGAACCTGTATATTATATGCTCTATAAACCTAGAGGGGTTATTTCGAGCATAAGTGATGACAAAGGAAGAAAAGTTGTAACAGATTATTTGGGAGAAGTTTCTGAGCGGATCTATCCGATTGGACGACTCGACTATGATTCTTCTGGTATATTATTGTTAACAAATGATGGTGACTTTGCTAACCTGCTAATGCATCCGAAACATGGTGTAGATAAAGTATATGTTGCAAAAATTAAAGGTATTCCAAGTAAAAGTGAGCTTAATAATTTAAAAAAAGGTGTTAAAGTTGATAATGATCTACTAAAAGTTATTGGATATAACATACTAGAAGTAGATAGACAAAAAACAACCATGATATTGGAACTGACACTGCATGAAGGTAAAAATAGGCATATCAGACGGATGATGGATGGGATAGGATATCCTGTATCCAAGTTGAAGCGGGAGAAGTATGGTCTTCTGACTTTACATGGAATGCAGCCTGGAAATTATCGGCCATTAACCCCTCATGAAATTAAAAAAATGCGGCATTTAGCAGAAAACTAAAGAAAAGTGCCTGTTTAATGTTGTAAAAATCTGTACCTGCAATCCACCAGGTGGCGAGAGGGTTAGTATTAAGTGCAATTAATTGTCGAATAATAGTCAAATTTGCCACTATGTTCTCATGATACAATGACGTGGGGAGTGAATAGACATGAGCACCGAAAAGATAAAGGCGAATAAAAAGCGCAAGAAACAAAACAGGCTGATTTTTAGAACAGTTGTGTTAGCGGTCTTACTTGTCGCCGTTGTATATGCTTTAGTTTCTAATTTTAACAAAGAAAAGACAAATGTTGAACCAGGTAATGAGGCACCAGATTTTAAGCTTCAGCAAATAAATGACAACAACGAGCTTGAAACAGTACAATTAAGTGAGTTGGAAGGTAAGGGTGTCATGCTAAACTTTTGGGGAACATGGTGTGAACCATGCAAAGCAGAAATGCCTTATATGGAAAAGTTATACCCAGAATATAAGGACAAGGGGATTGAAATAGTCGCTGTCAGTCTGGATGCTACTGAAATTGTTGTGGATCGTTTTGTTGATCGATATGACTTAACATTCCCTATACCGCATGATACAAAAAGTGAGGTAATGAATCTTTATAGCGTTGGTCCAATACCGAGTACTTTTTTTATAAATCCAGAAGGGGAAATTGTTGAGGTAGTTGAAGGTGCGTTAACTTTAGATAAACTTGAAGGCCATTTAAAAGAAATTCAACCTAAATAAAGAATGCAGCTATTGTGAGGGATATGAATGAAAAACATTAAGTGTGAGTGTGGGCACGTTAATCCAGAGGGGACGGTCCTTTGTGAGGCTTGTGGTAAACCTATAGAAGGTAACCAGCATATTGATGGAAATGATAAAAAGAAATTATTAAATATGCGATATGATGGTAGTGCACGCAGGTCGCAAACATATAACAAGTCAATTGTTGACAAAATATGGAATTTCTTTTCTTCTGTGAAGATTGGTGTATGGCTAATTGTTCTAGCTCTCATTGCCTCAGCAATGGGAACTATATACCCACAGGAAATGTACATACCGGCGGATGCTGTATCAAGGGATCCCTCTATATTTTATGAAGATCGATATGGAATAACTGGCCAAATCTATTATCAGTTGGGGTTCCATAATTTGTATGGATCTTGGTGGTATATGTTGCTGATTGCTTTAATTGGTATTTCTTTGGTGATTTGCAGTATTGACAGGTTTGTCCCTTTATATAAAGCATTAAAAATACAAAAGGCTAGACGTCATGCTTCATTTCTAAGTAGACAGCGTTTATATAGTGAAACAGAACAAGTTACCTCAGAAGAAAAGAATAAAATCGTCTCAGGTCTAAAGAAACAACGATATAAAGTTACTGATGAAAATGGGCATATTTTAGCAGAAAAAGGGCGTTTTTCCCGTTGGGGTCCTTATGTAAATCACATTGGCCTAATTATTGTTTTAATTGCCGCATTATTGCGCTTCACTCCGTTTATGTACCTCGACGATTATGTTTGGGTAAGGGAAGGTGAACAAACCGTTATTCCAGGAACGAAAGGTGAATATTACATAAAAAATAAAGACTTTATCCTGGAAACATATGATGAAAACGATGAGCGCTTTCAAAAGGCTATAAAAAAAGAAGGCATGGTTCCTAAAAACTTTCAAACCAATGTAATTGTTTATAAGGAATCTGGAGAAACAATACCAGGGGAAGACCCTGAACTTGAAAAAGTTGCAGAAGATGATATTCGTATGAATCATCCTCTGAAATTTGATGGGTATACGCTTTACCAAGCCGGATACCAATTAAACGAGTTTACAAGCATGACCTTTAAAGTTCATGAGACAGATGATTCAGAAGAAACATCTCTCGGTAATTTCAAAATTGATTTAACATCTCCTAAGCCCGAGTATAAACTGGATAGTGGTTTTAGAGTTGTTGTTGATCAATATTATCCAGATTACTATTTGGATGATGGAGAGCCGAAATCGAAAACAGATTATCCAAGAAATCCAGCGTATGTATTTTCTGTACATCCCCCTGATGGCAGCGAACCTGAAATGAGTTTTGTAGGAATTGGAAAGAATGTTGATGCAACTGGAGAGAATGATTATAAACTGGGAATTCAGGATTTTAAAATGCGTGATGTGAGCGGAATAACTGTCAGACGTGATTATACCCTGCCATTATTTGTAGTAGGTGCCTTTATATTTATGTTTGGGGTAATACAAGGAATGTATTGGCAACATCGCAGAATCTGGATACACCCTAAAGGGGAAGGTATCCTAATGGCTGCTCACACTAACAAAAATTGGTTTGGTGTGAAGAAGGATATTGAGAAAATAATTGAGGATACAGATATAAAAATGGTTGACGATCAACAAGAATTAGATGATAAATAACGTTATATGAATCAAGGAGGATATAAATGGATTTTTTAAGTATAAGTAGTACGATGCTATATACAGCTTTTATCCTGTATTTGATCGCTACGTTTTTCTTTGGCGCGACAATTAAAGAAAAAAAGTCGGACAGGAGTAAAGGAATAGCTGGAAAAATTGCAATTTCCATAACTATCATTGGCTTTTTAGCACAAATTGTTTATTTTATAACAAGATGGATAGCAAGTGCCCATGCCCCCGTAAGTAATCTGTTTGAATTTATGACGTTTTTCGGTATGGGGTTAGTGTTTGCATTCATTATCATCTATTTTATTTACAAACTTAATATCTTGGGATTGTTTGCATTACCGATAGCAATGATAATAATTGCCTATGCGAGTATGTTTCCAACCGAGATTGCTCCCCTCGTACCTTCGTTGCAGAGTCACTGGTTATATATTCATGTAACAACAGTGTCACTTGGAGAGGCAATTCTATCGATAAGTTTTGTAACGGGGCTGATTTATTTAATCAGACAAGTTGATCAATCAGTTAGGAGTAAACGTACTACTTGGTTAGAAATCGTTTTATTTTCCTTAATCGTTTTTATTGGTTTCAGTGTAATTACTGTAGCATTTAACTTATCAGGGTATAGTGCTCAGTTTGAATATACTGTAAATAATAGTAATAATACAATTACCACCGATTATCACTTGCCACCGATTGCAGGTCCTAACGAGGGCGAACTAATAACAGGGGATAAAATGAATCCATTATTTGACGCTCCGGGATGGATGCGTGGTGTTGACGCAGCAAGGAAATTTAATACTATTATATGGTCAGTTTTGTCTGGACTAGTATTATATGGATTGACCAGATTAATCTTGCGTAAAAGAATTGGAGCAGCGATCCAACCATTACTTAAGAAAGTGAAACCCGATCTATTAGACGAAGTTTCTTATCGTGCGGTAGCAATTGGTTTTCCTGTTTTCACTCTTGGCGGAATAATATTTGCATCTATTTGGGCTCAAATAGCATGGGACCGCTTTTGGGGTTGGGATCCAAAAGAAGTTTGGGCATTAGTAACCTGGTTCTTCTATGCAGCATTTTTACATTTGAGACTATCACGTGGTTGGCATGGTGAAAAATCTGCTTGGCTTGCGGTTGGCGGCTTCGCTATTATTATGTTTAATCTGCTTGCTGTAAATCTGATTTTAGCTGGTCTTCATTCATACGCTTAATGCAATGACAGTTTTTGGTTTTTTAAAGGATATTATTTTCGACGAAATAATGATAAGGGGGAGCTTTTATGGAATCAAGCGCTAAAGTGTTAGTTGTAGACGATGAGGAAAGAATTCGACGTTTAATAAAAATGTACCTGGAAAAGGAGGACTTCATTGTTGAAGAAGCAGAAAATGGTACGGAAGCATTGGAACTTGCACTTCAAAATGATTATGATGTAATCCTATTAGATATCATGATGCCGGAACTGGATGGTATTGAAGTTACCCAACAAATACGAGAGAAGAAAGCGACTCCTATTATTATGCTTACAGCAAAAGGGGAGGAAGCAAATAGGGTACAAGGGTTTGAAGTGGGCACCGATGATTACATTGTAAAACCGTTCAGTCCAAGAGAAGTAGTTTTACGTGTGAAGGCATTGCTGCGTAGAGTTTCGAACACTAACTTTAATGAAGCGAATACACCGACCAAAAATTTAATCGTTTTTCCTCATATGACCATAGATCATGATGCTCACAGAGTTACGGCAGATGGAATAGAAGTTAGTCTAACACCTAAAGAATATGAGTTGTTATGTTTCTTAGCTAAGTCTCCAGATAAAGTATTTTCACGTGAACTTCTATTAAAAGAAGTTTGGCAATATGAGTTCTTTGGAGACCTACGTACAGTAGATACACATGTAAAGCGGCTACGTGAGAAGTTAAATAACGTATCCAAAGAAGCTGCTAAGATGATTGTTACTGTCTGGGGCGTCGGATATAAATTTGAGGTAGATGATGTATAATGATGTTTTGGCGTAGTGTTGTAGGGAAGCTAGCAATAACGATATTATTGCTAGTTTCTTTTGTATTATTTATTTTAACCGTTTTACTTTTGGAGTTTTTTGAGAATTTTCATGTTGATGAAGCAGAAAAAGATATGATGCAAACAGCAACAAAGGTTTCTATAATGGTAGAGCAATATGATAACCAGGAATTAGCGTTGGAGACTGCAGAACGTGTAAAGGATCCAGCAAGCCGTTTAGCTATCATTTATGAAGATGGTACTTCATGGGTATCCCAATCTATTGATAACGACCTTGGTAAACTCGATACCCAATGGCTGAAAAAGGAAAATGATCTAATGGGAGTTATTACTAATGGTGAAAATATAAAAAAACAACTATTCTTACCTGATGGTAATACAGAAGTAATGATCGTAGGTACTCCAGTTAGCCAAGATGGAGCAGTTTTTGTATACCAATCACTTGATATCGTAAACCAGACGAAAGCTGAAACGACTAAAATTATCTTTCTTGCTGCTGGTATTGCTATAATTTTAACAACTATTTTTGCTTTTTTTCTTTCCACCAGAATAACGTCACCTTTAATAAAAATGCGGGAAGCAGCATTTGATCTTACAAGAGGAGAATTTAACACGAAAGTACCAATTTTAACACACGATGAAATTGGTGAGCTTGCAATGGCGTTTAACCGAATGGGCAGGCAACTGAAATTTCATATTAATGCGTTAAGACAGGAGAAAGAACAGCTTTCAAGTATCGTAAGTTCCATGGCAGATGGTGTGATTACATTTAACCGAAATAGTGATATGCTTATAACAAATCCTCCTGCAGAGCGGTTTATTGAGAATTTATATTACGAAAATGATATGGATTCGTCAGAAAACAATAATAAAGCACCGATACCTTTAGATGAAATATTAACGAATGTCATCCATGATGAAAAAGAAGCAATACATGAAATTAATCTACAAGGACGTACATGGGTAATGATAATGACACCTTTATATGATCAGACATATGTACGTGGAGCGGTGGCTGTTATTCGTGATATGACAGAGGAACGACGATTAGATAAGTTGCGAAAAGACTTTATCGCAAATGTTTCCCATGAACTGAGAACACCTATTTCCATGTTACAAGGATATAGTGAAGCGATTGTCGACGATGTGGCAGAAAGTAGAGAAGATAAAAATGAACTTGCACAAATTATCCACGATGAATCTTTAAGAATGGGTCGCTTGGTGAACGAATTATTGGATTTAGCACGGATGGAAGCAGGTCATATACAGTTAAATATAGAAAATGTTAACGTAGAAAAATTTATTGAAAGAATTTTGAAAAAGTTTAAAGGGTTGGCGGATGAAAGTGATGTTGAATTAAATCTTATAAAGCATATTTCCACTGACCAAATATATATTGATCAGGATCGAGTGGAGCAGGTATTAACAAACCTAATAGATAATGCAATTAGACATACCAATGAAAACGGAAAAGTTAATGTTATTATTGAAAGTAATGCAACTGATTTTAATGTTTCGGTGAATGATAATGGAAGTGGTATTCCGGAAGATGATCTACCATTTGTATTCGAACGTTTTTATAAAGCTGACAAATCACGCACAAAAAATAGTAAGAAAAAGGGAACTGGACTTGGACTTTCCATTGCTAAAAATATTGTGGAAGCTCATAATGGTTCAATTACTGTGAACAGCAAAATTAATGAAGGAACCACGTTTTCATTTAAACTACCTTTACAAGAGAAGTAAATATGATATGATAATATAGAATTGAATAATAATATAGAGTTTGGTGTCATTACTTAATAGGGAATCCTGTGAAAAACAGGAACTGTCCTCGCAACTGTATGTGATATTCGAAATAAGTGTAATCCACTGTATGATCCGTCATATGGGAAGGACTTATAGTAGGTGTAAATCACGAGTCAGTAGACCTGCCAAGTCTCTAACGTTTCAAAGCTTCGAGGATGTGAGCGATTGGGACAACCGAGTACATTGTGATTGGTTATTTTTATGTATCGATTGTCTATTTAAGCTAACTCTCTAGAAGGGTTAGCTTTTTATATGTTTATAATTGATTGATACTTAGAACTTAAACGATACCTTGGTTTCCAACGCCCAATTCTCCTCAATACAAAAATAGAACTGGAGGAATGGGAAGATGAACAAATTGTTTTTACGTATTGCATCATTGCTGATCGTTATGGGATTATTGATCGGGTGTGGTGCTGAAGAACAAGAACAGGGGCAGACAAACAGTCAAGAAGAGAAAAATACAGTAAGTGAGAACTCAGAGGAACAAAGTGAGGAAAAGGTTCAGATTACAATTTCCAAAGATAAAGGTTCTGAATATATTAATGAAAAAGAGGTTGCTGTTAAAGAAGGGGCAACACTTATGGAAGTAATGGAAGAGAACTTTCAGCTGGAGACTGATTTTGATGATGGCTTTATAACATCAATTGACGGTGTTGCACCTAAAGACGGCGAGCAAAAATCTTGGATGTTTACTGTAAATGGTGAAATGCCTACAGTCGGTGCTAAAGAATTTAAGCTATCTCCTGGTGACAAAGTAACTTTTGATCTGCAAGCTTGGGAATGACTTAATTGAATACTTATAAAATTACGTTACTTGCATTGCTTGCAGCACTGGCTGTTGTCGGACGCTTCGCCTTTGCATTTCTACCAAATGTCCAGCCGGTAACATCACTAATTATTGTCTGTGGTTTATTATTAGGCCCTCTAGCAGCTGTTTTACTAGCTATTTTAACAACATTCCTCTCTAATATGATTTTAGGAATGGGGATATGGACAATCTGGCAAGTGGTTGCCTGGGCATTAATTGGATTATTAAGTGGAGTGTTAGGAAAATACCCTCGAAAGATCCCAGGATTAATATTAGTAATTATTGCGGTAATTAGTGGTTATTTATACGGATTTATTATTTCCCTAACGACATTTTCTGTTACTGGAAAATTTCTTCCGTACTATCTGGCAGGATTACCATTTGATACATATCATGCAATTGGCAATGGGGTATTTATGGTTCTGTTATATCCGATAATTGCTCACTTTTTTAGAAATTATGCTGAAAAACATTTCAATTTGCAGAATACCAACTGAATTAGGTTGGTATTTTTGCGTTTTTCTAATATAGTATAATAAGTTGTAACTTTCGTGTGGTAATAAACGACTATGTAAATGAACGGAGGATCTTTATGAAAGCCGTTTTTGAGAAATTTTATGATAACTATCATCATGATTTATACCAATTCATCTTTTATATGGTAAAGGATAAAGAAACTTGTGAAGACCTCGTTCAGGAAGTATATATTAAAGTCTTAAAATCCTACGATTCTTTTAAAGGAGAAAGTACTGAGAAGACTTGGCTATTTTCAATTGCGCGGCACATAACAATCGATTACTTTCGCTCTCAGAAGAGGAAACGAAATCGTATTATGGAATACTTTGACTGGAGTGAAAAAGGGCAATTAATTCAGGATCAGAAGTTGCTCCCTGATGAGATAGCTATGCAAAATGAACAAGTGAAAGATGTTTATCGCTATTTGGATAAATGCACACCAGATCAAAGAAGTGTTCTAATATTACGGTATATACAATCATTTTCTATTCAGGAGACAGCAGACATCTTAAATTTCAGTGTTAGCAAAGTGAAGACGACACAGCATCGTGGACTGAAGACATTGAAAAAATACATAAGTGAAGGAGGAGATGTATTGTGAATACTTTCGACAACAACGAAAAGCAGATTAAAGAATCGTTAGAACAGATGCCAGTAATGGAAGACAGCTTGGACAAAGATATACTCTATCAGCGCATCTCCTCCGAACTTAATAATGAAATACGACCTAAAAAAATTAATAAAAAGTTTGTACTTATTCCTATTTTCAGTACAGTTATGGTGCTGTTGCTATTAGTTCTTATAGTACCTTCGATGATGAATAATACGATGTATCAGAGTAATAGTGAAAATAGTTCTGCTGATAAAGCAATGGACAATTCTGCCTCTAACGAAAGTATGGATGGTGGAAACGAGTCGAGTGAACTAAAGAGGCAGGAAGACAATGCATCTTCTGCTGAAAGTGAATCAAGCGTTACGATGATGGAAGCCGAGATGCAGTCTCACGTTATTCATTCTACGGATGACAATACTACTATAATACATGGTGCTCTTGCCGATCGTCAGGCAAAGTATATTATCCCGTTAGCTTTTGAAGTTCCCAAAACAGAGAATGCGGGAAAGTATTATAATCAGATAAGTACTTATTTGAATGAGAAAACATGGGGTGTTAGTGACTATATGTTTTCGGGTGCAGTATTCCAATTGGATGAACAAAATAGTCAAGTTCATGTGGAACTGCCTGAAGATTTTTCTGTCACCTCAAGTACTCAGGCGAATATGTTTATAGGTTTACTGACAACAATGTTTGCCCCTAACAAAATTAATAAAGCTGTCTTTAGTCAGCAAGTAAATCTTGATCCTATAGGTAAAGTGAAGGAAATATCGCTAAAATCTTCAAATGTCATTTATAAACGATATCAATTGTCTGAAGAAAAACGTGTGTTTCTTGCAAGAATACCAGTCGAAGACCAATCTGATATTGAAACCGCGTTAGCCGAAATGAAAAAGGATGAAGAATCATATAATGTCTATCACTCAATACCAAGAAATATTGATTATTCATTGAGACGTGAAGGTGATTTACTTCAAATAAATTTTGCCGATAAAAAAATGGCTTACAATAACCAGGAAACCGTAACGATGATAGAGGCTATTCTGATGACTGCGAAAAGCTTTGATTATCAGGAAGTCTTATTTACAAATACTTCAGACGAAACAATAGGCCCATATAATTTATCTGAGCCAATTAAAGTACCAGAAGGAGTAAATGCAATTAAAATTGATTGAGTCAAAGCGTTCCGAGAGGAGATATCCTGTCAGAACGCTTTGACTTTTTTAACAATGGGAATTATCATATAATTTATACGAGTTATTTATTTAGGGATGATTTCAATGGAACAAGAAACAATTATCGATAGAATATCGACAAAAGTAAAACTAATACGGGTGGAGAATAATTATACACAAGATCAAATGGCAACTGTATTGGGAATATCAAAGAAGTCGTTAGTTCAAATTGAGAAACGGAGAAACAATGCTAATTGGACTACGACAGTAGCGTTGTGTGCGCTTTTTCGTGACAGTGAAGTAATACAGCAAACTGTAGGATATGATGTACTAACGATTCTCGAAACAGCAGCACATAAAGAAAGATGATTCCCTACATTAGGAGCTTTCGTGTTATTCATCTTCAAATTTTAATGGATCACCATCAAATGATGTATCAGCTATCTTGATAGAATCAGTAGGACAACCCTCATATGCATCAATCATGTCTTCCTCCAATACATCCGGTACTTCGACATTTCCTTCATTCTCATCCAAAACTACATATGCAATCCCTTCATCATCATAATCATATATATCAGGAGCAGCAGCACCACATGCTCCGCAAGCAATACACGTTTCTTTATCAACAATTGTATATTTAGGCATGAATTAACCTCCAGTTCGTTTACAAAAAAAGTCTTGTACAAACTATTGTAAGGCTGATATTTATACATTTCAACTGCTATAATACATGTTATCATTAATGAGGAAGGAAACTCTGATAATCGACACAAATTATTCATAAAGGAGTTTAGAACATTGATATTTGATCGTATTGTCATTACATGTTGCTCCCAATTAAAAACTGGACGTAGTGTCGCAGCAATATATCATCTACTAAGAGGAAAAAAATCAATCCAAACCGTTCAGGATGCTCACATATATAAATTGGATAATTTTTACGGAATTTATAAATCGTTAAAGAAGCAGAATTTTGATGAAAGAATAGATAAGCTTATCTCTGCAGGTTTAGTCCAGCTTAATGATAATTCTTCAGCAATACCAACTGCATTAGGTAATGAATGGTTACAAGAAAATCCAAATAGTATTCCGCTACGTTACTTTAATGGAATGAACTACTCTAGTTCTGCAACCATATTTTTTGAAAGATTAGTCCTTTTAATTCAAACTATATCAAATAGTAGTAACAGCAACCTTAACTTCATACCAGTTGTTGATAAACCAGTGGTTACAGGTTGGGTGAAAAAACAATATTACGTTATTAAGCAAGATCGGCATTATTTTCTGCAAAGTTTTTATGACGAATTGTACGATCTTTTAAAATGTTTTCAGGATCAAGAAGCAAGTATGTTTGTCGATAGTTTAACTGGATTCAAGCACTATGGAATGAGCAGTTATCAGCTGGCTGATAATTATAACCTTAAATTGATAGATGTGCCTTTGGCTCTTATTGGAATAATTCATCATATGTTATTCACAATCGAACATGATACAAGAAAATATCCATTGTTATCACACATTAAAAATGAATTGCCAGAGTACTCGAATACTACTAAATCAGCAACTAAGACGAGGGAACTTTTAAATTGCCATTACACTGCAGAAGAGATCTCGATTATGCGTAACCTAAAACTGAATACAATTTATGACCATATTGTTGAAATAGCACTATATGATGAGCAATTTCCTCTTGACAATTACATAGATGAGCAAGGTCATCAGGAAGTTTTAAATGTGATAAATAGATTGAAATCCTATAAATTAAAAGATATCAAGCAAGAGATAAATAAGGAAATAAGCTACTTTCAAATAAGACTTGTTTTAGCTGTTGAAAATATAACGTAATCAGGTGATAGAATTGAGTGTGAATATATTAAAAAGCCAATTATTCAATCAGTTTAATATTACATCTTTTCGAGAAGGACAAGAGGAGATCATTAATGACGTAATGCATGGAAAAGATGTATTAGGAATTTTACCAACTGGATCCGGAAAATCATTATGTTACCAATTACCCGCAACAATTATGGAAGGGGTGACAATTGTTGTTTCTCCACTAATTTCATTAATGCAAGATCAGGTGAAGCAATTAAAATCAACAGGATTTAAATCTGTTATTGCGTTAAACAGTTTTCTAGAACCAAAAGAGAAAAGACGTGCATTCGAGCATCTGAATGAGTACAAGTTAATTTACATATCTCCAGAATTCCTTCAGCAATCACAAATAATAGACTACTTAAAAAATATTAAAATTAGTTTATTTGTAGTTGATGAGGCTCATTGTATATCACAGTGGGGGCACGAATTCAGGCCTGATTATTTACGGTTAGGCTCTATTTTGGAAAAAGTGAATAATCCTACCGTCTTAGCTTTAAGTGCAACAGCAACCAAAGAAGTGCAGGAAGACATAATTTATTCATTAAATAGACCTAATATCCAGAAACATATATACCCGATGGATCGTGAAAATATCTCTTTTACTGTGCAAAAAGTAAATAGGGATATTGAAAAAAAGGAGATTATCATTAACTTACTGAAAAGTCATCGTGTGCCTACATTGATTTATTTTTCAAGCAAACGAAAAACAGAAGAAATTGCAGCATTCCTGTCTGAAAATGTCCCTTCACACCGTACAGCTTTTTATCATGGTGATATGGACCAATTAGATCGGATAACAATTCAACAGCAGTTTATGAATGATCAGATAGATGTAATCTGTTGTACGAGTGCATTTGGCATGGGGATTAATAAACACAATATTCGATTGGTGCTTCATTATCATTTTCCACTGCAGATAGAATCCTATATACAGGAAATTGGACGTGCTGGCCGCGATGGAGAATCAAGTGTGAGCCTTTTACTCTATACTTCAGGTGATGAACTTATTCCAAATGCTATAATCGGGAATGAATTACCGAGAGTAGAAACATTAGACACAATTTTCATGAATCTCTATCGGTTGTATTTAAAATCACCTAAGTTTTTATCCTATCAAGACATGCAGGAAAAATTACAACTAAATGAAACCGAATGGAGATTTTTGCACTATCAAATGGAAAAGCATGGTATGATTAAAGGGAATAAGATTATTTATCAAAGGGATATTTGGAATAAGGCTTTGCTTAATATAAGCGATTTAATTAAAAAAAGAAATTTATTAAAAGAACAGAAGTTAAAAGAAATAATTTCCTGGATTCATGAAGAGGAATGTTTACGCAAACATCTTTATAAAAGCTTTCAGAATAATTACAAGTCTCCTTTGTATGGATGCTGTTCGAATTGTGGTTTTACAATTAATGAATGGAATGCTAAACAAACAGAAGTCAATCATGTAACACATAATTGGGAAAACAAGTTACGAAATTTATTGTTAAATGGAGTTCAGAATGGCTAGTCAAAGTGAGATAATAAAGGGAATGACTGATAAGGAATTAAGCAAACAGATAATTTTTTCACAATTGCTATTAATCGTAGTTAGTTTGCTTTCAAGTTTGATATTTTTTGATGACATGGTAGAGTGGTTTGGTCTATTTCGCTTTAACTTATATGAAATAGCTTATTATGGAATATTACCGGGACTTATCATCGTTGCTTCAGATATCATCCTTATTTATTTTTTTCCAACAAAATACTATGATGATGGTGGCATTAATGATAGAATTTTTAGAAACCGTTCCATCAAAAAAATTTTTGCCATTGCTTTATTGGTAGCTGTTTCTGAAGAAATATTGTTTAGAGGAGTTATTCAGACTACATTTGGTTATGTAGTTGCTAGTATTATTTTCGCACTTATTCATATTCGCTACTTAAAAAAGCCTGTATTGTTACTATCAGTTTTAATTGTAAGTTTTTATATTGGGTATATTTTTATACTTACGGAAAATTTATTAGTCACGATTACTGCTCATTTTATTGTAGACTTTTTATTAGGGGTAGTTATTCGCTTCAAAAGTGAGGTGCTGTATAATGAGTAAAGAGACCAAAGAATATACTGATCAGGCAAATGAATTACGAAAGCTTTTTAATGAAGTTCAAGAGGAAAGTGAACAATCTGTACCAGTAGATGATGGTGAAGATGAAGGTTCCGAAACAGAACAAGAAGAACGTGATGTTGATATATTAAACTTGCCGCCACGTAAAGAGGTACATAGTACAAATAATAAGCGAACCAGAGTTAAATTAAGTGGAGCATCACTTCGCTTAGTTATTGTAGTTGTTATATTTTTAGCATTCTTAGGTGGAGCATATTATCTATGGGGACAAGAACTAATGGAAGTTATTACAAATATCTAGTAAAAAGGTGCCCTTTAATAGGCACCTCCAGGCAAAGTCAGAATATAACTTTTTTATCTTTTTCCTCTTTAAGTATTTCGACGGCTTCTCTGAAACGTAATGAGTGTACCACTTCACGCTCTCTAAGATATTTTAAGCCATCATTTAGATCAGGATCATCGGATAAGTTAATAATCCATTGGTAGGTTGCTCTTGCCTTTTCCTCTGCAGCTATATCTTCATATAAGTCTGCAATCGGATCCCCTTTTGCTTGAATATAGGTAGCGGTCCAAGGTGCGCCAGCAGCATTATGATAAAATAAAGCATTATCATGACTGGCATAATGGGCACCAAGACCTGCTTCCTCCATCTGTTCTGGGGTTGCATCCTTTGTGAGTTTGTATATCATAGTTGCTATCATTTCGAGATGGGCAAATTCTTCTGTACCAATATCGGTAAGTAAACCTATTACCTTGTCAGGTATGCTGTATCGTTGATTTAAGTAACGTAAAGCCGCAGCTAATTCACCGTCAGCACCACCGTACTGCTCAATCAGAAATTTAGCGAGACGGGGATTACATTCGGTGACTTTAACAGGGTATTCCAGTTTTTTCTCATAATACCACAAAATATCTCCTCCTAGATATTAGATATTCCATTTAAATTAAACCTGCCAAGGCCAAGGAGTGTTATCCCAATCCCACGGATAATTTGAATAACTTCTACCGTACTGCATTAATGGCCCAAACTTTTTTTCGAACTTAACTTTGAGTTCTTTGCTTTGCTTTGAGAATAAATTAAATTGTTCTATTGCATCATAATCTTGTGGGTGTGTATCTAAATATAATGTTAGCTCCACTAATACGAAATCCACTGCTTGAATTTCCTCGAGCAGTTTGTAATATTCAGATGGAAGCACTTTATTCATCAACATCACCTCTTTTATTAGGTCCTGGATAGGGACTGAATAACTCTTTCCATAGTGTTCCATGATATAGCGCTGCTCTTGGTTCGAATTGTGCTAATCCAGGGGGTTGGAAGTTAATGTATAGTTGAGGTGGGGTAGAATAACTTTTTACTGTCATAGGTGGGCAAGGGTCATATGGGCTGGCATAGGGTTCCCAAAATTTATATTGTGTGAACATAAAATCCTCCTTTCGAAATAATAACTTTCCGCTTCTATTCATGGTATGTAAGTATATGGATGTCCTATTCAATTATATATAGTGCTTAATATCTTTTTCTTACTAGATAAGTGCAACTCAGGCTTATCTTTATTAAGGCTTGCACCCCGAGTATAAGAGGTTCTAAGAAAGCAAAGTACGCTTTTAGAAGAATTCTTGCAACGAATGCCAAGTTTTCTAACACAAATCATTTGTATTATGAATGTGTATGACTGAAAGGAGGATTAAGATTGATTTATATAATATCTGCCTGTGTATTAATTCCTTCCGCATTTATATTGTATATGATATATAAAGCACATCATGATACAATTGATTACCGAACAATTAAAGTTACTGACTTATCGTCTGAGTTTAATTTATTTTTTATATCTGATATACATCGAAGAAAAGTAAGGACTGAAACGTTACGGTCCATAAAGGAGAACGTTAAACTTGTTGTTATTGGTGGGGACATAACAGAAAAAGGCGTACCAATTGAACGAACGAGGGAAAATATTCGCAAGCTAAAAGAATTTGGTGCTCCTATATATTTTGTTTGGGGAAATAATGACTATGAAGCACTTCCAAGTAAAATATATGGACTCTTAATTAGTGAAGGTGTAACAATACTGACAAATAACAATCATGATATATTAATTGGCAGCCAGACAATAAGTTTAATGGGATTAGACTGCTGTCAGCACAGTGAAGTACTGATGGATCTAGCAATGAAAAATGTAAACGGATTTTATACTATTCTTCTAACACATGACCCCAGTGCTTTTTATGAAACAGAGGAAGAATTTCAAAATAAAGTTGACATTGTTTTGGCTGGTCATACACATGGTGGTCAGATTCGTATTTTCGGATTTGGATATTTTGAAAAGGGCGGATTAACTAAATTACACAACACTAAAATCTTTGTCAGTGAAGGTTATGGGTATACCAGACTGCCATTTCGACTTGGAACAAGATCAGAATGTCATGTATTAACTTTTAAGCAATAATAATTGTGATGTTCAACAAATGCATCAATAGCATATACTTATAGTAATTAAAAAAGTTAATGTTTTTAATTAGAATAATAATGATTAATTTTGTTTAGCAGTTAAGAAATATACTTTCATAACTGCATAAGTGCAACTAAGGCTTGCACTTCAAAGTATAAGGGGTTAAATAGACTTCATAAAGCCCATTTGACAATAAGTCAAGTTTTCTAAAATGTATTTATAAAGGAGGATGCTTTATGCGAATTGAACGAGTGTCCGATAGCCAATTTACAATTTTTTTAACGTTTGATGATCTAATAGATCGTGGTTTTACGAAAGAGGATTTATGGCATGATGCTACGAATGTGCGCAATTTATTTAGTGATATGATGTACGAAGCCAGTACGGAATTAGGATTTGAATTGGAAGGTGTTCTCCTCGTTCAAGTTCATTTAATGCAGGCACAGGGTATGCATGTAATCGTGACTCAAAAAATTGAAAATACAAGTTGGGAAGAGGATTTCATTGAGATGAAAGTAACGTTAGATGAAAGTAAGGAAATGATATTTTCTTTTAAAGAGTTTGAGGATATTATTCAAGTATCTTCCTACTTATCAGTTATAAATATGGATGGCGGACAGGTATATTATATGAATAATCGTTACTATATGTTGCTAAATGAGGATGAGCTGACCCCGAAAAACAAAGAGAATATCATTGCAGTTATGTCTGAGTTTTCTTCTCCCAGTATTATTACATCACATCGATTAAAGGAATACGGTAAAGTAATCATGCAAGAAAATGCAGTAAATCAAATTATGAAGATCTTTTATGATTAATAAGAATAACTAGGGAAGAAGACTGATCTGAAATCGCTTTCATATCAAAATTAATTACCGTATAAAATAACCTTATTTTATTGCATATTTATCATGAACGTGTATACTAATCTCTGAGTACAGCTATAATAATTTTTTTGATAATCTAGGAGGTAAATTCATGGTAGCCGATAAACCAGCAGATTCTGCCAAAGAAGCAATTGATAAATTGGATGTGTTAAATTCAACGCGCACAGTTGTAAAAAATGCATTGGAGAAATTGGGTTACCCTGATGAAGTATTTGAATTGCTAAAAGAACCCATTCGAATGATGACAGTGAGAATGCCTGTTCGAATGGATGATGGTTCAATCAAAGTCTTCACTGGATACCGTGCTCAGCATAATGATGCAGTTGGTCCAACAAAAGGCGGGGTAAGATTTCATCCTGATGTTACAGAGAAAGAAGTTAAGGCCCTGTCAATTTGGATGAGTTTAAAAGCAGGAATTATGGATTTACCATATGGCGGAGGTAAGGGCGGCATTATTTGTGATCCGCGTGAAATGTCATTTCGCGAACTAGAAGGAATTAGTCGTGGATATGTACGTGCGATAAGTCAAATCGTTGGCCCAAATAAAGACATTCCTGCACCAGATGTATTCACTAACTCACAAATTATGGCGTGGATGATGGATGAATACAGCCGTATTGATGAATTTAATAATCCTGGTTTTATTACAGGGAAACCTATTGTTCTTGGTGGCTCACATGGAAGAGAAACCGCAACTGCTAAAGGTGTAACAATTTGTATTGATGAAGCAGCTAGAAAAAAAGGTATAGATGTAAAAGGTGCAAGAGTAGTTGTCCAAGGTTTTGGTAATGCAGGAAGTTTTTTAGCGAAATTCTTACATGACGCCGGCGCAAAAGTGGTAGGTATATCAGATGCCTATGGCGGTTTACATGATCCTGAGGGACTTGACATTGATTACTTGCTTGACCGTAGAGATAGTTTTGGAACAGTCACAAAATTATTTAATAATACAATATCAAATCAGGATCTACTTGAATTGGATTGCGATATTCTAGTACCGGCTGCTGTTGAAAATCAAATTAGAGAAGAAAATGCACATAAGATTAAAGCTAGTATTGTAGTAGAAGCAGCGAATGGCCCAACAACATTAGATGCTACAAGAATCTTGTCTGAGCGCGGAATATTACTTGTTCCAGATGTCCTAGCATCTGCAGGTGGAGTAACGGTATCTTATTTTGAATGGGTCCAAAATAATCAGGGGTATTATTGGGAAGAAGAGGAAATTCAGGAAAAGCTTAAAAAAATAATGGTTAAGGCGTTCAACAATATTTATAACACTGCGGAAACAAGACGCGTAGATATGCGCCTTGCAGCTTATATGGTCGGCGTTCGAAAAATGGCCGAAGCAGCAAGATTCCGTGGATGGGTATAATGATTTAGTATTTTACTCATTGTAAAACCAAATAAATGACGAAAAAACTCTTATCATGTATAGTTGGGTAGGAGTTTTTTAGCAGTTAAGAAAGTATAACTACACGATAAGGGGTTCTATGAAAGCGAAAGCAAAGTACGCTTTCATAAGAATCCCTTTATGAATTCCAAGTTTTCTAATGTTACATGTAAGAAAAGGAAGTGCTTTAATATGCAAAAAGAATCAACTATAATTATTGGGGGTGGCCCTTGTGGAATGTCGTGTGCCATTGAGCTCCAGAATAAAGGCATAAAACCATTAATAATAGAAAAAGAAAATGTGGTTAATACGATTTATAACTTTCCAACCCACCAGACATTCTTTAGCTCAAGTGAGAAGCTCGAGATTGGAAATATCCCATTTATAACCGAAAAACAAAAACCTGTACGTAATCAGGCTTTAGCATACTATCGATCAGTAGCAGAGCGAACAAAGTTAAGAATTAATACATTTGAAAAAGTTATAGAAATCAAACCAAGTAAATACAATATTCAATTAAAAACTGAAAAGAACACAGGTGAAATATTTGAATATCAGGCAGAGAATTTAATAATTGCTACTGGCTATTATGACCAGCCGAATAAGATGGGGATTCCAGGTGAAGAGTTACCAAAAGTAATGCATTATTTTAAAGAATCGCACCCTTATTTCAATAAAGATGTAGTTATAATAGGGGGTAAAAATTCAGCAGTTGATGCTACGTTGGAACTGCATAAAGCAGGAGCAAATGTTACTGTTCTGTATCGAGGTAATACTTACTCCCAGAGTATAAAACCATGGATTTTGCCTGAATTCGATGCTTTAGTCAGAAAAGATATTGTAACTATGGAATTTAACGCTAATATATCCAAAATAACAAACCATAAAGTAGAGTATAAAGTTAATGGTGAATTGAAAACAATCGATAATGATTTTGTGTTTGCTATGACTGGGTACAAGCCCGATCTCCAGTTTCTGAAAAGGGCAGGAGTTTCGGTTGACGAAAAAAATGGCTGCCCTATTTTTGATGAAAATACAATGAAAACAAACGTGGAAGGAATTTATGTAGCCGGTGTAGTAGCAGCTGGTTATAACAATAATAAGATCTTTATTGAAAATGGCAGACACCATGGTGGACTTATTGCGAGATCTATAACGAAAGAATAGAAAAGCAAAGGATAACAGCTGTATATAGCGTTATCCTTTGCTTTTGTTTACTATAGTTCATTCTCAAAAATTTCGGTTAATACATTTACATCTTTCGTTTTTTCTAATGCTATCATTAATTTAATTCTGGCTTTAGGCCCAGTTAGCCCGTTGGACATGATTACACCATATTCCTTAAGTTGTTTTCCACCGCCTTCGTACCCATAAGTTGGTTGTACGATTCCTCGGAAACATCTTGATACTAAAATTATAGGAATTCCTTTCTTAATAAATGTTTGTATTGGCTTAACGGTATCTTTAGGTAAATTCCCTTGTCCCAACCCTTCTATTATAAGACCATCTGGATTAGCTTGGTAAATCGCATTAAGAATCTGTTCATCCATCCCAGCGTATGCTTTTAGTAAAAACACTGTTTTAGTGATTTGTTTTACTGGATGGGAATGTCTTTTCAATATCGTGTGATGAAATATAATAGATTCTTTTGTAATGATTCCAATTGGTCCATACTGTGGACTTTGAAAAGTTGCTACATTACTTGTTGATGTTTTAGTTACATTTGTTGCTGTGTGTATCTCATCGTTCATTACGACAAGTACACCTTTGTTTGCAGCCTCATGATCTGTTGCGACTCGTAGTGAACTAATTAAATTATAAAGGGCATCAGAGCCAATCTCGTTTGTGGACCGCATAGCTCCAGTAATAATGACCGGTTTTTGGGTTCTAACAACCAGATCAAGGAAATATGCTGTTTCCTCAAGAGTATCAGTACCATGAGTTATTACAACCCCATCATAATCATTACTTAACTGATCAACCTTAATAGCTAGTTCCAACATATGTTGTGGAGTCATCTGCGGTGAAGGGAGAGAGAAAAAGTTTATCTCATCTATGTTAGCGTACGTGTTAAAATAACCTGATAAATCTGTTAATGGATGATGTTTAGTTGTATTGACTTCACCTGTACTTTTATTTTCTACCATTGAAATTGTTCCACCAGTATGGATAATCACAATATTTTTCATATAAATCACCAGCCTAAATTCTATTTTAATTCATGTCACTTAATGATACGATTATATCAAGATAATTGGAGAGAGGTCCTTATTATGTTAGCTATTTTATCTGCCGGAATAGCACCTACATTCGCATTAATGTCTTTTATTTATTTGAAAGACCGATTTACAGAACCATTCTCGCTAATTCTAAAAACGTTTATATTAGGTGCACTGCTCGTATTTCCGATTATGTTTATCCAATACGCATTAACGATAGAAAACATAGTAAATGATAATAACTTTATTCAATCTTTCCTGGTAGTAGGTTTTATTGAAGAGTTTTTTAAATGGTTCATTTTTATGTATGTCATCTATCATCATACTGAATTTGATGCACATTATGATGGAATTGTCTATGCTGTTTCTATAAGTTTAGGGTTTGCTACAGTAGAGAATTTCCTGTATCTGCTTACAAACGGAATTGAGTACGCATTTTCTAGAGCATTATTTCCAGTATCATCACATGCTTTGTTTGGTGTTATAATGGGCTTCCATTTTGGTAAGGCTAAAATTAATAGTAATTATAAGAAATGGAATATTTTGTTAGCATTAATTATACCCTTAACTTTACATGGCAGTTATAACTATATTCTAAAATCTATTACGAGTAATTGGCTAACATTATTGGTCCCATTTATGATTGGGCTTTGGATAATTGGTTTGCGGCGAGTTAAATCTGCAAATAAGCCAATTATTGAAGATGTAATTCAAAAAAGAAAATTACGAGCTTGAAATCCTTTGTATCCTTTAGATATGGAGGATTTTTTTATTGATAGAAATCTTAATGAATAAAAAGGACGTTTAGTTAAAAAATAGGTATCACATGACAATGCATTATCAGGAGGAAAATTAAAATGACCTATAAAAAAATGTTCCTATTCATAATCATTATATGTTTTATAGTGGTAGGACTTCAAACATCACATACCCCAAAACAAGTAAATGCATTTACATCGCAAGTAATTCAGAAGGGTGCTGTTGGGGATGATGTTATTGAATTGCAGGCGAGATTACAATATTTGGGTTTTTATAATGGGAATATAGATGGTGTCTTTGGGTGGGGAACATATTGGGCATTACGAAATTTTCAATATGAATTTGGCCTGAAAGTAGATGGATTAGCAGGACTCACCACAAGGCAAAAGTTAGTAGAGGCAAGTGAATATGATAGGAAGTATGTAAAAGAACAGATTAAAAAAGGAAAAGATTTTACACATTACGGCGGAGTGGATAATACTAAACAAACTACTCCAGATAAGGAGGAAAAACAACAGAATACAAATAACAAGAATAATCAACAAGGTGCAAATAACAATCAACAAACTAAAGCAGAGCCTACTGCTGTTAATGTACCACAAGGATATTCACAGAATGATATCCAATTGATGGCAAATGCAGTTCATGGAGAATCGCGAGGTGAATCTTACGTAGGACAAGTTGCGGTAGCAGCTGTAATATTAAACAGAGTTGAAAGTTCCACCTTTCCAAATACTGTTTCAGGAGTGGTTTTTGAACCACGTGCATTCACTGCTGTTGCTGATGGACAAATATGGTTAACTCCAAATGAGCAAGCAAAAGAGGCAGTTCTAGATGCGGTGAACGGTTGGGACCCCTCAGGGAATGCGATATATTACTTTAATCCGGAAACCGCAACTTCAGATTGGATTTGGTCAAGAAAACAAATAAAAAAAATAGGGAAACACATATTTGCTAAATAGCAAGGAGTGATAAAAATGGTACGATGGATTTTAATCGGTGTTCTTACAATAGGGATAGCTGGTACAGCGTTTTGGGGTTATCAGGAACATCAGGAGAAAAATGCTATTCTGATACAGGCAGAAAATACGTATCAACGAGCATTCCATGAACTTTCATATAATATGGATCTTTTAAATGACAAAATAGGTACAACATTAGCAATGAACTCCAAAGAGCGATTATCACCACAAATGGTTGAAATTTGGCGACTAACATCTCAAGCAATATCTGATGTAGGACAATTGCCACTTACATTGCTCCCTTTTAACAAGACAGAGGAGTTCCTCTCTAATATAGGTGATTTCACCTATCGTACTGCTGTGAGAGATTTAAAGAAGGATCCACTAACTGACAAGGAAACATCAACACTCAAGGAATTATATAAACAGTCAGGTGAATTAAAAGATGAGTTAAGACAAGTACAGCATGTGGTCTTGGAGGAAAATTTGCGCTGGATGGATGTACAGTTAGCGTTAGCTACTCAAGAAGAGCAATCAGATAATACTATTGTTGATGGGTTTAAAACAGTTGAAAAGAAAGTAGAGGGTTACACCGAAAGTAATGTGAATTCGTCAATTACTGGAACTTCATCCAAAGAGCATGAGTACCAATTTCTAAAAGGCGATAAAATCGGAAAAGAGGAAGCATTAGAAGAGAGTAAAAAATTGTTTAATGTAAAAAATGAAAATAATATGACAGTTACAAAAAGCGGTGAAGGATCAGATATACCTACTTACAGCGTGTCTTATAAGAACGGTAAGAAGAATGGATACGTCGATATATCTCAACAAGGCGGACATCCAATAACTCTTTTAGTAAACAGATCTACGAATGAACAAAAGATAAGTTTAAATGAGGGTTTAGAAAAAGCAAAAACTTATTTAGAGCAAAATGGATTTAAAGATATGACTATATTTTCAAGTAATCAATTTAGTAATGTGGGGGTATATTCGTTCCTCTACAACCAGGATGATGTACGAGTATTCTCGGATGCAATTGAAATTAAAGTCGCCCTAGATAATGGCGACTTACTTGGATTTACTGCAAGAAATTACTTTATGAACCATAAAGAAAGAGATATCCCCAAGCCAGAACTCTCTATAAAAGAGGCAAAGAATAAAGTCAATCCAGATGTTGAAATAAATGAAGAACATATGGCTGTTATTGACAATGATATTGGAGAAGAAGTATTAGTTTATGAATTTTTAGGTGTTCTTGGAAATGAGACATACAGAATATTTATAAATGCAATGGACGGTACTGAAGAAAAAGTTGAAAAGCTGGATGGAACTGAAATAAACTTTGCGATGAGAACAAAAGAGAAAGTTCCTGTTTAGCCTCATAAGACATGGCTGATTACACAGTATTTAATTTTATAATTTTCAATGCTGTACAAAAGGGATTGACTTAGGTCTTTCCCTTTTTTGATTTTTCTGTAATAATGTAGGCATATAGTATTACTTGAATGGGGGTCATTGAAGTTGAAGATTGGGACATTACTCAACCTGGAGTTAAAACAAGATCAGACAGGTGAGGTTTTGAAGTATCGTTGCAAAGTTGTTGAGAAAAATGAGGATTATCTCTATATTGATTATCCGATTGAAATTAAAACGAACAAAACCGCATTTCTTCACAAAGGATCACGTTTATCAGTGGAATACGTGGGAAAAGACCAATCCGTTTATAAGTTCCATACAGAGATAATTGCTAGAGTGAAATTAAACGTACCAGCACTTATAATCGATTTTCCTCGTAAAGATAATATAAAAAGGATTCAGCGCCGTGAGTATGTGCGAATTGAAACTGCAATTGATATAGCTTTTCATGGTTCAAAAGATTCATTTACTACTGTAACTTCCGATATAAGTGGTGGTGGTCTATCCATCATTGTACCTAATGGTAAAACAATCGTAGAAAAAGAAGAGGCTAGCGTCTGGATAGTTCTCCAGATGCACTCAGGTGAATTTCAATATGTAACAGCATTAACAGAAGTTATCCGGGTTAAAGAATCAGAAAGCACAGCAAGTATAGCATCTCTGAAATTTATTTCGGTTACAAAACCAGTTCGACAAAATATTGTTCGATATTGTTTTGAGAAACAAAGGGAAGCTAGAAAAAAAGAATTATTATAAAATATACTTTTGAAATTGAACTTTTCCTCTAACCTCATTGTTATTTTAATAAGGTGGCAATTTTTACATAGTTTAAGTTTGATTATTTTGTATTATATTAAAAGCAATAGACCGCGTTTTTATAGATATGTTATTATTTTATATAAGGGTTTAATTTAAACTTGGCTTTTGTGCCAAGTTTTTCCTGTAATGAATAGAATTCTAGTGACTTGAATGGATAATGAGAGGAATGAACAATAATAATGGAAGAAATCTCAATCGCAATTGATGGCCCAGCTGCAGCTGGAAAAAGTACAGTAGCTAAAATTGTCGCAAAACGGCTTACATATGTTTATATCGATACAGGAGCAATGTACAGGGGTTTAACTTTAAAGGCTCTTAATAAGCAAATTTCCCTTGAAGATGAACAACAGCTTGCAGCATTATTGACAGATACAGATATAGAGCTTGTCCAGGGTGAAAACGGACAGCACGTTATGATAGATAAGGAAGACGTAACACGCAGTATACGTTCTGATGAAGTAACAAATAATGTATCATTTGTAGCCAAACATCCCAGCATTCGAAAAGAAATGGTGAAAAGACAACAAATACTTGCAGAAAAAAGCGGAGTCGTCATGGATGGAAGGGATATTGGTACACATGTGTTGCCAGAAGCAGAGATAAAGATATTCCTGATTGCAACCGTTGAAGAAAGAGCTAAACGAAGATATGAAGAAAATATACAAAAAGGGTTTCCTGCTGATTTAGAGAAATTAAAAGAGGAAATTGAACAAAGGGACCTGATTGATTCTAAACGAGAGGCAGCTCCACTAACTAAAGCAAATGATGCAATAGAGATTGACACTACCGCCTTAACAATTGATGAAGTGGCTGAATTAATACTAAATGAAGCAGCTAGAGTAATCACTAAGTAGAGGGGATTTAACATGAGTCTTTATAAATTTGCAAGAACAGTTGTAGCGATAATTTTTTTTCCGTTGTTTCGTATTCAAATAATCGGAAAGAAGAATGTACCAAAAGAAGGACCAGTAATTATATGTTCAAATCATATCTCAAATCTTGACCCACCAGTTGTTGGGATTACTTCTCCTCGTGATATATTCTTTATGGCGAAAGGTGAACTGTTTGAAAAGCCATTTTTGGGGAAACTATTATTAGCAATTCGTGCATTTCCCGTTAAGAGGGGATTGAAAGACCGAAACGCATTACGTAAAGGATTGCAAATATTGGAGAATGGCGAAACATTAGGCCTATTTCCAGAAGGTACACGGAGTAAAAGCGGTGAACTTGGTAAACCATTAGCAGGTGCTGGGTTCTTCGCGTTAAGATCAAATGCTGCTATTGTACCCTGTGCAATAATTGGGCAATATAAGCCAGGAAAAAAACTTACTGTTATTTATGGGGAACCGATGGATATGGAAGCTTACAGAGCAGCCAAGTCTTCTGCAAAAGATGCGGCCGAAGCGATCATGTCTGAGATTAAGATTTTAAAAGAAAAACATAATTCCTAGTCTGCATTACTTGACAAATAATTATAAATATTAGAAGTTATAAAAAAGAGAGTTTAATGTATTGTTGTTTTGTACTTTAAGGAGGGCTAATTGTATGAGTGAATCTAGTAATGAAATTACGCAGTTTGAGGTAGGAGATATTCTATCAGGAACAGTTGTAAAAGTTGAAGATAAACAAGTTCTTGTTGATATTGGATATAAGTCTGAGGGAATTGTCCCAATCAGTGAACTATCAAATCTTCACATCGAACAAGCGAGTGATCTTGTAAAAGAAAACGATATACTTACGTTGCAAGTGAAGAAAATGGAAGATGATGAAATTATCCTATCTAAAAAGGCAGTAGATGCTGAGAAGTCATGGGATTCCTTAGAAAAGAGCTATGAAAATAATGAAGTTTTTGAAACAGAAATCAAAGAAGTGGTAAAAGGTGGTCTTGTAGTAGACGTTGGACTGCGAGGATTTATACCTGCATCCTTAGTTGAAACTTACTTTGTAGAAGATTTTGCAGATTATAAAGATAAGAAATTAACAGTTAAGATTGTTGATTTGGATAAAGAACAAAATCGAGTGATATTATCCCATAAAGATGTTGTTCAAGATGAAACAAAGCAGCAGAAGCAAAAAGTTCTTCAATCGCTGGAACAAGGTCAAGTATTAGAAGGTGTTGTCCAACGTTTAACTAGCTTTGGCGTTTTTGTAGATTTGGGTGGTATTGATGGACTTGTTCATATTTCACAGTTAGCGCACGAGCATGTCGAGAAAGCTTCGGATGTTGTGTCTGAAGGTGATAAAATCACAGTCGAAATTTTATCTGTTGATCGAGATAATGAACGTATATCTCTGTCACGTAAGAAAACACTCCCTGGACCTTGGTCAAATATTCAGGACCGAGTATCAAAAGGAGATGTTCTTGAAGGGACTGTCAAACGTCTTGTAAACTTTGGCGCATTTGTAGAGGTTTTATCAGGAGTAGAAGGACTTGTTCATATTTCTCAAATTGCTAACCGCCATGTCGGAACACCTCAAGAAGTACTTGAAGTTGGTCAACAGGTAAAAGTCAAAGTACTTGATGTTAGTGAAAAAGAAGAACGGATGTCGCTAAGCATTAAAGAACTTGAGCAAGAACAGGAAGCAGCAGAATTTAAACAATATGAAAAAGATGAGGACCAATCAGGTTTTCAGCTAGGTGATTTCATTGGTGATAAATTAAATAAATACAAATAATATTTTTGAGAAGCTCTTCCGACAGCAGGGAGAGCTGTTGTTTTTGAAAAGCTCTTTTGGTAAATTTTGTTGCTTTGTAAGCCTCGCATTTTCGCAGTTTAATATAAACTGCGAAGTAACATTGAAAAATACTCAACCGGGGCTCATAACTTCGATATGAGTGACCGTTTCTCACTATTTAAACAGAGTTCGGGTTCTCATAACCCTGATGAGTGAGCCCATGGCTAGTAAGACTGCGAAAGTGCTAGCTTGAGCAGATGTTGCATTGGTACCTGAGTGGTGCAAAAGAAAATTTTCACTGTGTCGCAGTTTATATCAACTACATGTTAAGATTAATTGCTTGAAAAAAGCAACAATCTTCTAAAAAAGCCTTTAGCAAAGATTATTGTATATATACAATAATTGATTTATTATCACACAGCCTTTGTTTAAAAGTAAAAAATAATTGCCATAATACTAAATATAGTAGGTGGTTATTCATGGGTAGTGGACTTATTTTTTACTGGTTTTGTTGGGTTATATGGGTTGTGATTACGTTCTTCATGAAAAAAGATAGACGAAGAACGTTTTTGGCATGCTGGATTCTTTTATTAATCTTATTTTCAAACTTGCACTTCACAATATATTATTATCAAATTTCTGTAAGTTTCCTGGTTTTTCTTGGGGGAACTCTACTTCTACATTTAAAGCTCCCACGATTAATATTTCATTCATTTATTTCTTTCATTGTAAGTATTGGATATATTGGCATCGTGATTTGTATAAATATTACCCCGTTAAGGCTCTTTTTCCCTCAGCTTATAACTATTTCTGTTTTCCTTGTGATTTTAGTTATGCTATTGACTAATGGTCTTTTAAACAGACTTGGAACTGGTTTGTTTGGTATTGCATGCGGAGAAATAGTATATAGTATGATTATGGCTAATTATGCCATACAAAAAACAATAGGGGATATGGAGTTTTTTGATTGCGTGCTAATCGTTATAGCTCTTTTACTCTGTAATAGCTTACTACTAACATTGAATCGAAAAATTTATATATTAATGTCAATAACTAGACATTCGATAAGACAGCGAGCTTGCTAATGATTGTGAATATAACTTTCTTTTGCTAGAATTAGTAAAAGTTAATGCAATCATAAAAATAAAAATTAGAGATATTTAAAGAAAGGATGTTCCTTTCATGAGGAAATCTGTTGTAGCAATTGTAGGTCGACCGAATGTAGGTAAATCGACTATTTTCAATAGACTGGTAGGAGAACGAATATCTATTGTGGAGGATATACCTGGTGTGACCCGAGACCGAATATATGCTCAAGCTGAATGGTTAACATCAACATTTAATCTGATCGATACAGGAGGCATTGAAATTGGTGATGAACCATTACTAGTACAAATGCGTCAACAAGCTGAAGTCGCTATCGATGAAGCGGATGTAATTGTATTTTTATTAAACGGTCGCGAAGGAATTACAGCCGCTGATGAGGAAGTTGCCAAACTTCTATTTAAATCAAATAAACCTGTTGTTGTTGCTGTTAATAAAATGGACAATCCTGAAATGCGTGAAGAAATATACGAATATTATTCATTAGGTTTTGGTGAGCCGTATCCTATATCAGGGTCGCACGGACTTGGTTTAGGGGATTTATTGGATGCTGTTGTTGGGTATTTCCCTGAAATAAGTGATGTAGAAACAAAAGAAGATACAATTTATTTTAGTCTAATTGGGAGACCTAATGTAGGTAAGTCTTCATTAGTTAATTCTATGCTTAATGAGGAAAGGGTTATTGTCAGTGAGATAGAAGGGACTACAAGAGAAGCTACTGATACATACCTAAAAAGAGATGACCAGGATTATGTAATAATTGATACGGCTGGAATGCGTAAACGTGGAAAGGTGTACGAGACTACAGAAAAGTACAGTGTTTTACGTGCATTAAAAGCGATAGAGCGTTCTGATGTGGTTTTGGTTTTAATTGATGCCGAAACAGGAATAAGGGAACAGGATAAGAAAATAGCTGGTTATGCACATGAAGCAGGAAGAGCTGTTATACTTGTTGTAAATAAATGGGATACAGTTGAAACGAATGAAAAAACGATGAAAGAATTCGAAACCAAAGTACGTTCGCATTTTCTATTCTTGGACTATGCTCCTATCGTATTCCTTTCTGCAAAAACAAAGAAACGCTTGCATACGTTAATTCCAGCAATAAAAGTTGCCAGTGAAAATCATGCGAAGCGTATACAAACAAATGTATTGAACGACGTAATTATGGACGCGATAGCAATGAATCCGACCCCGACAGTAAAAGGGAAACGCTTAAAGGTCTTATATGCAACGCAAGTAGCTGTTAAACCGCCAAGTTTTGTTGTCTTTGTTAATAATCCTGAGCTAATGCACTTTTCATATGAGAGATTTTTGGAAAATAAAATTAGAGATGCTTTTGGTTTTGTTGGAACTCCAATAAAAATATTCGCACGAAGTCGACAATAAGGAGGAATTGCAATTGAGTAAAGTAGCTGTATTAGGTGCTGGAAGCTGGGGGACAGCATTAAGCATTGTATTAGCTGATAATGGACATGATGTTCGTTTATGGACACATCGAAAAGAACAAGCTGATGTAATTAACACAAAACATAAGAATGAAAATTACTTGGATATAATGATTCCAGAACAACTGATTGCATTTCATGATTTGGAAGAAGCAGTTGATGATGTTTCAGCTATTGTTATAGTGGTCCCTACGAAGGCCATTCGTGATGTTTGTAAGCAATTAGACACGATATTAAAACACAAAGTTACTATTATTCATGCTTCCAAAGGTATTGAACCAGAATCACTAAAAAGAGTATCACAGATGATTGGCGAAGAAATGAATGAATACACACAAGAAGATGTTGTTGTATTATCTGGACCTAGTCATGCAGAAGAGGTAGGAAAACGACAGCCAACTACCGTAACGGTATCGTCAAAGGATATTAAAAATGCTGAATTAGCACAGGATTTGTTCTTTAATGAATCATTTCGAGTATATACAAGTCCAGACATAGTGGGGATAGAACTTGGTGGTGCGTTAAAAAACATAATTGCGCTTGGAGCTGGAATCTCGGATGGATTGGGTTATGGGGATAATGCGAAAGCAGCTCTTATTACAAGGGGGCTGGCAGAAATCACGCGATTGGGTACCTCACTTGGAGCCAATCCACTAACATTTCTCGGGTTACCTGGTGTAGGTGATCTTATTGTTACATGTACAAGTGTTCATAGCAGAAACTGGCGCGCCGGAAATCTGTTAGGAAAAGGCCAGAAATTGGAAGAAGTATTAGATCAGATGGGGATGGTTGTTGAAGGTGTAAGAACTACTAAGGCTGCCAATCAGTTTGCCTTAAAACAACAAATAGAAATGCCAATTACTAATGGAATATATAAGATCTTATTTGATGATATGAATCCAAGAGATGTGGTTGAACAGTTAATGAATCGAACAAAAAAAGAAGAAATGGACGACCTTGCAACATTGCTCCGTACAAACTATTCAAAATAACACGTAATCTTTCTCCTTGCATACAATATGGTGAACTAACTATGCAAGGAGGCGAGCATGTGAGTAATTTTCAAGACAATCTTTTTGATAAAATTCAACAAAAGTCAGACGTAAATCCTGATGAAATTTATAAAGTTGCAGACTCTGTAAAGCATGCAGATTTTTCTGATGAAAAAACTGTAAGAGAACTAGTTAGGCGATTATCCAGAATTGCCAATAAACCAATTTCTAAAGCCAAGGAAGATAAGATTGTTAAGTCTATAACAAGTAGTAACATGCCAGTGGATATGCAATCCTTAAATAAAATGTTTAAAAAATAGTCATATCTGGGCAAGTGAGGATACATTAGTGCGTATGCTCGCATAAAATGAATCGCACAAGCATTCATCGATAGAGTTGCTGTGGGTATTATTTAGTCAAACCGGGATGGAGATAGGCCCCCTTCATCTCGGATTTTTAATGTGTACATAATGCTCTCATAAATGCCATTATGTTATAATACGTTTTGCATATTAAGAATAGGAGTGAAAGCAATGTCAGTATCAATGCTTAAAATGTATATATCATTCGGAGGCATGGCGCTATTACTTTTAGCTATCGGGCTTATTATACTCAGCAGATATAAATTAAAGGGCTTTTTAGCTGGAATTGTGTCTGTTTTAGCATATCTTTCTCTGATGATCGGTGGAATAATTATTTTATATATCGTTTTTAGTGGTCCAACAGGATAGGAGGCTTATCATGAAAAATACATATATTGGGGCTATGAGTGCATTTCTTATCATATTCTTTCTAACAGGATGTCTGTATCCAAATAATGAATTATCAAAAAACCAAGTGCCAAATCAGGCCCAACTCGAACAAATACAATCAGCAGTTGATACGTATCATAATGAAACCAATGGATTGGTTCCGATTAGAACAAAATCAAATGATACACCAATTTTTCAAAAATATTTAATCAATTTTAATAAGCTAAAAGAAAAAAACAACATATCGGAAATACCTGCGAATGCATATCAAAATGGAGGTATTTATCAATATGTGTTAATAACTCCTGAGGAGAACCCACGTGTGAAGCTAATTGATTTGCAGATAACTGAAGCAATTAGAGAAGTAAGTGTAAAACTGGAAATTTACCGAACCGAACACATTTATCCGCCATATGGAAAAGAAATTGCAGATGGTGTTTTCAAAGTGGACTATAAAAAACTAAATTTACAGGCTTACCCTTATGTTAAAAGTCCATACTCAAAAGAAAATCTGCCTATCGTAATGGATAATCAGGGAAAACTTTATGTGGATTATCGTATAGATTTAATGAATGCATTAAAAGAATATAAGCACAATTATGAAACAGGAGAAGATATTCGGTATTTGTTGGCTGACAATAGCCCCTTTGTACCTGCTTACTCTTTACCATATACAATTCGAGAAGGTGAGCCTGTTTTTAATAATACAAATAAATAAACTATCATAATAAATCCCTTGTTACATATATTGTGTTGCAAGGGGTTTTTTGCGTTTGAAGTATAAACCTCTTCCATGACTTAAGAATTTGATAACTAAAATAATCTTTTAAACATAATTAAGTCATATTTTGATAGGACAACATCATAGAATTGTAATGTCAATTATTCGTAGTTTGTTTATTATTAATGGATAAGGAGATCGGGAGGGGATCGTTTGGAGAGAGTTGATATTTTTAAAGATATTTCGAAACGGACGAATGGAGATATTTACCTTGGAATTGTAGGTGCAGTCCGGACCGGGAAATCAACTTTTATTAAGCGTTTTATGGAGTTGGTAGTTTTACCGAATATTGCAGATGAAAGTGAACGAGGAAGAGCACACGATGAGTTGCCACAAAGTGCAGCAGGAAAAACGATAATGACAACAGAACCTAAATTCATTCCAAACCAAGCTGTATCGGTACATGTGGACGAGGGACTTGATGTAAACGTCCGGTTAGTGGATTGTGTTGGGTATGCTGTTAATGGTGCTAAGGGATTTGAAGATGAAAATGGCCCTAGAATGATTAATACACCATGGTACGAAGATCCTATACCATTCCATGATGCAGCAGAGATTGGTACACGAAAAGTAATTCAGGAGCATTCTACAATTGGTGTCGTAGTTACCACCGATGGAACTATCGGAGAGATTGAAAGATCTGATTATCAAGAAGCAGAAACGAAGGTTGTTGAAGAATTAAAAGAAGTCGGTAAACCATTTATCATGGTAGTTAACTCCGTTAGACCAACTAGTCAGGAAACAGAACTACTTCGACAGGAATTAGTTGAAAAATACGATATACCTGTATTGGCTATGAGTATTGAATCAATGACTGAGCATGATGTTTATAACGTATTAAGAGAATCACTTTATGAATTCCCGGTTCTTGAAGTTAACGTAAATCTACCTAGCTGGGTTATGGTCTTAAATGAGGATCACTGGTTAAGAAAAAATTATCAGGAAGCAATTCAAGCAACAGTAAAAAATATACGAAGATTAAGAGATGTGGATCATATAGTTGGAGACTTTTCAGATTACGATTATATTGACAAGGCAAATCTCGCAGGTATGGAGATGGGAGATGGAGTTGCAGAAATTGATCTCCATGCACCAGATTACTTGTATGATGAAGTACTAAAAGAAATTGTTGGAGAAGAAATTCGAGGGAAAGACCATCTACTTGAACTAATGCAGGATTTTGCTTATGCAAAACGTGAATATGATAATGTTTCTGGTGCATTGCAAATGGTAAAACAAACCGGCTATGGTATAGCAGCTCCAACATTGGAGGATATGGAATTAGAAGAACCGGAAATTATTCGTCAAGGATCAAGATTTGGAGTTAGATTAAAAGCGGTTGCACCTTCCATACACATGATAAAAGTTGAAGTGGAGTCAGAATTTGCGCCAATAATTGGAACTGAAAAACAAAGTGAAGAGTTAGTAAGGTATCTAATGCAAGACTTTGAAGAGGATCCTTTATCCATTTGGGAATCTGATATTTTCGGCAGATCCTTAAGTTCTATTGTAAGAGAGGGCATCCAAGCAAAAATTGCGCTAATGCCGGAAAATGCTAGATATAAATTAAAAGATACCCTTGAACGAATTATTAACGAAGGTTCTGGTGGTTTAATAGCAATTATTTTATAGCAGCTTTAATTAGTTGCTATTTTTTTTTATATTTTTTTAAAAGTTGCAGGAATTTCTTTATCATTGTCGTATATATCTAAAAGAGCCTATTATACTACGGCTTTATACTGCACCCAATATACATGGTTAATTTTTCCAAAACGGCAAATTTTAGAGACTAATATGGGAAAAAATAGCTAAATATCAAATAAAAACCGAGAAAATAGGCGATTATTGTTGAAATTTATTTCAATCTCGGTTAGTATAAGCCTTGTCATCAATGAATTTGGTGGTAATAGTATAAAAAATGACAGATTGGTAACAAATGGAATTAGAATAAGTTTGTGCCAATGTCGATTGAAATTTGGGAGGAGGTGAATGTCATGAATAAAACAGACCTAGTAAATGCAGTTTCAGAAAAAAGTGAGCTTTCTAAAAAGGATGCTACTAAAGCTGTAGATGCAGTTTTTGAATCTGTCATGGATTCACTTAAAGATGGTGAAAAAGTACAATTGATTGGATTCGGGAATTTCGAAGTACGTGAGCGTTCAGCACGTAAAGGTCGTAACCCGCAAACTGGGGAAGAGATCAAAATTCCTGCAAGTAAAGTTCCTGCATTCAAACCAGGAAAAGCCCTAAAGGAAAGCGTTAAATAATAACTTACATAGGGCGAAAAAGGGCACGTAAACTACGTGCCCTTTTTTCTTTGTATTACAAATATCAAAATCAAATGAAATTTGCTGTAACTAAAATGCCCGGGCTTACCATACTGCTATGCACAGAGCTTGGTTATATAAATTATAATTCCTATTTCAACGTTCTTGTCTTTGATTTTTATGATTATGGAACATACTCAAAATATGCTATAATAACAATATCAATTAGGAATGCATGAAAGGGAACAGGTGGTTGTTTTGCAGACATCCAGTATGGATACGGGAAGTTTAAAAACATTAATAAAAGAAAAAATGCATAATTCATATTTAGAAAAATATGTAAAAAACCCGGTTTTGAGTGAAGATAAACTATTCATGTTAACTTCAATCTTAAACAATGCCGATTTGCCAGACTATAAAAAAGAGAATTACATCGTATCTACAATGCTTGTTCAAATGGCATTGGACACACATGATTTGGTTCCCAAAACAGACGATTCAGAGCAATCCAATACAGAAAAGGTAACAAAGCAACTATCAGTATTGGCTGGAGATTACTATAGTGGATTATACTACCTACTTCTATCGGAAATAGAAGATATAGAAATGGTTCATATTCTAGCAACCGCAATTAAAGAAATTAACGAATATAAAATGCAATTATATTATAGAGAAATAGAGTCTTTTGATACCTTTATAATAATCGCAAAGAAAATTGAAACACTATTATATACTCATGTTGCTGAATTCGTAGGTGAAACGACAATTAGTGGCATCGCGGCTGGATGGCTATTTACTAGCAAACTCAATGATGAAACACAACATATGCTACATACAGGTACTTCCACGATGTTTTCTATTTGGCACAAGCAGACTTCTTCAAGTGATGCGATCACAATACGCGCTGCAAAGAAGCATATTAACAAAGAAATAGCATCGGTTAGAAATCGGCTAACTCATTTTCCAAAGCATCTTATTGCAGTCAAAACACACATTTTAAAGACTTTAAATGAATTTCCATTTGAAAACAGAACAATTGTGGAAGAAGGGTAGTAAATGCATCAACAATCGAAAGAAGAACGTGTACATCACGTATTTGAAAAAATATATGATAACTATGACTCCATGAACTCAATAATTTCCTTTCAGCGTCACAAGGCATGGAGGAAGAATGTCATGCAGCGAATGAATGTTGAAAAAGGATCGATTGCACTTGATGTATGTTGTGGTACTGGAGATTGGTCTATCGCTCTTGCTGAAGCAAGTGGCAGCACAGGTGAAGTGATCGGGCTGGATTTTAGTCATAATATGTTATCTGTCGCAGAAGAAAAAAATGAGGCCCTAAAGTACAACCAGCTTCATTTTGTACAAGGAAACGCTATGGAATTGCCATACGAGGATAATTCATTTGATTATGTCACAATTGGTTTTGGGTTACGTAATGTTCCAGACTATATGACAGTATTAAAAGAAATGTATCGTGTTGTTAAACCGAATGGAAAAGTAGTTTGTCTGGAGACTTCACAGCCAACAATGTTTGGATTTCGTCAAGGATACTATTTCTATTTTCGCTTTATTATGCCATTATTAGGTAGAATGTTTGCTAAAAGTTATAAAGAATATGCATGGTTACATGAGTCAGCAAAAGACTTTCCTGATAAGAAAGAACTGAAACAGATGTTTCTATCAGCAGGTTTTTCTCGTGTACAAGTGAAAAGCTATACAGGTGGTGTAGCTGCAATGCATATGGCAACAAAAGAACAATAAATAAAACGACTTTAGTTCGGGAACTTAAAGTAAAAGGTGACATGCATGAAACTATCTAAAACTTACGGGTATTTAAACAAAGAATTGGATATAATTGAGTATGCATTAGGTAACGCTATTCAAGCTGACCACGATGTATTACGTGAAGCTTCTACACAGTTACTTCAGGCAGGGGGGAAAAGAATTCGCCCTGTTTTTGTCTTGTTATGCGGACAACTTGGAAACTTTAATATTGATCGTATTAAAACGGTTGCGGTATCGCTTGAATTAATACATATGGCTTCTTTAGTCCATGATGATGTAATTGATGACGCAGAATTACGTAGGGGTAAACCTACAATAAAACAGCTTTATGGAAATCGTGTTGCAATGTATACAGGTGATTACATACTGGCACGAGCTCTGGAAAATATAACTTTATTACCAAAGCCAACAGCACACCGTGTACTTTCTAAAACGATGGTGCAAGTGGCTACAGGGGAAATTGAACAAATTAAAGACAAGTTTAATTGGGATCAGAATTTGCGTAATTATTTACGCAGAATTAAACGCAAGACAGCTTTGTTAATTGCGACAAGCTGTAAATTGGGTGCAATTGCTACAGATGTTTCTGAAGAAAACGCAGAAAAACTATATCGTTATGGATACTATATAGGGATGTCCTACCAGATTATTGATGATATTCTTGATTTCACTGCGTCTGAAAATGAACTTGGCAAACCGGCTGGAAATGATCTTCTACAGGGGAATATCACATTACCTGTCTTAATTGCAATGAAGGATAAGGAGTTTAATAATTTAGTAAGAGAGACATTTGAAGATCCTGAGCGTGTATCTAAAGCTCAAATGGCTAACTTGTTGACCGAAATGAAGAAAACAAATGCCATAACAGAATCTTATAAGATAAGTGATCACTATTTGAAAAAAGCGCTAAATGAATTAGAAACAATTCCGAATCATAAGGCTAAACAAACATTACAGAGTATTGCAAAGTACATTGGCAAAAGACGCTCATAAATTATGCTAAAAGTTTGTTGCTATTATATAAACTGCGACACAGTGTGGAAAAATAATATAATTGCTATGACACCGCTCCGGTTACCAAGGCGACATATACTCCAGACACAGTATTTATAAACTATTTGTTAGCTTAGTCTTTTAGGTTAACTTTAGGTTAACAGTAAAGATAATTGTTATTTTAATAAATGTTTGTTAAAATTTTAAAGGTTGCTTATATAAGAAAAAATACATACTAAATGAGGTGCAAACATGGAGAAAACATTTTTAATGGTAAAACCAGACGGCGTTCAACGTAATTTAGTTGGTGAAATTATCAACCGTTTTGAAAGCAAAGGGTTTAAATTAGTGGGTGCAAAGCTAATGAATATTTCTAATGACTTAGCTGAGAATCACTATGGTGAACATAAAGAAAGACCTTTCTTTGGAGAGTTAGTTCAGTTCATTACTTCCGGACCAGTATTTGCAATGGTATGGGAGGGTGAAAACGTAATTTCTATTGCCCGTGATATGATGGGTAAAACCAATCCACTTGAAGCTGCATCAGGTACTGTCCGTGGAGACTTTGCCATGACTGTTGGGAAAAACATTATTCATGGTTCAGATTCACCAGAAAGTGCTGAGAGAGAGATTAATTTATTTTTTAATGAAAATGATGTGTTGTCTTACTCTAAACAAGATAGTGCGTGGATTTACTAACCATTTAAACCTCCGTTTTCTAACGGAGGTTTTCTTAGAAGTTACGAAAGTATAAATCCTTTCTTACTGCATGAGTGCAACTAAGCCGTTCGCCATTAAGGCTTTTACTCCAAAGTATAAGGGGTTCCAAGAAGCAAATCACACTTTTTTCATAAGAATCCCTTTAACGAATGCAAAGTTTTCTAAAATGAAAGAGGCGTATATAAATGTCGCAGGATTACATAAATTTTGTCTCCGATATAAAACATAAATTAAAAATTGATTTAACGTTATACAAAGAAACACAAATGAAGCGACGTCTTACCTCGTTACGGGATAAACGTGGCTATCAGCGTTTTAGTGATTATCTTAAAGCGATAGCCCAGGATGAATTACTGTTAAACGAATTTCTCGATCGTATTACGATAAATGTTTCTGAATTCTATCGCAATCCGAAGAGGTGGGAAGTAATGCAATCTGTTATTCTGCCTTCTTTATTGAAAAGTGGTAAGAAACTATCAATATGGAGTGCTGCTTGTTCTACTGGAGAAGAACCATATAGTATAGCATTAATGGTTAAGGAACATTTTCCAAATGCCGATTTTACTATTTTAGCTACAGATATTGATAATTTGGTGTTAGAAAGAGCGAAACAAGGGGCTTATACAGAACAATCACTTAAAGAATTGCCTGAGTCAGTACGAGATAAGTATTTTAAGCAGGAATCAGGTCTATACCATATTGATAACGAAATAAAACACCATGTACGATTTAAAAAGCACGATTTGCTTTCTGATATATACCCTCGAAATATGGATTTAATTGTGTGTCGAAATGTATTAATTTACTTTACTGACCAAGCAAAGAATATAATTTATCAGAATTTTTCGGATTCACTGAAGCATAATGGTATTTTATTTGTTGGGAGTACTGAGCAAATATTTAGTCCTGATAAGTATAATATGTCATTGATAGATACATTTTTTTATAAAAAGAATAATAATTAAATACGTTTGTTAATAGTGCAAGCGTATTTTTATTTTAACCTATGGCAAATCCTTGGTTTAAGGTATTCTAAGAACTATTCTATACTACGGAGTGCAAGTCTTAATGGCGAAAGTTTTGATTGCATATATACAGTAAGAAAGTATTAACTGCTAAAAATTTTTAACTAAATATAACAAAAGTAAAATGAGATATGATATAGTTATACAAAATTATCGAGAAGGAGGAGGTTTCATGCGTTATTTAACAGCTGGCGAATCACACGGTAAACAATTAACTACAATTATTGAAGGAATCCCTTCACATATGCCTTTATTAATAGATGATATTAATGAATCGTTACTTCGGAGGCAAAAAGGACATGGCAGAGGAAAAAGAATGCAAATTGAAAAAGACTTGGTGGAAATCACAAGCGGAGTTCGTCATGGCTATACGTTAGGATCACCTATATCACTGGTAATACACAATGATGATTTTAAGCATTGGATAGATATAATGGGAGAGGGTCCAATTGAAGAAGATAAGAAAATAAGGCGAACCGTTTCACGTCCAAGACCTGGTCATGCTGATTTGAATGGAGCATTAAAATATGGTCATCGTGATATGCGCAATGTACTTGAACGTTCATCAGCACGTGAAACCGCTGCTCGTGTAGCTGCAGGCGCTGTTGCTAAAACACTTTTAAAGCACCTGGGGATAGAAGTTTCAGGCTACGTAAAAGAAATTGCCGGTATCGTAGCAGAAGATAATCCATCTATGACAATGGAAAATAGGAAATCGACTTCTGAAGAATCACCTGTTCGAACGCTTGATAAAAATGTAGAACAGCAAATGATGAATGCAATTGATCAAGCGAAAAAAGAAGGAGATTCAATTGGTGGAGTTGTCGAGGTGTACGTAGAGGGAATGCCTGCAGGGGTTGGATCATATGTACATTATGACCGGAAGCTGGATGGCAGGATTGCTGGCAGTGTAATGAGCGTCAATGCTTTCAAAGGAGTTGAGTTTGGCTTAGGCTTTGAGGCAGCTCGAAAGAATGGCAGTAAGGTCCATGACGAAATCGCCTGGAAAGAAGATGTCGGTTATTACCGGAAAACAAATCGTTTAGGTGGATTTGAGGGAGGAATGACAACTGGCATGCCCCTTGTAATTAAGGGAGTAATGAAGCCAATCCCGACCTTGTACAAACCTCTTCAAAGCGTTGACATAGAAACAAAAGAACCGTTTAATGCAAGTGTTGAACGCTCAGATTCTTGTGCGGTACCTGCTGCTTCTGTTGTAGTAGAACATGTTGTTGCATTTGAACTTGCAAAAGCAATTACCGAGCAGTTTCCAAGTGATAAATTTTCGGCTTTACAGAAAGCAATTGAAGATTATCGTGAAGAAACAAGGTGTTTTTAGTGAAAGTGACAAAAGTTAAATCTGCTTCAAATTCCTACCATGTTTATGTAGGTGAAAATATAAGGTGTGATTTAAATTCTTATTTGCCAAAAGATTACTCATCTATTTTTATTGTTACAGATGAAATAGTAGCTAAGCATTATTTAGAAGAGATAAAGAAAAGCATATCCCATAAGCATGTCTATTCTTCGGTCATTCCATATGGCGAAAAATCAAAAAATGTAAATACGTTTTATCAATTGCATACGGATGCGATTGAATTTGGATTAGATAGACAGTCACTTATCATCGCACTTGGTGGTGGTGTAGTTGGTGATGTAGCTGGCTTTGTTGCAGCGACCTATATGCGCGGGGTTGATTTCATCCAAATGCCAACGACAATTCTTGCTCATGACAGCAGTGTCGGCGGAAAAGTTGCGATAAATCATGAACAGGGGAAAAACCTGATTGGTAATTTCTATCCCCCTGCAGCAGTTGTCTACGACGTACAAACACTTCAAACATTAAATGATAAAGAAATAAGGTCAGGTTATGCTGAATTGATTAAGGAAGCATTAATCCAGGATGATGCTTTCTTCCAATCATTACTAGCTTCAGACCTTTCTTCATTAACAAACGATGTCTTAGCTAATCAGTTAAACAGAGGGATTGAAATAAAAGCTTCAATCGTTGAAGAGGATGAACGTGAATCGGGTGTACGCAAATATCTTAATCTGGGACACACATTAGGTCATGCCTTAGAATCTATTATTGGATATGGGGTCCGTACACATGGAGAAATGGTTGCAATCGGATTATTATTTGCGATACGAGTCAGTGAAAAGGTATTCTCCATTAAGCTCCCTTATGATCAACTGTTACAATGGCTAAACGTAAATGCGTTTCCGATTCAGCTTACAAATATAAATAAACAACAAGTTTTAAATAGAATGAAATTAGACAAAAAGACAGTAAATACAACAATACAAATGGTACTTTTAAAAGATATTGCACAACCCGTTGTTGTTGAAATTAGTGACGAGGACTTATTAAATTATTTAGATTCCTTTCTTAAGGAAATTGAGAACAACGTTAATTTGAGGATGGGGGAGTAGCATATGAATGGAAAGCGAATTTTGAAGGAAATGACCCCTTATAAACAAGGAAAGCAAATGCATGAAGTGAAAAAAGAATTTGGATTAGAACGAATTGTAAAGCTGGCGTCAAATGAAAATCCGTTTGGATACTCAAAGAAGATTAATGAATACTTTGATGCACAACTGCCTTCATTTGATATTTACCCAGATGGATATACATCTGAATTGCGTACAGCTGTAGCAAACAAATTAAATATTAACGAAGATCAACTTGTTTTTGGAAGTGGAACAGATGAAATTGTTCAAATGGTAGGTCGGGCGTTTTTATATCCTGGAGTAAATACGGTAATGCCTACACCAACATTCCCACAATATAAGCATAACGCTATAATTGAGGGAGCAACTGTAAAAGAGATACCAACTATAAATGGGTATCATGATCTCGATGGAATGCTATACGCAATTGATGAAGATACAAATGTGGTTTGGTTATGTTCACCGAATAATCCGACAGGTAGTATAATTGCTCATGATGATTTCGACACATTTATGGAGAAGTGCCCGAAGCATGTGCTTGTAGTCTTGGACGAGGCATACTATGAATATGTACAAAACAATATGAAATCAAATATTTCGGTTAGATTATCAAGCTATAAAAATTTGCTAATATTACGTACGTTTTCTAAAGCTTATGGATTAGCTGGTTTACGGATTGGATACGGGGTAGCAAATAAAGAACTCATTGCGAATTTAGATGTTGTTAGAGGACCATTTAATACATCGTCCATGGCACAAAAAGCTGCATTAATAGCACTTGATGACGATGAGTTTCTTCTGGATTCAACTTCAAGGAACAGTAGTATAAAACATAGCTTTCAGCAGTTTTTAGATTCGATAGGCTGGCATTACTATGATTCACAAACAAACTTTTTACTGATTTCTACCCCAATTAATGGTGATGAAGTATTTCAGTACTTATTGGAAAATGGATTTATCGTTAGATCCGGTGAGGGATTAGGTTGTCCTAACACAATCCGCGTAACGATTGGAAATGAAGATGATATGAAACAGCTACAAGATATTGTCTACCAATTACATCTAGATATAAACAAGGAGAGAGAATCATGAAAAGAACAATTCTTGTAATTGGTTTAGGATTGATCGGTGGCTCACTAGCAAAGAGTATTGGCGAGTCAGACGAAAACTATATCATTGGTTATGATACAAATAAAGAAACGCTTGAATTTGCGCTCATGAATGAAATCATTCATGAGTCTTGTTCAACTATTGCTGATTCTGCTCAAATGGCTGATATTATTATACTTGGAACACCAATAACAGAAACAATTAAGTTTATAAAGGAATTAGATCAAATCCCATTTAATAAAGATGTTATTGTTACAGATGTTTCGTCGGTTAAAAAGCCAGTTAGTAACGTTGCAAATGGAATTACCAATAAACACATTAAGTTCATTGGCGGTCACCCAATGGCTGGCTCACATAAAAAGGGAATTAAAGCAGCAAAGGAGCACTTATTTGAGAATGCTATATATGTTCTTACGCCCTCCGATGTCTGCACTGAAACGATGATAAACACACTTAAAACTACACTGAAAGCTACAAAGAGTAACTTTGTAGTGTTAGAGGCGAATGATCATGATGAAATGACTGGAGTTATCTCACATTTTCCTCATTTGATTGCATCTGCACTTGTTCATCAAGCAAAAAAGTGGCAAAACACACATTCATTTATTCCAAAACTTGCAGCCGGAGGATTCCGGGATATTACTCGGATTGCATCCAGTAATCCCGAACTGTGGCAGGATATTTTTTACCATAATAGTGGAAAAGTGATGCACCTTATAGACGACTGGATAATGGAAATGAATGAGTTAAAGCAAATGCTTGAACAAAATAACAAAGTAAAACTAAGTTCCTACCTGAATCAAGCGAAGGATTACCGAGACGGTTTGGGTACAACCAAAAAAGGAGTAATTCCATCCTTTTATGATTTATATGTCGATATACGAGATCAAACAGGTGCAATCGCTTCTGTTGCTCAACTATTAGCTCACGAGAAAATTAGTATTAAGAACATGCAAATATTGGAGATACGAGAAGGGATTACTGGCGTTTTGCGCTTAAGTGTTCCAACAATAGATGATCAGAAGAAAAGTTATCAAGTATTACATAATAATGGATATGAATTGATGCTTGAAAAATAGTGGAAATGAAAAAGGAAGTGAATAGATTTGAAGGATATGAAGTTATCACCGTGTTCAAATGCTCTTAACGGAATATTGCAAGTCCCAGGAGACAAATCTATTTCGCATCGGGCAGTAATTCTCGGTTCGCTTGCGAAAGGTACTACAAAAGTTACTCATTTTTTAACTGGCGAGGATTGTCTGCGAACCATTAATGCATTTAAATTGCTAGGGGTGGATATCGAGGTAGATAACACCACGTTATATATACGCAGTAATGGCTTGTCCCATTTTAAAGAACCGATAGAACCAATTTACTTCGGAAACTCAGGGACTACCGCCAGATTAATGCTCGGAGTGTTATCCGGATTGCCTTTCTTCACCGCATCTTATGGGGATGCTTCATTAACATCACGTCCAATGGATCGTGTGATTATTCCTTTACAGCAGATGGGGACTAGTATAAACGGACGAAGTAATGGCAGTTATTTGCCGCTTGCAATTAATGGTGGTGGGTTGAGTGGCGTCCAATATACCTTACCTGTAAAAAGCGCCCAGGTTAAATCGGCAATATTGTTAGCAGGTCTTTTTGCTGAAGGGACGACCGAGGTTATTGAACCGACAGCCACCAGAAACCATTCTGAGAATATGTTGAAGGCTTTTGGGGCGGATATCAGTATAGAAGATACTTGTATAAGTATTACAAATCAGCCTCTGACTGCGACAGATGTATTTGTACCTGGGGATATTTCCTCTGCAGCATTTTTCATGGTTGCTGCCGCAATTGTTCCTGGTAGTAACTTGACTTTGAAGAACGTTGGACTAAACTTTACACGAACGGGTATTATTGATGTATTAACTGAAATGGGAGCTTCTATATCAATTTCAAATAAACAAACAATAAGCGGAGAAGATTTCGGTGATATAACCATTTCCTATAAAAAATTACAAGGTATTGTAATTAATGGTGATATCATCCCTCGTTTAATTGATGAACTTCCAATAATTGCATTATTAGCAACCCAAGCTGAAGGCGAGACAGTAATTGGTGATGCCGAAGAACTGCGATTAAAGGAAACAGACCGTATTGAAGCGGTTGTAGAGGGGTTGACCAATCTAGGTGCTGAAGTGCAGCCGACAAAGGATGGAATGATGATTGAAGGAAATTCCGTACTTGTTGGCGGAAGTGTCAATTCTTATAACGATCATCGTATAGCAATGATGCATGCGATAGCATCTTTAATAACTCAAAATGAAGTTGTAATCGATGATGTATCTTCTGTAGCAATTTCATATCCGAATTTCTTTCAGGATCTTACATCCGTATGTAGTTAATTTGGCAAAGAATCTGTTTACATACAGATTCTTTTCTATTTGAACAAAAATACACTTTTCTGTATGATAAAATGCATTAGATAGTTTCGCACGAAAAGAAAGGAAGTTCATAGTGGACACCAAAATTATGGAAGCAGTTAATTTAATGGAAAATAGACAATCAGAGAAAGCTATTTCACTTTTGGAAAATTATTTACCAAAAGCTGATGATGAAGAAAAATATACAATTGCAGAACTCTATATTCAGTGGGGTTTTCTAAAAGAGGCTAGTAATGCATTACAAGAACTTTTACAAAAATATCCAAAAGAAAGCGAAATTAAGGTAATGCTTGCTGACGTATATACTGAACTCGAAAATGACGAAGAGGCAATAAATTTACTAAGTGAAATTGATGAAGACGATCCGGCATTTGTTCAGAGTATGATTCAGCTGGCAGACCTTTATCAGGCGCAGGGACTTTTTGAAGTAGCAGAACAAAAACTGTTAATTGCCAAACAATATGAGCCCAATGAGCCTATCATTGATTTTGCTCTAGCTGAACTGCTGTTTTCTACCGGGTCATATAAAAACGCTATTACGTATTATGAAAAGATACTGCCTATTACAAATGAAATGGCAAATGTACCAATTAATGACCGTATGGCTGAAGCATATGCGGCAATAGGAGAATATGAAATTGCATTAAGTATATTCCAGGATATAGATAGTGAGAATCCAGATACAATATTTAAATATGGTTTTACAGCCATGCATGCAGGCCGAAGTGATATAGCAATTAAAGCATGGAAGCAAGTAATAGAACTTGATACCTATTATCATGCTGCATACTATCAATTAGCAAAGGCGTACGAAGCGGAAGAAATGCCTAAAGAAGCTTACGAGACAGCAAAGCAGGGATTGCAGGTTGATGAGTTTAATAAAGAGCTATATTTCTTTACCGGTTCTTTGGCACACCAATTAAATGAAGACATTGAAAGTGAAAAGTTGGTGAGGGAAGCAATAGCACTTGATCCTGACTATAAAGAAGCAGTTTTATTTTTAATTGAGCTGCTTAAAAAACAAAATAATCAGGAAACTATAGTTGAGCTGATTATTGAAATTAAAGGAATGGGAGCTAATGACCCACTTTATGAATGGGAACTTGCACGAGCGTATAATGAAATTGAATCATATGACAATGCATTAAAACACTATGATGAAGCATATAATAGCTTAAACCAAGACAGCGACTTTCTAAAAGAGTATGGATACTTTCTAACAGAAGAAGGGAGGATGGAAACAGCAATCCGTATATTTGAAGAATATTTAAAACAACAACCATTAGATGTAGATGTCGAAGAATATATCGCTCGACTAAAACAATCAAGAGAACTATAATAAAACGAAAGTGCAAACACATGTATAGTGCCGTATGGATTATAATCGTGCCGTATCGACGTTGTCGCACAAAGCGGCGATCTTCTTATTTCCTGAAATTTTATGAACATGACTCATCGTAAACACGGGGAGAAGTCCAATAGGCGCTGGAGCTGGACGTGGCAAACTCGGAAGTTCAGTTATACACAGCACTTAACTTTTATTTCTTATAATATTAGAGAAAATTGCTACCGCCATGCCTTTATGGCGAAAGCCTTAGTTGCACTCATGCAGTAAGACAGTATTTATACTTTCTAAACTGCTAAAAAATTATGGATATTAAGGGAGGTTAGTTCCACGAATGCATACTCCTATTTCCGTGCAGGATAAGAAAAGTTTTATTCAATGGTTTTTAAATCACTATCAGTTAAAAAAGCGTGAAAGTGTATGGATTTTAAATTATTTAATAAATCATAAAAAAATCTTAACTAACGTGCACTTTGTGCGTGAAGCGAAGTTTTGTCCAAGAGGAATTATAATTACCAGTCATTGTTCTGAGGAAGTACCATTCCGTTTCTATAAAAATCAATTAGTTACAACTGATGCTGAAAAGTCATTTCATGATATCAGGATGAATCAACATGAGCCCTTATACATCCAATTGAATTTCACAAAATCGTATCAGAATATATTATATGCAGCAGTTCTAGTTGAAAACCCATTTATTCCTGACGAATACTTTATTACGAAAAAGGATCAGGAAGCAGCAAAACAACTCTTGGAAAAATCATTATTTGAATATCAAAAGAATCAACTGCAGGTTAAAATAGATCGTGCTCTAGATGAGAAAGATCAACAAACATTTCAAGAGTTGGCAAAAAAACTACATAGATTGGATAACATGAAATTAAATCAACCTAACTTACAAAGGTAATAGGTTGATTTTTTTTGCTGATTTAAGATAAGATTTAAGTTAAATCATATTTTTTCTAAAATGAAGAAGAATAGAATAGAGGAAGGGTTGTATACTATGAAATGGAAAAAAAGTGATTTACACCAGTATGTAAATGCAAAAGAATATGTGGATACAATAATTATTCCACTCATACCCTTTCAGTTATCAAACGATTCTGTACTTGAAAAGGATGCGTTTCAGCGAGAAGTATTAGTTGCTTTTTCCTACGAACTTGAAAAAGAGCTTACAGGAAGGGTTTTGCTTACACCGAATTATAATTATCTTAAATCATCCCATAAAGACCAGGAAATAGTTCGAATAAATTCATGGATCGATGACATAGAACAACAACCTTTCAACCATATTTTTTATGTTACATTTGATTCTACATGGAAAAAGAATGAACAAGGAATGCGTGGCACCCTATTATGGCTGCCTGGCGTATCAGATGGTACATTACAATCAAATGAAATGCACTCCATCATACGTAGCAATGTTGAACAAGTAAGTGAGCTTATAAGGTCTTACTGGAAAGATTAGTGAACTTAACTTAGCGCAAAAATTTAGTGGCGATAAACTTACTTGTACTTATACGATTTCTAAAGATTTACATTTTCCTATCGGTGTAAAAAATAGTACTTTTTAATTACTAATTATTCACCTATTTACGAAAGTTTTATGTCAAAGAAGATTATTTATTGACCAGATAAACAGATTGCGCTATTATGGTAATGTCCTAGTAATCTGATTAAAATAATCTTGTCCGTGAAAAATGTATAGAGGGGGGAAAATTCATGAGCGAAGAGAAACAGCAAGTATCCCGTCGTCAATTTCTAAATTATACACTTACTGGTGTAGGTGGATTCATGGCAGCAGGTATGCTTGTTCCCATGTTACGTATGGCAGTTGATCCAGTCTTGCAAGAATCAGCAACTGGAGATTTTGCAAATGTTAGTTTGGCAGTAGAGGATATTACAAATGATCCACAGCGTGTAGATTGGAAGATTAAACAGGTTGATGGTTGGTATGAGTCTGAAGTTACTAAATCAGCATGGGTGTACAAAGATGATAATGGCGATATAATAGCACTTTCCCCAATTTGTAAGCACCTTGGCTGTGTTGTTTCATGGGAAGGCAGTGAAGATTATCCAAATCAATTTTATTGTCCATGCCATGACGGCCGTTATTATAAGAGTGGCGTAAATGTACCTAACACACCACCAACAGCGGCATTGGATGTATATGAACAAAAAGTTGAAAATGGGATGTTATATCTTGGTAATGCACATCCACAAGGGGAGGCTTAATAGTATATGCTACAGAAAATATATGATTGGATTGATGACCGCGTAGATATTTCGCCTTTGTGGCGTGATATTGCGGACCATGAAGTACCTGAGCATGTTAATCCTGCCCATCATTTCTCGGCTTTTGTTTATTGCTTTGGAGGATTGACATTTTTCGTAGTCGTTATTCAGATTTTATCAGGTATGTTTTTAACGATGTATTATGTTCCAGATATCGAAAATGCGTGGAAGTCAGTTTATTACTTACAAACTGAAGTTGCGCATGGCCAAATTGTACGAGGCATGCACCACTGGGGTGCCAGTGTCGTTATTGTAATGTTGCTACTACATACACTGAGAGTATTTTTCCAAGGTGCATATAAAAAACCACGTGAACTAAACTGGATAGTTGGGGTTCTTCTATTCTTTGTTATGCTTGGACTTGGTTTTACTGGATATTTATTGCCTTGGGATAATAAAGCATATTTCGCGACTCAAGTTGGTCTTGAAATAGCAGAACAGGTTCCATTTATGGGAGAACAAATTAAGACTCTACTTGCTGGTGATGCGAATATTGTTGGTGCACAAACACTGACTAGATTCTTTGCAATCCACGTATTCTTCCTACCGGCTGCCTTATTCGGATTAATGGCAGCACACTTTATATTAATACGAAGACAAGGAATTTCAGGACCACTATAAATAAAAAGGAGGTAAAGCTGTGCATAAGGGTAAAGGAATGAAATTCGTCGGTGATTCGCGGATTTCGGCCGAACGTAAACCAAACATACCAAAAGATTATTCTGAATATCCCGGAAGAACTGAAGCATTTTGGCCCAATTTCTTATTAAAAGAGTGGTTGGCAGGTTCTGTATTTTTAGTTGGTTTTATGAGCTTAACACTTGCGCATCCATCTCCGCTTGAAGGAATGGCTGATCCAACCAATGCAGGTTATATACCTTTGCCAGACTGGTACTTTCTATTCTTATATGAACTTTTAAAATATGACTTTGCTAGTGGGCCATTTATTCTACTGGGTATCCTGGTAATTCCTGGACTAGCATTTGGTGGGTTGTTATTGGCACCATTCTTAGATAAAGGGCCTGGCAGACGACCACACCAACGCCCAATTGCTGTTGGAATGATGTTATTAGGATTAGCTTCTGTCATATGGCTAACTTATGAATCAGCCTCACATGTTGATTGGGCACAGAGAGCTGAAGCAAATAAACCTATACCTCCATCAGAAGAAGTTGAAATTGATAAACAAGACCCAGGCTATGCAATTTATGAAAGTAACTGTATGACTTGCCATGGCGGTGATTTATCTGGTGGAGCAGCAGCACCACCTTTAATTGGTATTGACCGCTCTGCTGAGGAAATTGCAAAAATTGCTCGTGAAGGGATAGGCACAATGCCAGCAGATCAATTTAAAGGTTCAGATGAAGAGTTAAAGAAATTAACTGATTTTATTGTTTCTGTAAATGAACAAGCAAATTAACTAAAAACACCTTTGCCAAACGACTGGTGAAGGTGTTTTTTCTGTAAGCAGGATCATGCAAAGAAGGGATTCATTATATGTTAAAATATATACTTTTGGATAAGCGCTTTTTATTAGGTTTATTAATCGTAAACTTAATAGGTACTATTTATGGCTATTACTGGTATCGTTCTCAGCTTTCCATAACTCCAGATATTTTTTTAGTATTTGTTCCGGACAGCCCAACGGCAAGTTTATTCTTCACTATATTTTTACTTCTTTTTTTATTCAATAGAAATACGCCTTACATAGAAGCTCTGGCAATTATCACACTTTTTAAGTACGGTATTTGGGCAGTTGCAATGAATTTATTCACGCTCTACGTCGACGGTTCGTTAAGCTGGCAAGGTTACATGCTGATGGCATCACATGGTGGAATGGCAATTCAAGGTTTATTATATGCTCCATTTTACGCCATAAAAGTACGCCATATAATGTTTGGTGCATTATGGACATTACATAATGATGTGATTGACTATGTATTTGACATGATGCCGATGTATTCCTCCGTAACAATGTATATGGAAGAAATAGGGTACTTTACTTTTTGGTTAAGCATTTTGTCTATTTTCATAGCCTATAAGTTAACAATCAAACCCAAAAATTCATTATCGTAACCTGTTATATTAAACTATAGCCGCACATACATTAGTGGGAGAAGATGTTATGTGAGGTGAACTCTATGAAAAGTAGTCCTTTAGATAAATATACAATTTCCACGGTCATAGGGGTTTGCATTTACTTTCAACTGACTAAAACAATAAGTTACGCAAAGCAAATAATCCCTGTTAAGAATCAAATTATTTTGTCATCTAATAATAATGCAGAAATGATTCCCTTTTACTGGATGTTGACAATTGTTGGTGGGTGTATAGCTGTTACATTAACTTATGTAAGTTGGAGAAAATATAAAGGTGAGAAAAAGAAACAAAGCGAAAGAGATTCAAACAGTTGACTATCTACCCTTTTTTGACTAAAATTGACCATAAGGTACTATATACTATAATGATGGAGGAATGAACATGTTAGGTGGCCTTGGTGGATATATAATATATATAGCATTGTTAATGATAATACCAATTTGGGCTCAGTCAAAGGTTAAAAAAACGTACAAAAAATATTCGAAAAAAGCGACTTCATCACAAATGACTGGTGCCGAAGTTGCACGTAAAATTTTAAATGATAACGGAATATTTGATGTGAATATAGAGGTAACAAAAGGTGTTTTATCCGATCATTACGATCCTAGTAAAAAAGTGTTAAGACTTTCAAAAGATATATATTACGGACAATCAATGGCATCATCTGCAATTGCCGCTCACGAAGTTGGTCACGCGATACAGGATGCACAAGATTATGCATTCTTGCGTTTTAGGCATGCATTGGTCCCTGCAGCAAGCATGGGTTCTAAAATGTCATTCTTTCTGATATTTGCTGGGATTATCTTCACAATGCCGAACATGCTGCTATTTGGAATCATTTTCATGTCTGCTGCAGTGTTATTCCAATTAGTTACATTGCCAGTTGAATTTGATGCTTCAAATAGAGCAATGGGGCAATTAGTTTCAACCGGAGTTATCCGAAATAATGAAGAACGTGAAACGAAAAAAGTTCTAAATGCTGCAGCATTAACATATGTAGCCGCTGCAATGGTGGCTCTGGCTGAACTTATCAGGTTTGTTCTAATTTATGCTGCAAGCAGTGAATAAATTTAAATTATGTGGTCCAGTTCGTTTCAAACAATAAGAATATTAGAGCAAATTGAGCATTGAATTGCAGAGCAATTCAATGCTCTTTTTAGTGTGCAACAGTAATTATTAATCTTGCTGGCTTTTCTATCGAGTCACTGAATTTGTCTAGCAAATAGGGGAACAAACCATTTTTTGACATCTTTCGATTTAAACCTGCTGAAAACTGAAAAAATCACGTTGAAGACTGAATAAACACGAATGAATATTGAATACACCTGGATGGAAATTGATTAATCGTTCAAGGGGCTAACTAAGAACTGAATAATTACTGGGAAGACTGAACAGGAGTCTTCCATAGCTTTATAGCCAGCGACCTCCACAGCAGCCAGTGCATCGCTTCACAACTATAATCGTTTCTCAGCATAAAAAAGTGGCATATTTTAAAAAATGTCTCTTTTTGTAAATATTTTGCCCGTTAACCACCCAGTTGATATAAACTGCGACATAACGTGGAAAAAATTTAAGTGCTATGACACCGCATACACTTCGTTTTCCACGGGCGGCTGGCAACCTCCTCGTGCTGCGCCCACGGCTAAGAAGACACTGTGAAAGTGAGTATATTCCAGCTGCGTGGTCATGGATCCGCATTAAATACTACAAGACCGGTTACCCTTAGTCTGTGTCGCAGTTTATATTCTTTGTGTAAATAAACTTTTAGGAAGCATCCTAAAAATTAATTCTGCCACTTTTTTACTTTGGCATTCGATAATAATAATAGAAACATTAGTCTTCAATTGGATTTTTATTTTCATCTAATGTAAATCCTTCACCAACTACATCATGAACAGAGCTCACTGCTACAAAGGCATGGGGATCTATTGCATTTATAATATTCTTTAACCGCACGATTTCATTCCTTCCGACTATACAATAAAGAACATCACGATTTTCACCGGTAAAGCTTCCTTTTCCAGATAATACCGTTACACCACGATCCATTTCTTTATTAATCTTTGTGGCAATATCTTTACTATGACTGGAAATTATTGTTGCGCCACGTGCTGAATAAGCACCTTCCTGGATAAAATCGATTACTCGAGCTGCAATATATACAGCTACTAATGTGTACATGCCCTCAACCAATTCAAGAATGGTGAAGACGGATGTGGTAATAACAATAAAGTCGAAAAGAAACATTGTTTTCCCCATACTCCAGCCTGCATATTTATGGACTAACCTAGCGATGATATCCACACCGCCTGTTGTACCTCCATAACGGAAGATAATACCTAATCCGACACCGATGAAGACTCCTGCAAAAAGTGCAGCAAGTGTCATATCTGACTGCAGGTATGTTGGAAAAGGGTTGATTTGAAAAATATACAAAAATACGGATACAGCAAATGTACCAATTATCGTATACAAAAATGTGTTGCGTCCTAGAAATTTCCATCCTATGAAAAAGACAGGAATGTTAAGAACAATATTTGTAATAGCTGGATCCCATTCCCATAAAAAATAAAGGAGTAATGTAATACCAGTAAATCCGCCTTCTCCTAAGTTGTTTTGCATATTAAAGTGAACAATTCCAAATGAGAAAATGGCAGAACCCAGTAGAATAAATATAATATTTTTTATTTTTAGACTGAAAACCATCCACATAACCTCCAATCCTTTTATACGTAACATTCTCTTAAATGACACTTTTATTATTATAGACAATTTACCAGCTAAGAACAATCAAATAAGAAACACTTATCAGATTAATAATTTGTCAAATCAGGGCCTTTTAGCTAACATGAAAGGAGATTAAACAAGTTAGAGGAGTATTTTGTATGACAGAAAACGGTAAATCATATAGCACTGATGAAATTCAAGAAAGAGTCGATGCATATATTTCACAGTTCAAGGAAGGCTATTTTTCTCCATTAAGTCTTATGGCTAGATTAACTGAGGAATTAGGAGAAATGGCACGAGAGGTAAATCATTACTATGGTGAAAAGCCTAAAAAATCATCTGAGACACGGAAGAATATTGATGAAGAACTTGGTGATATAATATTCGTTCTCACTTGTTTTGCAAATTCACTCGACATAGATATGTCGGAAGCCTTTGAATTATCTATAAACAAAATAGAAACAAGGGATAAAGATCGTTGGACACACAAAGGTTAATTAACTAACAAACACTAGTAGACATAACAGGAGGCATATAAACATGAGTATTAAAGTAATTATTGCCGGACCAAGAGGCAAAATGGGGTCTGAGGCTGTTAATATGGTAAACAATGAGGAATCATTTGAATTGGTTGCATGTCTTGACCGAAAAAATCATGGCAAAAAAGTAAAAGACATTGATAACCTTCCAGATCTGTACGTACCAATTTTTGAGGATCCCGAAGTATGTTTTCAGGAAGTGGCTGCAGACGTTTTAATTGATTTAACGGCACCGGATGCAGGGTTCTTACATACAAAACTAGCATTACAATACAATATTCGACCAGTAGTTGGAACATCAGGATTTTCAGCTGAACAAATAAAGACCTTGTCTGATTTATCAGGTACAAATAATATTGGTTGTATCATTGCACCTAACTTTGCTGTTGGTGCTGTACTGATGATGCAATTTGCTAAGACAGCCGCGAAATATTTACCAGATGTAGAGATAATCGAGAAACACCATGATCAGAAACTAGACGCTCCATCAGGTTCGGCTGTTAAAACCGCAGACATGATTAAGGAAACAAGAGAGAGTAAGCAACAAGGACATCCCGACGAACGTGAAATAATGAATGGTGCTAGAGGAGCAGAGACAGATGGGATTAGAATCCATAGTGTACGGCTGCCAGGGCTTGTTGCCCATCAAGAAGTGATTTATGGTGGTCCTGGTCAAACATTAACAATTAAACATGATTCCTATAACCGTCAATCTTTCATGGATGGGGTGAAATTATCTGTTAATGAAGTAATTAATTTAAATAAACTAGTCTATGGATTAGAAAAAATACTTGAGTAGGGGGGATACAATGAATATCGCATTAGTTGCACACGATAAAAAGAAACAAGATATTATCAACTTTAGTATTGCATATAAACATGTCTTACAGAATCATAACTTATTTGCGACTGGAACTACTGGAACAAGAATAACTGAAGAGACTGGACTTGATATTCACCGGTTCCAGTCGGGTCCAATTGGAGGGGATCAGCAGATAGGTGCAAAGATTGCAAACAACGAGATGGATGTTGTTATTTTTTTCAGAGATCCATTAACAGCCCAGCCACACGAGCCAGACGTTAGCGCATTAATGCGTCTTTGTGATGTTCATTTAATTCCCCTTGCTACTAATTTAGCTGCAGCCGAAATTGTGATACGAGCATTAGGAAGAGGTGACTTCGAGTGGCGTGAAATTGTCAAGCAAAATAGAAGTGAGGATATTGACAAATGAAAAAGATTGGAATAACTTGCTACCCGACAGTAGGTGGGTCAGGAATTATTGCTACCGAACTTGGCATGTTAATGGCAAAACAAGGAGATCAGATTCATTTTATAACATCCAGTCTACCGTTCCGATTGAATAGGGTACATCCCAATATCTATTACCATGAGGTTGAACTAAATCACTATCCAGTTTTTCAATATCCTCCATTTGATCTTGCTCTAGCAAATAAGATGGCTGAAGTGATTGATCAGGAAAAATTGGATATTCTTCACGTGCACTATGCAATGCCTCATGCCATATGTGCAATTCTGGCGAAAGATATTGCAAAGCATGATGTAAAAATTGTAACAACATTACATGGTACGGACATAACTGTTTTAGGGATTGATCATTCCCTCAAAAAAATGATCAGACATGGCATTGAGAAGTCTGATGCCGTTACAGCCGTATCAAATAGTTTGGTGAAACAAACTAAAGATATAATTGGTGTGGATAAGAATATCAATGTTATATATAATTTTGTTAACGAAGAAGAATATTTTAAAAACGAACCTCCTGGAATTAAGCAACAATATGGTATCGGACCCGATGAAAAAGTAATTATTCATATATCAAATTTCCGTAAAGTAAAAAGGGTAGAAGATGTAATTTATACATTCCACAAAATACAAAAAAATATTAAATCAAAATTAATTCTGGTCGGAGATGGACCTGAATATTCTGAGGCATATCATCTAGTTGGGAAATTAGGACTCACAAATCAAGTTCTTTTTCTAGGAAAACAAAAGAAAGTTAGTGACTTATTGTCTATTTCTGATTTGAAGTTGCTCATGTCAGAAAAGGAAAGTTTTGGTCTTGTTTTATTAGAAGCGATGTCCTGTGAGGTGCCGTGTATTGGAACAAATGTAGGTGGAATACCTGAGGTAATCGATCATAATAAAACTGGCTACATAATTGAGTTAGGTGATATTGATAAAGCTGCGGAATACTCAATACATTTACTTGAAGATGAAACACTTTTAGACCGTTTTTCCAAAGATGCATTAGCACATGCCAAAAATCATTTTTATTCGCATGATATTGTTCAGCAGTATACAGATTTATATGATGATATAATTAATAAATTTTAAACAGAAATAATGGTGATTACAGTGTTATTTACCAAACCATTTATTGAGGCAATAGAGGTACTAAATCAGATTGAAAGTCATGCTTACGATGCATATTTTGTTGGTGGGTGTGTAAGGGATCTATTACTCAAACGCGAAATAGGTGATATTGATATAGCAACTTCTGCACCTCCAAGTGTAATCCAGCAGATTTTTAATAAGGTCATTCCAGTCGGATTGGAGCATGGCACTGTAATTGTGCGTCATAGACATCAGTCATACGAAGTCACTACTTTCCGCGTTGAAGGAAGCTATTCGGACCAAAGACATCCTGACACGGTTGAATTTATTCAAACGATTGATCAGGATCTAAAACGCCGTGATTTTACAATTAATGCACTCGCTATGGATAAACAAGGCAACGTTATTGATTTGTTCGATGGGAGAAGCGATATTGAAAACAAAATAATTCAGACAGTTGGTAATGGTTATGATCGATTTATGGAAGATCCTTTACGTATCATACGCGCGCTACGATTTTCCAGTCAACTGGGTTTTTCCATCAGCCCCAATACTATAAATGATATGAAGTTAGTTAAAAGTGAAATCGAAAACATTGCTGTTGAGCGAATAAATAATGAAATGACTAAATTATTTGCTGGGGATTATATTGAAATTGGTCTTAACTATTTAACAGATACAGAGGTGTATCAACATTTACCAATCATGAATGACCACCCAAATATCATCGAACTTCTTCCGAAGAACATGCAAGCTATACGATCATTTGGAGGAGTTATTGCACTTTTTCATTTTTTAGCTCCGACAATAAGTATAAAGAAATGGGTTAATGAATGGAAATGCTCAAATAATGTTAAAAATGAAGCCCTAATTTTGAATGATGCTTTATTGCATTATAAAAATTGCGGGTTGGATCGCTTATTGGTATATTGTTTACCAAGAAATTATTACCAGGTTTTTTCAGAATTAGTAAATATGCTCTTTAATCAAATTATATTAATAGATGAAATGGAGCAAATAGACAATAGGCTACCGATAAAGTCAAAAAAAGACCTGGCAATTACCGGTGATGATGTACGCGAATTGTTCCCTCAATTAAAGAGCGGACCATGGATTCGAAATACATTAGCAGCAGTTGAACATGAAGTTTTATCAGGGAAGTTAAAGAATAATAAAATGGATTTAAAGGATTGGATAAAATGGAATCCACACGTAATAGATTAATCGAATTATTAGAAACCAGCGACAAACAGTTTGTATCTGGACAGCTATTATCCGAAAAACTAAAGATATCCCGAAGTGCCATCTGGAAACATATGAAAGAGCTTGAAAAAGATGGGTACCATGTAGAAGGAGTCTCTAGAAAAGGATATCGGATTGTAAAATTCCCGGATAAAGTGAGTGAAAACACAATTCAATGGGGCTTAAGAACCGACTGGCTTGGGAAAAAGATAATTCACAAGACATCAACAACAACAACCCAGCAGATTGCCCACCAAGTTGCACAAGACAATGCTGAACATGGTACAATTATCATAGCAGATGAACAAACGAAGGGAAAAGGAAGAATGAATCGCCAATGGCAATCCACAAAAGGGAAAGGAATTTGGATGAGTATCATCCTTAGACCAGATTTTCTTCCTGTAATGGCACCACAATTAACCCTTTTATCTGCAACTGTACTTGCCGATGTACTTGCAGAGCATACTGCATTAACACCAAAGATTAAATGGCCAAATGATATATTAATCAACGATAAAAAAACAGCAGGCATTTTAACGGAAATGCAGGCAGAACAAGATCAAATCCAATATGTCGTAATTGGGATAGGAATAAATGTTAATCAAATAACAGAAGATTTCGATAAGGATATACAAGATAAAGCAACTTCTCTTCAAATACAAACCGGAAATCAATGGAATATAAAAGATTTTATCCAGCATGTCCTTCAATCATTTGAAAATTCATATGACTCTTTCATGCAGAATGGGTTTCCTGATGTAAAATATAAATGGGAAAGCTATGGTTATCGAATTGGCGAGTACATCAAAATAAAGACGTTACATAAAGAATGGAAAGCTAAATTTCTAGGAATAGCTGAAGATGGAGCCTTACTAACAAAAACAGATAACGATGAAATCAAAAAAATATATTCAGGGGAAATCGAATGGTTTATGAGAGGAGAAGACAATAATGCTCAGTAGACTGGATTTGCAAAAAATGAAACGGGAAGATGAACAGATAACGATGATTACTGCATATGACTATCCTTCTGCAAAGCTTGCTGAAGAAGCTGGAATTGATATGATCCTGGTCGGTGATTCGTTAGGAATGGTTATGTTAGGATACGATTCCACAGTGAAAGTCACAGTACAAGACATGATTCATCATGCAAAAGCGGTAAAGCGTGGAGCTAAAAATACATTTATTGTAGTTGATATGCCGTTTATGTCTTATCATGTTTCATTAGAAGCATCTTTACTAAATGCGCAGCAAATCTTTCAAGAAACAGACGCACAGGCTGTCAAAGTTGAAGGAGCATCAGAAGAAGTTCTATTACTCGTACAACGTCTAACAGATGCTGGTATCCCAGTTGTTGCACATTTAGGTCTAACACCTCAATCCGTAAATGTATTAGGTGGCTATAAAGTACAAGGAAAGGATAAAAATACTGGTGCAAAATTGCTTAATGATGCAAAGCAATTAGTTGCCCATGGTGCTATTTCCTTAGTATTGGAGTGTGTGCCAAAAGAGCTTGCTGAAATTGTAACAAATTCAGTTTCAATACCTACAATCGGAATTGGTGCTGGTGTGGAATGCGATGGACAGGTTCTCGTCTATCACGATATTTTAAAGTATGGAGTGGATCGTTTACCGAAATTCGTAAAACCATATGCCGATTTTAATAAAGTCGGTAAACAAGCTATCGAGTCTTATATATCAAATGTTAAGGACAGAACATTTCCATTAGATGAACATTCATTTAAGATTAAAAATAAAGATTTATTACCAAACAATTCAGAAGGTAGATAATATGAAAATAATACGTTCAACAACTGTAATGCAGGAAAAAATGATCAAAATATCCAAATCTGAAAGCATAGGATTTGTTCCAACCATGGGATATTTTCATGAAGGACATTTAGCATTAATGAAGCAGGCAGCGGAAGATAATGATGTTGTCGTTACAAGTATTTTTGTGAACCCTTTGCAATTTGGGCCAAATGAAGATTATGAGCAATATCCTCGTGATGAGGAACAAGATATCCGGCTTGCAGAACAAGCAGGAGTAGATATATTGTTTATTCCAAGTGTTAAGGATATGTACCCAACCAAAATGAACATAACCTTATCGGTTGAAGAGAGAGCGAATGTTCTATGTGGGCGATCACGTCCAGGCCATTTTGAAGGAGTCATAACTGTCTTAACCAAGTTATTTAATATAATACGTCCGAATAAAACATATTTTGGTTTGAAGGATGCTCAGCAAGTGGCAGTTGTCGACGCGCTTATAAATGATTTGAATTTTCCTATTCAACTTATTGCATTACCAACTATCCGTGAGCATGATGGATTGGCAAAGAGCAGTAGAAACGTGAATTTAGCCAATGACGAAAGAAGTCAGGCAGTTTGGCTCACGAAAGCATTAGAGCATGGTCACCAACTAGTGGTTGACGGAGAGCAAAATCCTGCTATTATTGTAAAAGAGGTAATTGATGTAATAAACAGAGAAACCTCTGGTACTGTCGATTATGTCGAGATGCTGAGTTATCCAGAGTTGCAATCAGTCTCCACCATTAAAAATAATGTTGTTTTAGCAGTTGCAGTACAATTTAAACGCGCAAGATTGATTGACAATATTATTTTTAATGAAAATGGAAAGCTGATAAGGCAATTTTACTAGGGGGCAGTTACATGTTTCGCACTATGATGAAAGCAAAAATACATCGCGCACGAGTAACGGAAGCAAATTTAAATTATGTAGGCAGTATTACAATAGATCAGGATCTATTGGATCAAGTTGATATGCTGCCTCATGAAAAAGTTCAAATTGTGAACAACAACAATGGTGCACGGCTTGAAACATATGTAATACCCGGAGCAAGAGGGTCAGGTACTATTTGTCTAAATGGTGCTGCAGCACGACTTGTTCAACCAAATGACATTGTTATAATTGTTTCGTATGCACTTATTTCGAATGATGAATTAGCATCATATAAACCAAAAGTTGCCATTATGAATAACAGTAACGAGATTGAGCAACTTATTGAACAAGAACCACCGCTGACCGAGATGTAATATTTTTGGTTATCAGGTAGAACTCTTATCAGTTTATATGATAAGAGTTTTTTTTACTTATACGGAAACGATAATAAGAAATGTCGATGTACAATTTAAAGCTAAGTATACATGAGAGATAGGTGGAAGTATGGATAAAAAATTTGTTGTGATTGACCTGGAAACAACAGGTCATTTTCCGGCAGAACAAGATAAAATTATCGAGGTAGGAATCGTTGTTATTCAAAATAATGAGATTACTGACGAATTTTCCACCTTCTTTAATCCGAATATGCCAATTCCATCTTTTATTACAAATTTGACTGGTATAACTGACCATGATGTACAAGATGCCCCAATGTTTGAAGAAAAAGCTCAAGAAATTATTAATTTATTTGATAATAGCTATTTAATTGCGCATAATGTTCCATTTGACTTAGGATTCTTAAATGAGGAGCTTGCATCAAATGGTTATAGGCAACTAAATAACCCGGTAATCGATACGGTTGAGCTTTCCCGTATGTTATATCCCAAGGCTCCCAGTTATAAGTTGGGACAATTGGCAGAGCATCTCCAAATTATGCATAATGATCCACATCGAGCTTTGTCAGATGCATATGTTACAGCGAAATTGTTTTTAAAGTTAAAGCAGAAGATAAATACATTACCTTATGAAACAGTTTCGCATTTATTAAAGCTGGAAAAGAAGCTGAAGTCAGACATATATACCATGCTCTACGAACAACAGCAAGAACTCGCTTTTTCAGTTTATGAAGGTGATAATATTGATACGTATAGAGGGTTGGCCTTTAAGTCAACAGAAGAAACGAAACCGGTTAAAAAAGATATCGACACAGCTTTTGGAAATTTTCTTGATGAAATTTATGAAAATGACGGTACTATGCAACAACAAATGCTAAATTATGAAAAAAGAGAAGGGCAACGTGAAATGTCTGAGACTGTCTATGATGCTTTTCGAATGAAGAATCATGCCTTAATTGAAGCGGAGACCGGAACGGGTAAAACGTTAGCCTATTTAATACCTGCAATTTATGAGGCGGTATCGGAAAAAAAGAGAATTATCATTAGTACATATACAACTCAGCTACAATCCCAGTTGATGGACGAAGAGATTCCGTTAATTCATAATTTGGTACCATTTCCATTTAAAATAGCTTTACTTAAAGGAAAACAACATTATATTAGCCTGGAAAAATTTGAACGTGCATTATCTTCTGAACAAGCGGATAATTATGATATTACACTGACAAAAGCAATGATACTTGTTTGGCTGACAGAAACAATTACAGGAGATATCGATGAAATCCAGTTACCTTCAAGTGGTTACTTATTTTATAGAAAAGTATCAACTGATACAGAAGGTTCAATCGATCCAACAAATCCTTGGTTTTCCAGATCTTATTATCAAAAAGCGCGTAAAAAAGCACAGCAGGCAGATATTTTGATAACGAACCATGCATTATTATGTACCGATATGTTTAATGATTATCAATTATTACCATCCTATGACAAGGCAATTATTGATGAAGCGCATCATTTGGAAGAAACAGCTTCAAAACATTATGGTTTAAAGCTTGATTATGTCCATGTACAGTATACGTTAACGCAAATAGGGGATACAAAAGATGGGAATTGGCTAGGCAAGCTACTGACAAACTACCCTATTAACGATGAAAACTTTTCAGTGGATGAATGGGAAAACTTCTATAACAAAGCTAAATATGAAGTTGATGATTTATTCCGTATGCTTTTTCAGTATGTTATCGAACAAAAACAGAAGGAAAAGTCATTAAGTGATATCGGAAGAATCCAGTATCGCTTTGATGAAGTCGAAAAAAATTCAGCACAATGGAACGTCATCATAGAAATGTCAACACGTTTGACATTCTATCTTAGAGATCTCATTCATTTACTTTCACAATTAAAGCAATCTCTATTAAAAGAAAAAGATATTGATAAAAATCATTTGGAAGAACTAACCAGAATTATGGAAGCAATTCAAACGATTATTGATTCCCTTGAGCAGTTGTTTCTAACGGATGAGGGGATTGCAAATGTTAAATGGATGGAAATCGAGGCTTATGGAGCAAAAAACGCTGTATACCTTTACAGTGAACCAACAGATATGTCTGCTTTGCTTTCAGAGGATTTCTTCAATCAAAAACAAAGTATTATTCTTACAAGTGCTACATTGACAATGAAGAATTCATTTTCATTTATTATGAACAGGCTAGGATTGGAATCTGATCATACGCTGACAACTAAAATTAATTCTCCATTCTCTTATGAGAATCAAGTACAGTTAATGATCCCAAATGACTTTCCTGATATCAAACATGGTAATTTAGATGATTTTATTTATTCAACTTGTGAGGCCATTTTATCGTTAGCACAAATAACAAACGGAAGAATGCTCGTATTATTTACTTCCTACGACATGCTAAGGAAATCATATAATTTATTAAGGGAAACAATTGATATTAATAAATATATGCTAATTGCTCAAGGTATTTCAAGCGGTAGCAGATCCCGATTAAAAAAGAATTTTCAAACGTTTGATGAGTCAATTTTGTTAGGAACCAGTTCCTTTTGGGAAGGTGTCGACATACCGGGCGATGATTTATCATGCCTAATGATTGTGCGTCTTCCATTTCAGCCGCCTAATCATCCGGTATACGAAGCGAAATCAAATCATTTTAAAAAAGAAGGTAAAAATGCTTTTTTTGAATTAGCACTACCTAATGCTGTTATTCGTTTTAAACAAGGTTTTGGCAGATTAATACGCTCGTCTAATGATCGGGGTATTGTTTTTGTCTGTGATGCACGTATTATTAAGGCTCGTTACGGAAAATATTTTACGGAGTCAATTCCTTCTGTCCCAACCACTTACGAATCCACCCAGGCATTAATGGACAAAGCCATGGATTGGTTCTAGCCATGAGTTAGATGAAGAAGGCCTGACGTGCAATATTTACATCATTATTCAACCTTAGAAAATTTGGATTATTACCAAGCCATAATGGAGAAATCCTTAGTTGCATTTATAGCAAAAAAAATATACTGATGCACCAAGTGATACATCAGTATGATATGGTATGATATGGGATAGGAGATTTTGTTGAAATAAATAAAAATAAAACAATTTTACACGAATGCTTGTTATACTATATTGTAATTCATCCTATTTATTCAACGTTACCTATAGTTTTCGCAAATACGAAGAACACTATGAGTAGTAAAATTTGATAAAACAAGCAGTATTTATTATTGGAGGGAAAACGATGGATAATAAATTAGAGGTATCAAAAAAAAGTTGTTCTTCAAGTAATTATAAAATAGTTAGTTACATTGTTTCACCATTTGTTGAGGCCAATGAAGAATAAGCGTTATTCGTGGTTTAACTTACCTGATTGGCTTAAGTGGGTTTTTGCTGTAATATTACTTGTATTGATTGCTTGTTTTATTTATGGTTTTAATTTATATAATGCTATACAACAGGATAAAACAGCATCTTTTGAATATGTAAAAAATAAAGTGGTGGAAGAAACAGAATTAGAAACCATTGACAAAGTAAAAAGATTTCATGGTGAAAAAGCTTATTATATAATTTATGGGGAAACAAATAACAATAAACAGAAAATTATTTACTATCCTTTTAGCAAAAATAATGAAGATATAACCATAGTAGACAAATCTGAAATTATTTCAGAAGAATCTATACGAAAAGGATGGAATGAATCTTGCAGAAACTGTAAACTTTATGATATTACTCCAGCATTAGTTGGTGATAAGCCTTCGTGGGAGGTTACGTTTACAGATGAATCAAATCGATACGTTATTGATTATTTATCCATTTATGATCGAACACGTATTGAGCAATTTCGTTTTAAACATATGTTCAAATAGAAAGGTGATTTCATGGATTTAGCAAACAGAGTAAAAACATTAACACCATCATCAACATTAGCAATTACTGCAAAAGCAAAAGAACTTAAAAGTCAAGGTCATGATGTTATTGGACTTGGAGCGGGCGAACCAGACTTCAATACGCCAGAATATATTATTAAGGCTGCTGAATCTGCAATGAAGAACGGTTTCACTAAATATACACCTTCTGGAGGTATTCTAAACCTTAGAGAAGCGATTGTGAGCAAGTTTAATCAAGATAATGACTTAGAATACTCAACAGACCAAATAATTGTTACAACAGGCGCAAAACATGCTTTATACACATTGTTTCAAGTGTTATTGAATGAAAACGATGAAGTCATTGTTCCGGCACCTTACTGGGTAAGTTATCCAGAGCAAATTAAATTAGCTGGCGGAAAACCAATTGTTGTTGATGCAGATGAAAAAAATAATTTCAAACTGACTCCAGAACAACTAGAAGCAGCAATAACATCTAAAACTAAAGCATTTATTATAAATTCTCCAAGTAATCCTACTGGAATGATGTATGATAAAGAAGAACTGCAAAAGCTAGGGGAAATATGTTTAGAACACAATATCATAATTGTGTCGGATGAAATTTATGAAAAATTAATCTATACAAGTGATAAACATGTTTCAATTGCTGCACTATCCGAACAGTTGAAAGAACAAACAATAGTTGTCAACGGCGTATCGAAATCACATGCCATGACAGGTTGGAGAATAGGATATGCTGCTGGACCAAAGGAAATAATTAAGGCAATGACAAATCTGGCATCTCATTCGACTTCAAACCCAACATCAATTGCACAGTATGCCGCGTTAGCAGCGTATGATACAAAAGAAGATCCAAATGCGGAAATGCGGAAAACCTTCAAAGAACGTCTCGAATTATCATTAGAATTATTGAATGATATTCCAGGTATCTCCTGTATTAGACCAAAAGGTGCATTTTATCTGTTTCCAAATGTAATTGAAGCAGTTAAAAGCAATGGATTTGAATCTGTTGATGAATGGGTTACCGCCCTACTTGAAGAGGAAAAAGTTGCTTTGGTACCTGGATCAGGTTTCGGAGCACCAAATAATGTACGTTTATCTTATGCAACATCAATTGATTTATTAGAAGAGGCTGCAAAGCGAATCAAACGTTTTGTACTTAACCATCAATCAAAGTAATGGAGGTAATTTTCTTGAAAACAACTATTTCGCAAGTACCAAAATATGAAGGACAAGCAGTAACTATTGGAGCATGGCTTTCAAACAAACGATCCAGTGGTAAAATTGCTTTTCTGCAACTTAGAGATGGAACTGGTTTCATGCAAGCCGTAGTTGCCAAAAATGATGTTGCAGAAGATATCTTTCAACTTGCCAAGAATATGACACAGGAATCATCAATGTACATAACAGGTAATATTGTGGAAGATAAAAGAAGCCCATTTGGGTATGAGATGCAAGTTAGTGACATTAAATTGATTCAAGAAGCTGTTGATTATCCAATAACTCCAAAAGAGCATGGGACAGAATTTTTGATGGATCATCGTCATTTGTGGCTACGCTCAAAACGGCAACATTCTGTTATGAAAATACGAAATGAAATTATACGTGCCACATACCAATTTTTTAATGAAAATGGATATGTAAAGATTGATCCGCCAATTTTAACGGGGGCTTCAGCAGAAGGTACTACAGAGTTGTTCCATACACAATATTTTGATGAAGAGGCTTACTTATCGCAAAGTGGTCAATTATATTTGGAAGCTGCAGCAATGGCACTGGGAAAAGTATTCTCATTTGGACCAACATTCCGTGCAGAGAAATCTAAAACAAGAAGACACTTAATTGAATTCTGGATGATTGAACCAGAGATGGCGTTCATGGATCATGACGAAAGCTTGGAAGTACAAGAACAGTATGTGAGCTTCGTTGTTCAATCAGTACTTATGAATTGCAAACTTGAGTTGGATACACTTGAAAGGGATACATCTAAACTTGAAAAAATTAAAGCACCCTTCCCAAGAATCAGTTATGATGATGCTGTAGAGATGCTGAAGGAAAAAGGTTTCGATGATGTTGAATGGGGTGTTGATTTTGGTGCGCCTCATGAGACGGCAATCGCTGAAAGTTTCGATAAACCAGTTTTCATTACAAATTATCCAGCTGAAATAAAAGCATTTTATATGAAGCCTGACCCAGAACGGTCGGATGTTGTTCTATGTGCTGATTTAATTGCTCCAGAAGGTTATGGAGAAATTATTGGCGGTTCTCAGCGTATTGATGATTTGGAATTGATGAAACAGCGTTATGAAGAACATGATTTAACCGGTCCTGCTTACAAATGGTATCTAGAACTACGTCAATATGGTAGCGTGCCACACTCAGGATTTGGATTAGGTCTTGAAAGAACAGTTGCTTGGCTGTCTGGTGTAGAACATGTGAGAGAGACTATTCCATTCCCTAGATTATTAAACCGATTGTATCCTTAATAAACTTGACAAACTATTCTAGCTATCCACAGAGCCTAAGTTTTGTACGCTAATAAATTGTAAAATCCCTTGCAGACGGATGGCAAGGGATTTTATAATCTTGATAAAATTAAATTCATGCTATACTGGGAAATGAGGTGTTACACATAATGAAGAAATCCATTTCATTTCAGGATATAATAACAAATCAACTGCAAATACCAATAAAATTACTTGATGACTATACATCATTGGGTCTAGATGAAAAAGAAATCATGGTTATTTTACAAATACTTCGTTTTATGCATGACAAGAATGAGTTTCCTACCCCTAATGATCTGACATCACATTTAACTTTTGATGAAAAGGAATGTGCAAATATTTTACGAAAGCTTATCCAAAAAAACCTTTTATCAATAGAACAATTGAAAAATGAGCAGAACCAACTAAGCGAAGTATACAGTTTAAACCCACTGTGGGAAAAATTGTTTACAAAGGAAGAAGAGAAAGTAAACACACAAGAAGATGGCACTATCTTTATATTATTCGAACAGGAATTTGGTAGACCATTATCTCCGTTTGAAATTGAAATGATAAATACCTGGTTGGATGCTGATGAACTTAAACCGGCTTTAATTAAAGCTGCATTACGGGAGTCAGTACTAATGGCCAAATTAAATTTTAAATATATCGATCGAATTCTTCGTGACTGGCAGAAAAAGGGAATTCATACTGTAGAACAAGCTCGCGAAGCAAGTAAATCCTTTCACCAAAACCAAGCACAAACACAAAAACAAACTGATACTAGTAAGAAACGAGATACATCTTTTTATTATAATTGGCTTGATGGGGAGGACAACTAAAATGCTAAATAAAAATCAAGTGAATTTCTGTTTAGATGTGATGAAGGAAATGTATCCACAAGCTGAGTGTGAACTACGCCATTCTAACCCGTTTGAATTAGTGATAGCTGTATTATTATCTGCACAATGTACTGATGTTTTAGTAAACAAAGTAACAGAACCTTTGTTTCAGAAATATAAGACACCAGAAGATTATTTAGCTGTCTCATTGGAAGAATTGCAGAAGGATATAAAATCAATTGGTTTATATAGAAATAAGGCAAAAAATATTCGAAAGCTATGTCAAATGCTGATTGATAATTATGGTGGAGAAGTGCCTAAAACCAAAACTGAATTAATGAAGCTTGCGGGAGTAGGACGAAAAACTGCAAATGTAGTAGCTTCAGTTGCATTTAGAGAACCAGCGATAGCTGTAGATACACATGTAGAGCGCGTTGCTAAAAGGCTGGCGATCTGTCGATGGAAGGATTCGGTATTGGAAGTTGAACAAACGTTAATGAAGAAGGTCCCAAAAGATGAGTGGGCTGACACACATCATCGAATGATATTTTTTGGCAGGTATCACTGTAAGGCTAGAAATCCGCAATGTCCGGAATGTCCGCTGCTGGAACCTTGCAGGGAAGGGCAGAAACGGATGAAAAAGGCTGAAGCGATTGAACAACAAACATAATAGGGACATAAAAGAGGCAACCTTCATTGAAGAAGGTTGCCTCTTTGACTAATTAGTTATTTTGTTCATCGTCGGTACTGCCGTCATTACCGGTGCCACCAGCGCTATCTTCCGGTTCGTCCGATCCACCTTCATCACCTTCGACAGTAGCTTGAGTACTGCTGGAATCACCTCTGACACCCTGATTAGCCCCATTTTGACCAATTGGTGTAACGGTAATGGTATAAGACCCAGAGGGGGCATCTTCGATTACAATACCCATGGATTCAACCGTTTGCCTATTAACTTCACTGCCATCTTGTGTGACAACGACTTCAAAACGTACAGGCGGTCCATCGTATCCCCAAGATACATCAACAGTCGAGCTAGACACTGAAGCATTCAGATTACTAACTGACGGTATATTACCTTCACCATCTTCTTTCTCTTCTTCCTCTTCCTCAGGAACTTTAACTGATGTTGTTTTCGGTTCACTTGAGTTAGCTTCTGTTTCATTACTAACAGCTACAACCTGTATTTCATACTCTGAACCAGGTTCGACATTTGAAATTTCAATTGATGTTTCTTCAGTTGAAGACAGTCCTTGCATTTCTCCACCATCAACACTTGCACTCACTTTAAATGAAACATCCTCATCTGAATTATACTTCCATTCAGCCTGTATAGTACTGGATTCTTTATCAAAAGTAGCTTTCAGCCCTTCTACAGGATCCAGTTGATCATATTTTTCAGATGTTTTAGTCGGTTCATTGCCTTTAACAAATAGCTCTGTAACAATTTCCGAATCTGGTGTGAAGTCACTCGGAAGTTTAGCAGGTCTAGATCCTTCTTCAACAGCAACTTCTACGACAGAATCTGGTTTTGTAAAGTCTGGTGTATCCTTATCTTTTGATAACTCTGTCATTGCATTTTTAAATAATGCATGCGGTATTTTTGTGTCTGAAATACCAATATTATTATTATTGTAACCAGTCCAAATGGAGATAGTGTAATTCGTGCTATATCCACTAAACCAAGAATCTGGAGGTCCTTCAACATCATCGCGGTTAGTTGTTCCGGTTTTTCCTGCTACATGCAATCCTGGCACATTGGCTAATTTACCAGTACCTTCTGTGACAACATTTTTCAACATATCTGTAATCATATAAGCAGTATAATCAGACATCGCCGGTTCAGGCTCTGGCTTTAAATCAACAGTTTTTCCTGTGTCTGGAAACTCTACTTTTGTGACAGCATAAGGATCATTGTAGATACCTTCATTCGCAAAAGCTCGATACGCTCCAGCTAATTTCGTAGGATTCGTACCTGAAGAGCCACCAATGGAATCAGTTAATTGTATTTCGTCATTTTCAAATTTAATACCTAAACCTTTTGCGAATTCTTTTGCTTTGCCCCGGCCAACTTCTTCAAATGTTTTAGCAGCAGGGACATTCAATGATTGCTCTAATGCGAACCTCATTGATACCCAATCGTAATAATGACCGTTGTTAACCCAGGTATTTATTTGATCTTCTGTACCAGCTATATCAAACGGTCCATCATCATTTATTTGATGATATGTTGACCATTGTTTGTTTTCGATTGCTGGACCATAGTCAATTATCGGTTTGAATGTTGACCCGGGCTGACGGCTAATACCAGTTGCGTAATTTAAACCATCGTTCTCTACACCACCGCGTGCACCACCGATTGCTCGGATAGCCCCAGTCTTTGTATCCAGGACAGTCATACCTGCTTGCAGTCTGACCTTATCACCCTCAGGATTAGCTGGGTCTGTAACAGGTTCTGGATAATTAATCGGATTATCCTCACTGTCTGATAATAAAAATTCAACATATTCTTGTGCATCTGTATCAATAGTTGTATGAATTTTCAAGCCATCTGTATAAATATCTGCGCCATCCACTTTTTCTTCAACTTCATCGCGTACTTTTTGCAGGAACGCTTGATATGGAGTAGTGTCTGGCTGATCGCCAGCTAATAGCGAAGGGATATCAACTTCACTCGCCTTATCAGCTTCTTTCTGCGATATTTTCCCATGCTGAACCATAAGACTTAAAACAGTATTCATACGTTTTTTCATTAATTCAGGATTTTTGTATGGGTTATATGCTGATGGTCTTTGCGGTAATCCAGCTAATATTGCAGCTTCTGGCAAATTAAGCTTGCTTAAGTCAGTTTTACCAAAATATAATTCAGCTGCTTTGGCAACGCCATAAGCACCATTACCATAATAAATTTTGTTTAAATACATCTCTAAAATTTGTTCTTTTGAATATTCTTGTTCCAGTTTTAATGCTAACCATTGTTCCTGAACTTTAATGCTAACTTTCTTTTCAGGTGATAAAAAAGATTTCTCAACTACTTGTTGGGTAATTGTACTGGCACCTTCAGAACCAAATCCATTTGTTACATTAGCTATTATAGCTCCACCGATGCGCCATATATCAATTCCTGGGTGTTCATAGAATCTTGAATCTTCTGTCGCAATAACGGAATCCTCTAAAACATCGGGTATTTCATTATACTCAATTTTCGTGCGTTGTTCTGCGCCTAAATCGGCAAAAAGTTCTCCATCTTTATCATATATTTTTGATGAAAACGGGATGGATAATTTAGACGCATCAATTTCGGGTGCCGTGGCAATATAATACGTAAATAGTGCACCTACACCAATACCGATAGCTAGAATTGCAATACCGGTTATTAATAATATCTTTTTCCATAATGGTTTCTTTTTTGATTGTTTTTGTTTTCTTCTTGCTGTACGAGATTGGCCTTTTTCTGCCATAGCTCATCTTCCTCCAATCTAAAAATAAAGCTTATCTATAACTTCTAAATAGTTAACTCTTGCTTGATAGTGAAATGGAATTACATACCCTTCTTCTTTGATGGTTTCATATGGTATTGATTTTTTCCCACCATTAAACTGCTTATCCCAGAGTGGAATGAAGGATTCAGCAGGCATATAATATGTTTCATTATATACTGCGAAGCGAATTATTAAAAAGCTAACGCCTCCGTGATCAATAATTGATTTCATATGCATTATTTGGTGTTCATGTATGTTCGCAAGTGGAAATCGTGTTTTATTTTTTGTTTCCTTGGCCTCAAAATCAATATACTTGTGTTTATATATACCATTATAATCAGTTGTAGATGCTTGTTTAAAATAACCTTCAGTTATGACAGCAGCACTGCGTTTGGGATAATGTACATTTACTATTTGTACAGGTGTTGGTTTTTTATGAATAATTGCCTTATCTCTATCAAGATAAAAGGTATTAGTCGCATTTATATCATCCTCCAGCGTCATCCCACGGTTACTAAAACCATACTTAGGATCTGACGATTGTTGTTTTACGTTATTCTTTTTTCCGTTTGGATAATTCATTATTTTCCCCCTTGCATATTTAAATATCATACCAAAAATACTACAAGTTGATAACTACTAAAAAATTTGGCATTCATTAAAGGGAATATTATGAGTGTATTTTGCTATCTAAGGAGACTTCTGAAAGAGGTGCTATTATGAATCCCAAACTAAGAAATAATGATTATCTCTATTATATTATAAATAAGACAAATCAGCATAACACCGATAACATTTCCCGAACAAAAGCATATCAAAACTTTTATATGGAGTTTAAAGAGATAAAATGGGCATTCATTGCAAGTATGGTATCCCGGAATGCTGGTTGGAATATGACAGATTTATTTTTATCCCCATTTCAAGAAATTCTTTCAGGTGACCAAAACAAGCAATTGTTTATGACCTATGAACGGGCAAACTGGCTAATTTTTTCTGATGCATACCCACAGTTGCTAGTTTATAAACTTTCGATTCAATTAAACAGATCAATGTTCCATCTATTACCAAATCTCCATGTATCACAGTTTATGGTTCAAGAATGGAATAACTATTGGAAAAATAATGATAAAGAAAGGCTTATGATTGCCTTAATAGTCAATGAACAGAATGTAATTCAAAAACCTGTCATTCAACAGTCTTATTTTAAGTATCATATTTTTCTACGCCTGCCATACCTCTTACAAGATTTTTTATTTATGAATGCTATTATTTTACCAACAAGAAAAAACGTTTTATATGGTACATTCGTACATGATTTCACAAATCTTTCAAAACGTATAGATTTAGGAAAGCGTATATCTTCAATCATGTTTAAACCATTGATTTATGATCGGTTGCTTGAATATGCCCAGTCAATTGAACATACAGGTTCTCGCTGGGATTATGAACAATTTCTTGGAAAACAGTTCGAAAAAGGACCTTTATTACGTACTGTATATCCAGTAATCACTCATCAAGATATTATTCGTTCGGATTGGTATAAAAGAGGGGGGATAAAGAAAAAATGGATGGAAAGCTCAAAGGACGATTTGAATTCAGATGTCAGCCAGTCATTCTACAAAAGAAGAGAATTACTTTATGCCTATTATCACTTAAGAAATATTTAGAAAAGGATTTGTATGATACAAACCCTTTTCTAAATATTATGTTGAAGGACGATTTGGACCATCCAACTTTTTATCTCCTGTATGATTTCTTTTCTTTTGTCGGCGATTTTCTGCTTTTTGTTGGGATTTCTTTTTCACCATAATGACACCTCCTTTCCATTTAGTTTGTCTATTTATCAGCGAAACTACACTTGTTTTGCCATATTTCTTCTAGTTTTGTCGAAGGGGAAGGGATGTCTATCTTTTCCTCGAAAAAGTAATTAATACTTTTATAAAAAGGGTGGTTATAATAATGGCAATTATAAAGGATATGAATCAGAAGGTTCATGGAATAGATAAAAGGAAATTTAGAAATTCAATCGGCGATTTAGCTGATCAATTGAGACTCATTGAACAAAAAATTACGATGGGAACTGATAACAGTATAGACATTAATTACAAGGAACAGCAAAAAGAAATTAATCGCGTGTATTCATCTGTCCAAAATATCACGAAAAGCGATAACCTTCTAATGTCCGATTACGCTCCGAAAGCTAAAAAAAGATTATCCTAATATGTGCTTATTTGAATTAGTAATGATAAAATGTACCTGTTAGAAAAATATATTTAAAAGGCAGGACAGTTTTATGGTATTGGAATTACAAACAAAGCAATTTAAAGAACATGTAGATAAATTAAGAGTAAGATATGAACAAAATAACCCACCAGAGAATAAAAAAGATAAACAATTTTTTCTTATGGTAAAAGAATATACAGCACCTATATATGTATTGTTAGAGGAATGGGAAAAGAATACACTTCAAGTTGTTAAGGATCGTAAAGTTAATATCCATCCTCAGCAGGTTACCTCTACAAGGGAAAATATGGAGTTATTATTAATGCATAGCTTCTATATCGATGCAAAGAGAAAAAGATACATGGAATTAAATCATTCAGTACTCTATGTCTTGGATCAATTATTGAGAGAGCTTAACAATATGTAAAAACTTTACAAGATTAGCTTTTTCTATTATAATTACCTTCCATTTAGTGTGAAGGGGGAACATGTTATGAGTGAAAAAGAATTGATTCAAGAAGCAATTACTATTCGGAATAAAGCATACGTTCCATACTCAAAATTCCCTGTAGGCGCTGCATTGTTAACCAAATCCGGTAAAGTATATACAGGATGTAATATTGAAAATGCAGCATACCCTGTAAGTTGCTGCGCTGAACGAGTAGCAATCTTTAAAGCAATTGCGGATGGCGAGCGTGAATTTAAAGAAATGGCAGTTGTTGCTGATACCAAACGGCCCGTTCCTCCCTGTGGTTCATGTCGGCAGGTTATGAGCGAGTTTTTTGACAGTAATCTGACAGTCCATTTGACAAACTTACATAATGATATTAAATCCATTACGATGGATGATCTATTGCCTTTTTCTTTTCAGCCAGAAGATTTAACTGAAAAATAGATCAAAATGGAGCTGTTACTTTCAGCTTCATTTTTTTGCAGTTAAGAAAGTATAAATACTTTGCATAAGCGCAACTAAGGCTTATCTATATTGAAGTTTGCACTCCAAAGTGTAAGGGGTCCTACGAAAGCAAAGTACGCATTCAAAAAATCCCTTTATCGAATACCGAGTTTTCTAACATTTTAATGACCCAAAAGACAAGTTCACCTAATAATGTTATACTATGATAAAGGAAGAAATTGTGCATAAATTAAAGGGACAAACAATACAATTAAAATTGACATTTACTTATTAACATTAGAAGAACGAAAAACAATTCAAAAAGTATGAGGTGACTTTAAATGAATACTAATCGCATTCAACTCAATGGAAAAGAAATTCTGGAAAAAGAGTTCAAAACAGCAATGCGTGGCTATCATCAGGAAGAAGTTGATGAGTTTCTTGATACAGTCATACAGGATTATGAAGCATATGAACAAGAAATTGAGAAATTGAAGCAGGAAAACGACCGACTAAAGAAACAGTCTGATCAAACAAGAACTAGAACTGCAACAACTCCAAATCATCAAGTAAATTATGATATCTTAAAACGCCTATCCAATCTTGAAAAATCGGTCTTTGGCAAAAAATACGCGGATTCCTGAATTAGTTTTATTTACCAATGATGTAAGCTTGTGAATATGTTATAATTTAGTTAGTAAAAAAGTTGAATACTCACGTAATCGCTGTATATTTAGTATGCAGAGGAAAGTCCATGCTCACACAAGCTGAGACGTTTGTAGTGTTCGTGCCTGACGAAATCATAAGTCAGGATAACCTAATTGGGTTAATGGCAGTGGAAAATCCTAACTCTTATGACATGGATTAATACACTTGAAAGTGCCACAGTGACGTAGTCGGAATGGAAACATTCCGAGTGGAACGAGGTAAACCCCACGAGTGAGCAACCCAAATATTGGTAGGGGCATCCTTGATTAGGGAAATTGAACCGAAAAAGGGACAAGTAATTTATTGCTTGTAGATAGATGATTACGACCAACGTACAAGGTTGACCACCGTTTGAGTACATTGGAACAGAACATGGCTTACCGAGTATTCAATGGTCTATACGTAAACGACAAACCTCCTAATTGTATACAATTAGGAGGTTTTTTTATTGGCAGTTAAGAAAGTATAAATACTTCTTGTCTGCCATTAACCACAACTAAGACTTTCGCAATTATAGCTTGACGATAATCCATGTTTCTAATTAGTAATTTCAGTACGATATGGTAAACTATAACTAATTCTTAGAAATGAAAGGACTAAATGTATGACACAAGAGGTAACATTAATCGCAACAGCTGCTATGGGGCTTGAGTCTGTGGTAGCAAATGAAGTAAAACAACTCGGGTATAAAGTTGAAGTTGAAAACGGTAAAGTAGTATTTCAAGCGCCAGTGTCTGCAATTCCTCGCTGTAACTTGTGGTTACGAACAGGGGATCGTGTGAAACTGCAGGTAGGTGTGTTCAATGCATCTACATTCGATGAATTATTTGAGTCAACGAAGGCTCTGCCATGGGAACAATTTATTACGGAAGATGGTAAGTTTCCTGTTTCAGGTAAATCTGTAAAATCTACATTATATAGCGTTCCTGACTGCCAAGCTATCGTAAAGAAAGCAATAGCTGAACGCTTAAAATTAAAATATGGTGTTGCTGCCAAAATGCCGGAATCCGGCTCATTATACAAAGTAGAAGTGGCGATTTATAAGGATGAAGCAATACTAACATTAGATACATCAGGGGCCGGCTTACATAAAAGAGGATATCGTGTTGGGCAAGGGGAAGCACCCTTAAAAGAAACAATGGCTGCTGCACTCATAATGCTAACTAATTGGAAACCCGAACATCCTTTAGTCGATCCATTCTGTGGGTCTGGTACAATACCAATCGAAGCAGCACTGATCGGGCAAAATATTGCTCCAGGGTTTAATCGTGAATTCGCTTCTGAAGATTGGGAATTCGTTAAAGATCAGTACTGGGACGAAGCCTTTCAAGAAGCCGAAGATAAGGCAAACTATGACCAAAAACTGGATATCACCGGATCAGATATTCACCATAAGATGATCAAAATATCTAATGATAACGCTAAGGAAGCCGGGCTAGGCGATTTAATTTCGTGGAAACAAATGCAAGCCAAGGATTTGTTTTTACGAGAAGAGAATGGGTATATCATAGGTAATCCACCATACGGGCAACGTATTGGAGATCAAAAAGACGCAGCAAAAATATATAAGGATTTAGGTAATGTAATGAAACAACATCCATCATGGAGTGTATACATTTTAACTGCGTATGATGCCTTTGAAAAGGAATACGGACAAAAGGCTACAAAAAAACGAAAATTATTTAACGGGTTCATCCAAACAAATTATTATCAGTATTTTGGTAACAAATAAAGGAGGATCAAGCTTGGATAATATAGAGCAAATTGAAAAAGACTTCAAAGAATTACTAAGTGAACTAGAAGTTTATCGTGAAGCAATTACCCTAACACAATGGGATATGCGTACAAAAATCCCGAAAAATGGCGTTGAGCAACGTTCAGAAGTAGTTGGTTTTTTGTCCGAAAAAGTTCACCAACTTGAAACTTCAGAAAAGATGAAATATTTTATTGACCTTTTAAAAGATAGTACCCAAGATGAAATCGTCAGAAAGACTGTAAAGGAATGCGAAGAAATATATGAGCGAAATCGAAAAATCCCCAATGATGAATTCAAAGAATATGTAATGCTTCAGTCTAAATCAGAGTCCATCTGGCAGGAAGCACGAGAGACAGATAATTTCTCTCTTTTTCAACCTTATCTTGAGGAGTTAGTCTCATATAATCAAAAGTTTGCATCGTATTGGGGTTATGAAGATAACATTTATGATGCTCTATTACATAATTATGAACCTGGTGTTACAACTGCAATGCTTGATAAAGTATTCCCTGAAGTCAGAAAATCCTTATCATCTTTATTGAACAAAATAAACCAAAGCAGCAATAAGCCAGATCCAACTGTTTTAGTGGGCCATTTCCCTAAAAAAGACCAGGAAGACTTTACTATTAAGATTTTAGAGCAAATGGGTTACGATTTTTCTTCAGGACGTCTTGATGAAACTGTACATCCTTTTGCCATCGCTTTAAATATGAATGATGTACGTATAACCACTCGTTATGATGAAAAAGACTTTCGGACAGCTGTTTTTGGTACGATTCACGAAGGTGGCCATGCCTTATATGAACAAAACATTAGCAAGAAATTAGTTAATACACCGTTAGCAACCGGAACTTCCATGGGTATCCATGAATCACAATCACTGTTTTGGGAAAACTTTGTCGGACGAAATAAGGCTTTTTGGGATAGTAATTACGAGTTATTTCAGTCATATGCACCAAAGCATTTCCAGCAGCTTCCATTGGGTGAATTTTACCGTGCTGTTAATGAAGTGAAACCATCATTAATTCGAATTGAAGCAGATGAGCTAACCTATTCGCTTCATATTATGATTCGCTATGAACTAGAAAAAGCATTAATTAACGACGAAATTAGTGTTAGTGATCTACCACATCTCTGGAACGAGAAGATGGAGGATTACCTTGGAATAAAACCACCAACTGACAGAGAGGGTGTCTTACAGGATATTCATTGGTCAGGAGGGGATTTCGGTTATTTCCCTTCTTATGCATTAGGTTATATGTATGCAGCTCAATTTCATAATACAATGAAGACCAAGTTGAATGTAGATGACTTAATTCGAAATAACCAATTTGATCAAATACGCAATTGGTTGACAGAAAACATTCACCAGTATGGCAAAATGAAGAAACCTCTTGAAATAATTGAGGATGTAACAAAAGAAAAATTAAATCCGGATTATCTTGTAAATTATCTAACAAATAAATACAGCAAAATATATAATCTTTAATATGCAAAGCACAGGGAAGTACCCCTGTTTTTTAGGAGATAAGAAGGCATTCCTTTCTTACTGAATAAGTGTGCAACTAAGGATTGCACTTGAAAGTATAAGGGGTTCTAAGAAAAGCAAAATACGTTTTTTATAGAACCCCTTTAATGATAAATAAGTATTTCTATTGTTGAATTATCAGTTATTTCCAATTGGCCAAGCAAATGGTGGTGAGCCTGGAGGTGAATGCTGAATAATTTCTATAAACGGAATGGTATATGCAAATAGAATCAGTGCTATTGTTAACCCAATCCAAAGTTTCCAATTTTCCAGGAATTTTGGTGTAGGTTCTGCATCTGGTTCTTCTTCTGCAATAGGAAACTCTTCTATTCCTTTTGGTGCAAAGAACGCTAATTTAATAAATATATATACCATCAGTATAATTCCTATAAATAGAATGGACCCGCCAATCGCCTGTGAGTACTGATAACCAATCCACTCTGATGCTTGTTCGGTACCACTATAGGTTGAATATGCTGATCGACGGGGAGCTCCGAATAAACCTGCAATATGCATTGAACCCGATATAATGGTCATACCAATTGTCCATATAATTGTTTGAATCATACCTAACTTATTGATATCAGCTGTCAGTTTTCTCCCGGTTAAAGCCGGAATCAACCAATAAGATATTCCAAAAAAGGTTAAAATAACAGTTGTTGCAACCGTTAAGTGAAAGTGTCCTGTTACCCAAATTGTGTTGTGTACAACTGCATTTAACTGGTGAGAAGCGTTAATAATTCCGCCAGTCCCAGCGGGAATAAACGCAAGCATACCTACCATCGGTGCAAAGAATCTTACATCCTTCCATGGTAAATGTTTTACCCAGCCAAATATACCTTGAAATCCTTTTTTGCGTCCCGTAATTTCAAACATTGCAAACATGGAAAATGCAGTTAACAGAGAAGGAATAATAACCAAAAATGTTAGTACAACTTGAATAAACTTCCACATTGGGTCAATTCCAGGTTCGGTTAGTTGATGGTGAAAGCCTACTGGAATGGAAAACATTAAAAATAAGACAAAGGCTAGACGAGCTAGCGAATCGCTAAATATTTTCCCGCCAATAATTTTAGGGATTATAGCGTACCAAGCCATATATGCCGGCAGTAGCCAGAAATATACCAATGGATGTCCAAAATACCAAAATAATGTTCTGCTTACTAAAATATTTATCGTGTCAGCATAACCAAGTGACCATGGAATAAACTGAATCAATACTGTAGCTGCTACACCTAAAGTTGCGATAAACCATAGCAACATATTTATAACAACCATAAATGCTAATAGAGGTGACTTTTCATTTTTATGATCTTTTCTCCATAAGAACATTTGCCTGAAGTTAACAAAGCAAGCAACCCAACTTCCGATAATTACTAATGCCAACCCAATATAAAAGGCCGGATGTGCTTTTAATGGAGCGTAAAAAGTATAAAGTACACTTGCTTTACCTAATAATATAGTGATCGAAGACATAATAGTACCGACTAGCATAATCCAAAAGCCAACCCAGGAGATCTTACGTTGTTTAACTGTTAATCCAATTGTTTTATTAATTAAAGCATACTGGAATCCAATAATGAAAAATGTTGTTAAGACAAGACCTAATATAACACCGTGAACAGTCAATACTTGGTAATAATCAATTCCCCATGGAAGTGTAAATGTCCCGGAACGAACTAATGTTTGGAGTAATCCCATTAGACCACCAATAAGCAGGGAGATAAATGCTACATAAATATATGCCATGGATAATTTCGTTTCCTGTTTAGATAAACCTAATTTTTCACTAATCATTATTCATACACCTCCACAGTAGCGAACATCAAATGATGTCCAGTTCCGCAATATTCATTACAAACTAAAGTATATTCACCAGGTTTTTCCATTACTGTTTCATAACTGCTGACATAACCAGGTTCAACCATCATGTTTACATTTGTTCCAGCAAGTTCAAATCCATGAACAACATCCTTTGACGTTACATGGAACAAAACAGTTGATCCCTTGGGTACTCTGATAGATTTTACCTGAGCCCCTTCCTCATCTACGCCTAAATCATAATTAAATGCTGAAGCAAGAACATTAAGAATATATTTATTTTCATCTACTTTAGTTAAACCAAGATTTTCTTTTTTAAATGCCTCATTTGCTTCAACATTTTGTGGATCAATTGTTGTCATCTGGCTTTGTGGATGTGTTCCTTTATAAAATGCTCCTATACCTATAACTAGAAGGAATACCACAAGTGATCCTACCCCAAACATTAGCCAAATTTTTTCGTATTTGTGTAAATGCATGTAAAACATCTCCCCATATTTCTTTTTATCTCATAACAAAAAGAGCGTATACACCAAACCAACTAGCCAAAATAAATAGTCCAAGCATCATAACCGAAATAAATGTTCCTTTTAAGTCTGGACTTTCTTTTTTAGCTTTTTCTTCCTTTTGATGATGTAGACTCGTCAAATTGCTCACTCCCTTTAAACTAAAATTATGTTTCAATTTTTATGATACACCTATAAAAAATGAAAATCGTTGAATTAAACGATAATTCATAAATTGTTCAATAACTGCTGCGAGCCAAGAGGTTAAGGGGATTATAAGCAAAATATTATAGAGGTTATGAAAAATATGTGAAGAAACTGTTATATTTTTGTGTAAAATAAACAAACTAAACCTAAAAAGGTGAGTTCATGTCATTTATTTGTTCAATTGGATTAGGTATTCCTTCAAATGAATTATCACAGCATTCAGTTAAAAATCTAGTCAGTGAAATTTTCACATACTCTGAAAAACAATTATCCAGATTATTACCTGTATTTGACCATGCAATGATTAATAAAAGACAGTTTGTAGTGGGAGAGGAATGGTTTAAAGAAAAGCACTCATTCCAGGAAAAGAATGATTTATATCATAGACACGCTATCAACTATTCATTACAAGCTATGGACGCTTGTCTAACTAATAAAGAATTTCTTAAACAGGATATTCCATACGAAGCTATTGATTTAATTATCTTTGTATCGAGTACTGGAATAGCTACGCCCTCGTTAGATACATATTTAATGAACGAGCGTCCTATCCGAGAAGATATTTCTCGTATGCCGCTATGGGGATTAGGTTGTGCAGGGGGCGCAATAGGATTATCCCGGGCTTTTGACTGGCTTAAAGCTCATCCTGATAAAACAGTGCTTATTATCTCATGCGAACTATGCAGTCTAACATTTCAAAAAGATGATAATCAAAAAAGCAACTTAATTGGTACAGCCCTATTTGGAGACGGAGTGGGTGCTGCTTTATTAGTAGGTGAAAATTCAACTTATCTATCTCATGCAAAGAAAGTAAAGCCACAAATAAAGCATACGAGCTCAGCAACTATGAAGAACAGTAATTCCGTTATGGGATGGGACATTACAAATGATGGATTGGAAGTAGTATTCTCAAAAAGTATTCCAGCACTTGTGCAGACATTCTGGAAGAAGCATATTGAAACATTTCTGCAAGATAATAATATAAACAGAAATGAAATATATTCATTTATTTCACATCCTGGAGGTAAAAAGGTATTAGAAGCTATGGAAGATGTTCTACAGGTTCCACAAGAAAAGTTTAAACATTCGTATCGTGTACTTGGAAACCACGGGAACATGTCTTCAGCAACCGTCTTTTACATACTGCATGAATGGTTAAAAGAGGAAGTACCGGAAAAAGAACAAAGTATTTTATCAGCTTTAGGGCCAGGATTTAGTTCAGAATTATTAATATTGGAGTGGAATGAAAGATGACAACTTGGATGTGGCTATTAATTATTGTAGTTATTGCACAAAGGCTGATAGAACTAAACATTGCCAAGCGAAATGAAAGATGGATGAAAGATAGGGGAGGTATCGAAAAAGGGGAGAAGCATTATAAATGGTTTATATGGCTTCATAGCATCTTTTTTTTGTCGATGATTTTTGAAGCACTTTTGAATAATAATAACAGTACCGGAATTAATTACTTTTTGATCACTATATTTTTATTAACACAATTAGGAAGAATATGGTGTATTCATACTTTAGGAAAATTCTGGAATACAAAAATTATTGTTCTGCCAGGAGTCTCGCTGATTAAAAAAGGACCATACAAATACGTGAAACATCCAAATTATATTATTGTCGCTATAGAGTTATTTGTAATTCCATTTCTTTTAGGAGCCTATTTAACTGCATTTGTATTTCCGCTCCTGCATATCATTCTCTTAAAAGTAAGAATTCCGCGTGAAGAAAAAGCGTTAACGAAAGCAACCTTGTAACAAAAGAGGATAGCATATTCGCTATCCTCTTTAAGCTTATTTTTTATGCAGGTTTTTAGCAATATACATAAATGGTGTATCAATTAATGCTACTGCGAATTTAATTATATACGTCGTAAGGAAAATTTCCAGCCAAACGGAGGTTGGATATTCACCATAAAATGCTATTGTACAAAATACAGCAGTATCAAGAAGTTGACTTACTACTGTACTGCCATTATTTCGAATCCATAAATTTTTATCTGATGGAAACAATTTCCGTAGTTTGTCATAGATCCAAACATCGAAATATTGGCTAATAGCATAAGCAGCCAGACTACCGGCAGCTATACGTGGGATCATTCCAAAAATTGTTGCTAGTGATCCGTGGGCAATATCGTCTGCACCAGGTTCGAATACAAGTACTATTTGCATCATAATCGTCATTGTAATTAAAGTTGAGAATCCTAGCCATACAGCCTTTTTCGCATCCTTTTTACCATACTTTTCGTTCAAAATGTCGGTTGCTAAGTATGCTGTGCCATAAATTATATTTCCCAACGTTGCAGTTAACCCAAATAGTTCAATTGTTTCAAGTACCTGAATATTTGCGATAACTGTTGCCATACCTATCCATGCAAAAAGACCCATTTTTCCAAACAAGCGGTAAAATAACAGTAATAATGAGAAGTTAACAAGGGCAAACAATATCCAAATTATTTCATTTGGCATCATAATAAATTCCTCCTTAGTTTTGATAACGCGGGAGTTTACGAACCGCGATAAAACAACAAAATTCATTATACGTTTTTACTGTTTAAGAAGCAAGGGGGGGATTGAAATTCAATAGACAACATATTACGTATGAACATTTTAAAAAGTTATAAAATCATTGAAGTCCAAGAAGGAATAAATTTATCTTATCGTAGACAAGTTAAGGGAAGTCCACGAGGCACTGGCGGGTGAGAACGGAAAGTCCAGTGGCGTCAACGGCACTAGAATAGTACGTCATATACGTCGGCCAAGACGTGACTGATTATCCAGTTGGTGAATGGAATAATTGCATTTATGCAGTATAAAACCATCAAAAAAAGCGGTAATCTGAAAAAGATTACCGCTTTATATATTGTTGGGTTATTTTTTAGTTACATTTGCAGCTTGTGGGCCACGTTCGCCTTCTACAATTTCAAAAGAAACTTCTTGTCCTTCTTCTAAAGACTTAAAGCCTTCTTCCTGGATAGCTGAATAATGTACGAATACATCATTTCCTTCTTCCAATTGAATAAAGCCATAACCTTTTTCTGCGTTGAACCATTTTACTACTCCGTTTTCCATGTAAATAAATCCTCCTAAAAACTTTCACGTAAAACGTGTTAATACAAAGCAGATTAATGAATATCAAAAAAGACAACCTCGTATAGAAGGTAGGATCACTAGTACGTCCACTTCTATGGAAGCTGCCTGTCGTTAATGATTCCATACATCTTCTTTGCTTATGTCTAATATAGCCTATTTTCGTCTAGCCGTCAAGATGTTAGGCATAATAAACTCAAATATTTTATAACAAAAAAAGGCTTCTTAGTTTATAATGTAAACGCTTTAAAAATCCTCTAAAATTATGTGAAAATAATGTTAAATGCGTTACACTATATATATTATTGTTGCAAGGAGGAGTACAAATGAAGACGGATATCGAGATAGCTCAACAAGCTGAACTAAAGCCAATTGGGGAAATTGCCAAAGGATTGGAATTAACAGATAAAGACTGGGAACCTTATGGTCACACAAAAGCAAAACTGTCTGACTCTTTATTGGACAAATTAAAAGAAAAACCAGAAGGCAAGATTGTCTTGGTAACATCAATTAATCCAACACCTGCTGGAGAAGGAAAGTCTACTGTTACTGTTGGGTTAGGACAAGCACTTACCAAATTAAACAAAAAAGCGATTATTGCATTGCGAGAACCATCTTTAGGACCAGTCATGGGAATGAAGGGCGGAGCGGCAGGCGGGGGATACTCACAAGTACTGCCAATGGAAGACATTAATTTACATTTCACCGGTGATTTACATGCAATAACAAGTGCCAATAATGCGTTATCAGCCATGATTGATAACCACATACAACGAGGAAATGATTTGAATATAGATCCCCGTCGGATTGAATGGAAACGAGTAATGGACATGAATGACCGTGTGCTGCGTCAAATAGTTGTCGGGCTAGGAGGACCATTACGTGGAGTTCCAAGGGAAGATGGGTTCACAATTACAGTAGCTTCAGAAATAATGGCTATTTTGTGTTTAGCAACAGATCTTGAAGATTTAAAGGAAAGGGTCTCGAGAATAGTTATTGGTTATACATACGATGAAAAGCCAGTAACAGTTAAAGACTTAAAAATAGAAGGTGCTATTACACTATTACTAAAAGATGCCATGAAGCCTAATTTAGTCCAAACTATTGAAAATACACCAGCAATTATTCATGGAGGGCCTTTTGCAAATATTGCACATGGCTGCAATAGTATAATGGCAACCAAAACAGCTTCAAAACTTGGAGAGTATGTTGTAACAGAGGCAGGATTTGGGGCAGATCTTGGTGCCGAGAAGTTCCTTAATATTAAGAGCCGTGCTGGCAATTTTGATACCGATGCTGTAGTAATTGTAGCAACAGTACGTGCATTAAAAATGCATGGAGGTGTTCCAAAAGACAACTTAACTGTCGAAAATGTTGAAGCACTTAAGGCAGGAATGGAAAATTTAAAAAAGCATATTGAAACCATTGAATATTTTGGACTACCCTTTGTCGTTGCCATAAATAAATTCCCAACGGATACACAAGCCGAAACAGACTTTATTATGACATGGTGTGAATCCAGAAATATTGACGTAGCATTAAGTGATGTTTGGGCGAACGGTGGAGCAGGTGGCGTTGAACTCGCTGAAAAAGTTATTGATAAAGCTAATTCTGATGAAAGGAACTTCAATCGTGTTTATGATTTGGAAGAAACGTTGGAAGCTAAAATCAGAAAAGTAGCAACAACCGTATATGGCGCAGATGGTATTGAACTATCCCACAAAGCGAAAAAACAGTTGGAGTTTTACGAAAGACAAGGGTGGGGGAAACTCCCAATCTGTATGGCTAAAACTCAATACTCTTTATCTGATGACCCAACCTTAGTAGGAAGACCTAAAGGGTTTACTGTTACGATAAGAGAACTGCGACCATCGATTGGAGCAGGCTTTATTGTTGTGTTAACAGGAGACATGATGACAATGCCTGGATTGCCTAAAGAACCAGCTGCACTGAATATGGATGTAGCTAAAGATGGAAAAATCGTGGGATTATTTTAATGAACAATACTGAGAAATTAGATGCTATTCGTGAATATATATATTACATTTTTTCAAGTGATGCCACTGGTCATGATTATTATCATATGAAACGGGTAGCTAGAATGACTAATTTAATCGCTAAACAAGAGGGAGCAGATCAATTTATAGCTGAGGCTGCTGCATGGATACATGATGTTGGAGACTCGAAATTGTTTTCAAATAGTGATGATGAATTAGACAAGTTAAATGATTTTTTACAAACAATAAATTGTACTCAAAGCCAATTGAAACAAATTAACATGGCTGCTAAAGATGTTTCGTTCAGCAAAGGAACAACACCTGCAACACTTGAAGGTAAAATAGTTCAGGATGCAGACCGAATAGATGCATTAGGAGCCATTGGCGTTGCACGAACTTTTGCGTTTGGTGGTTCAAAGGGACAATTGATTTGGGGAAATGACAATAAAGAGAATACATCTATTCAGCATTTTTACGATAAACTCTTAAAACTGAAAGATCTGATGAACACGTCTACCGCTAGACAAATTGCTGAGGAACGACACAGTTTCATGAAGTACTATTTAGACCAATTTTTTCATGAATGGTAGCTTGCCCAAGAAAAATTAAGTCGAGCAGAACAACTCTGCTCGACTTTTTTCACTGCTTTGGAAACTTTAAAATATAAGCGCTGTAACGTCAACTACTCGCGATGCGCGGGGCATTCCATACGACGTTGACCAAGCGCTTGCTCTTTTGTTCGCAGTTAGGAAAGTACAAATAATTTCTTACTGCATAATAACAACTAAGACACTCAACATTAAGGCTTCCACTCCAATATAAGGGATTTTAAGAAAGCAAAATATGTTTTCATAACAATCCCTTTAAAGAATGCCAATTTTTCTAACGTTATTCACTAACTGTTTCTTTTTTGATTCTGCCACTGTCTAAAAGCCAATTATGTTGAAATATTTCCGTCACTGCCAGTAGAGCAGCGGTTAAAATGGAGCCAAAGAAAGTTATTCTGGTATCTACAAATAACATTGCTCCAAAGTAAACTATTAATGTTGTGGCAACAAAATCCATGAAGACACTTAGCCAATTAGTTTCTTCACGCAACAAGATTCTCTCCATAAAATATCCTACAAAAGCTAATACAACCCCGAGTATAATTGGCTGATACCAGTATCCAAACTCTACATTCGGAAAGATCCATGAAGCCAAAAATAAACCAATTGGACATATAAGTAACTTTACAACTAACCCAGTCATAATTATCCCACCTTTACGTGTTATTAAAAATAGTATTATTAGTAAAGGAAGGATTTATTCAGTTCGGACAAATTAAGTATTTAGTTGACTCTTCTTGCACCTAGATATCTTTGATCCCAATATGAAGTACTTAATTCACTTATCTCCACACCTCGTGATTCTCCAGCATGAATAAATTTTCCATCACCAATATAGATTCCCATATGTGATGGTCCAGGCTTATACGTTTCAAAAAAGACCAAATCTCCAACAGAGGGGCTATCAATGTGTTGGGTGAAATTCCATACATCACTAACAGTACGAGGCAATACAATATTTTCCGTTTTAAAAATGTATTGGATAAAACCGCTGCAATCGAATCCTCTAGTTGATTCACCACCCCAAACATATGGTGTACCAATTTGAGCATGTGCCGCATCAATTGCACTTGAATAATTAGTACTTGTAACTTTAACCTTTTTTGTCTTTTGTGTTTCCTCTTTTGATTCCTTTTTTACCTTTTGTTCTATTTTCTGTTCTTCATTCTCGTCTTTTTCATATAACGCAGTCAATGATGATTCTGTTACTTGATCAGACTCACCTATTAATTTTAACCCATGTTCTTCTTCAGCAATTTCTAATGCTTTTTTAGTGAGTGGACCATATATTCCGTCTAAATCTCCTTCATAATAACCGAAGTATTGTAATGCATATTGTGCTATTTTTACATCTTCACTTTTCATCCCCGGATAGATAGACTCAGACATTTCATCTATTTGTTCCATGTACTTTTTCTTTTCTTTATTAATCAGTGTAGTTAATGTAATCATATCTGCTTGGCCGCTGATTGTTATATTATTGTCAGCCTGAAACTTTTTTAAAGCATGCTCAGTTAAAACCGTGAAATCTCCATGAATTTCGTCGTCGTAGTAGGATAATTTGTTTAATTTGTGTTGTAGAACACGAACAGATTCACCGTGCTGTCCATACTCTAACTGTTCTGCTTCTAATAGCTGCTTATTTTGAAGGACAGGATATGCATCAACATAAACAGAAAACGGTTGACTTAACACGTAACTATACAGAATAGATTGTTTAACCACATGTTCTACAGTACCATTCAGCATACAAATATCCCCTTTCTTGTTGACTCTTCTTAACAGATTTATGTCGATTTAGCGTTGATTATGCCCCAGCTAGTTTACGTTTGTGTTACAATAAATTAAATTATAATGATGATGTGAAATCCTAAGGGGTGTTTTTTTAAAAGCTTGTTGCTTTACCAAAGTAATGAAATCATATAAACTGCGATGTAAGCTTAAGGTACCCTATCGTAGCATATAGTGTGGCTCACTATTCGCACATTCCAACTGCTGATTTAAATGGTTTAAAATCTTGTTTTTATTCATTACAATATAAAATTGTTAATTTCCAGGAAATTGTTTAGAAAACATGGCTTATCACCATGAAGTAAGAAGTAGTTAGCTTTCTTAACTTTGATCATATCCAGCGGCGGAAATACACGAGGACTTTTTCGGGTCACCGGCTAAAAACCGGCCACGTCCTGTGACCAACGCTGGTACTAGAACGTCCTGTTCGTCGAAGCAACAGATGAAGATCCCGCAGGAAGCGGTTTTTGCTTCCGGGGAAGCTGAAGCGTTGCCCTAAGTGCGTGAATTTTACTTCTGCAACGATGTCTTAATAAAATATTTACAACATTACATGTTTAAATCAACTGCAAAAAATTAAAAAGCAACAATACTTATGAAAAGATCCAATCATAATTATGATGGTATATGGAGGGTTAAAAATGCTGAAAGGTGAACAAGCATATTTGGATTTGTGCAAACATGTTCTAGAAAACGGAACGATAAAGGAAGATCGAACAAATACTGGTACATATTCAATTTTCGGTCATCAAATACGTTTTGATTTAAGTGAAGGATTCCCGCTTCTAACAACTAAGAAAGTTCCATTTCGTTTAATATCCAGTGAATTGTTATGGTTTATTAAAGGGGATACGAACATTCGTTATTTACTGCAAAATAATAATAACATCTGGAATGAATGGGCATTTAAAAAGTGGATAGAGAGCAGTGATTACGACGGACCTGATATGAATGACTTTGGAAACCGCAGTCAGCAGGATCCTCAATTTAATATTATTTATCAGGAACAAATGAAGAACTTTAAAGAAAAGATACTTCATAATGATGACTTTGCAAATAAATTTGGTGATTTAGGTTCGGTGTATGGGAAACAATGGCGTGATTGGAAAACATCCCAAAACGAAACCATCGACCAATTAAAAGAAGTTATTGAATCCATCCGCAACAAACCGGATTCAAGAAGGCATATCGTATCGGCTTGGAATCCTGAAGATGTTCCGAATATGGCCTTGCCGCCATGTCATACACTATTTCAATTTTACGTAGCTGATGGTAAGCTTTCGTGTCAGCTTTATCAGCGTAGCGCAGATATATTTTTGGGTGTACCATTCAACATAGCAAGTTATGCGTTATTAACCTATTTAATTGCCCATGAATGTAATCTTGAAGTAGGCGAGTTTGTCCATACACTAGGTGATGCACATATTTATACAAACCATGTGGAACAAATAAAAACACAGCTTGGTCGTGATTTAAGACCATTACCAAAACTTAAAATTAATAAGGAGAAAAATTCGATTTTCGATTTTGAATTATCCGATTTTGATTTAATTGATTATGATCCACATCCTTCAATTAAAGCACCAATCGCAGTCTAAAATTTAAAGGAGGCGAAAATATCATGATATCATTACTTGTAGCTATGGATAGCAACCTAACAATTGGCGCTGACAACGATTTGCCATGGCGTTTGCCAAATGACTTGAAGTTTTTTAAGCAAAAATCAACCGGAAACACAATCATTATGGGGCGAAAAACATATGAATCAATGGGCAGACCATTACCAAACCGCAAAAATGTTGTGATTACACGACAGCAAACTGACTTTCCAGATGAAGTTGATGTGATTGATAATATGGAAATCATACGTGAATGGAACAACGAAAATCCCGAACAAGAATTTTTTGTTATTGGGGGAGGCATTATCTTTGAGCAGATACTGCCATATGCAGATCGGATGTATATTACCTGGATTGAAGAGACGTTCGAAGGGGATACATATTTCCCTGAATTCTCACAAGAAGATTGGAATTTAACATCTAAAGTAAAAGGGGAAAAGAACGAGAAAAACCCTTACGATTATTATTTTCTGCAATATGATCGTAAACGATAGGTAGTGTTGTAAATGAATATTTCTGGAGTTGTTCTTTCAGGTGGAAAGTCGTCCCGAATGGGAACAAATAAATCTCTCTTAACATTGGAAGGTAAACCAGTCATTGAACATATTACAAATGAACTTCAATTAGTAAGTCACAATGTTTCAGTGATTTCTAACACTCCGTCATCTTTTGATTTTCTTAATCTTGATTTGTATGGGGACAGGTATCTGAACTCAGGTCCACTTGCTGGTCTAGAGTCAGCAATGTATAACATTAATGCAGATATATATATATTTGCAGCTTGTGATATGCCATTTGTACATAAGGATGTATTTAATTATTTATTACAATCATTAGGTGAATTTGATGCCGTTGTTCCAATTTATAAAGAAAAGATGCATCCGCTGTCAGGAGTTTATACCAGTAATATCCTACCTGAAATACAGCAGCAATTAGCGAAAAATCAGCTAAAAGTCAGGGAGTTATTTAACCACATAAATGTAAACTATGTTAAAAATTTTAAACACATTTCGAACCAGGTTGTGACAAGGCATTTTTTTAATATGAACTATCCAGATCAATATAAAGAAGCAAAACTATTTAGCAGTTAAGCAAGAAATAATTTTTAACATAGGTGCAACTGACATTTTCCATAAAAGCTCGCACTCGAAGTATAAGGCGTTCTAAAACAGTAAAATACGCTTTCATAAGAACCTGTTTAACGAATGCCAAGTTTTCTAAAGTTGTTAAACAAGAGAAATTCATGTTAAACTATATACGTTTACATAAACTATGTCTATTATGTGTATTTTTCGTTTTTGGATATACGTCATTGTCTAAATACATTATAATATAATTAATTATACAAAGAAGGTGTTACGATGTTATCTAGTATAGGATTTCCAGGACTTATTCTGATTTTGATTATTGCTTTGGTCATTTTTGGTCCGAAAAAATTACCTGAAATTGGCAAAGCAGCAGGTAATACATTGCATGAATTCAAGAATTCAGCACGTGATTTAACAAGTGATGTTTCAGATGAGGTAAAAGAAACAAAAAGTATCATTAAGAGTGAAGAAAGTAAATAATCTTGCGGAGTGATTATGAATGATTGGAAATATTGGCATTCCAGGGTTAATTTTAATTCTTGTTATTGCTTTAATCGTTTTTGGGCCATCAAAATTACCTGAAATCGGCAAAGCTGTTGGCAGTTCTTTAAAAGAATTCAAAAATGCAACAAAAGATATTGTCTCAGATGATGATTCCAGTAAAAATGATAAATCATCAAAAAATAATTGACTTGTTGAAGGTGTAGGGGAAAGTACCTTACATCTTCTTTTGCGCTTGAGTGCTGGAGGAGTGAAATAATGTCTGAAGAACAGCAATTTGAAAATGAAAAAGAAATGAACCTGGTAGGACATTTATCAGAATTAAGAAACAGGCTTATTGTTACAGCAGTTGTATTCATTACTTTATTTGTTATTGGGTTTATCTATGTTGAATCAATTTACTATTTTTTCACAAAAGATTTGGACTTTACTTTAAAAATTACAGGGCTAACTGACACTGTTTCCGTTTATATAACACTGGCTGGATTGGTTGCAATAATTGGTACATTGCCGTTACTTTGTCTGCAAATTTGGCTATTTATTAGACCAGGGTTAACTAAAACTGAACAACGAGCATCATTACTATACATACCAGCTATTTTCTTGTTGTTTATAGGTGGTTTAGTTTTTGGATATATTATTTTTGTTAATCTAATAATACCGTTTTTACTATCGTTAAATACCGGAATGTTTGATGAAATTTTCACGTATGATAGGTACTTCAAGCTACTATTTCGTATAACAATTCCGTTTGCACTATTATTTGAAATCCCAATTTTATCAATGTTCCTTACAAGTTTGGGGATTCTTACGCCTGAATTTATGCGTAAAACCAGAAAATACGCTTACCTTATCCTTGTAATAGTAGGAGCAATAATTACCCCGCCAGACTTTGTTTTGCAAATCGTTGTGGCGATACCTTTAATCGTGTTATATGAAATCAGTATTTATTTATCCGGAATTGTTTATCGAAAAAAAATTAAAAAGCATCAGGAGTTTATGGAGAATAATGAGGTGTAACCTATGCGATCATTCTATCATTATATGATGACACATCGGGGAAAGAAACAAGCTGATGATGAGAGTCGGCTTGCTGATTGGATTTTTTACGATCATGATTTCCCAAAGCATTCAACAGATTATGATGAGATTAGCAATTATTTAGAATGGAACAGCCCTTTTGCCAACGCTCTATCTGTGTTCGATCAACTATGGGATATTTATACAACTAAAAACATTGATTAGGCTCTGGTAATTTACCAGAGCTTTTATCTAATCGTAATGGATAATATATCATCAAATGCTATCGTTATCTGAGTAGAATCAGTTAATTGCAATATTACATTATTCGTTTGACTATCTAATTTAGTGATTATTCCAAGACGGTTTATAACTGTTCCATCTGAATAAATAGATACTGAAATAGCTGATTTGTATTCAAAGGCTTCCAGTATTTGAGCATTAAGCATCTCTGTTTCTTGTGAATCTAGCACAGGTCTTGACATTCGGTAATCATCCCGCCACATATCCTGAAGCAGTTTAACATGTTCCGGAAGCATCAGTGAAGCCCACTTTATTGTACCTCGATCTTTTGACATTATAACCACCTCACACTTATTATATGCAAACATATGTTCTTATTCAACTAAAAGTATCTGATTAATGATAAACTTATCATACGAGGGGGGAAGGAAAATGAAAATACTACATACAGCGGATTGGCATCTAGGGAAGATTGTAAATAGTGTTCATATGACAGAAGAACAGGATTATGTACTCCAGCAATTAGTGGAAATTATCGATAGAGAAAAGCCGGATATCATAATAATTGCCGGTGATCTATATGATCGTGCAGTACCACCGAAAGAAGCTGTTGAATTATTAAATAGAACCCTAACCAAAATTATTCAGGATTTTAAAATACCTATACTTGCAATAGCTGGAAATCATGACAGTCCAGATCGTCTTGAATTCGGAAATCAGTTATTCCGTTCACAGCAACTATATATTGAATCCAAATTAACAAGCATGCTAGAACCTATTGTTATTCAGGATAAATCGGGTCCAGTAAATTTTCATTTAATCCCATATTTAGAGCCAGCGGAAGTTCGGGCCTTTTTTGATGATGAGGACATCTATTCTCACCAATCAGCAATGGAAGCAATCGTAAACAAGATTGAACAAGAAAATAATATGAATGAAAGACACGTCTTTATTGGACACGCATTTTTAGCTGGGGGAATGGAGTCAGAATCGGAAGAACGATTGTCAATGGTGGGTGGAAGCCCTTATATAGATACAACGTTATTCCAAAATTTTTCATATGTAGCTTTAGGACATTTACATCAGGCACAACGTGTAATGGATGAAACGATCAGATATAGTGGATCCATTTTAAAGTATTCATTTTCTGAAGCTAAACATAAAAAGTCAATAACAATGGTCAACCTTGATAAAGATGGAGAAGTTCATCTGTCACTTATTCCACTTATACCAAAACACGACATGAATATTGTAGAAGGATATTTTGATCAACTAATTAATGACCCAATCGAAAAAAATGATGATTATTTACATATTCGTTTATTGGACGATGGTCAGATTGTTGATCCAATGAATAAATTGCGAAAAGTATATCCTAATATACTGCGACTTGAACGCGTTATGCGGACATCGAAAAATGGCCTTCTTGATTTGGAGCAAATCCGAAAAAAGCAAACACAATCACATACAGAGTTGTTTGCCTCTTTTTACGAAGAGATTAAGGGAGAATCAATATCTGAAGAAAGTAAACAGAAAGTAGAAAAGATTGTAACATCACTATTGGAAAGAGAAAGAAGGGAATAGTTTGCGTGCGATATCACTTAGTCTTACTGCATTTGGACCATATTGGAATAAACAAGTAATTGACTTTAATGAATTGGGCGGAGAATCAATATTTTTAATAACCGGCCCAACCGGAGCAGGTAAAACAACGATATTTGATGCAATTTGTTTTGCGCTTTATGGGCGTGCCAGTGGTTCTGATCGTGATCAGGACACGCTTAGAAGTCACTTCGCAAGTATTGATGAACCGACAGAAGTAAAGTTTCGGTTTATTCTAAATCAAAAAGAATATGAGGTAATTCGTAATCCAAAACAGTCCAAGAAAAAGGAACGTGGCGAAGGATACACTGATGAACCTGCAAAAGCAGTTCTATACGAAATTGTTAATGATGAAAAGCATCTAATTAGCTCTCGGGTTAAAGAAGTAAGTGAATCACTGGAAGAAAAGCTGGGCTTTGATTACGAACAGTTTCGCAAAATGATTCTAATACCACAAGGTGAATTTCGGAAATTAATATCAGAAAATAGTAAAGAACGTGAAGTCATTTTACAGAAGATCTTTCACACATATTTTTATGAACAGATTACCGAAGAGTTGAAAGTACAATCAAAAGACTTAAAAGATAAAATTAATAACCTAGATCAACTAATTCAACAAGAAGTAGCGAAAATTGAATGGACTGCAATTGAACTTGACGAAACTGACAATATTGATCATGTTATGCAAAAGTTAATACAGGAAATAGCATCTCTCAAAGAGCAGCAGGTTGAAAGCGAAAAATTAAAAATTACTAAGACCCAAGAACTGAAGGAATCCCAAAATAACCTGCATAAAGGGAAATCACTTGATGAAAAGTACCTCGAAGTGGAGTTTCTTAAAAAGGAAAAAAAGGACCTGAACCAACAAGCAGACGAAGTAGAACAAAAGAAAAAGGAATTAAAGCAAGCAAAAAATGCCCAAAAAATCCAGCCTTTTGAGGAACAAAGTTATGCACGCAGAAAAGAATGGCAGGAACAGCAGACTCAATTGACCAAGCAACAAGAAAAGGTAGTGAATCTGGAAAAAGAGTATGAAACGATTTCTGCTAAATATAATGAAGAAGCAGAAAAGGAAAGTGATCGTGAACAACTTAAAGAAACAATCACAAAAGCCAGTGAACAGCTAAAGCAAATAAAGATCTATCAGGAAGAGGAAAATAATGCAAGTAAAATAAAAAAAACCCATGAAAACTTGGAATCAGAACTCGGAAAATTAAAGGAAAAAATAACCATACGAGATAATAAAATAGAAGAAATTGAAAACAAATTAAGTAATGATCAGGAAGTAACAAAAGCTTATTATTCGAAAAGTAGTGAAGTGGAAAAAGCACATCAAATGGTGAGTAAAATCTCCGAACTAGCTAAAGAAAACAAGCGCCTGCAAGAATTGCGAGCGGATTTTAAATCAGTTCATACTAAATATAATGACATGCAGAAAGAAATAGAACTATTACGGAAAAACTATAATGAATTGGAAGCTAAGCAAAGAGAACATTATGCAGCGTTAATGGCCAAACAATTACATGATAATTCACCTTGTCCAGTGTGTGGGTCACTTGACCACCCTTATAAGGCTGAAGCACATGAGGAAATAGTACTTATCGATGAACTAGATCAACTTCAGGAAAAACTACAGCAAAAAGAAAAAGAGTTTACTGCATTCCAAACAACATACACGGATTCTAAATCCAAAGGTCAGAGTCAAAGGGCAACTGTCAACAAACTATATGAAGAACTAACTGAAGAATTACAAAGTATAGAGCTAAATGAAGTTAATAACAAATTAGATAAATGGAATGAAAAAGTTAAAACATTATCCCTTGAACAGAACCAATTACAGAAAAATTTGGAAGAAATACAGATGTTAAAAACGGAACAAATGCGGTTAAAACAGGAAAATAAGGAATTTAAACAAACGTTTGATCAATTAACTGAAAATTACCAGAAAGCCAATTCGTCTTTAGCAAAAATTGAAGCACGTTTAGATGAAATAGCGAAACATTTGCCACCGGAAATAGTAGATTTTAAGAGCTTTCAAAAAAAGATATCGCACTATGAAGAAACATATCAGGCATGGTTAACGAAATGGGAAACAACTAAAGAAAAGTTTCAGCAAACACAGGAATCGTTACAAAAGGAAAAAACAATCCTTGAACAGCAAAAAGAGTTTGAAAAAAATACGAAAAATAATTATGACATCCAATATAATCTTTTTGCAGAATCAATTGAAGAAAACGGATTTGAAACAATTGAAGACTACGAAAAAAGTAAATTATCATCTGGCTACCAGGCAGAAATCGAGCAAAACATTAAAACATATGAAAATAAAACGGAACAGATTAACTATCGATTAAAAGAATTAGGAGATCAAATAAAAGAAACAACTCGGCCTGACCTGAACTTGTTAGAAGAAATAGCAGATAGAAAACAAACTGAGCTGCAATCTATTCATGATAGCCTAAACGCACTAGATACAAGAATAAAATACAATCATCAGATAAAAACAACTATAAAAGAAAAAAGTAACAATCAGAAAAAGCTATCCGATGAATATTACGAAATTGGAGAACTAGCTGAATTAGCATATGGTAATAATCAATTAAGGCTTTCTTTTGAACGGTATGTACTGGCATCCTTTTTAGATGAAATTTTATTACAATCAAATGTACGATTGGATAGAATGACAGAACACCGCTACCAGCTTATACGCAGTGGACAAGTTGCTAAGCGTGGAGCACAAAGTGGTTTAGACTTGGAAGTGCTAGATCATCATACAGGGAGACAACGTTCTGTTAAAACATTATCTGGAGGTGAAGGCTTCAAAGCCGCACTATGTTTAGCGCTTGGACTTGCTGATGTTGTCCAGGCACATGCAGGAGGAGTGCAACTGGATACACTATTTATAGATGAAGGGTTTGGTACGTTAGATGATGTTTCATTACAGCAGGCAATTGACTGTCTAAAAGACTTACAGGATAGCAATCGTTTACTGGGGATTATCTCGCACGTACCTCACTTGAAAAGTGAAATTCATGCAAAACTTCAAATAACTTCATCAAATCAGGGCTCTGAGCTAGGATTTTCTTTTGGATAGATAAAAAAGACAGAGACGGGATTCGTACTTATTCGCCAAAAACAGCAAAATATATGTAAAATTATGTAGTAACATGCGGTTGCCCGGGAAATAATAATGTTAGATGAATGATATTTCATGAAATTGTCATAAGTATAGTACCATTATCGTCCTCTTATCACTTATTCTTATAATATAAGGATAAGAAAGAAGGGGATAATATGTTTACGTCAATTGTATTTGGTATTATTCTAACAGGAACAATTGGATTTATTATTGCAGCAGAAGTAGCAGAATAACCAGATTCAAAGCCCTTACACAAAATTTGTAAGGGCTTTTTAATATTATTAATGATGTCTGCCTACACTCTTTAGAATTTATTACGTACAATAATCTAGAAAATTGTTTTGAAGGGGAGGATAACATGGTATGGCCTATACAACCGCAAAATCCTAGTAATCATATCTTACAAAATCGCGGAGGGTTCCAGGGGGTTCCACAAGAACCGCACCTGCAAGACTTGATGCATCGTTTCTTGCCGCCACAATATGCCCAAAATTTATTATCTCCAAATAGAATCGGAGGACTTACACAAACACTGAACAACATACAGAAAGTATTAAAGGTTGTTCAATCTACAGCCCCTATTGTACAACAATATGCTCCAATTGCTAAAAATCTTCCAACGATGTTCAAACTAATGAAAGCATTAAATGAAGATGATGATACGGAAAGTGAGAGTGAGGAACAAACAAGTAGAATAGAATCTAAGAATGACCATAAACATTCAACAAATAACCAAAATACTTCCAAAAGAGATGTTGGTAAATCGACACCAAAGTTATATATTTAACTATACAAGGCACACAACTTGATTTTTTCTTTTAAAAGCGAAAAAATAGGGTTAAGATAACTTTGTACGCAATGGAGGTAAAAACAATGACTAATCAAAATGAATTAGCAACATTCGCGGGTGGATGTTTTTGGTGTATGGTGGAACCATTTGATCAACGCCCGGGTATTATCAATGTTGTATCGGGCTATACAGGTGGAGATACCGAGAATCCCACATATGAACAAGTTTGCTCCAACACAACAGGACATGTGGAAGCAGTGCAAATAACATTTAATCCTGAAATAATGTCATACGAAGAGCTGGTTAATACATTCTGGCAGCAGATAAATCCAACTGATGCAGGTGGACAATTTAATGATAGGGGGGAATCTTATCAAACAGCGATCTTTTATCATAATGAGAAGCAGAAAAAAATTGCAGAGCAATCAAAACAAAAATTAGATCAAAGTGGAAAGTTTTCGAAACCGGTAATTACCCCTATTATACCTGCAAAAACTTTTTATGAAGCAGAAGTAGAACATCAGGATTATTATAAGAAAAACTCGTTTCATTACAAATTATATAAAAAAGGTTCAGGCAGGGAAGATTTCATTAAGAGTAACTGGAAACTAAAAACTGATAAAGTTAAGCTAAAAGAACAGTTAAGTCCTATTCAATATAGTGTTACTCAGGAAAATGCCACTGAGAGACCTTTTGATAATGCATATTGGGATAATGAAGAAGAGGGAATTTATGTAGATGTTGTATCAGGAGAGGTATTATTCTCTTCGCATGATAAATTTGATGCGGCCTGCGGGTGGCCAAGCTTTACCAAACCTGTTGATCCACACCAATTAAATGAAGAAACAGATACATCTCATGGAATGATTCGTACAGAAGTTAGAAGCAAAAACGCTGATTCACATTTAGGGCATCTCTTTGACGATGGTCCAAAAGATAAAGGTGGTATGCGGTATTGCATGAACTCAGCTGCCATGCGATTTATACCAAAAGATGAAATGGAAGGCAAAGGATACAGCAACTATCTATATCTATTTAAGTAGATCAACGATAATTTAATTATGTAAACCAATTGTACAAGGAGAGATAGAAATGATTCATTTAAATTGGGAAGAACGCGACACAGAGAAAATAGTTGAGTGCGTCCATTCAGACGCTCAAAAATTTATTGTTCATAATAAACTAACTCCTGGGAAACAATATGATGTAAAGAATGAAACTGAAGAGTTTTATTTTATTATAGATAACAGCAATCGGATTGGCGGATTTTACAAATATTATTTTAAAGAACTAAAATAACAGGTTTCGACCTGTTATTTTCTATATGAACAAAAAATATTATATTTTCTATTTTAATCTATTAATGCTATAATTAATTTACTATTTAGAAATATCTTGAACTTCCATTATAATTCTTCTACAGAAGGGATTGAATCATTTTGAAAAATTTATATTTAATTCGCCATTGTACTGCGGACGGGCAACATATAGATTCACCACTGACAAATGAAGGTATAAGGCAGGCACAATTGCTTTCGGATTTTTTTACAGAACAGAATATAAATATAGACAAAATCATTTCAAGTCCTTACTTGAGGGCAATTGAAAGTATAAAGCCCTACGCGGAACAAAATAATATAGAAGTTAAGATAGATGATCGATTAAAAGAACGTATTTTAAGTGAGCACCCGATTGATGATTGGATGGATGTATTAGAACAGTCATTTACAGATTTAGACTTCAATTTGCCAGGTGGTGAATCAAGTAATGATACAGTTAATCGGGCAAAATTAGTAATTGAAAGTGTCCAGTCGGATAAAAATGCAACAAATGTCATTCTAGTAAGCCATGGAAATCTGATGGCTTTATTACTGAAACAATATGACCCGAGTTTTGGTTTTGAAGGATGGAAAAGCCTTCGGAATCCTGATGTTTATTTGATTAATATTGAGTACAATAACCACTCAATAGAGTGCTTATGGGGTGATTAGTCCTTATGCTATAAATATAAGTTAGCTACCATAATACCTAGACTTTCCTGATATATTTCCTCAAACTGAGCGAACGGTAGCGGGTTAACGCCACTTCCTAATTCTATTGTAAATCCTGGACGTCTAAAGTTCTGAATGAACCAATCTTTATAGCCTGCATAACTGTCTACATATCGTATTGGCTGATAGCCGCTTACACGAGCGTACTCATTTACAACGGCTCTCGAAACTGCTGGTTCAAGTCCTTCGAATCCCCAATATATTTCTTCTCCCTGCGTATGAAATGCATTAACACGCAAAAAATTTCGTTCTCTTGCTAGATTTGCCATTGCAATAGCTTCTGGCTCAGATAATGGGTATGGCCCAGGGTAATCACGTGGTTGTGGTGAATCCGGTTTACGTGCTGCTTCTACTTCCCAAAGTGCTGGATATTGATTATTTAAATCTACTCCTGATATATTTGCTTTCCAATTTGAGAAATCCTCATTCTGATAGTTTATTTCAAGAACTTCTTGTTTAAACTCTCCCGCAGCCTCTGCACCTTCCAGAACCAAATTAACACCATCTGGATTTACCATTGGAACAATTGATAGAAATGATTCATTATATAATGGAAGCATATTTACACCACGAATAGTCTTTTTATTTGTCAGTGAAAGAACATACTCATTTACAAACCGCATAATTACAGAAGTTGTTATCCATTCATTAGCATGAAAAGATCCATCTATATGAACTTGTTTACTACCATTTCCAATCTGCAACTCCACTAAATCTTTACCCATTACAGATTTACCAATTATTTGTCTTGAGATAAACGGATAAACTGATAATAGGTTATTAATATCGCTCACCATTTTTTCAAATGTATAATTGTCAAAATCAGATATAAGCAAACCATTTACACGCTGTGGAATTACAATCGTTTGCCCAATCTGAAGGTTCTTTGCATCAATTGACTGGTTCATTAATAAAAGCATATCTACTGGAATATTATTCTCAATTGCAATTTTCCATAAGGAATCATTTCCATTTATTTGGTAATTATTTAATGTATACCCTGGCAATTTAATACTTTGTCCCACTAGTAATTGATCTGGATTGAGTTGTGGGTTTGATTGTTCTATTAATATGAGTGGAATATCGAATAATTGGCTATAATACCAAAACGAATCATTTGGTCTTATGATTACTTCCATGTACATTCGCTCCTCTATTTATCGAATAATAAATAATATGTATAAAAGCCTAACTATGTGTGTAATTAGCTTGAAAGAATAGGAAAGTTTATGTAGTATTATTGTATAAATAAATATTTGGCCTTAATTTTGAGGAGGAGATTTACTTGGCATTTATTATTACATCACCTTGTAAAGATGAGAAATCAGGCGAATGTGTCGAAGTTTGTCCTGTTGATTGTATAGAAGAAGGAAAAGATATGTTCTTCATTGATCCGGATATATGTATTGATTGTGGAGCTTGTGAAGCAGTTTGCCCAGTGGAAGCTATTTATATGGAAGATGAAGTTCCTGAAGAAGAAAATGAATACATTGCTTTAAATCGTAAATTCTATGAAGATCAACAATAAAGCAACAGCCGCTACTCATAAGAGGGCGGCTTTTATTTTATCGAAAAATTATTATAACCCTTATGCTCCTCTATTTTCTCCACTGTTATATCATCAACACGAATGAACTGATTAAACCCACTTTCCAGCTCTATTAAAAATGAATTTACACTTGTCTCCTCACCTTCAACTTCCAATTCAACAGTACCATTAGATTGATTTTGGACCCATCCGGTTAAACCATGTTCTTTTGCTTTTTGCTGAGTGGTGTACCTGAAACCAACTCCCTGTACTCGCCCGCTTACAGTTACATGTAGAAGCATGTAATCACTCCCTAGAATAATATTACTTTATTGCATATTTTTTACAATGCATAACAACCTAATAGTATATTACCGCAAAATATGCTAATTAAACTAATAACTCGATGATAAAGTATATGGGTTTCACTTGAATCTATTTATGTGATAATTGTCACTTAAATTTAAATATTCAATATAATTAATTGTTCCATAAAATGATACATGATATGCTGAATCTACTAGATGGAATAAGTTTCTATCTTAATTATTATAAACAATTAATAAAAATAGTACACTCAAAGAGGTGATCATTTTATGTCAGGTCCTGCATTAAAACATGTCGATAGTCACAAAGCTATTCATGAAGCAGCACTAAATGAGGCAATTGAATTGACGAATTTCCTCGATAAGCTAGTTAGAGATAATCATACCGAAAAAGCGTTGGAACTAGCTTATGTAATTGTCGAACAATGGGAAACTAGAACACTTCGACATGCTGAAGCTGAAGAAGAAGGATTATATAAAGAATTAGTTGAAGAAAATCCCGATCTAAATGAGGATATTGTTGCATTAACCAGAGATCATAATTTGTTAAGGATATTAATTAAGGAAATTAAATCCACTCTAAAAGACGACGGCATCAATGATGGAGTTGTCCAAAAATTCCAATCGTTAATTATAGTAGATGAGCTTCATAACCAAAAAGAAATGGAAGTACTACCAGAACACTAATCATATATTAAAAAAATTACTGGAGGTGAGTTGATATGGAATCAGAACGATTACAGACAGAGCAGGAACAATTTTTAAGAGTCGCTTTGCCGGATCTGTACAGCTTTCTAATGGAAGAAGTGGAAAAACATTATAATATACATCCTTATGATATCCAAGCACACGTCATTAAAGATTCGAAGCAATACCAACTCATTTTTTATTATGGAGATGGCTTCGCACACCAAAAATCGAAGTATTTTTCACATGAAGCAGTTGAAAGAATGGGTGAGGAAATGACAGACTTTTCCAAAGAACTTGGAGAAGCTTGTAAAGAAGTTATGATAGCAGATTATTTTAAAATGATGAAGATGTAATAACTCCAGCAAAAATAGGGGGATTTAGATGTTGTTTGAAGACGGTGCTAGTTATGTCCAGGATAGAGAAGACCTAATAGCAATACTTAAGATGCGATTTGGGGAAATACCCCCAAAAGTGATTGAAGAAATATATGCGATTGAGGAATACAACACCTTAGAACGTTTAATAGTGGTTTCTTCAAACGTTCCAAGCCTAAAGATATTTCTTGAAGAATTAAAAGAAGGTGCAGGCAGTTTTAAAATTCTTGGCGAACGGTTTAATCCTATCCAATCATTAAATGAAGAAGGTGAAAATAGATGAGGAGCAGTAATAAACTGTTAGAAACACTTAAACATATCCGTCATGGTGAAAAAATTAATGATGATTTCACCGAGGAAAGTCCTCGTCCGCGTGATTCTGAAGATATATATCGGAGACGCTGGCAGCATGACAAGATAGTCAGATCAACCCATGGGGTAAACTGTACCGGTTCATGCAGCTGGAAGATTTATGTTAAAGATGGAATTATTACATCCGAGACACAGCAGACGGACTATCCAAGTACCGGAGATGATTTTCCGGAGTATGAACCAAGAGGCTGTCCTAGGGGTGCAAGTTTTTCTTGGTATACATACAGCCCTATTCGTGTTAAGTATCCATACATACGCAGTGACTTATATGAATTATGGAAACAAGAGCGAGAACAAGCTGGTGATCCAGTAAAAGCTTGGGAGAATATTACAGAAAATCCTGAAAAACGAGCAAAGTATGTCAGTGCTCGAGGCAAGGGAGGATTTGTCCGAGCATCATGGAGAGATATGTGCGAGATTATTGCTAGTTCAAGTATCCATACAATTAAAAATTACGGGCCAGATCGGATTGCAGGATTCAGTCCAATTCCAGCCATGTCTATGGTCAGTTATTCTGCAGGAACCCGCTTTTTATCATTACTTGGTGGTACTATATTAAGTTTTTATGATTGGTATGCTGATTTACCACCAGCATCACCTCAAGTATGGGGAGAACAGACTGATGTCCCGGAAAGTGCCGACTGGTATAACTCCAAATATTTCATTATCTGGGGAACTAATTTACCTCAAACCCGTACACCTGACGCACACTTTATGGTGGAAGCAAGGTATAATGGCACCAAAGTTGTTGGAGTCAGTCCCGACTATGCTGAATATGAAAAGTTTGCTGACATATGGCTTCCTGCTCGGGCAGGAACTGATGGTGCTTTAGCTATGGCCATGACCCACGTTATTTTAAAAGAGTTCTATGTAAACAAAGAAACACCATACTTTACTTCGTATGCAAAGAAATTTACTGACTTGCCATTTTTGGTGACATTGAATGAAGAAAATGGATCCTACCGCAGTAACCGTTTCCTTCGGGCATCAGACCTGAACGGTGATCACAAGTTAAGTGAGTGGAAAACAACGGTATGGGACGAAACTACGGGTAATTTAGAAACACCAAATGGTAGCATGGGATTCCGTTGGGATGACGACAATAAATGGAACCTGGAACTGGAAAAAGAAGATGGAAGTTCTATCGATCCATTATTAAGCTTTATTGACAACCCAGATGAAACAGCAATGGTGCAGTTCCCGTATTTTGCAGAGAAGAATGGCAATATTGTGGAACGCGGAGTACCAGTTAAGACTATTCAGAACAATAATGGTGAAACACTTAAAGTAACTACTGTCTATGACTTAATGATGGCACATACTGGGGTCAATCGTAATTTACCTGGTGATTATCCGACAGATTATGATGATCCAAAACCTTATACACCAGCATGGCAAGAGAGCATAACAGGAGTTAATAAAACCCACGTTATTAAAGTTGCAAAGGAGTTTGCAGACAACGCTGAACGCACAAAAGGAAAATCTATGATAGCAATGGGTGGCGGAACAAATCACTGGTACCATAGTGATCAAATATACAGAAGTATCCTTAACCTTGTGCTGCTTACAGGCTCACAGGGCGTAAACGGCGGAGGCTGGGCACATTATGTTGGCCAGGAGAAAGTAAGACCTCAAGAGGGGTGGCAACAAGTAGCTTTTGCAAATGACTGGGAAAAAGCACCACGTCTGCAGAACGGAACTTCTTATTTTTACTTTCAAACGGATCAGTTTAGATATGAAACTGTGCCTGATGAGGAAGAAGAAACCGACTGGGGAAACAAATACGATTCAATCCACCCTGCAGATATAAATGCTCTATCAGCAAGACTAGGCTGGTTACCGTCATATCCGCAATTTACAAAGAATTCAATTGATATTGTGAAAGAGATCCGGGAAAGAGGAGCACAATCCGAACAAGAGATAATTGATGATGTTGTAAGTCAACTGAAGGATGACAAGCTTGAGTGGGCAATTGAAAATCCGGATGATCCGAGAAACTTCCCTAGAGTATTTTTTAATTGGCGATCCAACCTGTTGGGAGATAGTGGAAAAGGCCACGAATTCTTTGTTAAGCACTTAGTTGGGGGAGATAATCAGGTGCTTGCAGAACCCGAAAATTCTTGGCAGCCTTCAGACGTAAAAACTGATGGTGAAGCACCTACCGGTAAAGCTGATCTATTAGTCAGTGTCGATTTCCGTATGACAAGTTCAGGTCTCTTTTCAGATATTGTGTTGCCGGCTGCAACCTGGTATGAGAAATTTGATATTAGCAGTACCGACATGCATCCGTTTGTACACCCTTTCAATGCTGCTATTTCACCACCTTGGGAAGCTAAAAGCGATTGGAACACATTCCGGGAAATCAGTAAAGTTTTCTCAGAACTTGCGGAAGAACATCTTCCAGCTACAGAGGAATTACACACTTCGCCTCTTGCACACGACTCAAAAAGTGAGATTTCTCAGCCATTTGGCAAGGTGAAGGATTGGCGAAAAGGAGAAGTAGAGGCAATTCCTGGAAAAACAATGCCGAACATGAAAGTTGTTACACGTGACTATCCAAATGTTTTCCGAAAACTGACCACTATCGGTCCGTTGATTAAAAATGGTTACGGTGGTAAGGGTGTTACAATTCCAGGGGAAGAGGTTTATGAAGAACTTGGTTCACGACTTGGCAAGTCAAGACGTGAAGGCATCGGAAAAGGTAATCCAGACTTATATACTGACAAACAAGCAATTAATGCAATTCTGCTTATGTCTGGCGCAACAAATGGTAAACGGGCAGTTGCAGGATGGAAATCACTCGAGGCCAAAACAGGACAGAAGCTTGGTGATATTTCCCGAGCACGTGAGGAAGAAGATCATACATTATATGATTTAAGTATTCAGCCACGTACCGCTATCTCAACACCTGTTTGGAGCGGACTTGAAAAAGACCATCGACGTTATTCTCCATTTACTGTTAATACGGAATATAACATTCCATGGCGTACGCTGACAGGGCGGCAAAGCTTTTATATGGATCATGAAATGATGCTCGACTTTGGTGAAGGGTTACCATTATATTTGCCACCGTTAAATTACGGTCCGTTTCTGAAGAGCGAGAAAGGCGTTGAAGAAAATGGGAAATCGATTACTGTCAGATATCTGACACCACACCAAAAATGGGGAATTCACACAATGTTTACAGATACCACGCATATGTCAACATTGTTCAGAGGCTGGCAGACGATTTGGATGAACGAAGAAGATGGCGCATCGATTGATCTAAATGATAATGATTTTGTTGAGGTTTATAATCGAAATGGTGCAATTGCTGCAAGAGTTGTTCTCACGTATCGTATCCCCAGAGGTATGGCCTACATGTATCATGCGCAGGACCGTACAATGGGTGTCCCAGCAACTTCGATCAGCAAAAAACGTGGCGGAACTCATAACAGTGTTACGCGTATAACACTGAAACCAACACATATGATTGGCGGTTATTCACAATTGAGTTATGGGTTCAATTATTACGGCCCAACGGGACATCAGAGAGATACAATTGCAGTTATTAGAGCACTTAAGGAGGTTGATTGGCTTGAGAATTAAGGCACAGGTAGCAATGGTTATGCACTTGGATAAATGTATTGGTTGCCATACTTGTTCAGTTACATGTAAAAATACTTGGACAAATCGTCCCGGAACAGAATATATGTGGTTTAACAATGTGGAAACACGTCCCGGACCTGGTTATCCTAAAAAATGGGAGGATTCCGATCACTATAAAGGTGGTTGGGTTCTAAAAAACGGGAAGCTGCAGCTTAAAGCAGGTGGCCCTATATCCAAACTTATGAACATCTTTTACAATCCTGATATGGCTACTATGGAAGATTATTACGAGCCATGGACATATGATTATCAAAACCTGATTAATAGTCCCAAAGGTGAAAATCTGCCTGTTGCCAGACCGCAATCCCAGATAACAGGAGAGTTCATTGACAAACCGGAATGGGGACCCAACTGGGATGATGACCTTGCAGGAGGAACTGAGATTGTATCGACGGATCCAACAGTTGAAAAACTGCAAGAGCATATTTCAATGCAATACGAGAAAACATTTATGATGTATTTACCTAGAATCTGTGAACATTGTTTGAATCCATCATGTGTTGCGTCATGTCCTTCAGGTGCACTATATAAACGTGATGAAGATGGAATTGTCCTGGTCGATCAGGAAGCATGTCGTGGATGGCGCTTTTGTATGAGTGGCTGCCCATATCACAAAGTTTATTATAACTGGAACACACATAAAGCTGAAAAATGTAACTTCTGCTATCCAAGAACTGAAGCAGGAATGCCAACCATTTGTTCTGAAACATGTGTTGGAAGAATTCGCTATATTGGCGTAGTTTTGTATGATGCGGATAAAGTAAAAGATGCTGCATCTGTTGAAGATCCACAAGATCTTTATGAAGCACAGCTTTCTGTATTTTTGGATCCATTTGATCCAGAAGTTATTGAGGAAGCGAGAAAAGCTGGAATTAATGATGAGTGGATTGATGGGGCACAAAATTCTCCTGTATACAAAATGGCAATAAAGTGGAAAATTGCGTTACCGTTACATCCGGAATACCGTACATTACCAATGGTTTGGTACGTACCACCGCTAAGTCCAATTATGAATCATATTACAAATGAAGACGAATTGGACACTGACGGGTATATTCCTGCTGTTGATCAGATGCGTATCCCGGTTCAATACCTAGCTTCCATACTTGCGGCCGATGACACCAAAGTTATCCGTAAAGTACTTCTTAAATTAATAGCTATGCGAGTTCATATGCGAGGTAAAACAGTAGGTGGTATCGATGAATTCAGACAAAGCGAATTATTAAATGAAGCAGACACGAATCCTGAAGAGGTTGAGGATATGGCACGTTTACTAGGTATTGCAAAGTATAATGAAAGATTTGTCATTCCAACTGGGCGAAGAGAAATGGATGGCGAAGACAAACTTTACTATGAGCAGGGTGCTTGCAGTTTAGAAGATTTAGCACCACCAGAGGGTGTAGTAACAACAGCATTTGGAAAGGGTAGATAAGCATATGGAAGAACAGGAACGTACCATACTTGTTATTGGTTCCCGTTTGTTAGCCTATCCTGACGATAATTTCATTAATGAACAGATAGATATAAAAGACTGTATTAACGATAATATAACGTCACCAGAATTAAAGAAAGAACTGAACAAGGCATTAAAGTCAATTCACCGATTATCACCAGAAGAGCTTAAAAAGTTGTATGTATCAACATTTGACTTAAAAGCTAAACATGGCTTATATCTAACTGCTCACGAATTAGGTGATAGCAGTAAACGAGGTGCAGCATTTATTAGGCTGCAAAAAATTATCAGTGATGCAGGATTTGAAAGAGTAGATGACGAACTAGCTGATTACATTCCAATGTTGTTTGAGTTCCTGGCTGTCGCTCCAGACAGTCAGGACAATGATCGACTGGTTAGACGTCTCGCTGTTGCATTAAAGCGAATCATCAGCAGTCTTCCGCTTGATAATCCTTATTACAATATATTGTACATCTTAAGAAAAAATGTGTTCCCTGAACCAACAAAAGAAGAAATTGCCAAATTGGAATTTGAAAGAGAAGACGCGGATCTGGAAGAATTACCATACCCTATCATGTACAAGTAATCAAAATCACAGCAAAGGAGGGATAATGTGTGAGTGAAATTTTCTGGTGGGTGATTTTCCCATATATAACCATAGTTATTATGATAGTTGGTTTATTAAATCGCTTTGCATTTCGACAATTGACATGGGCAGCACCATCAACGGAATTCTTTGAAAAAAGATGGCTTCGGATTGGTTCACCCTTGTTTCACTTTGGGATTATTTTTGCGTTTTTCGGACATGTCATGGGAATCGTTATCCCAATGGATTTTTATCAGGCAATAGGAGTATCAGATCATTTGTACCATATTGGAGCAGTATATGGGGGATCTCTTGCAGGTATAATGGTAGTCGCAGGACTGATTATCTTGCTGATTCGAAAAATGACTATTGATCCAGTCAGGATTCATGCAACGTTTGCAGACTTCTATTCGGTAATAGCGCTTCTAATTGTTTCAGCTATTGGAACATATATGACCGTTTTTCAAGATGTAACACCTCAGGAGTTTGATTATCGAACATCTATTGGACCTTGGTTCAGAAGTTTATTTATTTTGAATCCACAGTACCACCTAATGGGAAATATCCCGTTCATCTTTAAGTTACACACTTTGACAGCTTTCGGGTTATTTGCATCAATACCGTTTACTAGATTAGTTCATTTTTATACTATTCCTGTAACATACCCAGCGAGGTCACCACAACAATACCGCTCAAGATCTCAATATAAAAATAAAGTAAAATAATAGTGGACAAAAAAGAACTGAGAGACTTCAGTTCTTTTTTGTTATTTAAGAAAAGAAATTTTCTTATGCATAAGTGCAACTAAGGCATGATTATAAGCCACTTTTCTAACTATCCCGAGCATTAATGTATAATTATCGTATTACTGATAAAAATAAAGTTGAGCTTATAGTCGACAAGATAAAGGAGTTAAGGTAGATGTCACACAACATGAAATTACCTCAAAATCCAGAGCCATACTGGCGGGATTCTGTACAATTACCTTCATACCCGTCACTGGATAAATCGATCAAAACTGATGTTGGTATTGTAGGTGGCGGTATAACAGGAATTACAACTGCGTATTTACTGGCAAGGGAAGGCGTACAAGTTGTCTTAATTGATGCCAGTAAAATACTCAATGGTACAACAGGCCATACCACGGCCAAAATCACTGCTCAACATGGGTTAATATATAATGAACTAATCGAGCACTTCGGTTCCAAAAAAGCTTCATTATATTACAAGGGTGCAACCGAAGCAAAAAAGCTTATTAGCGACATCGTTACAGAACACAAAATAGATTGTAATCTCAAGGAAGAGGATGCGTATGTATTCACGAATGATGATTCCTACATATCCAAATTGGAGAACGAAAAGAAAGCCTATGACCAATTGGAAATACCCAGTGAACTAGTTAAAAACATGCCACTTGATGTACCTATGAAATCGGCATTATTAATGAAGCGACAGGCACAGTTTCATCCATTGAAATACCTTAAGGCATTGCTGAAAGACAGTGTTGAAAATGGGCTTGAAATTTATGAAAATACTACTGCAGCAGATATTGAATATAACAAACACCCTTCAATTATATTGAAAGATGGAAATCGTATTACATGTCGTTATGTTATTGAGGCGTCTCATTATCCATTTTATGATGGACAAGGGTTTTATCCAACACGAATGTATGCTGATAGATCCTATGTAGTTGCAGGGAAGTCTAATAAAAAATTTCCTGGTGGAATGTATATAAATGCAGAAGAACCAACAAGATCAATTCGTGTTGCAGAGGATGATCTGTGGCTGATAAGTGGAGAAAACCATAAAGCAGGTCAAGGCAAATCAACAATGCATCATTATAATGTATTACAAGAATATGCCGAAAATAATTTTGGGATTTCAGAGTTTGTAAATCGATGGTCAGCACAAGATTTAATAACATTGGATAATGTTCCATATATAGGCCCCATTACAAAGGCACAACAATCTGTTTTTGTTGCAACCGGTTTTCGTAAATGGGGCATGACAAATGGTACGCTGGCAGCAAAAATGATAACCGATATGATTCTTCAAGAAGATACACTTTACAAAGAATTATATACACCTTCGCGTTTTCAAGCTGATCCTGCATTGCGCCAGTTCACAGGAATTAACGCCGATGTAGCAAAACATATGGCAAAAGGGAAAATGGATAGAAGAGATGATAATTTAGATGATCTATCCCCCGATAATGCTACTGTTACACGAATTAATGGACAAAGAACCGGAGTTTACAAAGATAATGAAAAGAATCTTTATGCTTTAGATACTACATGTACCCACATGAAATGTGAAGTAGAGTGGAATTCTGGGGATCGAACGTGGGATTGCCCCTGTCATGGATCAAGATTTTCATATACTGGTGAAGTTATAGAGGGTCCAGCAAAAAAACCTTTACCTAAGGTTGAAATCGAATAATTAGTTTCTTTACCAATCAGAAGCAGCCAATTTGGTTGCTTCTTTTTTAACTTAAATGAAAATTAGATATAAATTTTACAAAGTCAGTTTCAATTTCATGTTCATATTTGTAAATTATATACATACTTGCTGTTGGCAACTCCATAAAAGAAACGGGAATTTCTATTAATCTGCCTTCGATTATTTCACGATTTATAATGGATTTTGGAAGAAAACTAACACCAATACCTTCCAAAATAAAACGTTTTGCTATATAGGAGTGTGTGACGCTCATAAATTGGTATGAAGATAGTGTGGCTTTCAATTGCTCCTTTAGAAAATTCCAATAGGATGGATGATTATCTGTTAATATAATATTATTTTCAAGAAGATCCTTTGCATCAACAATAGGACCAGACTCCGCATCATAGCCGTCATGATTACATACAAGAACAACAGACTCCTCGTGAAATTTTAAGCATTTCACGTTTGGATCTCCAGGTAAACAGGACAATCCAACATCGACACTCCCATCTTCTACTACAGCCGCTATTTCCTTTGATTCCAATACTTTTATCGATAATTCAACATGTGGATACTGCTTTTTATACTCTCTTAATGTACTTGGCAGAATTGTATCTGCGAGTAAAGGGGAAATAGCAATACGTATTGTTTTATTAAATCCTTGCTGGAATTTGCTGATTTGACTTAAACTTCTTTCACTTTGTGCAACAATTTCCTTTGCTTCTTTGTGAAATAAACGACCTAACTCAGTTAATTTTATATGCCTCCCACGTTTATCGAACAGTTTACCACCGATTTCTTTTTCCAATTGCCTTATTTGAGAACTAACTGCTGGCTGAGTAATAAACAGTTTTTCCGAAACAATCCTATAATTCTCATGTTCTGCAGCCAAAATGAAGGTTTTTAATGTTCGTGTATCGATAAGTAGCACCCCATTAATAAAATATATTTATTATTATACTAAAATTATTTAAATTTTAATAATGATTGAATTAATATATAATTGAAATATCAATGAGAGGGAAGGGGGAGCGTATAATGTACCAGCCAGGATTAAAAGGAGTAATTGTTACGGAAACGAAGTTAAGTAATATAGATGGCAAAAATGGAAGATTGATTTATCGAGGGACACCCATTCAAAACCTTGTAAAAAATAACACATTTGAAGAAGTTGCATACTTTTTGCTGTACGGGGAATTACCATCTAATCAAGCACTCGCTGTATTTAATTCAAAGTTAAAGAACAAGCGCAAATTGCCTGGCCATGTCAAAGAAATAATAGATAACATACCAAAACATTTATCTATAATGGATGTTCTGAGAACTGCAATATCTTCATTATCTAGTAATACTGATGCTATCCAGCTTATAGCGATCATGCCAACAATAATCGCTTACCGTTATCGGAGATTAAGTTCTATGAAAGTAATTGAACCTGATTTGAACCTAACTCATGTTGAAAACTTTCTTTATATGCTTGTTGGCAATGTAAATAAATCGGACGTTAAGATGCTCGAGGCGTATATGATTATGACTATGGAACATGGTATGAATGCATCGACATTTTCCGCAAGAGTAACTGTTTCCACACAAAGTGATCTGACTGCTGCGGTAACAAGTGCTTTAGGAACTATGAAAGGACCATTACATGGCGGCGCACCATCTGGAGTTATAGAATTACTTGATGAAATAGGTAACGAAAATAAAATAGGTGAAGTAATTCACAAAAAACTAAATAATAATGAAAGAATTATGGGATTTGGCCATAGAGTGTATAAAACGTTTGATCCACGTGCAGAAGCTCTAAAAGATAAAATACTCGAGTTGGCTGATATTCCTGATTGGATTGATTTAGCATTAAAAACGGAACAAGAAACAATAAGAATACTGAACACATATAAACCAAATCAGAAACTATATACAAACGTAGAATATTATGCTGCAGCAATTATGAAATCACTGGAGTTAGATTCAACATTATTTACAGCAATCTTTAGTTCAAGCAGAGTTGTTGGTTGGTGTGCACACGCAACGGAACAAGCAAACAATAATACAATTTTTAGGCCAGCAGCTAGATATGTTGGAGAAAAATAATCACGAAATCACGTTATAAATTTATAGCGTGATTTTTTCTATTACATCTCAATATCAATAGTATACTTGGATATTGAGATGTAATTCATTAAAACTGCTACAGCTTCCTATAATATATATTATGTTAACTAGAAATAAACCTTAACAGAACAATAACTCCAGGTCCCTGGTGCTCATAATATTCATTATTGGGTAGTTACATCTCATCAAACCACCTCTTATATTTTTAAATATATAACCGTCGAGATTTTATCATTTAACTGTATTATAAACGCTTCATAAAAAGCGAAGGTGTTCTCTCTGATAATATTTCTATTTACATACTTCCTCACCCTGAGTTCATTATCTTATTCAACTTAAGCACCAGTTACTTTAGTATAAAATTTTTTAGGAATCTTTACATAACACTTGTTGTGAACTCTTAACCTTCCTCCATTTAGAAAACATTTCAACAAGAGATATTAGTAGGACAAGCCAAAAGAAGCCATTTCTAAATGATATTCCAGTAGCCGACTCCCCACCTAAGAATGTAAACAATCCCATTAAGAAAAATATATAACCAGTAATGAATACCTGCCACTTTAAAGTATCTTTATTGTCAAAGTTTCTGCCCCTGCTACAGTATATGCTGGCTAATACCAAGCCAATTACGAGAAAAATAAGTACCGACTTTGGTATTTCTACTACTTGTGAAATACTTGGAAAGTAATCATAAGCAAATAATATTGTAAAACAAAAGACTATAAGTACAGTTATATACCTCAGATTTATCGCTCCATTCCTAATTTTTCATTCAACTAATCTGCTGCGTTAGTGAAATAGTGACTGCCTTATTTCGCAATCGCACCCGCTAGTGGAAGAACAAAGGGTGAATTACTTTACTTACATTTCTTTTAAGTTCAAACTTTCGGTATGTTCTTCCCAATGGATAGTAATTTCATAGCTGGTTGGTTCTTCACTAAGCTGGAAACCAATGGTCTGTTTTCCTTTTTCGGATAGAGGGAACGACTTGGTAAATTTCATCTCCTTATATTTCCTGGATATCTCTATTTTTTCTTGAGGGATTGGCTCATCACCGATGTATTCAATAACTAAGTGTTTATCTCTATCATAAACAATCTTCCAGTTTTCACTTTCCCCTACATAGTACGCCTTTGAGCTAGGAGAATATAAATTTGAGCATCCAGTCAGGTATAATCCGATTAACAGAAATAACATCAGCCTCTTTTTAATCACTTAATACCCCCCCTTGTTCAACTAAACTGCTGCGTTAGTTTAAGTACATTAATTCACGTACTTATTCTAACATAAAATTCCAATAATTCTTCAAATAAGAATAGGATCGCCATATTCGACGATCCCTTGTTAAACTATTGCACCTGTTACTTAAAGTGTAAATGTTCACAATGTTACTTTATTATGGAATAAAAACAAGTGTCAGTCAGCCTGCTACCATCTGCGGACAAATCATCATTTCTTAAAGTGCCTTCTAATACAAACCCAAGTTTTTCAGGGATAGCACGACTTTTAAGATTGGTTGATTCACACCTTATTTCAATTCTTCTAAATTTGATATTATTTAACCCAAAGTTTGCTAATTTCTCTACTGCTTCTGTCATATATCCATTACCGCTAAACTTTGTATTTATCCAGTACCCAATTTCACATTTAGGAATGTCCCAGTCAATCCCTCCCTGAATGCTTGTTGTTCCAATAAAGTCATTGCTTTCTTTATCAAATATAAGAAAACGAAAACTTTCTCTCTTTAAGAAATTTATGTGAGCATTTCTTAAATTTATCTCTGTTTCTTCAACAGTAGGAAGTTCTTGAGCAAATGGCAACCACGCTTTTAATTCAAAAAAGGATTCTCTAATTGCTTGGTTTACAATTTTACCGTCTCCTGTTTGAAGTGGTGCTCGAAGTATTAGTCTGTCTGTTTCTAATTGTAAAGGAACATCTAACAACAAAGGATTCATTTGATTTCCCCTCTCTGAATTTTAATATTAAAAATGTAAAGTAATACAATAAAAAAACTCTCACCTCCAAGAAATAATTCTTGAGGACGAGAGTTATAACTTCGTGGTACCACCTCAGTTTGTTGATATGTCACCAAATCAACCTCTTCAGGTACATTCATACCCTATCTTTCTATCGGAAGAACCCGTCTCACTATCCCTAATTTTCATTAAATTGGTAAGAAGCTCCGAGGCTTTATTCATTAAGAGGAATACTACTCCTTTTCAGCAAACAGGAGCTCTCTGTAAATATCCACTTCTTAACTACTTTTCTCATCAACGCTATTTAATATGAAATTTTCTAAAAATTATATCCTTTATCATAAATCTTGTCAAAAAATTCTTAGTTAAATAAAACTGCGGCTTTAGAACAATTAAAAAAGGAGCTTTCGTACAAACTCCTTATTCAACTCTAGCACCCGTTAGTGAAATAGTTTTATTTCAGCTTATAATTTAACATACTATGACCTTTAAGTTGTTCTCCGTCTTTCCATATGAATTGAATTGCATATTGTTTTCCAATTTCTTCTTCTCCAACTTGTATGTTTAACGTAGAACTATCAGTGTTTATATTTTTTTTACTAATTTCTTCTCCTGAACTGTTTACTTGAATTAAGATAATTTCAGTAGGGCTTGGTTTCATATCTCTCCAGTCAATTAAAATGCTGTCACCAACTTCTACATCACCAGAGTGAATGTCAGGGTAATTATATGTCCTGTCGTCATCACAATCATTCCAACATATTTCTTGGTAACTATTATCTAATACTATGTTTAAACCATCTGCACTTATTTTTTTTATAGAAGGAATTTCTGTGTGAAATTCCGAACCTTCTTCATCATTCTGTTTTTCTGTTTTTTGTGCAACTTCATCATTCTTTGTTTTAGTTTCTGGTTCACTTCCCTGACTTTCCTGTTCCTGTTCTACCCCCTTACACGCTGAAAGGATTAAAATTATTGATAATAGCAACGTAAAAGTTACACTTATTTTTTTCATTTTATCTTCTCCCCCCCTTTTTATATTAGACACACGAAATGATGGTTCGGTTTTAAAAAAATAAATTTAATTCTACTTCAACTAAACTAGAGCCAGTAAAAGCTTACACTCCTGTTTCAGAACTAAAAGGCACGCTAACATATGTTAGCGCGCCTTAAATATATATTAGCTAAATCTTCTTTTTCGAATAATAAATACAATAATACCTGTTGTTATTAATATTCCTATCACAATTACCCAGATAATTGATGATGGGGAATATTCTTTCTGATTAAAAACTTCTTTTTCTGCACTTGCCTCTTCTACACTTTCATTAGAAGAGTTTTGAGTTTCTTCTCCGGCAACTTCTTCTGATGACTCCTCGTCTCTTTTTTCAAACACAGAATAAACACTAAAGTGACTTGTTTGAGCAGTTACAACACCATTTTCATATGTCCCACCGACAAGCTCCCAAATTTCCTCGTCTTCATTATAGTAATAAATTTTAACATTTTCAGGGTTTTCTATTCTAGATGTATTCACTTTAAAGCTTAATGTTACGGGGTCAGAGAATTCGCTAATATTAATATCCCCTTGACTTATTGTGAAGTCAAAAACATCACTGATTGCTTCATCATTCGACTCAAGTTTATTTACTATTATTTTAGTGTCAAATTCTTTTCCTTCAAAAATAGAAGCTGGGATTGTAACACTTGTTGTCTTTTTTATAATAGAAACTAAGTTTCTATTTTCTCTCATCTTTCTTATTTGTTCTTCTGTCAATAAAATTTGGTTTAAGTCATTATTATTTTCATTTACATTAATCTCAAGTTCTGAACCATCTTCTAGATCATCGAAGTAATTATCAGAGACTATAAGCACATCACCCTGTACTGTGGCTTTTGCATTAACAACCTTTCGCTTAGTATCAGAACCACTATCATTTGATTGTACATCATTATCAACTTCATCAGAATTTTCTTCTGTCTGATTACTTGGTTCATTATGCACTACATTACCTTCTTCTTCTTTTTCTTTTTCATCTTCAACTTCTTTTGATTCATCTCCATTGGAATTAGTTGTTTCCTCTAGCTCACCTTTATTTGTATCGTCACTAGTAGATTCCTCTTTTTCCTTTGAGTCACCTTCATTTGTATTATTCCTAGTAGGTTCCTCTTTTTCGACAGAATCACTCTCAGCCTCAAATGTATAACTAAATGTTTCTGTTCTATCGGATTCATTTCCATTAACTACATGGGAGATCTCGAAATTAACAGTTTTACCTTCCCATGCTCCATACATTTCTTCTGTAAAAAACAACTCTTGATTAGGCATTTCTCTAATTTTATATTCTGTATTTATTTCCTCATCATCCGAATATACATAAACATTAAAACCATCCATAAGTTTATGTAAATCCCATCTAATAACAAAAAATGTATCACCATACATTCCTTCATATTCACTAGGTGCATCCTCAAAATCTAGTCCGATATTTTTAGGAATAGGCACATTAAATGTATTAGAGATAGTGTCCATTGTCGAGGATTCATTTTCACCAAACAACGATTTCACACCAAATGTTACGTCGTTTCCAAACCAACTTTTAACCAATTCTTCTGTTGCAGTAAAACGTTGATCAATAATTGGTTCAGAGATCGCTTGGAATTCCTCCTGGTCCGAATGTCTAGCATATAATTTATATCCATCACCGGTCAGTTCATCCCATGAAAATTGGAACTCATTGTTTTCCCCTTCATGTATTTGTAAGTTACCTACAACTTGTTCCTGTAGTTGTTCAATGGAATCAAATTTATATACAGCTTTATTATCAGAAACAGATAAGAAAACACTTCCATCGCTATCGATAATCGCTTTATTAATCTCAATACCATTTGGAAATTCATAAACTAGTTCATTTGTTTCTTTATCAAATATTTTTTTGCTTGAAAATATATAATTATCTTCCAAGGAAACAAACTCATCTTTATTACTTTCAAAAAGCTCAACTTTTTCATTGGTAACATTCGTTTTTTGCAATCGATGACCCGCATAATAAACATCAGTTTCATCAAAGAAAACGCTTCTGCCTGGATAGCTGAACCCATATCCATCATTATAGTCAGTTTGTGAAACATGGCTCCCATCTACGGTATTCAATACATATAGATCTGAACCGGATAATCCTGATTCACCTATGTATAGGATATCATTATTTTTATCCAATTTAATACTGGTTTCATAATAATTGTAATTTGTAGTTTCATCTGGTTCTAGTACTCTTTCCATACTTGTTAATAAATCAATATGGTATATATCTAACCATTGATCCAATACTGTATAATACAGATTTTTACCATCAGTTTCTACTTCATATGGATTTTGTTTTGTTGTAATATACTCTACTGGACTATCACTGTTGGGTTCAGTAATAGCAACTTTTGTACTGCCAAATAGAGAAATATATAATTTACCATTTACAAGATCGATATCAGTTGGGAATGATCCTATAAACTTTCTATCACTAATTTCCATTGTGTTCGTATCAATAAACAGTAATTCATTTTTACGTGCTGATATAGCATAGATTTGATTACTATCCTTTTCTAGAACCCAATCGTCAATTTGTTGATTGAGCTGTAGCTTATTGTTTGTCAAAGTTTGATTTGTTAATTCTTCGGAATAGGTTTCATCGTTTTCAAATATTATACTTTCATTTGCGTTATACATAAATCGGCCTTTTTCATCCGACAGTATATGCGTAACATAATTAGGGACAGTTCCAACTTTTCTGAATGTATCTTTGTCATATACAGTATCAGTAGAGTAGACAAAATCAGAATCAACTGTAACGATGTTTGCTACTTTTGAATATTCATTGGAAATATCATTGTATTCTTCAGCATAAACGCCAAATATTTCTTCTAAATTGTTTTTATTCATTTTATGGCCTGCATAAAATAACTCTTCATTTTCTTCTACAAAATACCTTTTAGGATAGGGGAAACCATACCCATCATCAAAAGTTGTTACATCTTTCAATGAGTAATCCTCCGTTGAAATAGCATATATGTCTGAACCTGATAAACCAGTCTCAGCAACGTATAACGTTTTTTCCAGATTGTCTATAAAAAGTTCTGCTCTAGAAAAGTATGAGTAATTTTCATTTTGAATAACTACTTTTGTCTCTTCTTCGGTGGCTATATTATAATTGTATAATGAATAATTACTATTAACAGCATAATAAATTTCCTCACCATTAGCAGCAACTCTATATGGTTTATCAGATGTGTCAATTGTATTAACTACTTCCATTGATGACAGATTCACAACTTTTATCATAGATAATTCAGGTAAAGCTATATAAAGAGTATCCTCAAAAAGATAAATATCTGAAGGATTTTCTCCAATCGAAATTGTATTTGAAATCTCTAAAGGTCTATAATCAATTTTATGTAAATTTCCATTAGATGTTATGCCAAATATAGCATCATGACTATCCACCTTTACCCAATCAACTAATTTCTCCTCATCTAAGGATAACTGGTTATTACTCATTGCCTGACCATCGTTCGTTGTAATAGAAAAATAAATCAATATCATGAATACTAAAGCAAAAAATAAGCGGCTAAAATTCTTCATCCAATCCCTCCAATATTAATAAATAACTATTTTTAGATCTTCAAACGTTAAATAATACTGTCATAAATCCCCCCTTTAAATTAATAATTGAGAATTAAAAAAGCCCCCCAAAAAGAATGGCGGACTAATCATATCAATGCCTATGATTAAATTCATAAAAGCTATCCAATCCTTTTCGGTAACTCGGCAGCCTTAGCTAATGCCTTAGGTCCGTAGTTTTGCGTCTTCATTTTTCAATGAATTTGCTATTGTCAGAGGAGTTTATACCTAGACGTTTTACATTATTATCGGTTTCTAAGTTAGAAGTATTAAGTCAAAAGTACTTATTAATAATAAAAAATTCTAAACAGAAACTGAGACTATTCCTTCCCACTTAACAAGAGCGCTTCTAAATCATGCTAAGTGGGATTTCTATTTGCTTTTCAAACTTACTGTTAATTTGTCGTAAATCTACACGTATAAGAATTTCTCTTATGTATATCGTGATACTTGTACCTATCTGAATTTCGTTTTCACTAAAGTAAGTAATGACCCGGGTTATTTCTTTAAAGCAGTTGAATATAGAATGAATCGACTGCTAAGGTTAGCTAAATGGAGATTTAACACCACATTCGTTAAGGTATACGTCAACATCGTTATTAGCAGAAAATGCGTGCTTTTGTTATCTTATAATAAATCGCCTGGTTCATTGTGAACTAGGCGATTTCCATATTATAATTATTTACTTATTGAACTAAAGTACCCATTAAATCCCACCCAAGAACAGCTCCTACTAAAAAAGCTTTTTATCTATTTTGCAAATTTTCTTTTGGTGCAAGTATACAATTTATTGTTTTAAATCTCTAAACTTCATGAAACGAAGAAACAGTGAAATCTCATTACTCAACCATGTTTTAACAGTTATTTGGAAACTCTATTATTCCATTGTTTGTTCCACACTTGTTCTGGTGAAAGTGGAGGGCTATAGAAATAACCTTGTCCAATCACACTATACTCTTTTAGTAGTTCACTTTGCTCTTTTGTTTCAACGCCTTCAATGATCACTTGAGTATTAAGGTCCTTCCCTAAGCGAATAATAGCAGTTAACATAGACAGCATGCGATCATTTTCCGAAACATCGTAAATCATAGATTTATCAATCTTTAAGGTGTCAATTTCGACACTTTTCATGACGTTCAAAGATGAATATCCCGTCCCAAAATCGTCGATTGCAACTTTTAAGCCCAATTCTTTCAACCGTTGTATGATTTGTGATGCGCCCTCGACATCTAACATAACACTTTCTGTAATTTCGATTTCGAGATCATTTGGATTAATATTTTCTTCTTTGATAATTCCCCTTACCTTCAAGGGGAAATTTCTATCCTTGAACTGCCTTGCCGATACATTCACAGAAACCATTACTTTTGGAAGTTTTTGTTTCTCCCATTTTTTGATTTGACGGCATGCCTCTCTAAGCACCCATTCCCCAATAGGAAGAATAAGTCCCGTTTCTTCAGAGATTGGAATAAACTCGTCAGGAGATACTGCACCAAAAGAAGGATTCCATCTAAGCAAAGCTTCCATTCAAAGCATTCCTGCTTATTACATTAAATGACCCTTTAAAGAAATATCAGACGCAGCTTTACTCATGATTTGCGCCCGATTGTTGAAAGGATAACAAATCCAGCTTAAGCCCTTAATAAACTTCTGTTTCCACATGATTTGCTTGAAATTGGCTTGGCGAAAGTCCAGTACTTCGTTTAAACGCATTATAAAAACTGGAAATGCTTTGATATCCTATTTGATAGCCAATTTCCGTGCTGTTTAACTTAGTCATTAAAAGTAGCTCTTTCGCCTTCTTGATTCTGATTTCTTCCAAATACATATGTGGCGTATAGCCAGTTCTGTTCTTAAAGATTCGGTTTAAATGAAAACGACTGACCCCTACCTTTAAAGCTACTTCATTTAAGGGCATCTTTTGGTAATAATTATTCTTTATGACCTTCTTTGTATCTTCTATAATCGACTGAAACGGATCGTAACTCTTTGATTCTAAGTCGGGACGACACCTTTTACAAGGTCGGTACCCTGCTTTTTGAGCATCCGCTACATTGGAAAAGAAGGACACGTTACCAACATTCGGTACTTTTGATTTGCAAGACGGTCGGCAAAAAATACCTGTTGTCTTTACTGCATAAAAGAATATCCCATCATAAGCTGAATCACACAAGACTGTTGCCTTCCACATTGTATCCTTGGAAATATCATTTTGATCCTTCATTAGATTTCAACCCTCCCTTGTAGGCAAAAATCCCCTTATTCATAACCATATAAATCGCATATAAAGCCACGACAATTAACGGAACAAAAATATAAAATTGGAAAAATGGGATTACCAGTAAGCATAAAATAAAAGCGGTTAATGATGCCCACCATGGCAGTGTGCTCTTCTTAAACAATCTCACCCCTGCTGCCATCGAAAGAATATAGACTAAAATTCCAAGAGAGGTAGGAATAAACAAAATATCATCGAACGTCAGTGACAAAGCCTTTACCACTAAAACACCTACCGCCGAAAAACAGATTACAAACAATACCATCCTTCTCGGAATTTGAGTCGTTGTATGCAGTCTTGAAAGAGCTTTTGGGAAGGCACCATCCCTGCTTAATGAATACCCTAATTGTGTTAGACTGGCCACAAACGTATTTGATGTTCCTGTGCAAATGATGAATGCTAAAATAGCTGTGACAAATTTGGCGCCTGCACCCACTGCATCTCCCATTATAACACCAATAGGAGACAGGTTGCTTTCCTTACTGCCATACGTAGCCGTTCCAATGGTGACCAGACTTAACGCCAAAAATAGTACACCAATGATAACTGCACTAACAACGGCCCCCTTGACAATATCTTTGTCCGGTTTCTTAAAGTTATTAGCCAGATTACAAATGGCCTCCCAGCCGAAAAACGACCAAAAGATAACCGTCATAGCACTTCCAACGGAAAACCATCCATTTGGAACAAAAGGAGTAAAATTCCCCCATTGTATATTAGACAACGACACAGATACGGCTGATAGTAAAAGTACAAGTAACAAAGTGCTTAAAATCAATGCGACTTTACCACTGACATTTACACCGTAATAATTTGAAACACCTGCAATCATCAAAATAAAGACGGCAATTAGGGTTGTTACAAAGGGAGAAAATCCAAACGCCTTATTGACGTAAAAAGCACCAGTCAATGATACGATTGTTTGCCCAACTGCTGCGGTTACAAAGTAAAACCAACCAACAATATTGCCAAGGTGATATCCGAAAGATTTTCTAACAAAGGTTGCTGCTCCACCAGCATCAGGATATTTTCGGGCCAAACTTGCAAAAGAATAGGCAAGCGGAAAACTAATTAAATTAACGATAAACCAGGATACAATAGATGCAGGGCCTGCTATTGAAGCTGTAACTCCCGACAAAAAAAGGACGCCTGATCCTAGTATGGCTGCAATATATAATGCAATTCCTTGAAATAATCCAATGGATCTATTATTCATGATCTCACCCCTTTTTCAGCTTTTAATATACTAAAAAGGGAAGAACAATTCTTCTTGTTTTTTGCGGTTTAATTCGCTAATGAAACGATCTAAATGCTTTTTTACATTAGTTTTTATTCCACAAAATGGCCCTTAAATGTAAAAAGGGCGCGTTATTCGATAAACGCGACCGATTGCTGAAGACCGTTCTGCACATCTATGCTTTCTGGATAAAGAAGAAACAATCCTAAACTTTCATATCCAGTTTCTTTGGGATACTGTGGTGACATATCAGTTATATCACTTTCCATATACTGTGGAAGTTCAGCTCCAACACTAACTGCCCCCGCAATTGTTTTTATTAAAACCTCATCGTTTTTAAGATGTTGTAAGGACTTTTTAGTCCATTTTAGTTTTTTCTTTCCATGCAATTCGAGTGATTTTCGTTCCATTGCTTTAACCACCTTTAAGTCGATTGCAAGTTCCTTCTTGTGCTACCTGCACCGTCAGTTCGATATCATCATACTTTAATATAACATAATATTCCGAATTTACTATTTGATCTTCCGATAAGAAAAGACTTTCAAATTGATGATCGCTTTGTTTAACTCTTGCACCCTTTAGTTTAGAACCCTTCAGACTCATCAAAGTAAAAATAAGTCCAAGAAAAGCCATCATAGGTGAATAAATATTATTTATCTAAGTCCAAATATCAAATACTCTGTTTACTATCTCACCAACCACAACATTCGGTATACCAAATGCAACCAATTTATATTTAAGACGATTTCTCCCTTTGTAACTTGCATAATCATGATTATTTCTAAACTCGTTATAACGGTAAAACCAAACCATTCCAATTTGCATATATAGGGCTATAACTAAACTAATTAACCCTACAATTAAATTAAAAAAAACTAAGATTTCTACATAGCCTATTATCCAAACAGTTATTATTGAAATAAATACGAGAAATAATCCTGATAAAAACCATTTTCTCATTTGAATTAAAACCAACTTTCAATGAAAATATTTTTTGTTTTAAAATCCTTTTATACAAAATTCAATTTGTCTTCTTTCTTCTTTGTTCAATTCTTTTTTTATTATTAAATCTGCCATTTATGGGGGCATTAAATGTTCTATTAAAATTTGCTAGTCATTAACCTAACTGTAACTTTCCTAAATGGCTTATTGAATTTCTTTTTTTCGCATCCAAAATATTGGTTTATTATAGTTCCTTTCTGGCTATTGGAGAAATATGGTGCTGTGCATAGAAGCAGGATTGATGATGATCTGTTAGGTAATGAAGGGCATAAACCTAGAGTTCATACGGCGTTTAATGAATGCAAACCATAAAATATAAATTACCTTAATAAAATACAAATGCACAGAAAAATGCAGGATAAATTCCTGCATTTTCCATTATCTATTATTCAGCAGCAGATTCAGCGGATTGATCTGTCGAAGTTGCTTTATTACTTAGCTTGTCTGGCAATTGCCATGCTGTAATCACAGCCAACAATACAAAGATGATGTCCATACCGCTAAATAAAACTGAGATATTATCTTGAAACAATATAAATACTTCACTTTTAAATATTCCAGAAAAACTATTACTGTAATAATAACCGACAATGAAATATTTACCCAGTAAAATCCCAATTAAACTTCCGACTACAGCAATAACTTTATGCGCGGAAGTAACATTACCTTTTGCCAGATAGAACACTGAATAACCTGCAAGACCACCTATTGCCCATGCTACAAAACCAATTTCGTATTCAGTTAGTATTACAATTAACGCCCATACTGCTCCACCGATTATTGAAGTCAACAACCCGCCAAAAATAGCCAAACTAAAATTATTTCTTTTTCTTTCCATTTTCATATGCCCCCTACTAAATTAACTATTATCAACACTTATTCCATATATCGGCAATAAAACCTTATTTCTACATAATTTTACTGAAATTTTATATAAAAATATTATATCTAAAAGAGTATGAGTTGAAATAATTAAGTACTTTGCAGGACAAATTGTATGAGGTTTAATAAAAAAGATATGAAAGAGGGATTTAAAAATGATAAATACAAAACTAACAGAAAAAAGTGAGGATAAATTAATCATAGGTAAATCAAGAGGAGAAGAGGCTTATGAATTTTTAAATTCTATCTTGAATCTAAAATAGTATTGGCCACAATGCGGACATTCCATAGAAGTATCTAATGTAAACATCTTTTTAAACGTTTGTTTCCAACTCCATTCTCTGACGTAATTTTGACAAGTTGGTATCTGTTCAAACCCCTTTCTTTTACACTATTCTGCCAGATAGTTCAATTCTATATATTTAATGTTAACAAAATATTACAATTAGTAATCGAAAATTTCTGAACAAAAGAAAAGATCGACTTTAACGTCAGTCTGCTTATTTAACTATTGCACCCGTTAGCTTAAGTAGGGAATATTATCTTTTCTTAATCGTAACCTCCGAAGTATCTAATCCTAACCTTTTCCTTAACTCTCCTGTGATAGAGAATGAAATTATTGCACCTTTTTCAACTTCAACAAATTGGTGGTGAGTCCCCATAACAATTGTTCCATCAGTACCATATGTTTTAGTTGGGCTGGGGTTAAATTTTATAAGATGCTCATTATAATTTCCGCTGATTTTCCCTTGTGTAAAAATGTCTTTTGGTAAAACTACATAAGGTGGTTGTCTTTGCACCACAGAAACTTTAATTGTGTTTTTCTTCACTTCTATTATACCGTCTTTCGGAACAGGTGACCCATTTACTTCTAACTCATAATCCCATAATTCTTTTGCTAAATCCTTTAATTGAGCGTCACTGTATTCATTTATAAGGTCGTCAATCAATTGATTATAATAATCAGCTTCCTCTTTCGCATAGTTAAAATCCGTTTCAATACTTTTTGATGTATTTTCTAGTTCCTCATTCTTTTCTTCTAATTTTTTTATTCGGTCATCTTTATCTTCAATAAGTTGTTTCGTAGCGTTGTCATCATTCGTTTTGTCAGCGTTTTGAATCGAACTTTTATCCGTACAACCTGATAAGAAAACAATAATACATAATGTTGTTAATAATAAAGTAACTATTTTCTCCATTTTAATCCCCCTATATTTAACTTCAATCTTACCTTAATGTTCTAAAATCTCTGTATAATTTACCTGCAACTTTAGTGGAACAAAGCCAATAAGCATCGGCTTTTCCTTTTAAAGTATTGCACCCGTTTATTCAAGAACAATACTATAAAAGTTTCGACATATAGTATTCATCAACAAATTCATCATTTAAAAGCAATGAATTTCTTTTTGTTCCTTCAATTTCAAACCCTAATTTCTTATATAATGATAATGCTCCTTCATTTTTAGTTACGACTGTTAGTTCTAACCTACTAACATTTTGATTAACAGCCCATTGTTCCAGTTTGTTAATTAGTTGTTTTCCGATTCCCTTTCCTCTATAACCCTTCAAAATCCCAATAACAATGTAAGCCGAATGCTTATTCCGTTGTGCATTACCACCTATAACTATCAAGTAACCAACCAACTCATTATCCTTTTCAGCAACAAGTATAGTAGAGTTTTCAGCATTCTTAATGCCATTAATCACCTTTAATTGGTTTTCGGATTTAATATTTCTTTCTCCAGCTTCCCAAAGCATATACTGTGAACTTTCATCAACCTGTTTAATAAGATTTGCTAAATTTTCTGCATCAGAAGTTTCTACTTCTCTAACTATCATTAATTTTCGCTCCCTTATTTGTTTCACTCTTATTGAACTAGCCTGTTGCGTTACTTTAAGTACATTAATTCACGTACTTATTCTAACATAAAATTTCAATAATTCTTCAAATAAGAATAGGATCGCCATAATCGACGATCCCTTGTTAAACTATTGCACCCGATAGTTGAATAAGAAAATAGGGATTTTCTGATTTATTCCCAAAAACAAACCTGCAATTTATTATTATCTAAATCGTAAAAATCAAAAAACTTATTGTCACCATCATCTTTTAATTCAGTTACTTCTACACCTTTTTCTTTTATCTTTAAATATGTATTTTTAATATCAGTAGTGAAAAAAATCGGATAAGTTGAGTTCTCTTGCGAAGATACACTTCCTTCTTCAATAGTTAATGGAACTCCACTATTTCCAATCGTGAATACTTGATAATCTTCTCCATTGAAAGCTACTTTAAAACCTAATTCCTGGTACCAAATACTTGATTGATCCACATTACTAACCGTTATACATACAGTGTCTATCCTTTCAAACATATAAGTACACTCCCTTTAAGAATTTAATAATAATTTCTATTATTAGGAAATTAATACTTTTATTTTTTTGCGTTCTTATTCAATAAAACTGGATCTATTGTTGAACAAGGATGCGATTCCTTATTCAACTCGTGCACCCGTTAGTGGAAGAGTCTTTCCTTTTTGTCCTTTTATTTTAACTCATAGTGTAATTCAGCGAATTGTTTACAATGCTTTACATTTATAAGTTTTAACTCATTCTCTTTCTCATTCGGTAAAAATAGTGGAATGCCACGCCCCATGATAGTTGGGGCAATTTGAATATAAAATTCATCAACAAGCCTTTCTTGAAGAAGAGGATAAAGAACCTCTCCACCACCGACAATCCATATCCGTTTTCCACGTTTTTCTTTTAATGAGTTTGTAAAATTAACAATATCATCATTTATGTATTGAACATTATTATCAGAACCAGTTAATAAACGAGAAAAAACATAACACTCCCTGCCCTTATATGGAAAACCATCATCAGGTAGGTTTAGCATGATTTGATCATAAGTTTTTCTGCCCATTATAACAATATCGATAGTAGAAAAGAAATCGGGATAACCAATTTCTTCTTCACCCTCTGTACCCAACAACCAATCCAACGAATGGTCATCCCTTGCAAGGTAGCCGTCTATGCTTATCGCACCATAAAAAACTAACTTAGTTTTACTATCATTCATTCAACAACACCCTTTCACCCTAAAACAAACATTTGTTCCCACTTAGTGTGGCACATTACATTGAACTATTCAACTCTTCTACTGCTATAGTTGAACAATGATGTAATTCCTTATCCAAGGAAGCTACCCGTTTGTTGAATAGTGAAATACTACTTTCAATTCTAATGTTCTTTATCTTGTAATACTAAAAACTCTTCTAAATTTGGAGATTGATTATATTTAATAGCAGCTTGACTATCCTTTTTAATGATGGCTTTTGTTAAATCAATGTGATTTATGCTGGCAATTGCCATTGCGTAATGTATGACATCAACTAACTCTTTTTCTAAAGAAGTATCCCCTGAAATTTCCTTTCGACCTTCTAGCTGGTTTAGCACCTCTGCTACCTCGCCAATTTCTTCTACAAGTTTCATAAATAAAGCAGATGAAGAGCGTCCTTCTTTATATTTTAATTCTAGGTAGTTCTGGAACTCTTGGAACGTTAATTGTTTCATAGAATCCTCACTTCTTATATTATTTTTCTATTAAAAATTCAACACAAAGTAGCATATTACCTCAGATTGACGTTACCTTAAAATACAGCATTTATAATGCTATAATTTCACTATTCATCCCCATTAGTTAATCAAAGTGCAAATTTCCTTCTTCAACAATTGCACCCAATAGTTGAAGAAGAATTTTATTCAAAAGAGATACTATACCAAATATAATTAAATTTATTTTTAAATCCTATATTTTCTACAACAGAAACTGATGGTTTATTTACCTCCATACAATCCCAATATGGAGTATTATTATTCTCTATACAGTCTTTTACAAAAGTATGAGCCACCTTTTGTGCAAGTTTTTTTCCTTGATGATGCTTTAAAGTCTCAATGTCTATACCGTGTACATTTCCAGCTACTACACCCGAAAAACAAACACTTACAATTTCATTTTCATAAACAACACAATAACCAATACCATAATTTAAAAACCTTTCAAATGAAGTCCAAAACTCTAAAACTTTCGAATGCAAAAATTCAATGTTTTCATATACTAAATAATCTCTGTTTTCCAAAATAGTTTTTGTGATTTTTATAACTTCATATCCTTGCTCTATAATAGGTACATTTTGTTTTCTATAATCATCCTTTTGTAATTCATAAACCCTTTGATTATAACTAATCAAATTTTCGCCAAATACTTTTTTGATAGTCTTATTCCATTTCGAATGATTACCTATCGCTTCAAAAGACGTTAAACCAACTTTTCTGACATCTAGTTTGATTACTGTATTAATAAAATTTTTTAACTCAAAATTAAATCCCTCATTTTCTTCGTTACCAATAAAGATAAATCCATTATTACTTCCTAACCAAATAAATCCAGAGGTAGGAGAAATAATATCATCTACAAATATTCGACCAGAATTTTTCCCTTCAATTATTGCTTTTGGTTCTATGTGTCCTTGTTCATATAATAATTCTTTACACTTATAAAATTCAGACTTTTTAAGTTCTGAAATCATCCGTTATCCTCCTCTCACCACATACTATTTTAAAGTTCCCTGTTAAACTAAACTGCCAGTTAGTGTAATCGTTCACACTCTCTGTTTACCTTTTATACCTTAGCTTTCATTCTTATACAGTTAAGCTACATTATTATATAATGAAAAAAGGGAGCTTTTTTACACACTCCTATATTTAACTTCTACACACATTTCTTAATAAAGACTCTATTCCTCTTATCCAAAAATCTGCGCAGCTATGGCGAACAATGTATTGTTTCTAGGTGGCATATTGACAGAATTAGTTATCATTATAGGTGGTTCGCTAGCTTTTATAAATCCTTTCTGTTCCAAGAACAACATAAATTCATCATTACCTGATGGTACATCAATCCTTAATTTACCTTGATGATTAAAAGCTAGACTATCAAGTAATAAAGCCGCTGTTTGAGAATCTGGTGCTACAATAGGTCCCAAAATTAGATTTATTGGTCCTGAAATAGATATTCCATAACCAATAATATTTGCTTTATTGTCTTTAACTACTAAACATTGTTCTGATTGATTTATCCTATTATGAAGAAAGTTGCTTCTACTGTCTCCAAAGGCAATCTTGTCTAAATTTACAATTTCAGTAAAATTATTCTCAACGAAATCTTCAATGGCTACTCCTGTTTTATCTAATGGTTTTGTAGCTGTATAGCTACCACAAAGATACTTATGGACACAATCAACAGTTATAAAACCCATTCTTTCATATAGGGGTTTTCCCACCTCTGTAGCAATTAGCATAATTGAAATATCACTAGTGGCAAATCCCATACATTGTTGAGTTGCATTCTTCCCTAATCCCATACCTCTATATTCGTTATCAACAATCACCATACCAATTGAAGCTACACTGGTATCGTACAGTATTATTGCAGCACTAGACACGATTTTCCCCTCAGCATTTTTGTGTCCGAATATTTTTCCGGATGACATAATGGTTCTAATTTCATATTCATCATAATCCCAGCCGACTGATGCGGAGAGTTCAATCAAACCTGAAACATCATTTTTATCAAACTGAACTAATTTTAGTAGTGTGTTTTTATATGTAGCCATTACGATTTCACCTTCTCTAAATCGTTTTCTAAAATCACTTATTCATTATACGGATAAGACTTGGTGAAATCGAAATCAATTTGCCTACCAAAATCATTTTTGTCAGGTTCTTGCATCATTATTAAACTTCCAAACTCGTTAATCCATGTCTTATCTTCTATAAAAGACGCTGTTTCTGTCACAACATAAACAATATCATAATCCTGAAAATATCTTTGGGTACATTAGGGTTTGTTCTTGAACCATTCATATAAACTGCTCGAATACGCTCATCTGCCATTGCGAAATTTATTATTAGGTCCATCATTTCTTGTTCATTCCTCATTTATTTCCCTCCTAAAATAGTTAGTTTTTTAAATGAAAAATTACAACGGAGGGGATCGAGGATGATATAAACCTAATAAAATAATAAAAGTTTATAATTTATTTAAGGTTTTTTTCATCTAATCTTCCTTCCCTGTTTAGATTTATCCTGTACTTAAATTAGTTCAATATATGTTCGCAAATTCCTTTTTTATAGAAAATGCATATAAAAAAATTTAACTAAAACGGCATTTTTCTTCTTCAATATTACTGCTTCTATAGTTGAATAAGAAAATTTGGCAACCCCTTGTCCATTTTTATTTTTTTAATTGGTTCATGACATCAAGGTCACTCATTTCACACCACATTTCCTTAATTAATCCACTCTCAAATCTTATTATCATTATACCTGTTTCTTTCACACGTTGGTCAGAGGACGGAATGTCTTCCCATCCCCCTTTGTAAGTCATATGCCCTGTGTATCTCACAGCTACCTTATCTTCTAATCCTAAATAATCTTCAATGCTCCAAACGTCATCAGTGAAAACCGTTCTAAACCAATTAATAAAATCATTAATAAACTCATCATGTCCGTTAAAATCATGATTTGGTACATGACTAACAAAGTTAGGTGCAGTAATCTCTTTTAAAGTATTGATATCACCTTTAGTGAAAATTTCATTAAACCACTCTCAACAAGTCGTTTCTTGACATTATTCATTTACTTCTTAAATTAAACTGCTAGTTAGGACTATAAAAAAGGAGCTTTCCTACAAACTCCTTGTTCAACTATTGCACCCGTTTGTTGAACAACTTCAACTCTTTATTTTTCGAATTCAATTTCACTTTTTATTATCTGCGAAGAAATCTGTTAATGTTTCAATTGAATTTCCATTAAGTTTAAAAGTACCATTTTCTTCTGATAAAAGTCTTTGGACATAACCCTCTCCACTCTCATTAAGCCAAAGATGATAGTTCTTCTTTGGGTTATCATCCAGAAAAATTTTAAAAAAAGTAAAGGCTTTGTACTAATTATTTTTTGTTTATCTAATTCTTTAGCACTATTAACAGCATCAACAAACACAGAAATATCATTTTTATTATCTAAGTATTCGTCTGATACTTGATTTTCACTAGTTTACCAGTATTGCAATTCTATTTGTTGTACATAGTCACTGTAATATTATTTCTCCATTAAAAGTAAATTCTCCTTCTTCAACTAAACTGCTGCGTTAGCACAAGAGGAACTGCTCTTCTTGAACAGTTCCACCCGTTAGCACAATGGAAATCCTTTAATTATTAGTATTAAAAGAAAAGAAAAATACAAATATAAGAGTAATAACCAGAGCTTGGGCTAAACAAATAACTAAATCATTTTTCCAATAAGTTTTACCAAAGGGACTCCATTTGCCACCAAATAAGCTAAATAACCTAGCAATTAAAAAGCTACACAACCAAATACAAAAGAAAGTTATTATAAACCCCATTGTTGTCCCCCTCTAATTGCAAATAAATAAGTCGAATAAAATTTAAGTTTCTTCAACTCTTTGCTGCGTTTAGTTCAATATCTCTACACTTAAATACTAACATAATATTCCAAATATATTATTGAGTTTTTCAATAAAAAAAGACGATCAAATTCTATGAATCGCCCTGTTAAACTATTGCACCCGTTAGTTGAAGAAGAAAATAGCCGCTTATTAAACAATCGCGCCCGATTGCTTAATAAATCCTATTAATTATAATGACTTCTTCATAACAATTCTGTTCCTATTTACAGAAATTTTTCTTTAAATAAAAGCTTTCTGATAGACAACTATTAGATGTTAGAAGATAGATACGTCCAATAGTATAGATTAATCAGAGGTGTATAGTTTATTTAATGATATCTCCCAACATAACTTTCCCCACTCTGTCAGTGTATTATAGACCTCGATTTCTTCAAATTTCCCAATTTCATTGATTATTTCTTTGTACTTCTGATCCAGTTCCTTTCTATCTTTACATTGACCTAAAAGTAGAGAACTATTGATTAGCTTTATTAACTTTTCGTTGTCTTCTCGTCCCTCCTGGAACAACTCCATTAATGTTGATAATAAATTAAGGTCTGAGTTAATCTCTATATACCCTTTGTAACTTTTATTCACTTTTACTAAATCAAATAAATTTTCAGGTTGTTTGTTCATTGGTATCACCTCTTCTTTATTTTATAAGCATTTTGAGGATATTACATCCGTCTAGAGGTGGAGTAGTTTCACGCCAAGTAATATGGTGGTTGTTGTTCATTTTTAAACAAATAGAGGTGTATATCCTTCTTAGAATAAAGCTCCCTTTTGACAATGGTCGTATTCAATAAACTGGCCCTTTAAGCAAATGTAGACGCAAGCCTTATTCAATTCTCGCTCCCTTACCCGGAAGATAGCTATTTATTAATAACTTTCTACTTTTTTGCTAGAAATTTCATAAGCAAAATATCCAAATAATAAACCTATTCCAGCTCCCAAACCAACTGTAGATAATAAGGAGATTGGGAAAAATACGCTGAGAAGTACAGCAACAGCACAACCAATCATCATTCCGAGTGGTATTAAACTATCTAATAAATTTTGATCGCCTTTTGATTTTTTCTTACCCAGGGTGCCTTTCTGATATTTATGCTTAATTCTAATAACTACAAATACTGCAATCCCACCCGCTATTACAACAGGTAGTGAAATACGCGCAATTTCCAATGCTAAGCTTATATTAGACGCTCCCTTCTTTCACTTTTTAATTGATCCAATTTTAACATAATTTATTCTGTTAAATGGTCCTTATATCCAGTTTAGGCGCTAATACTTATTCCTGATTAGCGCCCGATTGTGGCAATGTCAATTAAGTTCTTCAGCCAATGGAATAAGGTAAACCAAAGAAGGTAAGAGATAAAAAGAAGAATTTAACCGTGCTTTCTCGTTTCATATTCTTCGGTTACTTGTACGACTGGCTCATCCCAAGGGTGATTAGGATAAATGCCTTCTTCAATTACTTTTGATAGTAAATTTTTATCTCTTGGAATGGAAAATTCTATTTTAAAAGATGTTACTTGCTTCCTCTCCCCTATACTACCCTCTGTTGGCACAGAATTTTCTGAAGGGACGAATTGTTCTATTCCATCATTGGAATGCCACGCTACGTTCTTGTAGTTTCCATAAATTAAACCATCAACACTTAACACACCTTCAATTACTCTATCCAAAGATTCTGGAACCACATAAGTATTAATTCTGTATATTGGTATTAATTTCATAATTCTTTTCCTCCCAATTACTCTTTTCGATAATAACCTTTTACCACAGTTTCGCTCCATATATGCTGGCCAGCTGAATTCTATAAGTGATTTTATTTTTACAAGGCGTTACTTAATTATATGGCCCGATTCTGGCACATATTTATTCGATTATCGCACCCGTTACCTGAATAACGACAGGTTATACTTTTCCAAATTTATCCTTTTTAAATAACCCAATAACCGTAATTAAAATACCAATAATCATAATGAAAAATTCTCCATCTCCAGGTACTATAGATGAGTTTTCTTCCAGATACAATACCACTATCATTATTGCAATTCCTAATAACATTATTTTTATAGAACGCATTTAATCCCCCCCCCCACCTTATTCAAGAAACCTGCTGCGTTAATTTAAGTACATCTGTTCACACAATTTATTTTAACATAAAATTCCAATGATTCTTCAAATACAAAAATAGGATCGCCGTAATCGACGATCCCTTGTTAAACTCTTGCACCCTATAGTTAAATAAACTTCTAGTTTTTAGTCATTATCATTGCGGGTGAATTTGTCAGCTAATTTTGCGCCGATATAAGCACCTAAACCAGCAATTAAGCCAATTATAATTTCCCTATAACTAGAATTTGGAACGAACATGCTTGCTGCAAAAGCAAATAGACCAGTAATGAGTCCTACCAAAACACCTTGTGACCAACTTCTCTTTCTTTTCATTTCTACCTCCTATGCTTTTCTTAGCCATTTTATTTCTAAATCATTAGGAACTGCCTCATCGACAACTCCTTGTTTCACTTTTGCACCCGTTACTTTAATAAGCAATTTAGAAATTACTGTTAAACTGAAAATCCAGCGTTTAGTTTTCAAAAAAAAGTCTTTACTCTTTGGGGGTCATAACGCCACTCGCATGCGTCATTACCACTTTTTGAAATTGAATAATTTCAGTCGAATCTGGGGGGCTGTATTGTCCGCTTTCGTCAGATTTGAAATTGTAAATATATAGCCCATATTCCCCGTATCCTCCTTTATCCACTGTCATTTCCTCCACGATTTCTTCTTTTGAATAGGGAACGACTGTCACCTGCTCTGTATCATAGGCGGGCAGTTTTTCATGGTTATCAAAAAGAGTACCAATCGTAACCAGTTCTTTTTCATAATCCCCTTTAATCTTAATGGATACTTTTTGTTCCATTTTCAAATCATTAAACGAATCGACTTCACCTTTTACTACTGTATCTTCCTCTGCCTGCACTAGAAACGCTTCAATGTTTTTTTCGTTTTCGTCAAAATCCGCTGTTTCTCTTTGTTTTTCTGTCAATGTATCCCCTACATAGACTACTACCGTATTATTGTCATGGTTTACCCCGTGTATTTTTCCTTCAACAGACACAGTCTGATTGTCTACGCACCCTGTTAACAGCAAACCTATAACCATAATAATCCCAAGATTAAATCTCATAAGAACCCCCTTATTTCTTATTGAAGTATTGCACCCGTTACTTTAAGTATATTATTTCGCAATCTATATTTTCAGGTATTTAAATTAAGCGTCTTTTAGTGGAACAAGTCCATAAACTTTCATAGAGTTTTTTATTTTGAACTTAGAGAAGCGTTTCTAGATGAAGGATTTATAAAATAGGTAACAGATACAAATAAAAAGCAAATTCCTAGCATTATGAAAACTATTGATTGGGAGAATTTTGTACCAATTAATCCTCCAAGTATCGAGCCTAATGGCATCAATGAAGTGGCTATGCTTGTGATTACTGCCATTATTCTTGCTAAAAAATTCGTAGGTACAATAGTTTGGATAGCTGTCATCATAAGTACTCCTGTTGCTCCTATAGGAATCCAGGAAGCACCAAAAAGTAAAATACTAATTAGATTATTAGGAGTAGATACTGAACTTATCCAAAAAATAAAAGTCAGTAAATAGGAAGCAATCATTAATTTTCCAATTGGAAATCTTCCTAGAAAGGAACTTGTTAATGCCCCCACTAAATTACCACCAAATAAAGCAGTCAAGAATAACCCATATACCTCTGGTCCTCCTCGCCAGTCAGCATAAGCAGGTAAATTTGCCATCATTGCTCCAATAACAAAATTGACCACTACTATCCCTAAAATAAATGGCGATAATGGAAATCCTAAAACATATCGAAACCCGTCTTTAAGTTCTCGAAAATAAACTCTATCTTTAGGATGATTTATTTCTCTTTTTATATTTTCATTTGATACATTTAATCCCAAAAATAATAAACAACCAATAATGAAAGTAAGAGTGTCAACATAAAAGAGAATATTAACTCCTACCAGAGCAATTAATACACCTGCTAATGCATTAAAAGATAAATCAGCTCCTTGATAAGCAAAGGCTAATATGGAATTTCCTTTCAAAAGGTCATTTTGTGGTAGTATTTCGGGAATAATTGCAAATTCTGCTGGTTCTGAAATCTGATTTGTCACTGATATAATAAATATTAGAAGTAAAAATATATAAATAGTTAATAAATCATATGTAATCATAATGGAGACAATTAAAAGTAGTATTGCTTGAACGCCTTGTGTAAGGGTTAATATTTTTTTCTTATCCCAACGTTCAATAAGTGGACCTACAAGAAATTGAAAGGACTGAGGAAGTAAGATTAAAAATCCTGCTAAGCCAGTATAAAAAGATGATTGACCTAGCTCAAACACAAACCACATTGCAGCCACAAAATAGATGCTATCTCCTATATTTGTAATAAGTCTTCCAAAAATCAAAAGTAGAAAATTTCTATTTTTAAATAAATTAATCAATTACTCATCCCCATTTTGTGTAAATGATTGAAGATATCTCTTAGATATTTAAAGTTCCTTCAGTATATATTATAACATTCTATTGGGACTTTTCTTGACAATCTACCTATTGAAGGTTATTGAAACATCCTTCTGCTATAGTTGAACAGAAATGCCTTTTCCTTATTCAAGTAAAGCACCCGTTAGCTTAAGTACAGCTCTTCACAAGTAATTAAGTAAAAGGTAATTTAAAATTTTTCTATATCGGCTACTATACCTTTTAAAACATCTATTGAATTAGTTATGTCTTCGTCGTATTCGAGACTATGATTAACCCCAGGAATTAATTTAGAAATAATATTTTTGTTTGTTCTTATTTTATTAAACCTTTCCTCTGTATAGAAACGGTCTTTATCACCAATAAAGCACAAACCTTTATTTTTACTATCTACCATAGATGTGAAAACTTCATCTAAATCTAATATAGGTGTTAACCAAATAGTTTTAGCATCTCTGAAACAATTTCTTTTCAATTCAGAACTCATTGCAATTGTCCCTATTGATTTACCAACAATATAAAAATTCGTATACGAGTTAGTGTTTAGTACCTTATCTATGACTAATTTTGAATCACTTTTAACCGCTTCATATAATTCATTGCGAGTGAAATTGTTGTAAAACCCATCATTATAAGGATAATTAACTTCTAAGATATCTTTATATTTATTAAAAAATATACCAGTAGAATAGTGAAAAACTGGACTGTTAACCGTATAACCTGCACCTGGAAGTAATATCACTAAATCCTGTGAGTTTTCACTTTTGCCGTATAAAGTATAAGGTATTTTCTTTCCCTTGTACCCTTCGATACTTTCATTAATGTATTTCATTTTTATTCCTCCCCTAAAAAACCATATGTCCTTATTAAACTTTTCTCCTTCTATAGTTGAACAAGAAGTGCAATTCCTTATTCAAGGAAAGCACCCATTTGTTTAAGAACAAGTTGTGATTTTTTATTTAAATAACTCATTAAAGTAAATGGAAATAAGTGACCAATTAGGCAGATATAACAAAAATGGAACAAGTAAATAAAAAATTGTGTTTATGTCAAATCTAAATTTTTTCGGTAAAAATAGTAATACTATGGCAAAGAACAACGGGAAAATAATAAAAGAAACTGGTTGGCTATTCATTAAAAGAGTTATTGGTTTTGTGTCCATTAAAACCATCACAAAAAGGTAACAGTATTCTAAAAACAAAAACAATCCTATTGACCACCAAAACCATTTGGGTTGTCCCCACTTTTCTTCCTCCATAAGGTATTCCTCCTCATTAAAATATTCGGATTAAGAAGGTATATTTATTTCTAACCCATATTAAATTATCCTGCGTCTTTACTTCAATAAGTAATAGGAGCTGCCAAATCTACAACTCCTTGTTCAGCTAAAGCACCCGTTAATGAAATTACTTTAATTACTCAAGGAACCCAAAAAGTCACCTATGCGAATTAACATATCTTCAATTTTATGTTCTTTATTTAAATTCGCTTGACCAGTAACCGTTTCAACTTCTGATGATTCGCTGCCTTCTTTTTGGTACTGTAATTCTAAGGTGAAATCATAAATTATCTCTTCAGATTCTGTTTTCTCGTATTCGATATTTTTCACTTTAAAGTTGTAATCATATTTCATTGCTTCAATCAGTATTCCAGAACCATTATTGTTATTTACAAATTCCCTATAGGATGTTTCATTTGCAAAATAATCTTCAAAATGGGCTTTATCATATTGCAGTAAATCTTCGATGCTAGATTCTTCACTATTAAATATTTCCTTTAATTCATCATCTGGACCCGTAAGAGCATTCTGTAATACAGTTTCAATTGTCTGTATGTTTTCATCTTGTGCTTTCATTTCTGTGTTTTCAGTGCATCCAACCATAAATAATAGAAGTGAAGTTAAAAAAGCGATTGCTAATAATTTATAATTTTTCAAATAAATCTCCCCCTTTATAAGTAATACGACCATTTATTCAAAAGGCATTATATTCAAATCTTGTTCTTCAACTCTTCTGCACCGTTAATTTAAGTACATCTGTTCACATTTTATTTTAACATAAAATTCCAATGATTCTTCAAATACAAAATTAGGATCGCCGTAAACGACGATCCCTTGTTAAACTCTTGCGCCTGTTAGCTTAATAAACTTATTACCCTTTCTTTCACTTCCAGTGGTAAAGATTGTTTCAGTGCTTCTTCTAACATTTGTGGATGTTTTATTCCATTAGTTTTGAAATAGTTCTCAATAAGAATCGCTTTTTCTTGTTTGTTTGGAATTAACCAGTATAAGATATACCAATCTTCAAGCGAATATAAAGGAATATCCACCCCATTAATTTTTTTATGGGCAACAATGGATCCCTGTTGAATTGATAATTTATAAACCCCTTCATTATGTTGTATAGCAAATCCAGCCATTATATCGATATCAATATCTTCAATACTATATTTAGAGAAATACGTTGTACGAAAAGGGTTAGAACGTATTACTTCTTTCGGTTTCCCAATAGACGTCATCATTTTATTCAATTTGGTAGCATTCATTTCATCCACTAAAATATCTATATCATTTGGTTTATCAATTAAGTTGTAAAAATTAAGTAGAAGTGAACCACCTACTCCCCAAATAATATTCTTGTTAGTTATTCTGTCTCCGATAAGAGATAATGTCTTTAGCATATTAATTCCCCTAACATTATGGATACTTTCTAATACCAGACTACTACAGGAAAGATGTAAAATGGCTATTCAACTATTCTGCTTCTATAGTTGAATAAGAAAATTTGGCAACCCCTTGTCCATGTTTATTTTTTTAATTGGTTCATGACATCAAGGTCACTCATTTCACACCACATTTCCTTAATTAATCCACTCTCAAATCTTATTATCATTATACCTGTTTCTTTCACACGTTGGTCAGAGGACGGAATGTCTTCCCATCCCCCTTTGTAAGTCATATCACAGCTACCTTATCTTCTAATTCTAAATAATCTTCAATGCTCCAAACGTCATCAGTGAAAACCGTTCTGAACCAATTCATAAAATCATTAATAAACTCATCATGTCCGTTAAAATCATGATTTGGTACATGACTAACAAAGTTAGGTGCAGTAATCTCTTTTAAAGTATTGATATCACCTTTAGTGAAAATTTCATTAAACCATCTCTGAACAAGTCGTTTCTTGTTCATTTATTCTTCACCCGCTTCATTATTTTTTACATTATTCATTTACTTCTTAAATTAAACTGCTAGTTAGGACTATAAAAAAGGAGCTTTCCTACAAAATCCTTGTTCAACTATTGCACCCGTTAGTTGAAGAACGTTATCTATTTACCTTTAAGTAATGAATACACGTATGTATCATAAGCCTCTCCATTTTGATACATATAATCCCTTAGAACGCCTTCTTTTAGAAAACCCAATTTTGTTAGTAACTTATTAGAAGCTTCATTATCTATAAAGACAACTGCACCTATCCTAGTTAGACCAAATTCACCAAATCCGTATTCAATTACTTTAGATATGGCTTCAAAGGTATACCCCTTTCTCCATTGCTTAGAATGTACCTCATAACCTATCTCTGCTCGTTTATGTTTAGGAGACCAAGCATTAAATCCAATAGTGCCAATAATTCCTTGAGTTCCTTTTATTTCAATTCCCCAACGTATTCCTCTTTTCTCCTTGTAACTCTTTGCAAAAAAATCAACAAATGCTTCTGCTTGTTCTATATTTTTTAAAGTTTCTTGCCCATAATGCCGCGTTACATTTCCATTTGAAAAACAAGCAAATATACCCTCTGCATCATCCTTTGATATTTCTCTTAGTACCAATCTTTCTGTCTCTAATGGTGGAACCATTATTCTCTCTCCTTCTCAATCCTTTATATGCAACACATCTTCTTCAATAATTCTGCCAGTTAATACAATAAGAACAAGGAGCTTCCCTACAAACACCTTATTCAACTCTTGCACCCGTTTGTTTAAGTACAATACTTCACAAAGTCGGGAAAACATAAAAATCATATATGATTGAACTCAAAGTGGTCTTCCTTTAACTTAACAAGTTTAATGTCTTCATCTAAATGCTGGAGTTTATTGGCTAGACTTTCTACGCCGAATATTTCTGTAAAAGTGTGACTGCCGACTAAAAGGTTAATTCCTACAAATTGAGCATATTGTATAGTGTATAAGGTTGCTTCTCCTGTTATATAGGTATCACAATCTTCTTCAACTGCCATTTTTATATGGTTTGAAGAATGCCCTGCACCTGTTAACACTCCAACCCTCTTTACTTTCTTATCATTATTCCTCCAGGCTCTAACTGGCTCCTCTAACTCATCTCTCATTTTTAGAGCAAGAAGATTAAAATCAATAGGCTCGTTAAACTCTCCTATTCCAGGAACATCACCATTATCATAAACCGAATATTTAATAATGTTATCTAAACCGACAACATTCATAAGAGATGTGCAAGTGCCAAATTCGCTAAAGTCTAAAGGACCGTGTATCCAGAAATGACTAATATTATGCTCTTGTAATTTCTTTAAGCATTCCTATCTTAATCCATAAATAAAATCCCAGGCATCGTGATGAGTAACCATCAAATCAACATTGTTCTTCGCAGCTTTTTCAATTGTTTCGATTGATAAATTTGTTGAATATCACTGCTCTAAGTTCATTATTTTCCCCCTAAGTTAATTTTTCTTAAACTATCCTGCGGCATTAGTTCAATATCTATATATTTAATGTTAACATAATACCCTTATTAGTAATCGGAAATTTCTGAACTAAAAAGCAAAGGAAAAGACCGACTTTAACGTCAGTCTGCTTATTTAACTATTGAACCCGATAGTTGAAGTAGGATTCTTCACAATATCTGGTTTAGTAGGATAAATATTATTTCTTCAAACCATCCAACAAAATATATCCCAAAATAATACCAGATATTGTAGTAATAGTTGGACCACCAATAAAAATAATCTCAGGTATTTTTACTTTACCTTGAGCAAAAGGTGAATACGGTAATATTGACATAACAACTATATATAGTGTTGGAAGTCCAATTACAGCATATTTTACCCAATCAAATATCCATTCCTTCTTCTCTTTAACTTCTATGATAAATTTAGGGAACCTTAACAACATACCAACAACAACTGGGAATACCGCTACAAACGTAGTTACCTGTATCATATTTAATTCTTCCCTACCAACTTGCACCAAATGAAAACGATATTTCATTCCAAAATATAGAAACAAGCCAATAAAAATGCTCCAAGCTATATAATAAGAAAATCTCTTAATAAACATCCCCTCCTTAATTACTATTAAATAATACCGCTCTTTAGAGAAACTGGTTGTTATAGATAAGCACCCGTTAATGAAATAAAGAGTTAATTCTGATTTTTAATTACATCTATTAAATAGTAAATTAGAGAAACCACAAATGAGAGTAGAATTACAATTATTGTTCCAAAGGTATAAATTGCTGATTCCGCAGGGTCTCCACCATCAAATACATTTCCAAATATGAAATAGAAAATAGCACTAATTATTATAGAAAAAAACAAAAATGCTTACAAATTTCCCCATATTCAATCCCCCTTAAATAGAATTTTCTCTTGAATAATCCTGCGGCTATAGTTGAACAAGAAGTGCAATTCCTTATTTAAGAGAAGCACCCGTTAACTCAATTAGATTTAGTAAGATTTTCGGCTACCAAATATCATACTTTTTAAGGCATCTATTTTTCTAATATCTTTATTATTATTGTTATCTGCCCTGTAACTATCATTGGATGAAGATTCGTAAACACTTAAATATTGCTCGAGATTTAGTAAATAATACTTTAACTCTCCCATTTTATGGACTTCCAAATCCTCTAATTGTACTCCTGCGAAACTCGGTAAAGTATCAATAATACCAAACTCCACTGATAATCCCTCTTTAGAGAACTCATGTTCATGCAAATTAATCAAACTATATTCCATTGAATTCATAATGTTCACTATATCATTCCAGTTGTGTATATTTAATTCGGGCGGTACTTCCCAACCTCTTTTATCACCAGGTACATGAATATCTAAGTCTTGTGCGTCCCAACTCTTTCCTGTGACGACTTCTAAACCAACCGACCCCATTAACAATGGAATAATTTCAATATCATTTAGTTTCTTTGCGATTTTAATAAACTCATTAAACTTGTGATTATCCATTTGTACCACCATCTTTTTTCTTAATTTTATCATAATGCTTTGTTCAACTAACCTGCTACGTTAGTTTAAGTACATTTCTTCACAATCTATTTATATTTAAACATAAATATCCAATTGTTCCTGAACTGATTTTTGATTGTATAGGCCAATACATAACCCGACGCTGGATTTATTAAAGATAAATTCCGGTTAAACTTTGAGGTCGATCAGACTTATAATATATATATGATGAATCGATTGTTGAAAAGAAACCTTAAACAAATAGGTCAAGTAGCGTATTTTATTTTCAGAAATGGACAAAATTACTACTAATTATAGTTCATTGGTAATATGAACGTAATGAACGAGGTCACATCTGATAAATTAAAGGTCCGATACAATAATTCCACCTTCAACCGAATAACTTGGAATTACAACGAATTGAATATATATTATGTTAACTCGATAATCTTTAAAAAAATAAGATGATTCACATCTTAATGTTTGTTACTGTTCCCTTTTAGTTCTTTTTGTTTAAGCAAGCCTTTGCCTTATCGCATTTTTATGTACCTTAATCCCTCGATAATAAGTATCGTGCATTGTAAAATTAGTTTCAAAACCTAAATTGTTAATTTCGTTTCTTAGTGAAACCATAAATACCTCTGATCCTCCAACAAAACTAATAAAATACCTATGATAATTTATATATCCATCTCCATCAAAATAACCTCTAATAAAATGACTCATATATTCCTTTGGGACTTTAAGAAAATGAACACCTGTCTTCATATTTTTATAAATAGGCTGTTAAGATCCAATTTCCTTCCTTATATCCTCTAGAATATACTTTTCCTTTTGTGCAAAACTAATAGACTGCATATCACGGGCAACTGTGCCGTCCGCATCGAAAAAACCCAATATATAGGCCATATTATTAGACCACGTTTTAAAATAATCTTCATTCATGGAATACTTTCGCTTCCAAATGAACGCATTTCTACATTATGCTTATGCAGTACCATTCTTACATACCTGGAAGATACATTAGCGCATTTTCCAATTTCAGTTGTACTTTTACCTTTTACATATAACTTAATTACTTCCTGGCCAGTTAGTGTCCTTTTTCGTAACTTCTTAGTCCTCTCACCCATTAATTACTTTCCCCTATGTATAATTACAAGAACATGTGTTCTGTTTAATTGTATACCGGAGATAGAATAAACACAAATTTCACCCATTAAAAATTGGCTTATTGTGAAAATTTATGAGTATAGCCTTAGTTGCTCTTATGCTTTTATTTGACCTGATCCCCGAACAATATATTTCGTTGATGTAAGGGCGGGTAATCCCATTGGACCACGGGCATGTAATTTCTGCGTACTAATACCAATCTCTGCACCAAAACCGAACTCAAAACCATCGGTAAACCGTGTAGAAGCGTTATGATAGAGTGCAGCTGCATCTATTTTGTTAAAAAAAGCTTCCACACTATCTTTGTTTTCTGTAATTATTGCTTCCGAATGTTTTGACCCAAAGGTTTGAATATGTCCAATCGCCTCATCCAAACTACCCACAACACGTAGTGCAACTGTCAGGTTAAGGTATTCAGTTTTAAAATCTTCTTGAGTAGCAGGGAGCAAACTACTATCTAGTTGTCTAGCTTTATTATCAGCCCTAATTTCCACGTTATTTTCATTTAACGCTTGAATTAGCTTCTCAAAGTGCTGTTCAGCCCAATTTTGATGAACCAAAATTGTTTCTGCTGCATTACAAACAGATGGACGCTGTGTTTTTGCATTTACTGCAATTTCTACTGCCATATTTTTGCCAGCACTTTCATCAATAAAGACATGGCAGTTTCCTACACCAGTTTCAAGCACAGGTACTGAAGCATTATCAACCACTGTTTTAATTAAGTTTGCACCACCCCGTGGTATGAGTACATCTAAATATTCTGTGAGCTTGAACATTTTTGCTGCCGTTTCTCTACTCGTATCTTCTAACAATTGAACTGATTCAGTTGGTAACTCACTCTTCTCAAGTGCCCGGTGAATAACACTTACAATAGCCTTGTTTGAATTAATCGCTGATGAACTGCCACGTAATAAAACCGCGTTGCCAGTTTTTAAACAAAGGCTTGACGCGTCTACAGTGACATTAGGTCTTGCTTCAAAAATCATCCCGACAACGCCAAGAGGTACACGTATTTTTTCAAAGTGGAGCCCATTTGGGTTATCCCATCCCTCTAGTACCTCGCCAGTTGGATCAGATAAGGCTGCTACTTGCTGGACTCCTTCCGCCATATCATGAATTCGTTCCTTAGTCAGTTTTAGGCGATCAAGTAAATTATCATTCATACCATTATTTTTACCTGCTTCTAAATCCTTGTTATTCTCTGATAAAATAAACGCTGTCTCGTCTAACAGTTGTTTAGCTATCAGTTTTAATGCATCATTTTTTTGCTTTGTTGTGCACTGTGCAATAGTTGTTGCCAGATCACTAGCTTTTCGCCCTTTATCATTAAGTTCATTCATTTTATCCCACTCTCCTTTGTCACTGATACCCAATTGTTCCGGTGAATAACTTCTGGTCTGTTTTGCATCGTTATTACTTTAGCTTCTTTGCTGGAAAGGCCCTTTATCTGAAAAAGCTCATCAACTGTATAGTTTGTTTGCCCCTTACCGATAAGCTCTCCTTTTTCATTTAATACTTCAACAACATCACCTGATTTAAATGATCCTTCTAATGTTTTTACACCTGCCGGCAGTAAGCTTTTACCATGATGAATGATTGCAGACTCAGCACCTGAATCGATACCAATTTGTCCGGCAATGTTTGAATGGATACCTATCCACTGTTTTTTATTTTTTAATAATGTATTTGGAATATATCCTACATATGTTCCGTCGCCTTCACCAGAGATAATATCAAGTAGTTTGTTGATTCCCTCGCCTTTTCCAATAAAAACCTTAACTCCTACTAATAGTGCTGTTTTTGCAGCTTCCAATTTGGAACGCATCCCACCTGTTCCTACTTTTGAACCAGTATTACCAGCAATAGCAAGAAGATCATCTGTAATTTTTGCTAGAAAGTTATACTTTTTTGCTCTTGGATTCTGACGTGGATCCCCATCATAAAGACCATTTATATCAGTTAAAATAATTAGTAAATCTGCATGTATAAGACCACTGACTAAAGCGGATAGTACATCATTATCTCCAAATGTTAATTCATCGACAATAACTGAATCGTTTTCATTAATAATCGGCAGTATGCCACGTTTTAAAAGTTCAGAAAGTGTCGAATAAGCATTATTGTATTGTTCTTGTTGTGAGAAATCATGACGTGTCAATAATAGTTGTGCGGATACGATATCTTCCTTTTGAAATTGTTCAAAATAGCTTTGCATAAGGAGTCCCTGTCCGACAGCTGCCGCAGCTTGTTTGCCTTGTATTGTTACTGGCCTTGTTTGATATCCCAATACAGTAAAACCTGCTGCAACAGCTCCTGAAGTTATGAGTATTACTTCATTGCCTTCTCGCTTCAGTTTAGATAGTGCTGCAACGTGCTCCGCAATTTTCTCTTTCGAAAGACCACCGTGCGAATTAGTTAATGAACTGCTTCCGATTTTGACGACAATACGCTCTTTTGCCAAATAGATCCCCCCTTCTTATATTGTTAAAACAGTGAGAAAATTAAGTGTTTTATTTTGGGTATTAAAAAACCTCCCATCCTTCAAAGGACGGAAGAAATTTTTCCGATCGATCTGTGTTTGATCTAACCATAAATTAAACGGTATATACTATTTTCAACTAAATGCTTCGTCTTTTATTATCTTTTCATTGAAAATATTATAAGTTTATAAGTGAAATCCGTCAAGGTATAGCTTGACTAATTTTAAGCACATTAGATATATGCCTTTATCTATTCATCATCTGTTGTAATCCACGTTTTCCCATCTATATTATGTTGCACGGCCTCCTCAAGAGGCGAAAGCAGACTATCTTCCTTCTGATTTTCATTCTGCCCTGGATACTGTTCAAATCCACTTTCTATTACATCATTTAATATGGCTGGACTGTCTGTCTCCTCTTCTACATTTTTAATTTGTTTCTCAAACTTATTTCGCTTTTTCATTTTATGCCTCCATCCGTAAAGTATATTAATTCTTATTATCCCTATTTTTAATTTTTTTATTAGTTACTATAAGAATTCGTATTAATTTTCTCCATGCTTTTTAAGCACTCTAAAATTAGGAGATGATTTAATGACAGATAAAAGAAATACAATTAATGGTGATGAGGCAAAAGAAGGTTTCATATCTGACCCTGGTGAAAAAATATATTGGTATTAGAACAAATAAAAACAACCAATTCGCTAATCCTTTTGATGCGACTTCTTTAAGAAGAAACATAAACAGGAGAAATTAAACAAAACGTTATAATAGTACTGAGAGGGTGCTTGGACCTTGTGGTATCAAGCATTTAATTTTAGCCGTGCCGTTAAGAATTTATATTTCTTTCTTACTGCATAAGTGCAACTGAGTATTGGTGATAAGCCAAGCTTTCTAATGTATAAAAAAATGGCCACAATAAAGCGAACAGAATTCATACTGTTCGCTAAGCAGATATTACGAATAAAATTTTCATACTTCACTAATATCAAAAGAAACAATTCTATCTGTATTCGGATTATAAACAACATTTCCCCGAACTTTAATTCTTTCCTGTTGTGATTGCAAAGTATATTCATATGTTTCTTGCGTTTGTGTAGGAGATACTTGAGTTTCTCGTATGAAGTTGTATTCTCTTATATTGTAGTCAGGATATGCTAATTGAGTAAGTTCCAGTAAATATTTCCCCCATTTCTGCTGCTCTAATTCTGGGTTAGCAATAATTTCAACATCAATAACTCCTTGTGCTGTGTTTGCTCCTAGTGCTTCAAAAGCTCTTCGATGAAGGTTAATTTTGTTTTGCGGATAACCAGAAACCTCATCCACCACAGTTAACAAAAGTTCCCTCCCTGTTTGTGGGTTTCTTACTTTTATTGTTTGACGACATTCATATGGGGAATTTTTACCAACCGCTGCTGTCATATAACGATTTTGAGACCAAGGAATACCACATTTAGTTTCCTGACCTCCCTCTGTCCAGGTTGCCTGACCTCTAATTGGCTGTTGACGGTTGTAATAATCATAATAGTATCGATTATATGGACCACGTGGCTGCATATAATAGGGGTTATTTACATACTGGTATCCATTTATATTGTAAGGATCATTAAAAAACATACTTTTCCTCCTATCTTAAGTAGAACATTCTAGATAATATATGCACCGTATAATTGGCCTGTTACAGGAGCCTTGTTTAAAATGATTGTTCTTAGACAAGTTTATTTGAAAGTATAATAAGTTAGTTGGAAAGGAGTATGCCATGAGACATCTTGATTGGCAGATGATGCTATTTATTGGTTCATCTCTTTTGCATGATTATTGGGTTTACTGGGGGCTTCCAAGAGTTTACTGCTGGAATATTAAACGAAGGCAACTACAATCAGCAAGTAATATGAATAAAACGAAAAAAAGCTAGCTTAAGCACCAGCTTTTTTACTAATAATTATGTAGTTTGCTTTAAATATTTGCTTCCTTCTCGAACACTTAGTTTTGCCAGCCTATTTTCAGAAATAAATTGCTTTACTGACTTGGGATTTGTCTTAGAATATTCTCTCAAGGCCCATCCAATTGCTTTTTGAATAAAAAATTCCTTGCTATCCTTATTTTGTTTAATGTACCGATACAATAATTTATCATCTGTTTCGCTTTTGTACTTTAATTGAAAAAGAATTGCTGTTCGTCGAAGCCATAAATTATCCCCATATGCCCATCCTTCAATAGTCTCAGAAATAACATCAGGGTTGTTTCTGGCAATCTCTCCTACAGGTTTCTGAGCAAGCATATCTACCGTATCCCACCATGACTTTGTTGTAATTAAATGTTCGATAAAGTAGATATCATCTTTTTCAAGTTTTTTTAACGATCTGTCAATATAGTCAAGAGCGGCATTCTGAAATTCCCGCTCTTCCTTCTTCCATAACATTAATACAAATTCTTTTTGAAATGGCTCTTTTAAAATTCCGCTTTCATTGTAAAACTTTTTCATAATAGCTCTCCTCTCGGGTGTTTTAATACCGAGAAAAGGGAATTTATCTTTCATATATCGCTTCATTGGTATAGCCTGTTCTAGATCCTGGTTCTCCTCAAATAACCTTATTAGATATTCCAAAACGTATACTCCTTCTAAAATCGGACTATTTATTTTCAAACAGATTCATACTAAGATACCGTTCCCCAGTATCAGGTGCCATGCATAAAACTTTTTTCCCTTTACCAAGACGTTTTGCTACTTCAATTGCAGAATAGACTGCAGCTGCTCCAGACAATCCAATAAATATCCCTTCCGTTTGGGGTAGTTTTTTAAACATATCAACTGCATCTTTATCATCAATCAGCATTATATTATCATAAATAGACGTATTTAAGATATCTGGGATAAAACCAGGGCTTGTTCCAACTAATTTGTGTTTACCAGGCTTTCCACCTGATAAAACTGGCGATCCCTTTGGTTCTGCGACGGTAATTTCAAGGTTAGGGATTTTATCCTTCAACACTTCTCCAGTACCCGTTACAGTGCCACCAGTTCCAGCCGTAGCAACAAACGCATCCAATTCCCCATCCATCTGTTCAAAAATTTCTAATGCAGTGGTCGAGCGATGTATATCTGGATTATCGCTGTTTTCAAACTGCTGTGGTATAAAACTTCCCGGAATTTCCTGCTGCAGTTCTTTCGCTTTTTCAATCGCACCTGGCATTTTATCTTTACTTGGTGTCAGCACAACTTTCGCACCAAACGCTTTTAAAATATTTCTTCGTTCCTGAGTACTATTGTCAGGCATTACTAAAATTGCTTGATAACCTTTCGCTGCTGCATTCATCGCTAATCCTATTCCTGTATTACCGCTAGTTGGTTCGATGATTGTATCTCCGGGTTTAATTATTCCTTTATCTTCCGCAGCCTTTATCATATTATAAGCCGCACGATCCTTTACACTTTTGCTGGGATTTTGTGATTCCAGCTTTATAAAAATATCTGCTGCTTCTTCTGGTACAATATTGTTTAAACGAACTACAGGTGTTTCTCCAATTAATTCTGTTATGTTTTGCGCTACCCTCATAAGTTAAGACAACCTTCCTATAATAAACTTTTCCCTTTTTCGTAAAAATCCTTCATATCTTCTTCTGGTACGAGCGCTCCACCCGTCGCCCATGAGATATGTATTGCATTCTGTACATTCTGTACATCTAACTTCTTTTCGTTGGCATAATCATGAATTCGTTGTGGTCCAACAAGTCCAGCGGTTGCAGACGGTTCTAAGAATATTCCTTCAGAATCGGCTAGTAATGCTACCAATTTATATAATTCATTGTCTTCAATTGTATAAATACCACTAACCAATCGATCACTAATGACTGTCGCAAAGCTAGATGGACGTCCTACAGCTAGACCATCAGCTTCTGTCCGATTATCAATTCCAAAGTCCTGAACACTCACATTACTCATTTTCCTAGTAAGTAAACCGATCAATACTGATGGCGAATGTGTTGGTTCTACAAAGAAACAATGTACATGATCCCCGAAAACTTGTTTTAGTCCAAACGTAATACCGCCTGGTGCCCCGCCGACACCACATGGGAGGTATACGAACAACGGATGTTTCTCATTTACTTTTATATTTCTTTCCTCAAGTTGTTTCTCCAGCCTTAATGCTGCAACACTATAGCCTAAAAATAAATGCTTAGAATCCTCATCATCGACAAAATAAGCTTTGGGGTCTGTAATTGTCTTTTGTCTTCCTGCACTTATAGCTTCACTAAAATCACCTGTGAATTCGTGTACAGTTGCTCCTTTTTGGCGAAGCAAGTTCTTTTTCCATTGCTTTGCATCCGCTGACATATAAACAAACACATTGAATCCAAGCTTTGCACTGATTATACCAATACTTAATCCTAAATTGCCTGTAGACCCGACTCCAATTGAATACTGACTAAAAAACTCTTTAAACTTCTTGGATGATAATATTTCATAATTCTCACCACCAGTTAACAATCCTGCTTCAAAAGCCAGTGATTCTGCATGCTGTAATACTTCATATATTCCACCTCTTGCTTTAATTGAACCAGCAATAGGCAGGTCATTATCGCATTTTAAATAGAACTCACCTTTAAAAGAATTTGAAATTTCTCTTTCCATATGAGATATCCTTTGTAAAGGTGATTCCAGAATTCCTTTCGACTGCTTTGTTTCAGGAAACTCTTTTACTATAAATGGAGCAAAACGCTTCCATAGTAACTCCGCTTTATCCATGTCATCTCTTGTTAACGAAAAAATACTTGAACTTCCTTTGTTTTGTAAATTTGGATTCATCCAAACTACCGGTTTTAAGTCAATTATATCTTTTAGTATAGGGTACTTATTTTTCCATTCGATTAGTTCCTGCTGTGAATAGACTATTTAAATCACCCTTCCTGTTATTACTATCTCCTATTCAAATTTTATCATGACATGAAATCCAATTCTAATTAAAACGATCGATTTTCTGCTGAATTCTTTGGAGATATTCATAGCTTAACAGACCGCACCCACCTCGAATAATTTCAGTTGCATACAACTCAGTCGGCTTCATTTCAGCTGATTTCTCCATACCAATAAATGTAATGGCATGATATATCAATCTGTTAATTGTAACTGGCACTATAGCAGGGCGATAGGCATTTACATAAACACCTTCCCGTTTATACAAGTATTCCATTGCCTCATGTGGTATTTTATAGACTTTTCCCTCCACTTTTTCCTTACTATTTTCAACCAAATCTGCCTTACCACCATCATGTGTACTTCTTGAGAATTTAAATTCGAAGCCATTTAAGATTCCTCTACCTTTTAAATTTGCAAAGTATTGATCTGCACCTGCCAGCTTAAATCGTTCGTCATCCATACAAGAACCATAGGCAAAATATAATATTTCATCTTGTTTTAAATAATTGTATACGAGCCAATCTCCAGAAGGAATTCGTTTAGTGAACTTATGTAATGCTTGACCAGCAGTATAAATGATTGCCCTTATTTCTTCACCTGAATCGTTGTATACAGGAACAGTAGTTCGATTGTATAGATTATCCCAGTAACCTTCCTCAAAACCTTCTAAACTATCAATTGCTTTCAACTGTGATTCTGTTACCTCGTATAATTCACCATATATCCAATCCGATTTATTTTCTTTCATGGCCGGATAACCATTATTCGTATCATATAAAGATCCGTTAGTTCGGCATTGCTCAAAAATACATGTAGCACCATCTAAAAAATGGTGATTTCGCTCTCCCTTTCTTAACGTTCCATACACAAATACATTCGGCATCATGTTCCTCCTAATATTATTCTTTTCTTTATTTTATTAGAAAACTTGGCTTATCGCCACGCCTTAATGTTCTAGATAAGCCTTAATGCACTTATGCCAGTAAGAAAGTATGCTTAAATTCCTAGAATTTTTTCAAAAAGTCCTTTAAGTGATACAGAGCACAATCGTTTTATCCTTTTTCTGCTAAACTATGAATGTTTTCGTATAAGGGGATACACTGATAGAATTTGGTCATCGTGTTATTGGGGCTATTTTGTTCTTCATGACTATCATTTTATTTATCAAAATAAGAAAAGAAAATGAGAGCTTTTTCAAAGTTAAAGTTGCTAATTGGATGCTCGGCTTATTAATTCTGCAATTAATTATGGGAGCAATCGTTGTTTTTTATCACCTTCCATCAATTATCATCACAATTCATTTACTTATCGAGATGATATTTATGGCGATTTTAATCTGGTTCTGGCGAAGTGATCAACCAAAGGGTAAAATAGGAAGCACTTTGATAAAACATTTAAATATACTCAGTATATTATTATTTATGACGATCGGATTAGGAGCATATATAAAGCACCAGCATTACGGTCTTGCATGTGGATGGCTTGGATGTAATGACAGTGTATTACCTGCCTCACTGCCCGAATTATTACAAACATCTCACCGTGCTCTAGCCTTTATTGTAACAGGTTACATTATATTTTTAGCTGTTCAGATATTCAAAGAACATAACCACCCATTAAAGAATCGGATAATGGTTGCTCTTGTCGTAGTAATTTTACAAATAATTGCAGGTATTGCAACGATACTTTCTTTGGTATCACTTTCCATGGCAGTGTTGCACCTTGCCATAGGAACTATACTCTTTGCAATAATTATAGAAGGAAGAATTATGTCCACGAGATAAAAAGAGGAACTCATATAGCCTTATATGAGTTCCTTTTTTAAATTGCTCTATTTTGCAGCGTCCATAACCTTTATCAATGTATTTTCAATATCATAGGCAAAATCATAAAGTGAATTATCTTTAGTAAGTTTAATCAACTCTGATGGTCGGGGCATACCTATAAAAGTCTTACCTTCAGATTCATAGACCGTAATTTTGCAAGGAAGGAAGAAAATAACCAACCATGTGATTTTTTTCAAGTAGTTCTTTTGCAGCTTTAGGGTTACACACTTCCAAAATACGATAATTCGGTTCATAATCTAGTCCCTTACTCTCTAAGGTCTTTTTTACGTCAAAATCCCAAAGTACCCCAAAACTATCCTCTTTTAATTTTAATTCAAGTGATTCAACAGCATCGTCAATACTCTTAGATGTCTCAACGGTATAGTCAAACATTTAAATGCCTCCTTCTAAGCATAAATTTTCTCTTTCAACCACCATTCTAACATACCTATACACCTATTAGTATATACCTTGCAACCATTAACCGCAAACATTCCAAGGGGTATATACCAGTACACCCATAGGTATGTTTTAACCAATATAAATTATACCCTTGCGCCTATATGTATATACCGTCTGATTGTATTAATAGTAACGGCTATGCGCCAAAAGCTTAGAAAACTTTGCATATCGGCAAGCCCTAATATAGAGATAAGCCTTAGTTGTACTTATGCAGTATGAAAGGATTTATTCTTTTGATCTAAAACTTTAATTTTTAGTGGACACAGGAGACGCTATTTCTATATAAAAGTGACATTTTCGAAGTTATCCGGACACAGAAGCCCTTATTTTACATATATCATGGTTAATAGAGGGCGTTTGTGTTAAATAAGGTCCCTGGTGTCCGCAAACACCACCATTTTCATGAATTTCTGCAAAATAAGGTCCCTGGTGTCCGCAAAAACTCATAGGTGGTGGCTGCGCATCCGGCAGACATATTTGTTTATTAACTGAAAATAAAAAAATGCAAAGCATGCTTTGCATTTCAACTACGCTAATTAACCAATTTAATTAAATTATTAAATTCCAAATCCGTAAACTTTTCTTCTATTTTTTTCTTATCATAACTCCATTTTGCTCGCTCTAAGGAACATTCAATAGGTACATCACACCTGATTTCAGCTAAATCTCGTGATAGGTGAAGCATATCTAAATTCTCACTTATTTTTGTTTGTACTCCTTTTGGCAACCTATCAATATTATCCAGTATATTTTCAATGGTTTCATATTCCTGTATCAATTTTAAGGCAGTTTTTTCACCTATTCCTTTAACTCCAGGGTAATTATCAGACGTATCTCCCATTAATCCTTTAAGATCAATCATTTGCTTTGGTCGAATACCTTTTTTCTCGTAGAATGTTTCATGACTGAATACATCATAGTTTCCTTGCCCTTTTTTCATGATCGCAACACTGATGCCGTCATCTACAAGCTGGAGTATATCCTGATCGCCAGTAAGAATTATAACATCATTCTCAGATGCATATTGGTTTGCCAGTGTTCCAATACAATCATCCGCTTCGAAATTTTCCAGTCCGATATTCGGCAAATTAAATGCCTCTGCTACTTCTTTTATAAGATCGAACTGAGGAATTAACTCCTCTGGCGGAGCCGATCTATTCGCTTTATATCCATCAAATAATTCTGTTCGAAATGTTTTACTTCCCATATCCCAGCAGCAAACTACATGTGTCGGTTCAAACTTATCTACTGCGTCTAAAAAATAGCGTAAAAATTGATAGATACCATTTGTTGGTACGCCTTTACTGTTTTTCATAAAGTTTCCCCGAAATGATGTGGCAAAAAATCCACGAAAAAGTAATGCCATTCCGTCAACTAGCAATACATTGCTTTGTTTTGACATAGTGTCACGCCTCCATTTTCTCCTGTACAGCTACTATTGAATTTACAATACGATTCTTATCTTGCAATGTATCTATATCCACAGGCTGATCCGTTACCATTGATAAGTAATTATCAATGTGTGTTCTTACGATACGTTTTATTTCCTCTTTCATATCATCAAGTATAACATTCCATTGTTCAGTATAAACATCGCTCATTTTCTGATGACTTTCTTCAATATATCTTTTTGCAAATGGAGATAAGCGATTAAATATGTCTTCCTTCATTTGTTCTTTTTCATTTTTTACAAAGAATGCTTTGGTCCCATTAAACCTTTTCAACTCTTTATGAAACGTCTGTACATCGAGTTCTGTAAAAGCCTGATTATAGGCAGGTGTTTCAAGCTCAGTATTGTCGAAATCTGGAAGCAGGAAGTTGTTATCTATCAGGTTGCTTTTGGTAGAATAATCAAGCTGTATATCTTTTTTCATCTCTGTGATAAATGATTCTACTCGAAGGGAGACTGCTCGTAACTCCTGCATTAACTCATACCCAGCATAATCCAGCAGATTACTTAGGCTTTGTTCCAATTGTACTTGGGCTTTCCTGCCGGATTCGGTGATCGTAGTTGGGTTAAACGTTTCTTTAAACATATCATGAAAACGAATTGATTCACGTTCCAGAACATAATATAACTGTTTATCCAATTTCTGTTTAATTTTTTGTACGTAGACATCATTATCAATTTGATCTACCAATTGCTCTAAGGATGATTGTTTCTTATATAAATCCTCGCGATAATTTTCTTTTTCGGCTGCATTTAATTGTAACGAGTCTATATAATTTTTAATAGATTGTGAGGCACGATTGATATCCCGGCCGACTGACTGGATTGTGAGTGCTGCTAATTCATAATGGATAAAGCTGTTAAACGTTTCCTCAAAATTTCTCATTTGATGATTTGGCACTTCATTATTTAGCTTTTCCCGAAGTGATTGCTTACTTGAAATCGGATATAACCTTGGGAAACGAATGCCTAATTGTGTTAGCTGCTCTTCAATATAATTCATTACCATCTTAAGTTCCGAGTTATCTTCAGCAAGGTCAGCGGCATTCATGATAAAGAACATTTTATCAAGTTGGAAGGCATCCTTCACTCTTCCCAATTGCATTAAGAAGTCCTTATCCGCCCTTGCTAATGCATGATTGTAATACGTAACATATAAAATGGCATCTGCATGCTTAATATAATCAAATGATACGTTTGTATGGCGTGCATTTACCGAATCTGCTCCAGGGGTGTCAACCAAGGTGATACCATCTCTCGTTAATGAGCAATCATAATAAAGGTCAATGGATTCAATATAGCATGCTTTTGTTTCTTCCGTTACATAGCTTGAAAACTCACCTATACCAATTATTACTTCTTGTGCTATAGCATCCTTATTGTAACTAAATCCATTAATAATCGCATTGAGATATGTCTGATGTGTTTGATGAAGCTGGTCACTCCTATGAATATTATTCTTCATTATCCAATCAAGCAGCTCTTCAAAATTAAGCGCTTCTGGAGAAAAATGCCTGGTTAGTGATCTTATATCATCAACAAGTGTCTGCTCATCCTTAAATTTAACAACAACAGTTCCGTGACTATAAGTTTTATTTACTGGGTTAATACGATTAATCACTGCTGTGGTTGGATTAGGTGAAACGGGCAATATATTTTCGCCTATTAATGCGTTAGCAAATGATGACTTGCCTGCACTAAACGCACCAAATAGAGCTATTGTATACGTGCGATTATTTAAACGAACTTGTTTTCTAGTTAAATCGTCAATGATGGACTGAAAACCTGGGAGTTCATCAATTGTTGCAATCGTGTTTTCGATATTTGTTAGGACATTATCTATCGAAACAGTTTTATTTTGTGTCTGTTCTTGCGTTTCATTAACAACTTCTGTTTGTGGTATAGCCTTGGAATTAAAGTCTTCGGTTGTCTGTTTGATCGCTTTGTATCTTAGCTTAATTGCATCATTTATTTGATGCCATATTTGGTCACTTGGATTTGGTTTATCCAAGGCTGTATCAACCAACTGATATTTTTCACGCAAATCTGTTTTAAGTTCTTCCTGTCTTTCTTGTTGTTCATAAAGATGATAAAGCTGTTCTTGTTCATTTTCATTCTTTACAATTTCAGCATTTATCTCATCTATAAAACTATTGTAAATTAAATCCCATAATTTCAATGCTTCCATTTTAAACCTTTTCTTAATATCAGCACTAACATCATTTGTGTAATTTAATATATAGTCGCCATTAACTGTTGCTCCAGGATTTTGTAAAGATAGAAGCACCTCTTTATCATAATCAATCGAAAATTGCTGAATTTGTTGTACAAGATTTTGGTCATGTATATTGTACTGCTTCAGCAGATTCAGGAACTTGTCACGAAGTTTCCACTGAATTGCAGCATCGATACGTTCCAGTAAGTGATCATAAAACTTGTTTAAACGTGTTTCTCTCTCTTCTTCCGTTTTCTTTTTAGAGGCAAAAAGTCCTACTTTAAAATCTTTTATTTGTGATTCTAAAAATAGTTCTGCTTTATCCCGTAAATCCGAGGGCAACAAATACGCATTTTTTAGGGTTGCATTTAGATTAGCTAAAAAATCTCTTTCCATTTCCTTAGGTTTGCTTTTGAGGTTTGAAACAATACTATTAATATTCTCTAATTGTATTGATAAAGTTTCATATTTGTCACTTTCACTTGGTGAAACTTCTGCCAGGCTTTCCTCATAAATGCTATCCAAATAACGTTTGTGTTCATCAATAACCTGTATAACCGATCGTTCTGTATTTAAGGTAAATTCCTTATCAGATGTCATCAGTGTATTAAGTTTATCTTTGATTACTGGGAATTCATTGTAAGCTGCATTACTATCTATTAAGGAAGTATAATAGGTTACTTCTGGAAATATATTCCATTGATCAAACGTTTGTTTAATTTTTTGTTTGAAGGTTTCAAAGGTTAATTCACTTTCATCATGTTTATCAATCTGGTTTATAATAATATAAAACGGAATATTATTATCTTGCACTTTTTTCAAAAATTGCAAATTAACTTCTGATTGAACATGATTATAATCCATAACATAGAACAATGCATCTACAAGGTGTAATGACGACTCTGTCATAATTCGATCGGCATCATCTGCTGCATCTATACCTGGTGTATCGATAATAACGCATTCATCTGGAAGAATATTTTCCTTTGTACTAATCTCTATTTCTTTGATGCTTGCTTTATCCTTTGCATACTCCTTAATCATTTCAATATCATAAGGTTCTTCATATTCCACTGGCGAGGTATCATGAAAATAAACACGGGCAATTCCTTTACCTGATTTTATTTTAACAACATTTGCGCTTGTTGGAATAGGGCTTTTCGGCAATATAGACTTCCCTAATAGACTATTGATCATTGATGATTTTCCAGCAGAAAAATGACCAGCAAAGCTGATCATTAATTCTTGTCTGTTAAGTTTTTCATAGACATCCAGAATTTTATTAGCATGTTTTAAGTCATCATTTTCAACCATTGCCTGATATAGTGCAGCTAAGTGCTGAAGATTAGTTTGAGCTTGGTTTTGTTCTGTTATGATCATGAAGAAAATCCCTTCCAATTAACAATTCTAGCAACTATTATACTGAATTTCTGACGTTATTTCTACCCTCTATATTTAAATTTATTTATAAGAGTAAACGTTTCATCGAAAGAACGTGAGACGTACTTTAGTGAAATCTAGGACTTTTCCTTATTGATAGGTGAAATAATCTTTGTGGAAATAGACCGAATGATATCCCCTCTGCTAATAACCCCCACAACTTTAGAATCTTCGTCAACAACTGGGATTTTCTTAAAATGATATTTGGATAAAATAGTTAGGGCTTCTTCCAGATTATCATTAGGGTGCACTGTATGCGTATGTCTTTTATTCATAATTGTGTCCACTTTGTTATTAATATTATATTCAATTTTATCTCTCAAGTCTTCTTCCTCACTTACTAGCACAATTGTAAACATATCATATACTGTTCTACCTTTAGGTTGAATACAACGAATAACATCTCCATCGCTTATCATACCAATTAAACGATTTTCCTCATCAACTACAGGTACCCCACCGATTTTATTGGTAACTAAAGTCTCTAATAATTGTTTTATCGTTTTATCTTTCGTAATGCTAATTATATCTGTGATCATAAAATCTTTTATTTTCATATGGCACCCTTTCTTAATTATGTAAAAGAACCAACCAGTTCAATACGGTTGGCTTTGAGTTAATCCAGCGTATGATATTGACCACCATAAAATAATATAGGATCTCCACCATTCATTTTTACGTCAGTTACTTCAGCAATGAATATCATATGGTCACCAGCATTAGCTGTTTCTTTAACATGGCATGAGAGCGTTGCTATGGAAGCGTCTAGAACAGGAACATTGTCTTGTCTCAAATATGCTATCTCCCTGTCATTATTGATTTGTTTTGCAAAAATCATAGATAAATCCTTCTGGTCCTCGGCTAATATACTTAACCCAAATTTCTTAGTAACTTGTAATTTATCATACATTCGAGCTTTTTCATCAATTGAAATAGCAATCAATTTTGGATCCAATGAAACAGACATAAATGCATTTACAGTCATTCCCATGATTTCACCATTGTATTCGGTTGTTACTATAGTGATACCTGTTGCAAATTTACCCATAGCATCACGAAAAAGTCTATTATCCATTACGAAGTATCCCCTCTTTCCTTCTAGAACATTCTAATTTAGAATATCATTTATAAAGGGAAAATTGAAATAAATAGTGTTTATTGTAATATGTAGTTTACATAATAATATTATAACAAACTATGGTTAGCTTTTAGGTATTTTAATATATTATGACTTTGTTATAATACGTAATTGAAGGCTTTGGTAACTTTACCAAAGCCTTCTCGTAAATAAACTAGTTATACTGGATAAACGCCATGTTTTCTTTCGGTGAACGTTGTATTTTTTTCCTCATACAGGTTGTAGCGTTTAATAAGTTCATTCCTTAACTTATCCGGATCTACGATTGCATCAACAACCATCTCTGACGCTAATCGATAAATATCAATATTGTCTTTATATTCTTCCTGCTTTTCTTTTATAAATGCAGGTCTATCTTCTTCTGGCAATTCAGCAATTTTATTCGCATATACAGCATTCACAGCTGCTTCAGGTCCCATAACTGCAATCTGAGCGGTTGGCAATGCTATGCAGCAATCTGGGTCAAATGCAGGACCAGCCATTGCATATAATCCCGCACCATAAGCTTTACGCACGACTACTGAGATTTTAGGTACAGTTGCTTCACTCATTGCTGCAAGCATTTTTGCACCATGTCGAATAATACCTGCACGTTCCACTTTTGTACCAATCATAAACCCAGGAATATCCATCAGGAATAATAATGGAATATTAAATGCATCGCACAATTGAATAAATTTAGCTGCCTTATCCGCTGAATCCGGGAATAAGACGCCACCTTTCATCCTAGGCTGATTTGCAATAATTCCTACTGATTTGCCATTTATTCGTGCAAGTCCCGTGATTAATTCTGGTGCAAATTTCTTTTTAACTTCACAAAAACTATCCTCGTCAATAATCCTGTTGATAAAATCGTACATGTTAAATGGAGCATTTTGATTTTCGGGAATTATATCTGTAATCGACTTTTCAAATACTTTAATCTCTTTGGAATCAGCAACGTTAGGCTTTTTTCTGAAGTTCGCTGGGAAATAGCCAAGATATTTTTTTGTGTATTCAATTGCTTCTTCTTCAGATTTAACCAATACATCGCCACAGCCTGAAACAGAACAATGCATTTGTGCTCCACCCATTTCCTCCAGGCTTACTTTTTCACCGATGACTTTTTCTGCCATACGTGGTGACCCTAAATACATTGATGCGTTTCCTTCAACCATAACTACGATATCACAAAATGCCGGAATGTATGCACCGCCTGCTGCAGAAGGTCCGAATAAAAGACAAACCTGTGGTACGCGGCCAGACAGCTTTATTTGGTTATGGAAAATTCGACCGGCGCCACGACGACCAGGGAACATTTCTATTTGGTCAGTTATTCTTGCACCAGCAGAGTCTACAAGATAAAGCATTGGTATCTCCAACTTCTCTGCTGTTTCCTGTATACGGATTATTTTTTCGACAGTCCGTTTGCCCCAGGAACCAGCTTTTACTGTAGAGTCATTTGCCATCACACAGACAGCCTGACCGCCAATTTGGCCAATTCCAGTTACAACTCCATCAGATGGTAAAGAATCATCCATACAATTTGCAAAAAATGCATCTTCAACATCTATCTGATCATCGAATAATAACTCCAGACGTTTACGAACGAATAACTTGCCTTTTTCTTCATTTTTCTGGTGGTACTTTTCCTGGCCACCTTTTTTAATTTCTTCAACTCTTTGTTTGAATTCTTCGATATATGACATTTAGTACCCTCCCTGCTTCTATTTACCTTGATAGACAGGTTTTCGTTTTTCCTTAAATGCTTGTAAACCTTCTATTCGATCCTCGGTAGGTATTGTTTCTTTATAACATAAATGTTCAATAGCCAAACCAGTTGTCATATCGGTTTGAATGCCTTTATTGATTGCCGTTTTTGCTTGTCTGAGCGCAATAGGTCCATTTTCAGTGATTTGTTTTGCCATTTCTGTAGCCGCATCTAGTAATGCATGTGATTCCACGACTTGTTCTACCAGTCCAAGTTCTAGCGCTTCATCAGCTGTTAAAGACTTAGCGGTAAAAATTAGTCGTTTTGCCTTACCTAGCCCTATTAATCGTGTAAGACGCTGTGTTCCACCAGCACCCGGTATTATGGCTAGTGATGTCTCTGTAAGCCCTAACTTAGAGTGATCAGCTGAAATACGTAAATCACAGCCTAATGTTAGTTCGAGACCACCTCCAAAAGCAATTCCGTTGATAGCGGCGATAACTGGCATTTTCATATTTTCAATGTTTGTTACAGTTTCACCAATATATTTAACTGCGCCAATCACTTGATCTTCAGACATTTCTTTTCGTTCTTTAAGATCAGCTCCGGCGCAAAAAGACTTTTCTTTTGATCCGGTTATAATTGTGCACCTTATTTCATCATTCGTGTTTATTTGGTGAACATACTCATTCAGTTCATCGAGTAGTGCCTTTGACATCGCATTCATAGCTTCAGGCCTATTAAGCGTTAAGACTGCAATATGATCTTCTACTAATTTATAATCTATAAGCGCTGCCACTATTACTATTCTCCCTTCCTATCGTTCACTATTTATTATTTTCATTTGATGACTGGAAAGACTCGAAACATAATTTTCAATATATAATGCCGATTCAATCACTTTATCAATATTCATGCCAGTTTCAATTCCCATCCGATGTAACATATATAATAAATCATCTGTGGCAAGGTTTCCCGAAGCGCCTTTAGCATAAGGGCAACCTCCAAGACCACCTACAGCACTATCGAAATTTGTTATACCGTGATTTAATGATACTAAAACGTTTGCGAGTGCGGTCCCTCTTGTATCATGAAAATGCATTGCCAATTTATCTTTCGGAAAATATTTTAATAGTTTTGTTAACACTTTATCCACTTGAACGGGGTCAGCTACACCAATCGTATCACCAATAGAAATCTCGTCTACACCCATTGTGAACAATCTATCACAAATAGATATTACTTTTTCAACATCAATATCACCTTCATAAGGGCAGCCAAAAACAGTAGACACATATCCTCTAACTTGTTTATTAGACTCTTTAGCTTTACTGGAGACATTTTCTATAATTGGTAAAGTTTGGTCAATAGTTTTGTTTATATTGTTTTTATTATGTGTCTCACTCGCTGATAGAAACAGACAAATTTCATCGACGTTTACTTCCAAAGCACGATCAAGTCCCTTATTATTAGGGACCAAAGCGGCATAGGTAACATCAGGATTCCGTTTAATTTTTTTTGCTACTTCAGTTGCATCCTTTAGTTGTGGAATCCAGTCCGGATGTACAAAGGATGAAACTTCAATATAGGAAGCCCCGGTTTCAGACAACATATTAATCCAGTCAATTTTTGCAGCTGCCGGAACCAGTTCAGCCTCATTCTGCAACCCATCACGTGGACCTACTTCATTTATTTTAACTTTGTTTGGAAAGTTCAATCGCAACCCTCCTATCTATTCTTAGAAAACTTTGCATTCGTTAAAGGGATTCTTTATGAAAGCATACTTGCTTTCTTAAAACCCCTTGTACTTTGGAGTGCATGCTTTAGTGGCAAACACTTATGCAGTAAGATAGTATTTAGACTATCTTAACTGCGATCAAAGTTAGTTGCTACTCTATAATGGCAATTACGTCGCCTTCATTGACGAAATCTCCCTCTGAAACTTTCAATTCCTTTATTGTTCCACCCGCTTCAGCAGCAATTGGAATCTCCATTTTCATTGATTCCAGAATAACGATATCTTGCCCTTCTTCAACTTTTTCACCAGCATTAACTGTTATTTTCCATACACTTCCTGCCATTGATGCTTTAACTTCGTTCATGATAAATTCCTCCTTATTTTGTCTTAACTTGTGGTAAATAATATTCTTGGACAAACCCTGTCGTCGTGTTTCCTTTTTTAAATTCTTCATTATCAATAATAGCCAGCAACATAGGTATATTCGTTTTTATACCTTCTACTTTGTATGTTAATAATGCTTCTTTTAATAATGAGATAGCTTCATCTCTAGTTGATCCTTTCACTATTAATTTTCCAATCATAGGATCATAATATGGAGTTACATCATAATTTTCTGCTACGGCAACCTCATTACGACAGTACTTCCCGTCAGGCATCTGAAATACGGAAATATGTCCTGGTGATGGAAAGAATGTAACTGGATCCTCTGCATAGATTCGTACTTCAATTGCGTGACCATCAATTTGTAAATCGGATTGTTTAATCGAGAGTTCTTCTCCGTTTGCTATCGCAATTTGGTGTTCAACAATATCTTGGCCAGTTATTTCTTCTGTTACTGGATGTTCAACCTGAATTCTCGTATTCATTTCCAGAAAATAAAAGTTCTCCTCTTCATCCACTAAAAATTCAATTGTACCAGCATTGGTATATCCTAAGGACTTTGCCGCTTTTACTGCAGCTTCCCCCATTAATTTACGAGTTCTGTCAGATATAAACGATGAAGGAGCTTCTTCTATTACTTTCTGATTCCTGCGCTGAATGGAACATTCTCTCTCAAATAAATGGATTACATTTCCATGGTTATCTGCTAGAAGCTGTATTTCTATATGTCTGGCATTCTCCAGTTTCTTCTCTAAGAACATAGCACCATCACCAAAAAATGTTTGAGCACGTTTTGAATTACTTTCAAATGCTTTCATAAGCTCTTCATCTGTTTGTACAACCTGCATGCCGATTCCACCACCGCCTGCAGAAGCCTTTAGCATGATTGGGTAGCCGATATCTTTCGCAATTTCAATCCCATCTTCCGCAGATGCAATAGCGCCATCAGTTCCTGGAACAACAGGGACACCTGCCCATTTCATGGCATTTCTTGCTTCAATCTTACTGCCCATTTTTTCCATAACTTTGCTTGTTGGTCCGATAAACTGAATACCTGCGTGTTGGGATTTCTCAGCAAATTCTCCACTCTCGCTCAGAAATCCATAGCCTGGATGAATCGCATCAACTTTTGATTCTTTTGCAATTGAAATTATTTTATCGATGTTTAAGTAACTTTCATTAACACGTGGAGGTCCAAGTAAAAAACTATCATCAGCCATTGACACAAAAGGTGCTTTTTGATCTGCTTCTGAGTAAACAGCTACTGTTTGTATATCCAGCTTCTTGCAAGTCCGAATAATACGAGCTGCTATCTCCCCGCGATTTGCTATAAGTACTTTTTTTATCATAAGCTCTCTCCTATTGCCGAATTTGTTCGACTGCATATTCTTTTAGCTTAAATTTTTGTATTTTACCGCTCGCAGTCATTGGATATTCATCTACAAATGCTATGTGCCTTGGTATCTTATGCCTTGATATATTGCCTTCGCAAAAGGCTCTAATATCATCTTCAGTTGCCTTCGCGCCATCTCTTAATATTACCCATGCCATTACCTCTTCACCATATTTTTTATCTGGAATGCCAACAACCTGAACATCAAGAACTTCTGGATGCTGATAAAGAAATTCCTCAATTTCACGTGGATATATATTTTCACCGCCACGTATAATCATATCTTTCATGCGGCCGGTAATTTTCAAATACCCATTTTCATCCATGACAGCAAGATCACCGGTATGTAACCAGCCATCACTATCGATTGCATTGTTTGTCGCTTCCTCATTATTATAATACCCCTTCATCACATGATAGCCTCTGGTGCATAATTCACCGGGAACACTTTGAACCTGCTCATCATTTGTACCTGGTACTATAATTTTCACCTCAACATTTGGATGAACCTTTCCTACTGTACTCGCTTTAAGTTCGGCAGGATCATCTGTCTTTGTTTGGGTAATCACAGGTGATGATTCGGTTTGTCCATAAGCGATTGTGATTTCTTTCGCACCCATTTTATTCATTACATCGTTCATTACTTCAATTGGGCATGTTGACCCCGCCATAATACCTGTACGTAAATGAGAAAAATCATACTTTGAAAAATTAGGATGATTCAATTCTGCAATAAACATAGTTGGCACTCCATGCAATCCGGTGCATTTTTCATCTGAAACAGCTTTCATAACTTTTTCGGCTTCAAATTGCTCCACGATTACCATTGTTGTGCCCTTGGATACGGCCGCCAGAACGCCTAACACACACCCAAAGCAATGGAAAAACGGAACTGGAATACATAGCCGGTCTTTATTAGTTAATTTCATACAGTCAGCAATTTGATTCCCGTTATTAACGATATTAGAGTGGGTCAGCATGACGCCTTTTGGGAATCCAGTTGTACCCGATGTGTATTGCATATTGATAACATCATGATGGTGTAAGGTCTTTTTTCGTTCATCAAGTTTTTCGTCGGAAATTTGATTTCCATTTTCGATCATTTCGTCCCACGTATAGGCATTGGAATAGTTATCATCGCTGATTATAACGACATTTTTTAAAAACGGTACATTCTCAGAATGTAACTCTCCCTTTTTTGCATCCTCAAACTCAGGGCATACCTGCTTCAACACGTCGACATAAGATGTTCCTTTATATGATTCTGCTAAAATAAGTGTTGTTGATTCAGATTGTTTTAATAGATATTCAAGCTCTTTCGCCTGATAGCTTGTATTGACTGTAACAAGAACCGCACCCATTTTTCCTGTAGCAAATTGGCTGGTGATCCATTCCGGTTTATTATCGGACCAAATAGCTACGTTTTCCCCTTTTTCAATTCCTAGTGACATCAAGCCTTTTGCAGCTTTATTGGCGATTTCATTAAATTCTTTATATGTTTTTCTTAAATTTAGTTCCGGGTAGACAACTGCTTCTTGATCTGGATATAAATTCACTTGCTTTTCCAATAGCTCTCCAACTGTTAAGTTTAGTAAAGACATGAATTTTCTCCCCTCATAGGTATTATCAGCATCCTAACTGTCTAGCAATTACCATACGTTGTATCTCAGATGTTCCTTCCCCGATTTCCAATAATTTTGCATCACGCAAATATCTTTCAACTTCATATTCGCGCATATAGCCATATCCACCATGAATTTGTATTGCCTGGTTTGCGTTTTTGAATGCTGTCTCGGTAGCATAAAGTTTTGCATATGCTGCTTCCTTCGAGAATGGCTTATTATTATCCTTCAGCCATGCGGCCTTGTGAACCATATTCCGAGCCAGTTCAGTTTCCATTGCCATGTCAGCAAGCTTAAATTGTATTGCCTGAAAACTGGAAATTGATTTACCGAACTGTGTTCTTTCTTTGGCATACTCCAGAGCCTTATTTAAAGATGCTTGAGCAATTCCTAAGCCTAGTGCGGCTATTGAAATTCGTCCACCATCTAAGGTGTGCAAAAACTGCTTAAACCCTTTATCGGGATCTCCCAGTAAATTTTTCTGTGGTACACGTACATTATCCAATACAATTTCAGCTGTATCTGAACCACGTACCCCCATTTTGTCATAGTTACTATTTATTGTTACACCTTCAGTATTCGTCGGTACAATTATTGCACTGATAATATTTTTACCTCTGTCATCTTTACCAGTAACAGCTGTAACGGTTATTGTATTTGAATAGTTAGCATTAGTAATAAAACATTTCTCACCGTTAATTACAAAATCATCGCCATCTGCAACCGCAGTAGTCTTAGTTCCACCGGCATCAGAACCAGCGTTTGGTTCCGTTAATCCAAAGGCTGCAAGTGTTTTTCCCTGTGTAATTGGCGTTAAATATTTCTCTTTTTGTTCTTCTGTTCCAAAATAATAAATAGGACTTGCACCTAACGAAACTGTTGCTGCATAACTTAGTCCAGTGCTTCCACATACTTTACCAATTTCTTCAACAGCTAGTGCATAAGATAACGTGTCCCCATCTGAACCGCCATATTGTTCAGGAAATGGTATCCCCATTAATCCAAGCTCACCCATTTGTTTAAATATATCTTCTGGGAATTTAGCTTGTTTATCAATTTCGACTGCCCTAGGTCTTATTACATTATCAGCGAAATCCTGAACCATTTTCTTGATCATCATTTGTTCTTTTGTTAATTCAAAATTCATGTCAAACCTCCTATTATTATAAGAACAAGACCGACTGGTTGGTCTGTTCGCTTCAATAAAAAAAGAAAGCGGTTTCTTTTAATTGGTAAAAAAAGGCTTTTCAATTAATTGATCTACGTATTTACTTTCCGATAAAGATTCGACAGTTAATACTGCATGTAAGATTAAATCAACGAATATATCGCCAATTTCATCAATCGATTTTGGACCTGATTGTTTATACCACTTATATGCCCAATTCACCATTCCGAGTATCGCCATTCCGGTAATTTCTACAGGTAAATCCTTGCGAAATTCGCCGCATGCCTTACCTTCCCTTATGGCTCTTAAAATTATCTGTTTAAACTGATCACGTTTTTTCTTAATAAGTATTTCATATTCTGGTTTTAAGTAAATATTCTCCTGATAGAAAACAGAGATGTGTGGTTTATAAAGATCGAATACTTTAACAAAATCCTTTATTATTGCTTGCAGCTTTTTCGTTGGTGACTTATACGTTTCATTCGCAATTGTAGCTTTTTCCAAAACATAGGTTATGAATGTATCGTGAATAACAAATAATAATTCATCTTTTGATGTAAAGTGATGATAGAATCCACCTTTGGAGGTCCCTACGTTTTCCACGATTTGATTAACTGTAACACCGTGATAGCCATGTTTTTCAAACATTAATAATGCTTCTTGGATTATTTTATTTCTTAAATCCGTTATAAACCCTCCTTCCATAAATTTAATTTTACCTTATCATATTTTTCTGAATATAGAAAGGGGAATTAGAATGATTTAGAAACAGAAGGCGGTTTCAAGCAGGCCAAAATGGCTGCGCATCATAGGATTTAATAACTAGTATTACCAATAAGTTATTAGAAAAATGAGATGCTTTTACCGAGGAAGAAAATGTAATCAAACATAAAAAATTACTAGTTAAAAAATTGATAGATTCACTTAAATTAATTTAAAAACCAATCTAACCAATAACGGCCGATAACAAAGCATTGCCTATAAGTACTTTAATGGACATGAGGGGCCATATTTAACGGAAAACAAGCAATATTAGGTTTAAGCGGACACCAGATACCTTATTTGCTAGAATTACCCCTATTTCACTTGGATATATGTTAAATAAGGGCACATGTGTCCGCATATCCCTTTAACCCGAAATAGCAGCTCCTGTGTCCACTAATTATCTGAAAACAAGTGGTGTTTAGTTTAACAACAGCTATTAGAATGAAAAAAGGCTTGTAGAAACCCAAGCCTTTCTCATAAATTATTCGGCTGATTCATCAAATGGTTTACTGTAAATAGCTTCCTTCCAGACTTCACTTACTTCACCTTCATTATCACTGTCTATAACGAATGACCCATTACTGTAGCGATCACTTGTGGATAACTCTAACGGGTATAAGCTATGTGTATTGCCTTTAGCAGTTCTAAAACATATCGTATCATTTTCATCGACTATAAATAATCCTTTTACACGATGTGGTTTACTTTTTAATTCACGAAGCATGATTAATCCTCGTTTAGCACGACTGGATTTCTCAAACTCACGAAGCTTCATTCGTTTACAGGCACCACGTTGTGTTACGACAACAATCGATGGCTCTGACAAATCATCGAATACTTGACCATTTACAACATACTCATTTTCTTTTAGCTTAATTGCTTTAACGCCTGCTGCACGCTGGCCAACTACAGATATCTCTGACTCATGATACCATAAACCAAAACCTTTATTTGAAGCAACAAATACGTCAGAATTCCCATCTGTCTGAAATACATTAATTACTTCATCATCACCTTTAAGATTTAGAGCTATAAGCGCTTTTGAGTGCCGCTGAGCATTATATAATGCCAATTCACTTCGTTTTACCATACCATTCTTAGTGAAGAAAACAAGATAATTTTCATCGTTAAATTCGCGTACAGGTACACCCTGAATAATGCGTTCATCTTTGTCAATGCTCACGATATTAGAAATATGCTGTCCAAGATCTTTCCATCTGATATCAGGTAAGGCATGTACAGGAATATAAATGTACTTCCCTTTATTTGTAAATAGAAGTAAGTTATCTGTTGTGTTTAGTTCAGTTAAACCAACTAGGTAATCTTCTTCCTTCATTGCAAAGTCTTCTCCATTTGAGGCGCCATACGAACGGATACTTGTCCGTTTTACATAACCATCCCTCGTAGTTGATACTAAAACATCTTCACTTGCAACAGTTACTTCAATATTAAAGGTCAATTCTTCAATTTTATCTTCAATAACTGTTTTCCTGCTATCGGCAAATGATTTCTTTAACTGTTTTAGGTCCTTCTTGATTGTTTGGAAGAGTTTCTTATCACTGGCGAGTATTGACTCCAGTTCTTCGATTGCCTTCCGTAGTTCTTCCGCTTCCTTTTCAAGAGACGTTATATCAGTATTTGTTAAACGATACAATTGCAGCATAACAATTGCTTCAGCTTGTGCCTCCGAAAAGTCATATGCTGATATTATACGTTTTTTTGCATCTGATTTATCTTTTGATGCACGAATTGTTGCGATAAGTTTGTCTAGAATCGATATTGCTTTGATTAAGCCCTCAACTATATGTGCACGATCATTTGCTTTTTTCAAATCAAAAATAGTCTGTCTTGTTACTACTTCTTTTTGATGTGCAATATATGCGTCCAGAATCTGAGGCAGTGATAACAACTTAGGAGTCTTGTCCTGAATTGCTACCATGTTGAAATGATACGTTACCTGTAAGTCTGTATTTTTATATAAATAATTTAAAACACCTTGACTATTAGCATCTTTTTTCAATTCAATAACTACACGTAGTCCCGTACGATCAGTCTCATCACGTACTTCAGCTATGCCTTCCACTTTTCGATCAATTCGTAATTCATCCATCTTTTTAACCATATTAGCTTTATTAACCTCAAAAGGAATTTCGTCAATTACAATCTGCTGGCGGTTACCGCGAACATCCTCGACTTTTGCTCTCCCGCGAACAACGACTTTACCTTTCCCTGTTTCGTAAGCTTTTTTGATTCCATCAATACCTTGTATAATGCCACCGGTTGGAAAGTCTGGTCCTTTTATAGATGACATTAAATCTTCTAAAGTAGCAGTCGGTTTATCAATTTTCATAATAACTGCATCAATAACCTCTGATAGGTTGTGAGGTGGTATATCTGTTGCATAACCTGAGGAAATTCCAGTAGATCCATTTACAAGTAAATTCGGAAACTTGGCTGGTAATACAACAGGCTCTGAAATCGTGTCATCAAAGTTTGGTATAAAATCGACTGTTTCCTTGCCAATATCACGGAGAAGCTCTGAAGCAATACTGGAAAGTCTTGCCTCTGTATAACGCATCGCTGCTGGTGGATCACCATCGATGCTACCGTTATTACCATGCATTTCAACTAAATCATTTCTAACTTTCCACTGCTGGCTTAAGCGAACCATTGCTTCATAAACGGAAGAGTCACCATGTGGATGATAATTCCCGATTACTGTACCAACCGTTTTGGCAGCCTTACGAAAATTTTTATCATGTGTATTTTTCTCTTCGTACATTGCATATAATATTCTGCGCTGAACAGGTTTTAAACCATCACGCGCGTCTGGTAGTGCACGATCTTGAATTATATATTTACTATACCTTCCAAATCTATCACCAATTACTTCCTCGAGTGGAAGGTCTAAATATTTTTCAGGTTGTGACAAACCAATCCCCCCTTGTTAATCTCTGTCAAAATTGTCTGTATATCTTTCAGTAATCTTTTTTTGTAAGGCTCTTCTTCATATATATTGCTCTTGAACCCTTGCGGATGATATAAACTAAGACACTGCAACAATACTGATTTCCGCTCAGACCCACGATAGCCAGGAAATACAAGAAGACTCCTGCGGGACAGCGATACAGTCCAAGACCTCACAAGCCAGTGAAGAATGAATTGGTGAGGAGACTTGGCGCGAGCCCTGAGGTGCGCGAAGTGTATTTCCGGAGCGGTGATCATCGCTCAAGAATTTTTCCGCATTACGTCGCAGTTTATAGATTTTTGTGTCAAAAACAACAAACTTTTAGAAAACAACCTTTCAGATTTATATTAAGTATGAATTTTATCGTTCTCTAAAATACTAGCGTCTTCTGCCATACCGAATTGGACATTACCCTCGATCCATTTTCTTCGTGGATCAACTTTATCACCCATTAATGTAGTAACTCTTCTTTCGGCACGAGCTAAATCTTCAATCGTTACACGAATGAAAGTTCTGCTCTCTGGGTTCATCGTCGTTTCCCATAACTGGTCCGCATTCATTTCACCCAGACCTTTATATCGCTGAATTATATAGCCATTCTTAAATTCCTTTATGGCTTCTTTCATTTCATCATCATCCCAGGCATAAACAGTCTTTTCTTTTTTACCTTTACCTTTAGAGATTTTATAAAGTGGTGGTAAAGCGATAAAAATCTTTCCTGCTTCAACTAAAGAACGCATATATCGGTAAAAGAAGGTCAATAGCAGTACCTGAATATGTGCGCCATCTGTATCGGCATCTGTCATAATTATAATCTTATCGTATTGAACATCCTCTAAGTCGAAATCTCCTCCAACACCAGCTCCGATAGTATGGATAATTGTAGAAATTTCTTCGTTCTTAAATACATCCTCTAGTTTTGCCTTTTCTGTATTAATAACTTTACCACGTAATGGTAGTACTGCTTGGAATTTGCGGTCCCTGCCTTGCTTTGCAGATCCCCCAGCAGAATCACCCTCCACTAAATAAAGCTCATTCTGTTTTGGATTTCTGGATTGAGCAGGAGTAAGCTTTCCACTTAATAATGAATCTTTACGTTTTTTCTTTTTTCCAGACCTTGCATCTTCCCTTGCTTTTCTGGCTGCTTCACGTGCTTCTTTTGCTTTAACAGCCTTTCGAACTAACATGCTCGCAACGTCAGGGTTTTCTTCTAAAAAGTAGGATAATTTTTCAGAGACAACTGAATCAACTGCTGAACGTGCTTCTGATGTTCCAAGTTTTCCTTTTGTCTGACCTTCAAATTGTAGTTTTTCTTCAGGTATTCGCACGGATACAATAGCTGTAAAACCTTCACGAATATCTGTACCTTCTAAATTTTTGTCTTTCTCCTTAAGGAGTGCATTCTTTCTGGCATAATCATTAAATATTCGTGTAATCCCTGTTCGTGCACCGGATTCATGAGTTCCGCCATCTTGCGTTCGTACATGATTCACAAAAGATAGCATACTTTCTGCAAAACCATCATTGAATTGAAATGCAAAATCAACCTCAATTCTCTGCTGTTCCCCTTCAAATGATACAACAGGATGAAGTGTATCCTTCTCTTCGTTCAGATAAGAAACAAAAGATTCAAGTCCATCTGGAAACTGATATTCTTCTTTTACTTGGTACCGCTCATCTGATAGCTCAATCTTCAATCCCTTTAAAAGAAATGCTGCTTCGCGTAAGCGTTCCGTTATTGTTTCAAAATTATAAACAGTTACGGAAAAAATGCTAGGATCGGGCTTAAAGTGAATAATAGTACCTTTCTTTTTTGTTGTACCTTTTTTCTCCAGTGAACCGGCCGGCTTACCACCATTCTCAAAGCGCTGAATATATTTTTGTCCATCTCGAAAAATGGTTACTTCTAACCATTCAGAAAGCGCATTTACAACGGAAGCCCCAACACCATGCAAGCCACCACTGGTTTTGTAGCCACCTTGTCCGAACTTACCTCCAGCGTGCAATACTGTGAAGATAACTTCTGTCGTTGGTTTCCCTGTATTGTGCATACCTGTTGGAATCCCTCTGCCATTATCTTCGACAGATATGCTGTTATCCTTATGTACTGTCACTTTAATCACATTACCATAACCTGCTAATGCTTCATCGACAGCATTATCGACTATCTCAAAAACCAGGTGATGTAATCCGCGTTGATCCGTACTGCCTATATACATTCCAGGTCTTTTTCTTACAGCCTCAAGACCTTCTAGTACTTGAATTGAATCATCTGTGTATTGTAATGATTGCTTTACCATTCAGCTGTAGACTCCTCTCCGAACTATAAAATTGTTATTGTTAATATTTTTATATTAGAACAAACGTTTGTAAATGTAAAATTACTTCTTTAATAGCAACTATATAAAACTATACTAACTTAAGATACGATAATAAGTATACTATAATTTAAGTAGAGCGCAAAAAAAGAATGACCAATCAAGGCCATTCTCATATCAATCTTCTTAAACGAGAATGGAATGTGCTACCTTTATGCACATATCCATTATAACCATAAAGTCCCGTTCTGTTAAATAATCATATGCTTCCTGGCTACTGAGACCTTGCTGCGCCCAGAACACTTTGCAGTCTGTATTTGCAGCCTCTTCTGCAATTGCAGGCAAAAATTCTGATCGCCTGAACACATTAATAATATCAATCGACTCTTTTACATCAGATAAAGAATTATAGGCTTTTTCACCGAGCACATTATCAACTTTAGGATTAACCGGAATAATTTTATAACCTTTATCCTGCATTATTTTTGAAATTTGATAAGATGTTCTATCAGGATTATCGGAGAGACCCACGACTGCTATAATTTTTGCCGAGTCCAAAACATCCTTAATTTTATCATTAGTCGGATTTTCCCATTCCACGTGTTATACCTCCTCTATTTATCAATTAAACCTTGCTCCTCTAAATACTCACGAGCAACAGTTTCTGGTGGTTTATCTTCATAATCAACCTGGTAGTTCATCTGACGCATTTGATCATCGGTTATTTTACCACCGAGTTGATTTAATATTTTTTCTAGATTGGGATATTTCTCAAGTGTGTCCTGACGTAACAGAGGTGCACCCTGATACGGCGGAAATAAATTTTCTGGATCGTCCAGCGTCACCAAATCTTGCTCTATCATATAACTGCTCGTTGCGTAAGCGTCAATAACATCAACTTCACCATTCGATAATGCATCCTGACGAATTCCTGGTTCCATTGTTTTCACATTTGCGATATCCAAGTTATAAATTTCCTGCATTCCAACATACCCATCGTAACGGTCTTTAAATTCTAGTGTGAAACCAGCAGTTATATCATTCTCTATTTTATTCAAATCACCAATCGATTTTAGGTTATGCTTATTAGCAATCTCTTTTGTTGTTGCAACAGCGTATGTGTTATTAAACTTCATAGGTTCCAGCATAACCATACCGAACTCTTCCATCATTCCAAGTCTTGCTTGCTCATAAACTTCATGTTTTTTATTACTATTCGCTTTTTGTTCCAAGTGAGTTACGATAGCTGTTCCAGTAAATTCAGGGTATATATCTATACTGCCATTTTCTAAAGCACTAAATACAAATGACGTTTTGCCTAATCCTGGCTTAAGTTTAACATTTAAATCAGTCTCTTCTTCAATAAGAAGTTTGTACATATTTATCAATATTGCTGGTTCTGAACCAAGTTTTGCTCCAATAGTTAAATCAGCCTTCTTGGCTGAAGTAAACAATAAGGGTGATGCAACAACTAATACAGCTATAATTAACATTGCAATAAAAGATTTAAAGCCTGTTCGCTTAGAGACACGTTCAAAGCCTCGCAATATAAAATCAAGGGCGATTGCCAATAACGCAGCAGGAATTGCACCTAATAATATGAGGTTTAAATCTGCTCCTCGATCAATACCCAATAGGATAAGTTCTCCTAACCCACCAGCCCCAATTAATGCAGCAATAGTGGTTGTGCCAACAATTAGTACCATTGATGTGCGAACACCAGCCATTATAACAGGCATAGCAATTGGAAGTTCTACTTTTGTTAATCGTTTTAATGAGTTCATACCCATACCAGTTGCAGCCTCTTTTAAAGCTGGATTCACTTCTTTAATACCCGTATATGTGTTTCGTAAAATTGGCAGTAAACCGTATGCTGTTAAGGCAATGATTGCAGGGGTTGTTCCAATACCAAAGAAAGGGATCAAAAATGCCAGAACAGCTAAACTTGGTATCGTCTGCATAACAGCAGATACACCAATTATTGGTTCTGCCACGCGTTTGTACCTAGTCAGAATCAGCCCTAATGGGACGGCAATAATTATTGCAATTATTAATGACATTAGTGAGATTTGTAAGTGTTCCCAAATTGTCTCTAGTAATATATCCTGTCTTCTTTGAAAAACGGAGATAAATTCCTGCATTAGTGGATCACCCCGTTTTCCATTTTAGTTTTGCTTTTTAGAAATGAAACAATATCCTTATAGCTAAGTGTAGCAACTAACTTGCCTTCTTTTAGTACAGGGAACACAAGTTGGTCACTAGTTTCTAAAATCTCTGCTGCTTTATAAAGCGGCATATCATTATCTAGATATTGAACAGATCGCTCTTGGCCATCCTCCACAGCCCCAACAAACATATCATTTTCATCCTTTACAATTAACAACCCTCGACTTGGAAAATTATTTTCTTCAAACTCATTTTTTGATATGACAATCGATAGGGATTGATCTGCTATAACATCAATAGCAGTTTGCCATGGGGACTTTCTTTCACCAATAAAGTCTTTCACATATTGAGTTGCTGGTCTTAAAATAAGTTGCTGTGGCGTGTCTACCTGTACAATTCCACCATTTTTCATAAGACATACTTTATCCCCAAGAGCCATAGCCTCATCAATATCATGCGTGACAAAAACGATTGTCTTTTTAATTTCCTTTTGCAGTTTTCTGATATCACTTTGTAATTGTTCACGACTGATTGGATCAAGCGCACTAAAGGGCTCATCCATTAAAATAATATCAGGATCAGCAGCTAACGCACGGATAACACCAATCCGCTGCTGTTCGCCACCAGAAAGTTCATTAGGCATTCTTCTCTGGTATGTGGACGGGTCAAGTCCAACCATATTAAGCAATTCTTTATTTCTTTCCTGAATTTTTTTTCTTTTCCATCTTTTCATTTCGGGAACAACAGCTATATTTTCCTCAATTGTCAAATGTGGAAACAAGGCAATTTCCTGAAGCACATATCCAATGTTCCATCGCAGCTCATGAATATTGTAATCGTTAATATTTTTTTCATTTATGTATATATTACCTGCTGTCGGTTCAATAAGTCGATTGATCATCTTCATAGTTGTCGTTTTCCCACACCCGCTTGGTCCTATTAAAGTTACCAACTCTCCTTCATTTACTTTCAATGAGAAGTCTTTTATAGCCTTGGTACCATCTGGGTATACTTTTTTCACATTTTTAAATTCAATCACAGACCTCTTCCTTTACACATTGATTTTAGTTTTATAGCAATAACTTTTACCCCTAACTACTTACTTATAAACATTATACCGAACTAATTTAGTTCATTAAAGGTTCTTTGAATAACTACTTCATGGTAAAATAATATATAGCTTAATTTTTACAGGAAGGAAGGTAAGAGTGTGGAATATATAGTATTTGCAATTATTGCGTATTTATTGGGTTCCATCCCATCAGGGCTTATTGTTGGTAAGCTTGGCTACAAAATTGATATCCGAGAGCATGGAAGCGGCAACCTGGGTGCAACAAATACATTTCGAATCCTAGGAATAAAAGCTGGAATCATTGTTACGATAGCAGACATTTTAAAAGGGACGGCTGCGACACTTGTCCCACTATTCTTCGATGTCGAAGTGTACCGGTTAGCAATCGGGTTATTTGCAGTTTTAGGACACACTTATCCCTTATTCGCTAAGTTTAAAGGAGGTAAAGCAGTTGCAACATCCGGAGGAATTTTATTAGGTATCAATCCTCTCTTATTTGCAATTATAGTTACATCTTTCATCTTAACATTATATGTTTCCAAGTATGTTTCACTATCTTCAATGATAACAGGAATCGTCGCAGTCGTTATCTCCATTATTTTACAAGATATAGGTCTTATTATTGTTACTGTTGGTTTGGCTGCTTTTGTATTTTACCGTCACAGTGAAAATATTAAACGAATTAAGAATAAAACAGAACCAAAAATTAAATGGATGTAGACCACCATTAAGCCAAAAAATTGAATATTAATTTTTGCTTAAGTATACTGTGGTTATGTAAGTTTAGAAAGGGGTCACCGATATGGATAAAATAAAATCATTCCCAAAAAAGCAGTTACCGAACAAAATTCAACGACATAAACTATTTGGTTCTGTGCAGCCCGGCCCAAGAACGAAGCCTAGTGAAAAAAAAGAAATGGCAGATTTACAGAATACAAAAAAAGACTTCTTATTTGACCTCGATGAAGTAGGTATTGAGAATGTTAAACATCCTATTACTGTTAAGAGCAGTTTAGTACCAAATGAACAAACTACAATTGGAACATTTAAATTTTCTTCAAGTATAGATAAAGCAAGTAAAGGTACAAATATGAGCCGGTTCACTGAACAGCTTCAATCATATTATCAAAAGGGATTTACAGTTGACCTTTTGACACTTAAGACATTTACGAAAGATTTAGCAGATCGTTTAAAGCAATCGGACGCTGAAGTTGAGGTCAGTTTTCCCTGGTTCTATGAAAGAAAGGGACCACAATCGAATCTCCCAGGAATGAACCACGCTGACATTACGCTCAACGTGAAATATGATGACGTTAAAGGCTATACTATACAAGCTTCACTGGCATCACTTATTACAACACTCTGTCCTTGTTCCAAGGAAATAAGTGAGTATAGTGCGCACAACCAACGTGGACTTGTTAAAATGACTGTATCACTAGCTGATGACTTTGACGAAAGATTATTAGATTGGAAAGAAACATTACTAGAAGCAGCTGAAAGCAATGCAAGCTCCAGACTGCATCCGGTATTAAAGCGACCCGATGAAAAAATGGTTACTGAGCAGGCATACGAGAATCCACGGTTTGTGGAAGATATGGTGCGCTTGGTTGCAGCTGATATATATGAAATGCCTTTTGTCACCAAGTTCAGCGTAAAATGTCGCAATGAAGAATCTATCCATATGCATGATGCCATAGCATCAGTGACATATGATAAACTGCAAAACGAAATGAATGAAGGCTAGCTATATGAAGTACATCTTCATTGGTTTAATAAAATTTTATCAAAAAGCCATTAGCCCATTTAAGCCACCAACCTGCAGATTTCTTCCAACATGCTCAGAATATGGATTGTTAGCCTTTAAAAGGTTTGGTGTTATTAAAGGAGGCTATTTAACTATTAAGCGTATAAGTAAATGCCATCCTTTTCACCCAGGTGGGGTTGATGTAGTACCAGATAAGAAAGAATAGTAATCCGTAATTCTTCAAGGAGTTGAAAGGATTGAATATACAAATAACTAACGAAGCTGCAAAGTGGTATAAAAAGGAATTCGAAATAGATCATCAAACACAATTACGATTTTATGTCCGATATGGGTTTGGTGGGTTTATACCAGGATTCTCATTAGGGGTTAGCTATGACACTCCAAAAGATGTGCACACTTCATGCAATGCAGAAGGAATAAAGTTTTTTATTGAGAGTAAAGATGCTTGGTATTTTGATGATAAAGATTTAAAAATAGAATTAAATAAACAAGCACAAGAACCTGAATTTAAATACTTGTAAGAGACCGACTCAAAAGGATAATTTGAGTTAACAAAATCCAAATAAATAACCCCGTACCGCTATAAGAATGGTACGGGGTTACTTGTTTAACACTGATTTTACTTACACTAGTGGGGCTTTAGATTTTGAGAAATTACTTTTGGGTCACTCTCTTTAGTTATTGTTATAAGTTAAATTTTCTAAGATGACTCCATTGCTTCTCACTCGTTAGTATCGATTTTTGCTTCTCACCAAATAAGTCGAAATGGGGATATTTTTCGTCCATATGAATCCAATTAGGCTGAAGATTGTATAACTTTCCCCAAGCAATTAATTTATCTAAATCGCTACAGCCAACTTTTGTGACAGTATAGCATCCCGGAAATCGTTCATCCATCCAGTAATGTGTTAAAAAAGCAATGCGGCCACTACTTACTTCTGATTTCCATTCTATTAGGTCTTTTCTAGCTAAACCGAAAGCCATTAGGATTCCCCATTTATTTGTTTCATATATGCTTGATGCCACTCAGGGAATGCTTTTCTTAAAGATATCGGACGAAATGTATCTTTATGTACAATAACATGTTTGGTTGTCCCGCTAACAGCAATATCACCATCTTGATTTATAATGTTATAAGCATAAACAGTACGAATTCCATCATATGTTTCAACCCAGGTTTCTACTGCAGTATCTTCCCCATAACGAATTGGTTTTTTAAATGAGATTTGCGCGTCTACAACCGGGGATACAATATTTTGTTCTTCGATATCTGAATATAACAACCCTAAGTTTTTTATAAACTTTGTACGACCGATTTCAAACCAAACCAAATAGTTTGCATGATAGACAACCCCCATTTGGTCTGTTTCCTGATACCTTACTTCTATTGGTGTACGTACTTTATTCAACAAATATCCACCCTTTCATTACCATTACATCCAACATTTTATCACAAATCTATGTTTAAATAGGATACTTTGCTTAGTTAGAAACTTGACTTATCGCCAAGTCCTTATGGCATGGCGTGTCACTTATGCAGAAGAAAGCGTTTTTACCTAACGGCCATAGAAAACCTCAAACCATTTCATGGCTTGAGGTTTATCTGATCATGACCTTGATTCGTCGCTGATTTCCTGTCGCATTCCTTCAACAGCTTGTTCTCGCCGTTCGTTTTTTGCTTTTATATTTTCTTTTTCTTTACCAGATGAAAATTCCATTGTTTCATCGGCTTCTTCCATATTCTCGAGTGTATCCTGCACCATGTGCTGGAGTTTTTCCACGTTATCACTGCGATCATCAGGTTTCGGTTTGTTGTTATGTTTATCAGTCATTCGACTACTCCTTTTTATTAAAATTATATCCCACCTTTTACGGTGATCTTTTCTTAATTTTTACTTTAAACCGGATATTATACAATATTAAAAAGAGCATCAAATTGGGTTACAATTTAATGCTCAACTTATTGATTGCTTCTCCAAAACCGAACCACTTAATTTAAGGAGACCAATGCCATTATTGTTCCGTTTTCTTTTTGTTAAGCAAACGGTGCTTCATTTCAAAACCTTCCTCAATTTCTTCTAAACGTGTTCGGTCTTCTAAAATCTGCCTTCTATTTTCTTTTACCAGCTCATCAAAAGAGAGTCTTTTCTTCAGTGAAATAGTAATCCACTCCTTTTTACAAGTAGTATTACCATTTCTTAGTAAATATATAATTTATTTTAACTTGTCTAACATTTTAGTCATATACTCATATGTCATCGGACCAGATTTATGAGGCTGTTGAATCTTGCCATCCGTTCCAATAAAATAGGTTGTCGGGATGATAGTAACACCATATTTTTCACTGGCATCCATTTTCTTATCTAAAGGGACTGGGTAAGTATAGTTATGTTTCTTAATATATTCTTTGGCTGCATCAACACCAACTTCATTCCCTGTAAGATTCACAGCAACAACTTCTACTTCATCTTTGTGTTCTTCATAAAACTTTTGCATTTCAGGCATTTCTTTTTTACATGGGTTACACCATGATGCCCAAAAATTTAAAATAACTTTCTTCCCGCGTAAATCAGATAGTTTGAACGTGTCACCTGAAAGTGTCTGCAGTTCAAAATCTGGAGCCATTTTTCCAGGTTTAATCCCAGTCTGTCCGGGAGCTTTAATACCAGCTCCTTCAGCATTGCTCTCAGTTGTACCTGAACCACTTGATTCTTTCGTATTATCATCAACAAAGCTAAAAATAACAATGATACTAAGTGTGACTAATACTGCTATTCCAAGTAATTGTTTTATCATTATGAATCCCCTGCCTATATCCTTCAATACTCATATCGTATTGCTATTTTATGTATATGTAAAGCATATTGGAATATTGTTCATAAATACTTCATATCAGAAAACTTGGTTTATACTGATTTCTAAATTTCTTATTAATTTCCTATCAATGTAAAAGAGCCAATGTATCGTTAGTCCGATACATTGGCTCTTAAAATTTTATTTTAGTTTGTTACGTAAGACCATTTGAAGAATACCACCATGACGGTAATAATCAATTTCAACATCACTGTCAAAACGAGCAATTACATTAAATTCAGTAGTCTTGCCATCTTCAGCAACTGCTGTAACCTTAACAAGATCATGAGGTTTTACGTTCTCATCAATTTTCACATCAAATGTTTCTCTACCAGTTAAGCCTAGTTTATCAGCACTTTCACCTGCTTCAAACTGTAATGGAAGTACACCCATCATTACAAGGTTTGAACGGTGAATTCGCTCGAAACTTTCTGCAATAACAGTTTTAATACCAAGTAAATCTGTACCTTTTGCAGCCCAATCACGTGAAGATCCCATACCGTAATCTTTGCCACCTATTACTAGTAAATCTGTACCGTTTTCCTGATATTTCATTGCAGCATCATAAATCGGCATAATTTCTTCAGTTGGCCAATAGGTTGTGTAACCACCTTCAGTTCCTTGTGCCAATAGGTTACGTATACGAATATTAGCAAACGTACCACGCATCATTACTTCATGGTTACCACGACGTGAACCATAGGAGTTAAAGTTTCTTGGTGATACATCTTTTTCTTGCAGATACTTTCCTGCTGGCATATCTTTTGCAATAGCACCAGCTGGTGAAATGTGGTCAGTAGTAACAGAGTCTCCAAACTTACCAATAGCTCGAAGTTTGTTTAATGGCTCCACTGCCCCTTTTTCTTTAGTTAGGCCTTCAAAGAATGGTGGATTTTGAATGTACGTTGAATCATTATCCCATTCGAATAAAGGCTCATCAGTTGTTTGGATTTGATTCCATTTTTCATTTGAATTAAATACGTTTTCATATTCTTTACGGAAAATTTCAGGTTTTACAACACTTTCTACAGTGTCTTTGATTTCTTCCATTGATGGCCATATATCAGCTAAGTAGATTGGCTCACCGTCTGCATCTGTTCCAAGTGCCTCTTTTGTTAAATCAACATCAACAGTTCCTGCGAGTGCATATGCAACAACTAATGGAGGAGATGCTAAATAGTTTGCTTTCACAAGTGGATGGATACGTCCTTCAAAGTTACGGTTACCTGATAGTACCGAAGAAACAGTCAGATCACTTTTCGAGATAGCTTCCTCGATTTCCGGACGAAGCGGTCCTGAGTTACCAATACAAGTTGTGCAACCATAACCTACTAAGTTAAATCCTAAGTTATCAAGATATTCATTTAAACCTGAATCCTCTAAGTAACGCGTAACAACTTTAGAGCCAGGCGCAAGTGATGTCTTCACATATTCAGGCACAGTTAAACCTTTTTCGACAGCTTTTTTCGCCAATAGTCCTGCACCTAACATTACATATGGATTAGAAGTGTTTGTACACGATGTAATTGCAGCAATAGCAAGTGCACCTGTTTTCATAACAGACTCTTTATCGTTAGTATGCTTAACAATTGCCTCTTTATCAAACTCAGATTTGTCCATACCAAAACCTTGGTTACCTTCTGGTGCTGTAATTGCTTTATTAAACTCTTTTTTCATATTGGACAAAGAAATTAAATCCTGAGGACGTTTTGGTCCGGAAAGATTTGGTTCCAACTCAGATAAATTAATTTCCACTAGTTCAGAATACTCAGGATCCTCTTGATCTGATGAATACCAAAGATCATTTTCTTTACTGTACTTTTCAACTAAGTCGATATGTTCTTCACTTCGTCCTGTTAGTCTCATATAACTTAACGATTCTTCATCTACTGGGAAGAAACCGCATGTTGCGCCGTATTCAGGAGCCATGTTTGAGATTGTTGCACGATCAGCAAGTGGCATATCTTTTAGACCAGGTCCAAAGTATTCTACAAATTTTCCAACTACTTTCTTCTCACGCAGAACCTGTGTAACCTTTAACGCTAGGTCAGTAGCAGTTGTTCCTTGTGGAAAGCTCCCAGTAAATTTAACACCAATTACTTCTGGAGCTGGAAAATAAGATGGCTGGCCAAGCATACCTGCTTCTGCTTCAATACCACCTACCCCCCAGCCAAGGACTCCCAAACCATTAATCATGGTTGTATGAGAGTCTGTACCAAATAATGTATCAGGAAACGCTTCATACGATCCATCATCATTTTCTAAGCCATGAACAACATTTGCAATGTACTCAAGGTTTACTTGGTGTACGATACCTGTTGCTGGTGGAACAGCACGATAATTTTCAAATGCCTTTTGTGCCCAATGCAAAAATTCATAACGTTCACCATTACGTTCAAATTCAAGATCCATATTTGCTTTAAGTGCGCCCGGTGTACCGTATTGGTCCACTTGTACTGAGTGATCAATAACTAAATCAACTGGTACCTCCGGATTAATTTTATTTGGCTCTCCACCCAAGTCCACCATCGCCTTACGTAGTGAAGCAAGGTCAACAACTGCTGGAACACCAGTAAAGTCCTGGAGGATTACACGTGATGGTTTGAAAGGAACATCTACACCTTCCCCATCCTTAGTTCCCCATTTTGATAGCCCTTCGATGTGATCATCTTTGATAACATGACCATCTCTTTGGCGAATAAGTGATTCCAAAAGAACCCGTATCGAAAATGGCAGACGTGATACTTTTCCGAGTCCTGCATCTTCAAGTGCTTTTAATTGATAGTAATTATACGTTTTACCATTCAAATCAAACTGCTTTTTTGCATCAATTCCCATATAAGATATACCCCTTTCTGTCATCCTTAATTGTCATATCCTTCAAGGGATTTTGACAAAAATATTATTCTACTAATATATCTTATATGAAATTATTATATAAAACAAATGTTTATTACCCGATGCCATATATTAATAAATTATTAAAAGTGATAATAAATACTTATACTACAATAAATATAATTGGAATAATAGTTATAATTTCAAATTACTTTGCTTCTATTTGTTTTGGTAAAATAATTCTAAAAGTACTTCCTTTATTCTCATTTTGCAGTATCTCTAGCTTGCCATCATGCCTCTCAAGAATTTGTGTTGTAATCATTAACCCGAGTCCTGTACCAGATTGCTTCGTAGTGAAAAAAGGTTCTTTTAATTTATGTATAATTTCTTCAGGTATACCAGGCCCTCCGTCAATTACATCCAACAGAATACTATCTTCACTTGTTAAAACATTTAATTGGATATTACCTGGTTCTTCCATTGCTTCTATAGCATTTTTAACGATATTTATTAGTACTTGTTTTATTTGCGAACGATCACAATAAACAGTCTGACTGCCCGTTTGTTCAAAGAGAATATCGATATTCTTGAGCTTGGCCTGGGGTCGTAAAAGCGTAATAACATCTACAACCATTTCTTGTACTTTTTCAATTTGCTTGTTATCCGTTAGGGGTTTTGATATGAAAAGTAGTTCTGAGGTGATAGTTTCCATTTTCTCAATTTCATCAATCATGATCTTATAATATTCTTCTTTTCTATTCACTCCAGCCTGCAGAAGCTGCAGAAACCCCTTTAACGAAGTCAAAGGATTTCGAACCTCGTGGGCGATACCGGCAGCGAGTTGACCAGCAACTGACATCTTTTCCGAGCGAATCATCATTTCTTCTGCTTCTTTTTTATCAGTAATATCTTTTACTGCAGCAGCATAATAAATGTTATCATTTGAATCTTTTATTTGAGAAACCAAATTCTCAGTCCATATATTTTTTCCATAAATGTTTTGGATCATTATATTAAAAAGTTGGGATGAGTCCTGATTTGTGTCAAAATGATTTTTTATGTATGTTACATCTTCATTAGAAACTTTTTCATACCACTGTGTACCAAGCAAATCTGTTACCTTATAACCTAGCAATTGTTCAACTGATTTAGATATGTAGATAATTCTTCCGTTTTTATCCCATATAGCTATAAATCCATTTGTGTTTTTATCTATCCATTCAAGTATAGAAGGTGGTAACGCTGCAATATTATTAAAGAAACCTTGAGGATCAGGAGTAGTGGTGGGATTTTGTTTATTTTTGTTATTTTCTACCTGTTGGTTACTATCTTTATTCTCCAAGGCATTCACTCCTTATTATGGAATTTTATACAAATTAATTTTATACACTAATAAATATGACAAATTAAACTAAAATATGATAGACATATGAATGATTTCATCCTTTTATAATTGTATAAAATTATAGTATAATTAACGTAGATTGTAAAAATTTCTTTTAAAAGGAAAATGTGATATACCTAATTATTGTCATGTTACTATAAATAACGATAAAAATAAATGTTTCTTATGGAATATCTTGTAAATAGAGGAAATGGATTTCTTATCTAATAAAGAATCAGGTGATATTATGTCAGTAATTGTTGATTATTTAATTGTATTGTGGGGCTTTTTACTAATATGTTTAATGGGTATTGGCGGCTTTTTTATGTTTCGCAAGTTTTTAAAGCGATTACCAAAAGAAGACGGCAAGTCGAACATGGATTGGGAAGAATACTATATGGAAAAAACAAGTCATATGTGGGAAAGTGAAGAGAAAAAATTATTAGAAGACCTTGTATCCCCTGTTCCTGAATTATTCAGGGACATTGCACGGCAAAAAATCGCCAGTAAAATCGGAGAAATTGCATTACAGAAAAAAAGAAAGAAGATCAGCCAGGATGTACTTATAGAAGGTTATATTTTAGCCACACCAAAACGAGATCATAAGTTTTTAAGAAAAAAGATGCAACAAAAGAATATAGATATTACACCGTATGAGTATTTATTTGAATAGGAAACTTAGCAGTTAACTTTCTTAACTGCATAAAAAAACGCGTTTATACTTAAAGTATAAACGCGTTTTTAGATTTTAAGTTCCTGAGTATACAATCTGTTTTTCCAGCTTTTTGAACTTATAAAGCATAGCAATTCTCCATGTCACAATCATACCAAATGCAAGTAAGAAGAACATTCCACTGGTCTCACCAAAGGATATTGTAGCACCTATTGCAAGCTTCATAATTATTCGGGCAAACAATAGTCCAAACAAAATAAAAATAAATGATTTTGACGGTATTAGATAAATATCTTGATCCCTGATTTCAAATTTGGATGTTTTAATAAGAAAAACAGAAAAAATAACTCCAACAGAGAATGCTTCAATAACCTGCGCCCAATTAACTTGAAATTCAGGAAAAATAAACATCAATGCCCCAGTACTCATGAATAATGGTGGTAAGATAATCTTTTTCACAGAAGCTGGCTGTTTTGATGCCTTTAACCGTATAAATATCATCGTAACAGCCATAAAACATGCAACAACTGTACTTGCTATTAACCAAAACATGAAGTATCACTCTTTCTTATTAACTAGCTTATATGTTCGAATTCATGTAGAACCCTGCTTATTGTATCTAATACCCGATTTTCATCAAACGGCTTAACAATAAAATCTTTAGCACCAATTTCAATCGCTTCTACTACGACTTTTTGTTGTCCCATAGCGGAACATACGACGATTTTAGCTTCAGAATCATATTCCATAATTTCTTTAATGGCATCTATTCCATTCATAACTGGCATTGTAATATCCATTGTAACTAAATCTGGCTTCATTTCCTTGTACAGTTTAATAGCCTCTTCACCATTTTCTGCCCCGCCGATAACCTCATGTTTGTCTTCTTTAACAATTGTTTCTAAAGTAACCCGCATAAAATTCGCATCATCAACTATAAGTATTCTTGCCATTAGATTATTACCCCCAATAATCGTTATCGATCATTCGCTACTGATAGAATGATCGTAATTGTTACTCCTAATACAGTTATATATACTCCGATGTCAAATAACATTGCAGTGGCAAGCTCTATTTTACCAAAAATAGGAAAGTGGAAGTAACCATATGTATGTGATAGAAAAGTTTCATTAAAAAAGAAAGATCCGATACCAGTTCCAACAGCAAGTAATAAGCCACTGGGTATCAAAATTCGATAATTTACAGGCAGGATTTTCTCAAGTGCCTCTAATCCATAAGACATATACATCAGTACTATTGCTGATGCAGTCATTAGTCCACCAACAAATCCACCACCAGGTGCATTATGACCAACTAGAAGTAAATACATGGAGAATCCTAATAGAATAAAAACTATTAATGATGTCGTGGTGCGCAAGATGAGATCATTTGGTCTATACATATATTTAATACCCCTTTTAATTGAATATAAAGAATATTGGTGGATACTTTCTTATATTTACTTAACAGTTCATCTTATTAAAGTGTAATATAAAACTTTCAAAAAATCTACTCACTTTACCTAAAAACCCTGAAACCCAAACCAACCAGCTAAAAATGCTGTCAATTTTGTCATCCAGTTAAAGAATAAGGCGATACCCATAAAAATCATAATGTAGCCCCCAACTTTAACTATTTTCACACTATGACGCTTAATCCATCCTAATTTGCCAATAAAAAATGAAAGAATTATAAATGGCAATGAAAAACCAAGTATATAACTTATCATCATGATCATACCAAGGTCAGGCTGGGTGGCTGCAAGTGATATTACGATCGCTAAAATAGGACCCATACATGGTGTCCATCCTAACGAAAAGGCCATACCAATAAGAAATGAACCAAAAAAACCGGCTGGTCGGTTCTTAAAAGTGATTTTCCGATCCTTCATAAGGAATTGAAAATTAAAGATATCTACAATAACAAGGCCAAAAAAGATAATTAAGATAGCTCCAATTTGCCTTATAATAACTTTGTACGTTGTTAAAAATTCTGATACAAATGAGGTGGAAAAACCAAGTATTATGAAAATACCAGAGAAGCCAAGTAAAAAGAAGATCGTATGTAATAAACTTTTTCTATTAAGCATCTTGTTGTCTTCTTTAATCTCATTTACACTCATACCTGTTATGTAAGATAGAAAAGCTGGATACAAAGGTAATACGCAGGGAGAGATAAATGATAAGAATCCCGCTCCAAACGCTAGGAATATATTTATTTCTGACATGGTAATCCTCCTAATTAGAATACTGCATACATTTTAACAGAACTTTCTCTAATCAAAAGCAATTGAATTTGACAATTATCCAACACTTGCCTTGAAGTAAAAAAACCCTGTTATCTTCTAGTAACAGGGATTTATATGCATTACCACTTAAATAATCAATAAGTGTTATTTATTGTTTTGATTATTCATTGAACGCATCATTTGATTAATTTTTTTCTGTGATGGTTTCTGTCCCATTTGCATCATTAATGTACGTAGCATTTGTTCATTAATTGGTGGATTCTTCTTTAAATAGTTCATCATATATTTTCTTGCAATAAAAAATCCAAGAGCAACACCTGCAATTAATGCTCCAATACCTATTAATATAACCCAGATCATGTCCATTCAAGCTTTCCTCCTTCGTGTTGTCTCTCATACAGTATAGTAAATCAAAGATAAGAATACAATACTTGTCCTGTCTTGTTCTTCTTCCCTTGTATAACTGGAGAAATCCAACCATAATTTCTTAAATCATTTCCCACTATAAATAAGTACGGTTGGAATAACCGCAAAGCAGGAAATAATAATTCTTCGGCATCATGTATCATTTCACTTCGAAAGTTTATCTTTTTTTTCTGTATATGTAAAGAAATATATTGGATATCTTTATAAATTTTAAGTCGGTTACCTTCAACTTTCATATTACTGTTATTTGGGTGATTATTTGTAATATGAGAGATTAGTGATGATTTTGGGAAGTCTAACGTAATATACTCATATTGCCGTTCAAGATCTTCTCTATTTTTGTTCATTTGGTATTCTTTTATAAAGCGGTACAATACTTCACTGTTATGAAAAAAATGATGCGCAAATTCTTCTTTTATCCAGTAAATAGAGTAATGATTCAACAAAAACCCTCCTCATTTACCTTCAATTATACGCATTTTAGTTTAAAATTTTGTCATACCGCGTTGCAAACAAGCACTAGTTTTGTCGATAAGGGAACAAAAGCACAAGCGCCTGTTCAGCGCCGTATGGACTGCGCCCGCGCATCGCGGGTGGGTCGACGTTGCCGCGCAAAGCGGCGGTCTTAGTCGATCTTCCTTTTCCCTGAGATAAAGGATACACGAAGAGCGTAAGCGATTCGATGTTGACTTATCGTAGACACGGGGAGGGAAGTCCACTGGCGCTAGGCGCTGGAGCTGGACGTCGCTGACTCGGAAGTCCAGTTATCCACTGTACTTATATTTTATAACTTCCTATACAATTAGAAAACTTGTCATTCGCCAAACCTTAGGCGAATTGCCTTAGTTGCACTTATGCAGTAAGAATTTATTTATACCTTCTTAACTGTTAAATTAAGATGACCCTACCAGTAAGGGCCATCCTAAATATATCAAAACTTATTTTAATAGTGATTCAACATGGTCAACAACGTTTTCAACAGTAAAACCATATTCTTCAATAACTTTATCGCCTTTTGCAGATGCACCAAATCCTTCAATTCCTAAAACTGAGCCTTGGTCACCAACATATCTTTCCCAGCCAAATGGTGACGCCATTTCAATTGCTAACCGTTTTTTAACATTAGGCGGAAGCACATCATTCTTATAAGCTTCACTTTGTGCGTTAAAACGGTCCCATGATGGCATACTTACAACATTGACATCAATACCTTTTTCTTTAAGGGCATCTTTAGCTTTAATAGCCAGCTGCACTTCAGATCCTGTTGCTAATAATAAAGCATCAGGTGTTTGTTTTTCTGTTTTGCTTATTACGTATGCACCCTTTTTTACACCTTCATAGGCATGTTCTTTTGTGCCTTCTAATGTAGGTAATCCTTGTCTTGTCAGTACAAGTGCAGTCGGTTTGTTTTTCGACTCTAGTGATAAGCGCCAAGCAGCTTGAACCTCGTTGCCATCAGCTGGACGAATTAGTGATAGTCCTGGCATTGCTCTTAATGATGATAACTGTTCAATTGGTTCATGGGTTGGACCATCTTCTCCAACCGCAATTGAATCATGCGTAAATACATATGTTACAGGTACATTCATTATTGATGAAAGACGAATTGCCGGACGCATGTAGTCACTAAATACAAAGAATGTCCCAACATAAGCTTTCAGCCCACCATGTAATGCTATACCATTTACCGCAGCTGCCATGGCAAATTCACGTACACCAAACCACACATTTTTCCCAGCATAGTTTTTACGGGAGAAATCATTTTCATCTTTAATTGTAGTCTTGTTAGAACCTGCTAAATCAGCACTTCCTCCAAAGAAATAGGGAACTGCATCTGCAACTGCATTCAGTACTTCACCGGAGGAAGCACGAGTTGCACTTGAATCTTTCCCTGCCTCATAACTAGGGAGATGTTTATCCCAATCTTGAGGTAACTCATCATTTATTGCCAATTCTAACTCAGTTGCAAGCTCTGGATACTTTTCTTTATATGTGTCAAAAAGCTTATTCCATTTATCCTCTGCATCAGCACCATCTTTTCCAATCTTCTCTTTAAAGTCTGCATAGACTTCATCTGGAACTTGGAAATCATCATGTGACCATTTATAATACTCTTTTGTTAGTTTCACTTCATCTTCACCAAGTGGTGCACCATGGGATGCTGCAGAAGCAGATTTATTTGGTGAACCGTAACCTATAACAGTTTTTATCTCAATTAACGTTGGCTGTTCAGTATTCTGTTTTGCTTCATTAATTGCATTTCGTATAGCTGTTAAATCGTTACCATCCTCTACATGTATAACTTGCCACCCGTAAGCCTTGAAGCGGTCTTCTGTATTATCTGAAAATGCTCTATTCAAATCACCATCTAGAGAGATATCATTTGAATCGTATAATGCAATCAACTTTCCAAGTCCTAAATGACCAGCTAGGGAAGCTGCTTCGTGCGAAATGCCTTCCATTAAATCGCCATCACTAACAAGAGCATACGTATTATGATCAATTATTGATAACTCATCCTGGTTATATTTTGCTGCAAGATGTGCTTCAGCAATTGCCATTCCAACTGACATTCCAAGACCTTGTCCTAATGGACCAGTTGTTGCTTCTACTCCATCTGTATGATGGACTTCTGGATGTCCTGGTGTTCTTGAATTCCATTGACGAAAAGACTTTAGATCATCAATAGTTACATCATATCCTGATAAATGTAGCAACCCATATAATAGCATGGAACCGTGTCCAGCAGACAACACAAAACGATCACGATTAAACCACTTTGAGTTACTCGGGTTTTGTTTCATAAAATCAGTCCATAAGGTATAAGCCATTGGAGCGGCCCCCATCGGTAGGCCTGGATGACCAGAGTTAGCATTTTCTATTGCATCAATTGCCAATGTACGTATCGTATTAATAGATAATTGTTCGATATCTTGTGACAAAAAAATTCCCCTTTCCACTTAAAAGTTGTTAACATCCCTTTTTATTCTATAATGAAACATATCCTGTAACAAGTAATAAATTAAAATTGTTTATTCTTAATGTTTTTTGTTTCTATCCTGCAAATCACGTACTTTATCAGGGGTAACATCATTTCCTTCCTTATCCATTACAGTCATTGATTTAAACTGATTTTTAAATGATTTTCGTACATTTTTTAAATATTCCTGTCTAAGCTCTTTTTGCTCTGCTTTTTCTTGTTCTGTTAACTCTTCTTCTTTTGATTTCTTTGCAAGTTCATTTATACGTTCTAACTTTTCTTTTGATATAATCTTTAAAACCTCCTAGAAAACACTTAAAAAGACAAGAACAATTTTTAATGTCCCTGCCTTTTAATATTACTTTACATGGGTATTAGATTCAAGTTTTTCAAACTCCTGATACCTCCGGTGAACAGTTGCTTTGGAAACCGGGTGACCTAATCCATTTAATGTAGTTGTAATTTCCTCAAATGTTAAGTTATTTTGCCTCATCCGCACAACTTCTTCTATTGGAAATACTTTTCGTTCTCTACCAGGTGCATGGTGTCGGTTTGATAAGTTTTCACTTGGATCAAATCCTTCATTTATTGCCTTTCTCATCCCCCGTTTAATTTTTGTATTATGGATTTTACGTTGATATTCTTCTACAATACCAACTATTTGCAGGACCATTGAATCTGACTCAGACAACTCAATCTCTCCGCCTTGCATTCCTGTATATATGGAAATATCTAATTTCTGTAACTGATGAAACAAGGCTATTTTAGTATTCCCCCGCCCTAACCTTGTTTCATCCTGTATTAACAAACATTCTGCCTTCTTTTCAGAAAAAAATTCAAGCATTCGAAAAATACCATCTCTATTTATCTCATACCCGCTCTCTTTTTCTTCAATACAATCCACAACGGTAAGCATATGATTGTTTGCAAGGGCCATTAATTCCTCTTTCTGTCTCTTTAATGATGTCTCTTGTACTTTTTTGTCTGTACTTACACGACAATATATTATTGCTTTCAAAAGTTTTCGCTCCTTACGCTATGCACTTGTTATCATGGAGAAATATAAGAAACCTAATGCCAAAGTAAAAGCAACTAAATAAAATACATCTGTCTTTGTTACTTTTCCAAACATATTAATCAGTCCTTTCTTTTTCAATATAAGAACCTTTGTTCGTATTAACCTCTATTAACCATTATATACGAACATATGGTCTTGTCAATAGTTTTCTCGAACGAATGTTTGCTTTTTCCAAAAATAGGTGGTAAACTATCATTAATAAATCCTATGCGTGAGGTGTTTGATAGATGAATAAACTTTCTAAAAGACAGGAAACAATACTTGAGTATATTAAAGAAGAGGTAGATGGCAAAGGTTATCCACCATCGGTTAGAGAGATTGCAGAAGCAGTCGGACTTGCTTCAAGTTCAACTGTGCATGGGCATTTGGCGAGGCTTGAAAGTAAAGGCTTCATTAGAAGAGACCCTACTAAACCAAGAGCTATAGAGGTTTTAGACCTATCTGAAGAAAGTCATATTCCTAGGGAAGAAGCAAGATATGCACCAGTTATTGGTAAAGTTACTGCTGGGATACCAATTACTGCGGTAGAAAACATCGAAGAATTCGTTCCATTACCTAGTTCCAGCGCCGGACCTGATGATAACTTATTCGTTCTCATCATCGACGGTGAAAGTATGATAGAAGCTGGTATTTTAGACGGGGATATGGTTATTGTGAAACAGCAAAATACTGCGCAAAACGGAGAAATTGTTGTTGCAATGACTGATGAAGACGAGGCAACTGTAAAGAGATTCTTTAAAGAAAAAAATCAAATTCGCTTGCAGCCAGAAAATGCCACAATGGATCCTCTCATCTATCAAAATGTAACAATACTAGGTAAGGTAATCGGCTTATACCGTAATATTCAATAGAACAAAGGCGCAAGCGCCTGTTTAGCTCCGTATGGACTGGACTGACCCGTGTGAGATAAAGGATACACGAAGAGCGTAAGCGATTCGATGTTGACTTATCGTAGTAGACACGGGGAGGGAAGTTCACTAGGCGCTAGGCGCTGGCCGGTGAAAACGCCACGTCCTGTGGCGTCACCGGCACTAGTACGTCCTGTACGTCGGAGCTGGACGTGGCTGATTCTGAAGTTCAGTTATCCCACAGCACTTAAATTCTATAGTACGCTTAACAAATAAAAAGGCTTCCGTCAATAAAATGACGAAAGCCTTTTTTTCTTTAATATGTTGATAGATATTGTTCTCTTTCCCAAGGGTGTACAGTCGTACGGAACATATCCCATTCAATTTCTTTCGCTTCAATAAAGTGTTCGTATAAGTGTTCGCCTAATGCATCTGTAACAACTTTGTCTTTTTGAAGTTCTTGTAACGCATCCATAAGTGTTGCTGGCAAATCTTTTATACCATTTTTCTCTCTTTCTTCTTTATCCATCATATAAATATTACGGTCTACAGAAGTAGGTGGTGTTAATTTCTTACTAACTCCTTCCAATCCAGAAGCAAGTAATACGGCCATGGCCATATATGGATTAGCTGCAGGATCAACACTTCTAACTTCAATTCTTGTACTCAAACCTCTTGAATACGGAATTCGAATAAGCGGGCTTCGATTTGTCCCAGACCACGCGACGTAACAAGGAGCTTCATATCCCGGTACAAGTCTCTTAAATGAATTAACTGTTGGATTTGTAACTGCTGTAAAGTTTGTTGCATGTTTAATGACACCGGCTGTAAATTGATAAGCGACATCACTAAGCTGCATATCTCCTTTTGTATCAAAGAAGCTATTTTCGCCATCTTTAAATAATGACATATTAACATGCATACCAGAACCATTTACTCCAAACAATGGTTTAGGCATAAATGTTGCGTGCAGATTATGTTTCCTTGCAATTGTTTTAACTGCAAGTTTAAATGTTTGAATATCATCACAATGCTTAACAGCATCAGAATATTTAAAATCAATTTCATGTTGTCCAGGTGCAACTTCATGATGAGATGCCTCGATTTCAAATCCCATTTCTTCCAATTCAAGAACTATATCTCTGCGGCAATTCTCACCAAGATCCGTTGGTGCCAAATCGAAATAACCACCACGGTCATTCAACTCCATTGATGGGTCACCTTTTTCATCAAGCTTGAATAAAAAGAACTCTGGCTCTGTTCCAATATTAAATGCATCAAAGCCTAATTCTTCCATTTTTTTAAGGTTTCGTTTTAGGTTATACCTTGGGCACCCTTCAAAAGGTGTTCCATCTGGATTATAAATGTCGCAAATAAAACGAGCTACCTTACCTTTATCAGAAGTCCATGGAAATACCACAAATGTATCTAAATCAGGGTACAAGTACATATCTGATTCTTCAATACGAACAAATCCTTCAATAGAAGAACCATCAAACATCATTTTATTATCTAAAGCTTTATCCAACTGGCTAAGTGGAATCTCAACATTTTTGATTGTTCCAAGCATGTCTGTAAATTGCAAGCGGACGAACCGGACATTTTCCTCTTCTATTTTCTTCATAATTTGTTCTTTTGTAAAATCTGAGCTCATCTAACTGCCTCCTAGAAAATTTTTATTTATTTAGTGAAAAAATCGAGAAAGCTCTCCTTGGCGCATGCTCGATTTTCCCATTCTCCCTGCATCAATTAACTCATTCTTCAGCATTGTACGTAACTGACGATCTGATATTTGAGGATTAGCTTTTTCTTTTTTCTGTGTATTTTCTTCTGTGATGATGTGCTTAATACCAGCTAAATTAATTCCTCTGTCCATCAGATTTTTTATTTCTAATAAACGGTCAACATCGTTAAAAGAAAATAAACGTTGGTTACCTGTTGATCTTTCTGGGTGAATTAAATTATGTTCTTCATAATATCGAATTTGTCTTGCAGTCAATTCAGTTAATTTTTTAACAATGCTTATTGAAAATAAAGGCATTGAACGTCTATCTTGATCGTCCATTATAATACCTCCTTTTATTCATCTAAAATAACAATAGCATATGTAATGTTTATTGTCAAATTTATGTTAAGTTACCTAACACATGGCATCCTTTCTATATTTCCTGTTGAATAGATATAAAACCTTTATCCACTAAATTTTCAACCGCAGCTACTAAGGCTAATTTTACATGTGAATATGTTAAGCCGCCCTGAACAAATGCTGTATATGGGGATCTTAACGGCCCGTCTGCTGTCAATTCCAGGCTTGCTCCCTGCACAAATGTACCTGCAGCCATAATCACTTTATCCTTATACCCAGGCATTTCACTTGGATGTGGTGTAACAAATGAATTGATCGGTGAACTGTGTTGAATTGCCTGGCAAAAGGCTATCATATTTTCCTGATTTCCGAATGTAACAGATTGTATTAAGTCTGTTCGATCAGCTTTGTAATGAGGGCTTGTCTTAAAACCGACTAACTCTATAAATCTTGCAGTTAGAATTGCACCTTTCAAAGCTTCTCCAACAATGTGAGGTGCCATGAATAATCCTTGAAACATTTCCTGCAGCATATTAAGTGTTGCCCCAGTTTCCTTTCCAAGACCTGGGGCAGTTAAACGGTGAGCACACTGAAGTACTAGATCTTTCTTTCCAGCTATGTATCCTCCAGCTCGTACTATTCCACCTCCCGGGTTTTTAATTAGCGAACCAGCAATAATATCTGCACCTATATGTAATGGTTCTTTTTCTTCAACAAATTCCCCATAACAATTATCTACAAACACAATTAAGTCTTTATTTATATCCTTTATAAAAGTTACCATTTCTTCTATTTCATCAATTGTGAATGACGGTCTGTCATCATATCCTTTTGAACGTTGTATACCAATTACTTTTGTTTGATGGGAAATCTTCTGTTTAATTCCATTATAATTAACCTTACCATCTTCCAATAAGTCTAATTCACTGTATCTGATGTTAAAATCAGCTAATGATCCTGTATTAGATTCATGAACTCCAATTACTGATTCTAACGTGTCATATGGCTTACCTGTTATATATAATAGTTCTTCATCAGGTCTCAATAAACCAAATAATGTCGTGGATATGGCATGGGTACCCGAAACAATTTGAGGTCTGACAAGTGCATCTTCTCCACCAAACACATCCGCATACACCGCTTCTAATGTTTCCCTCCCTAAATCATCATACCCGTATCCAGTAGTTGGGTTAAAATGACTATCACTAACACGGTTCTCTTGAAAAGAATCAAGTACCCGTTTTTGATTGGTCTCTACTATAGTTGCGACATTTCTATGTTGTGTAGTGCAATCCGCTTCTGCTTGTTTCATCAATTCTTTGGCCATTAGTGCATTATTACTCCTTTAACAAACTTTTTAATGGGTGTTCTTGTCGCATGTATCCTTCTACTACATACTCATTCTGCTCTTCTTCATAGAAACGGTCACTTATTATTGTCTCGTGTTCCAACCGATTCAGCATCTTTCCCTGGTCGGGTGTTAAATCAAGTTTATACCAATCCCACTCATCTTTTAGTATTTCTTCTATTTTTATTTGAAGCTTTTGAATATCTTCTTGATCAAACGCACTAACAAGGATGTTTGGGTGATTCATTGCAATAAAGTCAGTATCAATTTTATCGTATTTATTATAAACAGTAAGCATCGGTATAGTATGTGCATTTAAATCACGTAGTAAATTGCTTACCGTGCGCTGATGCTGGTCAAGGTCTGGGTTCGCAGCATCTACTACATGTAAAATAAAATCTGCTTCTGTTACTTCTTCTAAAGTTGATTTAAAAGAAGCTACCAATGATGTTGGCAGATCCTGGATAAAACCAACAGTATCTGTTACAAGTGTTTGAAAACCTGATGGTAACTGAATTCTTCTTGTCAATGGGTCGAGTGTGGCAAATAACTGATTCTCTTCATGTGAGCTACTTTTTGTTAACCGGTTAAATAATGTCGATTTTCCAGCGTTGGTATAACCAACTATGGCAATTTGAAATGCATCATTTGTTTTTCTGCGTTTACGGTATTGTTCACGTTGCTGCACAACTAATTTCAACCGTCTCTTGATATCGAAAATACGTCGTCTGATATGGCGCTGGTCTGTTTCTAATTTAGTTTCACCTGGTCCACGTGTCCCAATACCCGCACCCAAACGAGACATTGCTTCCCCTTGGCCATGCAATCTTGGCAGCATATACTCCAGCTGTGCTAGTTCAACTTGCAACTTACCTTCCTTTGTATGGGCACGCTGGGCAAATATATCCAGTATCAGCTGACTGCGATCAATCACCCTTACACCAAATCGATCACTTAAGTTACGCAATTGCCCAGCAGATAACTCATCATTCGATACGACAAGATTAATTTCCAGTTCATCAACTGCTTCATTTATTTCTTCCATTTTACCTTCACCAATGTAATATGCTGGGTGAATCTTTTGACGATTTTGCGTCATTACTTTCGCTACTTTACCACCAGCAGTTTTACATAACGAGCTTAGTTCCTCCAAGGAAGATTCAAAATGATCATCATTTTGCTCCTGCATTTTAACAGCAATTATTAATATTTTTTCTGACATTATAAATACCTCTTCCTCTATCCGGACAGTTAATTTTTAGCATTCTCTTGTTTTTATCATAGCAAAGAACCTTCTATATCACAATTCGCATGTCATTCTTCATCGAGTGAAAGGTCGCTACCAGTTAACTGAATTAAATCATTTACGGTAAAATTTTCATTGTTTAATAAACGAACAGCATGTAGCCTAATTGATTGTTCAATTACATTACGAACATATCTGGCATTAGAGAAATTTCGATGGGTTTCCTGCTTTTTCTTATATAAATGGGTTCGCAGTTTCCATTCAGCTTCATTTGTAAGTTCATATTCACGATTATTAACCATCTGCTTTGCAATTTTTGTTAACTGATTCACCTCATAATCCTGGAAATCTAATATAAATGGAAATCTTGACTTTAGACCAGGATTAAGTGTCAGGAAACGATCCATTTCATATGGATATCCTGCTAAAATTAATACAAAGTCATTATGATTATCCTCCATATGCTTTACCAATGTATCAATTGCTTCTTTACCAAAGTCCTTTTCACCACCACGTGCCAAGGAATAAGCTTCGTCAACGAATAAAATACCACCCATTGCCTTTTGAATAATCGCACGTGTTTTCTGAGCAGTTTGGCCAATATATTCACCAACCAGGTCAGCCCGTTCCGCCTCTATAAAATGCCCCTTTGAAAGTAGGCCCATCTCAAAATACATCTTAGCAAGTTTCCTAGCTACCGTTGTTTTACCAGTTCCAGGGTTACCTTTAAAAAGCATATGAAGCACCTGCCTGGAACAAGTAAGGCCCATTTCTTTACGTTTATCATTTATTACAATAGTTGCGTATATTTCTTTTATAGTCTTCTTTAATTTCTCCATTCCTATGAATGATGAAAATTCTGAATCAATATTTGAAAATGGACTACTCTCTGCATTTGGTAATCGGCCGGTATTTTCAAACGGTACATTATTTTTATCATGCAGAACTATATTAATCTGCCCATTTTTATTTCGAAGTTTTTGCGTTTCCACATCATCACCCCTTAGTCACGTTAGTATACGCGGTATATAAAAAAGATGTGACAAACGCCCAGATGCCAAAGCAATATTAGAAAACTTGGCTATTCACCAAGCCTTAGTTGCATTTATGCAGTAATAAAGGATTTATACTTTCTTACCTGCCTAAAAACGGACGCCCATTAAATTAAGAGCGTCCGTTACATTTATTATTCTTTTTCAAGTTCTACATTTTTCACTGGGGCAAAAGTAGAAATAGCATGTTTAAAAATTAATTGTTGTTTTCCGTCTGTTTCTAACAAGACAGTGAAATTATCAAAGGCTTTTAATATCCCTCTTAATTGAAATCCATTTGTCAAAAAAACGGTAGTTGAAATATGGTCCTTTCGAAGCTGATTTAAATATTGATCCTGAATGTTTACTGATTGCGCCATCGCACATCCTCCTCTATTCTATATCTGTATATAATTACTTCTATATTCTTCTTAACATTCCTGCTAATTCATCTAAAATTTTTCTAAATGTTTCATCAATTGTTTCTGGAGTTATTGTGTACCATTGTACATCCAGCTTATTTTTAAACCACGTATATTGCCGTTTAGCAAACCTTCTTGAGTTTCGCTTCAATGTTTCCGTAGCTTGTATCAATGATTGTTCCCCTTTAAAGTAAGGAATAAACTCTTTATAACCAATCCCCCTCATAGATTGACAATTTTCAAAGCCTTGTTTATAAAGCATTTCAACCTCATCTAACAAGCCTTGTTCAAGCATATTATCAACTCGAGCATTAATTCGTTCATATAAAAGCTTCCGGTCCATCTCCAAACCTATAAAAATGGGATTATATGGGGAATCCCTTTTTTGTTCCTTCTGATACTCTGACATAGTCATTCCGGTTGTTTGATAGATTTCCAACGCACGAATTACTCTTCGATGATTGTTTGGGTGAATTTTTGTAGCTTGATCAGGGTCTATTTTTTTTAATCTATTATATAAAGTCAACACTCCTAGGTTGTCAAGCTCTTCTTCAAGCCGTCTAGTGACTGCACCATTACGTTTTTGATCCGAAAAGTTATAATTATACAATGCCGCTTGAATGTACAGTCCACTTCCACCAGCTATTATCGGCAACTTTTGATGTGAAGCAATTTCGTTAATATATTGTTGGACAAGTACCTGATAATCAGCAACAGAGAATGAATCGCTCGGACTTTTAGTATCAATCATATAATGAGGAATGCCTTGTTTTTCTTCCTCGCTAATTTTTGCTGTTCCGATATCCAAGCCTTGGTATACTTGCATAGAGTCGCCGCTAATAATCTCTCCATTGAACGATTCTGCAACTTCTATACTAAGTCTTGTTTTCCCAACAGCAGTTGGTCCAACAATCGCAATCACTGGTTTTTTCATCATCATTCCCCTATATATCTTTATTCATACGCAAGATATGCATGTAACATCCAGATATGTTTTTCTAATTTCCCTTGTAACGTTACAAGCAAATCAACTGTTGGCTCATCTTTGCGTTCGGAAGCTTCAGGAATACCTTCATTCTTTATTTCACTGATGATCTGTTTATAGTCGCTAATTAACTGTCTTACTATCTCATCTTCTTTATCATCAGCTGTTGCTTCCTCAAGTGTTGATTCTTTTATGTATTTAATCATTGTTGCCAATGGTTTGCCATCAATCATTAAAACTCTCTCAGCTATTTCATCCAAATCACTTTCTATTGTTTTATACATATCTTCAAAAACATCGTGCAACTGGTAAAAGTGTTTTCCTTGAATGAACCAGTGATAACGGTGGAGCTTTACGTACATGACAAAGTAATTGGACAATAATTGATTTAAAAAGTTTATTAGCTTCTGATTATCCATAGCGCACCTCGCTGTTTTACTTATAGTTTTCACGAGGTGTGCTTCTTTTATTCAATCCTTACATAACGCGTTTGAACATTTTCTCCAATTCATAGGAAGAATAGTGCACAATGATTGGTCGGCCATGCGGACATGTAAATGGATCAGTTGAATTACGTAAATCTTCCAATAATCGAAACATGTCTTCCTGGCTTAAATAATGATTTGCTTTAATTGATCGTTTGCATGACATTAATATTGCTGCATCTTCTCTTATTTTCTCAACATTGATCCGTTCATCCTCCATAACCTGATCAATCATTTCCCGAATTATCTCTTCTTCAAAACCCTTAGGAAACCATGTTGGATATGAGCGAATAATATAAGTTTGATTTCCAAATGACTCGAAAAATAGTCCTACTTTCTCAAGTTCTCCTTTGTAATGATCAATAAAGATAGATTCTTGTTTAGAAAATTCAAATGTCAAAGGCATTAATAATTCCTGAGACTCGTTAATTGTTTTACCAAGCTTCTGTTTAAAAAACTCATACTTTATACGTTCTTGTGCCGCGTGCTGGTCGATCATATATAACCCTTTTTCATTTTGGGCTAGAATGTAAGTACCATGGAGTTGACCAATTGGATACATAGTAGGTACACGTTGCTGTTCTTCTTTGACTACTGCAGGTTTTACGTCAGAAAGGATATCTTTATTATTGTCGAACTCTTGTTGAAAACCTATATTATTAGTCGAGTTTGCTTGCTCTATAGTTGATACATGTTCGTTTACTTGAGGCGTTTGTTCCCATTGCTGTGCTTCCCTCTGTGGTTCATTAAATTGTAATGTGTTTTGAACTGATTTCTCTTGATTTTCTTGCTTTTGTTCCATTTCAGGAATTAAGGATGCTTGTCGGAATTTTGTTCTAATTGTCTCTTCAATGGCAGCAAATAATTCCTTATCTTTACTAAAACGAACCTCTAGTTTAGTTGGGTGTACGTTCACATCAACTAAAATTGGGTCCATTGTTATCGATAGGACGACTACTGGCAGACGGCCAATTGGTAAGAGTGTGTGATATCCTCTAATAATCGCTTGTGACAATGGGATACTCTTTATATACCGTCCATTAATAATAGTGGATATATAATTACGCGATGCTCTGGTGACTTCAGGTTTTGCAATAAATCCTTCGATTGAAAAATCAAGGGTATCACGCTGAATCGGCAACATCTTTTTAGCAACACTCATCCCATATACATTTCCAACTACCTGGAGCAGATCTCCAGACCCAGTTGTCTTGAAGAGAGACTTCCCGTTGTGGGTGGCTTCAAAACGAATTCCCGGGTGAGATAATGCTAGCCTGTTTAATAGATCTGTAATGTGCCCAAGCTCCGTATGAATGGTTTTCATGTATTTTAATCGAGCAGGAGTATTAAAAAATAAATCTTCTACTACGATTTCTGAGCCTTTACGTGCATCACTTTTCGCCCTGTTTATAATGGATCCGCCTTCCATCGAAATTAACGTAGCAGCATTTTCACCTTGTGATGTCTTTACTGTTAATTTACTTACTGCTGCTATACTTGCTAATGCTTCTCCGCGAAATCCCAGCGTTTTGACATGAAATAAGTCTGTTTCGCTTTTAATTTTACTTGTTGCATGACGCAGAAAGGCTTTCTCGCAGTCATCCTCAGACATACCATCGCCATTATCGGTTATTTTAATTTTTTGTAATCCAGCTTCCTCTACTTCGACTTTTATCGAAGTACTATTAGCATCAATACTATTTTCAATTAATTCTTTTACGACAGATGCAGGGCGTTCCACTACTTCTCCAGCAGCAATTTTATTTGCTAAAGCATCTGGCATTTGAATAATATTCATGAGAACAATCCCTTCTATCTTACTTTTTTACATGTTTTTGCAAACGGTACAGTTCGTTCATCGCTTCCATCGGTGTCATTTCAAATAAATTAAGATTATTTAAGTCCTCAATTATTGATTTGTCTTCTTTGCTGTACTGTTTCTTTCCTTTAGGTATTTTTTCCTCAATAAAAAAGGATAATTGATCATTAGCAGCTAGATTGGCTACCTCATGCATTTCATCATTATTCTCCAATTGATTTAAAATGGAACCTGCTCGATCAATGAGTGGTTCAGGAAGATTTGCTAATTTCGCAACGTGTATACCATAGCTTTGATCAGCTGCTCCTTCTTTTATCTGGTGAAGAAAAACTACATTTCCTTCATACTCTTCTGCGCGAACATGAATGTTTTTCAATTTATCTAAGGTATTTTCAAGTGCAGTTAATTCATGATAATGTGTTGAAAATAATGTTTTGGCATGAATATTATTGTGGATATATTCAACAATCGATTGTGCTAGTGCCATTCCATCATATGTGCTTGTCCCTCGACCAATTTCATCAAGCAGAATTAAGCTGTTTTCTGTCGCATTAGTAATGGCATGATTTGCTTCCAGCATTTCAACCATAAAAGTACTCTGCCCTGCAACTAGATCATCTGCTGCACCAATCCGTGTAAAGATCTGATCGAATAGAATTAAATCTGCATCTTCACATGGAACAAAACAGCCAATTTGCCCCATAATAACTGTTAATGCCAGTTGACGCATATAGGTACTCTTACCTGACATATTAGGGCCGGTTATTAGAAGAACGTCAGTGTTTTGATCCAGTAATACATTATTTGGAACGAAAGAATCATCCTTCATCACTTGTTCAATTACAGGGTGACGCCCATTCTTAATAGATAACGTCTCATCAACAAATCGCGGGCGCTTATAATTATTCGCTTCACTAACCGTTGCGAACGCCTGAAGTACGTCAATCTTACTGACTATATCAGCTAAATGCTGTATTTTAGGTATATGTTCTTTTATTTGTTCTCGAATTTTAAGGAATAAATTATATTCTAAATCAACGCTTTTCTCTTCTGCCTCTAAAATAAGTTCTTCTTTTTCCTTTAATTCCGGTGTAATGTAACGCTCAGCATTCGATAATGTCTGCTTGCGTTCATATTTTCCCTCAGGCAAGAGATGTAAATTGGCTTTGGTTACTTCAATATAATAACCAAACACACGGTTATAACCAATTTTAAGGGACTTGATATTTGTTTCTTTCTTTTCCTTCTGTTCCAGTTCAGCAATCCATTGTTTTCCATTACGTGAAGCTTCTCTATAAGTATCAAGCTTTTCATTATACCCATCTTTAATAATCGATCCTTCTTTGATCGATATTGGCGGATCTTCTATTAAACTGGTATCTAATATGGATAGGATCTCTTCTGGAAATACAAGTTTATTACTTAATTCAATTATATTTTTTTGATTAAATTGCTTTAGTATTGTACTAACTTCCGGTAACTTTTCTAATGAATGTTTTAATTGGATAAGATCACGTGCATTTATATTGCCGAATGCAACTCGACCGGCAAGACGTTCAAGATCATAAACTGATTTTAATACATCACGTAGAGAATCGCGCTCCATAAATCCTTGATAAAAGCCATCAACAATATCATGACGTTTTTCAATTTCATATTTATTTAATAATGGGCGTTCTAGCCACTTTTTAAGCATTCTGGATCCCATTGCTGTTACTGTTTTATCAAGTACCCACAGTAGACTGCCATGCTTGCTTTTTTTCATAATTGTCTCAGTTAATTCCAGGTTTCGTTTAGAGTACATATCCAACGCTAAATGATGTTCCAATTCAATAATCTTAGCAGGCTGTAAATGATCAAGTGAACGCTTTTGTGTGTATTGGATGTAATTAAGCAGACGACTAAATGCCTTAACAAGTCGCTCATCAGTTAGGTTATCGCATAAACTGCGATATTCTGCATTAAAATTTATTTCATCCTGGTAGGACAATGTTACGTTTAATTTTTTGCTTAATTGGTCCTGTAATTCATCAGGCAAACTCGAAGGAATTACTATTTCTTTTATTGGCTGATTATACAACTCATGAATGACTGCTTCCCAACCACTTGAAATAAGTGCAATATTGTTTTCACCAATTGACAAATCATTATAAACTATTACATAAGAACCATCAGAGAAATGAGAAAGACTGGCAATATAGTTGTTATCACGTTCATTAAGCATATTGCTTTCCATTACGGTTCCAGGAGTAATAAGCTGAACAACTTCTCTTCTTACAACACCCTTAGCTACCTTTGGATCCTCAACTTGCTCACAAATAGCTACTTTATATCCTTTTTCAATTAAATTTTTAATGTAATTAGCAGCAGAATGATAGGGTACACCGCACATTGGAATAGGGTCATCTTGTCCTGCACCTCGTTTGGTAAGGGTTATTTCCAATTCCCTAGCAGCATTTATTGCATCATCAAAGAACATTTCATAAAAATCACCTAATCGAAAAAATAAAAATGCATCTTTGTGTTCTGCTTTTATTTTTAAGTATTGTTCCATCATTGGTGTGCTTTTAGCCATAAGTTAATCCTCCAAAAAATATACCGAATATAATGTACAATTATAGCATAATTTGTAGACATAAAGCGACTTCCCCATATCATAATAAAAGCTGTTCCCTAAAAGGTTGTTGATGTTGATATGAACTGCTACACAAACCGATTCGTAGTATTTAATGTGGATCTCTAACCTCGCAGCTGAAATATACTCGCTTTCACTGCTCCGTATGCTTTCACAGTGTCTTGCCTAGCCGTGGGCTCACCATGAGCCTCCGACGCATAGGACGTGCTAGTGCAGACGTTGCCACAGGACGTGGGGTACTTAGTCTGCCTCGCACGCAAAGAACGCTCACTGTGGGGTCTCTTAGGCTCGCTGTCGAGGCCAATGAAAAACCACCGTCTTTTTAAACAAGTGAAAATCGATTCCTAAATTTCGTGCAATAATCATCTTGTAGTGGGGAGTAACATATTATTTCACCTATTATTCACTAAATGAATTGGGAAATAAATTTTCCAAAATATGTTTTTCAGTGGGCTCCTTGCTGTCCCACAGGAGTCTCGCATATTTCAGCTGCTGGTTTAAATGGTTTAAATCTTGTTTTCACCCATCACAATATGCATTTTGTTAATTTGAACTACTTATTAAGATTCATTACTTTAAAAAAGCAACAATCTTTTAGAAAACAACCAGAGTGACAGTGCGTTCCTATAAAAAATCAGAAAACTGGGTATTCGTTAAAGGGGATACTTGTGAAAGCGTATTTTCCTTTACTATAGAGTGAAGTCTTAAGAGCGAATCCATTAGCTGCACTTATGCAGTAAAGTATGTTCTTAACTACCAAAAAAACTTACGAGAGTATTAACCCTCGTAAGTTTTCTAGTCCTTCGCCTTATCCTTCACAAAATCTGGACTTACATCACTTAACTCGTCATCTGTTATATCAAATCCCCAATCGTCATCATCAAAATTATCGTTGAAACCTTTAGGATTTACTCTTACCTTAACCTTTGTTTCTCCAATAATTTGGACAACAAATTCGCGCTCTATTTCTACAACTATTTTATGGCCTTGGTTGGCAATTTGGCACTCCAAACAATTAGGCTGTTGAATCACTTTGGCAATAACATCATAATCGTCACTCAGACAATTATCATCCTTAACAGATAGTGGAATATAGTCACAATACGTTACACGTTCTGTTACCACCTCAGTTTTTGTATTGTCATTGTACGAATACCAAATATTAATATCGTAGCTACCATTTATCTCTACAGTATCTTCTGATTTTTTCTTGGCATTATACAGATGATTGATCACCCAGCAACCAAGAATGCTTGATGGTCTATGTGACGGCGAGATATTGTGAGTAGCCTGCGTGAACTTTCTACCCTTACCACAGACAGCTTTCGTAATGATTTCTCTAAATTCTTGATCAAGAAAAGTCATAATTTCGTTTACCTCCTCTTTTTTCATAGTCATTTTATGCAAGACAAATACCTATAGTGCATAGCTATTGTATAAAAGGACGTAAAGATTAGAATATCTTTTCTTAAAAACCATTCAAAGGCTATTGCCATAAGGAAAGCCAGGCAAGAAAAATTTCCTGCCTGGCATCAATTTAATGGCTGCATGCTGAGCCGTTATTTGTCTTTGAACCAGTTTCACCCGATAAAAGGTCACCGCCAGTAGACGATATAACATCATTTGTTACCTCACGGGCAATTGTTCCAGAAACCAATTGCAAAATATCATTAACTACAATTTGAGTTTCTTTAAATTCTTGTACCACTGGAATATCATCAATTTCAGCTTGCAAACGGTCAATTTCAGCTTCTACCTTTTTCAATGCTTCTGTTTTTTCATAAGCCTGGAAATTAACTGCCTGCTTCTGTAAAGTTTTAATTTTAGTTATTAATTGTTGTACTTTTTTATTATTATTAATTTTTGCCTCGACTTGTTTAAAGCGATCAATCTCTTCTGTGCTAGCTAGCATCTGTGCCAAACCTTTTGCTTCATCAAGCACTTGTTTGCGTGTATATTCAGCCATATTAATTCACCTCAACTGTATTTTCTACCATTATACCATTTAATGACCATGTTTTGGATTCGGTAATTTCGACTTCAACAATTTTGCCAATTGCTGATTTAGGACCTTGAAAGTTTACCAGTTTATTTCTTTCTGTATAGCCAGCAAGTATATCTGGATTTTTCTTACTCTCACCATCGACAAGAACTTTAACAATCTTATTATCATAGGTTTTCATTGATTCTGCTGACTGTTTGTTAACAAGATCATTTAAACGGTATAACCGCTGTTTTTTCACTTCTTCTGGTACGTCATCTGTCTTTCTGGCAGCTGGAGTACCATCACGAGGTGAATAAATAAATGTATATGCTGCTTCAAATCCAACTTCTTCTACTAATGTCATTGTTTCTTCGAATTGTTCTTCTGTTTCGTTTGGAAAGCCGACAATAATATCTGTAGTGAGGGTTGCATTAGGCATAGCTTCACGTATTTTGCGAACAAGCTCTAAATATTCTTCACGTGTATATTTACGATTCATTTTCTTTAGAACCTCACTGCTTCCGGACTGGACAGGAAGATGGATATGATCAAGCAAATTCCCACCCTGTGCTAATACTTCAATTAAGCGATCATCAAAATCTCTTGGGTGTGATGTTGTAAAGCGCACACGTGGAATATCAATTTTATGAATATCATTCATCAAATCACCTAAACCATATGACAATTCTTCTAAATCTTTTCCGTATGCATTAACATTTTGGCCAAGCAGAGTGACTTCTTTATAGCCCTGCGCTGCGAGATGCCTTACTTCCTGGATAATATCCTCCGGTTTACGGCTACGCTCTTTCCCGCGCGTCATAGGTACTATACAATAGGTACAAAACTTATCACATCCGTACATAATATTTACCCATGCTTTTATATTACCTTTTCGTACTTTTGGAAGGTTTTCAATAATGTCGCCCTCTTTAGACCAAACTTCTACAATCTTTTCTTTTCCAAACATAGCTTCTTTTACTAGATGTGGAATACGGTGAATATTATGTGTTCCAAAAATCAAATCAATTTGCGGATGTTTTTTCAAAATCCGATTTACAACAGATTCTTCCTGTGACATACAACCACATACACCAAGAATTAAATCCGGGTTCTCTAATTTAAGCGGTTTTAAGTGACCAATTTCACCAAACACTTTGTTTTCCGCATTTTCACGAATTGCACATGTGTTCAACAAAATAATATCTGCTTCTTTGGTATCAGAAGTTGACTCATAGCCCATCTCGGTTAGAATACCTGCCATGACCTCTGTATCATGCTCATTCATCTGACATCCATATGTACGAATCATGAATTTTTTGCCCTCACCAATTTTCTCCATACCTTCAGGGATTTCAAAGTCATAATGAACTTTCACATCATCACGACCACGTTTACGAGCTTTATTTAAATTTGGTGGCTCATATGTCGTTTCAAAATACTTTGAAATAATGTCATCGCTGGAAGTGTTCTTTAACCGATTCATATTATCCGATCCGGATTTTATGTCCGTTGGATTTTCAGTTTGCTTTATTTGTGACTGATCCTTTCGTTGCTGCTCATTCATTAACGAAACTCCTTTCTTATATATAAAACGCTATTAATGACATAGATGTACATTATTAAATTATAAAGGCTATAGGCAAATTAAACAATACATGAGCAGTTTAGCGCAATGAAAAACTACCTGGAAATAGAAAGTTTACTAAATTTGTCATAAAAATAGTGTTACGCAGCATTTGCGCAACACTTAATATTATATTTAGTAAGTTATCTAGGTTCCACAATTAGTTTAATCGCTGTCCGTTCTTCCTCATCAATCATAATATCAGTAAAAGCCGGAATACAAATTAAATCAACTCCACTTGGCGCTACAAATCCTCTGGCAATCGCTACTGCTTTGACGGACTGGTTTAATGCACCAGCGCCAATCGCCTGCATTTCCGCTGTTCCACGTTCCCGTAAGACATTCGCAAGTGCACCTGCTACTGAATTTGGATTTGATTTTGCTGAAACTTTCAATACTTCCATTACTAGTACCTCCTTCAATTACTATTGTAGTTCTATTGCTACTATATTCTTGGAGATGATAGCTTATAACCTTATTATGCATCAATAATTCTAAACATTCAAATAATCAACCAAAGAATGGATGGTCATCGTTTATTAAAATACGCTCAACCTTAGTTGCTTTTCCAGTTTTATCATCTATTGTCACTAAAAACCCGTTTAATTGAGTTCTTCCCTTCGTGTCAATTTCAAAACGTACTGGTAAACTTGTGAGAAACTTTTTCATAACTGCTTCCTTTTCCATACCTAAAATTGAATCATAAGGTCCAGTCATCCCAACATCCGTAATATATGCTGTTCCTTGTGGTAAAATTCGATCATCAGCAGTTTGAGTATGTGTATGTGTACCAACAACAGCACTGACTCGACCATCCAAGTACCAACCCATTGCCTGTTTTTCACTTGTAGCTTCTGCATGAAAATCTACAAAAATAATGCTTGTACGTTTTTTCGCTTCTTCAATTAGTTCATCCATTTTACGAAACGGATCATCAAGTGCAGGTAAAAAAGTGCGTCCCTGCATATTAATTACAGCAATTTCACTTCCATTTAAGTTCACAAATTTAAGCCCTTTTCCGGGTGTACCCTCCGGAAAGTTTGCCGGCCGAATCATATTCTTGGCGTCATCTATAAATTCAAATATTTCTCTTTTATCCCAAGTATGGTTCCCCATTGTAACAACCTGAGCACCCCACTCAAGAAATTGCTTATAAATTTTCTCAGTGATACCTTTTCCAGATGCTGCGTTTTCCCCGTTAATAATAGTTATATGTGGACGGTGTTTTTCTTTTAATTTTGGTAAATAATGCTGAACCATATCTCTTCCAGGAGATCCTGCTACATCACCAATAAACATTATTTTCATAATTTTTCTCATCCTAACAAGTAATAATATGTTTCACACTCAAATTATACTTTAAAGCAAAAATAAAAGCGACCAGCTGGCCGCTTTTATTAATCTAGTTCCTCTAATTGGTCACTATTTAGCATATTCAACTGCTCTTGTTTCTCGGATAACAGTTACTTTAATATGACCTGGGTAATCCAATTCGCCTTCAATTCGTTTACGAATATCCCTAGCGATTTTGACTGAATCAATGTCATCAATTTCATCAGGTTTAACCATAATTCTAATTTCTCTTCCCGCCTGAATAGCGAATGACTTTTCTACACCTGTAAACGACTCGGATATCTCTTCCAGTTTTTCAAGACGCTTAATGTAATTCTCCAATGTTTCACTTCTTGCTCCAGGGCGTGCAGCGGATAGTGCATCTGCTGCAGCAACCAAAACGGAAATAATGGAAGTAGCTTCCTCATCACCATGGTGAGAAGCAATAGAATTAATGACAACCTCATGTTCCTTGTATTTGATTCCTAGTTCTTTCCCAATTTCAACATGACTTCCCTCTACTTCATGATCAATGGCTTTACCAATGTCATGAAGTAAGCCAGCTCTTCTTGCAAGTGTTTCATCTTCACCTAACTCAGCAGCAAGCAGTCCGGAAAGGTACGCTACCTCTGTAGAATGCTTTAACACATTTTGACCATAGCTTGTACGATATTTTAGGCGACCAAGTATTTTAACTAAATCTGGATGTAATCCATGTACTCCAACTTCAAACGTTGTTTCCTCTCCAATTTCTCGTATATATTCATCTACTTCACGTCTGGCTTTATCCACCATTTCTTCTATTCTTGCAGGGTGTATTCTACCGTCTTGTACGAGTTTTTCTAGAGCCATACGAGCTGTCTCTCGACGTATTGGATCAAAACCTGACAAAATTACTGCTTCCGGTGTATCATCAATAATTAAGTCAATACCGGTAAGCGTTTCTAAAGTTCGAATATTACGACCTTCACGGCCGATAATTCGACCTTTCATTTCGTCATTAGGAAGATTTACAACAGATACAGTTGTTTCAGCTACATGGTCTGCCGCGCAACGCTGTAAGGCTAACGAAAGAATACTTTTCGCTTTCTTGTCTGCTTCCTCTTTCGCACGATTTTCAGCTTCTTTAATCATTAATGCTGATTCATGACTAACCTCTTGTTCAACTCGCTCTAAAATTATCTGTCTTGCCTGATCAGTTGTATACCCTGAAATGCGTTCAAGCTCCGTTTGCTGCTCTTGAATTACAGCTTCCACTTTGCTTTCCATTTCTTCAATTTGTTGTTGTTTTTCTGTTAGTGATTGTTCTTTCTTCTCTAACAAGAGCTCTCGCTTATCCAGCGTTTCACTTTTTCTGTCCAGATTTTCTTCTTTTTGCATCAGACGATTTTCTTGCTTTTGCACTTCTGTTCGACGTTCACGTAAGTCATCTTCTGTCTGCTGGCGAAGTTTATGATTTTCATCCTTCGCTTCAAGAAGTGCCTCTTTTTTAGAGGCATCTGCATTTCGGTGTGCTTCATCTACTATTTGTTTAGCTAAATTTTCCGCACTGGAAATCTTAGCTTCTGCAATAGATTTACGAATCAGATAACCAACAACAATACCGACGATTACGGCAAGCAAAATGGAGATGATTAAGGGACTGTCCATGGGGTTCACCTCCTATTGCTATAAGTTGTACAACAATTCATTATTGTCGGCATGTACAATGTTCAATAATAAATAAATAAAATTGTATAATAAAAAATATAAAATTATACAATTTAATTGTAATTGTCCGTATAGCCAATGTCAAGGAATCGTAACAATTAGCAATCCGTTCAAATTATTAAATCCCTTGCCAGTAATTACCAGCAAAGGATTCTTCAGTTAAATATTCTTATACATCTAAACTTTCCTGTCCCTTTTCTTCTGTTTCTTCTGGCTGTTCATCTAAATTATAATGTTGACGAATCATTCCATGTAATTCTGTCATGACATTCTCATTAGCCTTCAGATATTCTTTTGCATTTTCCCGGCCTTGTCCAAGCCGATCTCCATTATAGGAATACCATGCACCACTTTTTTGAACTATATCAAGGTCAGATCCAACATCTATTATTTCGCCCTCTTTGGAAATACCTTCCCCATACATAATGTCGACCTCTGCCTTCTTGAAAGGTGGCGCCACTTTATTCTTAACCACTTTAATTCGTGTTTTATTACCAACCATATCATTTCCCTGTTTCAATGTCTCGGCACGGCGAACTTCCAATCTAACAGATGCATAGAATTTCAGTGCGCGACCGCCAGGAGTTGTTTCCGGATTACCAAACATAACCCCAACTTTTTCTCTGATTTGGTTAATGAATATAGCAGTTGTCTTTGATTTATTAATTGCACCTGATAGTTTTCTTAGTGCTTGTGACATAAGGCGTGCCTGCAAGCCCACATGTGCGTCACCCATTTCGCCTTCGATTTCCGCTTTGGGAACTAAGGCAGCAACCGAGTCAACAACAACTATATCTACAGCGCCACTGCGCACAAGTGCCTCAGCAATTTCCAGAGCTTGTTCACCGGTATCTGGCTGTGATAATAGTAATTCATCTATATTTACCCCTAATGCTCGCGCATATGTAGGATCAAGTGCATGCTCCGCATCTATAAATGCCGCATGTCCACCTTTTCGTTGTGCTTCAGCAATTGCATGAAGAGCGACAGTTGTTTTACCAGAAGATTCTGGTCCATATATTTCTACCACTCGTCCTCTTGGATACCCTCCAATACCTAAAGCTACGTCTAATGCCAACGAACCGCTTGGAATTGTTGCAATCTTTTGTTCAGCCTGTTCACCTAATTTCATCACAGAACCTTTACCAAATTGTTTTTCGATTTGTTTTAACGCCATATCTAAAGCTTGTTTTTTATCTCCCAACGAGCTTACCTCCTTTAATTAACTATCTACATCATACCTTGTTTTTCATCATTTGCCAAGAAAAGAACGAATAAATGTTCTCATTTTTCGATGTTGTTTAAACGGGAAAAATGGGGTTTACTAGATTATAGACTCTGAAAATACAATTTCACAGTAAATTCATGATGCCAAAATACTATTTTAACAAATTATATAAAAGTTCAAATCCCTTTAAAGTGGCTTTTTTTCGTATGGTTTGCCGGCTGCCTTGAAAAGTAAATTTCCTTGCAATACTCACCTTAGAACTGTCATAAACAGCGATGAAAACAGTTCCAGGAGGATGACCTTCCACACTATCCGGTCCAGCTGCTCCCGTAAAGCTAATACCTATATCTGAATCTAAAAGCGTACAAATATTTCTGGACATTTCTGCAGCACATTCATCGCTGACCGTTCCATACTGCCTAATAGTTTCAGGCGAAATATGCAATACATTTTCTTTAACGTTTGTATCATAACAAACTAGTCCGCCAAGGCATACTTTAGAAGCACCCTCAACAGCTATAAGCTTTTCAGTAAACATACCTCCTGTTAAGCTTTCAGCAGCACCTATGTGCTTATTTTGAGCTTTTAATAAGGCAAACACGTTCTCCTCTATTGTTTGCTCATCGGCTCCATACATGTGGTCTCCTACTTTGGCTTGAATTTGCTGCTTTGTCTTGCTGATTAAATTAGTAGCCTCTTCTTGCGTGTTCGCCTTAGCAGTTAGCCTAATAGCTATACCTTCACTTTGTGCCAAAGGAGCAATCGTGGGATTACTTTGATTTTGAATAATATCACTAAGTTCATCTTCGAGCTGTGACTCACCAATGCCAATAAACCGTAGCATTGTGGATTTAATAACTGAACTTTCCCCTGTTAGTTGCTGAAGATACGGCATTACATTATCCGACATCATCTGTTTCATTTCTCTTGGTACACCAGGCAAAAAAATCCACGTTGTATCGTTTTCGGATACAATCATTCCTGGTGCCATCCCCACGTTATTTTCAATTACGTCAGCACCAGTAAAAACGCGCGCTTGTTTTCGATTGTTCGGGGTCATTTTAGATTTTTGTTTCCTATAAAACGCCTCTATTTTTTCCATTGATGGTCGGTGTTCAATTATATCCCTTTTAACGATTTTCTGAAAAGCTTCTCTTGTTAAGTCATCCTCTGTCGGACCTAATCCACCAGTAACAATTATAACATCTGCCCGGTTTTTTGAATGCTGAAACTGTTCCTTCACTCTTTGCAGATTATCTCCCACTACTGAATGATGAAACACATTCATTCCTATCGCTGCCAGTTTCTCCGACATCCATTGTGCATTTGTGTTCGCAATTTGCCCTAGTAATAACTCCGTGCCAACTGCGATAATTTCCGTTCGAAACTGTTTCGTCATTTTGAATCCCTCATAACATGCCAATTTTTAACAAAATAATCATAACCTGATAAGATTGTAAAGAACAAGGCTACATACAGCATTATAGTAGCAAAAGGTAATCCCATATACGAAAATGGAAAATTATGAAGCAGTAATGCCGCAATCGCAACCATTTGAGTCACTGTTTTTAATTTCCCCATACTACCAGCTGCTAAGACTACTCCCTCACCTGCAGCTACCAAACGAAGGCCAGTAATTGCAAATTCTCTACTAATAATTATAATCGTTACCCATGCAGGCGCCAATCCTAGTTCCACAAGTAAAATGAGTGCAGTAGCTACAAGCAGTTTATCTGCTAGTGGATCCAAGAATTTCCCTAAATTTGTGACTAAATTAAACTTCCTGGCGTAATAGCCATCCACCCAGTCAGTTGTTGAAGCAACGATAAATAAAATTGCGGCAGCTAGGTGCGATATAGGAAGAGAGGACTCGCCAATGTCCCATACACCCCAGTTGAATGGAACACTTAATAAAATAATGAAAATTGGAATTAAAAATATACGTGAGAGCGTAATTTTATTTGGTATATTCACAACTATTTCCTCCTACGGTATAAACCCCTTCCATATAAGGAAGGGGTTAAAATGGAATGACTATCACTAATTTGACTGCGCGCTCGCTTTGTTAATATTTATCCAAAGTTTTTGAAGTACATAATCATTCTCATCAACTGGATAATTAACCTCTACACCATCTATAGTAATATCCAAATTAGGTGCGGATCCAACTTTAAACCAGACGCGCTCTGCTCCAGACAAATCTAGTTCAAGTGGAGAATCATCAGCAGTAAACATCCCTGAAAACAAAGATTCTCCATCACCGTTCTCCACTTCAAGCCAGGATTCACCTGATGTCTCTATTTTAGCCATTACCTGTTCACTTGCATTTTCCATAGTAAGCGTTGACTCAGGGCTAGATCCAGTACCTTTTTCATTTACTGTTAATTCTGGTTGAGGCTGATCTGCTTCTTCAGCTTGTGAGTCATTATTTTCTTCATCTGTTTCATCAGAACCTGCATCGGAGTTATCATCTTCTGCTTGTTCTTCATCTTGTTTGTTTTCATCAGGGTTATAAGTAACCTCATTATCATTTTGTGTATCTACGGGTTCTGAACTGTCATTAGACAATGTTTGCTGGTAGAAATACCATGCTGCAAAAACGATACCTATCACTAAAAGAACAACAATAATAGTTGGAATAAACGAGAAAATGGCTGTGTTTTTTGTTGGATTATTGTCCTTGCGTGATCGATGAATTTGGGTATATTGGGTAGAACTCTCTGCTTCAGTCTGTGGTATCTCATCCTTATATTCTTCCAGTAGCTCGGTTGAATCCAAACCAACTGCATTTGCATATTCCTTAATAAATGCCCTAGCATAAAATTTTCCTGGCAATATATGGAAATTACCTTGTTCGATTGCTTCTAAATATCTTTTTTGAATTTTGGTTGTTTCCTGTAAACTTTCCAATGATATCTTTTTTTCTTCTCTAGCTTCTTTTAGTCTTAATCCTATCTCCATAAATAACACCATCCATTTTTAGTTGCACTTATGCAGTAATAAAGCATTTATACTTTCTTAACTGCTAGAAATCAAACATCGAAAAGCCGTTATCCTGACTGAATTGATCCTTCTCAACTGTTTCGTATGTAATTGCTTCGTCTTCATTGCTGCGTAATTCAATAATATAATCAAAGTCATCTAATTTATATTCAGTAGTTTGTACAAACATATCAGGATGCTCCACAACTTTAATGGCAGGAAGCTGCATTATCTCACGAATTAGCTGCCAATGCTTTTCATTGGCACGCCTAGTCGAGACAATACCATCAATAATGTACAAATTATCACTATTATACTCATCTTGTATTAATTGACTTCGGATGGTTTGCTTTAATAAAGTACTTGATACAAATAACCAACGCTTATTTGCACAAACGCTTGCAGCTACAATTGATTCCGTTTTGCCTACACGCGGCATGCCACGAATTCCAATTAATTTATGACCTTCCTTTTTATATAACTCCGCCATAAAGTCAACTAATACACCTAAATCAGCACGGACGAAGCGAAAAGTCTTTCGATCATCAGCATCGCTATGTATGTATCGCCCATGTCTTACAGCTAGTTTATCACGAAGTTTGGGTTTACGTAATTTTTTTACTTCTATCATATCCATCGTTTGTAAAATTGATTTCAATCGAGTGATTTGTTCGTCTTCTCTTGAAAGTAATAACATACCCCTTCTTGAATTCTCTACGCCATTTATAGATATAATATTAATAGAGAGCATTCCTAACAAGGAAGAAATATCACCCAGTAATCCAGGGCGATTATATTGAATCTCATATTCAAGATACCATTCTGTCTTTTCCATAATAAGCCCCTTTATATTCATGCTGTATTAATGGTAACGAAACAAACATATTATTGCAATCTATCTATATAACTATAATAAAGGATTTTAGGTCCCGTGAAAAGAAGATTATGCATATCTATATAGAAAAAATAAAGAAGCTGCATTTATTCATTAACAGCTTCCCTATTTATATAGATAAATTTAATTTGTATTTCCCTGATTCTGTACGAGTTTAACCATTGTATTAGCTAACGCATGTCTTTCATCTGTATCCGCTGCGTTCCAAAGCTCTCTTAGCACAGCTTCTTCATTATTCTTGGCCTCTGTACCTTTAGCTAAGTAATCACCAACTTCGTATGCCATATTCGATACGGCCTGCTGACTCATACCCTGCGACTCTGCTTGCTCCAGTTTATTGGCTAAAAAACCTTTCCATGATTCAAAATTATCCAGAACGGACATACAAATCTGCCTCCTTCAATTTTTTACATGTTTAGTATTTGATTTTTTAGCAAGTTTATACATAACTATTTAGGATTACCACCCACCGGTTACATTAATAATTTCTCCTTGAATATAACTAGATTTATCGTTTATCAAAAAAAGGATTGCATTGGCAACATCATCTGCTGTTCCAGCGCGGTTAATTGGTATATCACTTGTTATTGTCTCCTTTTCAACCGGCAGCAAATGGTTATTCATTTTCGTGTCGATAAATCCAGGACTAACAGCATTCACAGAAATTCCTGAGGGTGCAACCTCTTTGGCTAGAGCTTTCACAAAGCTATTTTGGGCACCTTTCAAAGATGAATACATTACCTCATTACTTGCACCAATTTCACCCCAAATAGAAGTAATAAATATTATCTTTCCTTGCTTATTTTGAATCATCGCAGGGAGTAAATGCTTGGTAATTAACCAAGGTGTTTTCACGTGTAAAGCAAGCATTTCATCCATTACTCTCTCATCTGAATCCTGAAATAATCCATAGTGAGCCTTGCCGCTCGCAAAAATAATTGCATCAACCGGGAAAACAAGCTCTAATAATAATTGCTTAACTTCTGATTGCACGCTTAGATCTGCCTGAATTTCGGTTAAAATCGATTCATTATTAAGATTTAATCTGTATCTGTCAATTGCTTGCTTGTTTTTATGGTAATGCAGTATAAGTTTATAGCCCTCGCTTGCAAGAGATTCTGCAATAGCTCCGCCTATATCACCACTAGCTCCAATCAATAATACGTTTTTCCCCATATAATCTCCTATTCGTTAACAATTTTACAAACAGCAATACGATCGTCCTGTATCCAATCCTGCACAAATGAATTAAACTGATCTGCGGTCAATGATTGGATAGACGGGATCAACTCAAATAAATCTATTCCTATCGTGTGGTAATGGATATATTTGTTTGCAATAAATTCAAGTGAATTCATCGCTCGTAATAACTGACCAACTTTTTTCTTTTTCATCCGATCAACTTCTTCTTTTGTAAATGTAGCGTCATTTGTTGATTTCAAAAGCTCCTTAACCCTTTCAACAAATTGGTTAGGATTATCTGTATTACCACCAATAAAAGTATAGCCAAAGTTTTTTTCTAGATTAGTTTCAAATGAGAAACTGCTGTCGATAAGGTTTTCTTCATATAACTTTTGATAAAAAGCACCACTTTTAGAAAAGTAAAAGTCTATAATCATACTTTGGAGCAAATCTCTCTCCAAGAAATCCTGTTTACTTAGTTCTCCTGATGATTCTTTAATACCTATAGTACACTTTGCAATGGAAACCGGCATCACAATCTTATTTTCTTTCATTGCAACGTCTTTTGGTTCTTCAGGGAATTCCCGTTTAATGGCATCCAATTTAGCAAAGTCTTTGGAGTCCTGGTTACTTTGAATTAAATCCATCATACTCTCTGCATCAAAGTTACCCGCAATAAACAGTGTCATATTCTCAGGATGATAAAACGTATTATAACACGTATATAAATCATCCTTTGTAATTGAGTTAATCGAATCAACTGTACCTGCAATATCAACCTTAACAGGATGATTATGGAACATACTCCTGAGTGTGCCGGTGAAAGACTGCCAATCAGGCTGGTCATTATACATTTCGATTTCCTGAGCGATGATTCCTTTTTCTTTTTCTACTGATTCCTCTGAAAAGTAAGGATCCTGAACAAAGTTGAGCAATGTTTCAACATTTTTTTCAATATAATTTGTAGCGGCAAATAAGTATGCCGTCTTTGTAAATGATGTATAGGCATTTGGTGATGCACCTTGTTTACTGAAATCTTCGAATACATCCCGATCTTCTTTTTCAAACATCTTATGTTCCAGAAAGTGGGCGACACCTTCGGGAACTGTAATTTCTTCACTGCCATTGATAGGCACAAATGTTTGATCAATCGATCCATAATTAGTGGAAAAGACACCATACGTTTTTGACATCTCCGTCTTTGGAAGTAAAAAGACAGTTAATCCATTTTGTAACTGGTTTGTGTATATTGCTTCATCAATATTTTCATATGCTAACTTATTCATCTGATTCGCCTCCTTTACCAGTCAATAAGTATATCGTATCCAGTTCAATTTTATTTGCTACTTCGATTACATTTTCTGTTGTTACCTGTTTAATACCATCAATTAACGTTTGCGGTGGTCTTTCTGTCCCTGCAACAACCTGCTGGTACAATAACTCAATCATACCTTGTGTGTTGTCCATGGTTTCAAGCAGCTGATTAATAATTAGTTCCTTGGTATTATCCATCTCTTCTGCAGAAAAATCACCATTTTTCATTGCATCCATCTGCAGTTCAATAATTTCTCTAGCTTTTTCGTAATCATTGGGAGCTATACCGCTAAACACAAATAATAACCCTTTATGACTTTCAAATCTTGATGCTGCATAATAAGCAAGGCTGTTTTTTTCCCTGACATTGATAAATAATTTGGAACTGGGAAATCCACCAAAAAGACCATTGAATACTTGCAGTGCAAAATAATCGTCGTCCTGATAAGTACTGTGTGTTCGATATCCAAAATGCAGTTTTGCTTGCTGGATATCCTGTTTTTCAATGACAACATTCGGCTGCAGATTTAATTCTTTGCTTGCTTCTTCCTTTTTATAAGGTTCAACTTGATGTTCATCACGGTGGAATGTTGATTGTACCTTTTCCTTTACTGTTGCAGTATCAAAATCACCTAATACATAGATGTCCAGTTGATCTTCCCGCAATACAGTTTGGTGGTATGCAAAAAGATTTTCAGCAGTAATCAAATCCAGGTCTTCTTTATACCCGTGAACATGCAGTTTATAAAGTTCGTTATCACACATTTCATCAATTAGCTTCATATTGGCATAACTCATTTTATCATCAATTATAGCACTCATTTTTTGTCTTAATGTATCTTTTTCCCTATCTATGATAGATTGTTTAAAAGCTCCATTCTCACTGTACGGATGAAAGATAACTTCATTTAATAATGCCATTGCCTCTTCTAGAATAGCGGATTCATTACTAATAAACTTCTGATTGGCCACCTCCATACGGATACTGAGGATATGGTTATTCCCTTTCTTTCCTCCCCCCATCGAAAGAACAGCACCGTATAAGCTGTCAAGTTTTAATTGTATGTCACTCCTGCTTGGAAAAGATTTTGTTCCCTGCTGTAAAACATATGGAAGTAACGCACGCTTTGTTATGGTATCCCTTGATAATGGAGCTTTTAGCTTTGCTGTAATCGTCACCGTTTTGAACTTTTTACTTGGGACAACATGAAGGTTTACCCCATTTTCATGCGTCACGTCTTCAACCGTCTTATCCATTTATGACCCTCCCGGGCTATGTATTTTGTTTTGAACTCAATTATTTTTAGTGTGCTCTTATAATTGTTATTTTATAGCATAAAAACCTGGTTTGCTATTAATATAATAACAAACCAGGTTTTTATAATTGTTTAGGAAACTATAAAATTCAAGTCCTACTAGTCAATTTACTAAACCACCAGGCTCTTCGTAGGTCCTTTTCGCTTTCCAAGCAACGATCAACTTCGACTTTTCGTCATAATCGCGAAAAGTCAAGCTCATCTAATTTCATGAAAAATGAAGATTGACTACTCTTTCATAAGAATCCATTTAACGAATGCCAAGTTATCTAATATTATCTGCCACCCTTAATATACGGGACACCGTTTGCTTTAGGTGCTTCAGCTCGACCAATAAATCCTGCTAAAGCCAAAATTGTTAATACATATGGTGCAATTAATAATAATACTTGTGGTACATCTTCCAAGAATGGAACGCCTGAACTTATAACACTTAAACTTTGTGCAAAACCAAAGAATAACGCAGCTCCCATCGCACCTAGTGGATGCCACTTTCCAAATATAACTGCTGCAAGAGACATAAACCCTTGGCCAACAATTGTTGCATGCGAGAAGTTTAATGCGATAGTTAAAGCAAACACAGAACCACCTAAACCACCAAATGCACCTGATAGAATAACAGCAATATAACGCATTTTATAAACGTTTATACCGTTTGTGTCTGCTGCCATTGGATGTTCACCCACAGCACGCAACTGTAATCCAAATGGTGTTTTATACAATACATACCAAGCGATGAATGCAAGGATAATAGCAACATATGATGTTACATATATGCCCTGGAAGAATATAGGGCCGATAAACGGAATATCACTTAACCCTAAAATGTTGGTTGTGTAGAAAGGTTCGCTAACCATATCAGTTTGACCTTTTCCGTACCACTGTTTCGTTAAAAAGACACCTAACCCTAATGCTAAAAAGTTAATGGCGACACCACTTACAACCTGATCAGCACGGAATGAAACAGATGCCACTGCATGAATCATTGCAAATATAGCCGAAACTACCATAGCAACCAGAATCGAAATCCATGGTGTCCATGCACCTAAAACATCAGCGAATGCTAAGTTGAAAACAATTCCAACAAATGCACCCATTATCATTAAACCTTCTAATCCAATATTAACAACACCTGAACGTTCACTGAATACTCCACCTAACGCCGTAAATATTAAGGGCGCTGAAAAGAAAAGTGCGGGCGGAATAATTGATTGTAATAGATCTACAAGCCCCATTTATTTCTCCTCCTTTTTGAAGCGAAGTATTGCCCATCTAATAATATAACTGGATGCTACAAAGAAGATAATTAATGCAATGATAATATCAACAAGTTCAGTAGGAACACCTGCAACAGTCGGCATATTCACTGCACCAACTTTTAATGTACCAAATAATATCGCCGCAAGTACAACTCCAATTGCGGTATTCGCACCTAATAATGCAACGGCAATCCCGTCAAAACCCAGATTGGTAAACCCTGACATAACAGAGATAGATCCATATGTACCTAATCCTTCCATTGCTCCCGCTAGCCCAGCGAAAGACCCGGCAATTACCATCGATAAGACAATGTTCTTACTTACATTCATTCCAGCATACTTTGATGCATGTTCGTTATATCCAACAGATTTCAGTTCGTATCCTATTGAAGTCCTTTGTATAATAAACCACATAATAATAGCAGCTAATAATGCAATTAATATACCGTAATGCATTCTCGAAAAGAAGGTAAGGCCTTGTAGCCACTCTGATGCCAATGATGCTGAAGCAGAGACAGATTCCGTATTATCCAGGTTATCTGTTAATACACTTCTAATTAATTCATTTGTCACGTACAAAGCGATATAGTTCATCATGATCGTTACAATAACTTCATGTACGCCCAGTTTTGCTTTCAGAATACCAGGAACAAATCCCCATAGCGCCCCTGCTGCTGCGGCAGCAAGTACTGCCAATGGTAAATGGACAATCATTGGTGCATCAAAAGCTAAGCCTACCCAAACAGCGGCAAGCCACCCAACAATAACCTGACCTTCAGCACCAATATTAAACAAACCGGTACGGAACGCAAATGCAACTGCAAGACCGGTTAGAATGTAAGGTGTGATTTGTCTGACTGTTTCACCCATAAAATACAAATCGCCAAAAGCCCCTGACCATAATGCCATATAGCCTTTTATCGGATTATATCCTGAAAACAACATAATAAATGCTCCAGCTATTAAACCGAGCAGAACAGAAATTATTGGAATTAAAATATTAAATAAACGACTAGATGTCATTGAGTTTCACCTGCCTCATCTTTGTTACTGCCAGCCATCAAGAGACCAAGCTCATGTTCGTCTGTTTCGTCAGGTTTGACATTCGCTACAATCTGACCATCAAACATTACTGCAATTCGATCACTAACATCAAATATTTCATCCAGTTCAAAAGAAATCAGCAAGACAGCTTTTCCTTTATCACGTTCCTCAATTAGTTTATTATGAATAAACTCAATAGCTCCTACATCAAGACCTCTTGTAGGTTGTGCTGCAATTAGTAAGTCTGGTGAGCGATCGACCTCTCGAGCAATAATCGCTTTTTGTTGATTTCCTCCAGATAGCGCACTTGCTTTGGTATATTCGCTTGGAGTTCTTACGTCATATTCTTCAATCAATTCATTAGCTTTTTTATAGATTTCTTTAAAGTTCAATATTTTATTTTTCGAGAAAGGCTTCTGATAATATGTTTGAAGTACCATGTTATCTCCAATTGCAAAGTCTAGTACTAATCCATATTTGTGCCGATCTTGCGGAATATGTCCGATACCACTTTCTGTAACCTTACGAGGTTTAAAGTTGGTAATATCCTTGTTGCTAACTTTAATAGACCCGGATTGCGCCTTACGTAACCCAGTAATTGCCTCTACTAATTCAGTTTGTCCATTACCATCAATACCAGCTATTCCAACAATCTCTCCAGCTCGAACATCGAGGTTTAACCCTTTTACAATATTAACTCGTCTAATATCCTGTACATTGAGATTAGTAATACTTAAGACGTTTTCTTGAGGTATTGCTTCTTTTTTTTCTGTTTTGAAACTAATCTCTCTCCCCACCATCAATGATGCCAGTTCGTTTACATTTGTATCTTTCACATTAAGAGTGTCAATGCCTTTACCCTTGCGAATAACAGTGCAACGATCACATACTTGCATAATTTCTTTCAACTTATGAGTGATTAAAATAATCGATTTCCCTTCAGCAACTAATGAATTCATAATATCAATAAGTTCCTTAATTTCCTGTGGTGTTAAGACAGCTGTCGGTTCATCTAAAATCAGCACGTTAGCCCCACGATATAACGTTTTCAAAATTTCTACTCGTTGTTGCATTCCAACAGATATATCGCGAATTTTTGCTGTTGGATCTACATTTAGTCCATATCGATCAGATAATGCCTGAATCTCCTGCTCTGCATGCTTCAAATTTACTTTACCGAATTTTGTTGGTTCACTGCCTAAAATAATATTTTGTGTAACGGTATATGTATCAACTAACATAAAATGCTGATGGACCATACCTATACCTAGATCATTGGCTATGTTCGGGTCAGTGATGTTTACCTTTTTACCTTCAACCCTAATTTCGCCTTTTTCAGGCTGATATAACCCAAAGAGAACATTCATTAATGTAGATTTTCCAGCACCATTTTCACCTAATAACGCATGTATTTCCTGCTTCTTAACTTGTATGGTTATATCATCGTTTGCAACAATTCCTGGAAATTCTTTACGTATATTTAGCATTTCTATTGCATAATCCAAATCACTTCACTCCTTTTTAAAGCTCTCAATTTAATTTTTTAAAAATCGCCAAATGAAAAGGGCTGGAAGAATGACTCTTCATTTGAGGATTTTCTTTTCTAAATTAAGTAGGGTGTTAAAAGGCTGGTAAACCAGCCTTTTAACACCAATTAACTATTAAAGAGCTTCAACGAAAGCATCAGTTTCTTCACGAGTCTGAGGAACTTCCACATCGCCATTTATAATTTTCTCTTTCCAATCTTCAATTGCAGTTACAATTTCATCTGTTAATGCTTCTTCATTCGTTTTTGCAGCGCTTACACCGCCATCTTCAAGACCATAAGCCAATACTTCTCCGCCTGGAAAATCATCAGTCATAGCTCTGTTCGAAACATCTTGTACTGCAATATCAACACGTTTGACCATAGATGTAAGTGTTACATTATGATCACCAATTTGTCCTTCTTCATATTGGTCACGGTCTACACCGATAACCCAAATTTCACGTTCAGGATCATTTTGTTTAATATCTTTTGCTTGAGCAAAAACACCATTACCAGTTGCACCTGAAGAGTGATAAATTACATCCACATCGTTACCATACATATTTGAAGCGATCAATTTACCTTTGTCTGGTGCTGCGAAAGATTCTGCATACTGAACATCTACATCAATTTCAGGGTCTACTGATTTAACCCCTGCAATAAATCCTGATTCAAATTTGTTAATTAATGCTCCGTCTACTCCGCCAACAAAGCCAACCTTGTTAGTTTTTGTTTTCATAGCTGCTGCTACACCAACTAGGAATGATCCTTGTTGCTCTTTGAATGTTAAACTAGCAACATTTGACTCTTCAACAACATCATCTACGATAGCGAAATTTGTCTCAGGGTATTGCCCTGCAACTTTTGCAATTGCGTCATGTAATTTGTAGCCAATTCCAAATATCAGGTTATAGTCCTGTTTTACAAGACGTGTTAAATTTGGTAGATAATCTGACTTATCATTTGATTGTGCATAGTCAAATCCTTCACCTTTTGAAAGACCATGTTCGTCTCCCCATGCATTTAAACCTTCCCATGCTGACTGGTTAAATGATTTATCATCAACACCGCCTACATCAGTAACCATTGCTGAGGAAAAGTCACTAGTTTCTTCGTTTGCTGTATTGTCCTCACTGCCTGATCCGTTGTCGCCATCCGTGTTTTCTTCTCCAGATCCGCCACCACACGCAGCAAGAATCATACCAATCGTTAGCAACATTGCAGCCAATAAAATAAATTTACGATTTTTCAAATTAAGAACCCCCTATTTTTGGATAAATAATAAAAGTTAAGTAAAAAGATATAAAGTGATTATCCTTCAATCACCTCCCTAACTAAAGTTATATTGAAACCCCTTACAAACGCTTTCTTAAAACATGAAAACTAAAAAAATCAGACCGAAAATAATTAACCGAATATAAGACCGGTTCATCTTCATCGGTATAATGCATTTGTTTTAATAAAAGCAATGATTGTTCAGGATCACACTTTAAAATCTCGTAAATACGATCATGATAGCTTACAGGTTCAATGTATGTTACCGCATACGAAATTCTTTTTCCTGAAAAATCCTCCATAAGTTTAAACAATGAATCTTTTTTGTTAATTAAATCTATTGGCACTAAACCTTTTGGAACTTTATCAATGCAAAAAACGACAGGTTCGTTATCCGCTGTGCGAACACGCTCGATTTTTACGAGTGAACAAATTTCTTTTGGTGAAAACTTTAACCGCTCATCTTCAGATGGCTCAAGTAGTTCTGTTGATAGAAACTGGGAACCAGGAGTCTTCCCGGATTGTGCAATCATATATGTAACGCTATTTAACTGCTCTATTCCTGAAGAAAAGATTGGTTTTGGATTTACAAATGTCCCTACACCATGTCGCCGTGTCACTAGATTTTCCTCTTCCAACACACGTAATGCTTCCCTTAGAGTGGCACGCGAGACCCCTAATAACTTTGATAGTTGAAATTCTGATGGGAGTTTCTGCTTCGTTTTATAGGTACCATTTTCAATGTCCCGCTTTATTTCATCAATTACTCGCAAGTATAATTGACGTGAATCTATCTTAATCGACATGACACCCCTCCAATCTTCCGTAATTAACAAAAAGAGATCTGACATCTGACGTATGACTCTTATATTCGACATAAATATAACACTTTTAGCTTAATAAATAAATAGATATAGGCAAATTTACATAAAAAAACTTATTTAAATATAGTTCGAAAGTCGAAGTTATAACTAGCAAGTTGAACGGACAGCTATTTCCTATAATAATAGGAATAACTGTCCGTCATAATTTTTTATGAAGACTTTTCCTCGCTTTGTGAAACAAGCACAGTTCGGGGTTTACTGCCTTCATACGGTCCAACTATGCCTCGGTCTTCCATAGCATCAATTAAACGAGCGGCCCGTGTATAGCCAATTCGGAATCTGCGTTGCAGCATTGATACACTGGCACTCTGCATCTCCGTTATAAGTCTAACAGCATCATCATATAAGTCATCATCAACATCCGATGTAACTTCATTAGCTTCCTCTGGTATCATCTCTTCCTGATATTTCGCTTTTTGTTGCTCAATACTATGATCAACGATCCGCTCAACCTCTTCATCAGATAAGAATGCACCTTGAACTCTAGTTGGTCTTGAGGATCCTACCGGCATGAACAGCATATCTCCGCGGCCTAAAAGTTTCTCTGCACCACCTGAGTCCAGGATTGTACGTGAATCAGTTTGGGATGACACACTGAATGCAATTCTTGATGGAATATTGGCTTTAATTACACCGGTAATTACATCAACAGAGGGCCGTTGTGTAGCCAATATCAGGTGAATACCTGCTGCTCTTGCCATTTGTGCCAATCTAGTAATTGCATCTTCTACGTCGTTTGATGCGACCATCATCAGGTCTGCCAGCTCGTCCACTAACACGACAATATATGGTAGATTGGGTTGCTTTTCTTCTGATGTCTGATTGTATTTACGGATATATTCATTATAGCCTTCTATATTACGCGTCCCTGTGTCAGAGAATAGTTCATACCTTCTCTCCATTTCAGCAACCACTTTTTTCAGAGCTCGGGAAGCCTTTTTCGGATCGGTAACAACAGGTGCTAGTAAATGTGGAATACCATTATAGACGTTAAGTTCTACTTTCTTTGGATCAATCATCATCATTTTTACTTCATGGGGTTTTGCACGCATTAATATTGTCGTGATAATTCCATTTACACAAACACTCTTCCCGCTTCCTGTTGCACCCGCGATAAGCAAGTGTGGCATTTTATTTAACTCAGCCACTACAGATTCACCGGATATATCTCTGCCTAGTGCAAATAATAGTTTTGAAGCTTGCTTATTTAGTGTACTATCCAGCACTTCTCTTAATGAGACCATCGCTATTTCCTGGTTAGGAACTTCAATTCCTACAGCTGATTTCCCAGGTATTGGCGCTTCTATTCGTATGTCTTTTGCCGCTAACGCCAGAGCAAGATCATCATGTAAGTTAACAATCTTACTAACTTTCACTCCTGCCTCAGGATATACTTCATATTTGGTAACTGCAGGACCTACATGTACCTTAGTAACCCTAGCTTTCACGCCAAAACTATTAAAAGTCCGTTCCAATTTTTTAACGGTAGCCTGAATATGTGACTTTTCATGTTGTTGTGAGCTTTGAGAAGGTTCGGCTAATAAACTTGGTGAAGGCAATATATATTCATAGTTTTCAGCTTCTGTCATCGGCAATGGATTTTCATTCTCTGGCTCTTTACCTTCTTCGTTAGATTCTTCTACTTCTTCTTCAATAGCAGGTTTAGTCGATTCATTTGGATCAAACGAATAAGCAATATCTGTGAAATCCTCAATCACTGGTTCAACCTGATTAGTACCTGTTTCAGGTTCCGGATTCATTTCATAAATTTCTTCTCCGTTATTGATATCCTTATTTACACGTGATTCTTTCCATTTGCCTTTAATAGACTTCATAGTATTAGATATTCGTTTCGTCCATTTCGAAAAGAAGTCACCTAAGGAAAACTCTGTAATAAAAATAAAACCAACTATGATTGAAAAAATAGCAACAATCTTTGCACCAACAGATGAAAATAAGAAATAACAAAACGCAAAAAGAATTGCTCCAGTCATCCCCCCACCTGTTTGTGTAGAGGAGATACTACCATCTATGTATGCGAAAAAATTGTTCCATGTTGTTTTAATAATTGATGTATCCTCTGACAACAATAATAGTCGTTCATATGTCTGAATGTGCGTTATCAGTAATACACCAATAAAAATAATATAAAAGCCGATCATCTTTTTATTAGTGAAATTTGGATAGCGTCTTTTAACCATCAGCATAATTCCTGTAATCAGTAAGAAAATAGAAGCAATAAAATACCAGATTCCTAAAAAGAATCGAAAAATATATTCAAGACCTCCTGGAATTGCTCCATCACTAATAGCACTAGCACCACTTCCAAAAATAGCTAGAAAAATAAATAGTAATCCTAATAATTCAAATTTCACTTGTTTCTTTAATTGACTTTTCTTTTTTCTCCTTTTTTTCTTTGCCAAAATTATCACCTCTATTACTTCTGGGCAGTCAATAATAACAATTGAATAGCAAACCCCTGCCATTTTGATAGGCAAGGGCTGACTTTACAATGCAATTAATTACATTATAGCACAGATTTTTTCTGATAGCTTATACATTACCGTAAAATAGTTCCAGGGTTGTAGTCACTATTCATAAAGTCCTGAGGGTCAGAGGACAATAATTGTAATAATTGATAACTTCCATCTTCTGTCTGTTCTACATATAAATCTTTTCCTTTATAGGAAACACAGTGACGATTGGAGAAATCCTTTTCGGAATATGGAAAAATATCTGTTTCAGATAAAGGTGTATATAACATTACTGCATCACCTGATCTTCTGTTTGTTTATTATTCTTAATCATTTCATTTACTTTTTTCATCGCTTCATTTACTCCCCCTACTGCATCTATCAGACCATATTCAACTGCATTATCCCCTATAACATTTGTTCCAATATCCCGTGTAAGATTACCTTTGGCAAACATTAATTCCTTGAATTTTTCTTCTTTTATATTCGAATGTTGAGTAACAAAGCTAATTACTCGATCCTGCATTTTATCCATATACTCAAAAGTTTGAGGTACACCGATCACAAGTCCTGTTAATCGAATTGGATGAATGGTCATTGTGGCTGTGGGTACAACATATGAATAATCTGTAGCTACCGCAATTGGTACACCTATTGAATGACCTCCACCTAGCACAATAGAAACAGTCGGCTTGGAAATGGATGCAATCATTTCAGATAGTGCAAGACCTGCTTCCACATCACCACCGACTGTATTTAATAAGACAATTAGCCCTTCAATTTTAGGGTTCTGTTCAATTGCAATAAGTTGTGGCAGCAAGTGTTCGTATTTTGTTGTTTTATTTTGAGGAGGTAATTGGACATGTCCTTCAACTTGGCCGATGATAGACAATACATGAATATTGGAGTCTGGCGCTTGCGGGACATTTGATTGACCCAACTGTTGAATTTTTTGTACTAGTGAAGATGGATTTGATTGATCTTCTTGATTCTGATCATCCTTCTTTGATGGATTCTTATCCATTTATAGACACTCCCTTTTCTATGTTCAGTACGTATAACGTTAGTATGAACGAAGTGGAAGTTTACCATACAAGGAATAAAAAATTATCGGCATAAACTGCCGATAATTTTTATTATTGAATTAACTTTTTTAACGTACTTTCTTCTTTTTCAGTAAGTGGCACCAGTGGTAATCGAACACCACCAACGTCCATACCTTTCATTTTCAATGCTGCTTTGACTGGTGTTGGTGATGGCGCAGCAAATAAACCATTCATAATAGGTAATAATTTCCGATGTAATGATGCAGCATTCTTTACATCTCCAGATTGATAAGCATTAACCATTTTTCTCATTTCATTTCCGATGACATGAGAAGCAACTGAGACAACGCCATCTGCTCCAATTGCGAGCATTGGTAATGTTAATGCATCTTCTCCACAATATACACTAAAATTATCAGGTGTCCCTTCAATAACATTTGATGTCAAATTAAGATCGCCGCTGGCTTCCTTTACTGAAACAATATTTTCGATTTCACTCAAGCGGATAATTGTATCAGCATTCATTTTTATTACAGATCTACCAGGTATATTATACATCATAACCGGTAAATTTGTTTCTTTTGCAATTGTAGCAAAATGCTCATAAAGCCCTTGTTGATTAGGTTTATTATAATACGGCGTAACAAGCATTATAGCATCTACTCCAACCGCTTCCGCTTCTTTTGTTAGCGCGACAGCTGAAGCTGTATTATTGCTTCCTGCACCAGCAATAACTGGAACTCTTTTTTTTACTTTCTCTACGACGTACTTAAAGAGAGCAACCTTTTCTTCTACAGTTAATGTTGGCGACTCACCAGTGGTACCAGCAATAACCAAACCTTCACTGCCATTTTCCAGTAAATATTCGATCAATTTGGTGGTCTGATCGAAATCAATTCTTCCACTGTTATCAAGTGGTGTCACCATTGCTGTTAAAACTTTGCCAAACTTCATGTTAGTACACCTACCCTCTTTCTATACCTTATACCGCATTATCACCGCTTAATTCAAAAACATCATGTAATGCATTAACAGCAGCATTTAAATCATTTTCATGAATGAGAACCCAAATAGTTGTGTGACTATCTGCTGATTGTAAAATCTGTACACCGGCATTGGTCAGTGATTGAACTATTCTTGAAGCAACGCCCGGAACTCCTGTCATTCCAGCACCAACAGCGGATACCTTTGCACAATTCTCAATTATTTCTGGCTGAAAACCCAGTGTCTCCAATATATGCACTGCTTTTTTTGTATGTGCATCTGGAACTGTATAAATTACTCCTGTCGGTGAAATATTTATAAAATCAACTGAAATCCCAGCCTCGGCCATTGCTTTAAACACTTCAGACTGTAACCGATGCGCCTCTTCTTTAGTTTGTACTTTAATTTGGCTTATAGACGAAATATGAGCAATTCCAGTTATTAACCGGTCTGGAATATCTCTGGCAAATTCCTGTAATCTAGATGCAGTAACCAATGTTCCTTCTTCCTGTAAGTATGTTGACCTCACACGCATTGGAATTTTGGCCTGCATCGCAATCTCAACAGCACGAGGATGAATAACTTTTGCTCCCTGATATGCTAAATTGCATATTTCTGTGTACGTAACAATATCTAGCGGCCTAGCCGTAGAAACAACACGCGGATCTGCAGTCATAACTCCATTTACATCGGTAAAAATATCAATACTGTCCGCTTGCAGTGCAGCACCTAGAGCAGCAGCTGTAGTATCACTGCCACCGCGACCAATCGTTGTTATTTCGCCTATAGATGTTTGTCCTTGAAATCCAGCGACAACTACTACATCATGCTGTTCAAATTCTTTTAGGATACGCTCCGTTCTTACTTCTTTTATCTTTGCCTGGTTAAAATCATCGTTTGTAATAAATCCAGCCTGTGCTCCAGTTAAAGCTGAGGCACTTATATGACTTTTTTGAAGTTCATTTGACAAGACAACCGAAGCAATTGTCTCACCGCAGGACATTAACAAATCCAGCTCACGGTCTGAGTTATGATTCGAAGGAAAACCTATTAAATCCAGTAATGTATCTGTAGCGTACGGATCAGGCTTACGCCCCAATGCAGATACAACAACAACTATTTTATAATCCTTAATCAGAGCATTTTTAATATGTTTAATGACATGATTTCTATTTTCTTCAGTCTGTACAGAAGTACCACCAAATTTTTGTACTAATACCTGCATTATTTCACCTCTAAAATTATAGCCAGTTATTTTTGATCAAACGATCTGCAATTTGAATCGTGTTCCATGCAGCACCCTTTACAAGATTATCCGATACAACCCATAAATGAATTCCTTTATTATTATCTAAATCTTTTCGCACGCGACCTACAAATACTTCTTCTTTGTTTGAAGCACTCAATGGCGTTGGATATGTTTGTGTATTTGGGTCATCTTCCAGAATTACCCCTTCTGCATCCCTTAACACATTCCATATATCTTCTACTGCTAAACCTTCTTTTTCAACATCAACATAAACACTTTCGGCGTGCGAAGTGAAAAGAGGTAACCTAACGCATGTAGCTGCTACAGGTAAATTAGGAGCATGCATTATTTTTTTGGTTTCATTTATCATTTTCATTTCTTCAAATGTATAACCGTTTTCCTGAAATACATCTATTTGTGGGAGTGCATTAAATGCAATTGGATAGTGCTTTTCATCCCCTTTTACAGGTAATAACTCAGCTGTCATATCCTCATTATTTAAATATTGCTTTGTCTGATTTTCCAACTCATTACATGCCTCGTTACCCGCCCCTGAAACTGCCTGATATGTCGAGACAATAACACGAGATATTCCGAATGCATCCTTAATTGGTTTTAAAGCAGCTACCATTTGAATAGTTGAACAGTTTGGATTTGCAATAATTCCTTTATGTGATTTAATATCTTCTTCGTTTACTTCTGGTACTACTAAAGGAACTTCATTGTCCATTCTATATGCACTTGTATTATCAACTACTACTGCTCCATGTTTTACTGCCTCAGGTGCTAACTGTTTAGAGACAGAACCTCCAGCTGAAAATAAAGCAATATCTACGCCAGCAAAACTATCTGGTGTAGCTTCTTCCACTGTTATCTCCTGATTTTTAAACAATAGCTTTGTGCCTGCTGACCGCTTTGATGATAAAAGCTTCAGCTCATTTATTGGAAAGTTCTTTTGCTCAAGTATTTGAGTGATCTTTTTGCCTACCGCTCCAGTTGCACCTACTACTGCAATATTGTATGCTGTTTTCTTTGTCATTGTAAAGACACCTCACTAATAATAAGATTCTATTTATTTTACCATATTATCATACTCATGAGGTATAATTACAGGCTGAAGTTGTTTATGCTGAATTGCATGTTCAACAGTATCATGCAAATAGTCCATATCTGCGACTAACGAATTTGGTTTTTTTATAGGATCATCTTGGCCATATGGAATAAAATAAATAAATTTGCTTGCCATTAATCTCATTAAATTCACGCCATTTAGTCCAAGTGCATCATTAGTGGCTATTCCAAGAACAACTGGATTTTGATTTCGCATTGTTGCTTTTGCTGCCATTAATACAGGTGAATCTGTTAATGCATTTGCCATTTTACTTAATGAATTTCCAGTTAATGGAGCAATCACCATACAATCTAAAGGCAATTTTGGTCCTAATGGTTCCGCTTCGGGCATTGTTGTAATGACGCTTTTTCCAGTAATGGATTCTATTTTTGCAACATGATCTTCTGCTTTGCCAAACTTGGTATCTGTGGTTCTGACTGTATACGTAACGATCGGTATTACATCTGCCCCAGCCTCAACTAGACGTTCCAGTTGAGGAAATACTTTGTCATACGTACAATGTGATCCAGTAAATCCAAATCCAATTCTTTTTCCTTCTAATGACATTATATACGTTCCTCCTCATTAGTTAAAAATTGCTTAATTACATCGGCCAGTATTTTGCCTGCAGTCTTCGGCGCTACTATACCCGGTAGACTTCTGGCTAAAATTGCCTTAATACCTCGTTGGTCTGCATAAGCAAAATCTGTACCTCCAGGCTTTGAAGCAAGATCAATAATAAATGCATGTGACGGAAGCTGTTGAATAGATTCTTTTTTTACAACTTGTGCTGGGACTGTATTGATTAATAAGTCGCACTCATTTGTATGTTCATGTAATTTTTCAAATGGAATAGCTGTATGTCCCATTTCAGTAATTCTGGCTAAATCCATAATACTTCTAGCACAGACAGAAACTTCCGCCCCAAGGGCAGAGAATTTATTTGCTACTGTGTTGCCTACTCTGCCAAACCCAACCACAATTACTCGTGATGAGTGTATCGTATAGTCTGTATGTTCGATTGCCATCATTATTGTTCCTTCAGCAGTAGGAATTGAGTTGTATATAGCTACATCATCCCGATTAAATAATGGTATAAGAGAAACATGAAGTTCATCTGTAACAGAAGTTAAAAAGTCATTTGTTATGCCAGTAAATACGAGTGTTGATTTTTTTAACTGTGCAAACCACTGTTTTGTTAATTTAATTTCCTGATCAGAAAAAACTGTCTCAACATACCCTTTACTATTTGTTCCAGTTATTGGAAGAATAACTGCATCTAGTTTTCCTTGCTCTAGTTCGACAAAATCCACTTGTTTTAATCCTGTGAATCCTTGTTCCAACTTATCGAATCCAACTAAAAAAATGGTTGTATCAGGCAGTGTTTGCAACTGTCGTATCAATTCCAGGTAACGTGCATCTCCACCTATAACAGCGATTACTTGATTCATCGTCGAAAAACCCCTCCAGACATACTTTCACTAAATTCATTTCTTTATAGCTTATGTGCGTATCATGGGTTAGTGATTAGCAAAAACAAAAAAAAGGCTAGTATCATAAAAATGACACTAGCCCATAACGTGAATACTACCCTAATCGATTTCAATCATAATCATATCTTCGCCAATTTTTTTAATTGAGCTCCATCTGATTTTTGTTTCTTCGCCTTCTTTTTTTAAACCAAACCATTTGTAATTCGGAATGACAAATGATTCAATTTGACCTGTCTTTTCATTGATTTCAAGATCTGTCTGACCTAATATACCCAACCGTGATCCATGGTTGACATTAACAATTTCTTTACCGCTAATATCCTTATAGCGCATATGATCGCCCCCATGATTGTCTAGCTAATAGTATATATATGCCATTTAACATAATCTATGATTAGGAAGTTGTTTTAGGTGCAATTAATGCACTTGATGGAGATTGTTCAAATATCGTCTCAATTACTTTCTGTATTTTTTCATGATTAACTGCATCAATCTCCTGAATCATCTCATCCAATGATCGATGCCTGTTTAAAAGTAATTCATTTCTTCCATTACGGCTCATACGACTGCTGGTGCTCTCTAGGCTTAGCATGAGGTTCCCTTTTAACTGTTCTTTACTATTTTTTAGTTCTTTATCCGTCAGACCATTATTTATCAGCTTTTCCACTGTTTGATTAATTGTATCTTGCAGTTGTGGTAATTGTTCTTTACCAGTTCCAGCATAAATTGTTAGCATTCCACTATCCTGAAATGACGCATGATAAGAAAACACAGCATAAGCTAATCCTTGCTTCTCTCTAACTTCCTGAAAAAGCCTTGAACTCATACTGCCGCCTAGTACGTTATTCATAATTATCAAACTGTACATATCCTCATTTCCGACAGCCAGACCATTATATCCTAAACATAGATGAGCCTGTTCAGTATCTTTATTTCGCTCAATATTATTTGCTAAAAATGCAGGTTTCTTTAATTTTACACGCTCTGAGTCTGATTCATAATTGCCAAAATAACCTTCGACTGTTTTAATAAATGATTCATCTACATTACCTGCAACAGAAACTACTACATTTTGCGGAGTATAGCTCTCTTTTATATATTCCCTCAATGAATTCGGTTTAAAGGAAAGTAACTGCTCTTCTGATCCTAAAATTGGATATCCTAAAGGATGATCCCCATATGAAGCACGAGCCAGAATATCATGAACGATGTCATCTGGTGTATCTTCATACATTTTTATTTCCTCCAAAACAACTTTTTTCTCTCGTTCCATTTCTTCCTCATCAAAGGTAGAATTAAAGAACATATCAGCTAAAATTTCAAGAGCGTATTCCTTATGTGTATCGATAACTTTAGCATAAAAACACGTGTATTCTTTCGATGTAAATGCATTAACTTGTCCACCTATTGCATCAAAAGCTTCTGCAATATCCTGTGGAGATCTTTTTATAGTCCCCTTAAAAAACATATGTTCAAGAAAATGGGAAATTCCATTTGTTCCCTCTGATTCATTTCTCGATCCAGTTAATATCCAAATACCAATTGTTACAGAGCGTACAGCAGGTATATTTTCTAACACAATTCGAAGCCCATTATTACTAGTATGTTTCTCTACCAAAGTATTTCCTCCTAAAATCCATCCAAATGCTATCTTTCTTCATTCATTAATGAAGTAATCGTTCCTATTTTATAACCTTTTTCTTTTATATTTACAATTAACGAATCTAATCCTTGTGCTGTTGAGGATGTAGGGTGCATTAATACCGTAGCACCAGGATGAATGTTGTTGTTTACTCGGTTCATCATAACAGATACAGATGGATTCTTCCAATCAATCGTATCTACACTCCACAGAATCGTTTCCATGTTCATTTCATGTGCAATTTTAACTACTTGATCATTGTAACTCCCGCTTGGCGGAGCTAACCATTTTGGTTTATTATCAGTAATAGCTTTAAGAATTTCATTTGTTCGATTAATTTGTTCAGTTATTTGCTTTTTTGACAACCGAGACATATCCGGGTGATTATATGCATGATTACCTATTACATGACCCTGTTCATCAATCATTTTAACGAAATCAGCATTTTCCTGCGCCCATTTACCTTCAATAAAGAAAGTTGCTTTGACGTTTTGCTTCTTCAGAACGTTAAGTATCGAAGGAATATACTCATCACCCCATGACACGTTTATTAAGAACGAAACCATATCTTTTTCAGGGTGGCCCCTGTAAGTAGGGGCAGCTGGAAGTTCTTTATACGTAATGTTAGGTGGAATCTGTTCATAAACCAGTAGCGTTTTGTCAAATACACCACCCTTTTTCATTTGTTCATATGATTTATTTACATCTACACGGATACCATTTAATCCGGGTGTTTTCTTCCACACTTTATCAATTATTGCATTTTCAGGAGGTTTTCTATATTTAGTACTTTTTGTTCTGATTTTTTGAAGCAGAGATTCCTCCGATTTTGATACAGTATAAGAAAACGTTTCAGCATCATTTAAAATAAATGGATTATAGCTGTTATTAAATGCCAACGCTACAACAATAATAAAAACGCAAAAATGAATAATAGCACGATAGCGATACATTCAAATCCCCCCTTATTCATTCATATGAATGAGAAGGACAGGATATGAGAGCATAAAAAAAGAAACTGGATTTCCAGCTTCTTGATTTTAAAACAGCTTACATACTCGATTTTTCACTTTTTTCTTTTTCATCTTTTAGTACAGCTTTTCTTGAAAGGTTTACCCGACCTTGATTATCGACTTCTTTAACTTTAACCATAATTTGATCACCGATTGAAACAACATCTTCAACCTTATTAGTTCGTTCTTCTGCCAGTTCAGAAATATGAACCAAGCCATCTTTTCCTTTGAATAACTCTACAAATGCTCCAAATTTCTCAATACGCTTAACTGTGCCCATATACATTTGTCCTGCTTCAACTTCTCGTACAAGATCTTCAATAATCTCTTTTGTTCTTTCGTTCATGGAAGCATCAGTTGATGAGATAAATACACTTCCATCCTGTTCGATGTCAATTTTTGCACCAGTTTCTTCAATGATTTGATTAATCTGTTTCCCGCTTGGTCCAATGACAGAACGGATTTTATCTGGATTTATTTTCATCGTTAGGATCTTAGGTGCATATTGTGACAGCTCAGATTTTGGCTCTTTAATTGTCGCAAGCATAGATTCAAGAATATGCATACGACCTTTTTTAGCCTGGGTTAATGCTTCCTTCAAAATTTCTTTTGAAAGTCCGTCAATTTTAATATCCATTTGAAGTGCTGTAACACCTTTTTCAGTTCCAGCTACTTTAAAGTCCATATCACCAAGTGCATCTTCCATACCTTGAATGTCTGACAAAATTGTATAGTCTTCGCCGGATTTAACAAGTCCCATCGCAATACCTGCAACAGGTGTCTTAATCGGTACACCAGCATCCATCATAGCTAGTGTGCTTGCACAAATACTTGCTTGAGATGTAGAACCATTCGACTCTAAAACTTCAGATACTAAGCGAATCGTATATGGAAAGTCTTTTTCTGATGGAATAACTTTCTCAAGTGCACGCTCACCTAAAGCACCATGTCCAATCTCACGACGACCAGGTCCTCTAATTGGCCCTGTTTCTCCAACACTGTATTTCGGGAAATTATAATGATGCATAAAACGCTTGGACTCTTCTAAATCAAGACCGTCCAAAATTTGTACATCACCTAATGCCCCTAAAGTACACACACTCAACGCCTGAGTTTGTCCACGTGTGAAAAGTCCAGAACCATGCGTCCGTGGTAACACGTTAATTCTCGATGATAACGGGCGTATTTCATCAACTTTACGGCCATCTGGACGTATTTTCTCTTTGGTGATTAAACGACGTACTTCTTCTTTTACCATTTTATCAAGGGTCGCTTTTACATCACCAATAACTTCTTCATCGGCTTCTTCGTATAAGGCTAATACTTCATTCTTAACATTACTGATTGCTTCTTCTCTGGCATGTTTTTCTTCTACCTTAATTGCTTCCTGTAATTTATCTTTAGCTTCAGACTCCACTTTTGCAGCAATGTCTTCGTCAGTATCAAGTAATGGCATATCAGCTTTCTCAACACCGACAGCAGCAATTATTTTCTCTTGAAATTCAACAAGGCGAGTAATTTCATTATGTCCAAACATGATGGCTTCAAGCATAACATCTTCTGGTACTTCCTGCGCTCCTGCTTCAACCATGTTAATAGCATCTTTTGTCCCAGCTACAGTTAATTCGATTTCACTATTTTTCTGTTGCTCAATGTCAGGATTAATAATAAACTCATTATCAATCAGTCCAACGTTCACTCCTGCTATTGGTTCGGAAAGTTGGATATCAGAAATCCCCAATGCGATAGAAGATCCTATCATTGCAGCCATTTCTGAAGAACAATCCTGATCAACACTCATTACCGTACTGATAACTTGTACTTCATTTCTATAGCCATCTGGGAAAAGTGGTCGAATCGGTCTGTCAATTAAGCGTGAAGTTAATGTAGCTTTATCGCTTGGACGCCCCTCTCTCTTAATAAACCCTCCGGGTATTTTCCCGACAGCATATAAACGTTCTTCATAATTAACAGTTAAAGGGAAAAATGGTAAGTCTTTTGGTTCTTTGGATGCTGTTGCTACTGATAACACAGAGGTATCACCGTAGCGAATCATACATGCCCCGTTAGCTTGTTTTGCAAATTCTCCTGTTTCAACGATAAATTTCTTACCGGCAATTTCAGTGGAGAATTCTTGATTTTCTTCTGCCATTGTATTAGTACTCCTTTCAATATAAACATACTACCATTCATTTTATAGTTAATAAGCTAAAATGTAAATTTTATGTATTAATTAAGTATAAAAAACTTGGCTTATCGCCAAGCTCTAATGGCGAAAGCCTAAGTTGCATTTATTCAGCAAAATAATAATTTATACTTTCTGAATTGATAAAAAAAGCAGGATTGCTCCTGCTTTTTAAAATACTTATCGGCGTAGGCCAAGTTTTTTAATTAGTTGACGGTAGCGTGTAACATCGTTATTACGTAGGTAATTAAGTAAGTTACGACGTTTACCAACCATTTTCAAAAGACCACGACGTGAATGATGATCTTTTTTATGAACACGTAAATGTTCATTCAGTGTTGTGATTTCTTCAGTAAGTACAGCAATTTGTACTTCTGGAGAACCAGTGTCATTATCGTGAACTTTGTGTTCACTAATAATTTCATTCTTACGTTCTTTTGTGATAGCCATCTGGCTCACCTCCATTAAATTATTAATATCCCCAGTCCCCTAGCAAACGTCGGAGTTACGATCTGCCAAGCGATGGTTTTACGTTTCTAAGCGTACATCTTTTTCGCTGAAAATGCAAGTGGTAAATCAAAGAAACGTTAACTGCAAAAGTAATTGCGAATACATTTTTCATCGTTATCTATATAATTGACTAACTCTTCAACACTATTAAATTTTTCCTCTTCTCGAATGAATTTATGCCATTCTACATGCAGTTCTTCACCATATAAATCATTATTATAATCAAATATATTAACCTCTACAGATGGTTCAACTCTGTCATCTGTAAAAGTTGGATTATATCCCAGATTCGCCATTCCTTCATAAACTTCATTTTTATAAAGCACTTTTACTGCATATACACCGACTTTAGGCAATAGTGTATCGGGAGTAACCCTTAAGTTTGCGGTTGGGTAACCAATTGTTCTTCCGCGCTGATCACCTTCAACAACAATTCCTTGAATAGTTAGCGGTCGTCCTAGCAAGTAGTTGGCTTTTTCAAGTTCACCATTTTGGAGAAGCTCTCTTATTCTGGAAGAACTCACCTTTTCATTATCCAGTTCGACTTTGCCGATTGTTGTATAATTAAATAAACCTTTTGTTTGGTTTTTAATCCGTTCCATATTACCTTGACCTTTATGTCCATAAGAAAAATCAAATCCTGCCACCAAATGTTTAATTTTTAATCCAATAATAAAATGATCAATAAATTGCTGTGGTTCAAGTGATGCTAATTCTTTATTAAAGGTAATAACATACAGACGATTTACACCCAGTTGCTGTAGAATCTCTTGCTTCTCTCTTAAAGGCGTAATATATCTTACATGTGGTGCATCTTTTTTTAATACAACAGATGGATGAGGATGAAAGGTAATAACTGCACTTTCCATTTTACGTTCCTTCGCCTTAGATACAGCTGTTTGTATAACTTTCTGATGACCTTTGTGGATACCATCAAAAAAACCTATAGCAGCAACTGTCTCCGGTAGCTCTTCTAATATCAATGTGTGAGGATATGTTAATTCAATCGTTCGCAACGCTCTTCACCTACTCTTTTTCACTCTTTAAAAACTCTAATTGGTTTAATTAAATCCGTTTTTTCAGGATGTATTTGATAAATTGCCAATACTTGTTTATCAAACATCATTACAAAAGGATCTGTCTTTGACACATTATCAGGCTTTGGCAATTTTTGGCCATACAGCACTCGCTTTTTGGTATTTTCATCAACATTAATATGTTCCAGATGATTTAAACCTTTTGAAATTGGCATCAATAACTTTTCTTGGTTCTGCAACTCTATCGCATCATCAATAGCGGAAAATGTAACAGTGTCTTCCTTTTTAATAATTCCTGTTTCTGTTCTAACCAAGTGTGCCATATGTGCTGGGTAACCTAATTTCTTACCAATATCTACACATAATGTTCGGATATATGTACCTTTTGAACAGGTTGCCTTAATCGTAAACCTATCTTGATGTTCTGTCTCTCCCACTTGGTTAAGTTGGTAAATTATTACTTTCCGCTGTGGTCGTTCTACTTGTTCATTTGCCCTTGCATATTCATATAGCTTTTTACCATTTACTTTAACAGCTGAATACATTGGAGGAATTTGTGTGATTTCTCCCCTAAACAATTGTAACACGTTTTCAATTGACTGTTTAGATGGCGGATTTACCACTTTGTATTTCTCGATAATTGCACCGTGACTATCTTCAGTTTCAGTAGCAACACCTAACATCACTTGTGCTATATATGTCTTTTTAGTATCAGTCAAATAGGGGACGATTTTGGTTGCCTGTCCAATACAGATAGGTAAAACACCTTCAACCTCAGGGTCAAGGGTTCCTGTATGTCCTACTTTCTTTAAATGGAATTTTTTCCTAATTGCTATTACACAATCATGTGACGTCATTCCTTTTGGTTTCCATAAAGGCAATATACCATTCATCTAACCAGCTCCTGAGACTTATGTATCGTGCATGGAAAAATCTGACCCACTCATTATTTTGTGGGTCAGATTGAATTTCACTGTATATTACTTGTCTTTGTTTAAATCACGTAGAATTGTTTCAATACGATTTCCATATTCGAAAGCTTCATCAAATTCAAATGTGATTTCGGGTGTTTTCCGTAAACGGATGCGATTTCCAATTTCGGAACGGATAAACCCTTTAGCTTTGGCTAGGCCAACAAGTGTATCATGTTTCTTTTGTTCATCTCCTAGAACAGATATAAAAATCTTCGCCTGTTGTAAATCACCAGTTACATCTACATCTGTGACTGTTACAAATCCAACACGTGGATCTTTTATTTTTTTACTTAAAAGCTCACCTAACTCTTTTTTCATTTGCTCTGCGACACGATTTGAACGAATGTCACTCATTTTGATCACCTCTATAAATTGACGACCTGATAATTTGATTATACATGCTCAACATCAGTAAGTGTCCGTTCCAGTTCATTAAATGTGTCAATAATCCGCAAACCTTCCTGTATAACCTGTTCAGCATGTTTTTTTTCATTGGAAACTGTCACGATTCCAAGTTTTGTACGTTGCCATAAATCATGATAATCTAACTCTGTTACTGCTACATTTAATTCATTTTGTAATTTAGCCATTAAACTTTTGATAACAGATCGTTTTTGCTTAAGTGAATGACCTTCATAGAGAATGCATTCTACTTCAGCATAAATTATCATTTGCGTTCAATCTCCTCCATGACAAATGCTTCAATTACGTCGCCTTCTTTAATATCATTAAACTTTTTAATTGTAATACCACACTCATAATTTTTCGCAACTTCTTTGACATCGTCTTTAAAACGTTTTAAGGCATCTATTTCACCTTCAAACTGCACCACACCGTCACGAATAATGCGTACTCCCGAGTCACGTGTAATCTTACCATCTGTTACATAACTACCAGCGATAGTTCCAATTTTAGAAACCTTGAATATTTCACGAACTTCTGCTTGACCTATTACCTTTTCTTCGTACACAGGGTCAAGCATACCTTTCATAGCTAATTCTATCTCTTCAATAACCTTATAAATAACGCGATGTAAACGTACATCTACCTTTTCTGATTCTGCAGCCTTTTTCGCGTTAGCATCTGGCCGTACATTGAATCCAATTACAATTGCATTTGAAGCGGATGCTAAAATAATGTCTGATTCAGTAATAGCACCTACACCAGTATGAATGATTTTTATCTTAACACCTTCAACTTCAATCTTTTTCAATGAAGCAGCCATTGCTTCCGCAGACCCTTGAACATCTGCCTTGACTATAAGGTTTATATCCTTCATTTCGCCTTCTTTAATCTGATCGAATAAATCATCTATGCTAACTTTAGTTTGTTCTGTCCGGTTTTCCTGAATATGCTTTTGCTGACGAGCTTCACCAATTTGACGTGATTTCTTCTCATCCTTAAATACTAGGAATTGATCGCCGGCTTGTGGTACATCGCTTAATCCAGTTATTTCAACTGGTGTTGATGGACCAGCTTCATTTATCCGTTGCCCCAAGTCACTAACCATTGCACGAACGCGTCCAAATGTGTTTCCGACAACAACAGAATCACCTACATGTAATGTCCCGTTTTGCACTAGCAATGTAGCAACAGATCCTCTTCCTTTGTCAAGTCGAGCATCTATTACTGTACCAAAGGCATTGTTATTTGGATCTGCTTTTAATTCTTCTACTTCTGATACAAGCTGAATCATTTCAAGCAAACTATCGATTCCTTCATGTTTGACTGCAGACAAATTAACAAATATTGTACTACCGCCCCAGTCTTCAGGTATGAGTTCATACTCCGTTAACTCCTGCATAACACGATCTGGGTTAGCGCCTTCTTTATCCATTTTGTTAACTGCTACAATAATTGGAACTTCCGCAGCTTTAGCATGGTTAATCGCTTCAATCGTTTGTGGCATTACACCATCATCCGCTGCAACAACTAATATAGCTATATCGGTTACTTGTGCACCGCGGGAACGCATACTGGTAAAAGCAGCATGTCCTGGTGTATCAAGAAATGTTACTTTCTTACCTTCACTTCGTACTTGGTACGCCCCAATATGCTGGGTAATACCACCTGCTTCACCTTCTGTTACTTTTGTGTGGCGAATTGCATCCAATAATGTTGTCTTACCATGGTCAACGTGTCCCATAATGGTTACAACTGCAGGTCTTTCAACTAAGTCAGCTTCATTATTTTCTTCCCGATACTTATCAAAATCGGTATCTTCTAGGATTATTTCCTTCTCTACTTCCACATCATACTCTGCACAAATTAGCTCGACTGCATCATCATCAAGATCCTGGTTTTTCGTTGCCATTACACCAAGGAACATTAACTTCTTAATAATTTCAGATGCATCTTTATTAAGCTTAGCTGCCAAATCACTTACTGTTAATGTTTCGCTGTAAGTAATATGTTTCGGCGTTTCCTTTACAACAGGTTTTTGCTGCTTAGGAGCTTGATTGTTCCTTTTTGCGTTTTTACCATGCTGCTTTTTGTTATGGTTATTCTGGTTTTTCTTTTGTTGACCTTGATGTGATTTTGGGTTGTTATTAGACTTCCCATTACTGGTTTGTTTATTTTCTTTTTTTGTTTGGTTTGCTGCATTGTTGTTATTTGCTGGTTTTTTCGGTGTTTCTTTTTGCTTCGTTTTTTCCGTTTCTTTTGATCCGAATTTTTCATCCAACTTTAATATCGTTTCAATCGAAATTGTCGACATGTGGTTGGAAACCTCAACATTTAACTCTTTTAAATAGTTAATTACATCTTTACTGGTCGTTTTATTCTGTTTTGCATATTCATATACACGCATCTTACTCATACGTCCACCCCCGAATTTAATTACCCGAGTAACGATTTAATTTTAGTGGCAAATCCTGCATCTAAAATAGCTACAGCTACTCTTTGTGATTTTCCAATAGCATTTGATAACGTTTCTCTATCATCAACTATTAAAAATGGTACTTCATATGTTTTGCATTTGTCCGTTAATTTTTTTCGTGTTTGGGGACCGATGTCGTTTGCCAAAAGAACAAGTTTTGCTCTGTTTTGTTTGATGTCTTTCACAATCGTTTCTTCCCCTAAAGAACACTTTCTAGCCCTATAGGCTAAGCCAATTAAATTTAAGTAATTATTTTTCATTATTCTTTCCTTCAACTATTTGTTTAAGGTCTTCATAGATTGATGGTTCAATTTTTGTATTCAACTGACGGCTTAAAATCCCAGCCTTCTCAGCCTTTTCTATAACAGCTATATCATTCGACACATATGCTCCACGGCCATTTTTTTTGCCGGTTGGGTCAACAAAGACTTCTCCTTCTTTGTTTCGGACAACACGAATGAGATCTTTCTTTGGTTTCATTTCATTTGTCACTATACATTTTCGTTCTGGTACTTTTCGTTTTTGCGCCATTACAGAACCTCCCCCTATTCGAACAAACCTTCTTCATCATTGTCAGAATAAGCATCAGTATCTTCGTCGTCTGTTAAAAGCCCTTCTTCACGAGCTTCTGATTCACTTTTAATATCAATTTTCCAGCCGGTTAATTTTGCTGCTAAACGAGCATTTTGACCACGTTTACCAATAGCTAGTGAGAGTTGATAGTCAGGTACAATTACTGTTGTTGCCTTATCTTCTTCATTTACTAATACTTCAACTACCTTTGAAGGACTTAAAGCGTTTGATACATAGACAATAGGGTCTTCAGACCATTCTACAACATCAATTTTTTCACCTTTAAGTTCATTGACAATCACTTGTACACGTTGTCCTTTTTGGCCAACACATGAACCAACAGCATCGATTTCAGGATCATCTGCATGAACCGAAATTTTAGAACGATCCCCTGCTTCTCTTGCTACAGATTTGATATCAACAATTCCATCATAAATTTCTGGAACTTCCATTTCAAACAGACGCTTTAATAGTCCCGGATGTGACCTTGAAATATAAATTTGAGGACCTTTACTCGTATTCTCGACTTTTGTTACAAATACTTTTAAACGGTCATGCACATAGTATTCTTCAGTAGGCATTTGTTCCGCCTCAGCAAGCTTAGCCTCAATTTTACCAAGGTTTACATAAACAAACCGTGGATCTTTACGCTGAATAATTCCTGTCATGACATCCTCTTCACGATCAGCGTACTCGCTAAATATTACACCGCGTTCAGCTTCCCTTACACGTTGTGTAACCACTTGTTTTGCTGCTTGGGCAGCGATACGTCCGAAGTCTTTTGGAGTTACCTCAACCTCAATAACATCTTCAAGTTCATAATTGGGATCAATTTCGTTTGCCTGATCCAATGATATTTCCTCTTGTGCATCCTCAATTTCTTCCACTACCGTTTTGCGTGAAAATACGCGCATTGTGCCAGATTGTTCATCAATATCTACCCGCACATTTGTAGCAGATTTAAAGTTTTTCTTATAGGCTGATATTAGCGCAGCTTCCAATGCCTCCATTAGAATGTCCTTATCAATACCTTTATCTTTTTCTAGAAAATCAATCGCTTCAAACAACTGACTGCTCACTTTTATTTTCCCCCTTATAGCGTAACGGCTAACCTTGCTTTAGCTATTTTATTAAATGGAATTTCAACTAGCTTTTTACGGGTTTTCACTTTATATTCAATCGTAGCCATATTATCTGTGAATTCCGTTAAAATACCTTCGTATTCTTTTTGACCATCAATTGGTTCATATAATTTCACAAAGACATTATTATTTACATTTTTTTCAAAGTCACCTTTAGACTTCAGTGGACGCTCGACACCTGGTGAGGAAACTTCCAGAAAATACGCTTCTTCTACCGGGTCAGCTTCGTCCAGCTTTTCACTTAATTGTTCAGAAACGGTTCCGCAGTCTGCTATGTCAATCCCATCTTCACTATCAATATAGACACGAAGAAACCAATTCTGCCCTTCTTTCACATATTCAACATCAACTAATTCCAATTCTTTCTCCTGTAATATGGGCTGCATCAATTCTTCAGTTGTTTTAATTACATTGGAACTCAAAATATATCCTCCTTTATTCAGTTGTGTATATTCCTTATTATGAACCATCATACGTCATTTCATTTGCTCAATATCCATAATAATACAAAACCCCTGCCGGAAGATGTGGCAAGGGATGTAGTCAAAGTGCAAATTGCAAAAGATAGTAGTATGAAGAAAGAGTGGGGTTCGCCCACTCTTTTTACCGTTCGTATCATTTCTTACCAGTATAAACTATATCATACTGGGACTGATGTTGCAAGAATAGTAAATAATTGTTTATACCATTGCTTTATTATATACCGTATTCTTACTAATTTTATATTAAATGATTAGTATATGCAGTGTTAGGCTGTTAATTATAATCAAAATTTCTCTTCGTAAGTTTTGTTGCATTTTAATCTTCGAAGTTGATATAATCTGCGAACTAACTGCTAGAATAATCTCTATAAACTCTGTCCCGCCGTCCGGGGGCGCTACGGGCGGATGCGCACCTTAGGGCACGGCCTCAGCCCCCTTTCCCCGGCAAGGGGGTATGCCGACGTTGTCCGCAAAGGACGGTTTAGTCGGCCTTCATTTAGTTGCACTGCGGGGACTTCAGACACGTGCTATTCCCGCAGGAGTCACCGCCCTCCGCACCCGGACTAGTGTAGCTGTCACACATTTATTTTATAGCGATTCCTACTCCAGTCAACAGCAGAGGAAATACACGTAGTCTCCTGTGGGAGCTGAGGCCTAGATGAGACTACGCAGCGACGTAGGTGCGCGAAGTGTATTTCCAGAGCGGCTTAATAGCACTCAAACTTTTTAAAAAGTACTTCGCAGTTTATATCAACTGCGTTATGAATTCATTACTTCCATAAAACAACAATCATTTAAAATCAACTAATTTAAAATCTTATCGTCCGAATGCAGATAACCATCCAGTGCTTGCTGCAACGAGCCTTTTGTTTCAAAATGTTGACCAAATTCTACTTCAAGGTCGACCATATTTCTAACTATATCAGGACGTAATCCAGTAATCACTGCTTCACATCCCATCATGGAAATACCATCTAGTAATTTAAGAAATAATTGCATAACTTCTGTTTCCATCTCAGCTATTCCGGAAAAATCCATTATTAATTTTTGTACATGCCTCTGCCCGATTTCAAGCAATACTTTTTCTTCAATTATAGTTGCGCGATATCTATCCATCGTTCCTATAATCGGCAAGATGCTAATCTTTGAAGTTATCGGAATAATTGGAGCGGATAAGTTCTCTACTAATTTACGCTGATCCTCAATTAGCTTATCCTTAAACGAGGAATAGTTAATAAAGAATCCATTGAGAAACTTATCAATTAAATCGTTTATCCTACTCTCCATATTGTAAAATTCTTCACGGCTACTGACTTTTTCGTTAAACTTATCATATTGATAAAGAAAATCCCATAATGTTCTGCGAATTGCTTGAATCCATTCAATTTTTAACGCTAATGTCAGGGAATGTTTTGCCCACACAATACCTTCTTGCCGTGCAAAGTTCACTACTTCATCTTGTTTCTCATCAACTACGAATAAAACTAACTTATGGGCATTCTCTAATAAATTAATATTTCCAATCAATTGAATTTCTTCAATCTTATCCCGAACAGTTTTTGCTTCTGTTAGAAGTTGATCTTCAAAAACCTGTCTGTTATCAATCAAAAATTGGCGGATTGGTTGTCCTTCTTCATATGCTAACTCCATAGTATCCACTCCCCTATTTAAGTTCTTTTATCTAATGTCAAATAATTTACTCCCCTACTGATGAGATGAAACATCTGAATCTATTCCTAAACGTTGACTTAATTAATTTCACTTGATTTCCATTTATTATAGCAAAAAATCTATATTAAAGTACCATTTAAGTGTTCTGATAATAACTTGATTAGCCGTGGATGTTAAAATAATGACAGTTGATTCTTTTCTGCCATTCCTTCTAAACAACCATGATTATCAAGATACTCTAGAACCGTTTTAGAAATTTTACTACGTTGTCGAAGATCTTCTTTAGAAAGAAATTCCCCATCTTCTCGTACTTTAACAATATTAATAGCTGCGTTAGTACCCAGTCCATCAACAGCGTTAAATGGTGGGACCAACGTGTTACCGTCCACTATAAACTCAGAAGCAGTAGACTTATATAAATCAACTTTTTGGAAAGAAAAACCACGCTCAATCATCTCAAGTACCACTTCTAAAACAGTAGACAGGTTCTTTTCTTTCGGTGTCGCATCATTACCTTTAGCCACGATACCTTCAATACGCTGTCTTACCGCGTCACTCCCTTTAACCATTGTATCTAATTCAAAATCACCTGCTCTGACAGAGAAATAAGCAGCATAAAAGTATATTGGATAATGTACTTTAAAATAAGCAATTCGAACTGCCATTAGAACATATGCTGCAGCGTGTGCTTTTGGAAACATATATTTAATCTTTTTACATGATTCTATATACCAATCAGGAACCCCGTTTTTTTTCATTTCTTGGATCCAATCATCCTGTAACCCTTTGCCTTTTCGGACAAACTCCATAATTTTAAAGGCAAGTGATGCTTCTAGACCCTTGTGCATTAGATATACCATAATATCATCACGACACCCTATGACATCAGCCAATTCACATATTCCATCATTAATTAACTCCTGAGCATTGCCTAGCCACACATCTGTACCGTGTGAAAGACCAGATATCATTACTAGTTCAGCAAATGTACTTGGTTTAGTATCCTCCAGCATCTGACGAACAAATTTTGTACCAAACTCAGGTACGCCTAATGTACCCGTTTTACAATTAATTTGCTCCGGTTTTACTCCTAGTGATTCCGGTCCGGAAAATATTTTCATCACTTCAGCATCATCAGTTGGAATTGTTTTTGGATCAATTCCACTTAAATCCTGTAGCATTCGAATTACTGTAGGATCATCGTGCCCTAGTATATCAAGTTTAAGCAAGTTATCATGAATGGAATGAAAATCAAAGTGTGTTGTTTTCCATTCACTTTTTCGGTCATCAGCCGGAAATTGAATCGGTGTAAAATCATATATTTCTTTATCATCAGGTACAACTATAATTCCACCTGGATGCTGACCAGTTGTTCGTTTAACCCCGGTACAGCCTTGAACAAGTCGATCAACCTCAGCATTCTTGTAAACTAACTGTTTATCTGAAGCATAGCCTTTCACATAGCCATACGCTGTTTTATCAGCAATAGTTCCAATTGTTCCAGCACGATAGACATTATCTTCTCCAAATAATTCTTTGGTGTAATTATGCGCTCTTGGCTGGTATGTGCCTGAAAAGTTAAGATCTATATCGGGAACTTTATCGCCTTTAAACCCAAGAAATGTTTCAAAGGGAATATCTTGTCCATCTTTTGTAAGAGGATTGGCGCAATTTGGACAGTTTTTATCAGCTAAATCAAACCCGCTTCCTACAGATCCATCAGTTATGAATTCATGATGATGACATTCCATACAGACATAATGAGGTGGTAAAGGGTTTACTTCGGTTATTTCAGTCATGGTTGCTACTAAAGAAGAACCAACAGACCCTCGAGAACCTACAAGATATCCATCGTCCAATGATTTTTTCACTAGCTTGTGTGATATTAGATAAATTACTGCAAATCCATGTCCAATAATACTTGATAGCTCTTTTTCCAGTCGTTCGACAACAATTTGTGGTACAGGTTCACCATAAATATGTTTTGCGCGATTATAGCAAAGGTCACGCATCTCTTGGTCTGCACCTTCAATTGTTGGTGTATAAAGTCCATCCTTAACAGGAGAAAGTTCTTCTATTTCGTCTGCCAAATTATTGGTATTTGTTACAACAATTTCGTGTGCCTTTTCTTCCCCTAAAAAATTAAAACTATCTATCATCTCATTTGTTGTACGAAAAGGTGTATCTGGTAACGTTTGTCTGTTTAATGGATTACCAGCTTGAGAAGCAATTAATATTTGACGATAAAGTTTATCGTGTTCGTCAATATAATGTGTATTTCCCGTTGCTACTACATTTTTATTCACACGATTACCTAAGTCTACTAATTTACTAATGATATCCAGGATTTGAGCCTCATTCTGAACAAGATCCTTTTCAATCAGATGTGCATAGTTGGCTGGCGGCTGTACCTCGATATAATCATAAAATTCTGCTGCTTTTTCTGCTTCATCCGCTGATTTTTGCATCATCGTTTCAAATACTTCACCTTTATCACATGCAGACCCAACTAAAATTCCGTTTCGTAGCTTTTGCAATAATGATCTAGGAATTCGTGGAACACGGTAGAAATAATCAATATGAGCATATGAGACTAGCTTGTATAGATTCTTCAAACCTTCTTGTGTTTTAGCTACCAGTGTACAATGAAATGGTCGAGAACGCTGGTAAGCATTACCTTCTCCCATGTGATCATTTAACTTATTGTGATTTGTAATATCTTTATTCAAAAGTCCTTGAACTAACTTCCATAGTAAATAGCCAGTTGCCTCTGCATCATAAATAGCGCGGTGATGCTGCGTTAATTCGATATCCAAGTGTTTACACATAGTATTTAGCCGATGATTTTTTAATTCCGGAAATAAAAATCGCGAAAGCTCAAGCGTATCAATAACCGGATTTTCAACTTTTTTATATTCAATTTTTTTAAATCCCTGATTTAAAAAACCAATGTCGAAACTGGCATTATGTGCAACAAGAATGCCATCTTCCATCCATTCATAAAAGTCCTTTAGGACGTCATCAATTTCAGGTGCGTTATTCACCATATCATCTGTTATTCCGGTTAAATCTGTTGTTGTTTGCGACAATGGATGATGAGGATTAGCGAATGATTCAAATCGATCAATAACCTCTCCCTGATAAATCTTAACACCAGCAAGTTCAATGATTGTGTCATATACCGCTGAAAGACCTGTCGTCTCTACGTCAAAGACAATATAAGTACCATTTTCTAAATCAACATCATGTTCGTTATAAGCAATTGGCACACCATCATCAACAACATTCGCTTCCACACCATAGAGAATTTTAATTCCATGTTTTTGTCCAGCAGCGTGGGCTTCGGGGTACCCTTGCACACCTGCATGATCGGTAATGGCAATTGCTTTATGACCCCAAGTTGCAGCTTGATTTATTAGGGCTGAAGGTGATACCACTGCATCCATTTGGCTCATTGTCGTATGTGCGTGTAACTCGACTCGCTTCTCGTCTTCAGGTGCTGTATCTTTTCGAGTTTTTACTTTCACTTCATGAATATCAGTAGCCATCATTGCCAATTCATTTGTGAACATATCAGTTTGAATACTGCCTCTTGCTTTAATCCAAATGCCCGATTTTACATGTTCAAATTTCTCGGCATCCTCATCACCTTTTGAAAACATCTTTATTTGTAATGAGTCCGTATAATCTGTTGCTTTAATAATTAATAAACTTCTTCCGGAACGTAACTGACGAATATCTGTAGCGAAAACATAACCCTGTACAGTGACACGACGTTCCTCGTCCTGAATTTCTTCCATTTGCAATGGATCATCCTGAATTTTATAACCAAGCATTAGTGGTTTATTCTGCTCGTTTTTCTGTCTGTCTTGATCACGTTTTTCTTTTTCCTGAACAGTCTTTAAAACCATTTCCTGGTCTTCCAAGGCTGTTTTTTCTCTGAACTTTTTCAATTCAGCCATTTCAGTTTTAACATCAATCACAAGAGAGTATGGATTTGTTCCAATCTTTTTGCAATAATCACGAAATGGATCTTCCAAACGTTTTTTCAGTGCGTTGCCTTCTGCTTCATTCCTTGCAGTTAACATAATTTTATTATTCTCAACCCGAGGCACCTGGTTATGTACTAAATCTTTATAAGCAGGTGATAAATTGGAAATAGATTGAAGAAAAGACTGCCAATAATCACAAATAGTCTGGTCATCACAGTCCTTATCCTCTGCGTACAATGTCAGGTCAATTTGAGCAAATTGCTGAAATGTTTCATGTAATTTTGTAAGAAGTAATGTATAAATATTCATTGGCAATAACTGCTTGACACTAATATGAAAATGCCAGCTTTTTATCTGTTTGTGTACTTCAAGTTTAATTAACTGACTTTCCCCAAAATAAGATTCCAGATAATCATCAGGTATTTCCAACTGTTTTAATAATAGAACCATTTTCTCTCTTTTTGAAATATCCATCATGTTTTCCTCCTGATTATAGTTGTGGAACTATAATGATGGAAAACCCTTGCCATTTGGACAAGGGTTTTCAACTGTTCTTAAGCATAAATCAAACTTTATAAAAATAATCGCTGGATATCATTCCATGTCACAACAATCATTAAGAGCATCAGTAAAGCAAAGCCAATAAAATGAACAATACCTTCTTTTTGCGGATCTATTGGCTTGCCTCTAACCGCTTCAAGTGCAACAAATAGTAGCCTGCCACCATCGAGTGCCGGCAAGGGAACTAGGTTCACGATCCCTAAGTTTATACTTAAAATAGCAGTCCACATTAGGAAAGTCATAATTCCTGCCTTAACAAACTGATCTGTTGCGTCATATATCCCAACTGGTCCCGATAATGTTTCAATCGGTAACTGACCGGTGACTAGCATCCCGAGGTTAGTCAAGATCAATTTAGTTGTATCATATGTTCGGGTAAATCCATACTTAACTGTGCCAGTAAGTGATTTTTCAAAAGCCCGCTGGACTCCTACTTGTCCAATTGTCATGCCTTGAGTTTCAAGCTTTTTAGGGGTTACTGAAATTGGTTCAGTTTCACCATTACGTTGCACTGTCATGCTGAGTTCATTTTCAGGATTGTTCTGAACTATTTCCGTAAATTCATCCCAAGTTGAGACTGAATTGCCTTCAATCCGAACAATTTCGTCTCCTTCTTGAAGACCAGCTTCTTCTGCAGGGCTATCCGGTTGTATCCCAGAAACTAGTGCTCTATCGACTGGAACACCCTGAATAAGTCCAACAATAAAGAAAATGACTATAGCCAACATAAAATTCATCATTGGACCGGCAAACAATTGCATAGCCCGCTTACCTACACTCTTTGAAGCAAACTGTCGATCATATGGAGCAATTTGTGTTTCCTTTTCATCCATAACATAAAATGCTTTACGATCTACTTCAAAACTTAATTTTTGATCTTCTTCATCAATTTCATAGCCTTCGATAAGCAATTTATGATCTAAATCAGCATTTTCCACCTCAATAACACGTGCATTAGGATGCTTCGATTTGTTATTAACGATAATCTTACTGACCTTTCCACTTTCATTAAATTCTAATCCTATATGCTGCCCAGGCTTAAGCTCAACAATCTCTGGATCTTCGCCAGCCACTCGAACATATCCACCAATAGGTAATAAGCGAATGGTATAAACTGTTTCATTCTTTGTAAATGCAAAAACTTTTGGCCCAAACCCAATGGCAAATTCACGAGCAAGCATTCCAGCTCTTTTTGCAAATATTAAATGGCCAAACTCATGAATAAACACAAGCAGACCGAACATAAAAATAAACGCGATTACAGTGTTCAAAAGAAGCACCTTCCTTTATCTGATTAGGAATAACTATTGACTTCTTGTTATTTTAATTCACTCTTAACTTAACGTTTTGTTAAGTTGTTACTTTTATATAAAATGGATAAAGTGTAATATCGGTAAAACAAACAATAAGCTATCTAGCCTATCCAATATCCCTCCGTGTCCTGGGAGTAAGTTACCAGAATCTTTCACATCATAATGACGCTTAAACGCAGACTCAACCAAATCTCCAATTTGTCCAAAAATGGATACTAAAATTGTAACACCAATAACCAAAAATAATGAGTCAGAAAATGGTTCTATAAGGAAGAAAATGATTGCGACGATTATGGCAAGGGCAATACCACCTGCTGCTCCTTCAATTGTTTTGTTAGGGCTTATTTCCGGCCAAAGTTTTCTCTTGCCAATAGCTTTGCCAGTAAAATATGCACCAGTATCTGTCGACCAAATAACAAGTAACACATAAAATAAGTAAATTAAACCATCTTGCCGTGTTTCAATCAGGTAAAAGAATCCCATCCCAATATAAATAGTTGATAAAAGAATAAAACCAGCCTCGTCAAAAGTAAATTTATTCTTAACTAGTACAGTATATGACAGTAGTAATAAAACAAACAACATAATTACTTCAGATTTTGTAACCCATAATATAGGAATAGAACCTAAAACAAGCCACAATAATGCAATTGCTAAAATCGCAGGTAAAGAGTATTTACCAATTTCACGCATTCGCATTAACTCTACTAAACCAATTGTCGCAAGTATATAGACAAATATTTCAAAGGGTCTTCCCCCAATTAGAACAAATGGCAAAAATACTATAATTGCTAAGATTGCTGTTTGAATTCGCTGTTTCATGTTTGATTCAACACCTTAAATACCTCCATATCTTCTTTTTCGCTGTTGATAATCATGGAGGGCATTTTTAAATATTTCTTCTGAAAAATCTGGCCATAAAACGTCTGTAAACCAAAATTCTGAATAAGCTACCTGCCACAATAGAAAATTACTTAATCGTTGTTCACCACTTGTTCTTATCAATAAATCAGGGTCTGTTAAATCTTTCGTATATAGATACTCTGAGAATGTGTTTTCGTCTAAATTGTCAATCGATAGTTTTGAGCCATCAATATCTGTCATAACTTGTTTGATGGCTCGCATGATTTCGAATCTACTACCATAGTTTAAAGCAAAATTTAATAATAAGCCATCATTATTTTTTGTCTTCTCTTTCGCATAATGTATAGCTTCTTTGGTATGATCAGGAAGGGCATCAAAATCACCTATCGTATTAATTCTCACTTTATTTTCCATAAGCTCCGGCAAATATATATGTAGAAACTCTTTAGGCAATTTCATTAAAAAGTCAACTTCAGATTTGGGCCGTTTCCAGTTTTCTGTGGAAAAAGCATATAATGTCAGAATCTGTACATTAGAATTTCTTGCTGCTTTGACGATTTCTTTTACAACATTCATTCCTTCTTTATGTCCAGCTATCCGGGGTAACCCTCTTTTTTTTGCCCATCGTCCATTACCATCCATTATGATAGCAACATGATTTGGTATATTATCAAGATCGTTCTCTTCACTTAAATCTTTTTGTTGTTTATTTTTTAAAAAAGGAAGCTTCATTGACATAATTTGTCCTCCGATATGGTTGATTATCCTTATACAACCCTTTTAAATATAATCAATATGAAGGATTAGAAAACTCATCCTGTCGCCTGGTTCCAACGATATTAGATACATTAAATCATTTCATATTATTAGGATGAATCACCATTATAGCATTATAATGATTAAATTTTTATAAGAATTTCATTAAAATATAAGAAAAACCTGCCTTATACCTATATTTAGAAAGGATAGTTTTGCTTATATTTTAAGGAAAAACCATTTATAACATTTATATGATCAATGATCTAGCTTTACTATTTTAATACGCTTGAACTGGAAATAAAAGCCCTCTTAAACAAGAGGGCTAAAGCTTCTTATTTGACTCACCATATATTTAAACCTCAAGAATTTCCTTTTCCTTGCCTTTTGCTAGCTGATCAATCTTATCAATATGATTATTTGTTTCTTTTTGCACATCATCTTGTGCACTTTTGAGTTCATCTTCAGTTAGATCATTATTTTTCTCAGCTTTTTTTAGTTGATCATTCGATTCACGACGAATATTCCTTACCTGTACACGTCCCTCTTCGGCGTATTTTCCAACGACTTTAACTAAATCCTTACGACGTTCTTCTGTTAGAGATGGTATATTTATACGGATAACATTCCCATCATTTGAAGGTGACAACCCTAAATCTGATTTTTGTATAGCCTTTTCTACATCACCAATCGATGATTTATCAAATGGTGTAATGACCAGTAATCTAGCTTCTGGTGCAGATATAGTTGCTAATTGATTAAGTGGTGTTGACGCACCATAATAATTAACATAAATGCTGTCCAAAAGCGATGGGTTGGCGCGACCAGCACGTACTGTTGCTAGGCTTTTTGAGAATGCCTGAACTGCGTGCTCCATTTTACTACGAGTCTCCTTCAATATAACATCTGACATCTTTATTTCCCCCTTATTGTTGTTCCTATTGGTTCACCTTGTACCACTCTTTTAATATTACCTTCTTCGGTAATTGAGAATACAATTAGTGGAATATCATTATCCATACATAATGATGATGCTGTAGAGTCCATTACACCGAGACCTTCATTTAGCATTTCCAAATATGATATCTCCGTATACTTTTCTGCTTTTTTATTAACTTTTGGATCATCAGAATATACTCCATCAACATTATTTTTTGCCATTAAAATAACTTCTGCTTCGATTTCTGCTGCCCGTAACGCTGCTGTAGTATCAGTTGAGAAAAATGGATTTCCAGTCCCTGCTGCAAAAATGACAACACGTTTCTTTTCGAGATGGCGAATTGCTTTTCTTCTTATATATGGTTCAGCCACTTGTCGCATTTCAATAGACGTTTGGACGCGGGTCTGAATCCCATTATTTTCTAGGCTATCCTGAAGTGCTAGAGAATTCATAATTGTAGCCAGCATCCCCATATAATCAGCTGTCGCACGATCCATTCCCATTTCACTACCGACTTTACCACGCCAGATATTTCCTCCACCAACTACAATTGCTACCTCTACACCTAATTCTGCTACTTCTTTCACTTGCGCGGCAATAGATTGAATTACCTGTGGTTCTATTCCATAGCCTTCTTTTCCGCTTAAAGCCTCTCCACTTAATTTTAACACAATTCTACGGTACTGAGCTGTTGTCATAATTACCTCCATAGAAATATAATATTGTTTATATTAATGCTTGTTAAGTACAGGTCAAGTATTGTACCTATTAGTACTAGTTAGAAAACTTGGCTTATCGATAAGCCTTAATGGCGAACCCCTTAGTTGTACTTATGCAGTAAGAAAGTATTTATACTATCTTAACTATGAACAAAAGCGTAAGCTTCCGTTTAGTGACGTATGAATCGCGCCCACGCATCGCGGTTGGGTCGACATTGTCACAGGATGTGGTGGTTTTAGTCGAACATCATTTATTCCTTAAAATAAGGAGGTGTAGAAAATCCATTAGTCACTGGGTGCTGGAGCCAGATGTTGCTTACACAGTAACCAAAGTACGTAACGCAAAAGATTTATACTATCTTACTCCAGAAATAGGGAACAACAGTTACGTGTTCCCCATTTTTAGAATTTATTATTTTTTCATTTGGCTCTTTACTTCTTCAGCGAAGTTTTCTTCACGTTTTTCCATACCTTCGCCTACTTCATAGCGAACAAACGTTTTCACTTCAGCACCTTTATCAGCTACATAATTCTTTACTTTTTGATCTGGATCTTTGACAAAATTTTGTTCCAAAAGACAAATTTCTTCAAAGAATTTACCTAGACGACCCTCAACCATTTTTTCAACGATTTTTTCTGGCTTACCTTCATTTAAAGCCTGTGTTTTTAATACCTCGCGCTCACGGTTTACTTCATCTTCAGACACTGCATCACGTGATACATAACGTGGACTAACAGCTGCTGCATGCATAGCTATATCTTTCGCAACTTCATCATCAGTTGTTCCTTCAAGTAAAGAAAGTACACCAATACTGCCTCCCATATGAAGATAAGCACCAAACGCATCATTATCCGTTTTGTTCAAAAGTGTAAAACGGCGAAGTGAAATCTTTTCTCCAATTTTAGCAATTATAGAGTTGATGTATGATTCAACTTTATCACCTTCACCATGAAGGTTTTGCTGTAAAGCTTCTTCAACTGTTTCAGGATTTTGCTTCACAATATGTTTACCTAGTTCAGATAGCAATTGTTTAAATTGATCATTTTTAGTTACAAAGTCTGTTTCGCAGTTAACTTCTAAAAGCACAGCAGAATTATTATCAATCTCAATATGTGTTAACCCTTCAGCAGCAACGCGGTCTGCTTTTTTCGCTGCTTTTGCAACACCTTTTTCACGTAAGAAGTCTATTGCTTTATCAATGTCTCCATCTGTTTCTTGAAGTGCTTTCTTACAGTCCATCATTCCTGCGCCGGTTCTTTCTCGAAGTTCTTTAACCATTTTAGCGGTAATGTCCATTGTAAATCCTCCTTGTAATGTGAAACTATATTTTTTTGCAAAACCTATGTGTCAATTTTACTTAAAACCCTTATACTTTGAAGTGCAAGCCTTAATTGCACTTATGCAGCAGGAAAGTAGTTATACATTCATAGCTGCAAAAAAGGGTGATAAAAGGCTTATCCCCTTATCACCCGACCTTTTACAATACTACTCTTTATCAGTTTCAGCGTTGTCTACAGCGACAGCTTCTTCAGCTTGTGCTTTTGCTTGCGCTTCTACTTCTTCAGTTTCTTCGCCTTGCTTCACTTCTAGAATAGCGTCTGCTATTTTAGATGTTAAAAGCTTGACAGCACGAATTGCATCATCGTTCGCTGGGATAACATAGTCAATTTCATCTGGGTCACAATTTGTGTCGACCATTCCGATAATCGGAATATTCAATTTATGTGCTTCAGCAATCGCAATGCGTTCTTTACGCGGATCGATTACAAACATAGCGTCTGGAAGTTTTTTCATTTCTTTTATTCCACCTAGAAATTTAACTAAGCGATCTTTTTCTTTCAATAAGTCTACTACTTCTTTTTTAGGAAGTACTTCAAAAGTACCATCCTCTTCCATACGCTCAATATCTTTAAGACGGTTGATACGTTTACGGATTGTTTGGAAATTAGTTAATGTTCCACCTAACCAGCGTTGGTTAATATAGTACATGCCAGAACGAGTTGCTTCATCACGAACTGAGTCCTGCGCTTGTTTTTTTGTACCTACAAAAAGAACTGTACCGCCATTTGATGCGATTTCTTTAACGTATTTGTACGCTTCATCTACCTTCTTAACTGTTTTTTGAAGGTCAATGATATAAATACCGTTACGCTCTGTGAAGATATATTTCTTCATCTTTGGATTCCAACGGCGTGTCTGGTGACCGAAATGTACACCAGCCTCCAACAATTGTTTCATCGAAATTACTGACATAAAAAATTCCTCCTATTGGTTTTATTCCTCCGCTTAGGTCATTTTTGCATAAAGACCATTAAATGGCACCATTTACCCAAATCACTAAACGTGTGTTGTTTAACTTGCTCACTTTCGATCGGTGAACATAGTATTTACACCAAAAATAAATATACCATATCAGATATTCGCAATCAAGTTTTATTAATAGTTTTCTCATAAACAATAATATTTTTTTGTTCTATTCGTAAATTATACCGCTCTTTAACCATTGCAGGCGATATAAACTCCAACACAGACTAAAGGTATCCAACTCTCAGTATATTACATGACTCTCTGCCCACGCAACTGCTTTCACCGCTCAGGGTACCAAGGCGACATCTTCTCAAGCAGCCGCTTTTACAGTGTCCTCCTTAGCTTACCACGAGCCTTCGACGCATAGGACGTGCTAGTGCAGACGTTGCCACAAGACGTGGCGTACTTAGTCTGCCTCGCTTTCCGCAGTGTCTCGTAATTCCAACTGCTCGTTTAAATGATTTAGATCTTAATTAAATCCATCAAATACATTTTGCTAATTATAGGACATAATGAGTAAAATCCAGCGCAGGAAATACACGAAGACTACTGCAGGAAACTGGCTAAAAACGGTCACCTCTGCGACCAACGCCGGTACTAGAACGTCCTGTTCGTCGTAGCAACAGCTGAAGATCCCGCAGGAAGCGGTTTTTGCTTCTGAGGAAGCTGGAGCGTTGCTCTAAGGTTCGTGAAGTGTATTTCCAGGGGTATCATAGTGCTTAAGTGTTTTTCCGCATTATGTTGCAGTTTACAGATTTTGTTTCACAACGAACTTTTAGAATGGAGATGCTCTACCTATCCATAAGTCAGATAGACAGGGTGATTCTCTTGGTTTACTTACCATGCAGTTTTATTATTAGCTCTGCTTCAGTTTTTCCACAGTTCAACCGTCGTGCGATATCTTCCACTTTTAATCCTTGATCATAAAGCTGTAGTATTTTTGCTTGCATTGAAGTTTCGGAATCATCTACAACTTTAGCAGACTCAGGGATATATTCAGGTACTTTTTCTTCTTTCTGTTCTGCTTCAAATTCTATCGATGATGGAGCAACGGTCTCAGAATTAGTTTTCCCAATTTCTTCCTCTAAAAAACGGTTTTCTTCTTTAATTTCCTCTAAATATGTTTCCAATAGTTCCATAATATCTTGTGAACTATCCTTTTTTAATAGCTGAAGCTGTTTGAACAATTGAAAGATTGCTACTAAAGCAACTAAGTGTAACAAAAAACTTATTATAAGTAACATTGATGTCATCGTATCCCTCTATCCACTAAAATCAATTTTTTTACCCAAGTAAGGATGTTCTGCAAATTCATCATACTCAGATTTAGCTTTCTGTTCTTCTGAATTATTAACACCCTGTTCATCTTCGTCCTTGATTTTAACGTCATTAATGCTTTCAAACTCTTGTACCCGCTTACGTTTCTGTTCAATATCTTTTAATTGACTTTGCGCAAGCGACTCTTGAAAGTGCTGGTTTTGTTTCAGCATTTGTTCTTGAAGTTTTCCTGCATCTTGTGTCCTTGGAAGCGCCACCTGCATTTCTATTGATTTCCAGCTCAACAGAATCACTTCCCTTAATTTTCTATTTTATACTTTGCATAACAATTTCATTATTGCCTAACTTCATTTATATATATATTGATGATTTCTATCACTTTTACGTTTATATCTTCCAAAAGTAATAATTTTACTTGAATTAACTTGACCTCATATAATCAGAAGGAATTCATCTATTGATTTATTCTCAATTGTCTTTTATTTCGATAGTGTTGCTTGTAATTCCTCTTTTTGTGCCAATAATTTTTTCTCATGATCAACTACCTTTTTGTTAACACCAAGTATAATTTCTGTTTGGTATGCTTTGCTTCTACTAACTTACCAGCAGAGAAAGAACCATCAATTATATTACCTCTTTGATAAAAGACTTGTCATTTTGCATTGATGTTGTGCTATGTAATTCATGTTCTTAAAAAACGATCTTCCCTGTTGGTTGATTTTTCTTAGCGCCACGGTGGAAATATACACACTTTCCATAGGTATATTTCCACTGCTGGCGAGGGTGCATTTACCTACCTTTGTTCCAAACTTTCTGCGTGTTTCTCGGTCCGATAACGAACATTGCTCACGTTTTTAATCTTCTTGACCCATAAGGACCAGGAATTCTAAAATTTTACTCTCTTGTTTATTGGGTAGATTGCATTTTATTAATTGTGTTTTTTAATTTGAAAATAGCTTTTCTGTGAATTTGCGATATACGGGAAGTCGTCAATTCCAAGACTTGCCCTATCTCTGTTAAAGTGAGTTCCTGATGATAAAATAAACTAACAACCATCTGTTCATTTTCATTTAACAGTTTAATACTTTCTGTTAGTTCCTGTTTTATTTCTGTTTGAAGCATATGATCATCTGGTGAAATGGAAGATTCATCAGGTATGGTATAACCAATACCCTCTTTATGTTCTGCTGAATTATCTTTAGGTTTTTCTTCAATTGACAATATGTTTGCAAAAAGGGAGTCTTTTACCAATTCTTCCACTTCATGTACAGGTATTTCTAACTTAGCAGCGATCTCATCAGCAGTTGGAATACGCTGATAACTTTGCTCCAACTCCTGGGACACTTTCTCAATTCTTTTAGTCTTTTCTCTAATGGATCTTGGTAGCCAATCTTCCTTTCTTAGCCCATCAATAATAGCACCACGTATACGAAACGATGCGTATGTATCAAATTTAAGATTACGATTGTGTTCAAATTTATTTAACGCATCAAATAAGCCCATCAATCCAAAGCTCTTCAAGTCATCTTTATTAACATTACTTGGCAGGTGACTCGAAACTCTTTCGACGTGAAAGGTTACTAGATACATATAATTTTCAATTAATTCATTTGCGGCTTCATTATCTTTGTTTTCTAGCCAGTTTTTCCACAGTTTTTGCTCTAGAGGAGATTTATTAGTTGTCATTTGATTGCTCCTCCCTTTTATTTATAGTAAATGGGGACTTCTAATTTTATGCTATATGACCAATTCACCTTTATTTACTGTACGTATTTTCAAGTTACCTGTGGCAGGGTCAAAATCAATTGTTCTGCCACTGTTACCACCAACATCCATAGCTACAACTGGTATTCCATATTGTCTTAGCTTCTCTTGGATAGCTTGTACATTTCTTGGACCAATCCGCATTAAATCATTAGATGATTCAAATTGAAACATTTGTGCACCACCGGCTAACTTAGCTTGTAAAGCATATTTTCTCGCACCATTTGTGCATAATTCTTTAATTAAATAGTCTATAGCAGTATTGGCATATTTAAATTCATTCATATTTAACTGTTTCGCAAGGTTAGAGTCCGGCAACATCACATGTGCTAATCCTGCAACTTTACGTGATAAGTCATATAAAACTACACCTACACATGATCCAAGGCCTGATGTGCGTATTAGATGTGGTGCTTTTACAATATTCAAATCAGCAATTCTAACCTTTACCACTATTTGTGTATCATCCATTATTTTCAATTCCCAATACTTTAAATATTTTAGGAAACGCTTCCGGATCTGGCAGAAAAAAGAAATTACCATGTATCCCATCAGCAGATTCACTATCATTAATTTTGGTATCAATAATTATGGCATAATCAGTAACTTGTGATACTTCAATTAAGCCAACTGTCAATACAGCTCCAGCCATATCAATACTTAAATATGGTACTGATGGTTGCATCTGAAGGCTTGTGAAATCAGATAGGGCAGTAATATAGGATCCAGTTAGTATATTGCCTGTTTCTTTTAATGCAGAAAGTACCAATTCATTTGGTTCTTTATCACTTAATAAATTAAAGTCATGTTCATTGGTAATACTTTTTACCAATGATTCAGCTTCCTCAATACTTAGAATAAAATAAACTTTTCCTGTAGCCTCACCCGAAATGTGTATCATAATTCCAACGATGGGCGTTTCTGGACCACCTATCATCTCCATCACTTCATCGAACGCCACAACATTCACAGAAGGAACCTGCATATCAATTTTTTTATTAATTAATTTCGACATAGATGTAGCTGCATTTCCAGCACCAATATTTCCTATTTCCCGTAACACATCCATTTGTACTGTTGAAAGACGACTTATATCTTCCATCCTATTAACCTTCCACTGATTTTAACTCGTTTATTTCCTCTTTAGTTAAAACCTTTCGTAAATTGAGCAGTATTAGTAAACGATTATCAAGTTTTGCAACACCGTCAATATAATCAATATCTACTGACCCTATTACCTCTGGCGCTGGTTCAATCGTGTCTTCTGGAATATCAATTACATCGTTTGCAGCATCAACAATCAGACCTACCTCCATTTCATCAAGGTAAACAATGATGATCCGACTGGATTCTGTGAACTCAGTTTCCTTTAACCCAAAGCGGATTCTAAGATCGATTATCGGTGTAACGACCCCACGTAAATTAATAACCCCTTTAACGAAATCAGCAGTTTGTGGAACTCTTGTTATCGGTTGGATTCGCTCAATTGAACCTACTTGCTGTACTGATACAGCATATTCTTCATCATTTAATTGAAAAATAATTACCTTACGATCAACAATTGTCTCATTGTTCATTTTAATTCCTCCAATTTCAGTTTTTATTTAATTAGAGCGTTACTGTCAATAATTAAGGCTACTTCTCCGTCTCCCAGAATAGTTGCTCCAGATATAGCAAAAGTGTTAGATAAATAATCTCCTAATGATTTTAATACGACTTCCTGCTGACCAATCAACGAATCGACAACAAGTCCAGCCATTTTATCTCCTTTACGAACAATGACAACCGATAAATATTCTTGATCTTCTTTATTTGTTTGTGGAACAGTAAAAATCTCACTCAAATAAGCTAGCGGTACTACTTTACCCCGAAAATCTATTACGCTTTTATTATGAGCATACATGATCCGGTCTTTATGAATGATGGAAGTCTCAATTATTGATGATAATGGAACTGCATACTTTTCATTTTGTAATTCTACTAACAACACAGACATTATTGATAAGGTTAACGGTAATTGAATCGAAAATTTTGACCCTTTATCGACTGTTGCGTCAATTGTTATACCGCCACCTAATGACTCTATTGTATTCTTCACAACATCCAACCCTACACCACGTCCCGACAAATCGGAAATTGCGTCTGCTGTTGAGAATCCGCTTTCCATAATTAGATCATAGATTTGTTGATCTGATAGGGTCTCAGCATGTGCACTGCTTATTACTTGGTTAGTAATTGCCTTTTCAAGTACTTTTTGTTTATTAATTCCGGCACCATCATCTGATATTTCAATGAACACATGATTTCCACTATGGTATGCCTCTAGCGTAATTGTTCCTTTCTCGGGCTTTCCTTTTGCTTTTCGCTCTTGTGGTAATTCAATCCCGTGATCCATTGCATTTCTTATTAGATGGACCAATGGATCGCCGACTTCATCAATAACTGTTCGGTCTAATTCCGTTTCTGCACCAATGATGTCAATTTCCACAATTTTATTTAAATCACGTGCAATTTGCCTTATCATACGCGGAAATCGATTAAACACCTGATCAATTGGTACCATTCGCATTGTTAGAATGATATTTTGCAAGTCTCCGGACACACGTGTCATACGCTCGACAGTTTCCTGCAAATCGTTGTTATCAAGCTCCAATGAAATTTGCTCTAAACGCCCACGGTCAATAACCAATTCCTCAAATAAGTTCATTAAAACATCCAGGCGATCAATATTTACCCGAATTGTTTTACTTAGAGTGCTCTTACCAGTACTTTTTCCTTCATCTTTATTTTTTTCTGGCAATTCCGTTTCCTCACGGATTTCCATCGCAGACTCTTTATTCTTCTGCTCCTGTGTATATGTATCTATTGAAAAGTGATTTACGTTAACTTTTTCAATTTCTGACACTTTCATAATTTTCGATTGTATTTCTTCTTCTTCAAATTGAGATACTAGAAGCATTGTAAAAGAATTTTCAAAGTTCTCTTCTTCCAGCTCATTAACAGATGGTTCGGATTTAATAACCTCTCCAAGTTTCTCTAATACTTCAAATACCATAAAAACACGAGCACCTTTTAGTAAACAATCTTCGCTTAAGTGTACTGATATTTCATAGTTAAAAAAACCGCGTTCTGATGATTCTTTTAAAATGGAAATCTCAAACTGGTCTAATGATTTAACAGTTTCAAGTGTATTAAAGGTTTCACTTGAACCGTTTTCATTGGCTTTATCATTAATTATTTCCTTTTCACCTTTTTCAATTTTATCCAGATATGTAACAATATGGCTTACATTTCGTTTTCCGTCTCCTCCGTTTCCGATATCTTCAACAATTGCGTTTAACTGATCAACCGCTTCAAAAAGAGTATCAATCATGTCAGATTGGACAGCTATTTTATCGTACCTGATACCATCAAAAATGTTTTCCAACTTATGCGTTAAGTTAGCTACATCAGTATAGCCCATAGTTGCAGACATACCTTTCAATGTATGTGCAGCCCGAAATATTTCATCTATAATCTTTTTGTCTTCCGGATTTTTCTCCAATTCAAGTAACTGTTTGTATAACTCTTCCAAGTGCTCTGTGCTTTCATCAATAAACACATCTAAATATTGTGTTGTATCCATTTTACGTCCCCCCTGATCTATTTACTAACTTCGTAATGGTATCCCCTACTTGATGTAAATGAACAATATGATTGACGCGGTTTGTTTTCACAGCTGCTTTAGGCATTCCATATACAACAGATGATTCTTCCGCTTCGGCAATTATAACTGATTCTGGGTCAGATTCTTTCAAATCATTTATTCCCTGTGATCCATCACTGCCCATTCCAGTTAACACAGCAGAAATTTTGTTAACCTTTTCAACTTTTGCCAATGATTCAAAAAGAACATCAACTGCAGGTCTATGCCCATTTCTTGGTTTTTCCTGAGTCAACTCAATAACATGCGCAGTTCCAACAGTGTTCAACTTCATATGATAATTTCCTGGTGCAATATATGCAGTTCCTTCATTTATAAATTCTCCATGGGATGCTTCTTTAATATGAATATTAGCTAATTTATCTAATCGTTCGGCAAGTGACTTGGTAAACCCTGGAGGCATATGCTGCACAATCAATATAGATGCCGGAATGTTAACTGGCAAATCGCTTAATACCCGTTTAAGTGCTTTCGGTCCACCAGTAGATGCCCCTATAGTTACAATTGATTTGGAATATCTTCGCAGAACAGTAGTATCTGTTACGCTGCCATTTTCCTTTAAGGGTCTCTTTTTAACTATTTTTGCTTGTGAAGCAACAATAACCTTAGTTATTATCACTTCTTTCATTTGAGCTGTGTCTATGGAATTTACTCCTGTAGGCTTTGTTATAAATTCAACTGCCCCTTCAGATATTGCCTGGACTGTCTTGGATGTTCCTTCTTTTGTCGCACTTGAGAGCATAATTACTGGAGTTGGTATTTGCTCCATAATATGTTGTAATGCTGTAATTCCATCCATTACCGGCATTTCAACATCGAGTGTAACAACATCTGGCTTATGTTTATGAACTTTTTGAAGTCCATCCTGGCCATTTCTTGCTGCAGCAACTACTTCGATTCGATTATCACTGGATAACATATCTGTGATTATTTTACGCATAAATGCTGAATCATCAATCACTACAATGCGTATGGGCGTCATGTGAATTACCTCTCCATCATAAACTGCTTTAATTTTGTTACAAAGGAAGTAGATTTTTGTTGCTGATATTCAGTTCCATATGATGTGTAGTTGTTGACAATTTCTTTAATAGCCTTAGATACAGCAGCCTTTTCATTTAATAGAACGTATGGTATTTGGCGGATTACTGCAGTTGATACTATTTTATCATCAGGGAGTATGCCCAGCTTCTGAATTTCTACATCTAAAAATTGAGTAACAACCCTTTGAAATCTATCCAATGCTTGGTATCCACTTTTCACAGAAGCTGAGCGGTTCATAATAACTGATATTGGCATATTTCTTTGCTTATTTAAAATGTGCTTTATCATGCCATACGCATCAGTAATGGATGTCGGTTCTGGCGTGGTGACGACAACACATTCATCAGATGCAAGAATTAATGATAGACTATCATTTGTTGCTCCTGCCCCCATATCAAAAATGATATAATCATACATTTTAACTAATTCATCATATTGCTGATAGAAGTAGTCTCTTTTCTCCTGATCCATCATAAAAAGATCTGTTAACCCCGATCCTGCTGCAACATATGCCAAACCACGTGGTCCTGTTTCTATAATATCATGAACGGATAAGTGACCAGTAAACATATCAACAATTGTTTTCTCCGAATGTAAACCTAGTAATATATCAATATTACCCATTCCGACATCCAAATCTAGCAGAAGAACTTTCTTATCCTGATTAAGTAGCTCTAATGAAAAGTTTAACGCGACATTTGATTTTCCCACACCACCCTTTCCACTTACTACTGCTATTGTTCTTGCCTGTCTTGGGTCTTTGGAAATTTCCAATTGACGTCTAAGGCTTGCAGCTTGATCATGCATCACTATATTCACCTACTATATAGTTACTAATCAGTTTCGGAGACGGCTCAATTATATCGTCCGGTACATCCTGCCCATTTGTCATAAATGCCACTCCTACATTTTTCTTTAACGCAATGTTCAACATGCTGCCATATTGTCTTGTCTCATCAACTTTAGTAAAAATAACTTCACTTATCGATAAATGCCTGAATTGATCGTGTATTTCTGTAATATCTTTTGGCTTTGCTGTCATGGATAATACTAAATACGTTTCGATAGAAGCATTAAATTCAATACTATTCTGCAGTTCTTTTACGTACTTTTCATCGCGAAAATTGCGTCCAGCAGTATCAACAAGAATTAAATCATAGGATTTAAACTTTTCAACAGCATCCTTGTAATCGTCAATATTATAAGCGACTTCAATTGGTATATCTAGTATCTTTGAATATGTTTTTAATTGTTCTATAGCCGCAATTCGATATGTATCAGCAGTAATAAGTGCAACCTTTTTGTTGTCCTTTAACATACTAGCCGCTGCTACTTTTGCAATAGTAGTTGTTTTTCCAACCCCTGTTGGACCAACAAATTGAATAATCTTCTTTTGATATGTCAGTCCCTCAAATGGTAATTCACTTAATCTGTTTTCTATTTCTGCCTTTGTATCATCCAAAATACTAGCTTGTGTTGGAGTATGTTCTGGTAAATTATCATGTTTGCTAAGAATGGTATCAATTATACTTTCTGCCAAATCCTTATCAATTTCTTGATTTATCAAGTGGTAAAAGATAACTTGATACTCATCCGGATAATCGTTATTTCTATGCGATGACTGCACTTCAATAATTTTCTTTAAGTGTCGTATTTCATTTAAAATAGTACCATCTTCAACATTCGCTGTTTTATTGACACGACTCGTATCCTTTAACGTTTCCTGCTTTTTTGGTGGCTGAGGCTGTGGGTCGAGTGCTGCAATTACTTCAATATTTCTTTTCTTAAAAAACCCTAAAAAGCCACCGTGGAAAATCTCCTTTGAATTTAATATGACAGCTTCAGGTCCTAGTTCTTTACGTATTCGATTCATGGCCTCTGGCATTGTTGATGCTACATACTTTTTCACCTTCATGCTACATTCACCACTCCAACACTTTGTATTTGAACACTTGGTTCTAATTCGTTATACGATAGCACAACCACTTGTGGAAGGAACCTATCTAATAACTGTTTTAGATACATCCTGATTGCAGGTGAGCATAGAACAACAGCTGTTTCTTCTTGCAATGTCAGCTTTTCTACTTCATCATGGAGTGTTTTCACGATGATTTGCTGTGACTCAGGGTCTAACGCTATGTAATTACCATGCTCAGTCTGTTGAATACTTTCTGCAATCATTTTTTCTACTTTTCCTGAAACAGTAATCACTTTTAATGACATATCATCAGTTGCATATTGTTTCGTTATTTGTGATGATAATGCTTGCCGTACATATTCGGTTAAAAGTTCTGTGTCATTTGTCATCTTGGCAAAATCAGCCAACGTTTCAAAAATAATTGGTAGATTTCGAACCGAGATATTTTCTTTAAGCAGCTTAGCTAAAACTTTTTGAACATCGCCAACTGCTAATGGCTCTGGAGTTACCTCCTCTACCAGGATTGGATAGTTTTCTTTCAAGTGATCGATTAACTGCTTTGTTTCCTGACGGCCCAAAAGCGCATGAGCATTTTGTTTGATTATTTCCGTGATATGAGTCGAAACAACTGATGGAGGATCAACCACCGTGTACCCGGATAACTCTGCATCATCCTTATTCTCTTCACTAATCCACTTTGCCGGTAAACCAAATGCCGGCTCTTTTGTCTCGATACCATCTATCTCTTCATCATCTATGTCTGGAGTCATTGCTAGATAATGATCAAGCAACAATTCTCCAAATGCGACTTCATTTCCCTTTATTTTCAGCCGGTACTCATTCGGGTTTAGCTGAATATTATCTCGAATTCGCACTACGGGAACTACAATACCCAATTCGATAGCAAGCTGTCTTCGAATCATTACTACCCGGTCAAGTAAATCTCCGCCTTGACTAGCATCGACCAACGGAATAAGTGCATAACCGAATTCGAATTCAATCGGATCCATGTTTAATAGATTTACGACACTTTCAGGTGACTTCATTGATGATGACTCCGTCTGCTCCTCTTCCTCGATATCAGTCTCTTCTTTTTCATCGGATGGTCTAAGAAGTACATATCCGCCTAATGCTAATAGTCCGGCCATCGTTGTTGTTAGGAAGAAATTAATTGGTGTAAACCCTAGTAGGAATAATGTTCCCGCTGCAATAAATAACAATTTTGGGTATTGCAGGAGCTGTTCCGTTACATCACTGCCCAAATTACCGGTTGATGTTGTTCTTGTAACTACAATCCCTGTAGCAGTTGCTATTAATAGTGCAGGTATCTGACTTACTAATCCATCGCCAACGGTAAGACGCATATATGTATTCATTGCCTCCGTAAAGGTGAAGTCCATCTGAACCATACCAATAACAAGTCCAAAGATAATATTAATTAACACAATAATAATCCCTGCTATAGCATCACCTTTCACGAATTTACTTGCACCATCCATAGCACCATGAAAATCAGCTTCACTTTCTACTTTCTCACGTCGTTCTTTAGCCTGTTGCTCTGAAATCAATCCAGCATTCAAATCTGCATCAATACTCATCTGCTTACCAGGCATAGCATCTAATGTGAATCTTGCAGCAACTTCAGATACTCGCTCTGCACCTTTTGTAATGACTAAAAATTGAATAATTACTAGAATAACAAATACAACAAAGCCTACAAGAGGGTTATCGCCAATTACAAAAGATCCGAATGTAGCAATGACTCCACCAGCTTCTGCCTCAGATAATATTGATCTGGTAGTCGAAACGTTCAAAGCAAGTCTAAACAATGTCAATAACAATAAGAGAGAAGGAAATATAGAAAACTGCAGTGCCTCACGTGTATTCATCGAAACTAAAATAACGACAAGTGCTAAAGATATATTACATAAAATAAGTATACTTAATAGCCATCCCGGTAAAGGGACGACAAGCATAACTATTATTAAAATTACTCCTAAAAGTACGGATAAATCACGTGCTTTCATAGATGTCTCTCCTTATTGCCCAACTTTTTTCTCTACCCTGTAAACGTAAGCCAGCATTTCAGCTACAGCTTGATAAAATTCTTCTGGTATAATATCACCAATTTCAATGACATCATATAAGGTTCTTGCCAGTGGCTTATTTTCAACTGTAACTACACTGTTTGCTTTAGCAATTTCCCTAATTTTGAACGCTATCTGATCGACCCCTTTTGCAACAACATATGGAGCGGAAGCTTTATCTTCGTCATACTTAATCGCGATAGCAAAATGTGTAGGGTTAGTAATCACCACATCTGCTGAAGGAATCTCGCTCATCATCCGCCTCGTCGCCATTTGACGTTGTTTCTCTTTAATTTTCGCTTTGATTTGAGGGTCACCTTCGATATTTTTATGCTCATCTTTAACATCTTTTTTCGACATCTTTAAGCTTTTTTCGAAGTCATATTTTTGATAGGTGTAATCTAAAACAGATAGAAATAGTAATGCGAATGCTGCTGAAACACCCATAATAATTGTAATTCTTCCAAAAAAACCAATAGCACTCTCAGCGGTTTTGAATGCAAGCATCATCATCTCATCTTTATATATCCAAATAATTAAAAATGTAATTATTCCAATAAAGGTGATTTTTAATAACGACTTTAGGAGTTCAACTAAAGCTCTAGCCGAAAAAATCTTTTTTGCTCCTTGAATTGGATCCAGTTTCTTCAAATCAAGCTTTAATGGCTCTGTCGTAAACAAAAATCCGATTTGTGTGAAATTAGAGGCCAAACCTGCAAGAATTGCAACGACCATTATTGGCGCCAGCATTTTCCCAAGCTCTAATGATGTTTCTGTTAATACCTGGCCAACTGATGGTATCGTTACGTCCCAATTCATATACTCTGTAAAGGTGTGTTGAAACATTGTTGTCATAATGTCTTTCATGAATCCACCAAACACTACTAAAATCACGAAACAAAAAAACAATAAAAATGCTGTATTTATGTCCTGACTTTTGGCTACTTTCCCTTTTTTCCTTTCGTCCTGACGTTTTTTGGGTGTAGCTTTTTCCGTTTTTTCATCGGCGCCCGCAAAATATTGCAAGTCCAGTTTTAAGTGCACATTAAGCACCTCCGAATAATTGCATTAAACCTCGCATTGCATCAAACATCGTTTCAAAAAGGCTTTTCGCCAAAACAATGTAAAGACTAAGGAAAAATAAAATAACGACAAAACTCACGAAAATTTTTATCGGTAATCCTACTACAAACACATTTAATTGTGGTACTGCTCTAGCAATAATTCCCAGCGCAACATCAACTAAAAATAAACAGCCAACAATTGGAATCGCCATCTGGAAAGCAATCACAAACATTTTATTAAAAGTAGTTATCACAAAATCAGCGATTGTACCATCTTCAAATGGAATAAAAGATTCTATAGGAATTAAATTATAGCTATAAAAGATTCCATCTATTAACAAATGATGACCATTTACCGATAATAAGAATAATAAGGCAATTATATAAAGATACTGACCTGTTAAGGGACTTTGAGCACCTGTTTGCGGATCAATTACATTAGCAATTGCAAATCCCATTTGGAAATCTATGAAACCACCAGCAATTTGGATGGCTGATAGTATAATATAAGCTAGTAATCCTATTAAAAGACCAACAATTGCTTCCTTAACTAATAAGAACAAAAACATATCATCAATTAACACGTCCGATGAGTCAACTGTGTAAAACATTACTAATGCCAAAAAGAATGAAAAACCAATCTTAAATGGCGTTGGGATTGTTCGATACGAAAATAATGGAACTGTCGAAAAAAATGCTAGAACTCGTACAAAAATTAGTAAAAAAACAGGAATACTAGAAAGATTAATAATATCTAACATGCTTTACCCTACAAACTGATTAAGATTTTGATATAAATTCACCGTGAATTCGACCATTTTCGTAAGCATCCATGGTCCAAAAAATACAAGTCCTACTAACACAGCTACAATTTTTGGTATAAAGGCTAGTGTTTGTTCCTGTATTTGAGTTGTGGCCTGGAAAATACTGACAAGAAGTCCCACAGCTAACGCCAAGATAAGCAATGGGCCAGATATAAGTAAAATAACATAGACACCTTTTTCAGCTAAGGTTAATACAAACTCACTCGTCAAATATAATCACCTGCCTTAAAAACCTTGTAATAATGACTGTGTTATTAAGTACCAGCCATCTACTAATACAAATAACAGTATTTTAAACGGTAATGAAATCATTACTGGTGGTAGCATCATCATCCCCATGGACATAAGAACACTTGCAACAGCCATATCAATAATCAAAAATGGAACGAAGATCATGAATCCCATCTGAAAGGCAGTTTTTAATTCGCTAATCGCGAAAGCTGGTACCAATGTAGTTAACGGAATATCCTGTATATTATCTGGTTTATCAATTTCTGCATAATTCATAAATAGTGCCAGGTCTTTTTGCCTTGTATGTTTTGACATAAATTCTTTCATTGGTGTACTTGCTCGATCATATGCTTCATCCAATGTTATATTTTCTTCAAAAAGCGGCTGTAAAGCCTCATCGTAGACTTGATTAAACGTTGGTGCCATTACAAAAAATGTAAGAAACAACGCCAGTCCGATTAATACTTGGTTTGGTGGCATTTGCTGAGTAGCAAGTGATGTTCTAACAAATGACAGTACAATTATTATCCTTGTAAAACTTGTCATTAAAATTAATATACTTGGTGCTAACGATAAAACAGTAAGTAATAATAATAGTTTTACTGATGTTGATATAGATGAAGGATCAGATCCAGAAAACATATCGATAAATTCATTCATGTTTATCTTCCTTCTGTTTACGTTGATTGATTAATTTTGTTCTGCTTTGTTTTAATTTATTTAATTCACTTGAAAACATATTTTTAAAATCTTTCTTAGATTGATTTGCTTCATCTGAATCTGCTTTTTGTTGAAAAATAGAAGTCAATAATGACTTTGATTGCTCTTCATTGGATTCATTACTATGTAAAATCTCTTTTTTTGCTTCTTCTTCACTAATTTCTTGTAGCATTTCCACATTTTCACCGACACCTATAACGAAGATTTTTGAGCCTATTCGGACAAGCTGAATTGATTTATTAGGACCAACTGAGATACCACCTAAATTTTCCAACGCTTTTACTTGTTGAAACAGTTTATTACGCTTGCTTAAAAACTTAAGTAATAAGTATATAAGTCCAAGTACCAACAGTAAGGCAAAAAACATTTTGACCAAGTTAAATAGTAATGATCCATTACTCATTTCACCAGACTCCTCATCACTATCGGTATCATTAGGAGCTGTTTCAGTCTTTGTACAATCAACATCTTCATCGAGGCAATTTTCCACACTAGGTCCCGCCTCAGTAATCTCAGGATACGAAGCGGTGAAAACGAAAGCTATGATACAAATAAATAATCCTAGTCTTTTTATCACTATACTCACTCGTTTCTTAATCTAGCGCCTTCTGGATTGCTTCAACAACTCGTTCTGCCTGGAACGGTTTAACGATGAAATCTTTAGCGCCAGCCTGAATAGCATCTATAACCATAGCTTGTTGTCCCATAGCAGAGCACATGATTATATTTGCATCACCATCTAATTGTTTTAATTCTTTTAAAGCAGCTAACCCGTCCATCTCTGGCATCGTAATATCGAGTGTAACGAGATCAGGTTTCAACTCCTTATATTTCTCAATTGCTTCTACGCCATCTTGCGCTTCGCCAACCACTTCAAATCCGTTTTTACTTAAAATATCTTTTATCATCATACGCATGAAAGCTGCGTCATCTACTATTAAAATTTGTTTTGCCATTGTAGTAATCCCCCTTTTAAATATATTATTTATTTAGTTTCATTAAACGGTCTGTTCTGCTGCTAATATCTGTTACACGAACACCAAAGTTCTCATCAATAACTACTACTTCACCCTTAGCAATTAATTTTTCGTTCACCAAGATATCCACTGGTTCACCTGCAAGTTTGTCTAATTCAATTATTGATCCAGCTGATAGTTCCAAAATATCCTTAATGGTCCTTTTTGTACGACCAAGTTCAACCGTTACTTTTAATGGTATATCCAAAAGCATGTCCAGATTACGCTGCTCATTCTTGTTCAACTCAACTTGTTCAAAATTCGAGAATGTTGCTTGTTGAATAGAAGAACTATCTTGGTCAATTGAATCTCCCAGATATTGTGCACTCTCAGACCTTTCCTGAACTGAATTCGTCTTCTGTTCAGTTTTCACTTTTGACTTTTCTGTCTCTGCTGTTACTGCTGCTTCTTTTTCCCCATCAGAAGAAGATGCATTCAACAACTGATCAACCAATTCCTTAGCAAATTGAACAGGTATCAACTGCATTATATTAGAGTCTATTAGGTTACCAACTTGCAGCTGAAAAGAAACTTTCACAAATTGTTCTTCATCAGAGATAGATTCTTCACTTTTATCACCATTAGATTTTTCAAGATTAATAGTTGGCGGTGATATATCAACACGTTTCCCAAATACCGTTGACATACTTGTTGCAGCAGTTCCCATCATTTGATTCATTGCTTCCTGAACAGCACTCAAATGTATTTCATTTAATTCGTTATCAGGAGATGTTCCGTCACCACCTAGCATAATGTCTGAAATAACAGCAGCATCTTCTGACTTCATAACCAGTACATTTTTCCCATTGAATCCTTCTATATAATTTACCTGAATATTTACATGATCAAAATCAAATACATTATTTATTTCAGTATTTTTGATAACAGTAACTTTTGGAGTTGTAATATCTACTTTTTGATTTAGTAAAGTAGACAATGTTGTTGCCGAGCTTCCAAAAGAGATATTACCTATTTCACCTAGGGTATCTATTTCAATTGTTGATAAAGAATTTAAAGTATCGCTTGAATTTTTAACCATATCGTCCTCTTCTTCACCTACTTTTAGAAGTGCATCTATTTCGTCTTGGGAAAGCATACCGTCATTCATTATTGTCCCCCCCCTTAATTTCTCCGAGTACTTGCACTGACATCTTATTTTTAAATTTGCCAGGCTGTACATAGAATTTAGGTTCATCATTTACCGCTAATGTTAATGGATGATCTATTGACTGATTTAGCGCTATTATGTCATCTGCACCTAAATTAAGTAGCTGCTGAATGCTAATATTGGTGTTACCCAATATTGTCTTTGCTTCAATATTAGCAAGTTGAATATTGTTAGATAATTTTTCATATGCTTCTGGGTCCCGCTTCTTAGTAGCTGTTTGCATCCAATAATGCACTGATAACTTTGGAATAATAGGTTCTAATACTATATGTGGAATACAAATGTTAATCATGCCACTCGTTTCACCTATTGTTGTATTTAATGAAACTACAACAACTGTTTCATTTGGTGATACCATTTGAAGAAATTGCGGATTCACTTCAAAATCCTCTAGTACTGGATCAATTTCGATTAAGGATGACCAAGCCTCTTGTAAGTTAACTGTCGCTTTTTCAAATAGTTGAGACATTAGCATTGTTTCAATTTCAGTTAAATTTTCCACTTTGTTAACACTATGCCCTTTTCCACCAAGAACCCTGTCAAGCATTCCATATGCAATATTTGGATTAACTTCCATTAAAATTCTGCCTTCAAGTGGTTCTAGACTGTACATGTTTAATACGGTCATTTTGGGAACAGATCGAATAAATTCTTCATAAGGTATTTGGTCAACAGACGCAACAGAGATATTGACATATGTTCTTAATTGCGCAGAGAAGTAAGTTGTTAATAAACGGGCATAATTCTCATGAATCCTGGACAAACTGCGGATTTGATCTTTAGAAAATCGAAGCGCACGCTTAAAATCATATTCTCGAACCTTTTGCTCTTTTTCTTCTTTTTTTAATTCATCTGCATTCATTTCGCCCGACGATATTGCTGATAATAATGCATCAATCTCATTTTGCGAAAGTACTTCTTCCACTAGAAACCTCACCTCCAAACAGGAGAATTTACCTTACTACTGTAATATTTTATTTATTGTATACACATCTGTAATGCTACCTTTTGTCATTACCTTATTTAATTCTAACTGAACAACATCTTCTAAATTTGATAATCCTGATTTGAAATCTTCTTCATTCATTTTAGCAAGTTCTTTTATTAAGATGTTTTTAAGCTGAAATTCCCTTTTTATAACTTCTTCCTTCGCGTCCTTACTATCCGTTATAATTTGAAATTGAATTCGTACAAAACTGCCATCTTGTAAATCGGTAGTGATTTCAGAAGTTTGATACGAATTTTCTACGATTTCATCAATTGATTGTGCATTGCCGTTATTTTTATCACCGGTAAAATTTAAAACTACTATAAGTGCAACTACACCAGCCAACAATAAAATACTTATTGATGTCACCATCGTTTTCCCCAGTCTACCGCTCATTAACATCACCCACTTCTTTAAACCATCCATTTAAACCGATTTTACGATAATAGTCTGTTACTATTTGTTGAACGTCAGATTCAGAGTCTTTGACAACAATTTTCTTACCATTCATCAATGTAATCGTCGTATCTGGATGTGATTGAATCTGTTCAATCATAATTGCATTTAATAGAAATAGTTCTCCATTTAGTCTAGTAAGCTGAACCATATTTATGGCGGGAGTGCCACCTTATTGATGGACACCCCCTACCTCCCTACATTATCGTTTTAAATTCACCAGTTCTTGAAGAATTTCATCTGATGTTGTAATGATTCTAGTATTAGCCTGGAATCCACGCTGTGCTGTAATCATCTCAGTAAATTCTGAGGCAAGGTCCACATTTGACATTTCTAGTGAACCACTGACTATTGATGCAACTCCATCAGTTTCAGGTTCAGATAACCCGGTATAACCCGCGTTCTCCGTATTTAAATACAAGTTACTACCTGCTTTTTGAAGACCGGCTGGGTTTGAGAAACTTGCAAGAGCAACTTGCCCGGCTACTTGAGTATTACCATCTGCATCAATATAATTTACAGTACCATTTGTTTGTACACTGAAACTTTGTGCTGTTTCAGGAATGTTGAGTGCAGAAATATTCCCAGTGTCGCCCTGATTAGCAGAGCCCATTAAATATAATCCATCAGAGTTCACAATGTTCCCATTTGTATCCAGATAAAAATTTCCCGCTCGAGTGTAAGAAACATTTGAATTATCCAAATTAATATTATCAAGTTCATTAGGGTTACTTGGGTCAAATATATCGCCTTGAGGATCATCTCTAGCTATATCACTTGCAACAACGAACATTCCATCACCTTCCAATGAAAAATCTAGCGGATTATTCGTTGTTTGACGGAAACCTTGTGTATGGATGTTATCAATTGAACCCATTTGTGAACCTAATCCAATCTGTGCTGGGTTTACACCACCACGAGTATCTGTTGCACCTTGTGCACCTGATGACATTTGACTCATCATATCCTGAAACGTTACACGTCCCTTTTTAAACCCTGCAGTATTTACGTTGGCAATATTATTACCAATAACATCCAATTTCGTTTGAAAACCTTTCATTCCAGAAATACCTGCATACATTGAACGTAACATAATTATTTCTCCCCTTTATTGGTTTTTATCAAATCTAGCTTCAGCGACTAATAGAAGTGCATCCACTATTTTAGCTGTATCACTCATTCAACAGCTTAATGGGCCTCCCAATCGGGTCCAGCCTATTCGTTTATTAGTATTGTTCCATTAATATTGGTGAAAATTTTGCTTGTTGCTTCTTCCTTGTTCATTGCTGTTACGACAGTATTGTTTTTAGTACTTACAAGCAAAGCAGCGTTATCCGTAACAACTAATGAATCCGTTACACCTTTATGTTTAGCTTCAGTCATTTTTTCTGAAATTGCTTGCCATTGCGTTTCACTTATCGTTATATTTCGTTCATTTAAGCGTTCTTTGGCGTGCTTACTGACTTTAGGATGGTGTATCTCTGCTAAAATGTCCTTAAAGTTAGTTGATTCATTCTTTGTTTCTGTTTTCCTTACTGGTGGTAATGGCATTGCATGATGCTGCTGTAACTGATTAATGCGATCCATATTACTCACTTCCTTCAGGAGAAGGCCCTGTTACATTTTCTTCAGTACCACTATCTGAACTCGCATCTGGATCGCTCACCTGTGTAATCGAATCTGCATAAATCTTTTCACCATTCTCAAGTTCCAGTACAGCCCAACCTTGATCTTGACTTACAGCAGTAACTTTACTTGTTTCAATGCCGATTTTTTCTCCAGTCTCTTCATCATAAGCTTGATAAGAAACTTCTTTGCCAATCATATGACTATTTTTTAGTATTGGAGAAACCGTTTGATTTTGTACAAGATTATCAATTGAGTTCGTCATATTCATCATTTGTTCCAGGGATGAAAATGATGCCATTTGAGATACAAACTCTTGATCCTTCATTGGATTTGTTGGATCCTGATTTTGCAGCTGGGTCATTAAAATCTTCAAGAATTCATCTTTACCTAAATCAGGACTTGGAACCCGCTCTGTCGATTGGTTATTTAAATATAGTGATGGATCTATAGTTGTCATGTTTTTCACCTACACTTTCTCATTCATTAAGATATTTTGAAATTGCGTCTCAAAATCATTATCTTCTTCTTGATCGTCCTGTTCAGAGTGATTGGACTGACCTTGTTCCTGTCTACTATTGTGTTCATCATCTTGTTCACTTTGATTCGTTTGCGCTTGTTGAGATGATACTTCCTGCTTTTCAACCACTACCTGTTGTGGTGAAAACATGTTTCTCAGTTGGTGCATATTCGACTCAAGCATTTCTTTAGCAGCATGAGAAGTAACCATTATTTTAACGGTCATTTCCCCATTCATTTGTGTCAGTTTGACCATCATGTCACCAAGGTTTTCCGGCCGTAATGTGATATTTAACTGCGATGTACCATTTTGCATTGTTAAGAATTTGCTAGTTTTCATAACTTTTTGGAACTGATCTATTAATTGTTTGTCTACTGTATTGTTACTTTGATTTTGATTCATATGAATAACGTATTGTTCAACCTTTGATAAAGGAATCGATGATGTCATTGACATGGGTTGCTGTCCGGATATTTTATCACTATTTGCTTGACTTCCTACTGCATGCTGCAACCATTTTGTTACATCATTACTAGTTACTTTCGCATCAGAATTGTACTGTTGCTTGGAAACAAGTTGATTTCTCTTTTGAAAAGATTGTAAGAGTTCTTTCCATATTCCCTGTTCTTTACTACTGCTTTTAAATGAATCTTGTGAAATAACTGCTTGTTTCATATCTTGTTTTTTCTCTAGAGCTGTCCATTGTTCCAGCAACTTTAGTAATACCGGTGCTGCTTTAGAAGCGCTTTTCTGATCCGTTATTTGTGATAGTAATCTTTCAGCTTTTACGGACAATGCCTCAAATTGTTGTTGAAGAGCTTTATTGCTCAAGACTGTTGATTGTTCTAAATAAGTAAGAAATGAACCTACATTTACTTCTGTTTTACTATTCTGCTCTGATATTAGTTTGTTAATTGATCCTTCGAGCATTTTCATTACTTGCGCTTTTAATGCTGCACCATTCTCATTATCCACAACAATACTATTAATTGTAGCTTCCAACATTTGCATTGCTTTTTCTTCCGATAACGAGCCCTCTTTTCCTGTAGCAATGCTTTTAATAGCTTGCACTAACTTTTGCATTGCTTCTTCTTCTGAGGCTGCACTATTAATTAGCTTTTGAACATCACTTGTATCCATCAGCATGTTAACGATAGACATTTCATCCTGTGAGTTATCTTCGCTACTTAATTGTTCGGTTACTCCCGTTTTTGAGCCTGACAATAAATTTTGAAAAACAGACTGTTTATCTGGTGTGCCCTTTCTGGAGTTTTGCTCCAATGCTCCTCGTGTTTGCATTACCTGTTGAAAAATAGTTCCAATCGCATTCATCTTTCTCACCCCCTTTCAAGTTAAGTCACATAAGAATTAGTTTGTTACAAACAATTGAGTCAACTCTGCAGCCAAATCAGGTTCCATTTCTTCAAAAATTCTCCCACGCACATCATTAGGTAATTTCTTAAGTATTCCTACAGCTAAATCTTGCTCCATATTTTCAATAATTAATGCTGCCTGTTCACTATCCATTTCCTTAAAAGATGAAGAAATCGCTTTAATTGAATCCTCCCCTGATTCAGCTGCATCATCAGAGGTTTCTGATTCGCTCTTATTCTCATCGGAATTACTGTTCTCAAGTTTGACAATTTCCTGTTCCAATTGTCCGACGGTAGACTCGAGATTAGACACTTTCTGATTCAGTTGTGATATTTTCTCATCTTTAGTAGCAATAATATTCTTCGTCTTCTGTTCTTCTCGCTGTTCATTCTTCTCTTTATCCGTCGTGATCATAGAAGATACAACTGGTATACTATTTCCAGTACTTTTAGCCCAACCGATAACATCAACACCAGCAACTGTAAATATAATTATTGTTAAAGTTACCGCAACAATAAATGGAATTACAATGGCAAAAAAGAACCATAGAATTGGATTTGTTTTATTTTGTTGTTTATTATTATCCTTCACCATATTTCTCACCTAATTTTCTGGCTAAAATATTGCTGCATAGAAATTTCATCCATTTGAGCATTTTCATTCTTCTTAGTAAGCTCTTCATCTGCCTTATGCCTGTGTTCAATTATTTTTTCAAACTTTTTCACTTCAACAAACGCATTGGTTAGTTTCTCATGGTTAGTATCCATTTCATTTCTTGCTTTTTGTACATCATGCTGAAGTTTGACAATCTGGTTATTCAATATTTCTATATAGCCTACTTGCTCTTTAATCCTATCTATTGGTGTTGTTTGATGGAGATATCCTTCATATGATTCTTCAGCTACTTCTTTTTTTCTTAGTAGGTTATACAATTGTGTAGCTATTTCCTCAAAGAAATCAATTGATTGCTGATATGCTTTTTGTGCATCTCTCTTTTCACTTTCACGTACATTTAATATTTTGGATAATGCAACTGTCTCTGCCATCAAATTCCTCCATTAAGCAACTTTTGCATCTGATTAATTGATTCTTCAAGCGTTTGGTATTCAAATATTTCTTGCTTCAAAAACTCCTGTATCTTTGGGTGGTATGATATTGCCTTATCGATTTCCTGATTAGTTCCCCGCTTATAAGCACCAATTTGAATTAATTCGTTATTCTCTTCATAAGTAGCCATTAATGTCCTTATTTTTTGCGCAGCATCCAAATGTTGTTTACTAGAAACCTGATTCATTACTCTACTAATCGACTTTAATATATTAATAGCAGGAAATTGACCTTGTTCAGCTAAGTTTCTATCTAATACAAAATGACCATCCAGTATACCCCTAACTGTGTCAGCAATTGGTTCATTCATATCATCACCGTCTACCAGAACAGTATAGAATGCCGTTATAGTTCCATTTTCACTTGTGCCTGTTCGTTCCAATAGTTTAGGCAATGTAGCAAATACAGACGGGGTATAGCCTTTTGTTGTTGGTGGCTCTCCAGTCGCTAAACCAACCTCTCTTTGCGCCATTGCAACCCTTGTTACAGAATCCATCATCAGATTAACTTGAAATCCTAGGTCTCGAAAATATTCACTAATTGCAGTTGCGGTATATGCTCCTTTTATTCGCATTAAAGCTGGCTGATCAGATGTTGCTACCACTACAATAGACTTTTTTAACCCTTCATCTCCCAGGTCATTCTCAATAAACTCTCGAACTTCCCTGCCTCGCTCACCAATTAAACCAATCACATTTATATCTGCGCTACTATTACGAGCTATCATGCCAAGTAAAGTACTTTTACCAACGCCGCTACCTGCAAATATACCTATCCTTTGCCCTTTACCTACTGTTAACAACGAATCAATTGCCTTAACCCCCACCTGGATTGGCTCAGATATGGGCGCACGTGATAGTGGGTTTGGTGGTGATTGCTCCGTTAAATAACTTGACAACCCTTTTGGAAGTTTAGAATCATCCAAACACCTGCCAAGCGAATCAACTACTTTACCAATTAAACCTCGTCCGATTTTCACTGACAATGCTTCTCCTGTTGACTCTACTAAACATCCTGGGCCGATTTCAGTTACCTGCGCGTATGGCATAAGAATAATTTTTTCATTGTTAAAACCAACTACTTCAGACATGACTGGTTTTTTATTAGTCGAGCTATGAATCAGACAAACTTCACCGATATTTGCATCAGGACCCTGTGATTCAATCATGAGCCCCACAACTCGCAATACTTTCCCATACCGTTTTAATGTGTCTGCTTGATCAATGGCATCAAAAAATTTTGTTGTTGTCATTGGTCACTCTCCATATTGACCTCATATAATACTTCACGCAGTTCCTGGAGTTGAACATCTATACTGGCATCAATTCGTCCAAAGGGATGTTCAATCAAACAACTATCTTCTTTTAATTGTTCATTAATATAGAAAGATACATTTAAATCCTTATCAACAAGTTGGACAATTTCATCTTTTTGCTTCATCACCAGTTCATAATTATTTGGGTGTAAATATATTGAAAGGTCAGACTGGTCTTTTATATCTTTAATTGCTGTATTAACAATTTTAATGAATGAGTCAGGATTCTCATTTAACTCTTTCTTGATAATCTTTTCTGCAACATGTATGGCTAGCTCTAAAATAGTTTCATCGCTTTGTTCAATTGTAGAATGATAATCTTTCGTTGCTGATTCAACAATTTTATTAGCATTTGTCAGTAATTCCTTATATTGGTCCTGGCCCTCTTGCTTACCAAGTTCAAAGCCTTTTTCAAATCCCTCATCCTGAGCCTGTTTAATGTACTTTTCTCTTTCGGCTTCCCAATTTTCTTTAGCTTTTTCAATTTCAGCATTTGTTTGTTGTACCAATGTCGCTTGTTGTTCTTGTATTTGCTGGAGCCTATCGCGTGCCTGAGTGATTTCCGATTGTATACTTATTCGATCATCTTCTAAACCAGTAGAAGCCTGAGCGCTATCTTGATTATTTAACTCAATCGGCCTCACTTTTATAAGTTTTTCTTTCATTGTACGTGATTGGTTTGAAAAAATATTAGACAATGATATCATCACCTCCACCACGGGCTATAACGATTTCGCCAATTTCCTCCAAGCGACGTATGGCACCCACGATTCTTGTTTGCGCTTCTTCCACATCTCGTAATCTAACTGGCCCCATATATTCCATTTCCTCTTTAAATGTCTCTGCCATCCGTTGAGACATATTGTTAAAGACTATATCCTTTACTTCATCACTAGCAACCTTAAGTGAAAGACGTAAATCCTCATTTTCAACTTCCCGTATGACACGTTGTATTGCACGATTATCCAGTACAACAATATCCTCAAATACAAACATGCGTTTTTTGATTTCTTCAGCCAACTCTGGGTCCTGGATTTCAAGTGCATCCAAAATTGTTTTTTCGGTACTTCTATCAACACCATTTAATACTTCAACAACGGCTGCAATACCACCAGTTTGAGTATAGTCTTCAGTTAATGAGGAAGATATTTTCCGTTCTAATACCTGCTCCACCTGACTTATAATCTCAGGTGATGTTGAATCCATTGTTGCGATACGTTTTGCAATCTCTGCCTGCATTTCCTGTGGTAACTCGGATAATATTTGTCCTGACTGCTCCGGATCTAAGTAGGATAATACAAGTGCGATAGTTTGTGGGTGTTCATGTTGAATAAAATTTAATACTTGCTGCGGATCGGCTTTACGTGCAAAATCAAATGGCCTGACTTGTAATGATGATGTCAGTCGTTCTATGATGTTAGTTGCCTCACTCTGCCCAAAAGCTTTTTCCAGCACAGATTTTGCATACCCAATCCCGCCCTGTGTAATATAATCCTGCGCCAAAGCAATTTGGTGAAATTGATCAAGTACATCTTCCTTCGTATTCGATTCAACTTTTTTTACTGAAGAAATTTCCAAACTCAATTTTTCTATTTCTTCTTCCGATAAATGCTTGTACACTTGAGCAGATACGTCTGGACCCAAGGAGATTAAGAGGATAGCCGCTTTTTGTTTGCCTGTGAGAGTAGAATGTTTTGCCATTTCAAAATACCTCCTTAATCTTCCGAAATCCAGCTTCGTAAAAGTTTAGCAAATTCTTCTGGTTTATCTTTAGCCATTTTCTCTAATTGTTTTTTACGTACTACTGATTCAGAGTCCTGTTCATCACCTATTTCTGGTAGCTCTTCACTCGTTTGAGTTCCTATCGTCTCTTCTACTACTTCCTCTTCTTCCTTATTACGGTTACGAACTAACAAGAAGATTAATAAGATAATAATAGCTAATAATATTCCGCCTGCTATATACATCCATAATGGAATAACTGGAGTAGTTGGTTGTGCTGTATCAGCACTTTCACTGAATTCCTGGAACACGATAGATGTTTTTTCTTCAGTCTGAATCTCCCCATATTCCCCATCTATTGATGTACTGATGATAGAATCTAAAATTGATGCCATTCCAGCAGAAACTGTTTCTTGTTCCTGATTCGATAAATATTGAATTTCATCCCCATTTTTACTTTTCACTTCGTCAACTGCTACTTGAATTCCCAAATCACGAATTTTGTAGGGACTCTCAACAATTTCTTTACGAATACGGTTATATTCATTATTTATCGTCTCTTTAGAAAGTTCGTATTCACCATCTTCTCCTTCTTCAGTTGCCTCATAATTAGGTATGTCTTCTTCACCAGTTCCACCAGTTCCGCCGACCGGAGGGTTACCTGTATAGGTTTCATGAATACTTTCAATACTTATCGGTACACCTTCCATATTTTCTACATCTACTGGCTCAATAAGTTCTTCAACTCGGTTTTCCTGTCTGAAGTCAACATCAGCTGTTACAGAAACAATAACATTCTCCATCCCAACCATAGCTCCAAGCATCTGTTGAAGTCTTCGTCTTATATCACGTTCTATATCTTGCTTAACATCCTGCTGATATGTATATGTATCCTTATTGGCAACACCATTTTGTGTATTCCTGTCGAAGTATTCAAAATACTGATTCATAATAACGATATCTTCAGAAGGCAGATTAGGAACAGCTTTTGATACTAAGTGATATAATGAATCAATTTGATTGCCTTTAAACTGATAGCCAGGTTGTGTATTTATCACTATAGAAGCACTTGCATCCTGCACAGATTCACTAACAAAAACAGGCTCTTCAGGCATATTGATCATGACTTTTGCATCTTCAATTCCTTCTACACCTTTTATTAAATTAGCTAATTCCGTTTGCATAGCATCCAGTTTTATCATACTGAATTCGTTATCTGTAATACCCCAGGAAGCATTTTCACTGAAAAAGGAGTAATCAATATTACCACTATTAGGTATTCCTTGCCCTGCAAGATCAACAAGTAATGAATTTACGCTACTTTCAGGTACCGTAACAGTTGTACCTCCACTTTCCAGCTCATAAGGAACACCTCTTGCATCTAATTCAGTTTTTATTTGTCCGACTTCTTGTAAAGATAGGTTATTATATAAAGGAACTAGTTTAGAATCAGATGTAAACAGTATTATTGCTAGAATCAAAGCAACAACTATTGCAATAGAACCTATAAATATTCCCTTTTGACCTTTAGTACGCCTGGTCCAAAAAGATTTAGCTGTATCTTTGAATTTCAATAATTTTTCCTTCATATATTCCCCCGCCAAATTCCAGTTTCTATTTAATAGCTATCTCTGTATTCTATAGCAACTATTAGGACCTCATAAAAATCGTTTGAATATTTTTTACAGTTTAAAGAGCAAAAAAATATTAGAAAACTTAGCTTATCACCAGAAAGCGTTTTTATCTACTTAGAATTCCTTATACTTTGGAGCGCAAGCACTAATGGCGAATGCCTCAATTGCACTTATGCAATAATGAAATTAATTAGTATTACCAACAAAGGTTAACTTCCAGTTTGCATTTTTATAGTAGATAGTGGCTGCACACGGCAGCCATTTTGGTTCTATAATGCTAAGCATAATCACTTGCTCTTTTCAGTTGCTACTAGATATTTCCTTTATATCTGCATGCGCATAATTTCTTTATAAGCATCAATTACTTTACGTTGTACTTGTACAGAGGTCTCCAACGTAATGCTTGCTTTTTGTGCTGTAATCATAACATTATGTAAATCATCAATTTCTCCATTAGCCATTGCCTCAGTTTTTGAATTCGAAGCAACTTGTGTATCATTCACCTGTTCAATTGCTGCTTTTAACGAATTTGCAAAGTTACTCTGTGCCTCACCTGGTGAAATTGACGGCTTACCTGCTCCCGGATTGGTAATTGCAGGCTGAGTTACTCCATTTACTAAAGGGTTCATATAATAGCTCCTTCGTTTTTATTTTCCAATTTCCAGTGCCTTTAACAACATATTTTTACTCGCATTCATTGATGTGATATTTGCTTCATACGATCTGGTTGTACTCATTAAATCAACCATTTCTTTTAATGGGTCCACATTCGGCATTTCTACATAACCAGCTTCATCAGCGTCTGGATGATTGGGGTTATAAACAACCTTAAATGGCTCATCATCTTCAGTAATTTCTGATACTTTCACTCCAGAACCCTGGTCTGATGAGTTAGTTGCTTTATGTAAGAAAGATTTGAAATTTTGTCCGTTAGGTTCCATAACAACCATTTTCCGTCGATAAGGTTCATATTCACCATTTTCATTCATTGTGGCCCTGGTTGTTTGAGCATTAGCAATATTCGAAGAAACAACATCCATTCGAAGCCTTTGCGCTGTTAGTGCACTTGCACTTGTGTTAATTGCATTAAATATTGACATAATTACCTCCCTCCTCTAATTACCGTTTGAAGACTGCTGAATTTACCATTCATACGATCAACCAAACTTCGATAATAGATTTGATTTTTTGCTAAGTCGGACATTTCTTTGTCTATGTCAACGTTATTCCCATTGTGGTTATACATAGAATTCCTATTCGTAATTGTTTGAAAAGATTGGTTAGTATTTACATTGTTAAAAGATATATGTTTCGGATGTGTTCGCTTTGTCTCAAAGGATGTATTTAATGCCTCATTTAACACATTTTTAAATGCAACGTCTTTTGACTTATAATTAGGTGTGTCGACATTTGCAATATTGTTTGAAATAGTCCGGTTTTTAGCCGATGCATAATTAAGGGAGTTTTCAAGTTTTTGGAATGTACCACCAAATAATTCCATTGCAATCCTCCTAACTTTTAGTAAAAAGACCGACATAAACTATTTTATGTATACGAACATTGTAATTTATATCAGATTTAAAGTCTATCACATTTCGACAATTTTCTCTTTGGGAAAAATAATTAGTTAAATTTATCTAGGACTATTAGCATGTAAAACATACTTTTTTTTACAGAAATTGATATGAAATGTTAATTTTTGTGAAATTATTACCTTTCAAAAAAATTTTTTCATACAAAAAAAAACGGTTATCCTCGGGATAACCGTTTTTTGTATGAATGTTTTATCTTGAACGTAATTTTTCCAATTCTACGAGGAATTTACTGTTTAATACTTTAATGTAAGTACCCTTCATTCCAAGTGAACGTGACTCAATTACACCAGCACTCTCGAGCTTTCTTAAAGCATTAACAATGACTGACCTGGTAATTCCAACTCTGTCTGCAATTTTACTTGCAACCAGCAGTCCTTCGTTACCATTTAATTCTTCAAAAATATGATCAATTGCCTCTAATTCACTATAGGACAGAGAACTAATTGCCATTTGGACTACTGCTTTACTTCTAGCTTCAACTTCAATTTCTTCTGTTTTCTCATGCAATATTTCCATGCCTACTACAGTTGATCCATATTCAGCAAGAAGTAAATCATCATCACTAAAACTATCATTTAATCTGCTTAATATAAGTGTACCCAGACGTTCTCCTCCACCAATTATCGGAACAATAGTAGTCAAGCCACTACCGAATAATTCACGATTTTCTACTGGGAATGCAGTATAAGGGCTATCAATATCAAGGTTTGCAGTAGTTTCATGAATATTGAATAATCCATCTGTATATTCCTCAGGAAATTGCCTTTCCTCAAGCATAGATTTCATGCGTTCATTCTCGATTTCCTGGTTAATTGCAAACCCTAACAACTTTCCTCGTCTGCTCAAGATAAAAATATTACCTTTGATTACATCTCTTAAGGATGCAGACATCTCATTAAAGTTCACCGATTTTCCTGTTGCTTTTTGCAACATAGCGTTAATTTTTCTTGCGCGATCTAAAAGTTCCATAATGATCCTCCATTTCGTTAATTCGATTTATAGTATAAATTGACTTAAATCTTTGTTTTTAACAATATTACTTAATTTTTTATCGACATATTCTTTCGTAATATCAATTGTTTCCATATTAATATCCGGTGCTTCAAACGATAAATCTTCTAAAAGCTTTTCTAAGATGGTATGGAGTCTTCTTGCACCAATATTATCTGTATCCTGATTAACTTGATAGGCAATTTCTGCCAGTCTATTTATAGCTTCGTCCGTAAAAACAACATTTATACCTTCAATTTTAATCAATGCAGTATATTGTTTTAACAAAGCATTTGATGGTTCTTTCAAAATTCGTTTAAAATCTTCAACGGTTAGCTTTTCAAGTTCTACTCTGATTGGAAATCTTCCTTGTAATTCAGGTATTAAATCAGAAGGTTTTGCCATGTGGAATGCACCTGCAGCTATAAAAAGCATGTGATCCGTCTTCACAGGACCATGTTTTGTTACTACAGTAGATCCTTCAACAATAGGTAAAATATCGCGCTGTACCCCTTCTCTTGAAACATTTGCAGAATTATCCTGTTTTGCTGCAACCTTATCAATTTCATCGATAAATATTATGCCTGATTGCTCGGCACGCTGAACAGCCTCTTGACCAGCCTCTTCCATGTCAACCAGTTTATGCGCTTCTTGCTGTGTTAGAATTTTTCTTGCTTCAGAAACAGGAAGTTTACGTTTTTTCTTTTTCTTAGGCATAAATTGACCTAAAGCATCTTGCATGTTTGTGCCCATTTGCTCCATTCCTGATCCCTGAAGCATATCAAACATTGATGGTGGCACTTCTTCAATTTCAATTGTTACTAAATTATCCTCTAACTCTCCAAGGGATAACTGATTTTCTACCCGCTTACGTTTATTCTTAATTTCCTCATCTTTTGGTGCATTTTCACCCTCATCGTTCTCTTCCTCAGCCGAGAATAACATTTCAAACGGATTTTTCATACTATTTTGCTTTTTTGCTTGTGGTACCAGTAATTGAACTAGTTTTTTATTAGCTTCAGTCTCTGCTTTGCCCATTACTTCACTCATTTTTTCTTCTTTAACCATCCGCATAGACATTTCAACCAGGTCACGAATCATTGATTCAACATCACGACCAACGTAACCAACTTCAGTAAACTTCGTTGCCTCAACTTTCACAAAAGGTGCACTAACTAATTTAGCCAGTCTGCGGGCAATTTCAGTCTTTCCTATTCCTGTTGGTCCAATCATTAAAATGTTCTTTGGTACTATTTCTTCTTTAATATCCTCATCAAGCTTCATTCTGCGGTACCGGTTCCTCAATGCTACAGCAACCGATTTTTTTGCATTATCCTGACCAATTATATACTTATCTAACTGACCCACAATTTGTTTTGGCGTAAAATCAATACTCATTATTCACGAAGGCCTCCTCATTAATCAAGTACCTCTAATGTAATATGGTCATTTGTATAGACACATATTTCACCCGCTACTTCCAACGCTGCTTTGGCAATCTCTTTCGCTGTTAAACTTTCTGAATATCTTACTAAAGCTCTCCCAGCACTTAATGCATAGTTTCCACCAGAACCTATTGCAAGTATACCATCGTCAGGTTCAATGACTTCTCCAGTGCCAGACACAAGGAACATGTTCTCTTTATTCATCACAATTAGCATAGCCTCTAATTTACGAAGAACTTTATCACTACGCCATTCTTTTGCTAACTCCACAGAAGCTCTAGCAAGATTTCCGTCATATGCTTCAAGCTTCCCCTCAAATTTTTCAAATAAAGTAAAAGCATCCGCAACAGACCCTGCAAACCCAGCTAACACCTGCCCATTAAATAATGTACGAACTTTTTTTGCTTTATGTTTCATGACAACAGCATTTCCTAATGTAACCTGCCCATCGCCACTCATTGCACATTGATCGTCATGTTTAATAGCAAAAATCGTTGTAGCATGCATTTCAGCTGCCACTATCATCACCTCTTTGATCTGAATATTTATCACTTGCTCTTGGATGACTATTCATATATACACTACGCAAACGATCCTTTGTTACATGTGTATATATTTGAGTAGCTGATAAATTTTCGTGCCCTAATAATTCTTGGACTGTACGGAGATCAGCACCCTCATTCAACATATGTGTTGCAAATGTATGCCTCAGTTTATGTGGGTTAACATGTACTGTTAATGCTGCTTTTTCAACTATCTTATTGAGAATCAGTCTCATTCCTCTTGAAGTCAGCGGAGCACCTCTAGCATTAAGAAAGACGGAGTTTGTAGAACTATTAGCTTTATCTAAAAGTTTATTCCTTCCATCATTTATGTAGGTATCCAATGCAACTTCTGCAAATCGTCCAAATGGTATATATCGTTCTTTTCTACCCTTCCCTTTTATAAACATTGTACCAATAGTGAAATCAATATCTTCCAATAACATCCCTTGACACTCACTTACTCGTATACCAGTTGCATAGAGTGTCTCAATTATTGCTTGATTTCGCTGTCCAACAGGATCGGATAAATCATTCACTTCAAATAACTTTTCCAATTCTTCCATATAAAGAAAGCTAGGTATTGGTTTAGAAGCCTTGGGAAGAGTCACATTAACGAATGGATTGCCAGTCACTTGATCTTCACGTTCCAAAAACTTATAAAAACTTCTAATGCTGGAAATTTTCCTTGATACAGATCTCCTGCTTAACTTTCGGTCGTATAAAATTGTTAAAAACAAGCGAATCTCCTGATAATTAACTTCTTGAAGATTATCAATTCCCTCTTGGTATAAAAAAGCGAAAAAGGTTTCCAGATCATTTAGATAATATTTGACAGTGTATTGCGAAGCGTTTTTCTCTATTTGTAAATACTCAATAAATGCCTCGCTGGATTTTTTAAAATGATTCAATTTTCCACCTCGTTCAAACAGCGAATAAATCATATCACAGAATAATTAGGAAAGCAATAAACTTAACTAAATTGTAACAAAATTCTGAATTGGACTCAATGTCTTCCACTCTAATAAGATAAGGTTACCCGTATCAATAATATTCGGGGGGAACCTAAGTCTGTCAAGTAAATAATCTTACCAATGCGTAATTATATCTTTTTCATATTCAATAGTCAACAATCAAGAATTGAATTATTTAAAAAACTTGACTAATTGTTAAATCAATATTTTTTGAAAGATTTTTTGTTTTCTTAGAAATTTGGAGTGCATGACTTAATGCCATATTACTTCTACACCCAAAACAGTCCTAATTGATTTATTTTATTTTTCGTATCAGTCGTACCTAATTCATATAAACGACGATAAATTTTAATCAGATGATCATCATAACTTCTTCGTTCATCGTCAGCTCCCCACTCATCAAATGGTTTTCTTAAATATTCCGTTGCTTTTCGACCATCCTTATTTTTTCAATAAATTATTGCTGCTTTAACTTCATCACGGCTGGCCATGATTTCATATTCAATGCTGTTATCAGGAACTGAAACTTCGCGTATATGTTCTGTATCAACAGCCACAAAGTTAGTTTTTTGTTCCTTTTTGTTAATAACCTCCCTGTTTATTCATCCTTCCCCTATTTAGTAAGTTAAAAACCTAAATATTATGCAGTAAGTAAGTAGTTATACTTGCTTAACTGCAAAAAAAACTACTCGTTAGAACGAGCAGTTAATTTTGTATACTTTCTTTATAATCACAATTCACACATTGTATTCGAGTTTCTTTTTTATTTTTCTTTTCAACAAGTAATGATTCGCATTTTGGACATGGTCTTGAAATTGGTTTATCCCATGAAACAAAGTCACAATCAGGAAAACGATCACATCCGTAAAAAGTTCTCTTTTTCTTTGACTTACGTTCAACCACATTTCCTTCTTCACACTTAGGACATTTCACACCAATTTCTTTTAAAATCGGTTTTGTGTTCCGACACTCTGGGAAGTTCGAACAAGCTAAAAACTTACCATATCTCCCCATCTTGTATACCATTTCATGTCCGCATTTTTCACAGTCAATGCCAGCAGGTTCATCTCTTATTTCTATCTTTTCCATTTCCTGTTCTGCTTTTTCCAGTCGCTTATGAAAATCTGAATAAAATGTATCGAGTATTTGAACCCATTCTGTTTTTCCTTCTTCAATGGAATCAAGATCCCCTTCCATTTTCACAGTAAAATCTACATCGATTATTTCTGGGAAGAATTCTTCTAGGATATCTATTACAATTCCACCTAGTTCAGTTGGAATAAAGCGTTTATTATCAATACTTACATACCCGCGACGCTGAATTGTGTCCAATGTAGGTGCAAATGTGGATGGTCGGCCAATACCTTGCTCTTCCATTGTTCGAACAAGTCTTGCTTCCGTATATCTTGGTGGCGGCTGTGTGAAATGCTGGTTTGGTGTAACCTCTGTTGCATCAACAACCATACCTTCCTTTAAGTCAGGCAAAAACTTGTTTTCGTCCTTCTTATTATCATCTGTACCTTCTACATATACTTTCATAAACCCTTTAAATTTAACTTTGGATCCAGTTGCTCGAAACTCAACTCCATTGTTTAGTAGGTGAACAGTCATAGTGTCCATAATAGCAGGTGCCATTTGACTTGCAAGAAAGCGTTCCCAGATCAACTTGTACAGACGATACTGATCTCTAGACAAAACGGGTTTCATTGTTTTTGGATCACGTATAGCCGATGTGGGTCTAACTGCCTCATGGGCATCCTGGGCACCCTCTTGTTTCTTACCCTTACTTGTGTTGCCTAGAAACTCCTTACCATACTGTTCTTCTATATATCCTTTAGCCTCTTGTTTGGCGGTATCAGAAATTCGAGTTGAGTCTGTACGCATATAAGTAATTAAACCTGTTATTCCTCCAGATTTTTTTCCTAAATCAATACCTTCATATAACTGCTGTGCAACCATCATTGTTTTCTTAGCACGGAAGTTAAGCTTTCGCGCAGCTTCTTGTTGTAATGAAGATGTTGTAAAAGGCTTAGCTGGATTTCGTTTCCGCTCACGTTTATTTACTTTTTCAACCGAGAATTTTTTATCATCCATTTTTTCGATAATGGATTTTACATCCTGTTCTGTTTTCAATTCCTTCTTCTTGTTGTCAACTCCATAAAATGATCCTTCGAAAACTTCTTTATCTTTGAGGAAACTAGCCTCGATAGACCAATATTCCTCAGGTTTGAAGTTCTCTATTTCCCTCTCTCGGTCAATAATCATTTTTACTGCTACCGATTGTACTCGACCGGCACTTAAACCTTTTTTAACCTTCTTCCATAACAAAGGGCTTATGTTATAACCAACAAGACGATCAAGAATCCGTCTTGCTTGTTGAGCATCAACCAAATCATTATTGATCGTACGAGGATGTTTAAACGATTCCTTTATAGCATCTTTTGTTATTTCATTAAAAACAACACGACATTGTGAATTTTCATCAACATTTAAACTATGTGCTAAATGCCAGGCAATTGCTTCCCCTTCTCTGTCGGGGTCGGCTGCAAGATAAACTTTCTTTGCTTTCTTAGCTGCAGTTTTCAATTCTTTTAAAACATCGCCTTTACCACGAATCGTTATATACTTTGGCTTAAATTGATCTTCTATATCTACACCCATTTGACTTTTTGGTAAATCCCTTACATGTCCCATGGATGCTTTTACTTTATATTTCTTTCCTAAATAACGTTCGATCGTTTTCGCTTTTGCAGGCGATTCGACGATCACGAGGTAATCTGACATTTATTTTCCTCCCAAAATGAGGTTATTATTAAATAAATTGGAAATCTTCACTAATATTAAATAGTTACCATACATTTGTCAAACATGATATAAAATATAATACTCTAGAACAATGCTTTCAAATAACCCAATTCGGCATTATTCTATCCCAATCTTCTAGAATATCACCAGGGTCTAGTACTAATTTCGCACCATCCTGAATCATTTTATGACACCCCTTAGTTTGTTCCAATAACGGGGATCCAGGAACAGCATATACCTCTCTGCCTTGGTCTAAAGCCTGGTCAACTGTAATTAAGGTACCACTCTTATTGGTAGCCTCTATTACTAATGTACCGAAACTTAAGCCACTTATTATCCGATTTCTTTCTGGAAAGTAAAATCGCTCTGGTGGTGAATTAGGAGTATACTCAGAAAGTAACAAGCCGTATTTAGCAATTTGTTTAAAAAGAACTGTATTTTCTTTAGGATATATGTGGTTAAATCCACTACCCAGGACTGCAATTGTCTTTCCATTATTTTGCAAGGCCATCTGATGTGCAAAACTATCAATCCCTGTAGCCATACCACTAACAATGACCCAGTTTCTCTGAATTAATGGCAGAACATATTTCTCCATTTTTAATTTGGCTTCCCTGGATGGTTTTCGTGTCCCAATTACACTCAGAATTGGATTTTGGTGCAATAAATCTGTATCACCAATGGCATATAGTACCAGTGGCGCGTCTTTAATAGTTTTTAACACAAAAGGATAGTTTCCGTCAACTACTGTTATCACTTTATATGATTTTAAGTCACTTTTAAGCTGGTTCTTTAATTCCTGGCTACGAAGGTCTGAATGAAATAAAACTGCATTTTTATGGGGTAATGAAAAAAATTGGGTAAATTGCGTTGAAGTAAGTGTGTAGATGCTTTTTAATGTAGGGTCATAGCGGAAGAAATTTCGGATGGTTTTACGCGTAATACCACGACAGCGGTGCAAATGAATTAATCGTTTTCGAACTAATTCCAATAGATCACTTCCTTATTTATATAGGAGGAACCCAGAAGCAATTTCACCTCAGGGTTCCAAACATTTAATTAATGTGTTTTACATTTGTCTTGAAGATTTTTTTCTTTTAATACGCTAATCATGGTTTCACCCATTACTGCTGGTGTCTCAGCAACTTTAATACCACAATCGTTCATGACACGTATCTTCTCATCTGCTGTACCTTTACCACCAGAGATAATCGCCCCAGCATGACCCATACGCTTTCCTGGAGGTGCTGTAGCGCCACCAATAAAGCCTACTACTGGCTTTGTCATATTAGCTTTCACCCACTCAGCAGCTTCTTCTTCCGCAGTTCCGCCGATTTCACCAATCATAATTACTGCTTCTGTATCTGGATCATCATTAAATGCTTTTAATACATCAATGAAATCAGTACCATTAACAGGATCTCCACCAATACCGACAGCAGAAGATTGTCCATATCCATTTTCTGATAATTGATGCACTGCTTCATAAGTTAATGTTCCAGAACGTGAAACAACACCGATATGTCCTTTCTTATGAATGTATCCTGGCATAATACCAATTTTACATTCTTCTGGTGTAATAACACCTGGGCAGTTAGGACCTACAAGGCGTGTCTTTTTGCCTTCCATATACCTTTTTACTTTGACCATATCCATAACAGGAATATGCTCCGTAATACAGATAGCAAGGTCTAAATCAGCATCTACCGCTTCCAGGATTGCATCTGCAGCAAATGGTGCAGGCACATAAATGACAGAAGCAGTAGCTCCTGTTTCTTCAACTGCATCCTGTACTGTATTAAATACAGGAACCCCTTCTACTTCTGTACCGCCTTTTTTCGGTGTCACACCGCCAACGATTTTTGTACCATATTCAAGCATTTGTTTTGTATGAAATTTTGCTGTACCACCAGTAATACCTTGGACAATTACTTTAGTATCTTTATTTACATATACACTCATTTTCGTCCGTCCTTTCTGCACAAAATACGATCATTTTTTCTAATACAGTTGCCTCTTCTATTGAACCTACTTTACCATAGAGACAATTTTTTCGGCGCCATCAGCCATTGATCCTGCTGACGTAATGTTTAAACCAGATTCGTCGAGTATCTGCTTACCTAACTTAACGTTAGTTCCTTCCAAACGTACTACAAGCGGCATTTCTAATCCTACTTGTTTAGTCGCTTCTACAACACCTTCAGCAATAACATCACACTTCATAATACCGCCAAAAATGTTAACAAAAATACCTTTTACATTGGAATCGGACAAAATGATTTTAAATGCTTCCGTAACCTTTTCAGCTGTTGCACCGCCCCCAACGTCAAGGAAGTTAGCGGGGTCGCCGCCGTAATGTTTAATGATATCCATAGTAGACATAGCAAGCCCTGCACCATTAACCATACAACCAATGTTACCATCTAATGATACATAACTTAGATCATATTTGGATGCATCAATTTCCTTCTCATCTTCCTCATCCAAATCACGTAACTCAAGGATGTCTTTTTGACGAAACATTGCATTATCATCAAAGTTTAATTTGGAATCTAATGCAAGAACCTGTCCATCACCAGTTGTAACAAGCGGATTAATTTCAGCGATAGAGCAATCTTTGTCTACAAATGCAGTATAAAGACTCATCATAAACTTCGCTGCCTTACCAATTAATTCATCTGGAATATTTATATTAAATGCTAGTCTCCGAGCTTGGTAACCTGAAAGTCCCACTACTGGATCAATAATTTCCTTGAAAATTTTCTCCGGTGTTTCTGCAGCAACTTCCTCAATTTCTGTACCGCCTTCTTCTGATGCCATCATAACAACACGAGAAGTAGCACGATCCATTACTAGTCCAACATAATATTCTTTTTGAATATCACAGCCTTCCTCGATAAGAAGACGCTTGACTTCCTTACCTTCTGGACCAGTTTGGTGTGTAACTAATGTTTTTCCTAAAATTTCATTTGCGTATGTACGCACTTCATCCAAGTTTTTCGCAATTTTCACGCCGCCAGCTTTACCCCGACCACCTGCGTGGATTTGTGCTTTAACTACTTTTACGGAACTATCGAGTTTTTCCGCAGCTTCAACTGCTTCGTCTACCGTATATGCAACATGTCCATTTGGAACATTTACACCATAGCTTCGCAAAATATCTTTGCCTTGATACTCATGAATGTTCATCTTTCATCCTCCCATCAAAATTCACTGCATTCCTATTGTATAAAAAAACAACAAATTTCACAACAATAAGTGATTATTAGACAAAATTGACAGAAACTGATCTGAGATGTACCGAGAGTGCTCAGCATTGCAGGTAGTTGCAGTTATATAGGATATCAACTTTTTTCACGGGCACAAACTACCTTTCATTATTATAATCGAATATCGATCGAAAAAAGTGTCATAATATTTTATTAAAATATATGACACTATTTATGGTCGGCAAACGATTGTAATTATAAGATAAGTATTTAGCTAATTTTTGTTAGAATTTGCTACATTTTGGTCTGTTTTGTAGACAAATGCGAACACTTCAGCAACTGCTTGATACAATTCTTCAGGAATAGTTTCATTTATGTTAAGTTCTGCCAAAAGCTCAACTAATGAGGAATCTTCCTGAACAGGAACATTATTTTCCTTGGCTTTTTCTATAATACTTTCTGCTATGAGTCCTTTTCCAGTTGCAGTTACTTTTGGTGCATGCTCATGATCCTGGTCATACCTTAATGCTGCGGCTTTATTTCTTTTTTCAGTCATACCCAATAATCCACTCCCTGATAGGAATTCTGATACGCTGTTTTGAGCTTATCATTATCTGTGTGATTGTTTTCATGAATTGGTTTAATAGTAATAGTTGAAAGCTTATAATTTAATGACTCCAGTCCTACTTTCAACATTGGTTTAAGGGAAGTAGAGTAATCAGCGATTTCACCTTGATCATTATATATGGTTATAGCTACAGCACGTTTTTGAATATTCATGTCAATAATGGTTTCCTTTAGATGTGCTAGTTCCAAATAAAATATTATTCGACAAAAATCAGGGTTTATTTTCCCGTTCTCAGACTTTTTCCCCTCGAAATCTAGTTGCATATCATTAGGTAAATCTAATTTTTCAGCCGGAATCTGTAAGCTTGCTTGAAGAAAATTGGTTGTGTCATTTACCGACTGTATTTGCATTCCATTTATAAAGTTCAATAATTGTTGTGAACGATCCTGAACAGTCCCCTCCGATTGCTGCAGGATTTGCATAAGCATCGATTTAATTGTAGCTGTTTGCTGTTGTCCCATATTATTTGCAAGCTGATTCTCATAGTTCAGTCCAGTAAATCGCAATACTTGTTGTAATTGACCTAAAAATTGTTCCTTTGGAGAAGAATTAAGAAACGATTCACCTAGTTTCATCGTTGTTAAAGTACGCTCTATGTTTGTGTAAGTATCGCTGCTTGCCATCGTTTGTAATACAGTAAGAAGTTGACGCATTTGTGCTGGATTATTCTCTATGAGCTTTGTTAGTTGTTGCTGCTGAGTACCTGAGATAATAGGCATTAAAGACTTGCTTATCTGCTGTTTCAGCTGGGCAAATTCCTGCCCTGGCAATGTTGTATTGTTTGCAGTGGCAGTTTCAACAGAAAGTCCCCAAGTTTGAACAATTGCCTTTGATGTGGCCCTTATATTAGTACTATTACCACTCATTTGTTCTAGCAATCTAATTGCTTTAGTATTGCTTAACTGAAATGGTAATATTGCATGGTTACCTGAAGCAAGATTATTTTGTCTTGAAAAAGCTGCCCATTCTGACTTCCAAGCAGAAAACTCAACATTTGCATCTACAGCTCCAGAGCTTTTTAACACATTAAAGAGTTGTTGGTTATTAGTGGCAGCTTGACTTATTATTTGCCTTACTACCTGATTAGGTCGTTCAGTCATTTGACTGATTCGATTAATTAAATTCTGATGGAGCTGAGTTTGATTAGGATCTTGTCTTAACCGCTGCAACAATGACTTCATTTGGTCTGTCATTCCAGTCTTGTTTGTTGCAGCCAATGCTTGATAAACCGAGTCTGTTATTGGCAATCTTGCCGAAATCATTTCTTTCACTATTTGCTGGGTATTATATTTATTTTGTGCGCCATCCAACTGCTGGAATGCCTTTTGTATTTGCTCTTTTGAAAACGGTATCTTTTCACTGATTAAAGACTGCATAAGTGCAACATTAGTCTTAGTGGGTTTAAGACCAAGTTGCCGTATTAGACTCACCATATTTGTATTAGACTGATTTTTTAATTGTTCTCCAATTACTTTTAAATGAATAACATTATCTGATGCTTGAACTTGAAAATGATACTTTCCACCAACAGCCAAAGAGGCTTCTAATTGAGCGATCATTTTTTGTGTTCCAAGCTGAATTTGTGCTTTATTATCCGGGAATAATTTAACAATTTTTCCTTGAACAATTTGCCCTGGTCTTAAGGTTTGTGTGGAATTAGAAACCTGAGATGAAGTTATTCGCTGTCCTGATAAATGTTGAATACTCATAGAAAGCCCCCCCTCCATCAATCAATTAAGCGCATTTCGTAAAACATACAGGTCTTTAACCGTCGCAGTTGATATAAACTGTGAAGTAACATGGCAAAATAGCAGAGTGATTCGTCATCGCTTCGGAAGTACATTCCGCTGGGTTTTGCTCAATTATTCAAAAAAATAAATGCATATTGTGATGATATAAACAAGATTTTAGACCATCTAAACCAGCAGTTGGAATATGCGAGACTCCTGTGCGACAGCGATCCTAAGAGCCCCCACAGGGAGCGTTCTTTGCGAGCGAGGCAGACTAAGTACTAAGTACGCCTCGTCCTGTGGCAACGTCTGCACTGGCACGTCCTATGCGTTGGAGGCTCGTGGTGAGCCCACGGCTAGGGAAGAAACTGTGAAAGCATAAACTTGAACAGATGTCGCCTTTGTACCCGGAGTGGTGAAAGCGAGTATATTCCAACTTCGCGGTTAGTGAGCCTCACTAAATGATATTAATCGAATCTATGTCGCAGTTTATATCAACTGCGCTATGATTTCGTTATTTTGATAATGCAACAATCTTTTAGATAACGGTTATTAGTTAATAGCATTTCTTACAGGTGCATACGACTTTCGATGATAGGGAGATATGCCGTGTTCTGTTAACATCTCCATATGATGCTTCGTGCCGTACCCCATATTAGATTTGAATTCATAGACAGGGTAATTCTTATGTAAATCCTTCATTAAATTATCACGAGTAACCTTTGCCAAAATACTTGCAGCAGCAATAGTTATGCTTTCTTGATCACCCTTTATAATGGGTTCAGAGGTACATGGTAAATTTTCAAGTGATACGGCATCAAGTAATACATGATCCGGTTTTGGATTCAATTGGTTTATAGCATCATACATTGCAAGTTTTGTAGCTTCGTAGATATTGACCTGGTCGATTTTTTGGCTGCTTATAATGGATATTCCATAACTAACCGCCTGATTCTTTAAAATACTAAAGAACTTGTTTATTGTGGACTCATTCAGCTGTTTGGAATCGTTTAATCCAAGCAATTCAAATTCCCTCGGTAAAATAACGGAAGCGGCTACAACAGGGCCCGCAAGTGGTCCGCGACCAGCTTCATCAACACCAGCTATATACTGGCAGCCATTCGCATAGCAGTTTTTCTCATACCGGGACATTTGCACAAAGTTCTGTTTTATTTTCTGTTCTCTTAGTTTTTGGCGTTCATACTGTTTAATGAGTTTCTGAACTCCTTTTCGCTCGTCCTTTTTCAAATCATTTACAAATGATTCATCAACCTTTTCAGTTTCAAATAGCTTTTTTATCATAGCAATCGATTTATGTTCCATTTAATCACCTTTTTCTATTTCTTTATATCGGCTGTTTCCCTGAAAAAGTGAAAAGTGACATCATCAATAGATGTATGCCACTTAACTTTCAGGTGTTTCAAGTGTGATGTCGCCAAGTTTACCGGTCCTCAGATCACGTATTACCAAATCCGATACTTTTTCAAAATTTACGTTTCCGCCACTTTCCAATGCACCACGCTGTTTTCCAATAGATACAAATATCTCCCACATATCTTCCATATCAGGTTCAATTGTATAGCGCTCTTCAAGCTGTTTGGGGTAATGCTCTTGCATATATTTAATAACGAATGCTACTATATCCTGCAACGATAGGAGTTGATCCTTAATCGTACCAATAGCTGCTAATCGATAGCCAACTATTTCATCTTCAAATTTAGGCCACAAAATTCCCGGTGTATCAAGTAACTCAAAGTCTTTTTTTACTTTAATCCATAGCTGGTGCTTTGTTACACCTGGCTTGTCACCAGTTTTTGCAATCTTTTTATTTGCGAGACGATTAATTAAAGTAGACTTACCTACATTTGGAATACCGATTATCATTGCCCGGGCCGGCCGTGGCTGAATACCTTTTTTTCTTAGTTTTTCCATTTTTTCTTGACCTAGCTCTTTACCTAATTGGATTACTCGTTTCAAGTCAGCCTTATCATTCACGTTAATTGCTATCGCATACACGTTTTGTTCTTTAAAATAAGAGATCCATCTATCCGTTTCACGATTATCTGCTAAATCTCTTTTCATCAGAACAATCATTTTAGGCTTGTTTTGTAAGACTTGTTGCAGCATTGGGTTTTGTGAAGATAATGGGGCTCTGGCATCAACTAGCTCCATTACGAAATCAACTAACTTTAATTTCTCTTCGACTTCACGTCTTGCTTTTGCCATATGCCCTGGGAACCATTGTATAGTCATTGTTTTATCACCTTATTTACTTATAGTCTGCATTCTGTCAAATGGCCAGTATATTAAACTTGTTTTTCCAACAATTTGATCCATGGGTATTAGACCTAACATACGGCTATCTGTTGAGTTGTTACGATTATCCCCTAACACAAGCACATGATCTTCAGGAATCTGTTTATATTCACCGGGAAGCTCTTCAAGCTTAAATTCACTTGTTAAAGAATTAGTAGACATTCTATTTTGTTTTTGTGCTGTCAGAAATGGTTCCTTGACCTCTTCTCCATTGATATACAATACATCATCGTCAACAGCAACGTGTTCACCAGGTAATCCGATAATCCGTTTTATGAAATCCTTTTGGTCTGAAGCATGGAAAACAACTATATCAAACCGTTTTGGCTCATCTATATCATATAAAAATTTATTAACAATCATTTGGTCCCGATCATGCAATGTAGGCATCATGGATGGACCATCTACAACAATTGGGGCAAAAAAGAACGTTCGGACAATAAAGGCTAATGCAAAAGCAATTAGTAAAGCCTTTATCCAGTCAAACCATTCACTTTTCTGTTTAGCCATATATTCCCCTCCGACAACAGCTATATGTATTATAGTATTATTTATTACCTTTATTATATCATTTAACATTAAAATTAGTACTTGTATTTAAAGTAAAAAGGAGCTTGCACACATGGGCCAAGCTCCTTTCCAATAATGTTGACTATTATCTGCGTTCTTTAATACGTGCTGCTTTACCACGTAAATTACGTAGATAGTATAGTTTTGCACGTCGAACAATACCACGACGAGAAACTTCAATTTTCGCAACGCGAGGTGAATGTACTGGGAATGTACGTTCAACACCAACACCGTAAGAAATTTTTCTTACTGTAAATGTTTCACTGATTCCACCGTTTTGGCGTTTAATTACAACACCTTCGAAAACCTGAATACGTTCACGTGTTCCTTCGACAACTTTAACGTGTACTTTAACAGTGTCTCCTGGGCGAAACTCAGGATGATCAGTGCGAAGTTGCTCTTTTGTAATGTCTGCAATTAATTGTTGCATCCTACTTCACTCCTTCCAAACCAATGCTCATATCTCGCTAAGGGACAGCGGAACACCGTTTATACGACTTAAGTATCCTACTTAAGCACAACAGTAAATATACCATATTGATATAATGAGTTCAACTATATTTTTCTATTTATTATTAAATTCATTCCATATTTTAGTGTCTTCATCGGATAAAGAGTGTTTATCAATTAATTCACGTCGTCTTTCATATGTCCGTTTCAATGATTCTTTCCTGCGCCATGCTTCTATTTTAGCATGGTCACCAGACAACAGAATATCTGGAACTTTCATACCTCGAAAGTTAGCTGGACGAGTGTAATGTGGATGTTCCAATAATCCAGTTGAAAAAGAATCTTCAGGTGCAGATTCTTTATTACCTAGCACATCAGGTAATAAGCGAACAACACTGTCGATAACAACCATAGCGCCAAGTTCTCCACCGGTAAGCACATAATCACCTATGGAAATTTCATCGGTGACGAGCTGTTCTCTGATCCGTTCATCGTACCCCTCATAATGACCACAAATAAATACAAGATGCTCTTCTTTTGCTAGCTCCTCGGCTTTTTTCTGATTATAAGGTTCACCCTGTGGACACATAAGTACAATTCGTGGCTTTGTTGGCCTTTCCTTAACAACTGCTTCAACAGCATCAAATACAGGTTGTGGAGTTAACACCATACCTGCTCCTCCACCATATGGGTAGTCATCGACTTTATAATGTTTGTCTTGGCTATAATCACGAAAGTTTATTAGGTTATAGCTAAATTTATCTTTTTCATATGCTTTTTTAAGAATCGAAGAATTAAAAACTCCGGACAACATTTCAGGAAATAAGGTCAATACATCAATATGCATTAGTCCAGCAGTCCTTCCATTGGTTCAATAATCACTTTATTAGCTGCCACATCGACCTGTTTGACAATTTCTTCAATATAGGGAATGAGGACGTCTTTCCCCTTTTCTTGTTTCATAACCCATACATCATTTGCTCCCGGTGACAAAATTTCTTTAATTACTCCGATTTTTTCACCACTAAGCAAATAAACATCACAGCCAATAATTTCGTGGTAATAGTATTCATCTTCTTCCAGGTCGGTTAATTGACCTTCCGTTATTTTCAAAAATGCACCTTTATAATGCTCAACATCGCTAATGTTGTCGATTCCTTTAAATTGAAGAAGATCAAACCCCTTATGTACACGATGTGAATTTATTTCCAATTCAATAGGAGCTTCGTTTTCTTTCACTAAAAATAATGTTCCTCCAACTTCAAACCGTTCATCAAAATCACTGATACGAAGTACTTTTACTTCGCCTCTTATACCATGTGTGTTTATTATTTTACCGACATTAAACATCTTTTCAGTCATAATTTCACCTGCTACTCATCAATTCGAATAACGATGTCATCTTCAATAACAATCGCTGTTTCTTCCATAATCTCATTCCAATGCGATCCAACTTTCACTTCAACAAGAGATTCAACTTCTTTTTCCGTAATTTCACTGCCTATTTCCAGCATATCCAACTGTTCGATCTTAAAATCAAGCAATTTAATCTTTTCCTTGCGATTTTTAACTTCCTGCTGAAATCGCTGAGAAAGTTCTTGTTTTGATACGCCTGTTTTATTTTGTAATTTACGTTGTTCAAACAGGAGCTGTTGACACTCTTGTTCAAGTCGCATTTTATGATTATAAAAATTTTTGTGCAATTTTGCTTTACTTTTATCGGTAATAACTTGCTTTATGAGAACCTTCTTTATTATTTGCACTACTGTTCCTCGCTCTCCTAAACAGTCTTGGTACAGAAAATAATGAATTAGATGTGGAAAAAGGGAAAGGTATCCCCTCTCCCTTTACATAATATCCAAATAAATACGTTTATTTGCATCCGATTTCGCTGCATAAACAACGGTTCGAATTGCCTTTGCGATACGTCCATTTTTGCCAATAACCTTACCAACATCGTTTTGATTTACAGAAAGATGGTAAACAATCTTTGCATCCTCTTCTGTTTCTGTTACAACAATGTCCTCTGGTTGATCAACTAATGGTGTAACAATTGATTCGATTAGGGCTTTCATGATATCACACTACTTTACTTTTGATTTTTCTGGTCGTGGAATTTTTTCATGATGCCTTCTTTTGAGAAAAGGTTACGAACTGTATCACTTGGTTTTGCACCTTTAGTCATCCAATCCAATGCTTTTTCTTCATCTATTTTAACTTCAACTGGATTAACTACAGGATTGTATGTTCCAATTTGCTCGATTAAGCGACCATCGCGTGGAGAACGTGAATCTGCTACAACTAAACGATAAAATGGATTTCTTTTAGATCCCATACGTTTTAAACGAATTTTAACTGCCATGTTATTGCACCTCCAATAAATATGTTTTACACAATTTTAGATTCTAACAGAAAGTTCAAAGTCTGTAAAGTGTTTTTCCATTACATGATAGAAAGATATTGAATCTTAAAGGAAGATAGACTAAAACCCCCACTTCGCGCGGCAACGTCAATCCGCCTGCGTTGGGCTGGCGCTTGCGCCTTTGTTCTTGTTTAGGAAACTATAAAATTTAAGTGCTATGGATAACTGAACTCCCGATTCAGCCTCGTCCAGCTCCAGCGCCTAGCACCTAGTGGACTTCCCTCCCCGTGTCTACGATAAGTCAACATCGAATCGCTAACGCTCTTCGTGTATCCTTTATTTCACACGGGTCAGTCCAGTCCATACGGCGCTAAACAGGCGCTTGCGCTTTTGTTCTTACATAAACGGAAACTTCATTCCTTTGCCTTTTTTACCTTTTTGGGCACCTGTCATTTGCTTCATCATTTTTTTCATTTCATCAAATTGCTTCAATAAACGGTTCACCTGCGAAACTGAAGTTCCAGAACCTTTTGCAATTCTTTTTTTCCGGCTTGCGTTCATAATACTTGGCTCTTGTCGTTCTTTCTTAGTCATCGATTGGATAATCGCTTCAACATAAACAAGCTGTTTCTCATCAATTTGTGCGTTTTTCAGACCCTTCATCTTGCTGGCACCAGGAATCATACCCATCAGATCTTCTAAAGGTCCCATTTCCTTCACTTGACCCATCTGCTCCAAAAAGTCATCAAAGGTAAAGGATGCTGTACGCATTTTTTGTTCGAGTTCTTTTGCTTGTTTCTCATCAACGTTTGTCTGTGCTTTTTCAATAAGTGATAACACATCACCCATACCGAGAATTCGAGATGCCATTCGTTCAGGATGAAATGCCTCAAATCCATCTAGTTTTTCACCAGTACCGGCAAATTTTATAGGTTTATCAGTAACAGCTTTGATGGAAAGTGCTGCACCACCACGTGTATCACCATCAAGTTTAGTTAAAACAACACCAGATAAGTCTAGCTGTTCATTAAAGCTTTCGGCAACATTTACTGCGTCCTGACCTGTCATTGCATCGACAACTAGGAATATTTCATCTGGTTTAACGGATGACTTAATTTGCTGTAGTTCATCCATTAAATCAGTATCAACATGTAAACGTCCTGCTGTATCAATAATGACATAATCATTGTGGTCTGCTTTAGCCTGTTGTACGGCTTCAGATGCGATATCAACAGGATTAGCCTCTGTACCTTTTGAAAAAACAGGCATATCCAATTGCTGGCCAAGAGTTTCAAGCTGCTCTATCGCTGCTGGACGATAAACGTCGCATGCTGCTAATAATGGCGAGCGATTATGCTGTTTTCGTAAATGGTTTGCGAGCTTACCAGTTGTCGTTGTCTTACCGGCACCTTGCAGACCAACCATCATGATTACAGTTGGTGAACGATCGGCAACAGCTATTTTGCTTTGCTCACCACCCATAAGTTCTGTTAATTCTTCTTTTACAACTTTGATCACCTGCTGTCCAGGTGTTAAGCTCTCCATCACTTCCTGACCAACAGCGCGTTCTTTAATCCGTTTAATTAAGTCTTTTACAACTTTAAAGTTTACATCGGCTTCAAGTAAAGCGAGTCTAACTTCACGCGTCATTTCTTTAACGTCTTGTTCTGAGACCTTACCCTTACCTTTTATTTTTTTCATCGTGCTTTGTAAACGGTCGGCCAATCCTTCAAATGCCATAGAAGGTGTCCCCCTAATCTAATTCTTTTAATTGATTAATAAACTTTTGCATATTACTATCATTAGCAGTCACTTCATTCAGCTGGGCTAAAATATTGACACGCTGCTGAAATTTATCATATAGTTTCAACTTTTGTTCATAGGACTCAAGCATTTTTTCTGTACGTCTAATATTATCATAAACAGCTTGCCTGGAAACCTCAAATAGCTCGGAAATTTCACCCAGTGAATAGTCCTCCAAATAATACATTTCCATATAATTACGCTGTTTAGGGGTTAGTAGCTCTTGATAAAAGTCGAATAAATAATTAACTCGCGTTGTTTTTTCCAGCAATCAAAACACCCCTTGTTAAGTGAAATTCCTTTACATAAAATATAGTAACATTATTCTGGATTCTCTTCAAGGAGATCAGCGAATAAACCATAGACAAATGCATGTGCGTTAAACTCCTGAAGATCCTCTACTTTTTCACCAAGCCCCACATATTTAACAGGGATATTTAATTCATTTCGGATTGCTAAAACAATTCCACCTTTTGCAGTTCCATCAAGCTTCGTTAGTACAATACCAGTTACATCGGTTGCGTCGGAAAATGTTTTTGCCTGACTCATTGCATTTTGACCAGTCGTTCCATCTAATACTAGCAACACTTCATGTGGTGCCCCAGGAACTTCCCGCTCAATAACCCGCTTAACTTTGGAAAGCTCATTCATTAAGTTCACCTTATTTTGTAACCTTCCAGCTGTATCACAGATTAATACATCAGCATTACGAGATTTCGCAGCCTTAATCCCGTCAAATATAACCGCAGCAGGGTCACTTCCGGCACTTTGCTTAATTACATCTACATTGGCACGTTCTCCCCACACATCCAACTGTTCGATAGCGCCAGCACGGAAAGTATCACCGGCTGCTAATACAACATTTTTACCATCCTGTTTTAATTTGTGTGCAAGTTTACCAATAGAGGTTGTTTTGCCAACTCCATTTACACCAACAACAAGAATTACAGAAAGTTGGTTTTCTTCAATATGCAACGCTTCAATTTCCTCATCATCGTCTCCATAGTAAATTTCTACAAGCTTTTCAGAAATAACATCCTTTATTTCTTTCGTATCTTTTATATTTTGACGTTTAACTTCCATCTTTAATTCTTCAACAAGATCCATTACAGTCATAACCCCAACGTCTGCTGATATAAGCACTTCTTCCAGTTCTTCAAAAAAATCCTCATCAACTTTTCGATAGCGGGCGATCAGATCATTAATCTTGCCTGAAAAGGAATTTCGTGTCTTTTCCATACCTTCTTTATATTTTGCTGAAACTTCTTCTGTTTCTTCGTTTTGCTTGAATTTATTTTTCAATTTTTCCATGAAACTCATCTATGTGACATCCTCCCTACGAGTTAACTAATTCTTTCGTATCTTCTAGCCGAACAGATACTAAACGTGATACTCCAGACTCTTGCATTGTGACACCATATAATACATTTGCCTCTTCCATTGTACCTTTTCGGTGTGTGATTACAATAAATTGCGTATCTTTACTATATGCATTCACATATTTTGCAAACCTCGTAACATTCGCTTCATCAAGTGCAGCTTCTACTTCGTCTAGTACACAAAACGGTACAGGACGAACACGTAATATCGCAAATAATAACGCTATTGCTGTTAATGCGCGTTCACCACCGGAAAGTAGACCCAAATGCTGCAGTCTTTTACCTGGTGGCTGTGCAATAATTTCTACACCTGTATCCAAAAGATTACTTGGGTCGGTTAGCTTCAACTCAGCACGACCGCCTCCAAACAATTGCTCAAAAACAACAGCGAACTCGTCCTTTATCTGATTGAACGTTTCACCGAATCGCTTTTGCATCTCCTCATCCATTTCTGAGATCACGGTATATAACGTTTGTTTTGCTTCCACTAAGTCATTCTTTTGCTCAGATAAAAAGTCATAACGCTCAGAAATACGGTCATATTCATCAATCGCACCCAAATTCACTGTTCCAAGCTGGTCAATCGCTTGTTTAATTTGATTCACCATTGATTTAGTCTCTTCAATATCCTCTGTCTTATCGTAGGTCTGTTTAGCTTTTTCAAACGTAATCGTATAATCTGATTGCAGTTGCGACAGCCTATTCTCCAGCTCTACATCTAAACGGTTCGCTTTAACTTCTTTTTGCTGAATTTCTTGCATAAATGATTGATGCTTTGTGTTCTCTTCTTTTAACTCTCTTTCTTGATCCTGCATAAGCTGTGTTCTTTCTGCTCTATTGGAACGCATATGCTGTATTTTACTCGTTAAAGCTTCCTTATCATCCTTAGCCGATTTGATGTTCTGATCAATATCAGCTTCGGTTTCTGTGGAATTTTGCATTTCAAGTAAGTCATTTAAATCGCTTGCGTATTTTTCAAATTGGGCTTTGTATTCTGTTAATTGATCACTAACCGTATTCGTTTTTTCACGTTGGCTCCTCAAACGTTCTTCCTGTTCAGCTAAAGTTACTTGTGCTTTTTGAAAGTCCTGCTGCAATTGCTCTTGATTTTCTTTAAAATCCGCTTCTTGTTCAGTAAGTTCATTAATCTGATTTTGCACCATTACAAGCTGATTTGAAATATCATCTAGTTCACTTGAAAGTTGCTTATCACGGGATTCTAATTCCTCGTTATCATGATCAAATTGCTGTTTATCTTGATCATACAACGTAAGACTATCATTAAGTGACACCAGCTTCATTTCCACCTCTTTGTACGAGGATCGAATTTCCTGGAGCATTTGATGCTCATTCGTAATAGCGTGTTCTTCATCTACTAATTCCTTTTCTGTCGTATCAATTTGCTGCTTTTGTTTGTCAACTTTCTGTTCAAATGCAGTAGCCTTCTTCTGAAATTCACTTAATTTATCTGTTACTTCCTGCAAATCTTTTTCTCTTGTGAATAAAGACTGATTTGATTTCTTCTGCGCTCCACCAGACATTGAACCTCCTGGATTAACAACGTCACCCTCAAGTGTAACAATACGGTATTTACGCATAACAATTTTTGCGATTTCGTTAGCATCTCGCAATGTTTTCGCGATTATTACATGCCCCATTAAGTGATTGACTGCTTTTTGAAAGTCATTATGTGCAGATACTAAATCCGCAGCGACACCAATAAAACCATCGTGGTTCTGCACTTTTGTTAATACATCTTGTGGCACAAAACGGGCTTTTATTGAGGATAATGGTAAAAAGGTTGCTCGTCCATTACTTGTTTTTTTAAGCCAGCTAATCGCATTACGAGCTGCCGTATCATCGTTTACAACTACATGCTGAGCTTGAGCACCGAGTACTGTTTCAATTGCTGTAATATATGTTTTAGGTACATCAACCAGTTCAATCACAGCACCAGAGATACCATCAAGTTTCCGTTCCTCGCGTGCTTTCAAAACGGCCTTCACACCATAGAAGAATCCTTGATAATCTTCTTTCATATCTTCAAGCATTTCTTGTTTGGATTTTAACTTCTCAATATATTGATAGCCTTGATATAGCTTCGTCTGTGCTTCTTGAAATTCTTGTCGGTCAGTACTCAACTTTTCCTTCAATTGTTGTATAACTGATGCCATAGCGTTATATTTTTTTTCTTGAGCTGAATAGTCAGACTGCAGTTTATCTTTTTGATTCGTAAGCTCGGTTCGTTGTATAAGCAAATCCTCAAATTTCTCTGCCTGTTTATTTTTTTTGCCAGAAATCTGCTGTTGCTGCTGTTCAATCGATTGTTTTTCATTTCGCTTTGCAGCTTGCTTATTTAGAAACTCAATATATTCTGATTTCAGTTCTTCGATTTGCTCAGCAATGTTTTCTCTATCTGTTGTCAACTTTTCTTCTAATTGTTCAACCTGCTGTTTTGTATTATTTCGTTCCGCTTGTAAAGATGAAAGTTGTTCATTTTTTTCATTTAGTTCATCTTTTAGTTTATCGATACGATTTGCAGTTTCATTTTTCTGTGATTCCAGCTTTTCTTTGTTTTCAGCAAAATGTTTTGTTCGTTCATTATGTACCTGTTTTTTGCCTTCAAGTTGTTCAAGTTGTTGTGTTGTTGTTAAAAGATTTGCCTGCAGATTTTCGATTTCTTCATCAAGATCATGGATTTCCTGACGTTCTTTTTCCAGTTTTGCTTCTTTTTGCTGTATTGACGTTTTTAAATTAATTTCATTCATTTTTTCTTTATCTAATTCATCGAGTAACGCTTGCCACTGTTCATGAAGTTGTTCAATTTCCGTAACAAGAAGCGAGATTTCTTGTTGTTTCAGTTGTTCTTTCTTATCCAAATATTTCTTAGCGGTTTCAGCTTGTTCTTCTAGGGGATCTATTTGTTGCTCTATTTCATATATAATATCTTCTACACGATTTAAATTCTCTTGTGTTTCAGCTAATTTATATTCCGCCTTTTTCTTGCGCTGTTTGTATTTAAGTACGCCCGCTGCCTCTTCAAAAATAGTTCGTCGTTCTTCTGCTTTGGAACTTAAAATTTCCTCTACTTTTCCCTGACTTATAATCGAGAATGCTTCACGACCAAGACCTGAATCCATAAATAATTCCACGATATCTTTCAATCGACAGGCTTGTTTATTAATATAAAATTCACTTTCTCCTGAACGGTATACACGGCGTGTAACACTAACTTCTTCATAGTCAAGTGGAAGCGCCTGATCACTATTATCTAGTACTAGAGTGACCTCGGCAACATTCAAGGGCTTTCTGGAATCACTTCCCTGGAAAATAATATCTTCCATTTTGGAACCACGTAAGGATCTTGCTGATTGCTCCCCAAGTACCCATCTGATTGCATCCGTTATATTACTTTTTCCACTTCCATTTGGGCCAACTACTGCTGTAACACCAGGAACAAAATCAACATTGATCCGTTCAGCAAATGATTTGAATCCTACACTTTCTAATCGTTTTAAATACATTATACATTCTCCTATTTCTTGCCGAGATAAAGTAAAATTTTATGTACCATATAAAATTTGGCTTTTTACCGCATTTATTTTATCATAAACATAGGCACAAAAGAAGGCATAGCCAAGTACATACGTGATTTATTGCTTTTGTTATTGTCAAACTAATTAGATGAGGTGTTTACATGAATTTGGAGAATCCATCACAAGAAAACTTAAAGTTTATCCTCGATGAACTTGCAGAGATGTTGAATGTCGTTAACCGCACCATTATGGATCCGGAAGATTATGATTTGGAAAAATACGAGGACATTAAATTTATGTATGATATGATTACGCAGAAGGGGCAGTTAAGTGCTTCAGAAACACAAGCATTTATTGATGAATTACGGTCTGTAAGGAAATCATAACATAAATCCATTAAATTAAAAGCGCAAAACGCCTGTTAAGCGCGTATACAATGCGCTCAACTTTGCGGATGGTTCGAGGACGTGGCCACAGTGGCGGTCTTAGTCACCTTTATTTCTTATTGTAGAGACGGTGTGATAAGTCCATTAGTCTCTAGGCGCGCTGGTCGTTTAAAACGACACGTCCTTTGGCCTCACCGGCACTAGTGCGTCCTGTATGTCGTATCTGACGTGGCTGGTTTTGTAGTTCAGTTATACCAGCAATAAATTTTATAGTTTTAAACTATGTAAAAGGCCAGAGAATCAAATGATTCTCTGGTTTATTCTTTAATATTTCTTAATCGTTATAGCTATCCAATCCATTCTTTGCTGCACGTTGCTCGGCTTCTTTTTTTGTACGACCAACACCAACTCCTGCAACATCACCTTTAATTAGTACCTGTGAAACAAACTCCTTGTCATGGGAAGGGCCATTTTCTTCCACGATACTATATTCTATGTTATGAATTTTATGTTGCTGCACAAGCTCTTGCAGTTGGCTCTTGTAATCCATCGCATGCGAAAAAGCACCAGTTTTTATTTTCGGAAATACATATTTCTCTAAAAATTGGGTAGCAACATCGTATCCCTTATCCAGATACAATGCTCCAAGGAACGCTTCAAAAACGTCTGCCAATAAAGCTGGACGATCCCGACCACCTGTTTGTTCCTCACCTTTTCCTAACCGTATATATTCCCCGAAATTCAATTCACGGGCAAAATTGACTAAAGATGGTTCACAAACAATTGAAGCTCGTAGTTTAGTTAGATCTCCTTCAGCCATGCTATTCTGGTTTCGATACAGATATTGAGAAACACCTAATTCCAAAACGGCATCTCCTAAAAACTCCAAACGTTCATTATCCGAAAACGATTCTTCACGATGCTCATTCACATAAGATGAATGTGTAAAAGCCTGTCTGATTAAGTCATGGTCATTAAATGTAATATCAAGTTGTTCTTGCAACGATGAAATATTCATATCATTATCACCACTCTGTACTATTTATTTTGCTTAGCAAAAAATTAATCTGAAATATTAAATATACGGAAAGTCCCGCATTTGCGAGACTTTCAACTATATTTATGATTGAATACTGTTTATGTAGTTAACAGCATCACCCACAGTATTAATTTTCTCTGCTTCTTCGTCTGCTATTTCCATATCAAATTCATCTTCAAGCTCCATAACAAGCTCAACAACGTCTAATGAGTCAGCTTCTAAGTCATCTTTGAAAGAGGCTTCCATTTTTACTTTAGATTCTTCCACATCAAGACGATCAACGATGATATTTTTTACACGATCAAATACATCTGCCATAATACTTCACCCCCCTTCGAGGATAATATCTTTCATACACTTCGTGATCCTAATTCACTTTTCCTGATCCAGTTCATCGGGCTAGCGACTCATGACGTAAGCAATTGTCACTTGAGTACAAAACCCGTGCTCTACGGACTCTTGCTTACGCATGTCGTCGCTCAGTAAGCCCCATTCGCTTTTATTGATCCAGTTCCGTCTCCTAGCGACTAGTAGACTTCCTTCTCCTCCTTACGATAAGTCAACGTCGAATCGCATACGCTCTTCGCGTTTCCTTTATCTCATACGGATCAGTCCAGTCCATACGTCGCTGAACAGTCGCCTGCACTTTTCTTCCTACATTACCATTCCACCATCAATATGAATGGTTTGTCCAGTAATGTAATTGGCATCATCTGATGTGAGGAAACGTACAACTTTTGCCACATCTTCTGGTTCACCAAGTTTCGCTAATGGAACCATTGCAAGCATACTTTCTTTTTGCTCATCAGTTAGTTCATTTGTCATATCTGTTGAAATAAAACCAGGCGCAACAGCGTTAACCAAGATATTGCGCGATGCGAATTCTTTTGCAGTGGACTTCGTCAGTCCGATAACGCCAGCTTTAGCTGCAACATAGTTAGCCTGCCCCGGGTTTCCACTCACACCTACGATTGAAGCAACATTAACAATTCTACCGGCTTTTTGTTTCATCATCTGTCTTGAAACAGCTTTGGTACATTGGAATACTCCTTTGAGGTTAGTGTTAATCACTTGATCGAATTCATCTTCCTTCATTCGCATTATCAAATTATCCCGTGTAATTCCAGCATTATTAACTAAGATGTCCAAACTGCCAAATTGACTTACAACTTCTTTAACCATTGCTTTAGCGTTTTCTTCGTTTGCAACATCTGCCTGTACCTTAAATGATTTTACACCCAATTGCTTAATTTCATCAACAACAGATTGTGCTTTTTCTTCACTGCCAGAATAATTTACAGCCACATTTGCACCTTGTTTTGCTAATTCCAGGGCAATAGAGCGACCGATACCTCGTGAAGCACCAGTTACTAGTGCGTTTTTCCCTTGTAACATTACAAGTCCTCCTTATACCACGAAATAAAATCGTTTAACGATGCTGGATCCTGTACTGCAAATGTTTTAACGTTACGGTCAATTTTCCTCACTAAACCACTTAATACTTTACCATTACCTACCTCAACAAAGGCATCCACACCATCATCAATCATATTACGGATGGATTCTTCAAATCTAACAGGTGAATAAAGCTGCCTGATTAGTAAATCTTTTATTTCTTCCTTTTCAGTTACTGGTTGAGCAGAAACATTCGCATAAACTGGGATGCGTGCATCATTAAAATCTATATCATTTAACTCTTTTGAAAACTGCTCATTAGCTGTCTTCATAAGTCTGGAATGGAATGGACCACTAACATTAAGTGGTAAAACACGTTTTGCACCATTTTCTTTTAAAAGCGTGCTTGCTGTTTCAATTCCTTCTTTAGACCCGGAAATAACAATCTGACCAGGGCAATTTAGGTTGGCAATATCAACAACTTCATCTTCATCCAGATGTTGAAGAGTTTGTTTTATTTCCCCCTCAGACATACCAAGAACCGCTGCCATTGCTCCTTTTCCCATTGGAAACGCTTCTTCCATCAACTTACCTCGTGAAGCAACAAGAGGTAATGCTTCTTTGAAGGAAATCGAACCCGCTGCGACTAGTGCACTATATTCTCCAAGACTATGACCAACAGCCATGTCAGGCTTTATTCCTTCTTTTAAGAGTAACGTATGTACAGCAAAACCCGAAAGTAATAATGCGGGCTGAGCATTTTCGGTTTCTGTTAATATTTCCTTAGAACCATCGAACATAATAGTTGATATCTCTGAGTCTAAAAGCTGATCCGCTTCACGAAATAATTCTTGTATTTCAGTATATTCATCATAAAATGCTTTTCCCATGCCCACTGTTTGTGATCCTTGTCCTGGGAACATAAATGCTATTCGTTTCATTCGCTCTCCCCCTCCTCCAAATCAATGGATTCCATAGTAGTTTCAATTGTATTAGTTACGTTAAATTCAACCATATGTGCTGCCTGTTTAATTGCATTGTATACTGCACGGCGATTAGACGAACCGTGTGCCTTAATTACAGGTGCAGAAAGACCAAATAATCCAGCGCCGCCATACTCTGAATAATCCAACTTTCCTTGCAGCCCCTTCAAATCACTTTTCACCATTCCGGCGGCAATTTTTGTTTTAACAGAAGACATAAAGGTTTCTTTAAGCATCGAGAACATTGTCATTGCAGTACCTTCAATAGTTTTAAGTGCAATATTTCCGCTAAATCCATCTGTCACAACTACGTCAGCGGTTCCTGATAATATGTCTCGGGCTTCAACATTCCCAATGAAATTAATTGGGGCTTTTTTTAATTGAGAAAACGCCTTTTTCGTAAGCTCATTTCCTTTCCCGTCTTCAGTACCAACGTTTAATAATCCTACTGTTGGGTTAGTAATAGCGCGCACTTTTTCCGTATAAATGGATCCCATAATTGCGTATTGAACAAGATGATGAGCTTTTGCATCTACATTTGCTCCAACATCAAGTAATAAAAAGCCTTTTCCGTCTATTGTTGGCAATGTCGGGCTAAGTGCAGGGCGGTCAATTCCTGATATTCTTCCCACTACAAATAGTCCAGCGCTCATAAGGGCACCAGTATTCCCGGCAGATATACATGCATCAGCCCGATGTTCCTTTACTTCTTTACCCATTAATACAAGTGAAGAGTTTTTTTTACGCCGTACCGCTCGAACAGGTTCATCGGCAGCAGTAATTACTTCATCCGTATGAATAACATTAATATTTTTTGAATTGGTTAAATATTCGTTTATTTTTTTCTCATCACCTATTAAGTTTATCGTTAAATTTTCAATTTGGGAAACAGCATCCATCGCTCCTAAGACAATTTCCTTAGGTGCATGGTCGCCTCCCATGGCATCAATTGCTATTTTCATTTTAGATTGTCCCCTTTTTGATCATTTGAGCGATACATATGAAATAACCCAGTAAACACTTTTTCGTTTTCAACGAAGCTGTTCACCCGGACAACCGTTAAACCTTTATCGCTCACTTCTTCTACAAAGGCTTTAGCAACCACACGTTCTCCCTCATTAACCTGACGGGTAAACTTAAGTTCAGATTTTACTGTTAATGCAAGTTCATCATTAATAACGGCAACAGCAAGTGAGTTTGCTTGAGCAAACAAATGATGTCCCCTCGCTATCTTATTTCTCGAAAAAACATGTTCTTTATTGATTACTAATATTGAAATTGCCCGATTATCTAATTCCAAATCAATAATTTCCCCAATTACTTCATCTAAAGTTAGTGCTTTCACTGTTTCGTTCCATTGGTATGTCGCAACTGACTTAATACGCTCGCGAAGCTCAGGAATCGATAGTTCCATTCGGTCCAGACGAATTGTTTGAATACTAACATTGAATTTTTTTGATAAATCGTCATCAGTAATAAATGGAGTATTTTCAATCGTTTCTTTTAATAATCGCTGCCGTTCCATTTTACTTATCTTCATTTAATGGCACCATCCAAATAACAAAAGCGTAAGTGACCGTTTAGTGACGTATGGCCTGCGCCCGCGCATCGCGGGTGGGTCTGACGTTGCCGCGTATCGCGGCGATTTTAGTCGATCTTCCTTTACCTGAGATAAAGGCAACACGCCCCTTCATAGGGGTGTGCGGACGTTGGGAGCAAAGCCCGTTTTTAGTCGGCCATCCTTCGTCATTCGATTCGATGTTACCTTATCGTAAGGAGGAGTAGGAAGTCCACTAGTCACTGGTCACTGAAGCTGAACATGGCTTATTTATTAAGTTCAGTTATACACAACGCTTCCATTTTATAATATCCTAATAAAAAATGTGGTATTACTGCTAATACTATGACTTGGTACTAATAGTAATATATAATACCAAGTCTAAATATGCAAGTTAACAATTAATCGAGTTTATCATGAAGAAATGTATCGTTTTCCAAGTTAACTCTTAGTTGATAAAATTCACTATTTTCCTCCAGTAAATTCTTCTCAATTATTTCCTGCGCGTCCTGCCTGGCAGTTTCTAAAGCGCGATAATCATGAATCATATCTGCTACCTTGAAGTCTGGCAGACCACTTTGTTTTTTGCCAAAGAAATCACCCGGACCACGGAGCTTTAAATCCTGCTCGGATAACTCAAAGCCGTTATTAGTTTCAGTCATAATACGCATCCGTTCTTTTCCGACTTCTCCTTTTGGATCAGCAATTAGAATACAATAGCTTTGTTTATTTCCACGACCTACGCGCCCTCTAAGCTGATGTAACTGGGATAAGCCAAAACGCTCTGCATCATAAATAACCATAATTGTTGCGTTTTGGACATTCACTCCCACTTCAACAACAGTTGTCGAGACCAATACTTGAATTTCATTTGCTGCATATTGTTTCATGACCTCATCTTTTTCATCGGCTGTAAGTCGTCCATGCATAAGCCCAACTTTTAAAGAATTTGAATAAAATTCCTGTAATTGGTGAAAAAGGTCAACGGCATTTTGAATATCCATCTTGTCTGACTCTTCAATTAACGGACATATAACATAGGCTTGTTCACCTTGATTAACACGTTTTTCAATGAATCCGAGTACCCGATCAAGCGTATTTTCTTTTGTCCAGTATGTTTCAATTTCTTTTCTTCCTGATGGCATTTCATCAATTACTGAAACATCCATATCACCAAAGGCAGTAATTGCTAATGTGCGTGGGATAGGGGTAGCTGTCATAAATAAAACATCAGGATTTAACCCCTTATCACGTAGTGTACGGCGTTGCTTAACCCCAAACCGATGCTGCTCGTCAACAATAGCAAAACCAAGATTATCAAAGAAAACATCATCCTGAATTAGAGCATGCGTCCCTATAACAATATCTACCTCATGATTATCAATTGCGGCAGTCATTTCTTTTCTTTTTTTCCCCTTTACAGAACCGGTCAATAATACGATTGTCGCTTTATCACCGAACAATTCTGTAAGTGATTGATAGTGCTGCTCAGCCAATATTTCTGTTGGTACCATTAAGGCTCCTTGCTTACCAGCAGTTATTGCAGCGTATAGGCAAATTGCTGCCACTGCTGTTTTGCCAGAACCAACATCACCTTGTAAAAGACGATTCATTCGGTAGGGTGATTTCATGTCCGCCAGAATTTGATTTAATGATTTTTGTTGCGCATTGGTTAAAGAGAACGGGAAAGTATCAATAAATTCCTGGACTTGCATCACGTTATAGTGCTGAGCATTACCTTCTGTCGCCTCACGTTTAATTTTTCTTAATAACTGCATTCTTAGCTGAAATAATAAAAATTCTTCATATGTAAATCTTCGTCTTGCATGTTTTAGATCAATTCTATTCTTAGGAAAATGCATAGTAGTTACCGCACTTCGTCGTTCTGGAAGTTTATAAGTTTCCAAATAATAACTTGGTAAAATTTCAGTGATCTCAGCTCCATATTCGCTAATAGCGGACTGTATCGTTTTCTTTAATTTATAGTTTGTTACGTCACCCTTGAGCGGGTACATTGGCTGGATCGCAGTTTGTTCAGATGCCGGGCCTTTTTTATAATTATTGACAGTTATTTGCAGACGGTGTGCATCCCATTTACCAGTTAATGTAATTGTGTCACCTGCATTAATTTGTTTTTTGGCAAATGCACGGTTAAACATAACAGCCTTAATCGCTACATTCTCGACTTCTACATTAAAAGTTAACCGGGACTTTTTCTTTCCATAAAAAGTAAGGGAAGGCTCATTCACTACCCTTCCCTCGATTGTAACTTTATCTTCATGAATTAATTCGCTAAGAGGTTTAATTTCAAATACATCGTAGCGGTTGGGGAAATAATACAGCAAATCTTCCACAGTATGAAGATTCATCTCTGCCAGATTTCCTGCAAATTTATCACCTACCCCTTTTAATTGTATTACTGGATCGCTTAGCACGTTAATCACTCTTTCTAAACGGACATACCGAATATTTTCTCTTTTAATAGACGTCCTGTCGGGGTATCTGCTAGTCCGCCTTCACCTGTCTCACGCAAGCTTGATGGCATTTGCTTCCCAATACGGTACATGGCACCAATTACTTCATCACACGGAATTCTGCTTGTAACACCAGCTAAAGCCATATCTGCTGATACAATAGCAAGTGAAGATCCCCCAGCATTTCGTTTTACACAAGGCACTTCAACAAGACCCGCAACTGGGTCACAAACAAGACCAAGCATATTCTTCAGTGTCATAGCAAATGCCTCAGCTGATTGCTGCGGCGTTCCACCGGCCATTTCAACTATTGCAGCAGATGCCATTGCTCCTGCTGAGCCTACTTCTGCCTGACATCCGCCAGCAGCCCCAGAAATAAACGAATTGTTCGCAACAACAAATCCAAATGCACCAGAAGTAAAGAGATAACGTATCATTTGTTCACGCGTCGGATTCAACTGGTTCTTAACAGCAAATAATGTCCCAGGTACACAGCCTGCACTCCCGGCAGTTGGTGTTGCACAAATTGTACCCATTGCTGCATTCACTTCATTGGTACCCATTGCCTTACTAACAGCATCCATTAATAGATTACCTGATAGTGGAGTCTTTTCCTTCATATAATTTTGAATTAAAACTGCATCCCCGCCAGTTAATCCAGTAACAGATTCTACACCTTTAAGGCTATCTTCTACTGCTTTTTCCATCACTTCCAGATTCTTTTCCATTTCGGAATAAACTTCTTCACGTGATTTATCTTTTACTTCCATCTCTTGACGAATCATAATTTCAGATATTAAAACATCTTCCTTTTCTGCCATTTCTACTAATTCTGCAGCATTACGAAACATATGATGAAAACTCCTCTCTATTGCCGATTAGCTCACTATTTTTGAGATCTGGATAATATGATCAGCACTCTCTAACTCTTTTAAAATAGTATCTTCCACATTTTGGTCGACCTCAATAACCATTAATGCTTCTTTTCCAACATCTTTGCGGTTCACTTCCATATGTCCAATGTTAATCTCATTTTTAGCCAAAATTTTAGTTACAGAAGCAATAGCTCCATAGCGATCATTATGCATGATAAGAATTGCTGGGTGATTGCCTGATAACCGTAATTCGAAACCATTTAATTCAGTGATTTCTACTTTTCCGCCCCCGATAGATATACCTACAAGCTCAATTTGATCTGTATCATTTCCAATAACTAGCCGCGCAGTATTGGGATGGTCAACAGCCGCACTATCCTCAATAAATTGAACATCGATATTTTTCTCTTTTGCAGTTACCAATGCTTGATTCATTCGTGTATCATCTGTTTCGTACCCTAACAATCCACCAACTAAAGCAAAGTCTGTTCCGTGTCCTTTATAAGTTTTAGCAAATGATTCATATAAATGAATTCTTGCCCATTTTGGCTCTTCACCGAATAAGTTACGTGCAGCTTTTCCTATTCTTGCTGCACCTGCTGTATGTGAACTAGAAGGACCAATCATAACTGGTCCAATAATATCAAAGACTGAATTATACTTCACGAATCAACACCGTCCCCAAAATAAATTTATCTCCATTGCTAATTATAACAAAAACCCATCTAATAATCACCCGAGGGTTGAATTGAGCTTTATTTTCCTCAAGTCTAACTTACTGCTTGACTTCATTGACTTTTTTTGAAGGGGAACATATAATAACTATTTGTGGATTATACATTAAGAGTGTATTCATTTAACTATTGAGCACACTATATATAGTCGGGTGGGAGAGGGACAGTTAGAAATTTGAGGAGATTAGATGCCTTATAATAACAACACTGAGTTAGAAGCTACTAATGGTAAATGGCGAACAGAAATTGTTGCCGGTTTGGTTGGCTACCTTACTACAGTCTATATTGTTGCTGTAAATGGGTCTATCCTAAGTGAAGCAGGGATTTCACTTGAAGCTGGAATGCTTGCAACGATAATGGCAAGTTTTGTCGGAACAATTCTGATGGGATTATTTGCTAAGCTCCCATTGATTCTGATTCCTGGGATGGGGATTAATGCATTATTTGCCTATTCCATTGTCGAAGGTGCAGGATTAACGTTTCAAGAAGGCTTAGCAGTTGTAATGATTGCTTCTGTATTATTTATAATTACTGCGTTTAGTCGCTTAGGTGTCCTACTAAAAGAAGCAATTCCTGAATCATTAAAACATGCAATTACAGTAGGACTAGGCTTTTTCCTAATCTTAATAGGCTTAGAAAAAAGCGAACTTGTTATCAGTGGTGAGAACACCATTGTTGCTATTGGTGATTTCACTTCACCTACTGTCATCGTAAGTTTATTAACATTATTCATTGCTATATTTTTATTTATTAAGAATATCCCAGCTAACTTCCTAATTACGATGATAAGCGGGACTATATTTGCGCATTTCTTCGGTATTCTGGACACTGGAAAAAGTACTGTGAGTATTAATATGGGTGAAATGTTATTTATTCCATCATTTACAGCAGTTGATGAGCTTGCATTCTGGCTGGCAATCTTTCCTTTAGCGATGATTCTTATCTTCGAAAACATGGGATTATTGCATGGACAGCTTCATATGTTGGAACGTAACGACAGCTATAAAAAAGCATATCAAGTAACTGCATTCTCATCGCTTACTTGCGCATTTTTTGGTACATCACCAACTGTATCAGCGGCAGAAAATGCGGCTGTAATAGCATCAAATGGTAGGTCAAGAAAAGCTTCTGTAACAGCTGGATTACTTTTCTTAGCAACTATTTTTATTATTCCATGGATATCCATGATACCAAATGCTGCTATTAGCCCAATATTAATCATTGTTGGGGTTTTAATGGCACAGAATATCAGACACGTTCCATTGGATGATTTATCTGAAGCACTGCCAGCCTTCTTAATCGTCGCATTAATACCGTTTACGTACAGTATAGCGGATGGGATGGCATTTGGTTTTATTGCATACCCAATTGTTAAGCTTGCTGTAGGTAAACAGAAGGAACTATCTATCACATTAATTATTATCTCAGCATTGTTTCTGTTTGACTTTATCATAAAAATAACCGGAATTTAAAAGTAAGCAGTTCAATTTCACGTACAAAACGCAACTTGTACCATTAATTGAACTGCTATTTTTTTAATATAGTTGATTTCAGCTTTTGCAAACAATAAATCTTAACAAGTGTTTGATATAAACTGCAAATTAATGCGAGGAAATACTTGAGTGCTATGCCACCGCTCCAGAGATACATCCCGCTTTCCGCGGGCAACGCTTCAGTTTCCTAAGGGATCTTCAGCTGTCTCTTCGATGAGATGGGGCGAGTAATCGCATTCCCAGGAAGTGCCTTACTTAATCGATCATCCTTATATATTTTGCAAGCCTCTTCACTCAGGACGAACGATGGGGATTTCCAAGCTCGTCCACAGAAAATGGGTATATTTCAGTTGTACATTAAAGATCCACCATATCACCTAACATTTTAAAGCAAAATTTAGATGAGAGCTATATACCAAAATATAAAAAAGAGCATCAAATTGCTATCCAATTCAATGCCCAATTTACTCTACGTTTTTACTATTTGTGTACCACAAAAAGACGAGGCTTGTTTATTCTACTGAAAAAATAAACGAATAAATCGGCTGGTTTCCATTGTGTATTTCAATTTCCATATCTTCATACGTCTCTTCAATATACTTCTCAATTAATTCCACTTCTTCAGCACTTGCATCCTCACCTTGAAGAATAGTTAGAATTTCATCATCCTCTGTAATCATTTCATTCAGTAATAATTTAACAGTTTCTATTTTATCTTGATTGGATCCTTTAATCTTTCCATCTGCAATACCCATAAAATGATTCTTTTCAATTGTAATACCATCAATTTGCGTATCGCGTACAGCATATGTAACTTGACCCGTTTTAACCTGTGTACTTGCTTCTTCCATTGCTTCTTTGTTGTTCTTGATATCACTATCTGGATGAAAGGCAAGCAATGCACTTATCCCTTGTGGAATTGTCTTTGTTGGAACAACTTCAGCACTTACTTCAGCTAGTTCTGCAGCTTGCTCAGCAGCCATTACAATATTTTTATTATTTGGAAGTATAAGTACATTTTTAGCATTAGCTTTTTCAATTGCATTTGTAATGTCCTGTGTACTTGGATTCATCGTCTGCCCGCCTTCGATTACAACAGACGCACCAAGGCTTTCAAATAAAGAAGTCAGTCCAGATCCCATAGCAACAGTTACAATTCCATATTCAGCTTGCGCTTTTGGGGTAGCCTCTGTATCTTGGCTTCCAACAAGTGCTGTATGCTGTTCACGCATGTTTTCAATTTTCATATTAATTAAACTGCCAAAACGTTGCCCAAGAGTCATTACTGATCCAGGATATTCTGCATGAACATGAACTTTTGCAATTTCATCATCTGCCACAACAAGAAGTGAATCACCATGCTCACTAAGTTCATTACGAAATGTTTCTTCATCAAATGGATTTTCATTTAATTTATCTTCTTCAAACTTGACCATGAACTCAGTACAGTAACCAAATTCAATTTCGGATGTATCCATGAAATCTTGTGCAATTTTATGATGTTCAGCATTTACCATTTCTTCCATTTCTGCTGCATCAGCATCCTGTTCTGGTAATTCTTCACCTTTTAGAGCAGCAAGAAATCCTTCATAAATTGTTAAAAGACCTTGTCCACCAGAATCTACAACTCCCACTTCTTTAAGCACAGGTAAAAGATCTGGTGTACGTTTCAATGATGCCTTTGCTTCTTTAACGACTTCTTCCATTAAAGCGATTACATCTTTTTCTGTTTTCGCTTTGCTAATCGCTACTTTAGCAGCATCCTTAGCAACTGTTAAAATGGTACCTTCAACAGGTTTCATTACAGCTTTATAAGCAGTGTCTACTCCGCTATCAAATGCATTTGCCATGTCTTTGGATGATACGGTTTCTTTATTTTCTAATCCTTTAGCAAATCCGCGAAATAATTGAGATAGAATCACACCCGAGTTACCTCTGGCTCCCATGAGCAATCCCTTTGCAAATGCAGTAGCGATTTCCGACACATTTTCACTATTAATTTTCTTTACTTCACTTGCACCTGACGTCATCGATAAATTCATATTTGTTCCAGTGTCTCCATCAGGAACTGGAAAAACATTTAATGCATCTATTTTCTGAGCATTATTCGACAAATGGTTTGCTCCAGAGAGAACCATTTGCGTAAACGTTATGCCATTCAACGTTTGTACCTTCAAAATACTTCCTCCTCATTCGAAAAACTTGGCTTGTCGCCAAGAATTAATGGCGAAAGCCTTTATTTCACTTATACTTTATACCACTAGAATTAAAGTGAAAGAAAAGCGTAAGCGCCTCAAGATAATCTGGTGACTAATTTTTTCAAGTTAGTTTAACAATACAAAAAAGTAATTTGTGCGCTCTATCAAATGTTCAATAAAAAGCAGCTGTTTAGTTTTCCAAAGTTATCACATGTTAAAAAACTTGGCTTTTCGCCACGCTTTAATGGCGAAAGCCTTAGTTGTGCTTATGCAGTAAGAAAGTATTAATATTTCCTAACTGCTAATGAAAAGACTAATCCCTTGCGACCCGGACACCTTGAATGTAAATATTAACCGAGTCAATTGCCAATCCTAAGGACTTGTTTAACGTATATTTGACTTGTGATTGTACATTATGTGCAACTTCAGAGATTTTTGTACCATAACTAACAATGATATACATATCGATATGGAGATGATTTTCTTCCTGGCGCACAATTACACCCTTTGAAAAATTCTCTTTACGAAGAATTTCAGCAATTCCATCTCTAATCTGGCTTTTTGATGCCATGCCAACAATTCCATAACACTCTACTGCTGCGCCACCTGCAATTGTAGATATAACCTCGTTCGTAATAGTTACTTGACCATCATTTGTATTAAGTTCAATGGACATTAATTATCCTCCTTTAATACCCAATCATTATAAGAATATTTTACTACAAGCATATTCATTTTAAAAGCTTCAGACACACTTATGTAAAATTTTATCCTCTATAACAATGGATGATTTATATTGTTCTGTCAAGATATTTTTCTTTATATAATTCCCAATAACAATTGCATTCTAGCGATACATGTGATAAATTAATTAAGTAATTATATGACACATGTCAGAGTAGGAGGGATTACCATGGCTAGAAAATGTGTTGTTACTGGACGTAAAACTCGCAGTGGAAACCAACGCTCTCACGCTATGAATTCCAACAAACGTAATTGGAAGGCTAATGTGCAAAAAGTTCGTATTATGGTAGATGGCAAACCTAAACGTGTTTACGTATCTACTCGTGCCTTGAAATCTGGTAAAGTAGAGCGCGTATAAATATACCTGAGATCAGAACAATCGAACATTAGTTAATAGCTTAAAAGCATCCATTAAATTGGATGCTTTTTTAGTTAGTAAAAATACTTTTTTATTGCTAATTACAACTAAGAACTCCGCCATTAAAACAAATCCTTCTAACTTTCAACCTTGTCCAAAAAAAATGAGCTTTTGCCAAATGAATTGACAAAAGCTGATTTTACCCTATCTATCCTTTTTAAAAGTACCAATGACAACTCGAACAAATCCGCCGATAAACCTTGGGAGTTTAATAGTATAAAATTTCATGAGTTCTCCGCCTCCTCTGTATATTAGAAAACTTGGCTTTCGCCAAGCTTTATGGAGAAAGCCTTAGTTACACTTATGCAGGAAGGAAAATTCTAAACTTTTCTTCCTGTTAAACAAAGCTTACATTGGAATCGTATCTGACATAGCATCACGACTCTTTATTATTAATAGTATGCCTTCCTTATACGAAAAAGTACCATAATTTGAAAGAAGCTTGTTTGATATACAGAGAGTCGACCCCCACGTTATCGACTGATTTTGCAATGGATAATAAAAACCATTTAGCGTCAATCCTTTTACATACTGGGTATATGGAATAAAAGAAATATTCGGATATCGTTTATTCTGCTTTATTTCATAACTGCCGGGGAACGTTAATTCAAGCTGATTTTGAATATCAACAATAACTCCTTGAATACCCCGATTCATTATGGAGTAAAGTAATTGAATATTAATTAATGCATGATCGAGACGTCCTCCGGTTACACCGAATAAATAAATTTTTTCTGGCTGTAATTCATATGCCTTTGTTAGTGCAATTTCTAAATCGGTTTGATCCTTTTCAACAGGATAAACTTCATATGAATTTGCATATGCTTGTACAGTGTTTTTTTCTATATCATTTATAGAATCAAAATCTCCTACAGCATAGTCAAGCGGCATTTTACCTTCTGCTAGGGTTAGAGCACCTCGATCCGCTCCAATCCATACATCCACCGTGTGCATATATAAAGAAAGATCAGGAAGTAACTCCGTAGGTCCGTTCCCCATTATTGCAACATATGACATAACATCAATTCGCCTTCTCAATTGACTGTGTAATCTGATCTATTGCCTGACGTCGATTAGATTGCTTAAATATTGCACTGCCTGCAACTAATACATCCGCACCCGCATCAGTACATAGCTTTGCTGTGTCCCTGTTAACACCACCATCTACCTCGATTTCAAAGGACAAATTAAATTCATTTCTCCAATCAGCAACTTGCTCAATTTTTTGTACACCATGATGAATAAATGATTGACCACCGAATCCAGGATTGACCGTCATGATTAAAACCATATCAATTTCATGTAAAATATCTTTAATTGTGTCTACTGGAGTAGCAGGATTCAACACTACTCCTGCTTTTACACCATTATCTTTAATTAACTGTATTGTCCTGTGCAGATGTCTGCTTGCTTCCTGATGAACCGTAATTATTGAAGCACCGGCTTCAGCGAACATCGGAATGTACGCATCAGGATTTTCGATCATTAAGTGAACATCTAACGGTAATTTTGTTTTTGGCTTTATTGCTTCAACTATTAATGGACCAATTGTAATGTTTGGAACAAAATGACCGTCCATTACATCGACATGGATATAATCCGCCCCACCTTGTTCAACATTTTTTATTTCGTCTCCTAGTTTTGAAAAATCAGCTGACAATATGGAAGGTGCTATTTTTACCATAATTAATACCTCGGCTTTCTTGAATTAATTTCATTTAAAAAACTTATATAGTGCTCATACCGCTTATTTGAAATCTCATCTTTTTCCACAGCTTGTTTCACAGCACATTTTGGTTCTTTATTATGCATACAGCCTCGAAATTTACAGTAAGGCTTTAGCTCATTTATTTCTGGAAAGCATTCATCTAATTCATTTGCTTCAATTTCATTGAAATCAAGTGTGCTAAACCCAGGTGTATCAGCTACTAGCCCATCACCCACTTCTACCAATTCAACATGTCTTGTTGTATGTTTACCTCTTCCAAGACTCTTTGAAATATCATCAGTCTTTAATTGCAGTAATGGATTAATTGCATTTAAGAATGATGATTTTCCAACGCCGGACTGACCGGCAATAACAGATACATTATTGGAAAAATAACTTTCCAGTTTGCTTAATTCATTTAGGTTTTCTTTGGAAGACAGTAGTTCCACTTCATAGCCTATTTGCTGATACTCCCTTACATAGCCATCAATAAACTGTCGTTGCGATTCAGAGATAATATCCTTCTTCGTAACAAAAATGATTGGCTTAATTCCCTTCGATTCAATTAAGACAAGAAACCGATCTAATAACAAAGGATTAAAGTCTGGCATAGTAGCAGAACTAACAATGATCGCTTGATCAATATTTGCAACTGGTGGCCGTATCAATTCGTTCTTCCTTGGCTTTACTTCCATTACATAGCCCTCGTCAGGATTATTCTTATCAAAAACTACAAAATCTCCAACTAGTGGGGTTATGTTTTTTTTGCGAAAAACACCTCTTCCTCTGCATTGGTGCACTTCACCGTCAGACTTCACATAATAGAATCCGCTTATCGCCTTTATAATTCTGCCTTCTGCCATTTACTCACCTTCTACATCTTCATATCGAATCGATTTGTCAATATATACATTTCCATCACGGACAACTTTATATTGTGCAATACTATCTGGGTTTATAGTTAATGTAATGTTATATTCCTTGTCTTCGGTTATCGTTTCATCTATTGCAACATCTGATATCTTACGGTTTGCATCACCAATATAGATTTTAACACTCTGCTTTACTGGTTCATCCTGATTCTCTGACTCTTGACTATCGGGATTATAAACAACAGTAAATGTTTCAGAATGGTTTTTAGGTGGTTTTTCCTCAGCACCTTTCGAAATATACAATTTGACTGTATCACCTTTCTCCATTTCGGTTCCAGTTGTGGGGTCCTGGCGGATAACTTCGCCCTCAGATACGGTCTCTGAATATTCTTCTTCTATATTTGCAGACAGACCCTGGTCTTCTAAAGCAGTTATTGCTTCTTGCTCCGTCATTCCTTCAAGGTTATCCAAATAAATTGGTCTCTGCCCTTTACTTACTTCAAATATTACCTTTGTCTCACTTGGCACAACTTCTGTACCTGGCGATGGCTCAATTTGACCAATAATAACCCCGGGTTTATTATCATCAAATATTTCAAATTGTCTAAAATCCGTATATCCCTTAGATTCAAGTAGGGATTTAACCTGATTATAGTCTTCACCTACATAATCACCAAATGCCACTTTCTCTTTACCTTGGCTAACAAATATTGTAACGAGTGATTCTTCTTTCACTGTACTTCCGGTCTGTGGATTTGTTTTAATAACAATATCCTCTTCAACATCCTCTGAATACATTAACTCACGCTCAGTTTCTAAATTAAGATCTCTAAGTTCAGTTAATGCTTCTTCATATTCCATATTTGTAACATCAGGAATAACGACATCTTTTGGCTGGAAAGCAGAAATTATGAAGTAAGCTGCTATTCCTATTCCAAATAAGGCAAATAAAATAATGAAAAAAATAAGCCATTTTTTCTTTCGCTTTCGATTGCCTGTTTTAGAATCAGATTGATTATCATTATTATTTGTGAAATTTTTGGTACTTTCGTTTGCTTGATGGACAAGTGTATTATCATGCACATTATCTTGAAGCTGATTATCCGTAATGATGGGAATTGCTTTTGTTTCTTCTCCTGCTTCACTAGGCGGTACATACTTTTCTTCATCAATTCTATCCGGATCGAGTGCAGTTTCTAGTCCATCTTCTAAATCATATACCGTATCATAACGATGAAATGGATCCTTAGCAGTTGCCTTAAGAACAATATTCTCAACGCTTTGCGGTACATCAGGGTTAAACCTTTTTACGGAAGGCGTATCGTTTTGCAAATGTTTTAACGCTATTGAAACTGGTGACTGCCCCGAAAATGGTAAACGTCCTGTCAACAGTTCAAATAATACAATTCCTAGTGAATAGACATCTGATTTTTTGGTTGCCATACCGCCACGTGCTTGCTCTGGTGACAGATAATGTACAGAACCAAGGATTGAATTCGTCTGTGTAAGTGAAGTTGCACTCAATGCCACAGCAATGCCAAAATCAGTCACTTTAACCCGTCCATAAGAATCTATTAGAATATTTTGCGGCTTAATATCCCGGTGTACAATATCGTTAGCATGTGCATGCGAAATTGCTGCTGTCACTTGTTTCATAATATCCAATGCTTCTTGTACATCTATTGGACCATAACTCTGTATGTATTCTTTAAGTGTCATCCCGTCCACATATTCCATAACCATATATAAAATATGATCTTCTTCACCTACATCATATATATTTACGACATTTGGATGTGAAAGGCTTGTCGCTGACTGGGCTTCTCGGTCAAAACGGGCAATAAATTCTTCATCATTTGCATAATCCAATCGTAATACTTTAACTGCAACATCACGATTTAAAATCGTATCATTCGCTAAATAAACATTGGCCATCCCACCACCGCCAATAGTTTCGCCAATCTGGTAACGATCATTTAACAGGTGACCTTTTAACACTACGACTCACCCTCTTTCTCTGTTGAATCATGGTGTACAATAACAAGGGAGATATTATCCTCCCCACCCCGTTCGTTTGCAAGCTTAATCATCTCGTTACCTGATGATTCCAGTCCTTTTTCCAGTTGAGTAAACTGGAATAGTTCTTTATCTGTTACCTTATTTGTTAAACCATCAGAACACAGCAAAAGTTTATCGCCATGTTCCCAGCCAATTGATTTTGTGTCAGCTATAATGTTTATATCAGTACCCAATGCCTTTAATAATACATTTTTTCGAGGATGTTGTTCTGCGTCATCTTTACTGATTTGCCCCGATCGAACAAGTTCATTAACTAATGAGTGGTCCTCCGTTAACTGCTTAAATCCAGTTTCATTTAATATGTAACCGCGACTATCACCAACATGTGAAATGGTTGCAAAATTTTCTGTACAAACAGCTATAACTACGGTTGTCCCCATCCCCTGGCATTCTTCATCGGTATTTGCCTGTTCAAAGATGGAATTGTTTATTTCCTGTATTGATTTTGATAACCATACTTCGGTTTCTTCAGGAGAATTTAATTGATTACATTCCTCCCATTTTTTCTGAATAACTGATGTTGCCATCTGACTAGCTACATCACCTGCTTGATGTCCTCCCATACCGTCAGCCACAATTACCAGCATTTGATCACTTTGATTATAAAAGACTCCCCCGGAATCCTCATTGTGGTTTCTGATTTGACCCTTATCTGTAAGAAATTTTCCTTTCATCCTATCACCCCATAAAGCAGTGCTACTTTTTAATAGCAAATTTTTATTAAACCTTTGTAAGTCTTGTTAGAAAAAAGCCATCTGTGTAAAATGTTTGTGGATATATCTGCAAGCCCATCTCTGTAATCCCTGGTGAACCTGTTATCATTGCTGGCAAATCTTCAAACAAGGACGTGTCTAAGATGAAATCGGAGTTTTTCTCTAAAAAGGCCTCTACTACATCTTCATTTTCTTTTTTATCTACTGTACAAGTACTGTAGATTAACAATCCACCCTTTTTTAACAATGGTGCTATATGTTCTAGTATATCACTTTGAATTTCTGATAATTGGTAGATATCCTTTTCCTGTTTATTATATTTTATATCTGGCTTTCCTCGGATAACACCTAGTCCTGAACATGGGGCGTCAACAAGAATCCTATCAAAACTTTCTTTTGCATGTTTTTCTTGTAATTTTCTTGCATCGCCTTGTTTAGCATCAATTATCGTTAAATCCAATACAGCAGCTTTGTCTTCAATTAGTTTTGTCTTCTTGGCATGCAAGTCATACGCATCAATTGACCCTTTGTTTTCCATTTTTTCTGCGATATGTGTAACTTTACCACCTGGCGCACTGCAAGCGTCCAACACGTCCATTCCTGGTTTAGCATGAAGCATTTCTGCAACGAGCATGGAGGTTTGATCTTGGATTGTTAGATATCCTTCAGAAAATAACGCCGTCTTTAAAATATTTCCCTTATCAATAATGATTCCCTGGCTTGAAAATTCTGACTCTCGTGTTTCGAATCCGAGTTTATCTAGCTCATCCAACGCCTTTTGTCGAGAAATTTTTAGAGGCTGAACACGTACAGTTAATGCTTTTCTCTTAAGATTAGCTTGGCACATATCGCGTGTAATATCATTACCATACATCGAAATCCAACGCTCTACAAGCCATTCTGGATGACTTGTTTCAATTGAAATACGTTTAGAAGTACTTTCTATTGTAGATGTATCAGGTACTCCTTTTCGTTGGACACTTCTAAGAACACCATTTACAAATGAAGCAATTCCTTTATGTCCTCTCGTTTTAGCAATTTCAACAGCTTCATGAATAACCGCATGATCTGGCACTTTATTTAAAAAAGTCATCTGATAGACAGACATCCTGAGTACCATTCGGACCCACGGCTGAATTTTTTTCTTTTTATCAATAAAAGCAGCTAAATAATAATCTAACGTTAACTTACGCTGAATAGTACCATAGACAATTTCAGTTAAAAGTGACTCATCTTTTGGTTCAATTTTTCTTGACTTTATTTCATTATTAATTAACAAATGGCTATAGCCGCTATCCTGCTCAATTCGTAACAGCAAATCAACAATAGCTTTTCTTACTTGATAGTTACTCATTTAATCACCCATTTTTATGCCAGTTTTTATACGATCAGAAGATCCCTGAAGGTATTGCTTGACGGTCATACGTTTTTTACCTGCTGGTTGAATTTCAGTAATTCGAACTCCTTTTTGATTACCACATACTACTACAAAAGCTTCGTCGTCAATACCTGCAATTTCCCCTGGAGATCCTTTATATTCCGTATCATCCGGTTCTCCCCACCAGATTTTCATTACATTATTTTGATAAGTCGTAAATGCCACTGGCCAAGGATGCAGCCCTCTTATTTGGTTATAAACCGCATCATTACTCTTATTCCAATCTATTTGCTCCTGTTCACGCTTTATGTTTCTTGCAAATGTTGCTTCTTCATCATTCTGTTTAGTAGGTTGTATGCTATTATCGAATACTCGCGGCAATGTATCAATTAATAAGTTTGCCCCTGTTCTGGATAACTTATCATGCATTGTCCCAACATTATCCACTGTTGTAATTGGCTCAGGTCGCTGTGTAAGTATATCACCTGCATCAAGCTTTTCAACCATGTACATAATTGTTACACCTGTCTCTTCTTTACCTTGCAAAATAGCATAATGGATTGGAGCACCACCTCTTAATTCCGGTAATAATGAAGCATGCACATTAATACAGCCAAACTCAGGTGCCTTCAGCAATTCATTCGGTAACAGTTGTCCAAATGCTGCAGTTACAATTAAATCAGGCTCATATGCAAGTATTTTTGTATATTCATCTTTTAATTTTACAGGTTGAAGTACAGGGATTCCATGTTTTTCGGCTTCCGCCTTTACTGGAGTTGGTGTTATTATTTTTTTTCGACCTTTTGGACGGTCTGGTTGTGTCACAACTAATACGATTTCATATTCCGCTTGTACTAGTGATTGTAGAATTGGAACTGAAAAATCAGGTGTTCCCATAAAGACTATTTTTTTCATCAGCTAGTACTCCTTTCTACATCAATTGATACGGTTGCATGTCTACTGTAATCAAAAGATCATTTTTTCGAACCTCATCATCAAATTGACGAATAATTTTTCTTATTAATGTTCTTAAATTCGGTTCATTCTTGTATTTTATCATGCATTGATAGCGATATCTATCTTTCATACGTGCTATTGGAGATGGTGTTGGACCTAGGACAACTGTCTCCTCATTGCTGATATTGTTCAGAAGCAACTGAGCAATTCGCTGTGCTGTTTGAACGACTGTAACATGATTTTGATGTGAGACGGTAATTAATGTAAGAAAAACATATGGCGGATATTGAAATGTTTTTCGTGTACTCATTTCATTCTTATAAAATTGCATGAAATCGTAGTTACTTGCTAGTTCAATACTATAGTGCTCGGGTGTATATGTTTGGATAATTACTTCACCAGGCAAATCGTGTCTGCCTGCCCGACCGCTTACTTGTGTCAACAGTTGAAATGTTTTTTCAGAGGAACGAAAGTCTGGTAAATGCAACATTGAATCAGCCGTTAGAACACCAACTAACGTTACGTTTTCAAAATCAAGACCTTTCGCAATCATTTGTGTTCCTAATAATATATCCGCTTCTTTATCAGCAAATTGGTTTAGTATTTTTTCGTGAGATCCTTTTCTTCTGGTTGTATCGACGTCCATCCTAACGATTCTTGCTTCTGGGATCAACTGTGTCAATGACTCTTCAATCCGTTGTGTTCCAGTTCCAAAAAAGCGGATTAAGTCACTTTTGCATGATGGGCAATTTGTCGGCATTGACTCTTCATAAGAACAATAATGACACTTTAATTGGCTGCTGTTCTTATGGTATGTAAGTGCAATATCACAATGTGGGCATTCGTTTACATGACCACAGTCTCGACACATAACGAACGTAGAATACCCTCTTCTATTTAATAACAGTACAATTTGTTCCCCGCGTTGTATGCGCTGCTCTATATTCTCCTTTAGACTTCTTGAAAACATCGAACGATTTCCTTCGTGGAGCTCGTTTCTCATATCAACAATATTAACCTTAGGCATTTCTTTTTCATTCGTTCGTTTCGATAACGTAGCTAGCTTATATACACCCTTTTGCGCTCGTGCAAATGATTCCAGCGTTGGGGTTGCACTTCCCAATATAACTGGACAACGATGATTCTCACCACGGAAAATAGCTACATCTCGTGCATGATAGCGCGGCTGATCCTCCTGTTTATAGCTATTTTCATGCTCTTCATCAATAATTAGGATACCCAGATTTTCAAACGGAGCAAAAATAGCTGATCTTGCACCAACAACAACTTGAACCTCTTTTCGATGAATACGACGCCATTCATCATATTTTTCTCCGTTTGATAGCGCACTATGTAAAACTGCTACGTTTGAACCAAATCTACCTTTGAATCGTTTGACCATCTGTGGTGTGAGTGATATTTCCGGTACAAGTACAATTGCCTCCTGTCCTTTTTCAATCACATCCTGGATTGCCTGCAGATAAATTTCAGTCTTGCCGCTTCCTGTTACACCATGAATCAGAAAAACATCATGCTTTTCATCTCTAATATGTTCTTGTATAGGTACAATTGTCTCTTGCTGCTGCTCTGTTAAGGTCAAGGCAGTTGTCTGTTCAAATGATTTATCGTCATATGGGTTTCGATAGATCTCTTTCCTGTTTGATTTTAGCAATTCTTTATCTAATAACGTCTTAACAGTAGAACTAGTTGTATTAAACTTTTTGGTTAATACACTTTGTTCTATCTCCTGTTGGTTATCGATAAAAAAGGCAAGCAGTTCTTTTTGTTTTCTGGCATTTTTGGATAAATCCTGAATTGCTTCTTCCAAAAGGTGAGGCTCATGATTAGGCGCAATAGTCGTGACATGTTTTTTGGTTATTTTTGACTTAACAAGATAATTAACAACAACATCCCCATCCTGTACCGCCTTTTGAATTTGTGAATAGCTGACTGCTGAGCCTGTTAGTTCTTCATACGCCACAAAGTCCCGCCCTGCGAAAAAGGATTCCAGTTCATCCGATAAAGGACCATCTGTCACCCGCTCTAACTCTTTTTTATATTGTGCTTTCATAACCTGTGGAAGCATGGCCTGAAACGCAGTAATATATAAACTTAATGTCTGGTTTGCCAGCCATTTACCCAAGCCTATTAATTCATCTGTTAGAACTGGCGTTAAATCAAGGACATCACTAATATTCTTTAGTTTATCAAAAGATGATTCACCTGTTCGCCCGACTACAAACCCCATGATCTTCCTTGGTCCAAATGGGACAATAACGCGCATTCCTACCTTAAGAATATCCTGAAATTGCTCTGGAATCTTATAATCAAACGTTTGATTTATGGAACTGGCCGGAACATCTACTATCACCTTGGCTATATTCACTTCACTTCACCCTTTATATCACGGGCAATAAAAGCCATTAACTGATTAGCGACTTCATGCTTGGATGTTAAAGAAATCTCTTCTGGCTGCTCTAATTTATTTACATATGTGACAATATTTGTATCCCCGCCAAAGCCTGCTCCATCAACTGAAACATTATTTATGACAATAGCATCCAGGTATTTTTTATGTAATTTACTGATACCATTCTGAAGTGCATTTGATGTTTCAGCTGCAAATCCTACTAAAAATTGATCCTGCTTCACATCACCAAGGGATTGAAGGATATCTTTCGTCCTCTCCATTTCAATCTGCCAGTCATTAGGCTGCTTTTTCATTTTGTCACCATAAATTTGTTTCGGACGATAATCAGCTACTGCTGCCGCTTTAATCACAATATCATTTGCCTGAAAATGCTGATGCATTATCTCAAACATTTCTGCAGCTGTTGTTACGTCGATTCTATTAATATTTTTATTAGAGGTTTCAAGATTTACAACACCCGCGACAAGCGTTACTTCTGCCCCCATATTCGCAGCGGCTTCAGCAATGGCAAATCCCATTTTCCCAGATGATTTGTTGGTGAAGAAACGAACAGGATCAACCTTCTCCTGAGTAGGACCAGCTGAAACCAATACTTTTTTACCGGTAAATAATGTATCCCTTCCCTGGTGTTCTACGACAGCATCAATAATACTTTCCGGCTCTTCCAGTCGTCCCTTTCCAACGTATCCACACGCAAGATAACCTGCGCCAGGCTCTATAAAATGGTATCCCCATTTATCCAACAGCTTCATATTCTTAATTACTGCAGGGTGCGCGTACATATGAACATTCATAGCTGGAGCAATATAAACGCTGGCCTGAGTCGCAAGTAAAGTAGTTGAAAGCATATCATCAGAGACACCATTGGCCATTTTTCCGATAATATTAGCTGTTGCCGGAGCAATTATCGCAATATCCGCCCAATCAGCTATATCAATATGAGCTATTTTAGCAGGGTTTTTTTCATCAAATGTATCTGTATAAACAGGGTTCCTGGATAAAGCCTGAAAAGTTAAAGGTGATACAAACCTTGTTGCGCTTTCTGTCATCATCACCTTAACATTTGCACCTTGCTGTGTTAATTTACTTGTTAACGCACATGCCTTATATACGGCGATGCCACCTGACACTCCCAAAAGTATATTTTTATTATGTACCATACCTGCACCCCTTACCTGACTTAAAGTTACTATTCCTAGTTATAACATAATAATTAGCGATTATTAATAATGTACTCCCTATCAGTAATAGAAAATTTATACTTTCTCCTTTGCCAAACAAAACCCCCGCAATTGTCTGAATAGCGAGGGTCGTTGTGATTATTTACTATCTTCTTCTTTTACAAATAATTTTTCTGCGAGAATTTCTTCAAGTGCAACCCCAACAAGCTTATGCGATTTTGGGTTTTCGATTAACATATCTTTCGCATAACGCATTTCTCTTGCCCGTCTTGCTGATAAGGTTACAAGGGTATATTTTGATTTAATCTTTTCCTGCAGTTCATCAATAGATGGCTCTAACATCATTTCATTTCATCCTCCAATAGCTGTTTATATTGTTTTGCAATTCGATCCCGTTTACAATGCTCACTTTGAATAATGGACTGTATTTTTGAAACTGCTGAATCGACATGATCGTTTACGACAACATAGTTATACGCATCCATCATTTCAATTTCTTTCCGTGCTTCACGTAATCGCTGCAAAACTAATTCCTTGGACTCTGTTCCACGACTGACAATTCGATTCTTCAACTCTTCCAAACTAGGCGGGAAAAGAAAAATAAATACACCTTCCGGAAAATTCTCTTTTACCTGCATAGCACCTTGTACTTCAATTTCAAGAAAAACGTCGTGACCGTCTGCCAGTGTATCTTCAACATATTTTCTTGGAGTCCCATAATAATTATTAACAAATTGAGCATATTCTAACAGCTGTTTCTCTTCTATCAGCGTTTCAAACTCTTCTTTTGACTTATAAAAGTAATCAATGCCTTCAGTTTCGCCAGCCCGTTTTTCTCTTGTTGTCATGGAAATAGAATATTTTAAGTCATTTGCTTTCTCAAAAAGTTCTCGCCTAACCGTTCCTTTTCCTACACCTGATGGACCGGATAGGATAAACAATATACCCTTTTCATCAATCAAAATAGTTCCTCCTAGTCATTCATCTGAAATTTCTTCATGACTTAAAACACGTTGTCCAACAGTTTCGGGCTGAACAGCAGATAGAACAACATAATCACTATCTGTAATGATCACTGCTCTTGTACGTCGTCCATAAGTTGCATCTACAAGTTTATTGTTATCACGTGCCACTGTTATAATTCGTTTTATCGGTGCCGATTCCGGTGATACAATCGATATAATCCGATTGGCAGAAACGACATTACCAAACCCTATATTAATTAATCGTAAGCTCAAAATTGCTCCCCCTTAAGTATACTAGCCTTAGTAGCTTGTTAATTATGAAATTACTCCTCTTTCTATGATATAGCTCTTTCTCTCTTTATAATACGACTATTATAAGTAAAATGGAATGCAAAATTCAAATGTTTACTCTATATTTTGAATTTGTTCTTTAATTTTCTCTATTTCACTTTTCAATGAAACAATCCATACTCCGATTTTAGCATCGGTGGATTTCGATCCGACAGTATTTGCTTCCCTATGCATTTCCTGCATAATAAAATCCAGTTTACGTCCAACCGCATCATTTAGTTCTACTGTTTCAAAAAAGTGATCAATATGACTCTGAAGTCTAGTGATCTCCTCGGTTATGTCACCCTTTTCGGCGAGAAGCGCAATTTCCTGATGCATACGTGTCTGATCAATTACATCATTTTCACCAAGATAGTTGTAAATTCGAGACTGGATACGGTCACGATATTCCTCAATCACACTTTCACGACGAGTTTGCAGATGGGAAACCGTTTCTTGAATTTCAAGCATTCTATTACGTACATCCTTTAGCAGAAAGGCCCCCTCTTCTTTCCGCATCAACAGCAATTGTTCACACGCACGCTTCGTACTTGTTGTGATGAAATTTTTTAGTTCATCGGAATAATTCTCTGTCTCCTGAACAGAAAATAAATCAGGAATCTCCGGCATGATCGTAACTGGAATTTCTCCAGCAAGGTTATACCGTGCTTTAGCACTTTTAATTTGGTCTATGTATTTGTCCATCAATTCCCAATCAGTATAAAGTTCTTTTTGGACAAGTCCATCTCCCTGAACATTTATATATACTTCCATTCTGCCTCGTTGAAAGTACGATTGAAGTATTCTCTTGATTTTATCCTCCAGAAACAATAAAGAACGGGGAATTTTCGCAGTGAAATCCAAAAAGCGGTGATTCACACTCCGTATCTCTACGGTCACAGTCGTATTACCAAGGTGAAATACATCCTGACCATACCCCGTCATGCTCATTACCATATTTATCACATCCATCAATTAGAAACACTATATTTCCTTATTATAACAGTCCTTTACAAAAAAATAAAAACCCATCTATTATACTAATTCGATTTTGAAGTTAAACCAGTTGAAATGTAATTGCTATTGGTGGTTGCCGGGAATGTGCCCGCCTTCCGTGAAATCCTCGTTCTGTCGCTCTCTGTAGGAACTCGCCAGCCAGTGTTTTCGCAGGATGTCTCACAAATTCCCATCAAAGTTCTTCTGCTCATTCCATTTGATCTTTTCAGCAATATATTAAAAAGCGGTTCAATTACGGCTGCAAATTGCATTTTTGTACACCGTAACTGAACCACTTTTAACATTAAGGGCTCTGACAATTATTTTTTTGTAAACCCAAATAAAACAGTTGGAAGTGAGCTGAGAACAAGTATTAGCATCCAGTCTCTAACATTTAGAAATGTCGTATGAAAGATTGGCTGCAACGGCTCCCAATAGATAACAACAAGCAACAATAGAAGTGATGAAAGTACTGCTAAAACCAAATATTTATTTTCAAAAGGATTGCGGGCAAAAACCGAATTTTCACTTCGGCAATCGAACACATGAATTAATTGAGCCATTACCAATGTTGTAAATGCAATAGTTTGTCCATAAATTAAATTATCCGGGTTATCCTGATATGTCATCATAAACGCAATCAATGTAAAAACACCAATTAATATGCCACGACTGATTATTTTAAAGCCCAATCCCCTGGCAAATATTCCTTCTCTTGGATTTCTGGGCCCCCTTCGCATTACATCACCTTCTGATTGATCCAGTCCTAGTGCCATTGCGGGAAGTCCGTCTGTTACAAGATTCACCCATAATATTTGTACTGGTACCAATGGCAAAGGGAGTGCTAATAACATAGCAAAGAGCATAACAAGAATCTCACCCACATTTGACGCTAATAAATAACGAATAAATTTTCGAATATTTTCGTAAATATTTCTTCCTTCACTAATTGCAGATTTGATAGTAGCAAAGTTATCATCCATTAGTACTAATGAAGAAGCTTCTTTTGTTACATCTGTTCCGCTCCTTCCCATACTAATTCCAATGTCACTTGCTTTAATGGCTGGCGCATCATTCACACCATCCCCAGTCATTGCTACAATATGACCTTTTTCCTGAAAGGCTTGGACAATTTTTAATTTATGCTCTGGAGTAACACGAGCAAATACGTAAACCTGATCGATGACATTACGAAGTTCTGTGACAGACATTTGGTTTAGTTGGTATCCATCCAAAACCATTCCATTTTCAGGAAGCAGGTTCAGGTTAATCGCAATTGCACGAGCGGTTTTTTCATGGTCGCCAGTAATCATTACTGTCTTAATGCCAGCATCCCGACATTCCATAATAGCTGTTTTTACTTCTTTTCTTGGTGGATCCATCATTCCGCATAAGCCAACAAACGTTAAATCTTTCTCCAGTGTGGCTGAATTTAAAGGATCATCCTTTGAAATTGGCTTCATGCCTATTGCTATCGTTCGTAACGCCTTTTGAGCCATGTTGTTAATTTCATTGTCAATCGTTTGCTTGTCCTCTGAACGCAACAATTTGCGACCACCTTCACCTAAAAAGAAAGCAGAACGTGGCAATAATACGTCTGGAGCACCTTTCGTAATTAGAAACCGCATGTGGTTTTCATCTTCAATAACCATACTCATTCTTTTGCGATCAGAATCAAATGGTATTTCTTTTATAATTTGGAAATTGTCATTCACTTTTGGGGATAACCCAAGCTTTCTGGCAGCAACAAGCAATGCTCCGTCGGTTGGATCCCCGTCAACAAAGTATTTCCCTTTTTTGACTTGTAATGACGCATTATTACATAACAGACCATATAAGAGCATCGATTTAAGATTGGGGTAATCGCGGTCCACTTTTTCTTTATTTGCAAAAAAATCGCCCTGTATTTCGTAACCATCGCCCGTAACATATAAGTTTTTCCCATTTACATAGACTTCTTTTACCGTCATTTGGTTCTCTGTCATTGTACCAGTCTTATCAGAACAAATAACTGAAGCACACCCTAAAGTTTCCACTGCAGAAAGCTTTCGAACAATCGCTTTCTTCTTAATCATGCGCTGAACACCTAATGATAATGCAACTGTAACGATTGCAGGTAGTCCTTCTGGTATAGCTGCAACCGCTAAAGATACTCCTGCAAGAAACATATTATATAAAGGATGACCCTGATAAACACCTACAAAAACGACTAATGCCGTTAAAAAAAGTGCAACGACAATTAGAATTTTTCCCAGTTCTGTAAGCTTATGCTCTAATGGAGTGATAGTCTTCTTTGTCTTCACCATTAATGATGCAATTTGTCCCATTACTGTATTCATTCCGGTTCCAACAACGATACCTAGTCCGGATCCTCTTGTAACCAACGTTCCCATGAAGCCCATGTTGACCTGATCCTGTGCGTCAAGGTGGTCTTTACTTATTGCAGTAGCATGCTTCATTACTGGGAGCGATTCACCGGTAAGTGCCGATTCTTCTGTCTCCATGCTATTTGATTTCGTTATGCGTATATCAGCAGGAATCCGATCTCCACTGTTCATACGCAATACGTCACCCACAACCACATCTTGGGATGGAATCTTTTCCCACTTCCCATCACGGAGAACATTCGCCACAGGTGCAGACATTTCTTTTAGTTTAGCAAGTGATTTTTCTGCTTTTTGTTCTTGAAAAAAGCCAAGAAAACTATTTACTAAAACGATTACCATAATCGCTATTGCATCAACATATTCACCAAGTAATCCAGCAATTAAGGTTGCAGCAAGAAGAACCAGAACCATAAAATCCTGGAATTGTTTAAAAAAGATCAACCACTTAGATGTGTTTTTTTCAGTTTCTAGTTTATTTGCTCCGAATTCTTTTCTGCGTTGTTCCACTTGTTTTTCTGCAAGTCCGCGGTTTGTCGTAACATGCAATTTTTGTTCGACATGGTCTACATCTAATTGATACCATTTCACACTGCATTCCTCCAAATTCATCTACATGCACTATAGTTAAACGTAATCTTTATACGATATCTATGCAGACTCGTCCCAAAAAATGCTATAATTGAATCAAAAGCGGAAGTGCCCGTTTAAGAATGTATTTTACTTTTGGTTCTTTTTTTAAATTTTGTTGCTCTTTAACCCTTGCAGTTGATTATTTAAACTGTGTCTCAATGATATTTTCTTTTGTGACACTTTTTCCCGTTCTAATGATGGTGAGTGCCTTGATTCGTTCCGGCAAAATACTTTGCTTTCACCTCTCCGGGTACAAAGGCGACATATACTCCTTCTATCGCTTTCGTAGTATCTTCTTAGCCATGAGCACGGCATCAGCCTCCTCGTGATGCTAAGAATACTTCTTCCGGAGTCCTCGGAACGTGCTGTTCCCATAGGAGTCTACTTATTCTGCCTCCACCGGTAGAGTTCTTCTGATTAAGCGAGTATCTTTCCAGCTGGACTTAAAAAGAACTGCGTGTTTCTTTAAATAGTTTAAAAAACATTGCTTTTATCCACCAGAATATACATTTTGTTAATTTTCTAGATTATAGTTAGCAAAATCGAGCGTAGGAAATACACGAAGACTCCTGCGTGTCACCGGCTAAAACCGCTCACGTCCTGTGACCAACGCCGGTACTGGAACGTCCTGTTCGTCGAACCAACAGCTGAAGATCCCGCAGGAAGTGATTTTGCTTCCGAGGAAGCTGAAGCGTTGACTGCAGAAAGCGAAGTGTATTTCCGTAACGGTGTCATACACTCAAACCTTTTTCACACTGTGTCACAGTTTATAAATTTTGTGTCAATAACAACAATACTTTAAAAAGCAGCCTTACTTATTAGAAAGCAAGAGGTGATTACATGCCATTTGATGGAATCGTTACAAGAGCAGTAACGAGCGAACTAAATACAACCTTAACCCCAGGAAAAATCACGAAAATTTATCAGCCGACTTCGACAGAATTAGTTTTCACTATACGAAGTCACGGCGAAAACCATACATTGCTATTGTCGATTCATCCTGTATACGCACGGATACACATAACAAGAGATTCCTATAAAAACCCTAAAGAACCTTCGATGTTTTGCATGTTGCTTCGTAAACATTTATCCGGTGCAGTAGTTGAATCCATAGATCAATACGGAATGGAGCGAATTGTTACCTTTTCGATTCAAGCACGAAATGAAATTGGCGACATGACAACGAAAAAACTTGTGATCGAGCTAATGGGCAAACACAGTAACGTTATGCTAGTTGATGGAGAAAAGGGACATATCCTTGATAGTTTAAAACATGTATCTATCTCACAAAACCGATATCGAACAATATTACCCGGTCATGACTATAAACTTCCACCAAGTCAGGATAAGCTGAATTTATTGGATATTGACAAAGAAACATTTGTTCGAAAGCTTGATTTTAATGCCGGAAAAATGGATGCCCAAATCGTCCATACCTTAATAGGTGTTTCACCTTTAATTGCTAAAGAAATCGTCCATCAGGCAAAGCTTGGATCATCTGAGACCTATAAAGCCAGGTTTGAAGCCATACAGGAACTGATACAAAATAATAACTATACACCAACAATTTACCGGTACAAAAAAGAAGATTTTCATGTCCTCCCAATATCTTTTCTTGACGGTCAAGAGGAAGTCTTTTCAGACACTAACCACATGCTTGATAATTTTTATTCCGGTAAAGCAGAGAGAGATCGTGTGAAGCAGCAAGCAAAAGATCTTTATCAGTTTATAAAGAATGAAAAAGATAAGAATCAACGTAAGCTAAAGAAACATGAAAAAACGATCAAAAAAGCTGAAGGTGCCGACCGTTATCAATGGTTGGGCGAGCTGTTAACAGCCAATATGCATCAAGTAAAGCAAGGTGATCAATCAGCTACAGTAATCGATTATTATGATCCAAATCAAAATGAAATGATAATCGAATTAAACCCAAATAAGACACCTAGTGAAAATGCACAAAGCTTTTTCAAAACGTATCAAAAACTAAAAACTTCCATGAAAAAAGTAAAACAGGAAATTAAAAAGGCAAATAACGAGATTGCCTATTTAGAGCAATTGCTCCAGCAAATAGATTCCGCACGTGAGGCTGACATTGAAGAAATCCGAGATGAACTTCGTGAAGAAGGTTATTTAAAAAGGCAAAAACAAGGAAAAAAGAGAAAGAAAGAAGTTAAACCTGAACCAGAAAAGTTTATTGCAACAGATGGGACACCAATTCTTGTAGGGAAAAATAATAAACAAAATGAATATGTAACAATGAAGCTTGCACATCGTGATGATATTTGGCTGCATACGAAAAACATACCGGGATCTCATGTCATTATTCGTGATAAGGAGCCAAGTGAAGATACATTGCTTGAAGCAGCACTGCTTGCAGCATTCTTCAGTAAATCACAGCAATCATCATCAGTACCTGTTGATTATACGAAAATTCGCCATGTAAAAAAGCCGAATGGTGCTAAACCTGGTTATGTTACCTACGACAACCAGAAAACGTTATTTGTAACACCAGATCAAGCTACCGTAGAAAAACTAAAAAACGGATAATCCTGAATTGGATTATCCGTTTTACTTTAATTAGATTTAGGAAACTGCTTTTGGATTTAGGGTTACCTCAACATTTCCACGAGTTGCTTTGGAATAAGGGCACACTTGATGGGCATCTTCAGCCAATTCCTCTGCCTCTTCAGGACTAACACCTTCAATATTAATATTGAGAGTTACCTCAATTTTAAAGCCATCATCCTCAGGGTCCTTGCAAAAACTGACTTCAGCAGTAGTTTCTGAGTCAATCTTCTTTTTTTGCTTTGAGGCAACTAAGTTAAGCGCTCCGTCAAAACACGCTGAGTATGTTGCTGCAAAAAGCTGTTCTGGATTTGATCCTTTTTCATCTTTATTATTTGCCGGATTTACTAAGTTTAAGTCAATTAAACCGTCATCCGATTTAACATGTCCGTCACGTCCATTTTTTGCCGTTGCTTTTGATGTAAATATTACTTCACTCATCTTAAAACACTCCTTTGAGTACTATATATATATTATGTTCCTTTTTATTGTTCTTATTAAACATCTTAGAAAACTTGGATTATCGTCAGACACTATGAAAGCGTATTTTCCCTTAATACCCCTCATACATTGGAATGCAACCATCATGGCGAAAGCATTATATACCAATTAAGAAGGTATGATTTCTTAACTGCTAAAGGAAGTTTTCACTCAATACTGCAGAAATAAACTGATCCACTTGTGGTAATTTACGTACACCTTCCTGATAACAAACCCAGGTATCTCTAGTAACTCGCTCACCATTTAATTTCATAGAGATATGCGGAAACTCATCCATCATCGAATCTGAGACACTTTTTGGGAGAACGCCCATCCCGAGACCTTGCTTCATAAACTGTTTGCATGTTTCGATTTGATCAACTCGAATCGTTTTCACAGGTTTTATCTCATCCTGATGATGATAAAGCCAATTATCTACTAATTCATGCATGCTATCATCACTCTTAAATGATATTAGCGGGCGTTCTTTTAACTTATTTTTTGGAAAAGGTTCGGTATCAAAAATGTATAACGGATCATCGAAAAGATTCGTACAAACACTATCTTTTAACTTCTCACCACGAATAATGCATACATGGTAATTTTTATGGCCCCTTTTAATATCTTCACTAATACCAGTTACTAAATCAATAGCAACCTTGGGAAATTCTTTCGTATAATCTGCCAGAATTGACGGTAAAAAACGCTGACTCACAAGTGATGAGCAAGCAATAGATAGTGTTCCCTGAACTTCTTCGCTTGATTGTGCAAGCGAACTTTTAATTACTTCTTCCTGATCAACCACTTTTCTCGCATGGCTTAATATCATTTCACCGGCCGGAGTCAAAACTAATTTTTTTGGTGTTCGAATAAAAATACTTTCTTCAAAATATTCCTCTATGTACTTAAGTCGTTGGGTAACCGCTGGCTGTGAAATTAATATCGCTTTGGCAGTCCCGCGAATTGTACCTACTTCATTCAATTTTAACAGTAGTTCATAATCTTCTATTTTCATAATGGCTCCTCGTATGATAAGTATTTGTTATTACTTTATATTATAAACTAATATTGTACTTATTGCATAACAAAGCATATGATTAAAGTAGAATATGAAAAGAGGGTGAATCCATGCGAGAGAAAGTTGATGTAAAACGTGTCTTTTCGAAAAATAAAGAAGCCTATGTGACGAGTTCAACACATGCATTTGGTAAAGATTTATCATTAATGATTAACTGGCTGCAGCCTAAGTCAACGATGAAGGTTCTTGATATTGCGACTGGGGGCGGTCATGTTGCCAAGAATCTTGCTAATCATGTTGAAGAAGTTGTAGCTACTGATATTACCGAAGAAATGCTAGAGAATACAGCTCTGTATCTGGAATCGCATAAAAATATTTATTATGCTGTAGCTGATGCGGAAGACTTGCCATTTACAGGCGAAAATTTTGATATTGTTACATGCAGAATAGCTGCACATCATTTTCCCAATCCAGAGAGGTTTATTGCAGAAGTTAATCGAGTATTAAAGCCTGAAGGACAGTTTTTGTTAATAGATAATATTGCTCCAGAAGATTGTAAATTTGATCAATTCATTAATTCACTCGAAAAAATGCGCGATCACAGTCATATACGGTCACGCTCTTTAATAGAATGGAAAAACCTGTTTGTTGATCATGATTTATCTATTATCAAAGAACAAACCCGTAAGAAAGTGTTGCCATACCGCGAATGGGTTCAGCGCACATTGGATGATGATGAAACAATTCAACATGTAGGTCAATTTATTCTTGAATCAGATAATGAAACAAAGAACTATTTTCAGGTGGATACTGAGGATGACATCATCCATTCATTCGCCATTGATGAATGGATGGCATTGGGTGCTAAAAGAACAGATTAGTATAAGGAAGGCTGTCTAAAAGACTTTAAACCATTAGACAGCTATCAATAATAATTTTAAAGTTCATTCCGCCACTCCTGTAACTTTTTATTCTCATATTCATTAATAATGCCGTCTGCTAAAAGTAAATTAAGTATTTCATCATAGTTCGTAATCGTTTGGTGTGATAATTTCATTTCATCAAACTGCTTTTTGGCTTTCGTTAATCCATATGTAAAAATAGCGAGAACACCCAGTACATAAACACCTTCTAACTGAAGTGCTTTGGCTGAATCGATTGATGACCCACCAGTAGAAATCAAGTCTTCAATAACTACTGTCTTTTGTCCGTCTTCAACCTTTCCCTCAATCTGGTTTCCTTTGCCATGTCCTTTTGGCTTAGATCGAACGTAAATCATTGGCAGGTCCAGCTTATCAGCAATCCATGCCGCATGTGGAATTCCTGCTGTTGCACATCCAGCAATAACATCCGGTTTTTCGTCCATTTGCTCGATTAATTCAACAAATGCTTCAATGATTTTTGCGCGAATTTTTGGATAAGACATTGTCAGCCGATTATCACAATAAATGGGTGATTCGATTCCAGATGTCCATGTAAAATAACGATCTGTTCTTATTTGAACAGCTTTTATTTCTAAAAGATCCCTTGCTATATCATTACTTAATACCATTTCGCCACTCCTTCTGCACTTTCTCATATGCTGACTTTGGATCCTGTGCATTTGTTACGGTCCGACCAATCACGAGAAAGTCAGCTCCATTTTCCCTAGCAAGAGCCGGCGTTGCGATTCGCTTTTGATCGTTCCCATCAGATCCTTGCAACCGAATTCCGGGTGTAACAGTTAAAAACGATGAGCCACATACATCTTTAATTTCCTTTGCTTCCTGAACCGAGCAAACGACACCATCTGCTCCATTTTTATTTGCTGTTACAGCAAGCCGAACAACATTCTCATTTACACTTCCGCCAATATTTAACTCTTTATATAAAGAAGTATCATCCATCGACGTAAGAACTGTTACTGCAATTAATTTTGGTTCGTGATTCGAATCCCCAGAAATCAACCCTTCTTTTGCCCGTTTAATCATTTCACTGCCACCTAACGCATGGACATTAACCATATCAACTTCAAGATTCGCAATATTTGTCATCGCCTTCATTACTGTCGTGGGGATATCATGAAGCTTTAAATCAAGAAAGATGTCATGATTATCCTGCTTTAGATTCTCTATTAATCGAGGACCTTCCCGGTAAAATAGCTCCATGCCAACTTTTACAGGAACTCCTTGAAAATTATGAGCATCAATAAACGTTCTGGCTTCATTCCAGGTGGAAAAATCCAATGCTAGATACATGTTATTCCTCATACTCCATGCCCCTTTCCAATGGCATCCTTAACCGAATCGAATCCGTATTTTTGTAATACAGCTGGTAATTCATCAATTATTTCCGGACATGCAAAAGGATTTTGGAAGTTAGCTGTTCCCACGGCTACAGCATCAGCTCCAGCAAGCAAGAATTCCAGTACATCTTCAGTTGAAGAAATTCCGCCCATACCAATAATTGGTATATTGACATGCTGCTTTACTTCATAAATCATCCGAATCGCAATTGGTTTAATTGCCTGACCAGAAAGACCACCAGTTTTATTAGCCAATAATGGCTGCTTATTATCTAAATCGATTTGCATCCCTGTTACCGTGTTAATCATAGATAACCCATCTGCTCCTGCCTTTTCAACTGCCTTTGCCATTGCTGTAATGTCAGTAACATTAGGGGAAAGCTTTACATAGACTGGCAGATTACTAGCTTCTTTAACTTTTTGCGTTACCTCAGCTGCCATATCAGGATTAGTACCAAACTGAATCCCGCCTTCTTTTACATTTGGACAGGAAATGTTAAGTTCTAATGCGTTAACCGATTCAGCATGATTAAAAGCGCTCGCTACCTTCACATATTCTTCGAGGGAACTTCCGGCTACATTCGCAATGATTGGAACAGCATACGCTGCTATAAAGGGTATTTCGGTTTCAATAATTTTTTCTACACCAGGATTTTGCAGACCGATTGCGTTCAACATTCCTGATGTTGTTTCTGCAACACGGGGTGTTTTATTACCGTAACGTACTTCACCTGTTGCAGCTTTCATAATGACTGCACCAAGCTTTTTCAAATCATAAAATTCACTATATTCCCTGCCAAATCCAAAGCATCCGGAAGCAGGCATAACTGGATTTTTTAATTTTAAACCGGGTAAATCTACCGCTAAGTCTGTCATAATACCACCTCATCCGCTGCGAATACAGGTCCGTCCTTGCAAATTTTTTTATAACCGCCATGACTATCTGTAGGAATAACACATGCAAAACACGCTCCAACACCACAGCCCATCCGTTCTTCAAGTGAAATGTAACCACTGTGATCCTGCAATTGCTTTGTAACAGCTTTTAGCATGGGGATGGGACCACAGGAATAATACGTATCAAAATCTTCAATCTGATCCATTACACTAGTTACAAACCCTCGATATCCGTATGTTCCATCATTCGTCACGACATATGTTTTTCCTAGTTCTCTAAAATTCGCTTCGTAAAAAACATGTTCTTTCGACTGGAATCCTAGGACAGCTGTAACTTTGATTCCTTTCTTTTTAAGAGTCTTCCCCAGGTTGTATAGTGGCGGAATTCCAATACCCCCGCCAACTAACAATACTGAATTCAATTTACCCTCATATGAAAATCCGTTACCGCTAGGTCCTAACGCATCAATCGACATACCCGGTTTATATGCTGCCAATTGTTTTGTTCCATCACCAACTATTTTAAATAAAATCGTAATTTCATTATTATTGCGGTCTACATTTGCGATTGAAATTGGCCGACGCAATGTATGGCCATCAACCAACAAATGTAGAAACTGTCCTGGGATCGCAGTTTTGGCTACATATTTATTCACAAGTGTCATTTCAAACGTATCTAGCGCAATAACATCTACCGATTTAACAACCAGTTCTACTTTTCTCTTCATGAAGAAACTACTTTCTTACCTGTCATAGGTCTTGCACTAAAAGTAGTCGAATCAATTACATTCAATATGGCATTTGCTGTATCTAAGTTGGTTAAACAAGCAATACCATGTTCAACTGCTTCCCGTCTAATCATGAAGCCATCAGATCTAGGCTTAATTCCCGAAGTCAATGTATTGATGACAAATTGAACATCACCATTTTCAATGATAGATAAAACATTTGGTGTGCTAGATCCTATTTTTGCAACATCTGTAACTGGAATATCGTACCATTTTATAAATGAAGCTGTTCCAGATGTTGCATACAATTGAAATCCTAATTGATGAAAACGATCGGCAATTTCAATTGTTTCTTTCTTATCTTTATCTGCTATCGTAAGCAGCACTGCACCTTCCTGTGGTACAGATAACCCGGCAGCTATCAGTCCTTTATACAATGCTTTTTCCAGCGTTTTATCATGGCCAATTGCTTCTCCCGTTGATTTCATCTCTGGCCCAAGAATAGTATCAACACTACGTAGTTTTTCAAATGAGAATACTGGAACTTTAACGGATACAGCATCTTGCTCAGGCAATATACCTGACTCATATCCCATACTTTCTAATGTTTCCCCTAAAATGCATCTAGTAGCAATATTTGCCATGGTTACACCTGTTATTTTACTAAGGAATGGAATCGTCCTGCTTGCACGCGGATTCACTTCGAGAACGTAAACATCTTCCTCACAAACAATAAACTGGATATTAATTAATCCTTTTACATTTAACGATTGAGCAATTTTAACAGTTGCATCTAAACAATTTTCCTTAACAGCTTTACTAATTCGCTGTGGAGGATAAACTGCTATGGAGTCTCCAGAATGAACACCAGACCGTTCGATATGCTCCATAACTCCAGGTACAATAACCGTTTCACCATCACTGATTGCATCCACTTCCACTTCAATTCCAGTTATATAGTTATCGATTAATATAGGATGTGCGCTATCAGCCCCATTTGATTTTGCCAAATAGGCATTAAGTTCTTCATCATTGTAAACAATCTCCATCCGGCTTCCGCCGATTACATAAGATGGCCTAACTAATACTGGATAGCCAATATCTTTTGCTACCTCCACTGCATGATCTAATTTTGTTACCGATCTTCCTTCAGGTCTTTTTATTGAGAGGTCATTTAATAAATGTTCAAATTTGTCACGGTCTTCTGCTTTGTCGATTGATTCTAAATCTGTACCTAATATTTTCACACCACGACGTTCCAGCCCTTCGGCTAAGTTAATCGCCGTCTGTCCACCAAACTGGACAATCACGCCTTCAGGTTGTTCTAAATTTATAACATGCATGACATCTTCAAGTGTCAGAGGTTCAAAATAAAGCTTATCTGAAATACTGAAATCAGTTGAAACTGTCTCAGGATTATTATTCATAATGATAGCTTCATAACCCATCTCTTTAATAGCTAATACAGAGTGAACCGTAGCATAGTCAAATTCGATACCCTGCCCTATTCGAATAGGTCCTGACCCGAGTACTAGTATTTTTTTGCTATCTGACTGAACGGATTCATTTTCATCTTCAAAGGTACTATAGAAATAAGGTGTTTCAGATTCAAATTCTGCTGCACAGGTATCTACCATTTTATAAACAGGTTTTATTGCGTTTTCCATGCGAAATTCGTATACGTCATCAATTGTTACATTCCACAATCTCGCAATATGCGTGTCAGAGAACCCTTGTGTTTTTGCTTCTAGTAAAATATCCTGTGAAAGTTTATTAGCAGTTAATATTGTTTCCCAATCAATTAGCCGCTTAATTTTTATTAGGAAAAATCGGTCAATTTTTGTTAATTGAAATACTTCTTCAACCGTCATCCCTTTTCGAATAACTTCTGCTAAAACGAACAATCGTTCATCATCTGCTTTTTGTAATCTCGCTTGTAATTCCTCAACAGTCTTATTTGCTAAACTTGGCAGCCATAATTCCTCTGTACCTATATCAAGAGAACGAATTCCTTTTAATAATGACTCTTCAAAATTACGTCCGATTGACATGATTTCGCCAGTCGCCTTCATTTGGGTGCCAAGGTAACGATCCCCTGTTACAAATTTATCGAATGGGAATCTTGGGAGCTTGGTCACAACATAATCAAGTGCAGGTTCAAAACATGCATAGGTTGTGCCAGTGATTGGATTAATAATTTCATCTAATGTTAATCCTACAGCAATTTTCGCTGCCATTTTTGCGATTGGATATCCTGTAGCTTTTGATGCCAAAGCGGATGACCTGCTGACACGTGGATTAACTTCAATAATATAGTAATTAAAGCTATTAGGATCAAGTGCCAGCTGTACATTGCATCCACCCTCAATCTCCAAAGCACGAATTATTTTTAAAGATGCATTGCGTAACAATTGATATTCGCGATCACTTAAGGTTTGAGAGGGTGCAACGACGATAGAATCACCTGTGTGAATTCCAACTGGATCGACATTTTCCATGTTACAGACGACAATGGCCTGATCGTTTTTATCACGCATTACTTCATATTCAATTTCTTTAAATCCTGCAATGTTTTTTTCAATTAAACATTGATTAACCGGTGACAATGATAATCCATTACGGGCAATTTCTTTAAGTTCCCGTTCGTCATAGCACATCCCCCCGCCGGTTCCTCCTAGGGTGTAAGCAGGGCGCACAATGACAGGAAAACCAATTTCATTGGCAAAATCACATGCATGATCGACAGAATTTACAATCTGACTATCCGGTACAGGCTCATGAAGCTCATGCATTAAAGAACGAAATTTTTCACGATCTTCTGCTTTTTCGATTGCTTCGAGTGAGGTCCCTAGCAATTCAACACCATATTCTCCCAAAATACCCGTATTTTCTAATTCCACCGCCAAATTCAGACCTGTTTGCCCACCAAGTGTTGGCAATATTGCATCAGGCTGTTCTTTGCGGATAATCTTGATTAAGAATTCAACCGTTAAAGGCTCCATATAAACCTTATCTGCCACTGTATGATCGGTCATTATTGTTGCTGGGTTGGAATTAGCAAGAATTACGGTATATCCTTCTTCTGTTAAAGCTTGACATGCTTGCGTACCTGAATAATCAAATTCAGCTGCCTGCCCGATCACAATTGGTCCTGAACCAATGACAAGTATCTTGTTTAGATTCGTATTCTTAGGCATATGATTCCTCCTCACTTTTAGCTTTCGCATTATTAATCAATTGTAAAAATGCATCAAAAAATTGATTTGTATCCTCTGGTCCTGGTGAACTTTCTGGATGATACTGAACTGAAAATGCCTGAAAAACTTTGTGCCTTATTCCTTCAACTGTATTATCATTAAGAGCAATCTGCGTAAGTTCTAAGTCTGTTTGTTTTAATGATTCGTGTGTAACTGCATAACTGTGATTCTGTGATGTCATATATGTTTTATTTTTTTCCAGATCCTTAACCGGATGATTTGCTCCACGGTGCCCAAACTTCATTTTCTCCGTATCCGCACCACATGCTAATGCAAGAAGCTGATGCCCTAGACAAATACCGAATAACGGTACCTGTTCCACCACTGTTTTTATCATTTCAATCGATTCAGGAACATCTTTTGGATCACCTGGGCCATTTGTCAGCATGATCCCTTCAGGTTTTAATCGTAAAATATTTTCTGCCCCATAATTATATGGAACAACCGTAATATGGCAATCTCTTTTTGTTAATTCTCGTAAAATACCATGCTTCATACCAAAATCTACTAAAATAATTCGCGTGCCCCGTCCTGGTACTACATAAGGTTTAATGGTAGATGTTTGTTTTACCTGATCCGTCTGATATGGCAGTTTCTTTACTTTTGCGACCAATTCATAAGCTGAATCGTCGCTGTCCGTTATGATTGCTTTCATTGTCCCATGCCTGCGAATAATTTTCGTTAATTTTCTTGTATCAATACCGGAGATACCAGGAATATTGTTCGCTTTCAAATAATCATGCAACGTTTCGTCGCTGCGAAAATTTGATGGATATTCACATAATTCCTTAACAATAAATCCATGAATAAAAGGTGTAACAGTTTCAAAATCATCCCGATTAATACCATAATTACCAACTAAAGGATATGTCATTGTAACGATTTGGCCACAGTATGATGGATCAGAAATGACTTCCTGGTAACCTGTCATACCTGTATTAAATACAACTTCTCCTGTTGTGCTAGCATCACTGCCAAATCCTTCACCGTTAAATACAGTTCCATCTTCCAGAATAAGCCGACGATTAGTCATGTGAATCCTCCTTGTATACGATTTTTCCTTGAGCTATTGTTGCAAATGGAATGCCTTGTACCTTCCAATTATGAAATGGTGTGTTTTTTCCTTTTGAAAAAAATGAGTATTTATCTATGTGAGCTTCTTTCGTTAAATTGAAAATGGCAAGGTCCGCTGTAGTATTCTCTTCTAATTCCCCAAATGGTAAATTAAAAACCCCAGCAGGCTTTATGGTTAACCAATCTACTAATTGTTTTAATGTGATTTTATCCGTTAAGACTAGATTCGTATATAAGAGTGAAAAAGCAGTCTCAAGACCAACAATCCCAAAAGGAGACTTATGGAATCCTTGTTCTTTTTCTTCATTTGCGTGTGGTGCGTGGTCCGTTGCAATGAAATCAATTGTTCCATCCAACAACCCGTCCAATAAGGCGTTTTGGTCTTCCTCACTCCGTAGTGGGGGATTCATTTTATAATTAGCATCGTCTGTTTTAACTGCTTGTTCATTTAATAGTAAATGATGTGGGGTTACTTCGGCAGTCACATGGATGCCTGCCTTCTTAGCATCGCGTATTACTCGTACTGATTCTTTTGTGCTAACATGGCAAACATGATAATGACATCCGGTCTCTTCTGCTAAAAGAACATCACGAGCAATTTGAACTGATTCGCTTATCGAGGGAATTCCTGGGAGGTCTAATCGTTTACTTACATTTCCTTGATGTACTACACCGCCGTATACGATTGAATTATCTTCACAATGGGCAACTATTGTCATCCCGGAGGCTGCTGCTTCAGTCATTGCCTGAAGCATAAAATCAGCAGTTTGAACACCTACTCCATCATCGGTGAAAGCAAATACACCTAATTTGGAGAGTTCACTAATATTGGTTAATTCCTCACCTTTTAAATTACATGTAATTGCTCCATATGGAAGTACACGAACATGGGCGTCTCTTTTAATTTTTTCCAATAACTCATTTACCGTTTCAACATCGTCAGGAACAGGCGATGTATTCGGCATCGCGCATACCGTTGTAAAACCGCCACGTGCAGCTGCTTTTGTACCAGTCTCAATCGTTTCCTTATGTTCCCCGCCTGGCTCACGAAGATGGATATGTACATCGATGAAACCCGGGAAAACAAAGTTATTCTCACAATCTATGACTTCATCTGCTTCTTGCAACACTTTTGGTGCTATTTGCTTGATTTTCCCTTCATCAATAAATATTTCACATTTCTCTACATCATTTTTACTAATTAATCTTTTTGCATTTGTTAGGATTAGTTTCATTATGATAGCCCCATTCCTTTAATAAGATGATCATTATAGCCATTCGAGTATAAACACCATTTTCCATTTGTTTAAATATACGTGACCGCTGACATTCTACTAGTTCAGTGTCAATCTCAACCCCACGATTCACAGGGGCAGGATGAAGAATAATGGCATGGTCCTTCATTCTGCTTTCCCGTTCCTTGGTGAGGCCAAATTGCACTAAATAAGAAGTGGAATCATATTGCTTTGCTGTATGCCGTTCATGTTGTATTCGAAGTAACATCATGATATCACACTTTTCAACAGCTTCATCGATAGATATATATGGAAAATTCATGGTGTCATCTTTAAACCCAGGAGCTGCAGCAAAGTAAACGTTTGCTCCTAGTGTAGTTAAAGCGTATGCATTAGACCTGGCAACTCTGCTGTGTTTAATATCACCCACTATTACTACGTTTAAATTAGTGAACGTTCCAAACTCCTGATAGATAGTCAACAGATCAAGCATACATTGTGTTGGATGCTCACCTCTACCAGCCCCAGCATTTATCACCGGAAGCGATAGATTTGGAGTGAGTTCATCATACCAATTATCCTCCTGATGACGAATAACCAACAGATTTGCTCCAATCGCCTCACAGGTCTTTGCTGTATCATACAACGTTTCACCTTTTGTAACACTGGACGTTTCCATCTGAAAGTCGAGCGTTTCCATACCTAACTTTCTCTGAGCAACACTAAAGCTCATTTTCGTTCTGGTACTAGGTTCAAAAAAAAGATTAGCCACGAAAATCTGTTCTGGTAACTTTTCTTGTTGGAGCCGTAATTCTTCCGCTTTATTCAAAATAAGAAAAATATACTTGCTAGACAAATTTCTAGTCGATACAAAGTGTCGCATAACTCCTCCTTTTCTAAGCCACATGTTCTTTATTTTCGGATACATCAGTATCATCAAACATGGTTCCATTACCATAGCCGCTTTCTTTTCCAGGTAACAAAAGGTTTAACGTAACACCAATTAGAGCTGATAATGCCATACCTGCAATCTGCAGATTTTCTGTAACCTGTATGAAAGCACCACCAATTCCAATCACGAGAATCACTGATGAGATAATCAGATTACGCTTATCACTTAAATCAATTTGGTTATCAATAAGCATACGCAATCCATTTGATGCAATAATTCCAAACAAGAGAATCGATACCCCACCCATTACAGCTGAAGGGATAGAACTTATTGTTGCGGTGATAATCCCAGTAAATCCAAAGAACAATGCGAGGACTGCCGCTCCTCCTATGACAAAAACACTGAATACACGAGTAATTGACAAAACCCCAATATTTTCACCGTATGTTGTATTCGGAGGGCCACCAAGAAATGAAGCAATTATCGTTGCCACACCATCACCAAGGATAGAACGGTGAAGACCTGGCTTCTTGATGAAATTATTGCCGACAACTTTTGATAACACCATCTGATCGCCAATATGCTCTGCAATTGTTACTAGTGCAACAGGAACCATTATAAGAATAATCTCGCCACTTAGTACTTCAAAAGGTGAATAGTTAACAAACGGAATAATAAAATCCGGTTTTTGAAAGATTGCTGTGAAAAATTCTCCAATCGAATCTGCAGAAGTAATTTCTGCCCATTCAGCCTTGATTTCTGAAGTATCAACAATTCCTTGGAAGATAGAGAAAATATATCCAAATACAATGCCAATTAGAATTGGAATAAGTCCAAAAAATCCTCTAAGAAAAATGGAAGCAATAATTGTTACAGTAAGTGTTACTAGTGCTACCAGAAAGTGTGTACTGCTATATACTTGCTCATCTATTCCTGGAACATACATCGCCATATCAATAGCAGTTGAAGCTAGTCCTAGCCCAATCACAATGATGACTGGTCCAACGACAATTGGTGGCAGAATGCGCATCAGCCAATTCAGTCCCAGCAACCGGATGAATAACGCAACCAAACCATATACAATTCCGGCAAGAAAGCTACCAACCATTGCACCTTCGACTCCACCTGAAGCAGTAGCTCCAATAATAGGTGCGATAAATGCAAAGCTTGACCCAAGATATGCTGGAATTTTCCCTTTTGTAATCAGCAGATATGCCAGCGTTCCAAGTCCACTTGAAACTAATGCTACTGCCGGAGATAACCCTGTAAGAAATGGAACGAGGATGGTTGCTCCGAACATTGCAAATAAATGCTGCAGACTTAAAATAAGCCATTTTTGTGGTTTAGGTACTTCATTAACATTCAAAGCTACTTTTTCTTGTTTCATCTTCCATTCCTCCATTTGTTGGTTTTTGGTTAAAAACTGCCATTAAAAAACCTCTTTGCATAAGGTCGCAAAGAGGTATACGTGTAGTTACAATAAAATACACGTGTTCTCAGGGCAACCTTTTAAATCTCGCTGGATTTAGTTAAAGGTCTCATTATTTACTTTTCGTATATACTTACTTCGTCGTGGTTATCTTCTTCATGTAAGTTTACTACGATAATCTCTTTATCTGATGTTGGTATGTTCTTACCAACATAATCAGCTCGTATAGGCAATTCTCTGTGTCCACGGTCAATTAATACACCTAGCTGTATCTGCGTGGGTCTGCCGACATCCATTACGGCATCCATAGCTGCTCTGACTGTTCTGCCTGTAAATAACACATCATCAATTAATATTACTTTTTTCCCATTAAAGTCGACGTCAATATTGGTTTCCTTTAATTCAGGATCATGATTAGTTGTTGCTTTTTCTAAATCATCACGATACAACGTTATATCCAACTCACCAATTGGAACATTAATTCCCTCGATTTGATTTATCTTTTCCTGTAATCGTTTCGCAATGGGAATTCCTCTTGTTTTAATCCCTACTAAAAGTAAATTTTCCCCACCTTTATTTTTTTCAACAATTTCATGGGCGATTCTAGTTAGGGCTCTGTTCATTGCTGACTGATCCAGTACTTCCGTTTTTTTGTTCACTGCTGCACCTCTTTCTGTTTGAAAACTTGGCCTATCACCAAACCTTAGTTGCATTTATGCGTAAAAAAGGTTTTATACCTTCTTAGCCGCTAAAAAATCCCTTTTCTCCATAAGGAAAAAAGGGATTTAGATATACGTATCTCTACATACTTAATACGTTCCGCTTCCTTCTTCGCCTCACTGGACTCTGTTAAAGGATCTTTTATTCATTTGATTAATTATTACAAACCAGCTTCAATCTGTCAATACATTTTCTCCATTTGTGACAGTAATTCCTTGAAATAAGCTGGTGCTTCCTCCTCAAAAAATAGCCATTCATTTGTTCTCGGATGCTTAAAACCCAGTGATTTAGCATGCAATACCTGTCCATTTGTCTCCAACGTTTTTCTCCGTCCATATTTAGGATCACCAACAATTGGAAAATCTATATATTTCATGTGTACACGTATTTGATGAGTACGGCCTGTTTCCAGCTGGCATTCTACATGTGTGAAATTTTCAAATCGTCGTATAACCCTAAAATGGGTAACTGCTGGTTTACCACTATCTACAACACCCATTTTCTGCCTATCATTTTTGTCTCTGCCAATTGGGGCATCAATTAACCCTGTTTCATGTTCAATAACACCATGAACAACTGCTTCGTACTTTCGCTCAATATCTTTTGTGGCCATCTGTTCTGACAGATTTGTATGTGCGAGATCGCTTTTAGCAACCACTAGAAGTCCACTGGTGTCTTTATCAATCCGATGGACAATGCCTGGCCGTTCTACACCATTAATCCCAGATAAATCGTCACAGTGATAAAGTAACGCATTTACCAATGTGCCATTTTGGTGGCCAGCGGATGGGTGCACTACCATTCCTTTGGGTTTGTTAACAACAAGCAAGTCACTATCCTCATAAACTATCCGTAGTGGAATGTTTTCAGGTTTTATGTTTAATGGTTCTGGTTCAGGAATCGTCCATCTAATCTCATCCGCAGTTTGACATTTATAGTTGGGTTTTATAATTTCGCCATTTACTAATACAAGTTCATTGGTAATCCATGATTGGACCTGTGAACGGGACTCGCTAACCAAATTCGATAACAGCTTATCTATTCTTATTTTGTTTTCAGTTTCTAATACGATGTGTTGGTTTAAAGTCATTTTTGATTTTTTCCTTTCTTCTTTTCATCGATGAATGTTGCAATAAGCACAAGAATCACACCAACTACTAAGGCCGAATCTGCTATATTAAATATTGGATAGTCATATCCAACTAGGTTGAAGTCAAAAAAGTCGACAACTTCTTTTCGAAAAAGGCGGTCTATAAAGTTACCAATTGCACCACCTAAAATAAAACTTAAGGATATAGCCAATAACTTACTATCCTTTGCATATTTTTCCATGTAATAAACAACACCAATGATCACAATTACAGTAACGATATAGAAAAAAATCATTTGCCCTTGCAATATTCCCCATGCTGCACCACTATTTCGATGTGATGTTAGGTAGAAAAAATTCTCAATCACAGTTATTTGTTCCCCAATTTCCATTGTTTTTATAATGGCCCACTTTGATAGTTGGTCAACGGCTATAATAACAAGTGCAATTATGTAATATAAAAACATTTCATTTCCCCCAATTTTCATTTAGAAGACTTGGCTTATCACCAAGCCTTAATGACGAGCGCCTTAACTACTATGTAGTAAGAAAGTAGTTATACTATCTTATCTGCAAACAAACTATTACTTTTGCATTTTACCATAGATATAGCAAAAGCGCCTCTTCCTTGAAAAAATTCAAAAGGAACAGGCGCTCTTAAAATCAAATTATGCACTATAGTGTTCTTTTACTATATCTGCACATCGTGTACATAACTCTGGGTGATCTTTATCTTCACCAACAGTTTCTGAAGCAGTCCAGCAGCGTTCGCATTTCTCTCCGGGATGCTTTTCAACTGCTATATCAACGTAACGGTATTCAGAAGCATCAGCTGATTTTTCTGCAACAACAGCTTCGGAAACAATAAACAGTTGATGAACATTAGAGATTTCCTCTAATACTTCTTTAGTTTTCGGATCTTTTGGAACTAAGGTAATTCTAGCTTCAAGCGACTTACCAATAGTCTTTTCATTTCGAGCCTCTTCTAATGCTTTTAGGACATCATCACGAACTTTCATGAAGTGATCCCATTTATCCTGGGAATTTTCAAAGTCAGTAATTTTTCTTGGTTCTGGAATATCCGTAAGTTGAACACTTTCTTCTTCTACCCCAGGAATATATTCCCATACTTCATCTGTTGTATGTGGAATAATTGGCGTCAGTAATTTAACAAGTGTTGTTAAGATTTCATAGTATCCTGTTTGAATACTTCTCCGACGCTTATTATCTTGTGCCTCGATATATAGGACATCTTTTGCGAAATCCAAATAAAACGAGCTTAAATCAACCGCACAGAAATTATGAATTTGTGAAAAGATTGGTGAGTACTCAAACTTTTCATAATTTGCACGAACATTTGAGACTAAGTTTTGCAAACGATGAACCATATAGCGATCCACTTCTTCCATTTCACTTTCAGGGACAGCATCCTTTGCTGGATCAAAGTCTGACAGATTCGCCAGCATAAAGCGAATCGTATTTCTAATTTTACGATAAGCCTCAGAAATTTGTTTCAAGATTTCCTGTGAGATTCTAACATCTGCTTGATAGTCAACAGATGATACCCATAAACGCAAGATATCAGCACCTAATTGTTTCTGAACCTTAGATGGAACCATAACATTTCCTAATGATTTACTCATCTTTCGCCCATTGCCATCAAGCACAAATCCATGACTGATAATATTTTCATATGGCGCTTTACCTGTCACCGCAACAGAAGTTGATAGTGACGAGTTGAACCAGCCACGATATTGGTCACTGCCCTCCAGATAAACATCTGCTGGACGACGGTGATCCTCCCGCCCTACAAGGACTGCTTCATGAGATGAGCCTGAATCGAACCATACATCCATAATATCCGTTTCCTTGGTAAACTTACCGTTTGGACTATGTTCTGAAGTGTAGCCTTTAGGCAATAGGTCTTTAGCTTCCCACTCAAACCATACGTTCGAACCATGTTCTGCAAATACCTGTGAAACATGTTCAATCGTTTCATCGGTAATAATTGGTGTGTTATCCTCCCCATAAAATACTGGAATTGGAACACCCCATGTACGTTGACGTGAAATACACCAATCTTCGCGGTCACGAACCATGTTATGAAGACGTGTTTCCCCCCATGACGGATACCAATTAATCCGATTAATCTCATCCAAAATATTTTGGCGGAAATCTTTTATGGATGCAAACCATTGTGAGGTAGCACGGAAGATTGTTGGCTTTTTCGTACGCCAATCATGTGGGTATGAATGCGTAATAAATGTAAGCTTCAATAACGCACCAACCTCTTCAAGCCTTTCCGTAATCGGCTTGTTCGCCTGATCATAGAATAATCCTTCAAATCCTGGAGCCTCATTGGTGAAAACACCTTTATCATCAACTGGAGACAGAGCATCCAGTCCATAAGACCTCGATACATAAAAGTCATCTTCACCATGACCTGGAGCTGTGTGGACACAACCAGTACCTGCATCTGTAGTAACGTGGTCACCAAGCATGATAAGTGAATCACGTTCATAAAATGGATGCTTTGTAACAACTTTATCTGCTTTCTCGCCTTTAAATGTTTTAACTACCTCTGGATTTTCCCATTCCAATTCTTCGGTTACCGTTTCTACTAAGTCGGAAGCAATAATATATTTTTCATTATTAACAGCAACAACGGAATACTCAAGATCTGGATGTAAACTAATTCCAAGATTGGCCGGAATAGTCCAGGGTGTAGTAGTCCAAATGATGAATTTGTCTCCAGCATCAAGTACGCCTTTTCCATCGGTTACATCGAATGAGACATAAATGGATGGTGAACGTTTATCATGATATTCAATCTCTGCTTCAGCTAATGCTGATTCTGACGATGGTGACCAATACACAGGTTTAAGCCCTTTATAAATATACCCCTTTTTAGCCATATCACCGAAAACTCTGATTTGTGCTGCCTCATAATCTTTAGTAAGCGTGATATACGGGTTATCCCAATCACCCCGTACACCTAATTGTTTAAATTGTGTACGTTGATTATCAAGTTGCCCCATTGCGTATTCAGCACATTTTTGTCTGAAATCAGCAATACTCATTTCCTTACGCTTAATTTTTTTCTTTTTTGTCAGTGCAGTTTCAATAGGAAGTCCATGTGTATCCCAGCCAGGCACATATGGAGCATGATATCCAGTCATTGATTTATAGCGTGTAATAAAATCCTTTAATATTTTATTTAGTGCGTGACCAATATGCAAATCACCATTTGCGTATGGAGGGCCATCATGCAAAATAAATGATGGACGTCCTTCTGTTCTTTTTTGTACTTTTTCGTATAGTTTTTTATCATCCCACGCTTTTTGGCGCTCTGGTTCTTTATTCGGCAAATTTCCGCGCATTGGGAATTCTGTTTTTGGCATTAGCAATGTATCTTTATACTCCACTTGTTCATCCTCCTATACATTTCAATTTAATTAAAAAAAGCCCTCAAACATCCCCAAAAGGGACGAGAAGACTCGCGGTACCACCCTTATAAATTTAAAATATGCATATTTTAAATTCACTCGATATTCGTAACGTGAACAGACGCCCATTTCTACTTTAGTTGAATTCAAAATGGGTACTCAAGAGTGATTTTCTGAAGTATTACTGTATCAGGCTTCCACCGGTTCCCGACTCGCTAAACAGCAATTACATTCATACTGCCTCTATCATCGTAGTTTTCATTTGCATATAACATTTGTGTATAATGAATTATATGTAAAATTCCATAAAACGTCAAGGCTTATGATTCTTTATCTGCAGCAGCCTCAAGCTCTCCGCCAAACTCTGCGTCGAACAATTCTTCCCAGTCATCTGTACCTATCATTTCTAATTGAGCCTCAACAAGCATTTTTAAACGGGTTCGGAATACTTTAGCTTGTTTTTTTAACTCTTCAACATCCATTGATATACGGCGAGATTTATTAAGGGCTTCATTAATAATGCGATCAGCGTTTTTCTCAGCTTCTTTAATAATTAATTTGGATTCTTTAGTAGCGTTCCCTTTAACTTCTTCCGCTGTTTCCTGAGCAACCAAAATGGATTTATTTAATGTTGTCTCAATATTGGTAAAATGACCAAGCTTTTCATTTAACTGCTCAACTTTTTCTGTTAAATCTTTTTTCTCACGAATTGCCATCTCATAATCTTTTATTACCTGATCCAGAAATTCATTGACCTCATCTTCATCATATCCACGAAAACTTCTTGTAAACTCTTTATTGTGAATATCTAATGGTGTTAATGACACGTAGGCCACCTCCTTAAAAATTTTAACCCAATTATATATTAAAATAAATAAAATCCTATATTACGTCTTTATTCGACATAAAATAAAATTATCCTTCAAATAATCGAAATTAATTTAAAATAGCAGTAGTAATTCTGTGTTTATCTTTTTTTGTAAGCCCATTAATGCGAATAAGCTTACTTCTGCCCTTACCTCTCAAAGAAAGCATATCTCCTTCAGCAAGCATAAACTTCCCATCGTCAACTACTCTGAAATTAACTTTCACATAACGCTTAGCAATAAATTCTGAAGCATCTTTTCTGGAAATGTTGTAAATTGCCTTTAGAACGGCATCTAACCTCAATGCTGACACTGTCTGTTCTGTTTCTATCCACTCTGTTTCCTTTTTAATAATTGATGTCATCGGCTTTTCTACAAGCTTAATTGTTGCCTTCTTGATCGCTGTAAGATTTGCAAATACATATGCAGCTATTTCGTCCGCCACCACGATTTGAATCGTTCCATTATCAACGGTTATATCACCAAGTTTTTTTCGTTTGATCCCTAAAGATAAAAATGCCCCCATGACATCTCCGTGCGTTAAAGTGACAAATTTATCATGATAAGATGCTTGCATTAGTATGAGCTGAAAGGATTCATCAGTCACTTCTTCATAGAATGGGGCAATAATAGCACGCTTTCTCTCTGCGAATTCGCTGCCACCATTCTGATAAAGTTTCAATTCTTCATTGCTCGTCCCAATTAACATAGCAACAATTTGTTGTTCCCTGGGATCGAGAAAATCGGTTACCTTGTGCTGAAATGTTTTCTCAACTTGATCTATCCAGGACAATACATTATCTATAAATGGGTGCTCTTCTTTTCTGAAATGCTGATAAATATCCACGTTTATCTACCTTAAAACCAACCCATTAGCATATTGAATAATACAGGTAACCCATATGCTCGTGCGAAGAACAATACAAAAATCCCTACAATTGGTGATAAATCAATCATTCCAAGTGGTGGTATAATCTTTCGAAAAGGTTCCAGATACGGTTCACAAATCTTTGTCAGAAAACTACCAAACGCGGATTCCCGAGCTCCTGGAAACCATGACATAAAAATATAAATAATTAAAGCATAACTATAAATCTCAAGTGCATAAAATAATACCATATAAATTGATTCCATTAACGCCTACCATCCTTTTTCAAATTCGTCATCCTCGACAAATGATTCTGTAATTGTTCCCGACACATCTACATTCTCAGGGGTACATAGGAATGTTTGTGCACCTAATTTTTGTATATCACCACTAACGGCATATACTGTTCCACTTAAGAAATCAACAATACGTTTTGCCTGCTCATGATCAACACGTTGTAAATTGATAACTACAGCTCGTCTATTGACAACATTGTCTGCTATTTCCTGTGCTTCATTATAATTTCGTGGCTCAGACAATACTACTTTAGATGACGGTTGTTGCATACTAGCCAGGTTAACTACATTTTGATTCTTTCGTTTTAGATTACCAGCAGCATCTGGAACATTCTCTTCTGGTTGTTCCTCAAAGTATTCGTACTCGTCATCCATAGTAAAAAAAGTCTTAATCTTATTCTTCATACTCATTATTTCACCCCGCTATTTGAAAGATCCAACTAATTTTGAACCAATTCGTATATGTGTTGCCCCTTCTTCAATGGCAAGTTGATAATCATTACTCATACCCATAGATAAATACTTACAAGGGGCATGAGCAAGTTGCTCACTCCTAACTTCATCCCTCAATGAAGTAAGTTTTTTAAAAATGTCACGTAAGAATTCTTGGTTTTCCATATGTGGAGCCATTGTCATTAGACCTACTACCCTAATATTCTCAAAAATTGCCAACGAAGAAATAAATGAAAGAACATTTTCAGGACTAAGACCATGTTTGGATTCTTCACCACTTACATTTACTTGAACAAAACAGTCCATTGGGGTTGTCGCGCGTTTGTTAATTTCCTTCGCAAGCGACTTGCGATCCAATGAATGAATCGCATCCACTTTATCAATTATTTCTTTTACTTTTCGTGATTGTAATGTACCGATAAAGTGCCAAGAGGCTTGATCTTGTATGTAATTATATTTTTCCAGAAAACCTTCCAGCCGATTTTCGCCAAGATTTTTAATTCCAGCGTTTATCGTTTCTTCTGTTCGCTCTATTGTAACATATTTCGTGACGCCAATAATGGTTATTTCGTCGGGATTTCGATTACTTTTCTCGCATGCTTGTCTAATATTGCTTTTTATTTCATTCAGATTTGTTACTACTTCCATTATTACCATTGCTCCTCCCAAGTATAATCATGTTGCATAGCCAATATACCCTAGCATTCTACCTGTTTTACCATGATCACGTCGATGTGAAAAAAATAACTCATTATCACTGAATGTGCAATATTTTGTAACCTCTATATTATGACGAAGAACCCCTTGTTGTAAAAGGATTTCGACATTTAATTGCTTTAAGTCCAATAAATAGCGATTATTTTCTTTTGGAATGACAGTTTTTCCAATGTAACTATCTGGTATTTGTCCAATAACCTTTTCATCAACCTCGTAAACCTCTTGAGATATACATGGTCCTATTGTAACTAGAAGGTTATCTGTGTTTACTCCAACTGACTTAAACATATCCACCATTTTTTCACTTATACCGTGGACTGTCCCTTTCCACCCTGCGTGTGCTATACCTATATAACCCGTTTCCGGATCGAAAAAATACAATGGAACGCAATCAGCAAAAAACGCAGTGCACAAAATACCAGCGCGATTTGTTATAAGGCCATCAATGTCATTTAATGAAGACTGGTAAGATGCTGCACCCTTTCCTCTATCCTCTTCCTTAATAATGTGTACATTCGTGTGATGTGTTTGTTCCCCGGAAACCCATGACTCTAAAGGTATATTTATCTCCTTAGCTAAAGTCTGTCTATTCGCTAAAACATCTTCCTGATTATCAGGTACGTGCAAACCAAGGTTTAACGTATTAAACGGGGATTGGCTCTGTCCGCCATTACGAGTTGTAAAACCAACTTTTAAATTCTTATTTAATATCTGCCATTTATCAATTTGCAAATAGGCTTCTTCGTTATGCTGGAAGGTATCAGCCATATTAGTACCTCCTTGATATAGTATGTTAGCACTATCTTATCATAATTTCTCCATCATTCGATAAGCTTTTGTTCTGGATAGAGGGTTGGAGTATTCACGTCCCTTATTAGAATAACGTCTGAGCCAATCGTTTCAATATTGTACCATGGTATTACCAGCTCTCCAGGTTTCCCAAATAATCCTGCTTTTTTATCTTTCGCAATAATAATTAATGCTGTAATTTTACCGTTGTCTCCATTAATTTCTAAATCCGAAATATGCCCAAGCCTTCTGCCATCATTAATGACGATAACCTCTTTAATTTGAAGATCGGTTAACTTTATCATCATGACTCACCTGCCTTAATAATGATATATATGCAAAGAATTAGCAAAAAAAACTTGAAAGTTAGAGCAAAATTAAATTTCCTTCTATTTATACAATCGAATTTAGATTAGAAAAAGTAGCATGAAAAATAAAAATGTATTTATAACTTCGCTTATCACCAAGCTTGTATAGCGAATTCCTTAGTTGCACTTATGCAGTAAAAAGGGATTTATACTTTCTTGACTGCAAAAAAAGACACCAAACACAGTTGGCTTGGCGTCTGAATATATATAAAAGTAACTTTTAGCAAGTCAATCCTTACGTCTCTATTTTCAAAGTACGTGCTAGTACAGTTGTTAGCCCAAAACGGATTAGTTTTAAAATGTAACGGCGCTGCTTCCACTTCTGATCAGACTAGCTCCGTGGGCTAGTGACTAATGACGTAAGCAATAGTCACTTGAGTGCTCTACTGACTTTTGTTTCGCATGTCATCACTGACCAAACCCGCTTCGCTTTTCATCATTCAAACATTTGTTTGTTCATTTGGGAAATAGCTGCTTTTTCCAGGCGTGATACTTGTGCCTGTGATATTCCGATTTCATCTGCTACTTCCATTTGTGTTTTTCCTTGGAAAAAACGTTTATTTAAGATCATTTTTTCTCGCTCATTTAAACGGTACATTCCTTCTTTCAACGATAGCTTATCAACCCACATTGAGTCCTTATCCGAATCATCGCTGATCTGATCCATTACATATATAGGATCACCACCATCATTGTAAATTGGTTCGAATAAGGAAACCGGATCTTGTATGGCATCCATCGCAAAGACAATATCTGAATGAGGGATACCCATTTCCTCAGCAATTTCCATAGGAGTTGGCTCTTTTGAAGATTCACTAATTAACTTCTCCCTCACCTGTAATGCTTTATAGGCTATATCACGTAATGATCTAGAAACTCTAATCGGATTATTATCACGCAAATACCGTCTGATCTCACCAATAATCATCGGAACAGCATACGTGGAAAACCTAACATTATGTCCTAAATCAAAATTATCAATTGATTTCATAAGTCCAATACAACCTACTTGGAACAGATCATCAACGTACTCTCCACGATTATTAAATCGCTGAATCACACTTAATACGAGCCGTAAATTTCCATTAACAAGTTCCTCTCTCGCTGATATGTCGCCTTCCTGCATTTTTTTGAACAACTTGCGCATTTCGTCATTCTTTAGTACAGGTAACTTAGATGTATCAACACCACAAATCTCAACTTTATGTCTAGTCATTCTGTTCTACCCTCCCGGATTGGAGATGCTGTTCATGGACAGTATCTCCCCGTAGAGGATTTTTTATGCAAAGTTATTCAGTACAAAAATGGTCTAAATACACCTAATTTCTTGCCGCAGTATGTCAGACCATTTTATTGAATTCTTTTTGTAAGCGTCTAATAATTTTTTTCTCTAAACGGGAAATATAAGACTGAGAAATTCCTAACATATCGGCGACATCTTTTTGTGTTTTTTCTTCTTGACCTACTAAACCAAAGCGAAGCTCCATAATTTGTTTCTCTCGGGCATTCAATTGTGATAGGGCATTTTTTAATAAAGATTTATCCACATTTGTTTCTATATCCCTTGTAATTATATCTTCATCTGTGCCTAAGATATCTGATAACCTTAATTCATTACCATCCCAGTCTATGTTAAGTGGTTCATCAAACGAAATTTCAGATTTTAATTTATTATTTCTTCGTAAGTACATTAGTATCTCATTCTCAATACACCTTGATGCATATGTTGCTAACTTGATTTTCTTTTCTGGATTAAATGTATTGACAGCTTTTATTAAGCCGATTGTTCCTATACTAATCAAATCCTCAATATTTATACCGGTATTTTCAAACTTTCGTGCGATATATACAACCAAGCGAAGATTTCGTTCGATCAGCACTGCTCTGGCGGATTTATCACCTTTTGGCAGTAATTCAAGTAATTCTCGCTCTTCATCTTTTGATAATGGTGGAGGTAGTGCTTCACTCCCACCAATATAATAGATTTCGTCTGTTTTAAATCCGAGCTTAAATAAAAAATTGTACCACCATAAACGCATTCGTAATTTCCATAATTTCAAATTAAGACGCTCCTTTTAGCATTTATTTCATAATAATTAACGGGAATAGCTAACTTTGCAGAATATTTTATGCAGAATTAGCAGTTGCCATCTTTACAATTTGAGGATGTAATAGACAATGGTATGATTGATCCTTTGTCAAATCGGCAAATTGAATACCAATTAAGATTTTATGAGTAACAATCTTCTGGTCGTTATAAAAAATCACTATATTGTCGGGCTTAATAGCCATCATAAATGATCGATTACCTTCAACACCCTGAAAAGGGATAATATTAATACGGTTTTCCCAATCTTTTGGTAGCTTTTCAAAATCTAACTCATCATGAGCAACCTTCAACATTTCCCATTCAACTGAACTAAACCATTGTTTTAAAAAATGCTCATCACATATAATGACAGGTTTCTTTGTAAAAGGGTCTACAAGCTGGTTGCCGCTATCAATATATCCTGTAGTTGATTTACTTGTATTTCCAATTTGAATAGTTATAGGGCAAAGTTGATCATATCGAATCTTCTCTACTGCATGCTTGTCCATACGACCTTTGGTGAATATCCAGACTAATGGGAATCCAATAACGATAAATAACCAGCTAATCGGATCACCGTAGCCACTATTAAAAGTCAGAATACCATTTGCAGACAAACCAACCGGATTTTGAAGTAAAAAGTGAATCCCTATTAATCCACCCCCTATGGCAAATGTCGTAAAGTAAAATAGAAGAAGCAACTTTATCATTCGATAGATCGACCGAAATTGAAATGCACATAATATAATAATTATCGAATAAATCAGCTTTCCTATTACACTAGTAAAGAATGAATTCGGATAAAAAATAGATAACGGAACTAATAACGAAGCAATAAACGCACCAAAAATAATTCGAACCTTTTGTGTGCTGTCTTTTGCCAGGGCTTGAGTAAGCATTAAAAGCATCAAGTCCAAGAAGAAATTTAATAGCCAGACAGCATCAAGATAAATGGTCACTTCCTTCTTCCTTTCACCTTAATCGAATACCTTATTTAGAAGTATAGTTTGTTTAGCTAGCGAAGTCTGTCACTTCTTGTATGCAAAAATGTGCTAATTTTAACTACTTATCGGAGACTTTGTCGTCTTAAATGAGAGTAAAGGCGCAAGCGCCCATGTAGCAATGTACGGAATGCGCCCTTCGCATCGCGGATGGGTCGACGTTACCGTATAATCCGGTGGTGTTAGAAGATCTTCCTTTATTTCTTATCGTAGACACGGAGAGGAAGTTCACTAGGTGCTGGACGACGAGAACGCCACTTCCTGTGGTCACCGGCACTAGTACGTCCTGTATGTCGAGACGTGGCTGATTCGGAAATCCAATTATCAACAGCAATTAAATTTTATCGTTTCCTAAACAACAAAAAAAGCAACCAGATAATGTCTGATTGCTTTTTGAAATTATTATTTATTTGTTGCGATTACGATTTCTTAAGAATGTAGGAATATCCAATTCGTCATCCTGTGAAGTAGGACGGCTTTGCTGATTTTGTGCCCTTTCTCTAGGCATTTCATCGGTAGATTTGGACGCAGCATGTTGGTTATGATTAATAACCGGGCGTTCTTTAGGCTGTTTATTTACTTTTTGGTTCTCATCAAAACCAGTAGCAATTACAGTTACTATAATCTCATCTTTCAGGTTCTCATTGATTACTGATCCAAAGATTACATTCACTTCGTCATCTGCAGCTGAGGTTACCAAATCTGCTGCTTCCTGAACTTCATACAAGCTTAAATTTGAACCACCTGTTATATTCATAAGAATACCGTGTGCCCCATCAATAGAGGTTTCCAGTAATGGTGAAGAGATAGCTTTTTTAGCTGCTTCAGGTGCACGGTTTTCTCCAGTAGCAACACCAATCCCCATTAACGCAGACCCTTTATCAAACATGATCGTTTTCACGTCAGCAAAGTCAACATTAATCAAGCCTGGTTTTGCAATTAAATCAGAGATACCTTGTACACCTTGTCGCAATACATTGTCAGCTTCACGGAATGCTTCTAGCATTGGAGTATTCTTATCAACAATTTCCAATAAACGGTCGTTCGGAATAACAATTAGAGTATCTACACTGCTTTTAAGTGAATCAATTCCAGTTACTGCTTGTGTAGATCTCCTTTTCCCTTCAAATGTAAAAGGACGGGTTACTACACCAACCGTTAATGCACCAAGTTCTTTCGCGATTTGCGCAATTACTGGTGCAGCACCAGTTCCAGTGCCTCCACCCATACCGGCTGTAACAAATATCATGTCAGCACCTTGCAATACTTCTTCTAACTGTTCTTTATTTTCTTCAGCGGCTTTTTTACCAACCTCAGGGTTTGCACCTGCACCAAGTCCGCGAGTCAGTTTTCCGCCGATTTGTAATTTTGTTTCTGCCATTGATAGATTTAAAGCTTGTGCGTCTGTATTAACGGCAATAAACTCAACACCTTCAACTCCATGTTCAATCATGCGGTTAACAGCGTTGCTTCCACCACCACCGACACCGATAACTTTAATTGTTGCTAGCTGATCCATATTCGTATCAAACTCTAACATATTTCCGTTCCTCCTAATATGCAAAATTACAAGAGTTCTAGAAGCTAATTTATATCCTAGGGTCCTAGAGTATTAATATATATAAACATTAGCAAGAGGCCAGTTACTATTTATCATCGAACTGTTCCGCCTAGTGTTTAGTCAAAAAAATACTTAAACAAATTAGCCATTCCAGATTCTTTTTTCTTTGTTTTTGTTGTTGTTTCATCTGTATTTGTTGATTTTTTTGTACGTTTGGGTTTAGATTCATCCTGATTTACTACTACAGACGGATATAGTTCTTTTCCTTGTATTTTCGCATTACGATAGGCAAATTGCAAGATTCCTACTCCAGCAGTGAACTGTGGCTCTCTTACACCTATGTAATCAGGGATAGCCATGCGTACATTTGACTGGAAAATATCCTGTGCAAGTTCTAGAACACCTGGCATCTTCATTGTACCACCTGTTAGTACATATCCTCCAGGTAGTTGTTGGTATCCCATACGTCTGATTTCACGTTCTGCATAAGCATATATTTCCGCCAATCTAGCTTCTATTATGTCAGCAATTTGCAACTGGTTATGCGTTTGTGTATTATTACTGCCAATAATAGATGCCTCAAACGTTTCTTCTTCTTTTGCATCATCGAAAAAAGCATGTCCATAATTTAATTTAATATCTTCTGCCTCTTCTGTTGAAGTTCTTAACCCAATGGACAAATCCTTGGTAATGTTGTCGCCGCCAAGTGGAACTACACTGGTAGATACCAAGTGTTCATTTTCAAATATCGAAACTGTCGAGCAACCTCCACCAACATCAATAAGTGTCACACCAAGGTTTTTCTCATCTTTGGATAAAGCTACCGTTCCAGCCGAGAGTGGTTGTAAACAAATATCTGAAACCTGTAAATTAGCACGTTCCACACATTTTAAAATATTATGTAAAACTGTCTTGGAACAAGTAATAATTGTTCCCTCCATTTCCAGTCTTACGCCAATCATTCCTCTTGGATCTGTTATCTCATCTAAACCATCGACAACGAATTGTTTAGGAATTACATCGATAATCTCGCGTTCTGGTGGAATTGATATAACTTGAGCACCATCGATTACGCGTGAGATATCCTCATCACCAATCTCCCGGTTTTCACTCTGAACTGCTACAACTCCATGACATGGCTGTAATTGTATGTGATTCCCGTTAATACCTACTACTACACTATCAATTTGCATTCCAACCATTCGTTCCGCTTGTTCAACGGCATTTCGTATGGAATTTACGGTTTGATCAATATCAACTATTGCACCTTTTTTCATGCCATTCGATTTTGCTGTACCAACCCCAATGATATTAAGGGAGTCATTTAATACTTCTCCAATTATAACTTTGATTTTTGATGTACCTATGTCAAGACTCACTAGTACTTCACTGTTGTTCAAAGAAAGGCACCTCCTGATTCAGAAGCATCTGATTCAATCATTATTTCATCAGATGATTTCTCTTATTCCATTTTCTATTATTTGCAGTTAAGAATTTATAACTATTATTCTTACTGCATAAATGCAACTATGACTCTCACCATTAAAGCTTGTACTCCACAGTATAAGGGTTAAGAAAAGCAAAGTACGATTTTCATAAGAAACCCCTTTAACGAAAAGCCATGTTTCTAATTACACTATAATCTACTATTTTAAAGGAATATAACTAAAAAGAAAATATATATTAGTTAATTCAACAAAAAAGCTACTAAATCCTTCTATTTTATCGAGTTTTTATACTAATTTTTCCCAACTACCTTTCAATCAATTAAACATTTCAAACAATTGAAGTTCTTTATTGCTAAAACTTTTTTTGAAGCCACTCCATAGAATTCGTTAAATATATTGAAAATGTGACTTTCTTGTTAAAAAGATTTAGTCACTATATTACCCGATTATCCTTCAGTTTCATTCTGGATCTCATCTTCTTCTGTATCATCGTTAAACGATTCAAAATATGCACCTACACCAATATGAATAATCCCTTTACTTTCTGGTTTTAGCTGAGCAACGATGGATGGATATACATCCATCTTATCTGCAAAATTCCTAATTGTTCCATCAACCATATAGCCATCATTCATATAAAGCAAGATTTTATTCTGGTTATCGTCACTTGGTTTCCAGTGTATTTCTGAGATTAGATTCAATATGCTCTCAGGTAGTTTTTTTAATTCTGCAGTCATATTATCCAAATACGCCTCTTCACTAAAGCCAAGAATTAATGGCGCATCCCCGTTAGCTAATTTCTGCTTCATTTCAGTTAGAACTCTACCATTACCCAAGATTGGATAAAAACTGCCTTCTCTTTTAATATAGCCAACCTGATCGTACTCTTTAAGTTGAATTTCAATTGTCCAAGGTAGCTGTCGATTCACCTCTACGGATTTCACTACCGGGTTTTCTCTAATTGCCTGTACTACTTTTGATTCATTAATCATCCATATATTCGTATCTTTGGAGATATTGCTTTGTTGAATAACTTCCTGGTCTTTAGCAAATGAATTTCCTGATACGTCAATTGTTTTCACATGGCTTAACGGTGATTGAAGGTATACAATTATGGAGATTAAAAAGAAAAAAATAGAAAGATAAAATATGAGACGGCGATTTGCCTTTTTTTTACGTTCCTGTTTCAACATTGGAATGCGATCCTCAATTGAAACTACATTCTTTTTTTTCCCCATTTCTATTTCTTCCTTTATCAGAAAATTTTAATTAAATGAAAAGAGCGAAACGGCACTATATAATGCCGTTTCTCTTTTGTACATGAATTATATCACATAATAGATTTAAATATGTAGTAAACATTACCTAGATTGAAGTGTTTTCTAACAAAAATTATTATAGTTTGGAATATTTGCTGATATTTAGCAAAATACCAACAGAACAAAGCGTTAACGTTAATGATGACCCCCCATAACTAAGAAATGGGAGTGTTATTCCTGTAACTGGGATCAAACCAATTACTACACTTATATTAATCATTACCTGTATCGTTAGCATGGAGACAATTCCAAGCGCAAGAAATCGTCCATAAGCATCTGGTGCTTCAAGTGCAACCTTTACCCCTCGCCAAAATAATAACATAAATAGTCCAATTACAAATGTACCACCCAAAAAGCCCAATTCCTCACCTAATATTGCAAAGATAAAATCATTTTGCGGTTCGGGTAAATAGAAATGTTTCTGTAAACTATTGCCAAGCCCAACCCCTGTTAGACCACCTGGACCAATGGCATATAATGATTGGATAATTTGAAAACCTGTATCAGACGGATCTTCCCATGGATTTAAAAAGGCAGTAATCCGATCTATTCGATATGGAGCAGAAATAATCAACAGCAAGAACCCTGCTATACCAAGAACAGCTAATCCTAAAAAATGGGACAATCTGGCACCGGCAGTGTAAATCATCACCATACATGTAAGCACAAGCACAACACCTGTTCCAAGATCCGGCTGCAGCATGATTAGTCCAAACGATGTAAAAACTAAAAGAAGGGATGGAAAAAACCCCTTTTTGAAAGAGGTAATATACTTTTGCTGAACAGACAAATAAACGGATAAATATATGATTAGACCCAACTTCATAAATTCGGAAGGTTGGATACTAAATGCTCCAACGCCAATCCAGCTTTGTGCTCCACCACGCACCATACCAATTCCCGGAATTAATACAGCCAGTAATAACAAAAAGCACGCGAGCAATATGACTTTACTGTACTTCTTCCAGGTACCATATGGAACGCTCATAATAAAGAACATGGCAATAAGACCCACACTACAGAAGAGGAGTTGACGTTTTACATAATAAAATGAATCTGCATATTTGTATTCAGCCCACACAAATGAAGAACTATAAACTATAACGATTCCTATTAAAAGCAACGACAATATGACAGCCAATAACGTATAATCTGGTGCATACTGGTTTTTAAAAATTCTCCGGAACAAATAAACACCCCGTTTCCAGTTTGATCGGAAGGGGCGTTTATAATTTAATTAAGTATTGAATAGAAACAAGCCCCTACATTAATGTATGCACAGCTTGTATAAACATGTCTCCTCTTTCTTCAAAAGTGCGATATTGGTCCCAGCTCGCACATGCAGGGGATAATAATATGACATCATCACGCTCAGAAATACTGTAAGCTTGTTTAACAGCCTGATTCATATCATTAACTGTTAAAATAACTTCTACTCCAGCATCACTAGCAGTTTTTTTGAGTTTTTCTTTTGTTTCACCAAAAAGAATGACTCCTTTAACGTTATTCAAATATGGTATTAGATCATCAAATTCATTTCCACGATCAAGTCCACCAGCTAACAGGATTGTCGGTTGCTTAAATGAGGAAAGTGCCTTCTGTGATGCAAGTATATTTGTTGCTTTCGAATCATTATAAAATAGCCGACCATCTATGTTTTCAACAAATTGAAGCCGATGTTTGACACTTGAAAAATTAATTAGAACTTCTCGTATTCCTTCATTACTTGCACCACTTAACTTTGCTGCACTTATTGCAGCCAGAATATTTTCAAGATTGTGTGCACCTACTAATACAATATCGCTTTTATCAATAATCTTTTCACTCTTAAAATAGATGCTAGTTTTGTCGACCCAAGCACCCTCATTAAGCCGCTTTTTCAAAGAGAATGGTATCTTCATTGATTTTGCTGAGAGAACTGCTTCTGATACTACTGGATCATCAGCATTATAAATTAAAAAGTCATCCTCAGACTGATTTGCAAATACATTACATTTTGCTTCTTTATAATTTTCAAACGTCTTGTGATAATCAAGGTGAGCTTCAAAGATATTTAATAAAACTGCTATCTTTGGTTTAAAAGTTTTGACTCCCATTAATTGAAACGATGACAATTCCAATACCATCTTTTCTTCTTTTCCTAATGATTTTGCAACATCTGTTGCCACATATCCAATGTTTCCTGCGATTTTAGCAGACTGATTGCTTTTCACCAGCATTTCAGTTGTTAAAGTTGTAGTTGTAGTTTTGCCGTTAGATCCGGTTATACCAATAATCGAACTTTCTACTAAATTACCGGCAATTTCGATTTCAGTGATAATTGATATGTCTCTCTTTTTTGCCTCAACTAATATCGGGTTATCATATGGAATTCCCGGGTTCTTAACAACAATTTCAATACTATCCAAAACACAAAGAGGATGGGAACCTGTAATCACTTCTGCCCCCATCGACTTCAATTCATTAACAGCGTCATCGTTTTCATTTGCATTTTTATCATTTACACGAACTCTTTTCCCACTTTGTAATAAAAGCTTGGCAGCGGCAGTCCCGCTCTTAGCTAAACCTAATACAAGTACATGAGAATAAGGAAAATTATCTAAAGTCTTCAAACTATCCACACCTCAATATATATGCCTAGAGCTGCAAAAATAAGTCCTACTAGCCAAAATGTTGTTACAACACGCCACTCTGACCAGCCAAGTAATTCATAATGATGGTGCAATGGACTCATTTTAAATACCCTTTTACCTGTTGTCTTAAACGATATAACCTGAATAATTACCGAGAGCGTTTCGATTACGAATACGCCACCAATAATCACTAGTATTATTTCAAGTTTTGTTAAAATAGCTATTGCTGCAATCGATCCGCCTAATGCCAGCGAACCGGTGTCACCCATAAATACTTTAGCAGGATGAGCATTAAATACTAAAAATCCTAATAAGGCTCCAACTACAGCCAGTGAGAAGATTGTAACCTCAGATTGAGGGAACCCATACCATGCTAAAATGCCAAACGCACCAAACGCAATTGCGGCTGTTCCTGCTAGCAACCCGTCCAGTCCATCAGTCAAGTTAACAGCATTAGATGCACCTACAAGCATAAATATAATGAGTAATGCATATCCCCAGCCTAGTTCCCATTGAATTGCTGTGCCTGGTATATGGATATATGTCGCAAAGCCGTTATATTGAATAATAAAGTAAAATACAAGTGCGATAATAAGTTGTCCAAGCATTTTTTGTTTGGAAGTCAATCCTAAATTTCGCTTCATTGCTACTTTAATGAAGTCATCTAAAAATCCTAAAAACCCGTAGCCCACTAACACAAAAATAAGCAGCCACAATTCATACCCAATTGAGCCTGAGCTGAATTTACTTACCATAATAATCGAAGTAGCGGTCACACTAATAACAATCATTATACCGCCCATTGTCGGTGTTCCTGTTTTTTTAATATGTGATTGCGGACCTTCATCCCTAATACTTTGACCAAACTTCAGACGCCGTAAAAACGGAATAAAAAATGGTGATAGAAGGACGGTGATTAGGAAAGCTATTGCTATTGTCATCATTAATACATATATATTCACTGTTTCTCCTCCTCTTGCAACAACCGTCCATGCTAATTATGATGGATCTGTAAGTTTTTCAACGAATAATTCAAACTGCATACCTCTTGAAGCTTTAAACAATATAAGCGTATCCTTTGTTAAAAAGTCCTCCAAGGCGTTCAATAAATTTGTTTTCGATGTAAAATGGCTGCAACTTATATCTGATTTACTTTTATTTACGGTGGATGATATTTCTTCTGATTCATCACCAAACGTTAATAAAGCATCTACTGAATTATCAATACTTTCTGCAATCGATTGATGAAACAATTTAGACTCATTTCCAAGTTCAAAAATATCCCCTAGCACAAGAACTTTTTGCTTGAATCCTTCCATTTGTTTCACAACGTTTATTGCTGCTTTCATGGAAGTAGGCGAGGCATTGTATGCATCGTTTATTATAGAAACATCATTTTTACCCTTTAGCAGTTCAAATCGCATTGATGTGCGTTCCAACTCTGTCAATCCCTTTACTACCTTAGATTTTGGTATTTGAAGACGTTCGGCAATTATAATAGCAAATGCTGCGTTCAAGGCATGATGATTACCTAGTAAGGGAATAGAATACTCATTTCCATCTGAAAGCTGAAATTGTGTGTGGTTATATGTTAGCTTTATTTTCTTCACTACTACTTCATTGTCGGCATCAAATCCACATGTTATTACATTATCCCGTTTATGCATTTCTTCTAATAACGGTTCATCACCGTCGATAATAAGATAACCATTATGTTTCATTCCGCTAATAATTTCAAGCTTGGCTTTGGCAATACCTGCTCTTGATCCCAAGTACTCAATATGTGACTCACCAATATTAGTTATAACGGCAATATCAGGTTTTGCAATGTTCGATAGTGTTTCTATTTCACCATATTGATTCATACCCATTTCAACGATAAGTACTTCAGTCCCAGGAACCATTGATAGAATAGTTAATGGCACTCCGATATGATTATTAAGATTACCTTTTGTGTGCTGTGTATTAAATGTTGTCTTTATAACTGATGCCACAATATCTTTAGTCGTAGTCTTACCATTGGATCCCGTTATTGCAATTACAATAGGATTAATGTTATCTCGATAGAAACCAGCCAGCTCCTGTAACGCCTTTAATGTATCTTCCACAAAAAACACAGGGAAATCAGTTGGTAAAAAGCTAGGAAGTTGTTTCTCTTTTTTCCACAGTGCTGCGACAGCGCCTTGATCAAATGCCTGTTTTATATAGTCATGACCGTCAAAGTTTTCACCAATTATAGGAATAAATAATGATTTATGCGTTTTTTTACGACTGTCTGTTACTACCTCACCAATTTCAATCGGATCAGCTGCAACACCTTTGTAATCGCCAAAAATGGATGTAAGCCATTCTGTGGTAAATAACATTATCATTTCTCCTTTATTTTAATTGCTTCTTTCGCAACTTCCCGATCATCAAAATCGTATCTTATATTACCAATTTCTTGATATGTTTCATGGCCTTTTCCGGCGATTAGAATAATATCATCTTCTTCTGCTAGACTTACTGCGTGAAAAATAGCTTCACGCCTATCCTCTATTACCTCGTAATGACTTTCTTCAATCCCTTCAATCATATCATCCAAAATAGACTTAGGATCTTCTGTACGTGGGTTATCCGAAGTAAAGAAAACTTGATCAGCATATTCCAATGCAATAGATGCCATCAATGGACGTTTAGTCTTATCACGATCTCCACCACAACCAACGATAACGTACACTTTTTGTTTAGCAAAGCCCTTAATTGTCTGTAACACGTTTTCCAAAGAATCAGGTGTATGCGCATAATCTACAATTGCAGCGAAATTCTGATCACCATCTACTGGTTCGAAGCGGCCACTGACGCCTTTGATGTCTCCAAGCGCATCTTTTATGACCTGCAGCGGTACGTTTGCAGAAATTGCTGCTGCACTTGCCGCAAGCATGTTGTAGACATTAAACATACCAATTAACTGACTGTCAACTTGTATAGATCCTACTGGAGTGTTCATTCTAAATGATGTTTTCGTAACTTCGAGGTTTATATCAATTGCCATTACTTGTGCATCATTAACACATCCATATGTTACAACGTGCTGAGCGGTACTTCTTTTTAGCACACCATTGTTTGGATCATCCTCATTAATTACTGCATATTTCTTATGTCCGTCATTATAGGTATTCCCTAATTGGGCAAACAAAAGACTTTTTGCATGCCTGTAGTCATCCATGTTTTTATGATAATCTAAATGATCTTGTGATAAGTTTGTAAACACTGCAATGTCAAAATCACAGCCATAGACACGACCCATATCTAACGCATGTGATGATACTTCCATAATTGCTTTATCCACATTTACATTAGCCATCTGCCTGAATGTCTTTTGTAAAAACAATGCATCTGGTGTTGTATTGCTCACAGGATAGGAATCCGGACCAATTTTCATTTGAATTGTTCCTATTACACCTGTTTTCATGTCATTTTGATTGAAAATGGATTCCAACAGATAAGTTACTGTCGTTTTACCATTAGTACCAGTTACGCCGACTAGTGGTAACTTCTTAGTTGGAAAGTTATAAAACTTTGCTGCTATCACTGCTATTGCTCTGGACGAATCGGCAACAAGTATTGTTGGCACGGATGTGTCTACATTTTTTTCAGCTAAAATAGCCTTTGCCCCATTATCAACAGCCTGACTTATAAAATCGTGTCCATCAACCGTAAAACCATTAATACAAATGAATAGACTACCATCAGTAACTTTGCGGGAATCAACTTCTATATTATTGATCTCCACATTTTCAATTGAAGCAGTAGTTTCATAAAATGGTAAGACGGAAAGAATTTCTAATAATTTCATATAAATACATCCTCGTTTCAGTAGTGTCTCACATATGTATTCTAGAAGGCCTCAATTTTTAAGAGGGTACAATGACCCTCTTATTAAAATCTTAAACAGTTAAGAAAGTATAAATACTTTTTTGCTGTATAAGTGCAACTAAGGATTTCGCCACTAAGGCTAGGTGATAAACCAAGTGTTTTACATTAATTATTTCTTGTTCATTATAGCAAATATTTACCGTATTCACGATTAATTTTTATCAGATAGGTAAATTCTTATCTTTTCACCTTGCTCAACCTTCGTTCCCGGACTTGGTGCCTGGTCAATAATATAGTCACCAGAACCACTCGTCTCAATAGATAAATTGGTCATGTATTTGGTTAACTTGCTTTTATTCAGCCCTACTAAATCTGGCACTTCAACTTTTGGCTGTTCTGGCCACAAGTATTCTTTATCAAGTCCATCATCCCTTGGTTCTACCCCCATCGCACGCAAGCTGTCTCCAATAATAGTTCCTACAACTGGTGCAGTAACAACTCCGCCAAACTGAACAGTATTTTTAGGATTATCAACTGCAACATATACAACGATTTCAGGGTCATCAGCAGGAGCAAATCCAATAAAAGATACAACATAATTGTCTTTCAAGTATCTTCCTTCAGGTCCAACTTTTTGGGCAGTCCCCGTTTTACCGCCAACACGGTAACCATCAACATAAGCTGGACGTCCGGTTCCTTGAGCCACAACACTTTCCAATGCCTGACGAATTTCTTTAGAAGTTGCTTCTGAAATAATATTTTCTTTCAGGTTTGGCTCAACCATTCCAACTACCTTATTTGTTTGGGGATCTATCCATTCTTTTGCAATATAAGGTTCATATAATTTACCGCCATTCACTGCCGCTGCAACTGCCATCACTTGCTGAATTGGTGTTACAGAGACACCTTGTCCAAATGAAGTAGTAGCAAGTTCTACAGGGCCAACATTTTCAGGTTTGAACAGTATTCCATTTCCTTCACCTTGAAGGTCAATTCCAGTTTTCTTTCCAAAGCCAAAATCCTTAATATAACTAAACAATTTCTCTTCTCCTAAATTCATCCCCAAATTAACAAAACCCGGATTACATGAATTTTGAACAACTTCCAGATATGTTTGCTTGCCATGGCCACCGCTCTTCCAGCAATGCAGCTCAGTTCCACTTACAGAGATATCTCCATCATCATGAAAATGGTCTTTTTCCAAATCTACAGCACCTTCTTCAAGCGCTGCTGCAAGTGTAATAATCTTGAAAGTTGAACCAGGCTCATATGTGCTCCAAATTGGTAGATTTCGGTTGTAAATTTCCGGATCAACATCTTGATAATTCTCTGGATTAAAATTAGGACGGGAAGTCATTCCAAGAATTCCACCAGTATTCGGATTAACAGCAATAGCGAGAGCTCCGTCCGGATTATATTTGGATACAGCCAAATCAAGCTCACGTTCTATGATTGTTTGAACTTTTGAGTTAATTGTTGTTTTTAAATTTAATCCATCTTCTGGTGCCTTATATTCATCAGCAATTTGCTCCAGCTTTTTTCCCTTGGCATCTGAGTAGAAAGATAGACTGCCTTTTTCACCATCGAGCTTATCATTATAGTACATTTCCAATCCCATTAATCCTTGGTTATCAATACCTGCAAATCCTAATACGTGCGATAAGTAATTTCCATACGGGTAGTGACGTTTTGAATCCTTCGCAAGGTAAACACCATCCAAATCTAGCGTACGAAACTGTAACTCCTGTTCTTCTGATATCTTTCTCCCCTCAGGATGCACACGTGTATAGACGGACTTCCTGGTTACATATTCATACGCCTTTTCCTCTGAAATATTTAATATATTTGCTATCTTGGCGGCAGTTTCCTGGGGATTTTTAATTTGTTTTGGAACGACAATAACAGAGGGGGACGAGACATTCTCAGCCAATATTTCACCATTCCGGTCAAGAATGTTACCCCGTTCAGGCTCAAAGGTAATGTCCCTGCTCCAGGACTCATTTGCCAGGTCCATGAGTTCGTCACCAATAACAAACTGAACATATCCCAAGCGAACATCAATTATTGCAAAAAATAACAATCCAAAAAGAAAAACAGTAACTATTCTTTTTCTTACAGTCACGGCAGATACACGTTTCATTCTCCATCCCCTTTTCATAGGTAGGCTTGTATCCACTATATGAATGAAAAAAAATGAATAGAACACTGTTTATGTTAGAAAAAGCTTAGGTGCCCGTATAAAGAAGCCTAATTTATAAGACTAGAAAAGGCTTATTTATTGCTGGTCACTTGAATCATCTGTCTGTTCTTCGGTTTGTTCTTCATTAGATTCACTATTATTGTTTTTAGACTTAGGCGGCTTTAATTCGACTCCTAAATAGTCATTCTTTTTAAGAGTAGTACCTTTTTTAATACTTTGACTATTGACATATCCGTTTCCAAGGATTTCTATATCTAGTTGAAGTAAATTCGCAAATTGTAATACATCTCTTGTCGACCATCCAATTATACTAGGCATTGTTGGGTTATCCGTAATCAGCATAATACGATCATTAGGAAGCAGCTCGTCACCTTTTGCAGCACTCGCTTTTGTTATCGTATCCCCTGAACCAATTACAGTTATATTTATACCTTTAGCTTCTAAGGATTTTTTCACAGTCGCTTTACTCATACCTTCTAATTCCGGAACCTTGACGGATTGAACTGGTTTGGATTGGTCTTTGTCTGGATTAATATTCATGTAATGTAAACTGTTTTGCATGACATTCTTAAATATAAATGAAACAGGTGTTGAACCAGGAGTATTACCCTCTAATTCTGGTTTTTCAACCGATACATACATCATTAGCTGTGGATCATCTTTGGGTGCCATACCTAAAAATGAGAAAATATAGTTACCATGCCCGGTTAAGTAACCGCCTGCTTCAGATTCATATAACTGGGCTGTTCCTGTTTTACCTGCTACTGAATAATCCTCCAGTTTATAGGGTCTCCCTGTTCCAGGTTCTGATGAAACTACAGATTCCATCAAATCTAGCACTTGCTCCGATGTTTTCTCCGAAATAGGGTTTCCAACTACTTCTGGTGACTTTTTCTCCATTGTTTTTCCTGTAGTTGAATTTACTATTTTTGAAATAACATAAGGCTTGAGCATCTTGCCATCATTAGCAATTGCTGTCGCAGCCTTCATTTGCTGAATCGGTGTTACAGTACTAGCTTGACCAAAACCTGTAGCCATTTTATCACGTGGATAATTATACACAAGGTTTCCTGCAGCCTCATGTGGCAAATCAATACCCGTCTTCTGATCGAAATCAAAAGCATTAAGGTAATCCAAGTATTTTTCTGTGCCAATTTCTTCCCAGACTAACTTTGCAGCAGCAACATTCGATGAGCGTGCAAATCCTTCATCAAATGTTATTGAACCCCAGTTATTGCTCCAATCGTGAATAGGAGCTATATTATCACTAATCTGATAGCTGCTGGATTCTAACCACTTATCACCATTGTAGACACCTTCTTGAATAGCAGAAGCCCATGTGAATATCTTCATTGTCGATCCTGGTTCAAACGGTGTGGAAATCACATCATTATACCAATTCTTCACATTTGGATTATTAGGATTATAGCTTGGGCGATTACCCATAGCCAATACTTCACCTGTCTTAGGATTCATGACAACAGCGGTTATACGCTCTGGTTTATATTCTTTATCGACTTGGGTCATAACGTCTTCAAGTATTGTTTGAACTTTTTGATCAATAGTTAGATAAACATCCTCTCCATCCTCAGGCTGCTTAATAACTTCATTTGGATCTAGTAATTTCTTATTAAAATTATCACGTTGGTAAGAAATATGTCCGGCCTCTCCACTCAGCAAATCATCCATCTCATTTTCAATGCCGGTTACTCCATTGATCTTTCCATCCTTTTTACGAGCAAATCCAATAATGTTAGATGCAAACATACCATTAGGATAAAATCTTACCGCCTCTTTTTGAAAAGTAATACCTGACAGATTCAGATTCTCGATTTTTTCTTTTGTTTGCTGGGATAATTCTTTACCAACATTCCCGAACTCTACCTGAAATTGATCTTTTTTAATACCTTTTTCCAGTCGTTCTAGTAGATACCCTTGCTCAGTATCTAATAAAGGAGCCAGCATCTCCGCAGTTTCTTCCGGATTTTTAACATGCAGTGGCTCCTCTTGATCCTGAGTATATGATTCATCAACAATTGCTTGAATACGGAATGTAGGCCGATCATAAGCTAGCGTCATCCCATTTTTATCAAAGATTTTACCCCGCTCTGCATCCAGGGTGTATGATGCAGTTCGTTTCTCCTTGGCCCATTCATCCAGTGAAACGTTGTTAATTTCAGCGGTAGCCTGAATATATAAAAACCTACCGGCTATAATTAAAAATATACCGACAAAAATAAGAATCAGAATGCTAGACATGAAATGGGTTGTTTTATTTTTTTTCATAACATATCCACCTTGCTTAGTTGTTAAACGCAGTTGCTTGCTTCACTTCTGCATCTTGGATTTTCAATCCATTTTCCTTAGCAATTCTTGTAATGCGTTCTGGTCTGCTTAATTGTTTTTTCTCATATACTAATCCTTCGTTTTCAATTTGTTGTTTTTGTACGGTTTGCTCTAATGATTGTAATTCTCTGTTTAAAGTATCCGTTGAAGAAGAAAAAGAAACAATATAAATACATGCTATAATCAAACAAAATCCAATTACTGAATACAACATTTTTTCGCCTTTTGTTATCCAGCCTTTCTTATGTACCTTAACTGCAATTTGTTTGTCCTCTTTAGGTGCATGTGATGTATAAGATTGTTCCCAACTGCGAGCATGGCTTGCACTCATGATTTTTTCCACCCTTCTTCATATGTAAAATCTTCATTCCACTCATTAACTTTCTCAGCAATCCGTAACTTTGCAGATTTTGACCTGCGATTTAAATCCAATTCACCAGTACTTGGTAAAATCGGCTTTCTATTAATTAGCTTAAATGGTGCCTGGTGACCTTCAGGTATTATTGGAAGATTCCTTGGCACTTCCTTCGCTGTACTCCATTTCTTGAACGCTTGTTTACAGAGTCTATCTTCGAGTGAGTGAAATGTAATAACAACCACTCTTCCATTAATTTTAACAACTCTTGCAGCTTGGTGTAATGCATCATTAAACGCTTCTAACTCATCGTTCACCGCTATTCGCAATGCTTGAAAAATACGTTTCGCAGGATGCCCTCCCTTTCTTCGTGCAGGTGCGGGAATACCATCTTTAATTATTTCTACCAGCTGATGTGTTGTTTCAATTGATTGTTCTTTTCTGAACGCTTCAATTTTCCTCGCAATTTGTTTGGAAAATTTCTCTTCACCATATTTGAAAAAGATCTTTACCAGTTCGTTGTAAGACCACGAATTTACAATTTCATGTGCGTCAAGATCCTGGTTCTGGTTCATTCGCATATCAAGTTGTGCATCCTGCTGATAACTAAAACCTCTATCACCACGATCTAATTGTGGGGACGAAACACCAAGATCAAAAAGGACTCCATCAATATTATCAATATTATGTTTGGATAATTCTTCTTCTAAGTTTCTAAAGTTGGAATGAATAAATGTTATTCGATCATGATATTGATGCAGTCTTGATTTAGCTGCGCTGAGCGCATCCATATCCTGGTCAAAGGCAACCAATAAACCATCCTCCCCTAGATGGGAAGCGATTTGTTCTGAATGCCCACCGCCACCAACTGTACAATCAATATATGTACCATCAGGCTTTATAGCTATACCTTCCAAGGTCTCATCTTTCAAAACACTATAATGATCAAACATTGTCACACCTACTTTTAGAAATCTTGCCTCAATGCTAATATATTACTTCTTTATAACTGCTAAATATCAAAATCCATAAGATTTTCAGCAATTTCACTAAATGATTCTTCTGAGTCATTGAAATAATCTTCCCAGTTCTCATTTGCCCAGAACTCAATTCGATTAGATACACCAATTACAACGCACTCTTTATCCAACACAGCATAATTTCGTAGTGGCTGAGGAATATTTATTCTTCCCTGTTTATCAACTTCGCATTCAACTGCTCCAGAGAAAAAGAACCTTGTAAAAGCTCGTGCATCTTTTTTAGTTAGGGGGAGTTTCTTTAGCTTTTCTTCAAGTAACTTCCATTCGTCCATCGGATAGGCAAACAGACATTTATCGAGTCCACGGGTAACAACAAAGTTGTCGCCAAGCCCTTCACGGAACTTAGCAGGAACAATTATTCGACCTTTTGTATCAATGTTGTGTTGAAATTCGCCCATGAACATAAAGCTATCCCCACTTTCATATTTCATATGTTACCACATTCCTCCACTATTCACCACTCTATTTTTAACTTTTTTACCCATATTATCAAATTAGGTCTTTTGTTCCACATAGTACCGCTGATCATTGCTAAACCTCCGGAGAAAAAAGACAAACAAAAAACGTTGATACATCAGTATGTCTCAACGTTTTAGAGTAATTAATCCTGTGTTAAACACAACTATCCCCCACCATTTTATAATAGGTGGGGGATAGTGGGTGAAATTTAATTATATATAAATTAAGTGATGTTCCTGTTCAAAGGAACAAGATTCCTTTGCTAGCTGTTTTATAAAATATGGGCCGTAATCATTAATTAACGGCAGCGGGTTCCATGTCCGTTCCTGAAGTCCCTGATTTGGTCGCAAAGCTATTTGAATTTGATCGAATTCAATTAATTCTTTTTTATATTTCTCCTCTACTGCTTTAATAATCCGATCTTCAAGATATTCAATATCACATTGCAAATAATACAGATTTTTATCAGCTAACTCACCAAGGTCTGAGCGTGTATCTTTAGCAATTTTTCGTAAAGGGCTATGAGCTTTGTCAACTGCTTGTTTAATTTCGGAAGCGACCTGTTTTACTGGTGGATCACTCTGTGATGCCAGCCAGTTTCCCTTTATCTCTTCTACTCCATGATTAACAGCATCTTGTTCATCTATTGCATATTTACTTATTACTTTTTCCACATTACGATCGATGAATGTAAACGATAATCGTGGTATTACTGGCGGCATTTTAATACCCACAGCCTTAAATGCTGGTTTTAATATTGACCAATAGCCTACTTCACCTGGACCTCCAATAAATGCCAATGTTGGAAACAATAACTCCTGCATGATTGGTCTTGTAACTACATTATTACTCAATGATTCCGGATTATTTCTAGCAACATTAATCATTTCCTGGTTAGTCAGCAATACTTCATTTTGCTTTCCTTCCCAATCCCCATTCTCATTTCGTACAAGTAAAATTCGCTCATTATTTTTATGATAAAAAAGGTGTGCATCAGTAGGTTCAACATCCAAAGACACAGAATAGCGTTTTTGTTTAATTTGCTGCAATGCCTCGTGCACACCTGTACTGATTTCAGTCTGATTTTTAATCAATGTTAGAAAATGATCTCGTTCAAGCCTGCGCATTTTTGGATTACCAGAGTCAACTAGCACAATACCTTCTTCATCAAATAATTGATAAATGACACGTGCAAAAAAGTCCACATATGTACATGAGTTCTCTAAACAGTCTTTGATCGTTTGATAGAGCTTTTTCGTATACTGAGTTTCATCCATTTGTTCAAATAATCGATTCACCCATTGGTTTGCATAGGTTTCATCAATTGGAATATCAGACACGGATTGCTTATCCAATACCCTCTGCAGCAATTTGTATTTTTTCATGGAGGCTGTTTCCGGTAAAAAAATATGATTGATTTCATCAAAATCATGGTCTTCACCTGCAATCCAAAAAACAGGAATAACCGGTTTTTGAAGCTTAGATTCTTGTTGTTTAGCAAACTGTATAACCGAAATAATCTTATTTATCGTATACATGGGCCCCGTCAATAATCCCGCTTGCTGTCCTCCAATAACCACAACACTATCATCATTTTTCAGACGTTTAATATTTAAGTATGTAGATTCAGGAGCATTCCATTGCTGGTTAATTTCGAAAAGTGTTTCGGTAAGCTGCTTACGATCAAAATTTCTGTTTCGCAACGCTTGCAATCTACTTTGATAGGCAGCATCCGAATAAGGGTTGTAGTCAAAATGTTTCGTGATACTTTCTCTATTATTGCGATAATCATCTATTAGTGCATTTTGGTTCTGTAGTTTTATTGGATCGATCCGCATAGATCACATGCTCCTTTTAACGTAATGAAATATATCCAATATGTATTGTACATAAAACTGTCGCTAATTTCATTTAATCTGTTTTAACCCATCCATTTAATTAGGATATTTTCTAAAAGTTTGTTGTTTTTTAATGAAAAAGTGTTGCTTGGAAAATGAATGCTCATCAGTGAAAATATCCAGGACTGACAACTATTACTATAAGATCCTTAATAAGAAAAAATACGCAAATAAATACCAACAAAAACCAAACAAATATAGAATATTGAAAACAATAGAAAACAAATTCGCCAAAATAACTTAAACGCTTTACTGAATAAAACCTCGGTATAAATTTTCCAATGAACAATTATGATAATCGTATAGATACTAATTAATATAACCAAAACGATACCAAAAAATGATATACCAAAGACTTCACTTACTAAAGTATTAACGGCAATTATGTATAGTATAGCTGTCCAGTTGACAGCATTATGAAATGCTTTCCATTTATGGTTGTATATTTTCAAGGAGATTAAATAAACAATCCATGTAGCTATCACAGGAACTGTTATGATAAATCCTATAAAATAAATGATAAAATTCAACATGCCTATTCCTTAATCTCCTTCTGCTTTTCCATAGCCTTTATACTAGTATATATAAATGTCGTATACGGAATAGGGTGATTGCTTTGGTTTATTAAGTAACCACATATTGCTTCAATCTCCGTTTTTCTGTTTTCTTGTAAATCTTTTAGCATCGATGAAATATTATTTCCTGTTTTATCTGCAACTTCCTGAACCCGTTCCAATTGTTGATTAAAGTCTAACCCCAATACTAGTGATGCTTCACGACATAACTCACAAGCTATATTATGAATATATACGTTCTTAAAAATATCACCGTTTTTCAAATTGAATAACGATGTTAAAGGATTTATTACAGCATTAATAATCAATTTTCCCTGCAGTAAACTCTCCCAGTCTGATGAGCCTCTAAACGGAAACTGGTGTTGGTGTAAATTGTTTACAATGGGATCAAGATCATCTCGGTCACCCGAAAATACCGCAAGCTTAATAACACCTTTTCCAGTATGTGAAACGATATGGTCGTTCTTTCGCAGAGCTCCGTGTTCGACCACTCCGACTAGAACCGTCTGAGTCAATTTTTGCAGCAAATTAATATGTCCCATGCCATTTTGCAAAAAGATAACGGTGGATTCTATATTTGTCTGGTTAATAAATGGAATAACTTGTGAAACATGATGCTGTTTCACACAGACGAATAAATAATCTTCTCTATGCATCTCACTGATTAGAAGTGACTTTACTATTATTGATTTATTTGATTCTGGCGAAAAAATCCCATTTTCATTCAACGTTTTCTTTTGCTGCTCTCGCCTAACATAAATAGTCACATTATGCTTAACTGCTAAATGACTTCCAAGCAACAGTCCAGTTGATCCCCCGCCTATTATTCCAATATTCATATTCGTATTCGCCCTTCTATAATTTTCCTTTAAGTGTGTGTTCAAAAAGGAGGATGAAAATGACCGAGTCGGCTAAGGTCGCAATGTTCTCAAAAATATAGGACAATTTTATTCATGCGATGTATTTCAGAGTAGCTTCCCTTCCGAAAACATGAACACTAGTAAAAAACTTTACCGAACCTGCATCGTGATTATCTTTTCCATCCAACTTAAAAGTTAGAAACTCGGCTTATTGCCAATGCTTAATGGCGAAATCCTTGGTTTCGCTTTTGCAGTATTATCATTTCCTAACTGCTAAGCTAACGAAGAAATTCAATGCGTCATTTTTATCGGGCTTTTTGGACAACATCTTTAATTAATTGTAGCAGAATATATACCATTATGTACTTGAAGTATAATTTCCTCTTAATTTACAGTATAATAAAACTAAGATTATAAGTATCTGTCATTTCAATCTGAATTTTTTTATATTATAATAAAATTAAATGGAAAACCAAATACTTCTGATTTTAAGGGGGAAGATGTCATGAACCAAATTAAAGTTGAGAAGCTTTTAATTAATTATAAGACACTAGAAAAATTTAAGCGATTCAAGGAGTATGGCAACCAGGAACTATCTATGCTGGAAGATTTACAAAATAATATTGTCGAAAATGACAGCGAGTCACCATTTTATGGGATTTATCTTGGCAATAACTTAATCGCAAGAATGAGCCTATACAAGGTCACCTCTAAATATGATGCATATTTTGAACCGCCGCAGGATTACTTGGAGCTTTGGAAACTCGAGGTATTACCAGACTATAGAGGACAGGAATACGGTAAAGCCTTAGTCGATTTTGCTAAAAGCTATCAGTTACCTATAAAAACAAACCCACGAATTAATTCGCATGGTTTCTGGGAAAAGATGGGCTTTCAAAAAGCAAGATATGACATGGAACGTGACCTTGGCGAGAATCCGCTGATTTGGATGCCTGAGGGCGTAAAAGAAAAAGAAAACTAAAATAAGAACAAAAACGCAAGCGCCTGTTCAGCGCCGTATGGACTGTGCTCAGCGCTGCGGGTAGGTCGACGTTGCCGCGCAAAGCGGCGGTTTTAGTCGATCTTCCTTTTCCCCGAGATTAGATGAACTTGACTTATCGCCAATGATGGCGAAAGTCAAGATGAATCTTATGCTTGGAAAGCGAAAAGGATACACGAAGTTTCCTAGACAAAAATAAAGACATGAATGATAATTATTAATCATTCATGTCTTTTTGCGCTCCAGAAAATTATATATTGGCATATTATAATGAATAACTTCTCTTCAGAATTAGCCATGGCTAGTTTATACACTGTGTTTACTTGCACTCTTGTTGTTACATTTTATTTTCCTTCACCCAATTCCACAAGTTCCCCATTTCTCTCCACGCTTCTTCATAACGCTTTAATTGTTCTTTAAGTATCTCATTTTCTTTCTTTAAATTATTTACTGCCTCTTTCTCTTCTTGTTGAGACAATTGACTTTCACTAGTAAAATTAGTCCTCATTTTCTCCAACAGTAAAATCGCAGTATTAATTGGATCATCCTCTTGCATGGGTCTTGTTTCTGTATAATTCCATGATTTCTGTCGTCCGCCTTGTTTACGTTCTTCCTTAGCAAAATCAATAGCGTCCTGGTATTGCTTCCGAATTGAAGCATTCCAGCGAAAGCCGCATGCCGCTGATGTTCGTGATAGTTGTTTCGCAACTTCTTTAAACGCTTCAAGCTGGGTTTTACCTTCTCTAATATAGCGAAGAACAGTTTCTGCTAATATTATATCTTCATCTTGCGTCCATGCATCCTGACGTGTTGCATTCATAACATCCCTCCTTACACATTTGCTATCAATGTATGCAAAAAGTAGGAGTGATAGAATAAGTTTTACTATTTTTGTGAATAGTTTGTATTATTATCGTGATATGAATTGTTGAACAGCTTCCTTATGTTCCTGTGATTCCCATAACTTAGCGCAATTTCTAACCTCGTCATCCATTAATGCAGAAAAGCCTAATATAGATAGCTTCTTCCTATATTGCATTTTTAATATATTCATTTGATTTAACGACTTCGATAAATAAGGATTTAATAGTTTTTGATGATTATTCCATAATTCTTCTGAAGCAATTTTATGTAGCCAACCTTGTTTTTGTAAATAAGATGCATTATATACTTCTCCTTCCATCAGCCACTGATATGCAAAGCTTGGATGAACTTTCTCATATAAAAGTGCTCCGCCACCCCAGCCAGGGGTTATTCCTAATTTAGTTTGTACAAATCCAAATTTAGTGTTTTCCTTTGCAATTCTGAAGTCACAAGCAGTTGCGATTTCACATCCTCCACCTAACGCATCTCCATTTAGCAAACATATAGTAGGAACTGGGAAAGAGACAATTTCATAAAGAACTTCTTTCATTGGATACAACATTGAAAAAGCTTCATCAGTACTTAGTTCTCCGTGAAGATTATGTAAATCACCACCCGCACAAAACATCTTACTTCCTGCACCTGTGATTACTAAGAATTTAATCGAAGTTTGCTTCGCAGATTCCAGTACATTCTTAAGTTCACTAGCCATTTCATTTGATATAGCATTCAGTTTTTCAGGACGATTTAACTGTATTACACCGTAACCATCTTCATGTTTATTATATTGAATTGTTTCCATTATGAAATCCCTTCTTTTATCACTTATTCCTGCTCATCATAGCATAATTTGTAGTTTTACATATAAAAACAGATCACTAAGCAGTGATCTGTTAATTATAGGCTATTAGTACGATTTAATTGTTAACTACTTCTTTTCCATCATAATGTCCACATGATTTACATACATGATGTGACTTGGTTAATTCACCACAATTTGAACATTCTACCATGCCAGTTACGTGTAGCTTTTTATGAGTACGACGTTGATTTTTAACCTTTTTAGACGTTTTTCTTTTTGGTACTGCCATGACTTACACCTCCTTCAAATACGAAAGCAAAAATCAGAATTAATATTCTTATTCCTCTTTCTCGTTATCTTCAAGTAATGACTCCAGTTTTTTCAAACGTGGATCAATCTTCTTTTCGGTTTTTTCCTCTGAAATAAATTCCCAATCATTTCCTTTAACAGGAGTATGTCTTTTGGCTTCTTCATCATCCGAGAACACACGATAAGGAACCTCTAGTAAGATATTTTCCTTGATATAGGGGGTTAAGTCAAGTACTTCCCCATCAATAGGATGAATTTCATCCTCTGATTCTTCACCATCATAATAGGTTGATTCAGAAAAAATCTCAGTTGCCTTTATTTCAAAAGGATATGGAACATCGACTAATGTACGGGCACATGGTAAAATCATCTTTCCACTTATTGTAAATGAAAAAACAATTTCGTTCCCCTGATCGAATGCTGTACCATATACATGAGCAGAATCAATTTCACGTATATCATTATTCAATGCTTCCAACTCGGAAACATTAACCCAATCATCAAATGAAAAGGGTTCATTATAGGCATTATTCTTAATTTGACCTAATGTAAATTTCATTATTATCACCTCAAGGCAACAAGAGTTATTTTAAAATGAAAATGAACTTTTGTCAACATGTTTTCTTTACAGAATAAAATTTGTTTAGAAGTCTTAGCTTATTACTGAGTTTTGATGGCTATAGTCTTAATTGCACTAATGCAGATTAGAAAGTAGCAGTACTTTCTTAACCTCCTTCAAAAAAAAATATATATATAGTGTTCCCTTTCCTATTTCTGATAATCATATTTATGAACAATGCGTCTGGATAAGTTTTTTGATACAATTAATACCAACTCACATATAGGGGATGAACGTATGGAAGCTTGTGGTTTAATTGTCGAATATAACCCGTTTCATAATGGGCATGTATATCATATACAGGAAGCAAAAAGAGTCTCTAAAGCCGATTGCATAATTGCTGTTATGAGTGGATCATTTTTACAACGTGGAGAACCCGCAATTATTGATAAATTCCACCGGACAAATGCGGCATTATCAGCTGGAATTGACATAGTATTGGAGTTACCCTATCCTTACGCTGTTCAAAGCAGTGATTTGTTTTCCAAAGGTTCTGTACATACATTAAATGAGATTGGTGTGTCCAGTATCTGTTTCGGCAGTGAATCTGGTGACATATCCCGTTTTACTAAGAGCTACAAAGTCTACAATGAGAATAAGTTCACATTCAAAGAAACACTTAAAAGCTGTTTAAATCAAGGTCTATCTTTTCCAGAGGCAAGCAGAAAAGCATATGAGAAGATAGGCTTAACCACTTCGGAGATGGATTTATCGCAGCCAAACAATATACTTGGTTTTAGCTACGTTAAAACGATACTTGATAATAATCTACCTATTGACCCCTTAACAATAACACGAACGAAAAGTGGCTATCATGACAAAGAAATTACAGGGGCAATTGCAAGTGCTACAAGTATTCGAAACAAATTATTTACTGACCAGGTTATCTCAGCAGATATTAAAGACACCATGCCAGCAGAGACCGTAAGCCAGCTCCAACTATATAAGCATGATGCAACTACCTGGCATAATTGGGAACATTATTTTCATCTTGTTCATTACCGTGTTTTAACAATGTCACACCATGAACTTTCTGAAATTCATGGTGTTGATGAAGGACTGGAATATCGTATTAAATCTACTGCTAATGATGTCACTTCGTTTGACGATTGGATTGAGAAGATTAAAACTAAACGATATACTTGGACACGATTGCAACGAATATTTGCCCATATATTAACAAATACACCAAAAACAGATATGGAAGTTGCAAAAAATTCTTCATCTGTTCCATATGTCCGCATTTTAGGAATGACAGAAACAGGACAAACCTATTTAAATAGACAAAAAAAGAATATGGACGTACCACTGGTTGCAAATCTAAGCCGAACTACTGACCCAATGCTTTCTATGGAGGAAAAAGCCTCAAAGGCCTATTATAGTATACTTCCAGCTAAAAAGAAACGAGTCTTTCACAAGCAGGAACTGCAGCCACCAATATTAAAGTAAGGATAAAAAAGTCAAAGAAAAAAACCTGTTTTATGCTCCATTAGCATAAGACAGGTTTTTATTATTCCGATTCTATGTTTTGTAAATAGTTCAATGCATCCTCGAATGTATCTACTGGAACAATTTTCATATCGGTGTCAATTTCTTCTGCAGTCTTCTTCGCTACTTCATAGTTTGATCCTTCAGCTCCATTATCATTAGGAGCGAAGAAGATATCACAGTCTTCCTGATCAGCTGCAATTACTTTTTTGTCAATTCCACCAATCCGTAATACGTTCCCATTGTAGTCCACTTCACCGGTTCCAGCAATTTGATTCCCTTTTGTTAAATCATTTTCGGTCAATTGATCATAAATCTCCAAAGAGAACATTAATCCTGCACTTGGCCCGCCGATACTACCACTCGAAAAGTTAACTTTTGGATCAACTTTCACGCTTCGATCGGTAACAAGTCTTATCCCAATGCCAACTTTATTATCCGCCTCTTTAAATCTCTCAAGTTGAACTTCTTTTGTCAATTGCTTTTCACCACGTTCAACTTCTAAATTAATCGTATCTCCTGCTTGTTTATTTTCCACGTAATTTATTAAATCCTTGGATTCCTTAATCTCATTCCCATCAATTTCAGTGATACGGTCGCCCGATTCTAACTTCCCATCCGCTGGCATACCGTTAACAACTGCAACTACATATACTCCTTCATAATTAATTGTAATATCCTCATCAGCCGCTTTATAAGCTACTACCGTTGATGCCTCCTGTGAACTTTCCATCATCTGAAGCTGTGCATGAAAATACTCATTTTCTGAAACACCTTCTGGCCTAACTTCGCTAAGGGGGTAGATCTCATGATTGGGCAGTACTTTTGCCCACAAATATTGAACTGGGGTCGCTTGCCCGCCTCGGACCGTAACAAGATGCATGTCACCTTTACTATCGTATCCACCTTCAACATTGACAATTGGGTTAAGTGCATCAGCACCTCCAGGCTTATATACATAATATGGGAGTTGATATGTTGAAAGGAAAAATGCTATTGCGATTACAACTATTAAATAAATTATGTGCTTTTTTGTAAAGTTCACCGTAAAACCCCTTCCATCTTTCCAATTACATCATTTTAATTAAGGTGATAAAAAGTGTATGGCATAAAAACATGATGTATGTGCGTATATTGATATAGGCTCGTACAAATTAATTCTTTAACATGCTAATAAATTTAATATATCAAGCTAGAATCATTCTACTACTATCGAAAATAGAAGTACAGAGCTAGCTCATACTCTAGGGGGCTTTATGTTGACACAAAAAGTCAAAACAATACTACTATCAGGGATTACTGTTTTTATTGCATTTTGCCTAATTAAATATCCAGACCAATCATTTGAAGCTAGTATAAGAGGCTTAAAAATGTGGTGGGAAATTGTGTTTCCTTCATTACTTCCCTTTTTTATAACCGCTGAATTATTAATTGGCTTCGGCGTTGTAAGATTCATTGGAATATTATTTGAACCTATAATGCGACCGTTATTTAATGTTCCTGGTGTCGGAAGCTTTGCATGGGCAATGGGAATGGCTAGTGGCTATCCCACTGGCGCTAAAATATCGACACGACTTCGAGAGGAACGTCAGCTTACACAAATCGAGGCTGAACGACTCGTTTCATTCACAAACGCTTCAAGTCCTCTCTTTATATTCGGAGCAGTGTCAGTTGGTTTTTTCTACGATGTTAAACTGGGTATATTACTTGCTTCGGCCCATTACATTGGTAACGCACTAGTCGGTATATGCATGCGGTTTTACGGCAGAGAAAAAGAAAAGAATGTGGTGAAATCAAAAAAACAAAAAATTTCTATCATTTATGCATTTAAGGAAATGCATCGTGCCAGGATGAATGACCCACGTCCATTTGGACAAATAGTCGGGGATGCAGTTTTAACTTCGATTCAAACATTAGTAATGGTTGGTGGCTTTATCATCTTTTTTTCCGTTTTAACAAAGCTGATGTTTATCATAGGATTTTCACCAGCAATCTCAACCATTTTTGAATATATTTTACAATTATTTACGCTGCCAGCAGATTTATCCTTACCACTATTTTCAGGATTATTCGAAATAACACAAGGAGCAAGAGCAATATCGCAAACAGAGACCGGCAGTTTATTGGCTAAAATTATTGTAGTAAGTTTTATATTAGGCTTTAATGGATTTTCAATCCAAGCACAAGTTGCAAGCATTATAGCACCCACGGATATCCGTTTTTCGCCATATTTTTTCGCCCGTATTTTGCATGGAGTGTTTGCAAGCATTCTAACAGTTATTTTATATAAGCCATTATATTTGAATCGAACCTCTTTCGACTTTAAGGGGGTTCCTGTTTCAAATGGGATTCCACAAGATTCATGGCTGGCAATACTATATAACCTAAAAGAGCTTGGGCCAATAATAACCATTACATTTTTACTGATTGCATTCATTATTTTAAGCAATCGGTTAAGAAAAACATAAAAAAGATGTTGATCATCTCACTTATCAACATCTTTTTAAACTAGCTATACTTTTTCTTTAATGCTTTTTCTACTGCTTCAGGAACGAGATCCGAAACATTGGCTTTGTATTTAGCCACTTCTTTTACAATACTTGAACTTAAAAACGAATATTGATTATTTGTCATCATAAATAATGTTTCAACTCTTTCATTAAGCTTTCTGTTCATAGATGTGATTTGCATTTCATATTCAAAATCACTAACAGCCCTCAGTCCGCGTAATACTACTTGTGCCTTTTGCTGCATGGCATAATCAATTAATAATTCATTTGATTCATCAACCGTAACATTAGGTAAATGCTTTGTGGATTCCTCTAACAGAGCTACTCTTTCCTCGACTGTAAACAAAGGAGCTTTGGACTGGTTATTAAAGACGACAACTATAACGTTATCAAAAACACTTGCACCTCGTTCTATAATATCCAAATGCCCATATGTTACTGGATCAAAGCTGCCTGGACATATTGCTAATCTGCTCAATGAAAAGCTCTCCCTTCTATTCCTGTTTATAAATTGTAACGCCTATTGTACCACCGTAATTATCTTGTTTTACGACGGAAAAACGATCACTGTCACTTGGTAATTTGTCTACTATATCATGTTCACAATATATCATGCCATTTTTATTCAATAGTTGAAGTTTATCAATTTCATCCAACAATTTCCCATAGTTTACTTTCCTATATGGCGGATCTAGTAAAATCAAGTCAAATTGCAGGTCTCTTTTTGAAGCAGCATTCATGGCACGAAGTGCTTCTATTCTATACACTTCAACCTTATCATCTAATTTTAATGTCCTAACATTTTCATAAATAGTATGTATTGCTTTAGGATTTTTATCAACAAATATCCCTTTTTCCATACCTCTGCTCAAAGCTTCAATTCCTAATGATCCACTCCCAGCATACAGATCAAGAACCATACCATGTTCAAACAATGGCCCTAAGATTTGAAATATGGCCTCTTTTACTTTATCTGTAGTAGGTCTGGTAGTATTACCTGGCACCGCTTTCAATTGCCTACCTTTATGTACACCTGCTACTACTCGCATGTAACCACCTCAATAAATCATATTAATCCTAACAAAACAAAAGAGCAAGTTTATAATCTAATTAACTATAAAAAATAAAAGAGAGTGTATATAATTTATTACCATGTACATAATAGCATAGTGAGACAGCTAAGATTGCTTGGCTGTTTCAAAACACGGAGAAGACTTACACTTCCCCATAAGTTCTTCCTCCGGTTTCTCCTCTCCCTTTGCCTTTTTGTTTTCTAACAAGAAAACAAAGGGACCTGCAGAAAATATCTGCAGGTTTTCTTTTTGTAGTTAAGAAAGTACAAAATACTTTTTACTTCATAAGTACAACCAAAGCTTATCTATAATAAGGCTTTTACTTCAAAGAATAAGGGGGCTACGAAAGCAAAATACGCTTTCATAAGACTCCCTTTAACGAAATGCCGATTTTTCTAAAATTTTTTGACAAAACTAAACCTTTGCGGTCAAGTTATGTATCACCGCAAAGGTTAAATCCCCATTTTATAGTCATACTGTTTAGCCTTATCAGGTTTAGCGTTCTCATAATCTGTTTGTACAAATGGTTTATAAGAACGATCGATTTTCGACACGAAAGAAAGCTTTAGTAGCTTAGTCTCTATAGTTTCCAATTCAGATTGGTCTACATAAATCACTGCGTACTTTAACTTCCTTGAAGAATATATTAAGTGCCCATATCGCTTTATTTGTTTTATGTTTTTCATATGCTGAAACCAAACAATTAATCCTTGACGTTTCGTTATCATCGGATATCCTCGCTAACATTATGTTTGCAAATAAGTGTATCAGAATATAATAAATACATCAATATTTACTAGGATGCTTTACAGCCACAACCACTGCTTCCACTTCCGCAACCGCAGCCGCCATCACTTAATGCAGCTCCATCTTTCGGTGCTTTAATATCATCGCTCACACTTAAAGCAATATACTCACTTACCTCATCGAGTAACTTTTGCAAGTTACGTTCAGCAATCTTAAATGCTGCAACTTTGTCATTCATATCCATTTCACGTTTTGTAGAGCGTACTTCTTTCATAATTTGATTATAGTCAGGATGATACCTTCCAAAACGTTGAACGTCTTCATAATGACCTTTTGTATCTTTAAACGCCTTTATAAGCCGTTGAGCTTCATCATCATTTCTTACATTTTTAAGGGAATCTTCGTAGGCTTCCATAACATCTGACTTTTGAATCATATCACTGACTATATCAGAATGGTCAAGTATATCTACATATTCCATTGTACCAATCATTTTTTTCACCTCCACCTCAATCTTATCATGTAATTCCCTTAATGAAAACGTAATTTATTTAATCCTTCATTGCCCCTGCAAATTGAATTAGCATATTGACCATTTTCATCTGATCCCCAAATTTCTCAACTTGTTGAGGTATTGTTTTTCCATAAAATTTTTTTGATTCTTTTTCAAGTTCCTTGACCCTAGAAGGATCTCTTGAAAGGTATCGATACCAAGCAGGATTATAACGCACAAAATTAGCTAGCTTTGGATTTTGTTGCAAGTATTGATATGTTGATGTCTGCATCGTACCACCTCTAGTCCCTCCCCCAATTAAATGGATTATTTGGTTTCCTGAACTGCTGTGGAGGGGTTTTTGTTGTCTGAAATTGCCCTAATACATCTTGAATTGTTGTAATGGTATTACTTAATTGGTGTACTTGCTTTTGCACCTTATCTATATCAACATTTTCCGATAGTTTCATTAACTGGCCAAACAATTCTCCTTTACCTTCTTTTGACTTGCCTTCAGCCTCTTCCTTCTTGTAACTGTCCCAAACCGGATCATCTTCACCAAGTAATGCCCACTTCTCATAATACTCCTGCCAGCCTCTCCCGCTTTTACGGACTTCTTCAATAAGCTTTGGATGCTTATTCATAAATACTTTAAACTCCCTAACACTAGGGTGAAGCTTATCATCACTCACAGTTTTTCACCTCATCATAGTTATCTGTTACTAATTATTTTATGTAATTTAATCAAACACTGTGCGTAATAAAAAGCACAATACTACACTGTTTAAAGTCCGAAACAAGAATAAACGCACTAGTTCGTCCTGTACGGCGGAGCTGGACTTGGCTAATTCGGAAGTCCATTTATCCACAGCATTTAGACTTTATAGTACGCTTAATAACAAAAATACCATCCTATGCGTTTTTTCAAACCCTATTGTTTTTTCAAGAAGTTTTGAGTGTAATAAAATCGAAAGACTCCTACTCCTAAATGTGTATAATCCTCTTTCAGTAATGCCTCCCGGTGTCCTTCACTATTTAACCAGCCATGCATAGCTGATGGTACATCCGGATATTGTGCAGCAATATTCTCTCCGGCTGCTTGATAAAACACCTCTTGTGCTGCTAACCGTTCTTTTAAACCATCCCCATTCAAGGCATAATGAGAGAAGTAATTATTCTCAGCCATATCCTTACTATGAAGATAGGCAACCTCGCTAACGGTTTCATCCCATTTTAAAGAGGTTTCTCCATATTGATTTCGGAGAACATTTGTTATATTAAAAACCTGCTGTTCCATTCCCGTTTCTATCTCTTCCCATTTTTTATCTGAGTAATTAGGTTTTTCAGGCAAATCACCCCGATACTCCATTTCATAAGGACGGTGCTGTAACAATATGTCCGCAGATAACACACGAATAGATGACAATTTATTTGTAAACGTATCAAAATATAATTGCATAAATATATCATCTGTTAGCTTGACTAGTGGTCTTCCTTGTATTTCCTCATCCTTTAAGCGAAATGTATATGAATTAAGTTTCTTACTGTAAGACACCTCATTTGTAATAGACAGTTCTTTCTTCACCGATTCATAGTCTTGCCCGATTTCAATAGGTTCAAGCGACAAGTCATTTCCAACAGCATAGATTGATCTAATTTCATCACCGACTACTCCAAACTGAATATGTTGTTTTTGCTGATCCGTGTATACCCACCATTCATAGCCATATCCGCTTTGATCTCTTCTTACCGGCTCTCCGAATGCTTTAATTAATTCATCCGTTGATTTATCTACCCATTGAAAAAGATCTCCCTTTAAAGGAATAGTTAATCTCTCCTCAGGTATTTGCTTGGTCTCTAGCATATTCTTCTTTGTTTCAAAAATGCTGCTAAAGTCATCTATCGCCTGTTTGGGTGATAGATTATTTTTTTCAAAAAGATAATAGCCACCAATCAAGAGTAATACTAATAGTGCAACTACTTGAAAAAACCGCATAGACGCTTCCCCTTCTATTCAACCTTTTACTGTTAACTATATGTAAGAGATTCCAAGTACATTCTCTTTTCTCTATTTTTTTCAAAAAAATTGACCTTTCTTTAAAGTGTTTTTTATCCTCTACTTTGGAGTGTTAGCCTCAGTTCACTTATGTAGTAAGATTAGTTATGCTTTATTAACTATCTATTAAAAAACAACCGTATATGGATTATACGGTTGTTCTCATTATACTACATTAATGAAGTTCTGGTCGTTCAGAAATTTCCTCAAGAGCATGACCTGCAGCATCATTTGATTTATCCTCAAGTGAAAGATCCCCTAACGAAACAATGCCTACGAGTTTACCATTATCAACAATAGGTAAACGTCGAATTTGATTTTCAGCCATTAATCTACTTGCTTCCTCTACTGAAGTATCTGGCGAAGTGAAATGCAGCTTATCACTCATAACCTCTTGTACCTTTGTTGTGTCTGGCTTCTTATCAGCATACCCTCTTAAAACCAAATCACGGTCGGTAATTACCCCCAGAAGTTCCCGATCAGCTGAACAAACTGGAATAACACCAACATTCCTGTCTTTCATCTTCATAGCTGCATCATGTAACGTATCATCTTTCAGACAAACAACTATGTCCGTACTCATAATTTCTTTAGTAGCTTTCATTACACTTCCTCCTTAGCGAATTTTATAGTATCACTTATTATTCATTCCCAAATTTACAAATATCTTTCATATATCCGTTTAATTTTCTTTTCGATTGCAACTTGGGCTATTTAGTATTATTATTGTTATGTGAGGAAAAAGATGTGAGGTGGATAAAATGAGATTAGAAAATACTGGAATTGAAGATTCTATTGTTGATGTGAAACCATTAGATCACCTGATGGCAAAACACGCTTTTATTCGTGGAGGCCAGTGGGATTACGAACGTGTAACCTATGACTATAAAATTGGTTCCAAAGAAAAAAACATTACATATTATATTCGAATTTTAGGTTATGCAGTTGAGGGTGATGTCGACCGTGGTAATGCTGTTATTAAACTTTCAACACCATTACTTGGTAAACACTATTACCCACATGGTGTAGAATATGGCGAACAGGAAAATTTCCCTGAAAACTTAGTAGAACGTGCAACTAACCTTGTATCAAAAGTCAAAGAAGAAATTGAGATATATAAAAAATAAACAGATGAAAAATACAGGTATTTAATAATCATAAAACCAACTGCTCAGTAAATAACAGGCGCAGTTGGTTTTTTAATAACCTAAACCATTATGTTTAACTGTTCAAACCGTATAATTAGTGCTATATTTTTTATATACATATTTATCCTATATAAAGAAAGGAGACATCAATTCACATTGTTTCGATCTATATCAAAACGCCAATGGACATTAATCATCTTAACCATATTCCTAATACTGGTCTTTTACTTTATACTACCAGTCTCAATACCTTTAATCGTTGCATTAGTAACAGCATTAATCCTCAATCCTTTAGTAAGATTTTTACAACGAAAAGGAAGAATAAGCCGAAAAACATCAGTAATTATCGTGTTCCTGTTATTTTTGGTATTCATAGGGATTTCGGGGTCATTTGTCGTTACAAAAGCAGTTACCCAAGTTGTTAATTTTGTCGAAGATATTCCTACACACTTTAATGAGCTAAATAATGTTTACGCAGATTGGGAATCAGATTTTGAAAATTATACACAGAGTCTGCCACCAGAATTCACTGATCAGATTTCCGATAGTATACAGTCACATCTAACTAACTTAAGTAATGCAGCTAAAGAAAAAATCACCATAGAGAATATTGCACAAATCTTTGCCCAAGTTCCACAGTATTTAATCAGTTTTCTTGTTTACATAATTGCACTGTTTTTATTTATGCTCGAATTACCGTTGATTAAAGCAAAATTATATAATTTAATGACAAAAGAAACTGCTGAAAAGGTTTCCTTCATGAACAATAGACTTTCAAGCGTTGTACTCGGATTCCTCAAAGCGCAATTACTTGTCAGTGTTATTATTTTCCTTGTTACTTTATTGGGCCTATTTGTAATAGCACCTGAAGTAGCTATTATAATGGCACTTATTGTTTGGATAGTTGATTTCATTCCAATTATAGGGTCGATTATAATTGTTGGTCCATGGTCATTATTTATGTTCATCTCTGGTGATACAGTTCTGGGCATTAAGTTAGCGATATTGGCCATTATATTGTTGGCAGTACGAAGAACAGTCGAACCGAAAGTAATGGGAAAGCATATTGGTCTATCACCACTTGCCACACTTATTGCAATGTTTTTGGGAATAAAACTATTGGGTATTCTAGGTTTTATATTAGGACCATTATTCCTGATTGCCTTTAATTCAGCAAAAGAAGCCAAAATAATAAAATGGAATATAAAAATATAAAGTGTGCGAGCTAATACTGCTCGCACACTTTACTTATCCACCTAATATTGCTTTTAACATACTTGTTGTTTGACCACCATCATAAATAATGTACAAGAGTAAATAAACCATTACCCCTGTAATTGCACTAAAAAACCAAATCACACTTGTTACAGGTCCGATTTTTCGATGAATTTTTATTTTTCGCTTTAATGCTAATGTTATTGTCACGACACCAAAAATAGCCCCTGTTGTTGCCAGGAAAATATGGAAAATCAAAAAGATTGTATAGTATATTTTGATATCCTCTGGTCCCCCAAAGCTTGTATTTCCAATAAAGATAGTTCGTGATACATAAATTATAAAAAATAACAAGGCACTGATCGCTGCAGAAATCATCGTTTTTTTATGTGCACTTGCATTCCCTTTAATAATAAATCTCCATCCAAATGCAACTAAAACAGCACTTGTCATGATGAAGAAAGTGCTTATCGTTGGTAAAAACGGCATATTTACACTAATCCTTTCTATCCTTATGAAAGTAGCACAATTACAAAAGCTTCACATAGTCCACATGAATTCACTAACTATATTCGTTTTCGGGTAATGGATCGATTTGTAAGCTTTCTCGATTAAACCAGCCAAAAAAGATTCTAGCTAAGATTACACCATACGTGATTTCCTGTGATATCTTCATAATAATACCACCTAGTTGTTGGTCCTCTAATGTAGTCAACGGAGAGAACATTTCAGGACCCGATATGGCATATGTCAAACCTTGTAATACATCATTAGGTACACATAAAGCTAATGCCTGCATCCAAGCCCCATCCTGTGAATATGCGGCATAAATCGGTACATCGGCAAAAATAATCAATACACATGCTGGCGTGATTAAAACACCATTGGCGAAAATGTAAAATATTTTCCCAAGAGAAGGCATACGATTAAATTCTTTAACTGGTGTCAAAACAGGCCACCATACAATAAATGCTGCAATCAAAATAGTAACCGATATCGATGAATGTGCAATTTGTGATGACTTAGCAAAGTTGAATATGTCAGGTAAATGATACAATGAAAATAATGTGTTAAATAACAAAATCGAAATAAGTGGTTTTGATAGGAACGATAGTCCAGGCTTTATAACAGGGCTAAGAACCGCTTTCTCCCATAACCACTTCGGAATTCCCTTGATAATTAGAATAGGAAACACCAAATAATAAATTGCCATCTGCATCATGTGCGTCGTTAGCATTATGTGAGTAAGTAAATCTACTGGTGAACCTTTTACTACATATAACAAAAACAAAGCAATATAAAACATACTCTGTTGTTTTTTGGATGGTTTATCTCCGCCGCCAAACTTCTGACGGTATGGTCCAGTTATCAAAAAATAGACCAAAGCAAGACCTAATACAAACAAAAGAAAATATGGACTCCACAACGCACGAAAACCAAAAATCTGTAATTCCAACCACATAATATCTCACTCCATAAACGGATTATGTATCTTATTATAACGCATTTAAATAAGAATCACACATCTGTAATGTGACAATTTTTGAACAAAGAAAAGGATTTATAATTATTAAAGAGGCAAAAAGAAGATCGGGACTTTGTGTCCCGATCCGATCTCTTTTGTATCTTACCACCAAGTGATTACTACTAATCCCGCTATTATAAGTAGTGCTGCCATTATACCAGCATACATCATTAAGGATGGCATATCATGCCCCTTTTCTTTCATGTGCATGAAATAATAAAATTGAAAAGCTACTTGAATAACAGCTAGGATTAGTAACACTGGTATGACAAACATCTTTTGCATCATACCAGTAGCCACAATTACAAAAGCAATAATAGTGAACAAAATCATCAATGCAAATGTAATTAACTGTTTTTGCATCTCTAATTTATTTTTATGCTTTTGATATGGATTAACTTCGTTGGAATTGGTGTTCTCTGCCATTAATTAACCCACCTTTCCCATTAAATATACAACTGTAAATATAAACACCCATACAACATCGATAAAGTGCCAATATAAACTAAATACATAAAACTTTGGTGCGTTGTATAAGTTTAAGCCTCGTTTTGCGTTACGTATCATCAACGCCAAAAGCCACAGTAAACCAAATGTAACGTGTCCTCCGTGGAACCCTACTAATGTATAAAAGGCTGAACCAAATGCTGATGAGCGGAATGTGAATTCATACTCATGTATATAATGATTAAACTCATACAATTCACAACCTAAAAATGCAAACCCAAGTACAGCCGTAACGCCTAGCCAAAGCTGCATTTTCTTAAAGTTGTTGTTTTTCATATGATACATCGCATAAACACTTGTTAATGAACTTGTTAATAACAAAATGGTCATTATGAAAACAAGCTCTAAACCAAACAAATCATTTGTTGTTGGTCCACCAGCTGTTGAGTTTCTTAATGCAAGGTATGTTCCAAACAAACACGCAAATAAAACTGTTTCACCACCAAGAAAAAACCAAAAACCAAGAAATTTATTTTTACCCTCAAGGGTAGCCTTTTCTGGTTCATGTGGCATTGTTTCGGGATTTAAGGAATGATCGTGACTCATATTAGTCAGCCTCCCTTTCAAGTTCTTCTTTTGTAATATGGTAACCATGATCATCTTTTAATGATCTGATTAACATACAACCAAGTAATATACCCATACCTACAAATAATGGAATATAAGCCCAGGTATAGTTGACTTGATAAATGAAACCAAATCCGGCTATAAATAATCCAAATGACATAATGAATGGCAAGATCGATCCATTTGGCATATGGATATCCCCCAATGGTTCTGCAGGTGTCATTTTGCCTTTACCTTCTGTTTTTTCAACCCAAAGTGGGTCCAGTCCACGGACTAATGGGGTTTGTTTAAAGTTATAGTGAGCAGGCGGTGAAGATGTCGCCCATTCAAGTGTACGACCATCCCATGGATCATCAGGTACTTTTTCTCCCTTAACTGCTGTGTAAACAACATTATAGAAGAATATAATAACACCAATTGCCATTAAGAATGCACCAATTGTACTAATTAAGTTACCTGTATCCAAGCCTTGATCTTTTAAGAATACCCAGTAACGACGAGGCATTCCCATCAAACCTAAGAAATGTTGGATAAAGAAAGTTAAATGAAATCCAGTAAAGAATATCCAGAAAGCTATTTTACCAAGTTTTTCATTTAGGATTCGCCCAAACATTTTAGGCCACCAATAGTGCAGACCAGCTAAAATTCCAAAAACGGTACCACCAACAATTACATAATGGAAGTGGGCAACAACGAAATAAGTATCGTGGTACTGATAGTCAGCAACAACTGAAGCTACCATTACCCCTGTCATACCTCCAAGAGTAAATGTAGGGATAAATCCTAATGCCCATAACATTGCTGAGTTAATAGTTATACTACCGCCCCACAATGTCGCGAGCCAATTAAATATTTTAATCCCAGTTGGTACAGCTATAGCCATTGTCGCAATCGCAAAGATCGAGTTAGCTACAGGTCCAAGACCTACTGTAAACATATGGTGAGCCCAAACCATGAAACCTAAAAATGCGATTAAGATAGTTGCAAACACCATTGCTGTATAACCAAACAAGCGTTTTTTAGCGAATGTAGAGAAAATATCACTAAATAACCCGAATGCTGGTAATATCAGGATATATACTTCAGGATGACCAAATATCCAGAATAAATGCTCCCAGATAATAGTATTCCCTCCCAGTGCAACATTAAAGAATGCTGAACCAAATAATCGATCAAACATTAGTAGGAATAAACCTATTGTTAATGCTGGAAAAGCGAATAAAATTAATACACTTGTTATAAACGTTGTCCATGAAAACAATGGCATACGCATGTATGTCATTCCAGGTGCACGCATGTTAATAATGGTAACTAGAAAGTTAATACCACCAATTAGCGTACCAGCGCCTGATATTTGTAAACCGAGCACATAGAAATCAACACCATGTCCTGGTGATGTGGTCGACAAAGGTGCATATGACGTCCACCCTGCATCAGGTGCTCCACCTAAAAGCCAACTACAGTTTAAAATAAGCCCGCCGAATAAAAACAACCAAAAGCCCAATGAATTTAAAAACGGAAATGCGACGTCTCTTGCCCCTATTTGTAAAGGCATGACGGCATTCATCAAGCCTAATAATAACGGCATTGCCGCTAAGAATATCATCGTAGTCCCATGCATCGTAAGAATTTCATTATACAAACCTGCGCTGACAAAGTCATTTTCAGGTCTGACCAATTGAATACGTATAATCATGGCTTCCAATCCACCGAGTATGAAGAAAAATCCACCACCGAACAGATATAAATGAGCAATCTTTTTATGATCTACAGTGGTTAAATAATCCCATAGCACAGCGCCGAAGCCTCTTTTTTGAGTAGCTGCTATACTCACGAGTTAAACCTCCCTTTAACATCTTCCATCCCTTGATTTATATGTGTATATTTATTAATTTCCTGCACTTTCAGGTGTAACCTCAGACGGTTTTAATTGCATTAAATATTCAGCAATTTTACCAGCCTCTTTTTCTGAAACCTCAGGGTAATTACCAGTCATTTTATTTCCTGGCTTAATGGATTCAGGATCCACAATCCATTTAACCAAGTTTTCCTTCGTCGGATCTAAAATTCCGGCGATTTTAGAACGATCACCAAAGTTAGTAAGGTTAGGTCCTATTTGCGTTGGAGATGAACCAATCGCATGACAACTCATACAATTATTTTGCTGGAACAGCGACTTACCTTCCTGTGCAACAGCATCCTGTGGTTGAGTATCAGGATTTACATTTTTCATATCCTTTACCCACTGATCAAATTCTTCCTGGCTGACTACAATAACCTTGAAGTCCATAAGTGAGTGAGACGGGCCACAAAGTTCTGTACATTTACCCCAGTAAACGCCCTCTTCATATGCTTCGATATACATCTTATTCTCATTCTCTGGCAACACATCCATTTTCCCTGAAATAGATGGTACCCAGAATGAATGGTGTACATCTGAAGATTTCATGGATAAATAAATCTTTTCGCCAACTGGTACATATAAATCCTGACTGGTTTGAATTTCTTGCCCTTCATAATTAAAATGCCACCAATATTGGTTACCAGTAACTTGAATGTTCAATCCATCTTTTGAACCGGAATTATCCGCTAAATCAAAAGTTGCCGTTACAGTAGGCACTGCAATAATGATCAACAGGATAATTGGGATAACTGTCCAGATTGTTTCAAGTGTTTTGTTACCTTCAACTTGCTTCGGAATAAAGTCCTCTTGACCTTTTTTCTTACGATAGCGCAGCAGAACTGCTACATATATAAGCATTACAACCGCAAAGACAAACAGCATTACAACTGTCGAAATAATAATTAAATCCATAGAGGACTCTGCGCCATACCCTTTGGGTACAAGAGCAGTTAAGTTGTCTTTACCACATGCTGACAACACTAGTGCTAACGAGCCTAACAGAAAAAATGCTCTGAATCTTCCCATCCAACCTTTCATGTATTCATACCTCTCTTTCTCTTTGTAACTTCCTTATATATTAATTTTGTATAAGTAAGGACTAGTTTAACTAAACGGGAAATCAAATGTCACAATTACCATCAGTAAAAATACGATGGTTAAGTAATTTAAGGAATATATAAATATCATATTCGCCCATTTCAAATCATTCTTCGTAAAAAATCCACTAATACCAAGTGCTAACCACCCAACATTCAATAAAGTTGCGATTACCATAAAAGTTGTTCCTAATGATGCTAAAAAAAATGGTAGTGGCAATAAGCATGCAATGTAGACGACAATTTGTCGTTTTGTAAATTCAAACCCATGTACAACAGGGAGCATTGGTATGTTTGCAGCCTTATATTCCTTTGATTTTTTCATAGCTAAAGCCAGAAAATGCGGCGTTTGCCATATAAACATAGTAAGGAACAAAACAAAAGCTACCATGTGAAGACCTGGGTCGATAGCTGCCCACCCAATTAATGGGGGGACCGCTCCGGAAATACTACCAATTGCTGTGTTTAAGGTATATTTGCGTTTGGACCACATTGTATACAGAACAACGTATGTAAACCAGCCTATAAATCCAATAAACGCTGCTTCAACAGTTGTGAACAATAAGAGGATAAGTCCCAATGTGGTAGAAGAAATGCCTAAGAGCAGAACATTTTTTAACGATATACTTCCTGTAACTGTCGGACGTGTCTTTGTTCTCGACATAACAGGATCAATATCTACATCATACCAATTATTCATGATACAACCACCGGCAATAACAAGAGCACTTCCAGCCATAGTTAATAGAAAAACTTCCCAATTAGCTGCAAAAGTACTGTTTGTAAAATAAAGAGCCAACCAAAAACCGGTAAATGTCGTAATTAAGTTAGAATTTACAATTCCTACTTTAATGAGTGACTTTAGATCAGCAAGTAAAGTAACATCCTTTTCCTTTGCTGCAGCTGAATTACCAATTAGAGGTGAAGAAGTTGTCTCCACTTTATTCATTACATATATTCCCCCCTTCTAAACCCAACAAAAGGCACAAATAATTTCTAGGCATACTACTTATCATACCTAAGTATTCCCAATAGTATCCTACATAATTATTCTAATTGTACCATGGAATTGAAATACAATCTATTTACTACATTACTTGATTTCACCTTTTCAAACCTCCAAATGTGACAGTTTTGTGAAATAGAGGTCTAAAATAAAACAAAAGGCTTTTAAAGCCTTTGTCCAGTAAAATATAAAATATGTAGTTTTCCCATAGCGATGGGCATAGTGAATTGAAGCTTAGCAAATATCCCCTATATTATTTCTAGCAAACAAATCTCGACAATGCAAGAGTTTTTTATTTTTTTATAGTGAAAATGATAATAAGCCATGATAAGATGACAATTGTGTGATTTTTACTATATGTTTAGCGTTTTTCATTGCTCTATTAACATAGAAGTATTAATATTATTCTATTGAGGTATATTTACTTGACATAAAGTGAGGCAGTCATATGATTAAAATGTTAAAATGGCTCTCTGTAGTTTCTACATTGGGCATGGTATTTGTGTTAATGGGGGGATCCCTTGTTACGAAGACTGAATCTGGCATGGGATGTGGAGCAACTTGGCCACTATGCCATGGAGAATTCGTACCATCCACTATTACGCCAGAACTTGTAATAGAGCTTAGTCATAGATTAGTATCTGGAATTATGGGTGTCACTGTATTGGCTTTATCCATTTTGGCTTGGAAGTTTATTGGTCACATTCGTGAAGTGAAATTCCTAGCCTTTTTATCATCGTTCTTCTTGGTGCTCCAAGCATTAATTGGTGCAGCAGCGGTAGTATGGAATCAATCGGATTTTGTTTTGGCAACGCATTTTGGTATTTCACTTATATCATTTGCATCACTGTTTTTGCTGATGCTTTTAATATTTGAAATAGATCAGAAATTCGATGCAAAATCGTTAATCATTCAAAAGAAACACCGTATTGAAATTTATGCACTGACGATATACACATTACTTGTTGTTTATACAGGTGCATTGGTTAGACACGCCAATTCTAGTATGGCTTGTGGCGACTGGCCATTTTGTTCAAATGGGTCACCATTTTCACTAGCTGACTATAACTTTGAACAGTGGGTTCAGATGGGGCATAGACTAGCTGCTAGTTTATTATTTATTTGGACGGTTGTGTTATTTATAAAAATCATGAAAAATTACCGAACAAATCGGGTCATGTACTGGGGTTGGATTACAACAGTCTCTTTAATAAGTCTGCAAGTCTTCTTTGGAGCTATGATTGTCTTTACAATGTTGAACCTGGGAATAGCATTATTACATGCGTTTGTAATTTCCTGCTATTTTGCAATGCTTAGTTATTTCATATTGTTATCAACAAGAAGCGCAAAGCATTAGAAAACTTGACATTCATTAAAAGGGTTCTTATGAAAGCCTATTTTGCTTTCTTAGAACCCTTTTACTTTGGACAATAAACCTTGTTTTTAGATAAGCCCAGATGCACTTGTGCTTCAAGAAAATAAATATACTTTCTTGACTGTGGAATAAAGGGTAATGGACTAGTCCATTACCCTTTTTAAACTATTCAAATTCAATTAGTAGATCATTAACTGCTATCGCTTCACCATTTTTTACGTAAATATCTTTAATGACACCTGTATATGGAGCTTGAACAGTTGTTTCCATTTTCATAGCTTCATTAATTAGTAAATAATCACCCTTTTGGACTTTTTCTCCTTTTTCACAGAGAACTTTAACAACTGTTCCAGGCATGGTTGCACCAATTTGTTTGTCATTACCTTGATCAATCTTTGGCTTTGTTATAAGTTGCGATTTTACATTTTCATCTTTAACGATAATTTCTCTCGATTGACCATTCAATTCAAAATAAATGACACGGGTACCATCTGACCGCGCTTCAGAAATAGATACCAACTTTACAAACAGCGTTTTCCCTTGTTCAATCTCGACCTCAATTTCCTCACCTAGCTTCATACCATAGAAGAATGTGAGTGTATCGAGAACCGACATATCACCATACATTTCGGTAAACTTATGGTAATCCATAAATACTTTGGGATATAGTGCATATGAAATCAAGTCAAAACTTGTTACCTGGCGATCAAGGGTTTTAAATAATGTTTCCTTTAATTGGGTGAAATCAATCGGATCTAATAACTCACCCGGTCGTACCTTAATTGATTCTTTTCCTTTTAAAATAATCCGTTGTAATTCTTGTGGAAATCCTTGATACGGCTGACCAATATAGCCCTGTGCGAATTCAATTACAGAATCAGGGAAATCAATTGATTCTCCTCGTTCATATATTTCATCTTCGGTTAAGTCATTCTGAACCATGAATAATGTCATATCCCCTACCACCTTAGATGAAGGTGTGACCTTAACAATATCCCCAAACATATCATTTACTTGTCTGAACATCGTTTTAACTTCATTCCAACGATCCTCAAGTCCTACCGCTTTCGCTTGTTGTTTTAAGTTACTATATTGTCCACCTGGCATTTCATGAGTATAAATTTCGGTATGTGGTGCTTTCATACCACTCTCAAAATCTTGATAGTAATTTCTAATACCTTCCCAATAATGTGAGATTTTTTCATAGGAATCGATATTTAATTTAGGTTGACGTTCTCTTCCTTCTAATGCGTGATATAAAGTCTGCGCACTTGGCTGTGATGTCAAACCAGCCATTGGACCACTGGCTACATCAACCGCATCTACTCCAGCATCAATAGCTCGTGCATACATATAAATACCATTACCGCTTGTATCATGTGTATGCAGATGGATTGGCAAATCAATTGTCTCTTTTAAAGTTGAAATCAATTGATAAGCAGCTTCTGGTTTTAGCAAGCCAGCCATATCCTTTATCCCCAATATATGTGCACCAGCCCGCTCTAACTCTTTGGCCAAGTTGACATAATAATTTAAATCATATTTCGTACGACCTGAATCCAGTATATCACCTGTATAACACATAGATGCTTCGGCAATTTTATTATTTTCCCGTACTGCCTGAATAGCAGGTTTCATTCCCTCAACCCAATTCAGACTGTCAAATATACGGAAGACATCAATTCCAGCAGATGCACTATTTTCAACAAATTCACTTATTAAATTATCAGGGTAATTTTTATAACCTACCGCATTACTTGCACGTAGTAACATTTGAAACAAAACATTCGGCATTTTTTCACGAAGTTTTATTAATCGCTGCCAAGGGTCTTCTTTTAAGAAACGATAGGATACATCAAATGTTGCTCCCCCCCACATTTCCACAGAAAAAAGCTGGGGTAATAAACGCGCAGTCGGCTCGGAAATCTTTAATAAATCCTTTGTTCTGACACGAGTAGCTAATAAAGATTGATGTGCATCGCGAAAGGTAGTGTCTGTCAGCATCACGTTATTTTGTGCTTTTAACCACTCTGCTAAATATTCAGGTCCATGCTCATCCAAAATCTGTTTTGTCCCCGTCGGAATTTCATCCAGCTTATTAATTTTAGGTACAATTGGAGATGCTAATGACGGTTTCTTCTTTCTAGCAATACCTTCAAATCCATTAACTGTAGTATGGCCAATATAGGAAAGCATTTTAGTTCCACGGTCTTTTCGCTTCGGAAATACAAATAACTCTGGTGTCTGATCAATAAACGTTGTACTGTATTCTCCAGATAAAAATTTGCTATGTGAGATTACATTTTCCAAGAAAGGAATGTTTGTTTTTATTCCTCTAATCCGGAATTCTTTTAAATTTCTGACCATTTTTTGTGCAGCTTGTTCAAATGTCAGTGCCCAAGTTGACACCTTTACTAGTAAAGAGTCATAATGCGGAGAAATAATCGCACCCTGGAATCCATTTCCGGCGTCCAAGCGTACACCAAATCCTCCACCAGTGCGGTAAGCCATAATCTTCCCGGTGTCCGGCATGAAATTGTTTAATGGATCTTCTGTTGTTACACGTGATTGAATAGCATATCCATTGGTCACGATTCTATCCTGGTCAGGAATACCAATTGACTTGTTATGAATATCTTGTCCTTCAGCAATTTTAAGCTGGGTTTGGACAATATCAATTCCAGTTATCATTTCTGTAATGGTATGCTCAACCTGAACACGTGGGTTAACTTCAATAAAATAATAATCATCATCTGTTACTAAAAATTCAACAGTTCCCGCATTTATGTAGTTAACATTTTTCATCAGGTCTACTGCTGCTTCACAGATCTCAAGTCGTAAATCATCTTGTAATGAAACACTTGGTGCCATCTCTACTACCTTTTGATGCCTGCGTTGTATGGAGCAGTCTCGCTCATATAAATGAACTGTATTTCCATGTTTGTCCCCAATAACTTGTACTTCTATATGTTTTGGGTTTTCTATTAACTTCTCAACATACACTTCGTCACTGCCAAATGCTGCTCTTGCCTCTGACTTAGCACGATCATAGGCTTCTGACAGTCCACTTTCATTACGGACGATACGCATACCACGGCCACCGCCGCCAAGTGATGCTTTAATAATGATTGGATAACCATGTTTTTTCCCGAATTTTCTTACGTCATCTACTGTTGTTACTGGCCCATCAGTACCTGGAATAATTGGAAGGCCAGCGTTTATTGCTTGCGTTCTAGCTTTCACTTTATCGCCAAACATATTCAAATGCTCGCTTGTTGGACCAATGAAAATTATTCCCTCTTCTTCACAACGCTTAGCAAAATGAATATTTTCTGAAAGAAATCCATAGCCTGGATGTATCGCATCAATACCTACATTTTTTGCAAGTTCAATTATACCTTCAATATCAAGATATGCATCGATTGGCTTCTTCCCTTCACCAATCAAATAAGCCTCATCAGCTTTATAACGATGGTAAGAGCTGGTGTCTTCTTGGGAATAAACCGCAACAGTACGAATATTAAGTTCAGTACAAGCTCGGAAGACACGTATAGCAATTTCACCACGATTTGCAACTAATACTTTTTCAATACGTTTTACCTCACCCATGTTTTTCCTCCTCTATTTTTAAATACATTTGTTTCAGGTTCTTCTTTTGTACTTACAGGTATTGGTTGTTCTTCTTTTTGCTTATTTGATTTTGCAATGTTATTCATTATTCCCATTGATACCATCATAACAAGAAGCGATGAGCCACCATAACTCACAAACGGCAATGGTACCCCTGTGATCGGTAAAATTCCACTTATTGCCCCGAGATTAATAAATGCTTGAATTCCAATCATCGAGGAAATTCCTATCGCTAATAGTGCACCAAAACTATCGGAGCATTTTTTGGAAATAAAGAATCCACGCAGAACAATAATAGACAACATACCCACTACAATAAAGACCCCTACAAAACCTAGTTCTTCAGCTATAACTGCCATTATAAAATCAGTATGAGGTTCTAGTAAATAGCCAAGCTTTTGAACACTCTGTCCCAAACCTTCACCAGTAAGTCCACCAACACCTATAGCTAGATATGACTGAATCAGATGATACCCATCGTCTTGCGGGTCTTCAAAAGGCTGGTAAGCCCCATCAAATCTGGCAATTCGCTCTTCAGTCACCATATTTGGTACAGCAAAAGCGACTAAAGCCAAGCCTACCAACACAAGAATGGATAAATGTTTAAAGTGAATTCCGGAACTGAATATCACAGAGCAAGCAATCATAAATATAATTGCTGCTGTTCCAATATCAGGCTGCGAAACAATGAGACCCAATATTACTGCAGTTAATATTAAAGGTGGAAGCACTCCTCTGTTAAACTCATTAATGTACGATTGTTTTTTAGAGTATACAGAGGCAAGATACATAATTAATCCTAATTTTGCAAATTCAGCAGGCTGCATACTGATGAATCCAAAATTGAACCACGATCGGGCACCGTTAGCTTCATTTCCAAAAATACTAACTCCCACCAATAATCCAATGATAATTAAAATTATCAATTTCATCAACTTTTGGTAATATTTATACGGAAAAATGCTTGTCACAACAAACCCTACCATAGCTAATGAAAACCATTGAATCTGCTTAATCAGATAATGTGAACTTTCATTACCTTCTACAACAGCGATTACCATACTAGCACTGTAAATCATTACTATCCCAAACATTGATAGTAGTATTGGTGTAATCATTAACGTAAAATCATAACTCTTTAATCTCTGTATCATCTTTCTTCTCCTCAACATATGTATTAGTAACAATAGTTGAAATAGAAATTTTTAATAGTATAACATAATTAATATAATTGTGTAACATATTAAATTCCTACTTCTATTAGATTAGAAAACTTGGCTTTTCGCCAAGCCTTAATGGCAAAAGCCTTAGTTGCACTTATGCAGTAAAAGTATTTATACTTTCTTAACTGCTTAAATAAAAAAACCTTGCCATTATCCAATTAGGCAAAGTTTTTGCTAAGTTGTAACATGACATTACACCGAATTTTGTGCTGCTTCATGTAATATATTAAGCTGCCTTTCTAAATTCTCAAGTACTGCTTTACCTTCATGCTCGCTGATCAAGTTTAAACGCACAGCAAAATCGATCTCCCTTGAAAGACCAAACATTTGTGTATCCAAAACCTCTTCATATAAAGGACATTGTGGCATCGTTAAATTCTCAATTTGAACTTCTATTAGCCTTCGTATTTTATCAGCATCAGCCTTTAGAAGGGCATAGGCTTTTTCACGATGAGTTTCAGTCACCTCAGGAATCAAATATATCCCCTCCATTTAAAAGACTTTCTTCTATATTATATTATCGTTTGAACCATGAAAATGCAAATGATATTAAGGTAAATTTAAAATTAATCAATTAATCATTTATAGTGAAAAATTTAAGAATGTCTGCTATTCTTGATAAAGATAATTTTTGAGAGGTGGTTAGACATGATAGTCCCGATTATTGGAAATGTTACATATTCAATCACACTAGATCCAACCGTATGGATCTTTGATGATAGAAAAATACTACTAGAAGAAGCATTCACGGAACGAGAAAATGTACAAGTTGAGGAAAATGAACTTGAAAATGCATCGAAACGTTGGAGTAGAGCAGTTTATCAACAGAAAATAAATCCACCAGTTAATAAAAGCATATCCCGATTTGAACGAGAAAAAATACTAGAAAACTCATATGTAATGCCAATTAATGAGTTTGTGGATCATGCCGAAGTAAACGAAAATGCTACAGACGTTACAATCGTAACAAGTAAGGGAGATGAACATATCTCACTAGAAGCTTTGCAAAGTTGCTATTTACTATTTGCTGTTGATGGAAAGCCCCTAAAAGAAGAAGGACCTGTTCACTTATTTTATAAGGACGGTTCCAATAAAGATAATCCTATTACAGGAATTGAGAAAATAGTTATTAATTAAATGATGAAGCTGTTTACATATTATATGTAAGCAGCTTTTTTAGTAGTTAAAAAACTATATATTTTTTCTTACTTAATTAGTGCAACTATTGCTTATCTCTCCAAAGTATAAGGGGTTCAAACAAAGCAATATAAAGCTTTCATAAGAATCACTTTAGCAATGCTAAGTTACTAATACGAGTTCTTTTTTGAAATGGCATATAACAGAAAAGTCTTTCTCCAGAGATTGCAGATTTCTCTTAACCTTGCTTTTGTACTTTTGAATGTATATTTTACAGCATTCGACTCAGAATAATAAGACAGTAATTCCGTTTGTACATTTTTAAAGGAGGAGTACACATGTTGTTACGTTTAGGAATACTGTCTTTAATGAGTTTTTTGTTTTTAAATGGCTGTCAGCAAAATGAGGAAGAAGATCAATCCTTATCAACTGAAAAAGAAAATAACCGTATTGTACAGGTAGAAGATTCTGACCCCAGAGAGAAACAAAATCCCACTAACAGACAAATCTCTACCCATTTAGCAAATATTGCAAGTGAAGTACCAAATGTCAATGACTCTGCATCCATAGTAGCAGGTCCATATGCTGTTGTAGGTATAAATGTTGATAAAGATTTAGACCGTTCACGTGTTGGAACTATAAAATATTCCGTTTTGGAAGCATTACAGAATGATCCATATGGAAAAACAGCAGTTGTTGTTGCTGATGGCGATGTTGTCGAAAGGCTTCGTATGATGGGAAACAAAATTAATCAAGGACATCCTGTACAGGGAGTTGTTGACGAACTTTCAGCAATTGTAGGTAGATATATGCCAGACTTTCCAATTAATGATGATCAACCACAGGAACCAGATCAAAACAAAGAAATGTTGCCAAAAGAAGATCAGGAAGAGTTGGATGATATAGAGGAAGAACAATCAAATCATCAGAACAATGAATAAGAAAAAAAGCGTAAGTGGCTGTTTAGCACAGTATGCAGTGTGCCAGCGCACTGCAGTTGCGTTACCGTACTTTGCAGCGGGTCTTGGCATTCAAGCCTTAGTTGCGCTTATGCAGTAAAAAAGTATTTATACTTTCTTACCTACCAAAAAGTGCTTCCCGAAGAGGATAGGAAGCACTTTTCTTATTTCATATTAATTTCTTCACTTTCTTTTTCCTTAACCTCATTATAATAGTCTACTCCAAATTGGGACCCTTCTGATACCATTTTAGCGTTTTCCAGTTGTGCAGTATCCTTGTCCTCTGTTTGATCTGGAATACCAGCATCTTCTAAAGTAGAATTAGATTTATTTGTATCTTTTACTTTATTGGTTATATATCTTACTTTATCTTTTAGTTTATTTTTGTTTTCCTCTTTATTAAGGATAACACCCATAATTCCTGCTCCGATAGCTCCAGCCGCTGAAGCAATATATCTTTTTCGCATCTAATCACCCTTTCCAATTTATATATAGTTTAATAATTAGTATGTTCCCCACTTATTCTCTTATAAAACATTCACTTTAATACAAAAGAATGTCATGTTATAGTTAATAGGTAAACAGCCTAATTTTTAGAGGTGATGAGATGCAAGTACAATGTGTGTTATGTGACACTATAGAAGATATTCAGGATAGTTCATTGCAAGCTAAACGGTTAAGAAATCGCAGAATCCATATGTATTTATGTCAGCAATGTGATCAGCGGATATATAGTAACACAAAAAAGAGACATGAAACTGGAAACTTCCACTTATATGAAGGGAAGAAACAAAAAAAGGATTTAATATAGATAAAAACTCCCAAAAATGGGAGTTTTTTGTCTTTCTATGATTTACTTTTTGTTTTTCTCTCTTGATACAGTCTGAATCTGTATATTCCTAAAATCAGTGACATAATAAGTAAACTCTCTGTAATAGGATAACCAACTATACTAAAAAACGTTATGATTATCGAACCAAATGCTAACATTAAATAAACCAAAAAAGATTTTAATATTGGTAATTTGCGAGCAAATCCTAACTTGTATGCAATTGATGCAAAAATAAAATTTAAGACATAAAAAATTATTAGTTCATGACCATGATAATTATCTACAATAAAATCATATAGCAAACTAAAATTAGTATCCATCCATATCCTCCATTACCAGCAAACATTAAAACTCATTTTCTATCATACTAAATCTTTTTGCTATATGCTAGTTATAAATTTGTCTGATTTCTTAAAATTAATTTTTTGAACAATACCCGGAATTAATATATACTAGTTCAAGTAAAAAGAGGTGTAATTTATGAAAAATATTAATATTCCCATGCTATCGTTAGCGACATTGGTAATTCTCATGTTTGTTCTCGTCGGAATTTCCATTGCATTTCGCAATGTTTGGTTTGTCTTATTATTTATACTGTTAGGTTTCGGATTTATGGGATACGGATTATCACTCAAGCGAAAAAGAAAGTGACTTCACTAATTGGAGTCACTTTTTTCCTTTCAGCATATAATCATCTACAATAGCACTTTTTATAGCCGGATTACATGTTAATATCGAATTTTTTTCAAGCATGTTAACTTCTTCGCCATAGATAGTTGTCGTCACGCCTCCTACTTCATTAACAATAACTATTCCTGCAGCAATGTCCCATGGAGATAAACTCATTGTTAAGTATCCATCCATTATTCCCTCTGCAACGTAGGCGAATTCAAGTGCTGCAGAACCATATGTTCTAGTGCCCCTAATTGTTCTTACAAAATCCTGCATCACCTGTTCATCCACTAATCTATTTTCACAAAGCCAAAAGTGATTTAAGCCAACGATAGACTCCAAAAGGTGCTTTTTATTAACAAGGCTTGGTAAAGCATCATCGTTTTTAAATGCACCTTCATTGCGTTTGGCGCTATAAAGCACGTCAGCCATTACATCATATATAAAACCAATTTCTCCTACACCTTCATGATAAATACCTACAGATATTGCAAAATTTCTCTTTTGATGGACGAAATTCATCGTCCCATCAATTGGGTCTATTATCCAGACGGTCCCGTCAAGTGTTTCCAGTTGATCACCATACCCTTCCTCACTAATTATAAAGTGATCAGGATATGTTTTTTTAATATTTGATACAAAAAAGTTTTCTGTATTTTGATCCATAGTTGTTACCAGGTCATTTGGATTGGATTTTGTATTAATCTCCATCCGATCATGCATTTTTTCTCTAATCGTATTGCCTGCTTGAAGTACCCATTCTTTTGCTTGTTTGTATATTACATCACGCATCTCCAAATTCATTTATAAGCCTCCATTACATTTCATCTATATCTATGATACCAAATTGGATGCGTTGAATCATTTTTTTAATCTGGTGATTATAAACTTATACATACAAATGACCCCAATATTGTTCATAAACTATCAATGAACATATGTAAACATGGGGTCATTTTCCATTATTAATCATTTTCAATCTCCAACATTTGCAATCGTAATTGCTCTAAACGTTCTTTTGATTTTATCATTTCAATTTTATCGTTGGCTTCCATTGCATCGTGTAGCGTTACAAGTTCATAATCAATTTCCATTCGAATAACGGGCAATTTTTCTTGTGCTTCTTTCTTTCTCAGTGCCTCCATTACATATTTCACTTTACCCACAACCTTTCAGTTGGCTTTTATTATATATATGATATATTTTCCCAAATAGTTCATGGTAAATAGTAACTTTTGATTTTACATTCCCCAATTTTCAATCTTTTTAAACATTGTTCGCGGGGTATAACTTGACTGAATCCTATTTTTACTTAATAATAATTATTATAATCTATGATGGTTCACCTTAGAAAGGATGATTTATATGGTATTTAAGGGATTTACGGAAAAAGATTTTAATATCTTTACGATTGATGGCCTTGATGAGCGAATGGAAGCCATCAGAGAAAACATACAGCCAAAATTTAAGGCTCTAGGTGAAGAACTGACTGAACCTGTTTCAGAAATGACAGATAGTGAAATGCATATACATATTGCACAGCACCTAAGACGTACAAAGAACCCGCCTAATGATACATGGATGGCATTTTGTCATAATAAACGAGGTTACAAGAAACATCCGCATTTTCAAATCGGATTATTTGATGACCATTTATTTGTATGGCTTGCATATATTTATGAACTGCCAGGAAAACAGGAAATGGCTAAAACATTTTTAAAACACATGGAAGAGATCAAACAGACAATTCCAGATGATTATGTTGTTTCCTTGGATCATACCAAAAAAGATGCGACACGTTTTGATGAGATTAATTTGGAAAAGGCGCTTACCCGCTTTCAAAATGTTAAAAAAGCAGAATTTCTAATTGGCAGACATTTCAAACCTGGTGATCCGGTTTTGAAAGATGGACAGGCATTTTTAAAGGAAGTTGAAGATACATTTAATAAACTGATACCTCTTTATAAAATCTCAATGAATTAATAAAAGCACGTATGAGCCTTATTAGTATTAGAAAACTTGGCTTATCGCCAAGACTTTAATGACGAAAAGCCATGACTGCCAAAGTAAAAGACCCTTCATAATGAAAGGTCTTTTACTTATTTATTGTAATTGTTTTTTGTTCAGATTCTCTAGCTTTTTTTACAACAGGATAACTTGCATATCCCGAAGCCTTTTCAAAGTCCGCAAAATAGGTCTTCTCTTCACTTTTAGATGGTACAATATCCTTGAATTTTCGGTATGCTGCTAGAATTTCTTCCCGTTTAACTTGCTGTTCATATGATTGTTCTATCAATGCAAAAAAATTAACAACATCAATAATTTCCTCTTTTGACCAAGATTCGTCTAGCGGGTAATGATAACTCATTACTGTTAATCACCTCAATCTATCCATTTTTCCTTAATGATATCAGCTTCACTAATCATCGAATTAATTAATTCTTTCACAGTAGGAATATCCTGGATTCTTGCTGCACCTTGACCAGCCCAGCCAAATCCTTCTGTATCCTTACCTTTATGGATGTATTGTTTATTAGCTTCCCCACTTATGTATGTTTTAAGTGCCTCGTAATCACCACGCTCTTTCTCTATACCTAAAATTTTGTCCGTCCATGGATTTTTCAGTGCCCTTGCCGGGGTTCCTAAAGTACGTTTTATTACGACTGTTGAATTTTCGTCAGCTTCAAGTAGTGCCTGTTTATATGCAGGATGTGCATCAATACATTCTTTTGTCGCAATAAAGCGTGTACCCATTTCAATACCTTCAGCTCCTAATGAAAGTGCGGCCATCATACTTCGTCCATCCACAATTCCTCCTGAAGCGATCACCGGGATAGAAACAGAATCAACAACTTGTGGCGTTAATACAAACGTACCAACATCACCACGTCCAAGGTGGCCTCCTCCTTCTTGTCCAACTACCATGACTGCGTCTGCGCCTAGCTCTTCTGCCTTTTCAGCTTGCCTGCGCGCAGCAACAAGCACAAGTTTCTTGATTGGAAGATCTTTTACCATGTCAAGCACACCTTTTGGATTTCCACCAGTTACTGATACGACTGGTACTTTTTCATCGATAGCCACTTGTACCATATCCTCAAATGACCGCCCATGTTGTCCAATAGCAAAATTAACACCAAAAGGTTTATTTGTCATTGTTTGCACTTTTCTTATCTCATTACGTAATTCATCTGGACCAGGTAGACTCATTGCCGTTATTTGCCCCAGACCACCAGCATTTGATACTGCTGCCGCTAAATCAGCATATGCTAAATATGCAAGTCCCCCCTGAATAATAGGATATTCAATTTCCAATAGCTCTGTTACTTTTGTTTCCCACCTCAATATAATCACCTCTTTTTCTTGTTATTCTATCATTTAATAATTAGTAATTGCTAATACAATATATAACCATTAAAATCTTGGCTTATCGCCAAGCCTTAGCTGCACTTATCCAGTAAGAAAGGATTTATACTTTTTTAACTGCTAAAGAATAAGCTGCACGGATATCCATGCAGCTCTAATGTATCAATATTAATTTATTTTTTATTACAAGTCGGACATGAACCATAAAGAGTAGTTACTTTTTCATCATCATAATGGTCAATTACTTTCTGGCAATCTTGACAAACGATTGTCCCCACCTGTCCCAACTCCTTTTCCAGTTAATTATAACACTGTATTGTTATTATAATGTGTCATAATTAAAGAATCAACCCCTAATTAGTATAACATATTACACTATATATGTTTTTGTGAATTAATAAACAGCCAGATATTAAAATACCTGACTGTTATATGTTACTCTTCGGTTTGTATTAATGAAGGGTCTACCATTTCATATCCCTTTTCTCGTAGTCCAGTTACAATATCTTTCAATGCCTTAGCCGTCCATTCGTGGTCGTGCATTAGTAAATTGGCACCAGGCTTCAGCAAACTGTAGGGAACGTCCACTTCAGGCCCTTCACCTGTTATCATCGCCTTTTTCAATTTATCAGCATCCATGTATGGCTTAAAATAGTCATAACCGTACGTCCAATTCATTACGACCATGCCTTCATCTTTCGCTAATTTTTTTGTAAAGTCGGTGTTCTCACCATATGGGGCTCTGAAAAACTCTGGTTTTTCTCCAATAATCTCTTCAACTCTATCATTTAATCTAATAATTTCCTTTTTCTGTTCTTCCTGAGACGAATCTGGTAAAGAAACATGATTATATGTATGATTTCCGATTTCGAAACCCATATCATGAATTTTCTTTAGAATTTCTTCTTCCTCAGTAGTATCCAGAAAATGTCCATTCACAAAAAAGATCGCACTCGCATTCAATTCTTTTAACGTTTTAGCCATCCCTAGTGAATATGTATCTGGCGCATCATCAATAGTTAACAATACTACCTTTTCATTTATACTATCATTCAACGGCATTATCGAAGACGTTTCCTCATTAATTATATACTGTGCTTCCAGCGGCTTGTCATCTTCAGGTTCACTCATTTCTTCTTGTTCTTTTTCTGCATCTTCCTTCTCGCTATCTTCTTCAGCTTTTACTTCCCCATCAACATCATCTGTTTGTTCCTTAGTATTTTCCTGACCCGGACTTTTATCATCCGAATCGATTGCTTTACTTTCCTCACAAGCTGTAACAAATACAAGTAATACCAACAATATCCATATCAATTTTTTCATTGCTGTCCCCCTATTATATGCGTATATGACATTGTTTTAATTATATATGATATCAGTGGGTAATGACCATACTTTTTTCGGCAGATAAGAAAAAATAAAAATTCTTAACTGCATAAGCATTCGCGACATAATTTTAACAAATGTTGTAGTTTTCTAAGAGTCACTGTTTAATTTTTCCTTGTGTGGGAATACGTAAAAGGATATATAGAGAGAATTATATTAAATCTAAGGGAAACAATAAGCATATTGTACTAATTATATACGAAAGAATTGAACTATTTATTATCGTATGTTTCAATACGTAAATGTGCTTTATTCCTTCAAACATACTTTGTGAAAATAATCTACATAGAGAGGAATGTTCATATGAAAAAAGTGACAAAGGTATTCTACATTTCAGCCATCGTCGCAGTATTATTTATTATTTGGGGAATCCTTCCAAATAGTAATATGAATGATGTAACAACAGAAATCCAAGGGGATATAGTAGACAAATTTGGCTGGTTCTACTTGATGAGTGCAACTGCATTCTTGGTATTTGCAATCTATTTGGTTTTTTCCAAATATGGAAATATAAAACTTGGAAAACCAGGGGATAAGCCTGAATATTCCTATTTAACATGGTTTGCGATGCTTTTTAGTGCAGGTATGGGAATTGGATTAGTTTTCTGGGGTGCTGCTGAACCATTATCGCATTATCATTTGCCACCATTTGGAGAGCCTACATCAAATGAAACCGCTAAAACTGCTATGCGTTACAGCTTCTTTCATTGGGGGCTGCATCCATGGGCAATTTACGCCACAATTGCTTTAGCACTAGCATATTTTAAATTCAGAAAGCAATCTCCAGGAGTTGTAAGTGCAATTCTTGAACCTATATTCGGCGATAAAATGAAAGGAGCCTGGGGAACCCTTATTGACTTTATAGTTGTGTTTGCAACAATATTTGGTGTTGCTACTTCCCTAGGCTTTGGGGCTATCCAAATCTCTGGAGGTGTATCATACGTATTTGGTTTAGATAAAACAATTTCGCTGCAACTTATTATTATTGGAATTGTTACTGTACTATATATGACGTCTGCTATGACAGGTCTTAATAAAGGAATTAAATATCTAAGTAATACAAACATCGTTTTAGCAATTGCTTTAATGCTGTTTCTATTATTTGCAGGTCCTACAAACTTCATCATGAATCTATTCACTACAACATTTGGCAGTTACTTGCAAAACCTGCCAGGCATGAGTTTTAGAATGACTCCTTTTGATATGGATGACTCATGGATACAAGATTGGACTATCTTTTATTGGGCATGGTGGATTGCATGGGCACCTTTTGTAGGTACATTTATTGCCCGTGTTTCCAAAGGCAGAACAATTCGAGAATTCGTACTAGGCGTTCTTTTAGTGCCTACCATTTTCGGTGCTCTCTGGTTTTCCGTATTCGGTGGATCGGCAATCAACCTGGAACATTTTCAGGGTGCAGAAATTCAGCAAGTTGTTGATAATCTTGGCTCTGAAGCGGCTTTATTTGTGGTCCTTGAGCAATTTCCATTCGGCATTGTAATGTCAATCATTGCAATTTTATTAATCAGTACGTTTTTTATCACATCTGCAGACTCTGCAACATTTGTATTGGGAATGCAAACGACTGGTGGAAGCTTATACCCACCAAATACTGTTAAGTTTGTATGGGGAATTATCCAATCAAGTGCTGCAGCGGTATTGTTGTGGCAAGGCGGACTCGGAGCTTTACAAACAGCCTCGATTATAGCAGCCTTTCCATTTGCGATAATCATGATTTTGATTATATTTTCGTTAATGAAATCATTTAAAGAAGAGGCCAAAGAAATCGATTTACGGCGGAAAAGACATTAAATAGAAATATACAAGCAGTTCAGTTGGAGTACAAAAACAAATTTTGTACCCTTAACTGAACTGCTTTTTTTGGGCTCTATATGTTAAAAAACTTTGATTTTAAGCCAGCTTAATCCAGAACAATAAATACATAGTTGCATCGAACTGCCAAAAAAAAAGAGAACTGCACTATGACAGCTCTCTTTAAAAAAGAATGATTTACATTGTGTGTATTGGCATTCCTAATGCTACATCAGCAGCTTCCATCGTAATTTCACCAAGACTTGGATGGTTATGAATTGTCAACGCTATATCTTCGGCTGTCATTCCTGCTTCTATTGCCAATCCTACTTCTGCTATCATTTCACTAGCATTTGGACCTGCAATCTGAGCCCCAATTACCAGACCATCTTCTTCTCTGGTAATTAATTTCATAAATCCATCACTATCATTTAATGATAATGCCCGACCGTTAGCAGCAAATGGAAACTTGGATGCCTTTGCATTGTATCCAGCATCTTTTGCTTCTTGTTGACTATAGCCAACTGTAGCTAACTCTGGATCTGAGAATACAACTGTAGGAATTCCAATATAATCAATTTCTGATTTCTCTCCACCGATTACTTCGGCTGCCACTTTTCCTTCATATGATGCTTTATGAGCTAATGGAGGACCATCAACAATATCACCAATTGCATAAATATTGTCTATGTTTGTACGGCATTGTTTATCAATTTTAATAAGTCCTTTATCATCTACATCAATACCTACTTGCTCTAAACCAATTTCCGCTGTATTTGGACGGCGGCCAACTGTTACCAATACATAGTCAGCGTCAACGGTTTCTTCTTTGCCGTTAACTTCATAGGTTACTGTTACACCATCTTTAGACTCTTCAACACCTTTTGCCATTGCTTCTGTGGTAACTGTTACACCTTTTTTCTTAAGGCGTTTGCTTACTACTTGCTGCATTTGTTTTTCAAAAGCGCCAAGAATCTGCTTTGTACCTTCAAGGATTGTTACATCAGTTCCAAAGTTAGCATATGCAGTGCCTAACTCAGTTCCGATATAACCGCCTCCGATAACTACCATTTTCTTAGGAATTTCTTTTAGATCTAATGCACCGGTAGAGTCAATAACGCGATCCGTAAATTTGAAACTTGGAATTTCAATTGGTGTTGAACCTGTTGCAATAATACAGTTGTTAAATGTATAAGTCTGTGAATTCTTTTCATCCATAACTTTTACTGTATTTTTATCAACAAAGTATACTTCGCCTTTAACAATATCAACTTTGTTCCCTTTCAAAAGACTTTCAACGCCAGAAGTTAGTTTATTAACAACTTTTCCTTTCCATTCCTGAACCTTGGAAAAATCAACGGATACATTTTCCGTTTTAATACCTAATTCTTCATTACCATGAGCGTTTTCAGTCAGATGACCAGCTTGAATCATTGCTTTAGAAGGGATACACCCAACATTTAAGCAAACACCACCAAGTGCACCTTTATCAACAATTGTTACATTTTGACCGGTTTGGGCAGCACGGATGGCAGCTACATAGCCACCCGGTCCTGCTCCAACTACTAACGTGTCTAACTCAATTGGAAAATCTCCTACTACCATAATCTACGCCTCCATCATAATTAATTGTGGATCGTTCAATAATCGTTTGATCTGATTTAATGCAAGTTGTGCTGTGGCACCATCAACGATACGATGATCAAAGCTAAATGACACTGCAAGAACAGGAGCAACAACAATCTCGCCGTCACGTACAATTGGTTTTTCAGCAATACGTCCAATCCCTAGAATAATTGCCTCTGGATAATTAAGAACAGGAGTAAACCATTGTCCTCCAGCTGAACCAATGTTAGTAATTGTGTTTGATGCGCCTTTCATTTCTTCAGATGCAAGTTTACCACTACGAGCCTTTTCTGCCAATTCATTAATCTCTTGTGAAATGGTGAAAATCGATTTGCGATCTGCATCTTTTACAACTGGCACTAATAAGCCTTTATCAGTATCCGCAGCAATTCCAATGTTGTAATAATGCTTGTGAATGATTTCATCAGTTTCATCGTCAACAGCAGCATTTAGTATTGGATATTTCTTAGATGCTGAGACTAATGCTTTTGCAACGTAAGGCAGATACGTTAATTTTATATCCTGCTCCGCTGCTACTGCTTTGAATTTCTTACGGTGAGCAACAAGCTCTGTTACATCTACTTCATCCATAAGTGTAACATGTGGAGCTTTCGTTTTTGAATTAACCATTGCTTTAGCAATAGACTTGCGAATTCCACTCATTTTCTCACGGGTTTCGGCATATTCACCTTTAGGTGATTCTGCTCCTTTAGCTGCCGTTGCTTCTTGCTCGTCAGATGCTACATCTTCTGTATCTTCTGCTTTCTGGTCACCACTTAAGTATTTATCTACATCTTCTTTTAGGATACGTCCATTTTTACCAGAACCCTGTACGTCCTGAATAGATACTTCATTTTCACGAGCATATTTACGTACGGACGGCATTGCAATTACACGTTTATCGTCGGAAGATTTATCTTTCGTTTCTTCTTTATCGTCTGACTCATTATTCTTTTTTTCTGCAGATTGTTTTTTATCAGATTCCTGTTCACTACTGGCTTTTGACTCTTCCTTTGTCTCTTCCGCTTCTTCAGAGTCATCTTCCTGATCTTCATAGCCCTCTGCATCAATTGTAATGATAGTATCACCAACAGTTGATACTGTACCTTCTTCAACATGAACCTTTTCAACAGTTCCTTCAACCGGAGAAGGGATTTCAACGACAGCTTTATCATTTTGCACTTCACAAAGCACATCATCTTCTTTAATTTCGTCGCCTTCTTTAACAAACCATTTTACTATTTCGCCCTCATGAATACCTTCACCAATATCAGGCAGCTTAAAATTGTAAGCCATTATTACTACCTCCAATCCTTTAATTAAAAGTTAATTACTTGATTTACTCTTTCTACGATGTCTTCATGATTTGGCAGCCATATTTCCTCAGCTTGTGAGAATGCATAAACAGTGTCTGGAGCCGTTACTCGTAAAATCGGTGCTTCCAGATGGAGTATTGCTCGTTCCTGAATCTCTGAAATAACGTGTGCTCCAACTCCTGCTTGACGCTGCGCTTCCTGAACCATAACCATTCGATTGGTTTTCTTAACAGACTCAACGATTGTATCTACATCAACCGGTGATACAGTACGAAGATCAATTACTTCAGCATCAATATTATCTTTTTCAAGTTCATCAGCTGCTTTTAGGGCTGCATGAACCATTGCGCCATAAGCAACAAGTGTAACGTCTTTACCTTCCCGTTTAATATCCGCCTTATCAAGTTCAACTGTATATTCCTCATCGGGAACTTCACCACGGAAAGAACGATATAGTTTCATGTGTTCCAAAAATAGTACTGGATCATTGTTGCGTATAGCTGAGATTAATAGTCCTTTTGCGTCATATGGTGTTGATGGAATTACAACTCTTATACCAGGTTGCTGTGCAATTAACCCTTCAAGTGAATCAGCATGAAGTTCAGGTGTGTGCACACCACCACCAAATGGAGAACGTATTGTTATTGGCATTGATTGCGTACTGCCGGAACGATAACGCATTCGCGCCATTTGACCATTAACAGCATCCATTGCTTCATAGATGAAGCCGAAGAATTGAATTTCCGGTACCGCACGAAAACCTTGCAGAGCAAGACCAATCGAAAGTCCGCCAATTCCTGATTCGGCTAGTGGCGTATCAAATACACGTTCTTCGCCAAACTCATCTTGTAATCCTTCTGTAGCGCGGAAAACGCCGCCATTTTGACCGACATCTTCACCGTATACAAGCACATTTTCATCATTTTTTAATTCATTGTACATTGCATCAGTGATTGCTTGAATCATAGTCTTTTGTGCCATGGTCTACTTCGACTCCTTTTCTTTATATTCTTCCATTTGCTCCTGCAAATTTGGTGGAAGTTTCTCATGCATATTCTCTATTAAGTCAATTACAGTTTGTTTCGGGTATTCATCTGCTTTTTTAATAGCTTTTTTAATATCTTCTTTTGCTTCATCTATTACTTTGTTCTCTTCTTCTTCCGACCATAATTTTTTCTCTTCTAAAAACTTACGGAAACGAACAAGAGGATCTTTTTTCTCCCACTCATCATTAAGATCGTCAGAACGATAGCGGGTTGGGTCGTCCCCTGCCATGGTATGTGGTCCATAACGATAAGTTAACGTTTCAATTAATGTAGGACCTTCCCCTTTTATTGCTCGTTCACGCGATTCTTTTGTAACAGCATAAACAGCTAATACATCCATACCATCAACTTGAATTCCTTCAATTCCAGCAGCAACCGATTTTTGTGCTAAGGTTTTTGCATTTGTTTGCTCTTCAACTGGTACTGAAATTGCAAAGTGGTTATTTTGGATAAAGAAAATTGCTGGCGCGCCATATGAGCCTGCAAAGTTTATACCTTCATAGAAATCACCTTGGGATGTACCACCATCACCTGTATATGTTACGGCAACTGATTTCTTTCCACGCTTCTTCATTCCAAGTGCAACACCAGCAGCTTGTGTATACTGGGCACCGATAATTATTTGCGGGCTCAACCCTTTTACTTCCTCAGGAAACTGATTACCATGGAAATGCCCTCTTGAGAACAAGAAAGCTTGATATAATGGAAGACCCTGCCAAATAAGTTGTGGAACATCACGATATGCCGGAAGTAAAAAATCATCTGCTTCTAATGCATATTGACTCCCTAACTGAGATGCTTCCTGTCCTGCAGTAGGAGCATAAAACCCTAAACGTCCTTGACGGTTCAGTGCAATCGAACGTTGGTCAAGTATACGAGTATAAACCATCCTGCGCATAAGCTCTTTCAAATCATCATCTGAAAGATCAGGCATTGCGTCTTTATTAACAATCTTTCCATCTTCATTAAGAATCTGGAACATTTCGAACTGACTTTCAACACTTTCAAGTACGTGTTTCAAAATAGTTCACCTCTTCCTTTCTGAATACCTATTTTGTATTTTCTTTTTTAGCCTTCCCAAAATATGAAAAAATCTGTACCCTTTTGCTCTTATTCTTGTTCCCTATATTAAATTTTACTAATCACATTTAAAAATAAGGACTAAACTGTTACATAAGAATAGGAAAATTTAATGGTACAATTCATAATCTAGTTAAAGTTTAGCTTATATATACCAATTTGGTCAATCACTTTGTCTTATTTATTTATTTTTGACAAAAGGGTTGTATCGCTTACATAAAATTCACTCATTTAAGGAACCATCTGTTATAGTAACAAATTAAAACTGTATTAATTGACAGCAAATAGTATACAAATAAAAAAGAACCAAATGAATTTTCATTTGGTTCCACCTACTTACAATATTTACTCGACTATTCTGTACTGTTCTTTTCACCTGTTGGTGCATTATTTTCAAATTCCGCATCTATTCCAGCAGCAGAATAAAATTCTTCTTTTAATGCATTATATTCAGTAGTACGTTCATTGAATGTTTTGTTCGCTGCAATTACCTGTTGATAACTATCATTAACTTTTGTTATATGCTTAGTTAATGTTTTTTGCTCCAAGTCTTCCTTTTGCAGCATAGTATACAAATCTTTTTCAAGCTTTAGAGTTTTGGAGTACGCTTGATATAATTTATCGTATGCTTTATACCGGTCGGTCATTACACTATACATCTCTTGGGCACTCTTTTGTGCATCTTCTTGTTCCAAATCTTCAATCATGCTTTCAATTTTTGTGAATTCCTCTTTGGAGGCTGTTATACTTTCCTTTTCCAGCTCGATTTTCTCTTTTCTCTCATCTATATTTTCAATCGCCTGCTTGGAAAGTTCCTTGATTTGTTCAAACTCATTCATGCCTAGGTCAATTATTTGGCTATATATTTCCTGCTCCTTCTTTTCCAATTCCACGATTGGATCCTGCTGCTTAACAAAGGTGTCTTCTAGTTCCACTGCCTTTTCCAAATGATCATAAATCTGCTCTGAGGTTGATGCCCCACTACATGCAGTAAGTAACGCTAATATAAATAATAATAAAATAAAGAACGACTTTTTAAACGCCACGAGTCAATATCCTCCTTCAATCTAAGCTGCAAATTTTATACCTTAGTATAACACATTTTTCAGACAAAATAGGTTCAAATTAATTAATTTATACTTGTCCTATAGTAAATTTATGATGTAAAAATTCATATTATGTTAAAATATTATCACTATGAACTGTAAGGAGTGTCAATGCATGATAACTATGGATGATATAGTCAGAGAAGGCCATCCATCATTACGCGAAAAAGCAGATGAGGTACCAGTTCCTCCTTCTGACGAAGATAAACAGCTTTTAAATGATATGCTTACCTTTTTAAAAAATAGTCAAGATGAAACAATAGCAAGAGACTATGATTTAAGGCCTGGTGTAGGGTTGGCCGCACCACAATTGGCAGTAAATAAACGAATGGTCGCAATTCACTTCGAAGATTCAAAGGGAAAATTATATAGCTATGGCCTAATAAACCCTAAAATTATCAGTCACTCGGTTGAAGAAGCATATTTATCTTCTGGAGAAGGCTGTTTGTCAGTAGATAGAAATGTAGAAGGATATGTACCTAGATACGCAAGAATTACCGTAAAAGCAACTGGTTTGGACGGTACAGAACTTAAGTTACGTCTAAGGGATTATGCAGCAATAGTCTTTCAGCATGAAATCGACCATCTGAACGGTGTTATGTTTTACGATCATATTAATAAAGATAATCCATTTACTGTGACAGATAACGCCAAAGCCATTGAATAACTTTTAAAATACGGGGACATTCACACGTCCCTATTATTATATTTTGGTATAAGAATCATTTATAGGCTAAAAATATACATAAGGAAAACACGTAGAAATCAATCATTGATATAGAAAAAGAGTCTTTTTTTTAAACAATTGCAGTGTTTTTATTTCAAATTTCCTCAAACAGTATTATACTATGAATAAGAGGGTTGGATCGGTAGAACGTTTTTTGGTGCTTTTCTTAAATAATCGAAAGGAGATGTAGACCTCATGTTAAAACGCCTAAAAGAAAAGCTTAAAAAGCGCTGGAAGGATTTTTTAGGCAGAGGACGTGTACCTACTACTTGTAAAAAGGACTACCACCAGAGTTAACCATCATGTAATGGAGAATATTACCAAATCAAATTTACTGCGAATTATACCATTGCATATTATTAAAGCGATTGGTTAGAAAACACATGTGAATTGTTATGAAACAGCTGTTCGCCTAAATGCCATCAGCTTATTAAGTAATGCTCAGTATTATCAAATGGATAGGAATTTATTATTACGGAATGCAAATTTTAAAATAGAATAAAAAAGAAGTTAGGAGAGATGAAATGATTTTTAAAGTTTTTTATCAAGAATTACCAGGAGAAGTCCCTGTACGCGAACGGACACAAAGCCTATATGTTGAGGCAGATTCAGAAAAAGAGGTACGAAACAAATTATACGATCGCAAGTATAATATAAATATTGAATTTATCCATCCATTGGACGAAGCACATTTAAATTATGAAAAACAATCCGAACATTTTAACCTGGAGACTGTCTAACCAATGAAATTCGTAAAGAATGACCAAACAGCGGTTTTTGCATTAGGTGGACTAGGTGAAATTGGGAAAAACACTTATGGTGTTCAATTTCAAGATGAAATAATTTTAATCGATGCCGGAATTAAGTTTCCTGAAGATGAATTACTTGGTATTGATTATGTTATTCCAGATTACACCTACCTGATTCAAAACCAAGATAAAATTAAAGGATTATTCGTAACACACGGGCATGAGGACCATATCGGTGGAATTCCGTACCTCTTGCGTGAAATAAATGTGCCAATTTATGCTGGAAAACTTGCGATCGGATTAATCAGAAACAAATTAGATGAACATGGCTTATTGCGAAATGCCAAATTGCATACAATTCAAGAAGAAGATGTTATAAAATTCCGTAAAACATCCATTTCCTTTTTCCATACTACCCATAGCATTCCTGATTCATATGGTGTTGTAGTAAAAACTCCACCTGGGAATGTAGTTCATACAGGTGACTTTAAATTTGATTTCACACCGGTTGGCGAGCCTGCTAATATAGCAAAAATGGCTGAGATAGGTAAAGAAGGCGTACTTTGCTTACTTTCAGACAGTACAAACAGTGAAATACCAGGATTTACAATGTCCGAAAGTGTTGTTGCTGATAATATTAATGATATTTTTGCTAGAGCTGATGGACGACTAATCTTTGCAACATTTGCATCAAATATCTATCGCCTGCAACAGGTGGTTGAAGCAGCTGTTAAACACAACCGTAAAGTAGCCGTCTTTGGACGGAGCATGGAAACTTCTATTCGAATCGGACAGGAACTGGGCTATATCCAAGCTCCAAAAGACACATTTATTGAAGCTAATCAGATTAACCGTCTTCCGGCAAATGAAGTTACCATTCTTTGTACAGGCTCACAAGGGGAACCAATGGCAGCATTATCTCGAATAGCTAACGGTACACACCGCCAAATACAAATTATTCCTGGTGATACAGTTATCTTTTCATCATCCCCTATCCCTGGAAATACTGTGAGTGTAAGCCGTACAATTAATAAACTTTACCGTGCTGGAGCCGAAGTGATTCATGGCCGGCTAAGTAATATTCATACATCCGGACATGGCAGCCAGGAAGAACAGAAATTAATGCTAAGACTTATCCAGCCAAAATACTTCATGCCGATTCATGGTGAATACAGAATGTTAAAAGAACACACTAAGCTTGCCGAAGCATGTGGAGTAGAGCCAGCAAATTCATTTATTATGGATACTGGTGATGTACTTGCCTTAGGCAAAGATAATGCAATGGTAGCAGGAAAAATACCATCAGGTTCTATTTATGTGGATGGGAGCGGCATCGGTGATATTGGAAATATTGTATTGCGTGACCGCCGTATTCTATCGGAAGAAGGACTTGTCATGGTGGTTGTAAGTATTAATATGAAAGAATTTAAAATTGCATCAGGACCTGACATTATCTCACGTGGATTTGTCTATATGAGAGAATCTGAAGACCTAATAAATGAAGCGCAGAAGCTTGTATCAAATCATTTAGACAAGGTAATGGAACGCAGGACAACACAATGGTCGGAAATCAAGAATGAAATAACAGATACTATCGCACCATTCCTCTATGAAAAAACGAAACGCAGACCTATGGTATTACCGATTATCATGGAAATCTGATCAAATAATTGGGATGACATTTTTTATGAAGCCTAACACATCTTATAGTTGTGGATGGCTAACGAATAATGTCATCCCTTTTTAATTGTGTAGGAAACTATACAATTAAAGTGATGTAGATAACTGGACTCCCGAATCAGCCGCGTACAGGACGTACTAGTGCCGGTGACGCCACAGGACATGGCGTACTCACCGGCCAGCGCCTAGCGCCTAGGGACTTCCTTCCCCGTGTCTACGATAAGAAATAAAGGATGTTCGACTAAAACCACCACATCCTGTGGGGCAGCTTACACTCTTCGTGTATTCTTTTCGCTTTCCAAGCATAAGATCCATCTTGACTTTCGCCATCATTGGCGATAAGTCAAGTTCATCTAATCTCTGGGAAAAGGAAGATCGACTAAGACCGCCGCTTTGCGCGACAACGTCGACCTACCCGCAGCGCTGAACAGGCGCTTGCGCTTTTGTTCAATCCTTCTTCACTAATACAATCGAATCTGCAATAAAAAAAGTGGCATTAAAATTAAATTTTAATGCCACTTTTTTTTGTTGAGAAACGATAATAGTAAAAAGAGAGCTCTTTAACAATTATCAACCTATACCCATAGATAAAGCTTAGTCAATAATAAGATGCTTCTCAAATCTGGATATGTCTTTATCTGCTCCAATAACTATAAGGATATCTTCTTCCTCTAGAGTTTCATCTGCGGTTGGTGAAACATTAATATCTTTTCCATGCTTAATTGCAACAACGTTACACCCATAATTTGCTCGAATATCAAGGTCAACTAATGTTTTACCGCGCATCTTTTCACCAGCTTTCACCTCAACAATACTATGGTCATCGGATAGCTCCAGATAATCAAGTATGTTGTTCGAGATTATGTTATGTGCAATCCTCTTCCCCATATCTCGTTCCGGGTGAACAACCTGATCAGCACCAATTTTATTTAATATTTTCTCATGGTAATCATTCTGAGCCTTTACTGTTATTTTCTTAATGCCAAGGTCTGTTAAAACAACAGTTGTGAGGATACTTGCCTGAATATTATCACCTATTGCAACAATAACATGATCCAAATTTTTGATTCCTAGCTCTTTTAAAGTAACCTCATCTGTAGAATCTGCTATAACTGCATGTGATGCAATGTTTTTAAATTCATTTACTTTATCTTCATCAATGTCAACTGCGAGCACTTGCATACCTTCCATACTTAATTCACGGCAAATACTCCCGCCAAATCGACCTAAACCAATAACTGCGAATTCTCGTTTCATAATATTTCCTCCATCACTCAACGTACTTTTAATTAGTCTACCACACTACTATTACAAGTGAAATTGATTAAAGATAATTTTAACCTTTATTATTAGTTAGTATTAAAAAATGTCAATTAACTGTCATAAGCAAAGGGCTTTTACCATAACAAAATGTTTTATACTATCTACATAGGGAAAACTAAATCCGTTAACCTAAACGGCTTATCTCCCTTTGCTCAATCAAATCTTAAATGAATAGATTGTCAACGACACATGCTCAGTATTGAATATGTGTATAATAAATACTTTACTATTAGGGGAGGCTTACACAATGGATCTTGATACAGTCTTAATGAGTAGATTGATTACCGCAATGACATTAGGATTTCATATAATATTTGCAACACTTGGCGTTGGAGTTCCCTTGATGATTTCGATAGCAGAGTTTGTCGGAGTTAAAAAGAATGATCCGCATTACAAGATGATGGCCAGACGATGGGCAAGAGGATTTGTCATTACAGTTGCGGTAGGTGTTGTAACCGGAACAGCAATAGGGTTACAATTATCATTAGTGTGGCCTAACTTTATGCAGGTTGCAGGAAATGTCATAAGCCTGCCGCTCTTTATGGAAGTCTTTGCATTTTTCTTTGAAGCTATATTCTTAGGTATCTATTTATACACTTGGGATAGGTTTAAAAAACCTTTTACACATTGGTTTTTATCCATACCAATAGTAATCGGTGGAGGGCTATCGGCCGTTTTTATAACAACCGTAAATGCATTTATGAATACACCGGAAGGATTTGCAATGGAAGATGGCTCATTCTTGGCTGTTAATCCACTTGCTGCTATGCTAAATCCAGCTACTCCATCAAAGGTGTTCCATGTGTTAAGTTCTGCATACTTAGCATGTGCTGCACTTCTTGCTGCTATAGCTGCTTTTACAATTCTAAAGAAAAAAGCATCAGCCTACCATCAAAAGGCGCTAAAGCTAACTGTAACGATTATGTTTATATTCGCGGCGGCAAATTTGCTGACTGGAGATACATCAGCTAAGTTTCTTGCTGAACACCAACCTGAAAAATTGGCTGCTGCAGAGTGGCATTTTGAAACTGAACAAGGTGCGGACCTAGTAGTGTTTGGCTGGCTGAATGAAACGCATGAGATAATAGGTGAAATTCGAATACCTAAATTTTTGAGTTTTCTTGCACATGGTGACTTCAATGCTGAAGTAACAGGGCTGGAAGAAACGCCTGAGAAAGAGAGACCACCCCTTTGGATACATTATATGTTTGACTTAATGGTGACTATTGGAATGGCTCTCTTAGGAGTATCTTTTCTCTATCTTGTGTTTAGTATGATAAGAAAATGGAATGAACTTAACAAGTGGTTTTTATGGTCTCTCCTATTTAGTGGGCCTCTTGCCTTCCTCGCAATAGAGTTTGGCTGGATTTACGCTGAAGAAGGACGCCAACCATGGATTATACGAGGCTATATGACGGTTGACGAAGCAGCTACTTCCTCCCCTTATATAGGTCTGATGTTCTTTTTGTTCTTAGGTTTATATATCGTATTAGGTACTTTGTGTATTGTCACATTACGTAAACTCTTCCGTAACAATCCGGTCGAAGAAGAACTCGAAAAACAGTATCCCTCCATAGAAAAGGGTGATGAATAATGAGTTATGAATTAATAGGAATTACGGTATTATGGCTGTTCCTATATGGCTATTTAATAGTAGCTTCGATTGACTTTGGTGCTGGTTTTTTTGCATATTATGCCAAAATCTCGAAAAAAGACCATATTATGAATCAATTAATCTCAAGGTATTTATCTCCTGTATGGGAAGTAACTAATGTATTCTTTGTCTTTTTCTTTGTTGGTATTGTTGGATTCTTCCCGGAAACGGCTTATTATTATGGAACAGCCTTACTAGTTCCTGGTAGTATTGCAATCATACTACTTGCGATACGAGGTTCGTTCTATGCATTTGAAAACTATGGTTCGAAACAGAGCAATATTTATATGTTCTTATATGGTGCAACCGGATTATTAATCCCAGCATCCTTATCTACTGCATTAACACTGTCAGAAGGTGGCTTTATTGATGAGAAAAATGGAGAAGTCTCACTGAAGTATTTAGAATTGTTTACAAGTCCATATTCATGGAGTGTCGTATTTCTAGCAATTGTGTCAGTACTTTTTATCAGTGCTGCATTCTTGACATTTTATGCTGCTCGCGCACGTGACTACCCTGCATTAAAGCTAGTACGAATTTATGCATTATTCTGGAGTGTACCAACGATAATAGCCAGTCTAACAACCTTTATTGCATTAAGTCAGCATAATGAGAGACATTATGAAAAAATGCTTGACCTATGGTGGATGTTTGGCTTGTCAGTCGGTTTTTTCATGTTGGCAATAGGCTTAATTTATCAGGGTAAGCGTTATGGCATTGCATTTATTAGTATAATGTTACAGTATTTCTTTGCCTTTTTCGGCTATGGAATAGCTCATTTACCTTATATTCTTAACCCTTACATTACTATAGTAGAAGGAGCTACCCACGAATCGATGGGGATTGCCCTAATAGTAGCATTCATAGCCGGCCTATGTTTATTAATACCTTCACTCGTTTTACTATTGAGACTGTTTTTATTTAATGCTGAATATGTTAAAGGCAAAAAATAACCTGCTAGAATAATTTTAAGTTAGGAGATTTCAGCCAATATGAGTACTTTAAAAGATATTGCCTTCACACAGAAAAAAAGCATATCACTTCTGTTTGCCTCATCCATTATCACAGGTGCGATGATTATTTTACAGGCGTATTTTTTTGTTGCAGTTATCGACGGTGTTTTCCTGCAAGGAATGTCGTTTTCTGGAGTCCTTCCTATGCTGGGAGGACTTCTCCTAGCTCTTTTGGCTAGAACAATATTGATTTATATAAGCGGTCGTGAGGGAGTACAAATGGCCGCCAAAGCCAAGACGGATTTTCGAAAGAAGCTTTTAAGTAAATTTTCAGGAAATCCTGTACAGAATTCGTTACAGGGACAATCAGGGCAAAAGGTAAGTGTCATGATGGATGCTGTTGATGAAATAGAAAGCTATTTCAGTCAATACCTTCCTCAGGTTATTCAAACAGCTTTCATACCTCTCTTAATCCTTGTGGTAGCCTTCACACAGCATGTAAACACCGGGATCATATTGATAATCACTGCCCCATTTATACCTCTCTTTATGATTATTATTGGAATGCAAACAAAAAAGAAATCTGAAGAGCAGTTAGATAAGCTCGCATCCTTTTCCGGAAAATTCCTGGATACGTTACAGGGGCTTACCACTCTGAAATTATTCAGCCGGGCAAAACAACAAAAGGAAGCTATCAAGAAAAGCAGTCTAGGGTTCAGGGACGCTACAATGGAAATATTGAAAGTTGCCTTCACCTCTTCCTTTATGTTAGAGCTAATTTCCATGCTGAGTATTGGAATTGTAGCGCTGGAACTAGCGATTCAGCTGATAATTTATAAAAGTATATCATTCTTTACTGCGTTTTTTATTCTAGTATTGGTTCCAGAGTTCTATACGTCACTTAAGGAGTTAGGCAGCAGCTTTCATAATAGCCGTAGCAGTATGGGGGCAGCAAATAAAGTAGCAGAGGAATTGGAGGAAACAGAACAGATTATTCCATGGGGAAATAAGACTTTATCAGAGAATTCTCCCCCAGCCATTTCGCTTCGGGGAGTGGCTTACAGTTATGGAGAGGATCAGTTTTCTTTAATTAATATAGATACAATAATTCCACCTTATAATCAAATAGCAATTGTTGGTCAAACTGGTTCTGGAAAATCAACCCTTTTACATTTAATTGCAGGTCTAATTACTCCTTCAGAAGGAAAAGTAATTATAAATAATAATAGCTTGATGACTGATTATCAAGAACAAGACTGGTTTAATCATTTAAGTTATATTTCCCAGCACCCTTATATTTTCTCAGGCTCTATTGCAGAAAATATTGCAATTGGCGGAAAAACGGATGCATCACGTACAAGCATCGAGCAAGCTGCTGAAAAAGCAGGAATTGCAGAAATGATACATTCACTTGAAAATGGTTATGATACACAAGTCGGTGAAGCAGGTAGAGGTCTTTCAGGTGGAGAAAAACAAAGGGTCGCCATCGCACGTGCATTTTTGAAAAAACCATCAATTATCCTATTCGACGAGCCAACAACAGGGTTAGACCTTTACACAGAAAAGATTTTGCAGGATTCTATAAATGAGTTGTCGCAAAACTCAACTGTTGTCACTGTTGCACACCGCCTTCATACCATCAAGAACGCTGATAAAATTCTTTTCCTGGAGAATGGAAGATTAATTTCCGAGGGAACCCATAAAGAGCTTATTAAATCGGTAGCGACCTATCGTGATATGGTATCTATCCAGCAGGGAGGGACTCCAGAATGAGAGATTTAACACTTGTTGTTAAGTTAATGATGATTGAAAAAAAAGACATTCTCTATTCAATTATTTTTGGCTTTATTGCTGGTATTTCTGCTGTAGGTCTCTTTGCTGCCAGTGGATATTTAATTTCCAAGGCAGCATTGGCACCTCCTTTATATGCCCTAATTATTCTCACATCTACGGTAAAGCTGCTTGGATTTACGAAAGCAATAAGCCGCTATGCTGAAAGATACTTTTCTCATCGGGCAACATTTACGATTTTAAGTAATCTCCGTGTCTCTTTTTTCGAGAAACTCGAGCCCCTGACACCAGGAATATTTCAAAAATATCGCAGCGGAGACCTCCTATCAAGAATTGTTGGAGATGTCGAAAGTCTTCAGAATTTCTTTTTAAGGGTATTTTACCCGCCGATCGTTTTAATGATCGTCTTTTTATGTACGATTTTATTCACGTCTTTCGTTTCAATTTATATAGCGCTTGTATTACTCATTGGCCTCCTATTAACAGCTTTTGTCATTCCTGCGTTATTTGCTGTCAGGCAAGCTAAAATAGACAGTCATGTGCGGCAAGGAAGAGGAAATTTAACAACAGAAGTTACTGAATTTCTTCATGGTTTTCGTGATTTAAAGATATACCAGAAGCTTCATGAGAAAGAAGAGAATCTATTGCAATCGTCTGACGCTTATATTAAAGAGCAAGAACGCGAAAACATCAACACGCTATATAGTCAATCTATGAACACATTTGTAGCGCTTTTTATATCCTGGCTAGTACTAGCATTAGGAGCCTATTTAGTAGTAGACGGTCAATTGGATGGTATCTTCTTGGCAATGCTCATAATGATTTCCCTTACTGTTTTTGAAGATGCTTCTCCAATGGCAGTTTTCCCAATCCATATACAAGACAGTAAACAGGCCGCAACACGCTTATTTTCTGTAGTTGACTGGGAAAGTAAAAACAAAGTAAAACAAGATTATAAGGAGCAATTACAGCAAAGTAACGCTCATTCCATTGAAATGACTAATGTTTCCTTTTCATTTCCGAAAGAAACCAGACCAACCTTGGAGGAAATTTATTTAAAGCTAACAGCATGTTCGAAGACAGCTATTGTCGGGCCAAGCGGTTCTGGTAAATCAACATTGCTACAGCTGCTGTTAAAAATCAGCCCAGCAAATCAAGGCAATATTTATTTAGATGATGTAGCAATAAATCAAATAAACCAAGAAGAAATTTGGAAAAATGCTAAAGTTGTTCTACAGGAAAACCATTTTTTCTTCGGTACAATACGTTCTAACCTTGAGCTTGCCAAAGATGGATTAACTGACGCAGAAATGGAAGCTACCTTAGCAACAGTAATGCTTGATCACTTCTCCTTAGAAGACAAGGTAAATGAAAAAGGTGAAAATCTTTCTGGCGGGGAAAAGCAGAGACTTGCGATCGCCCGGGCAATGCTGAAAGATGGACATCTTTGGTTACTGGATGAACCCACTTCGTCTGTAGACGCAATTACAGAACAATCCATTTATAAAAATCTTTTCGAACAAGCTAAAAATGACACGCTTGTTCTTATCAGTCATCGCTTAACAAACTTGGAAAATATGGATCAAATTATTGTAATGGAACACGGGACTATAATAGAATCCGGCACATTTAATGAATTAATGCAGCAAAAAGGCTACCTTTATAAAATGAAACAGATCGAGAAAGAATTACTTTAAACCAGGACACTTATCGTAGGTTTTGTGGTTTTTAAGCATTGCAGTTGATATAAACTGCGACACAGTGAAAATTTTCTTTTGCACCACTCCGATACCAATGCAACATCTGCTCAAGCGAGCACTTTCGCAGTCTTACTAGCCATGGGCTCACTCAACAAGGTTATGAGAACCCGAACGCTGTTCAAATAGTGTGAAACGTGTCTTCATCAGGGCTATGAGACTCGGTTGAGTATTTTTCCACAGTACTTCGCAGTTTATATCTATTGTCAACGATAACAACCTTTTACTATAATAACCGAAATTAAAAAGCAACTTCTCAACTGAGAAGTTGCTTTTGTTTATATTGCATCGAGCATTTGAAATTGTGATTTCACAAGATCAAAATATTCCCCTTCCTGCTTCATTAACTCATCATGACTGCCATTCTCAAGTACTTTTCCATTTTCCAATACGTAAATGTTATCAGACTCTCTAATTGTCGATAAGCGATGGGCAATAATGATTGCAGTCCTACCCTTTAATAATCGTTGAAGAGCTTCCTGAATTTTCATTTCTGTTTCCGTATCAATGCTTGCTGTTGCTTCATCCAAAATTAATATTCTCGGATCAGCAAGAAGTGCTCTAGCAAATGACAACAATTGCCGCTCACCTGCTGATAATATATTTCCTCGCTCCTCTACTTCTGTTTCATATCCGTATGCAAGTCGCTGAATAAATTCATCAGCCCCAACAACCTTTGCAGCTTCGATTACTGCTTCATCTGATGCATCAGGTTGACCAAACCTGATATTTTCCATAATAGTTCCTGAGAAGATAAAGGTATCCTGTAAAACTACACTAATTTGCTGGCGCAAGCTATCTAGCTTTACGTCTCGTAAATCGTGTCCATCAATTTTAACAGTTCCTTCAGTTGGGTCATAAAAACGGCTGATTAAATTGGATATAGTAGACTTACCGCTTCCTGTATGCCCAACCAGTGCAATATTCTGGCCCTGTTTAATGTCTAATGAAATCTCATGCAGTGCGATGCGGTCGTTATCGTAAGAAAATTGAACACGGTCAAATTCAATTCGCCCTTTCATATTTGTTAATTCAATACTATCTTCTTTTTCTTTCACATTTGGCTGTTCATCCAGAAATTCAAAGATACGTTCTGATGAGGACATTGCCATTAAAAGCTGATTATACATTTGACCTAATCTTGAAATTGGTTCCCAGAACATTCCTAAATAAAAAGCGAACGTTACAAATGTACCAATTTCAATTCCGCCATTAGCTTCACCTAATAAAATTAAATGGGAGCCATAAGCAATCAGGATAATTGTTCCAATTGCATTACTCATTTCTACAAAAGGACGAAACATTGCACTCTTCTTCGTTGCCACACGCCAGCTCTCGAAGCTATCTGTATTTATGCCCTCAAAGAATGCTTCGTTTTCTTTTTCCTGTGAGAAAGATTGTGTAATACGAACACCTTGTATGCTTTCATTTAAGTGAGAATTTAATCGTGATTGCTGTATACGTACATCCTGCCACGAACGGCGGATACTTCTCCTGAGTTTTGTTGAAATATAAAACATAATCGGCAGAATAATCATAACTGCAAGTGCCAGTTTAGGACTTAATGCAACTAAGATGACAATCATCCCTGTTAGTGTAACCACATCCATAAGAAGATTAATAATTCCATTTGTAAATAACTCCTGAAGCGAATTGATATCATTCATAATTCTAACTAATATCGATCCTGCTGAACGTGAATCGAAAAAACGGTGTGACAGTCGCTGAACATGAGAAAACAAATGCTGTCGTATGTCATAGATAACATTCTGCCCTAATATATTAACCCACTTTATCCGGTAAACATTTCCAACATAACTTATTAAATAGAGTATTCCAATCCCTATAACAAGATAGGTGAGCATTGTTGGGTCCTCATTGGCTATCGCTACGTCAATTGCAACTTTACCAATTAATATTGGTACAAGTAAACGTACTGCAGTAGAAACTAGCATAGCTATCATAGCACCCGGTAAGTATGTTTTGGAATATGGTTTTAAATAACCAAGTAATCGCCACATTTGCTGCCAGTTAAAGGGCTTCTCGACCGCTTGATCGACTGTATAATAGAATCGCTTCAGATGACGATTTTCTTTTGGTAACTTTTTTTCTTTTGCCATTTCATGTCCCCCCTTTATGTTACAGTATTCATTATTGCTTCACGATCCTGGTACTGAATATCATATACACGCTGGTATGGACCATGATTATTTATTAGGTCATCATGAGTACCACGTTCAACTATTTCACCGTGCTCCAAGACCAGTATTTCATCAGAATGTTTTAGAGACGAAATCCGATGTGCAATAATAAAGGTTGTTCTACCTTTCATAACCTCTTTAAGTGCTTTCTGTATTTTAAATTCAGTTTCCATATCTACAGCTGATGTTGCATCATCAAGAACAAGTATACTAGGATTGATACAAATTGCCCGTGCAATTGCAATACGTTGTTTCTGACCACCCGACAAGCCCATTCCTCGTTCACCAAGCATCGTTCCATATCCCTCTGGCATCTCCATTATAAAATCATGCGCTTGTGCCCTTTTGGCTGCGTCAATTATTTGTTCATCCGATACATCTGGTGAACCGTAGGCGATATTCTCTCTAATTGAAGTTGAGAATAAGAAGGACTCCTGTAAAACAAAACCTATATGTTTTCGCAGCGTCTTAATCTTATAATTATCGACAGGACGGTTATCAACCAGCACGTCACCTTTTTCCGGTTCATAAAAGCGTGTTATTAACTGTGTGATACTCGTTTTCCCTGATCCTGTTGAACCAACAAGGCCAATCACTTTTCCTGGAGGTGCATCAAACGTTATATTTTTAAGTGCTGTATCATCGTCTTTTGTATACGTTAATGTGACATCATTAAATGTTACATGACCGTTTATTGGTGTATCTATCGCATCATCCTTCTCGACAATGTCTTCTTCTGCTTCTAATATCTCCAATAAACGTTCTCCAGAAGCTTTAGCTTGAGAAAACTGATTAATGACAAATCCCAAGTTCATAAGTGGTCCTAATATATACCAAACAAGGCTAAAAAATGCTACTAATTCTCCGAGTTCCAGCTGATTATTAATAACCAGATAACCACCAAATGCTAACAATGCAACCGCACATACATTTCCAATGAATTCCATAAGCGGCATAAACTTTGCCCATATTTTTGCAGTAGTCAAAAAGTTCTGCTTATAGTTGTCATTACTGCTGGAAAATCTCCCTATTTCAAAGTTCTCCCTGGATAAAGATTTAACTGTATTCATGCCACTAATATTTTCCTGGACACGCGTATTCAAACGACCGAACGATTTTCTAATCCCCCTGAACGCCGGGTGTACACGTTTATCAAATTGGAATACTACTATTGCCAAAAACGGCATAGCAGCCATCGTTACCAATGCTAGTGGAATAGAATAGTAGAACATAACACTTAAACTGAAAAGGATAAGTAATGTGATCCTAATTAATTCTGAAAATCCAAAAGAAAGGAAAAAACGAAACATCTCAACATCTGCTGTCAACCGTGACATTAAGTCTCCTGTTTTTGCATTATCATAATATTTGAATGATAGTACCTGAAGCTTTTCATATAATGCTTCCCTTATTACATAAACAGACCTGATACCAAAGAATTCTCCAAGATATTGATGATAGTAAGTTGAAAATCCTTTAAATACCATTATAAGAAAAAACGCAACTGAAATATAAGGTATTAATGAATACCTGCCCGCTCTCATTACTTCATCAATCGTTATCTGCAATATTATTGGGTAAACAACAGTAATAGCTGCCACAAATAATAAGAAAACTAATGAAGTAAAGAAAAACTTTCTGTATGGCCAATAAAAATGCTTTAACTTTTTAAAAGTATCCAATATGTTCCCTCCCCCTGATGTTTATACGTAATATCTAATATAACGGGTTCCGAAATAAATTTCCACTCTTTTGTTTAATTTTTTTAACTTTTTTATTTATTACAAAATAAAGCATATTTGACTAAGTTAATTCTTACTGGTGTAAATAAAGCAAAAACGCTCAGATGGATTCTGAGCATTTTAAACTTCCTTATAGCGGAATCAGTATTCAATTTATTGTCCTGCCGTATTCTCGTTCTGCTATCCCCATTAAATTCCTATTTTTAGGGCTAAGTTAGGATCATGGTACAGCTTTTCTGCCTTTTAGCGGAATGAGGATCCATTTGGCTTTCCGCATTTCGCGTCTGGATTTTTGTTGTTTTTTTCCTTTATAATCGCAGAACCATTATTTATAAATAGATGCTGTCTAACTAGTAATTATCTCTCTGTTTTACCTAATACTCGGTTGACGCGCTTACGAAGCATTTTCATCCCGCTCCCACCAGCCTGAAAGTGTCTTAATTTTCCATCAGAATCAAATACATAATATGCAGGTACATACTTATTTTGAAACGAATCTGTTAATGTATGATCGTTATCTACAAATATTGGCTGTGTAATATCATGTTCATTCGCAACCTTTTTAATCTGATCAAGATCTAAATCTTTTTCTGAACGTGGCATATGAACCGCAATTACATTTAAGTCGCGTTTGTATTCATCACGGAATTCATTTACTTTTGGCATTGCCTCTTTACAAGTTCCGCAGCTTACCGACCAGAAATGAATTAGTGTTGGTTTATTTCCAATTAAAGCTTCTTTTTTAATCGCTTTACTATTCAACCACTTTGTAGCTCCTTCTAATTCGGGCATTTGATCTCTTAACCTCATAATGTCTACCTCCTGTTAAATAAGCAAAAAAGGCTGACTTCAATTGCCATAACGTATGCGATGAGCCAGCTCTAATAATTTTTATACATTTATTATATATGATAATTTTTTATAATGTTTCCTGGCCAGGTTTCCAGTTTGCTGGGCAAAGTCCACCAGTTTGAAGAGCTTGTAGAACACGCAGCGTTTCATCAACATCCCGACCAATGTTGTTATGGAATACTGTTTGGTATTGTAATTCACCTTCCGGATTAATGATAAATAATCCACGTAATGCAACACCTTCTTCCTCAATTAACACCCCATAATCCTTGGATACAATATGGTTTGTGTCTGCAGCTAGAGGATAACCAAGCTGGTCCAGTCCATTATCATCACGTGATGTGTTAATCCAGGCTTTATGTGTATGAATTGTATCGGTTGAAACACCTATCACTTCTGCATCCAAATCTTCAAATTCATCATATCGATCTGACATTGCTGTTATTTCTGTTGGACATACAAATGTAAAGTCCATTGGATAGAAGAAAAGAACAGTCCACATATCATTTTTCATATTTTCTTCTAAACTAACTTTACCAAATTCCTTATCAGGCATTACAGCGTCCATTTCAAATCGTGGTGCCTGTTTTCCTACCATTCTTTCTGCCATATGTAATCCCTCCGCTTAGATATTTTATCAAGCTAATTTTTATTATAGAACACTCTATAAACCAGTCAATATGAAACCCTAGTCTTTTAAAAATGTACATATAAATTACATAATATGTTCTTATTATTGACAAAAATCTGTTCCAGTATAACCTTTTTATGGGTGTATATGATTTAAAACTAAATAAATGTGGTAAATTAATAGAGTCTGTCGAGTTAGATACACTAAAAATACAGAAAGGAGGGTACATATGGGGATTTTCGGAATCGAGGTAGATGTAACTAATCTGATAAATATTGGTTTAAAAATCGGTTTACTCATTTTAGCCTTTATTATTTTTATTCCAATTGGCAAAAAAATTATTGAAAGAACAATAAATAGAGCTGGCTCTAATCAAAAAATATCTGAGAGTCGTGTGAAGACGCTTGAAAAATTATTAGTCAACTTGTTTTCTTATGTAATGATTTTTGTATTTATTGTTATGTTGTTTGCAATATTTACTATCCCGATTGGACCACTACTTGCGGGTGCAGGTGTTCTTGGTTTAGCAATCGGTTTTGGTGCTCAGGGACTTGTGAGTGATGTTGTAACAGGTTTTTTCCTATTACTTGAACGACAAGTAGAAGTTGACGATTATATTACAGCTGGTGGCTATGATGGGATTGTAGAGGAACTTGGCTTACGAACAACAAAAATCCGCAGTTTTAATGGAACATTAAATTTTATTCCAAATAGAGAAATCATTGGTGTTGCCAACCATTCACGTGGAAATATGCGTGCACTGGTTGATATCGGAATTAGCTATGATGAAAATATTGATGAAGCTATTAGTTTATTGGAAAAGGTCTGTGCTGAATTCCAGCAGGATGAACGATTTAAGGATGGTCCTAATCCGATAGGTGTTCAAGGTTTGGGTTCATCAGACGTTGTCCTCCGTGTTGTGGGACAAACTGAAAACGGAGAACAGTTCGGATGCCAGCGCGACATGCTTAAGCGAATAAAAGAAGCGTTTGATGAGGCAAATATTGAGATACCATTTCCACACCAGGTTAATATTCAAAAAGATTAAATAAAATTAAAAAACTTGGCATTTGTAAAGGGATGCTTATGTAAGCGTATTTTGCTTTTTTAGAATCCCTTATACTTAGGAGTGCAAGCCTTAATTGCGAAAGCCGTAAGTAAGTATTTATACTTTCTTAACTGCAAGCAAAAACCCCAGTTCGTATTATACGAACTGGGATTTTACTATATTACTCGTTTCCATTTAATTTCTGATTTACCATTTGGCAGACCTCTTCAGCACTATATCCTTCTGCATTAATTACAGGGCCGGCAATACTTGTTGTAGACATACCCATTACATTTTTATCCTGTCCTGTAATAACACAGCAATCACAATATTCTGTGTCATCCTCTGAGTGCAGATCAACTACATCATGTCCCATTTCCATTAGACCATCCTTCACATCTGAAAGACTTTCTTCAACACCAATACGCGCCATTCATAATACCTCCTCTAGATACAAAGCATTTACGCATCTAGTTTTTCCAGAAGATAAAATGATATACAGAAATCAACAAGCAGATAAAGCTTGTATTGTATTTTTAACAGCCTTTACGCCTATCTCTAGCGCATCTTCATCAGGGGTTAGTTGAGCATTGTGTAAACCAAATGGAGAATCAACGCCAAGCCAGAACATGAATCCTGGAATATCTTTTAGCATATAGCCAAAGTCTTCTCCAGTCATTGCAGGATTAGCCTCCTGATAATTAATATTGTTAGTTGTCATAGTTTCAGCAAATATATCAACATACTGCTGCTCATTGTATACCTGATAATAATTTGCACCATAATCAATAGCAATCTTGCATTCATGGGAAATTTCAAACCCTTGAATCAATCTTTCCAACTTTTGCTTAATTACATTAATTGTAGCAGGTTCGAGTGTACGGATTGTCCCTTCCAACCTTGCTGACTCAGCAATTGCATTTTGCACAAACCCACTCTCCATCTTACCAACTGTAACGACAGCACTTTCCAATGGGTTAAGGTTTCTTGCGACAATTTGCTGTAATTCCACAACAAAGGAGCTTGCTGCAACAGTCATATCCCTAGTTAAGTGTGGGTATGCAGCATGTCCTCCTTTGCCAGAAAAATCAAGGAACAATTCACTCGTATTTGCGAATAATAATCCCGGGCGACTGGACACTGTTCCGGTAGGTAGCTCAGGAGCAATGTGTAAAGCAAAGACAACATCCGGCTTCCATTCCTTAAAACTATCTGACTCCATCATCGGTAATGCGCCACCAGGTCCTTCTTCAGCGGGTTGAAACAGAAACACAACATCATTATCTATCGGGTGATCAATAATGAGTTTAAGTGATCCTAACGCAATTGTCATGTGAAAGTCATGTCCACAAGCATGCATTTGACCTTCATGTGTGGATTTAAATGGAAAATCTGTTTGTTCCGTAATCGGCAGGCCATCAATATCGCAGCGAAATCCAATTGTTTTATTGGGATTAGCTCCTGAAACACGGACCATGATTCCAGTTCGCCACTCTTTTACTTCTACCCTATCTGTTTGCATTGCATTAATCTTATCCAGCAAATAGGTTTGCGTTTTAAATTCCTGAAAACCCAACTCAGGAATTTGATGCAATTCCCTTCTGATTTCTACTAAATTCATGCTAATCCCCTGCTTTAGTTATCTAATTTACGAAGCTCTTGTTTGATTTCTGTTTTTGATTTTGTACTATCATCGATTTCTTTCAATACTTTAGCAGGTGTACCTGCAACCAATGTATTTGGTTCAACATCCTTTGTCACAATTGATCCAGCAGCTACAATTGACCCCTTACCCACTGTTACTCCTTCTAGAATAACAGCATTTGCACCAATAACTACTTCATCTTCAATGACAACCGGTTTTGCTGAAGGCGGTTCGATAACACCCGCAAGCACTGTGCCGGCACCGATATGACAATTTTTACCAACAGTAGCACGACCACCAAGAACAACATTCATATCAATCATGGTGCCCTCACCAACAACTGAACCTATGTTAATGCTTGCGCCCATCATAATAACTGCTCCGTCTCCAATCTCAACTTGGTCACGGATGATTGCACCTGGCTCAATTCGTGCATTAACTTCTTTTAAATCAAGTAACGGAATGGCAGAGTTTCTGCGATCATTTTCCACAGCGTAGTCTTCAATTTGCTCATTATTGTTTGCCAAAAAGGATTGGATGTCCTTCCACTGTCCAAATAACACACCACTATTTTTCTCAACAAATGACTGAATTGAATCACCGTAGTTTAATTCATTCAATTGCTCACCTTTAATATATACCTTTACAGGTGTACTCTTTGTGCTATTTGAAATAAAGCTGATAATCTCGTTTGCATCCATCATTTTCATAATCTGTTCCTCCAATTTTATGTATTTATTTTACTGTAGCAGACCACACAAGCACTCGCAAGAACAAAAGCGCAAGCGCATGTTTATTGCGTATGACCAGTACGGCACCATATGAGATAAAGGAAACACGAAGAGCGATGCGAATCGATGTTGACTTATCGTAAGGAGGTGCCGGAAGTGCGCTAGGCAATAGGCGCTGGAGCTGGACATGGGTGAACCGAAAAGTACAGTAATCCCAGTAACTTATATTTTATAATCACCTTAGCAACAAGCTATTCCTGTCCTTTTTTTGGCAAAAAATAAATCAGGATAAAACTGATCACTGCCAGAACTAATAACCCCATGTAAACGAGATGCAATCCTGAAGTAAGACCTTCTTGTAATACAGACTTAACTTCATGCGACAAGGAAGCATTTTGTTGTGGATCTAATAAACTATTTGCCGTATCGACTGAGACTTCATTTTCCAATTCTTTATTCTGAATAAAGGTTTGTATCCTGCTGTTTAGTAATCCGCCAAGTAATGCTGCACCCAATGCACTGCCAATCGAGCGCATAAACATGTTTGCAGCAGTTGCAATACCACGAGTTTCCCATCCAACAGCATTTTGTATTCCTACAATAAATGATGTATTTGTTAAACCCATACCTATTCCAATAAAGAACGATCCTGCAGCCGCCCATACCGGACCTTTATCAGGTGATAACAGGAAAAACAATAGTGCTCCAATAATTAATGATGTTCCACCAATTAATGATGTCGCTCTATATCCTATTACCAACAAAAGCCTGCCCCCGACCATAGCTGCAATAGGCCAGCCAATGGACATTGTTGTTAACGTAAACCCTGCTACTGTTGCAGAATAACCCATAACACCTTGTACGAAAGCAGGTAGGTAACTGGAAACACCAATGAGTATCATTCCAGTCGTCAGCGATGTTAAATTAGCAATACTAATTATTCGATGTCTCCAAATCTCAAACGGCATCATCGGGTCCACTGCAAGCCGTTCCTGGTTAATAAATAATATTAACCCAGACACAGCTAAACCAATCAATCCATACATTTCAGTGGAATTCCACGGAATCCCTATTCCACCTTCAACTAAAATGAATAGCAATGATGTAACAGATATTACAATCCACACCGATCCTAGATAGTCAACAGAACGCTTTTGCTTTTCAATATTTTCATGAAAAAAGAAAAATATCCCTAGCATAGCAAGTATACCTAGTGGAATATTCAACCAGAAAACATAACGCCAACTTAAGACATCGACGAAAAGCCCACCAAGCAATGGTCCGGTAACAGCAGATATACCCCATACGCTAGACAACTGTCCTTGGATTTTGGCCCGCTCTTCTTTGCTGTAAATATCACCAATTATCGTAGTTGCGATGGGCATCAATGCACCTGCACCAACACCTTGAATAAACCGTGAAATGATCAGCATTGTCATGGTTCCACTAAAGCCTGAGAGCGTAGAACCTGTCAGGAAAATTGTAATGCCAATCATAAAAACAGGCTTTCTTCCGAAGATATCAGAAAGCTTCCCGAATATTAATACAGTAGCAGCATTAGTCAGTAAATATGCAGAAAACACCCAACTATACAGCGAAAATCCTCCAAGATCTGCCACAATGCTAGGCATTGCTGTTGCAACAATTGTCGCTTCTATTGCAGCTAAGAACATGCCAAGCATAACGGCTGCCAATACAAATGGGCGTTTCATCGTTTTAATTTTTTTTAGACGAGTTACCATAGGTTATCACAGTTTCTACTTAAATTAAAAAACACCCTACGCATTTATATTTTCTGCAAGGGTGCAGCAATAACTCAATTTTATAATTAATCATTTCTGTTTGTATAAAAGTCTCGCTTCATTTGTTTTAGAATAGCACGTCTGGTTACAATTCCATCAAAATAACCCTCATCATCAGAAACACATACAAATGTATTATTAATAACTGCTTTTAACCCATTCATAAACGAATCATCTCTTGATAATGATGGTATATCTGTATTCATTACTTCATGAACGCGCATGTCAGAAAGTTTCTCTATCTCAAATCGCTCTAAACCTAGAATTTCATTTAAAATGATTGTCTTACCTATCGTTCCTACTAACTTATAAGATGCATCCAATACAGGAACAGCGGAATAACCGGATTTCACCAATACTAATAGTGCGTGTTCCAATGGATTATTCAGCTGAACATGGGCAACTTTTTCAGATGATATCATTATATCTTCTACTACAATATCTGTTAATTGCTTATCTTGTATCGTACTCATACTAAATCGCTCCTTTTAGAAATACTGGCAGCAAACATCATTTTTATTTAGACTTGAAAAAGGAGTTAAAACCTACATCCACATCCTTAGTTTACCATAGTTAATGTTCGAGAAACATATATAGTTCTTACATATTAATAATATTATCGGTTAATTTAATGACAAATTTTTTTATAAAGTTTATGAGAAAACATAACTGAACGCTCTAAATTAGAGGCAGGAATTGTTATGACTTTTGTAACTAGTTTTATTCAAATTTCAGTGTACAATAATAATATGTCGAATAATTAAGAGGATTTTAAATGGAAATACACACTTTCACAAAGAAAGAAGAAATTGTTAATGCTATAACACATGGGATTGGTGCATTATTAAGTATTGCTGGTCTTGTGCTGTTGATTTTATTTGCTTCACTTAACGGGAACCCATGGCAAGTTGTGTCCGTTACCATATTCGGAACAACGATGCTAATTATGTATTTATCATCAACGATTGTTCATAGCCTGCCTGAAGGAAAATGGAAAGATATTTTCCAAATCTTTGATCATTCCTCTATTTATTTGTTTATTGCAGGTACATACACCCCTTTCCTGCTTGTGCATTTACGCGATGACTTGGGCTGGATTTTGTTTGGGACTGTATGGGGGATTGCATTAATAGGAGTTGTCTTCAAGATATTTTTCGTAAAAAAATTCCTTGTTCTGTCAACACTATTTTATGTTTTAATGGGTTGGTTAATTACTCTGGTATGGAATCCGCTTATGGCAACTATGGATGGAACAGGTATGCTGCTATTAATGATTGGTGGAATGTTATATACACTAGGGGCAATCTTTTATATATGGCGCGGGTTTATTTATCACCATGCTATATGGCATCTATTCGTACTGGCTGGTTCCATATTTCACTTCTTTACTGTATTTTATTATGTTATTTAAGACTATTTTCGCAATTAAAGTTGGGTTGCTATCCTCTTTGGGATAGCAACCTTTAAATTTTTGAAAACTTAGCTTATCGCCAAGTGCTAAAAAGGAAACTTATTAAGCCATTGTCCTCCATCCATTGTTATGACTTCACCATTAATGTATGCAGCTTTGCCGGAGAGTAAAAAGTGAGCAAGATCAGCAATCTCCTCCGGCTTACCCAACCGTTGTAACGGGACTGAATTTATTGTACGTTCCGCAGCTTTTTCTGATTCAAATAGTTTTTCTGCTCCTCCAGTACGCTCAATCGGTCCCGGGGCAATTGCGTTCACACGGATACCATACTTTGTTCCCCATTCCACTGCTAAAGTACGTGTCAGATTGAGTACCCCTGCTTTTGCAGCAGAAGAATGAGCAACACCTGCCCCAGCGTTCCATGCATATGTAGCAACCATATTAATGATTGAGCCTTTTATTCCATTCTCAATCCAGTACTTCCCTACCTCTTGGCTGCAATAAAATGTTCCATTTAACACGATGTCAATTACAGAATTCCAGCCATTAACTGAAAGTTCTTCCGCTGCAGCAATAAAATTACCAGCTGCATTGTTCACGAGATGATCAATTGAACCAAATTTTTCGACTGTCTTCTCGACCATCCGTTTCACGTCTTCAGGCTTTCTTACATCCATTGAAATTATATATAATTCACCTGTTGAGTTTTTTTCCAACTCCTCTTTAGTCACTTGCAATCGATCTTCATTTCTACCTGTAAGAACAACATTCGCACCTTCCACAGCAAACTTTTCAGCCATATACTTTCCCATTCCACTAGAACTTCCTGTTACAATAACTGTTTTATTATTCATATAATCCCCCTTTTTCAATTAGGTTCTTTTCGTAAGTTTTGTTGCTCCTTAAACCCTCGCTGTTGACAAAAACTGCGATAAATATACGCTCCCTTGGACTGGCCCTCTTTGCTCGCAGAGAACGCTCAATGTGGGGACTCATCGTCTTCGCTTTCTCACATGAGTCTTCATATATTTGATGTGCCAGCATCCAGGTTTTCTAACAACAATCATTTAGAAAACAACCTTCGTCTATATGTATTATCATATTTATAACAATCACAAAAGTCAAAAAAATAACCGTAAACAAGATGCATCTTCTATTAAAATCTTATTTAATCTCATATTAAAATAAGGTATGATTAATATCATAATAAAAAATAATTACAAGCTGTTTTCTATATGATTGTTTCTTTCTCAAAGTAATGAAATCCTAACGTACTTGATGTAAACTGCGAAGTACTTTTCAAAAAGTTTGAGTGCTATTATGCCGCTTCGGAGGTTGAGGCCGTGCCCTAAGGTGCGCATCCGCCCGTAGCGACCCCGGACGGCGGGACGAGAGTTTATAGAATTTATTCTAGCAGTTAGTTCGCAGTTTATATAAACTGCGAAGATTAAAAAACAATGTTATAAACTTAACTAAAAGAATTTTAAACCCCTGAAAGGTTTGACATATATGAATAGACGCACTTTCTTAAAGAAATCTATTGGAAGCCTACTTGCTTTGGTTGGCTTAAGTGGCGGTACTTATTACTATGCACGTGAAATGGAGCCAACTATGCTTGACATTACCCAGCAGACTCTAGCATCTTCCAAGTTACCTGAGTCATTTAACAACTTTAAAATCGTACAGTTTTCTGATACACATATCGGTTTTCATTATTCACTTGATCAATTTGCTGAATTAGTAAAAACAATAAATAAACAGAAACCGGATTTAATTGTATTTACCGGAGACCTTGTCGATAAACCACACACGTATGACTGGAATAACGAGCTAATTCAAGAATTACGAAAGCTCAAAGCAAAACATGGAAAATACTGGATATACGGCAATCATGATCATGGTGGTTATGGGACTGACATCGTAAAGAATGTCATGGACAAAGCTGAATTTAATCTATTAAAAAACAACCATACAATAGTTAAAGTAAATAACGAAAAATTTGTATTAGCTGGTATCGATGATGTAATGCTTGGCAGACCAGATTTAGAAAAAACATTAACAAATGCAGATCCAAACCTTTTTACAATGTTACTTGCACACGAACCTGATTTTGCTGACACGACGGTTCATTTTCCAGTGGATATTCAGATCTCAGGACATAGTCATGGCGGACAAGTTCGCTTACCTTTTATCGGACACTTATATACTCCAATGTATGCAGAGAAATATGTACAAGGAAAACACACATTACAAAACGACAAATTAACACTATTTGTAAACAGAGGCCTAGGTACAACCCGTTTACCGTATCGGTTCTTATGCAAACCAGAGATCCATACTTTCACCTTAAAAAGCTGAGTAATTTCATAGCTAAACAGTCACCACCGCGTTTCAGCCCCGAATCGTAACAGTTTGTTCATAGTTTTTTTACTGGAAACATGCTACACTAGTTACGATTTCATTTAGGAGGAAAATATAATATGTCAAAATTTAAAATCATACTTCCTTTTTTAGTGGTTGTTATTTTAAGTGCATGTGGTGATAAATATGAAGGTGACTATTCCTACAAAGTAGGGGATTTTACATTTACAAACCAGGATGGAGAACAGGTGAGTAAGAGCGATTTAGAAGGTAAGTTTTGGGTAGTAGACTTTATTTTCACGAATTGTACTACTGTTTGCCCACCAATGACTTCGAATATGGCAGATTTACAAAAACAATTAAAAGAAGCTGGGCTTGAAGAAGAAGTTCAACTTGTGTCATTTAGTGTCGACCCTAAAAAAGATACTCCAAAAATCCTTAAAGATTATGCCAAAGCTCGTGGTGGTACATTTGACAATTGGCATCTTCTTACAGGCTATGAATTTGAAACAATTAAAGAATTATCTATTAAATCCTTTAAAGCAGCAGTCGAAAAGATTGCAGATTCAAATCAGGTGATGCATTCGACCAGATTTTTTATTGTGACGCCAGAAGGAAATGCTATCAAAGGATATGATGGCAGAGATCAAGCAAATATGGAGAAGATCGTTCAGGATATTGAGGATATGAGTTAAAACGCTGAAGCAGGTCTATCCTGCTTCTTTTTAGCAGTTAATAAATCTTGTACTCCGAAGTAAATGAATTCTTAGAAAGCTTGGATTATCGACAAGCCTTATTTGCACTTATACAGTAAGAAAAGCATAATAAGCTCTCATAAAAAACCTTATAAACTTAGATTTTTTAAATATTGCAATAGGACGAGCTTTACGATACGATATAACTAAGTAACTCTAATAACCTAGAGAGGAGAGAAACGTATGAATGGGAAGCAATCGATTCCTCTAAGCGAAATTGCCAAAGCGCTTTATTCCATTAACCGTCATGCCAAAACAGCACCAGAACCCAAACATCTCTATTTTATAAAGAAAGAAACAATTAATCGCCTTTTAAAAGAAAAGCGTGCACAAAAAGTTGGTTTACACTTCTCAAATCATCCAAAGTTTAGCAATCAGCATTCCACACTTTTGGTAAAAGTAGACGACTATTTTTTTCATATTCCCCCTACAAAAGATGACTTCAAACAGCTTGAACATTTAGGTGATCTTGATTCAAGCTATCGTAACCCTCAAACAAAGATGTCACTTTCACATGCAAAAAAAATCGTCTATAACTATATTAATTGGCACCCAACAGATAAACAGAATCGTGTTTCACAAAGAAAACACACGTCTTCTTACTTCACCCCTTCTTCTCTTGGGAAAATGGAATGGCCCCCAACCAAAACGCGCCGTAATTATTAAGCATATTAGAAAACTTGACATCCGTTAAAGGGATTCTTATAAAAGTGTATTTTGCTTTCGTAGAATCCCTTTAACCTTGGAGTGCAAGCCTCAATATAGGTAAACTTTTGCAGCGTTAGGCGCTGACCGGTGACGCCACGTCCTGTACATTGGAGCTGGACGTGGCTGATTCAGTAGTCCAGTTATCTACAGTACTTAAATTTTATAGTTTTCCAGACAACTAATAAAGCGCTTTTAGCACAAGCGCTTTTTTATATGCTTTTATTTTTCCTAAATATATGCTGGAGTGTATGAATAATAATAAGACATCCTCCAAAGATTGCAAGACACTGCAAGGTCATGGCAAACAGTGTTAAATTAAGAACTGTAGTTAAAATAATTCCTAACAGAAATAACACTAGAAAGGCTAAACTACTCATGACATACGTTAATAATATGGTCGATTGCATCGAAACCACCCAGTTTACAAATGGATGCACCATTAAATAGATTATTATAATTCCAATAAATATATATACATACTCTACTCTTACTCCTGTTGGTAACAAATAATTTATATTGGTTGCAACTAGACTTCCAATCATTTGATTCAACTACTTTCTACAAGATATATTATCCAATATAAACAATTCGCATTATGAATATACACAGTATGATAATCTGATATAATTGCAATTATTGAATGGTAAAGGGGGATCTGCCATGAACAGAGCTTTCGTCTTTATTATCTTGGGTGCTGCCCTCTGGGGTACAATTGGCTGGTATGTTAAAAACTTATATTCTTACGGATTCACACCTATGGAAGTTGTAACACTCCGGGCATGGTCTGCCGCTAGTATACTAGTTATTTATTTAATTATTACCTCACCAATAGAGCTGAAACTAAAATCCATTCGTGACATAAAATATTTTATTGGTACCGGTGTTTTCAGCATCATTTTTTTCAATTACTGTATGTTTACTGCTATTGAATTATCAACAATTCCTGTTGCAACAGCATTGCTTTATACAGCTCCAGCATTCGTTACTCTTTTATCATTTTTTCTTTTCAAGGAACCTCTAACTCGACTGAAGGTTATTGCACTTTTAATTACGCTACTGGGTACAGCGATGGTTGTTGGATTAATTCCTTTAAACCTAAGAGCCTTTCAACTAACGAGTATTCTATTTGGATTAGGATCAGGTATTGGGTATGCCCTATATAGCATTTTTAGTAAATTTGCACTTAAAAAGTACTCAAGTCTTAGTATTACCACCTATACATTTATCGTTGCTGCTGTCACATTATTGCCATTTTTTCCTTATCATGAAAAGTTCCATATGCTACTGGACCCAACCGTATTATTTTATGCATTCGGATTAGGCTTTCTGCCAACAGCATTTGCATACATTATTTACACGTATGGATTAAACAAAACAGAAGCTTCTAAAGCGTCTATACTAACGACAATCGAACCTGTTGTTGCAACATTAATTGGGGTATTTATTTTTCATGAAGCCTTCTCGGTTATACAAATGATTGGAATGGTGTGCATTATCGGTGCAGTAATTTTAATTCAGGCATATTCCAGCCCTAATTAAAAAATTCCTGAGTAAGTGACATCAATCACGACACGCAAACAATAAATCCACTATTATCGAAGTAAGTTCATTAATAGGAGGTAATAGTAATGAGTCAATTTACTACTGAACATACACCGGCTGAAATTGTGAAGGTATTTCCAAAAGCGAGTGATTTGTTCAAAGAACGCCGAATCGATTTTTGCTGTGGTGGGGATCGTCCACTTGGAGATGTTTTTAAAGAAGGAAAGATAGATGAAACAGTTGTACTAGGAGAACTTAATAGTGCATTTGATAGCTGGAAACAAGAAGATCATGAAATAGTTGATTGGGATGCCATTCCGCCTACTGAGTTAATTGATCACGTTGTTCATACACATCATGCGTATCTTAATGAAGAACTCCCTGCGTTAGGACAATTTGTTACAAAGATCTTTCGTGTGCATGGTGCAAACCATCCACATCTAAAAGAATTGCATCGTTTATATAACGATTTTAAAGTAGATATGGAAGAACATATGATTAAAGAAGAAGGTGAAGTATTTCCTTTAATTAAAGAATATGAAAAAAATCCAAGTGAAAAACTTTTAGATCATATCCATGAAGCTAATGGAGGGCTTGAAGACGAACATGAAGCATCAGGAAATATTCTAAAACGTATGCGGGAAATTACCAAAGGGTTTGAACCTCCAGCAGATGCATGCAGCTCATACCGAATAACGTATGCCCGATTGGCGGAAATGGAAGCAGACACATTCCAGCACGTTCACTTAGAAAACAATATACTTTTCAAGAAATTGTAATTTGAAACTTGGCATAGTTGCACTTATGCAGTAAGAAAAGTATTTATACTTCCTTATCTGCAAACAAAAAACAGGGGGAGACATTTAATACAAATGTTTCCCCCCTGTTTTTTTGAGGTTTTAAAGATAGTTTCTGCTTAACAACCTATGTTATGATTATCATTAGAATAAGTGACTTATAAATGAGTAATCAAATTATAAGCTTTTTCACTACTAAAGTAATCATTGATAGTAGGATGAAAAGTGTTCTGGATTAGATTTTTTATCTGATTGCTTTTTTTCCAGACGAAGTTCAATTTGTTCTAACTCATTTTCGTCTCTTAATAGCTCTTGCTTGTTTTGCTGTACAAGGTCTTCAAAATTTTGGTATTTTATTGGGCGCATAATTTCACACTCCTTTATAACTGCTCATTATCTATTATACCCTTTATGTTGTATAACAAATCAAAATTATTTGAACATTTTATGAATTTTTTACACAGGAGGTTAAACTGATGCGACCAAATCTTAATAGTTCCGTTAAAGATATTGAAATATCGGGGATTCGGAAGTTTTTTAACATGGTTTCTGAAGAACAGAATGTAACGTCTCTAACAATAGGACAACCCGATTTTCATACACCAGAACACGTAAAAGAAGCTGCAAAAGTTGCACTAGATCACAATAAAACTATGTATACACATAATGCAGGGATAATTGAATTGCGAACTGTTATTTCAAAATTTTATGAACAAAATTATGGCGTTAACTATGACCCAAAATCGGAAATTATTGTTACATCAGGCGCATCACAAGCTATTGATATAACGTTTCGCACCATTTTGTCTCAAGGGGATGAAGTAATTCTTCCTGCACCAATTTATCCCGGATATGAACCACTTATAAAATTGGCTGGAGCAGAGGTTGTTTATGCAGACACAACCAATGATGATTTTAAACTTACAAAAGAAAACCTGAAAAAACATATCACAAGTAAGACAAAATGTGTCGTTCTCCCCTACCCTTCCAATCCAACAGGGGCTTCGTTCACTAAAAATGAATTACAAGAACTGGTTTCAATTTTGCAGCATAAAAATATATTTATTTTAGCAGATGAAATATACAGTGAGCTTGTTTATGATTGGAAACATACGTCAATCGCAGAGTTTAACGAGGTTAAGGATAGAACAATAGTCATTAATGGAGTTTCTAAATCACATGCTATGACTGGGTTTCGAATTGGATATACCCTTGCGCCAGCATGGTTAACAAAACACATGCTAAAAGTTCACCAGTACAATGTGTCTTGCGCAACGTCCATTAGCCAATATGCCGCATTAGAGGCGTTAACGAACGGGTTGGACGACCCCGCTAAAATGCGAAGTGAATATAAGAAAAGACGTGATTATGTATATAATCGTTTAATAGACATGGGGCTTGATGTCAATAAACCAGATGGAGCATTCTATTTTTTCGCAAAGTTTCCTATAAAAGATAAATTATCCTCATTTCAGTTGGGAATCAATTTAGTTCGGGAAGGTAAAATAGCATTAGTTCCAGGGGATTCCTTTTCTTCCTTAGGTGAAGGTTATATGCGTCTGTCATACGCGTATGATATCGAAACAATCAAACTTGGACTTGACCGCCTTGAGGCTTTTTTACAGAAGGAAAAATTAATTTAATACAGTTTAACTTTAATCTATACTTTTCTGATGTTCAGTCTGCTTTACATCATCGAATAGATTTAAAAGCCTATCTAATTCTTGACTGATAGTAATTGATTCAATACTTGTAAATCCTTTTTTAAGAGCAACATCAGTCATTTTATTACGTAAAAATTCTATTCTTTCCAGAAGCTTTTCTGTAGTGCACATATTAATGTATATAGTACCTCCTTTTATTGCTTACTTAACTTTAGCACAGGTTCATAAATAATGACAAGTTTCTGCTTAAGTAATTCAAAAGCCTATTTTAGCTGTACTGAAAGTGATATTTTAGAAATGTGGTTGCTAAACTTTAGGAGGGTTTCGATGTATTACAAAAGAAATGAAGCATATCGCTTCGTGTTTAATCAGCCAGTTGAAGGAAAAATGACTAAAAGAGAAGAAAACAGTACAGTAACAACCAAAGTTCATATTCTTGATGTAAGTAATCAAGGGGCAAAAATTAACTGTAAAAATGTAATTGATTTGAAAAAGGATACTAAAATAAACCTTTCCTTTAGCCTAAAGTCTCATTCCTTTCATGCATCAGGAAGAATAATATGGATCAAAAACTTCCACAATTCTTCTGAAGTAGGATTACAGTTAAATACGGATGACGAATACAAGAACAATATGATAAAGGAACTAAAGGAAATTGCCAAACAGAACAAAAAGAATTAAAATAAAATTTTTCTCGAAATAATTACTTTCATACTATGTTTTCGAATGAACGGGTATTGAGAAAGGATGTCTTCATTGACTAAAACAAAAAAGAAAAATGAATGGCTCGAATGGGTAAAAGCTATATTAATAGCAGTAGTACTCGCTTTCTTCCTAAGGTCATTCGTATTTGCAACATCGGTTGTTGATGGTAAGAGTATGGAACCCACTCTTGAAGATGGAGAAACAGTACTTTTCAATAAGTTCACGTATTTAATTGATAAACCTCAACGCGGTGACATTGTCATTATAGAAAGACCCCTTAAGAATTACGTTAAGCGAATTATTGCGATGCCTGGCGAGACCATTAAAGTAGAAGATCACATATTGTATATTAATGGTGAAAAATATGGGCAGCCATTTATAAATAAAGATGCAAAAAGCAATACCGGAAAATTTGGTCCTATTCAGGTACCAGAAAACAGTTATTTTGTTATGGGTGATAACCGAATATTAAGCAAAGATAGCAGAAATGGTCTGGGGTTTGTTAGTGAAGAAAATATCATAGGAAAATCGGAGATGATTATCTTTCCTTTTGACCAATGGGCTATGACAAAATGAAGAAAAGGGTCAGGCATCAATATTGTCCGACCCTTTTTATATTTGAATTTTATTATTCATTATCAAAAATGCAGTATCCTATATTTAACGCAAGTAATCCAAAGCAAATGATCCCAAAAGCGGTTTCCCAAAGTTCCATATGCGTGTACCTCCTCTATTAAAATTATGTATAATCGTAACAATTAAATTATCTTCTTCCTCCTCCTATCATATCAATTTCCTTTTCCTAAATAAAGCAAAAATATGATAAAATAGAAAGAAAATCAGAATAGGCTTAGTAAATGAAAGTAGGTTTTATTATGCACCACTGTCCTTATTGTGGCACAAAAGTAAAAGAAAATGAGTTATATTGTATAAAATGTGGCAAACAACTACCAGAAGATGCAACCGAGCGACTCATAAACCGTAAATCGTTTAATAAGTACTGGTACATCCCCATTTCGATATTGGCTTTAGTTATTTTATCTGCAGGTATCTATTATGTAATTATGCAAAATCAAACGGCTGAGGCAAGCGACTTATACAATAAAGCCGAAGAAAGCGTTATGGAGGGTCAGTATGGAGAAGCGAAGGAATTACTTCAATCTGCGCTTGAAAATAGTAAAGAATTTAAGCAAGCTGATATTGCCTTGACTTATGTACAAGAAGCTTTAAAAATAGAAAACAGCATTGAAAAAGCGAATAACTATTTAAAGAAACAGGAATACCAAAAAGCACTATCTCTAATCAATGATGCAGAGAACTCATTAAGTAACTATAATGGCAATGCAGTTACCCAATTAATTGATAAACTTACATCAAAACGTAATTTAATAAAGATAGAAGAGCTTAAACATAAATTAAATCAAAATCCCAGTATTAATGATATGAAAGCCTTGCTGTGGGAAGCTGAGTCGATTAAGCATGATGAAGCAGCTGAAATCACTACTGACATTCGAAATCAAATTGTTGATTATACCTTTTCAAAAGCAAGCGAAAATCTAAATGATAAACAATTTTCGGATGCGCTAGTAATAGTTGAAGACGGCTTAAAGTATGCTCCAAACTCAGGGAAGCTGCAAAGCCTGAAAACCACTATTGATAAAGAAAAAACAGCGTTTGAAACGGCACAGCGTCAACGAATTGAGCAGGCAATAAGTTCTGCAGAAGAAGAACGGAAATTAAATGAAAATGATGCGATTGAGCTTGTTTCAGTCAATGTTGAAAATAACGAACAAGATAAATTAGTTGTAAAAGGTAAAGTAAAAAGTGTTGCAACAATTCCTATAAATACTATATTGGTAGAATATGCATTATCATCTAAATCAGGAAGCGAATTTTTATCAAACGAAGTATATGTATATCCAGAGACACTCTACCCTAATGAAGTTGGTGAATTTGAGTTCACCCATTTTGATATAGATCAAGAAGGTAAAAACATTAATATCAAAGTGGATAAAATAAAATGGTATACCAATTAATAGTATCTAATGTTCTTAATGAGGTGAACACATGAGTAAAATGCAGACAAAACCAATTATAGCGTCAGCGCTTGTTGTTATTATAGGGGCATTCCTATTATTTTCCATCAATGACTATTGGGCTTCCAAAAATGTCTCTGTAAACAACCCGGTTATAAATAAAGTAGAATCTAGTTCCAGAAGTATTGATCTTAAAACAATTATTCATGAATCTGAAAAAAATGTTGTACAGATAGAAGGGCAAAATGAATTTAATACAATCACTGGCTCAGGATTCTTATATAATGATAAAGGTGATATTATTACCAATGCACATGTTGTAAGAGATGCTGATGTAATATATGTTAGAACCGCAAACGCGCGTATATACCCTGCTGCAGTAATTGGTATGGGAAAAGATACAGACATTGCTGTTATTCGTGTGCCACAGCTTGCTGGTCAAAACTCCTTATCAGTTGAAAAAGATATACAAGCTGAAACAGGAGATGAAGTCATTGCACTCGGCAGCCCTCATGGATTTCAGAATACAGTTACTTTAGGAATAATATCTGGTACTGAACGAAATTTTTCAGTTGACGGATTTAATTATGAAAATGTTTACCAAATATCAGCGCAAATAACGCATGGTAATAGTGGTGGCCCTCTAATCAACAGAGAAACTGGGAATGTTATTGGAATTAATTCTGTAGGTACCGAGGATGGAACAATTGGATTTAGTATTCCGATAAGCGAAGTTATTGAAAAAATTACAACATGGTCGAATGAGGCGCAAAATGAACAATTGGATTTTGCTAATACTTCCGAAATTGGCAGTACTACAAAGCCGGAAGAACTTAAAGAAAACGCTGAATACATAATTGACTACTTTTTTGAAAGTATTATTATAAGAGATTATGTAGGTGCGTACACATTGTTAGGTAGTTCAATGCAATCAGAAAATTCTTACTCAGATTTCCGAGAACGATATATTCATATTATTGATTTGCAGTACTCTGATTTTTCCAGCAAGATAAAAAAGAACAATCAAGTAGAAACAACAGTTGATGTAACTGTGGAAACTAATTTGCAAAATAAAGAAGAAACAAAAAAAGAAACCTTTAAATATGTACTTACAATCGGAAATGAAAATGATCAATTAAAAATTTTAAATTTATCAAAAACCCTGATTGAATAGTTCAAACAAACATTCATATTAAATTATTTAGTCAAACGTCCATACGTTTTGTTGCGTTTATCATATAGTATAAGTGTAACGCGTAGGAGGTGATAATGAATGGGTGGTTATGGTGGATACCAAGGAGGATATGGAAACAATTTTGCGCTAATCGTTGTACTATTTATCCTGCTTATTATCGTAGGTGCAACTTTTTATTATTAAATAAAGCTTGTGCTACTCTTAGCACAAGCTTTTTTTACATATTTTTACCCTACTATCTTAAATAATTTTGTTAACTTATCAGGCGGCAATGGTTTGCTAAAATAAAAACCTTGCATCTCATCACACTTCTCACCTTCGAGGAAGTTAAGCTGATCAATTGTTTCTACACCTTCTGCAATAACCTTCATATCCAGGGAATGTGACATATGGATAATTGATTTTACAATTGCCTGATTTTGTTTTTGATTTTCGTTCATAAACATTTTATCAATTTTTAATTTGGTGATTGGAAATAAACTTAAATATTTTAGTGATGAATACCCCGTACCAAAATCGTCAATTGAAACTAGTACACCAAGGGTACGCAATTGTTGAATTGTTTCCAGTATATACTCTTCATTTGTCATTGCCATACTTTCGGTTATTTCAAGTTCCAAATAAGAAGGGTCGAGACCAGTGTCGTCTAGGATATTCTTTATCTTTTCTACTAATCCCTTTTGATGAAATTGCTTGGCCGATAAATTAACGCTTACGATTACAGGGGAGTATCCATTATCTTGCCATAACTTGTTCTGTTTACACGCTTCTTTTAAGACCCAATCTCCAATATCAATAATAAGTCCGGTTTTTTCTGCAAGTGAAATAAAATCATCTGGTGGAATATATGCTTTAACAGGATGATTCCAGCGTAGTAATGCTTCCATACCAATAATTTTTCCAGTGTTAAGGTTCTTTTGTGGTTGATAATGCAATTCGAAATGCCCTTCTTTTAGCGCTTCCCTTAATTCACTTTCCATAGTCAGCATTGCTTTGAAATTCTCTGAAATTGAGGATTCAAAAACATTATAATTATTATGGTGTTGTTCCTTAATGACATACATCGCTGAATCAGCATGTTTAATTAAATCATTCGGTGTTTGTCCATTCTCGGGATATATACTAATTCCGATACTAATGGATAGGAACATTTCATAATCATCAATTTTAATTGGCTTTTCAAACTCAGATATCAAACTCTTCGCTAAATCAATTGCAGACTCTTTATTTGTAGTACGTCTTTGCAGAATAAGGAATTCATCACCAGCCATTCTAGCGATAAATGTATCCGTGTGTAAAAATGCTTTAAACCGATTACTACACGCCTTAAGTAATTGATCACCAAAAGAGTAACCTAATGTATCATTAATTTCCTTGAAGTAATTTACATCAATAAAATATACTGCCAGCATTTCGTCATTTAAGTGGGCTTCTTTAATAGCTTCACCTAATACTTTATAGAAAAAATTTCTATTTGGTAAATCAGTAAGCTCGTCGTAATATGCCATGAATTCTATTCTTTTTTCATTTTCTACTTTATCTGTGATATCTTTAATGATTGCTACACGAATAATGTTACCCAGATTATTATACGGATGCTCCATGAACTCCATGTGAAACCATGTGCCATCTTTTCTGACACCTGTTAATTCATAGGGTTTATCAGGGGCGTTATGGATAATTTCAGCTAATTTATAGGTGCTGTTAGCATCCATTAATTGTGATATTTTCATGTTTTTGATTTCACTTTCTGAGTATCCAAACATATCTGCAAATTTTTGATCACAATCAATTATAACCTCATTATCATACATTACCATCCCCTCGGCACTAGCATGAATTAAATGATTAATATATTTCTTAACTTCATCAGTTTTATCATGGATTGGTAAACCACTCATTATAAGACAATATACATTATCTTCAACACGTATGGATTTTATTTCAATAAGCTTACCATTATTATTCTTTTGTTCCATTAAAAGATGACTTTCTTCATTTTCTGTTAGTAGGCTAAAATCCAAGTAATCGAAAATAGATGTATACTCCTCCATCTTTAATAAGGATTGAGCAGCGTTATTACCTTTTATAATTTCTCCGTTTTTTCGGACCAAAAGAATGGCCTCTTTTAAACTATCAAAAACTCGATTATGTATTGGTAACACATCTTCTTTTGACATAGAAATCCACTCCCAGCAGCCTCTGCATCTTTATCCAATTATCATTTTTTCCTTTGGATAATGAAACTTTCCGCTCTTTTTACTATTTTTGAACATGAATAAAAAGGTAATAATTCCTACTCTTCCAATAAACATTAAAATCATCATTATTACTTTACTAAACGTAGACAGTTCACTTGTAATTCCAAGCGATAAGCCAACTGTACCGAAGGCAGATGTAATTTCAAATAAAATTTCTGATAATCGGAATGGCTCAACAATTGACACTACTAAAACAGATATAAATACAAAAATTCCAGCCATAAGTGTTACTGTTACTGCTTTAAGCAAATCATCCTCATAAACCTCTCGGTTGAAAATCCGAATGCTCCCTCCGCCTCTAGCATACGTAATCATAAATATGATCACTAGTGCGAAGGTCGTTGTGCGAATTCCCCCACCAGCACTACTTGGAGAGGCACCAATGAACATAAGAAATGACATAAAAAAGTGGTTGGATTCAGTTAATTGACTAACATCCATTGTCGAAAGTCCACCACTGCGAGTTGTGATTGATTGAAATAAGGAATAAAATAAAATTTCATGCCAAGATTTATCCGAGAAAAAGCCCCCGATATCCAAAAGCATAATAAAAACAGTTCCAACAACAATTAGCACCAAAAAGGTTAGGGTTGTCACTTTTGTAAATAATGTAAATCTTAAGTGTTTTCGTTTTTCTGAACCGGCAAACATATATTCTTTTAGCTCAATTAAAACAGGGTAACCAATTGCCCCAAAAATAATCAATAGCATATTAATAAATTGAACAAAGTAATCATCTTTAAAAGGAATTAAGGATTGACCTGTTATATCAAACCCACCATTTGTCGTTGCACTTATTGCTCCAAAAAAGCCCTGCATATATGCTTCTGATGCTGTTGGAAAGTATTGTAAGAAATGAGTTCCCAGTATTATAAAACCAATGAATTCAATCGTAAGAATTACAAGTACAATCTGCTTTATTAAACGTACGAGACCTCCAAATGTTGTTTGATTCTGGTCTGTCATTATTAATCGTCTTTCTCGAAGTCCAATTTTTTTACCAATTAGTAACCAAATAAATGTTCCAACTGCCATTACTCCAACGCCACCAAGCTGAAGAATTAAAGCGAGGAGAAAAAAGCCTGTTGTACTAAAGGTATCTGCAATCGTTATAGTGCTTAGACCTGTTACACTGATGGCACTTACTGCTGTAAATAGTACATCTATAAATGGTATATTCACTTCATCCTGATGTGCGACTGGCAACGCTAACATAGCAGTAGATACGATAACAGCAATTAAATAAAATAATAGTATTAGCTGTACTGGTGATAGCTTATTTATCCATCGAAAAATTAAATTATTGTAAAACATAGCGTTGCTCCTTAATAGCCTACATTAGTTATATCGGTTAATAAATAAGAATATTAATAACATTATAGCAGTAGACTGTATTATTTGCCTTCATTTTTGACATTTTCCGTCTAAATAAATCTAATTTTGTAAAATTGTTATAATGATTAAGAAGTAAGAAAATTTTGGGTTGAACCTAGTTAGACTGTATAACAAAGGGAAAAGGCTAGATTTGACAACCCAGCCTTTTAGATATCCTCCTTAAATTTTATCAATAACTCCTCACCACTGTAACCCTCATCAATTAATGATTTCAATTTATCTTCAACGATACTTTTTCGTTGATCCACAATTGTCCCTCTTAATAGGACATTCATGTGTGCTCCAATTTCATTAATACCGATAAGACTTGTAATAAATGTTGCAGGCTCATTACTCTCTTTTGAAATTTTCACCTGAATTAATACTTCTTCCTGCTTTTCTTTCAATTTTTGAAAAAAAGTATAATATTTATGCAGAAGATATGCCTCGATTACCCAGCGGTTCTGTTCATCCTCTCGGTTAATAACCAAACCATCCAATAAAGGAAAAGACTGCTGGACCATATTTGTTTCCTGGCTATCAAGGATTTCCAGTGATGCAAGTTTAAATGTTTTCATATATCCGCTTCCTCTCTTCATCCACCAATATAAGACATTTCAATTTTTTTACGATTATTATTTTTTTGTTCTGACCGTTCTTCAGAATAACGATCCCTGCGATTCCCCCATAAACTTGTCACTTCTTCTTCAAGCTGTTCGTCAGTCAATTCATCACGCATTTTTTCACGAATATCAAAACCACTTGATGCAAACAGACACGTATATAGCTTACCATCTGCTGACAAACGAATCCGGGTACATGTGCCGCAAAAAGAATCGGAAACAGAAGAAATAACTCCTATCTCTCCCCCGCCATCCTTATAGCGGTATCTTGAGGCTACCTCCCCATAATAATTCTCTTCTGCAGGCTCCAGTGGCATTTCCTTATCAATCATATCAATAATTTGTTTTTTAGTAATAACATTATTAAAATCCCATCCATTATGATTACCAACATCCATAAATTCAATATAACGTAAAATGATATTTGTTCCCTTAAAATATCGTGCCATCGGAAGAACCTGACTTTCATTCATTCCTTTTTTGGCCACCATATTAATCTTTACCTCCAGACCAGCTTCCTGGGCTGCTTCAATTCCTTTTAACACTGGACGGGCTACGACACCTTTTCCATTAATTTGTTTGAAAACCTCGTCTTCGATAGCGTCAAGGCTAATATTCACACGCTTTAGTCCAGCAGCTTTTAATTTTTTAGCTGTTTTTGGTAAAAAAACAGCATTTGTTGTTAGCGCGATATCTTTTATTCCAGGAATTACTGTTAACTGTGCAATCAATTCATCCAGGTTTCTGCGCATAAGTGGTTCGCCACCTGTTATGCGAATTTTTTCTACACCTAATTTCGCAAATGTTTTAGCTAATCGAACAATTTCATCAAAGCTAAGTAGCTCATTCTCTGATAAAAAAACATGATCCTTACCAAATATTTCTTTTGGCATACAATATGTACAACGAAAATTACATTTATCGATTACAGATATACGAAGGTCTTTCAATGCCCTACCAAAGTGATCCTTTATTGGTGATACTTCATTTCGCACTGTAACAACTCCTTTTTAATAACTAAAATTCCAGTTGACCCTCACTGCTATTTAATAGCAGCACTTCTACTTCATCACCTGATTTAAAACCACGTGTACCACCGGGCAACATCATTAACCCTGTAGTGTGGGCTAATGATGTAACAACATTTGACTTATCCACACCTGCTAATCTGGCAGATATTTTACCATTTTCATAAGTTATATAATTTCTAACAAATCGTGTAAATGGATTTGGCTTTGGAAAATCATCTGCTAATGTAGCATTTATCCTTTTTAAATATGGTGTCTTGCTAAATAAGCTATGATGTATTATAGGACGGACGAATAACTCAAACCCTACATAACATGCAGAAGGATTTCCAGATAAACCAAATAATAATTTGTTTCCGTTAGACGCAACAGTCGTAACACTTCCAGGCCGCATTGCTACTTTATTGAAAAGTATACTTGCTCCAAGTTTCTCGTAAATGGCCGGCATTAAATCAAAATCGCCAACTGAGACGCCTCCAGTAGTAATTAATATATCTACTTCTTCCAGAGCCTGCTTGATTGTCTGATAACTGGGTTCAAATTCATCTGCAAGCTTTCCGAAATATTTATATTCAGCTCCTGCTCTAAGTATCTGTGATTCAATCATATATGCATTGGAATTACGAATTTTACCTGGTTGTAATGGTTCATTAACATCCAGTAATTCGGTACCAGTTGCAATCACCCCTACTACAGGTTTCTTAGCAACTTTTACTTCACTATATCCAAAGGTGGCCAATAATGCTTTAACACCAGGGTTTATTAGTGTTCCCCGCTTAATAAGTTTTTCGCCTTCAGATACCTCTGATCCTTCTTCAATTATATTTTGACCAGCCTTCATTGTTCGTTTAATTGACATGCAGGCCATATTATTTTTCTCATATGTCTTACAAACTTCAAACATAGCAACACAATCTGCGCCTTCCGGAATTTTTGCGCCTGTCATAATTCTTGTTGCCTGACCTTGCTCCAGTCGAATTGTTGGTACTTGGCCAGCACCAATATGTTCCACAACATCGAATTCTACAGGATTATTTAAACCGGCATGTAAGGTATCTTCAGAGCTGAAGGCAAAACCATCATATGGCGATTTATTAAACGGTGGTACCGCATGACTAGCCACGATATTTTCTCCAAGGCTTCTATTATCACAATCATTAATAGAAATATATTCCGTACACCCTTGATGACGGTGATTCCAGACATGTTCAATTGCTTCCTGCACGGGGATTGGTTTTCGTATTTCTACCATTCTAGATCAAACCTTCCATTACTAATCAATTACTAATCATTACCATCAGTGTAACAAATTTGGCCCAAAATTGATATTTCACCACATACAATTAAAAAATAGGCTGTTTAATAAAATATTGTTGCTTTATCAAAGTAATGAAATCATAACGTAGTTGATATAAATTGCGACACAGTGAAAATTTTCTTTTGCACCACTCCGGTACCAATGCAACATCTACTCAAGCTAGCACTTTCGCAGTCTGACTAGCCACGGGCTCACTCATCAGGGCTATGAGAGCACAAACGCTGTTCAAATAGCGTGAAAATTGTCTTCATCGGGGTTATGAGAACCCGAACTCTATTCAAATAGCGTGAAACGTGTCTTCATCAGGGTTATGAGAACCCGAACTCTGTTTAAATAGTGAGAAACGGTCACTCATATCGAAGTTATGAGCCCCGGTTGAGTATTTTTCATGTTAATTCGCAGTTTATATCAATTGCGAAGATAAAAAGCAACAGAACTTTCGAAAAGTGCCAAAGAATAAGAAATGTTTTAATGTTCTTCCTACTGGGTATTTAATTACCAACACCCCAGAAATAATCATAGTGATTACTAAATTGTGATTTAAAAGGAGTGCTTAGTGTGGATGAACATAAAGATGTGGAAGTAGAACGTGTAGAAAAAAAATCCGACTCAAGTAAAGTCGGAGTTGCTGTAATCAAATATGTAACATATTTGATCATATTCTTTGGGATTTTATGGTTCCTAATTAATTATGTATTTCAATTATTCTAAAACAGACATGACCACTAAAAACATCACTTACGAGTGGTGTTTTTTTATATAAAAAAAGAATCCAGATTTCCTTTATAAAAAGTCAGATTTTCTAATAAAGTTTTTGCCCTAGAAAAAGGTTTTCTTTAATGTATAATTAGATGTATGCAGATGTTGGGGGGTGTTTATAATGTATAAGTGGTTATTATGTATAGGTGCACTTATACTGTTGGTAGCTTGTAGTGAAGAGCCAGTAATTATACAAAAAGACACGAAACTAGTTGATCCTAACCAAGGTCCTGAATTTATAGAAGAACAAACTGAAGATGAAGAAGTTGAACAGTTTATCGAGTTCACCCTTCCTGATGAAGAGGTTAAGATCAACTTGGAAATGGTTCCTATTTTGAATGCTTATTTACAAGGTATTCCAAATCACCAACAAGCACTAGAAAAAATGAATATGTTTCGTGTAAGTGCTGTTGATAAAAATCTCTACTTACTTGAATTCTCCTGTCAGGATGAATTATGCTCATACTTATTACTTGATCAAACAAAGGACAATCAAGCATATTTGATCGCTGATTTAGCAAAGTACATTCAGGCAAAGGCTTCACCAGACAACACAAAAATATTACTACGTTTTCATAGGAAACTCACATCTCCTGCTCCATACTCCAACATTGCTGTTATTGACTTAGAAGAATGGAGGTTACTTCCACTCGTAAACGAAATGAACGACAAAGATGTTCTGAACTACAAATGGCCAATCTTAACTGCCGATTGGGTGGATAATGACACAATCATAGTATCCCATCCAGATATAACTGAGGTATCACCTGAAAATATTAATCAGTGGCAGGAAAGTAAAAAAACAACGGTAAGTGTTGAACTAACACTAAACACAATTGATTAAAGGAGTTTCAATAATGAATGATACAGTAAATATAATAAGTAATCATCGATCAATACGAAAATTTCAAAGTGAACAGTTAACGACTGAACAAATACATACAATTATCGGTGCCGCTCAGCAAGCATCCACATCAAGTTATGTTATGGCATACACTGTTATCGGTATTACAGATGAAACTGTAAAGGCAAGATTAAAGGAAGTATCTGGGCAGGATTACGTAAAAGAAAATGGACATTTCTTCGTTTTTTGTGCTGATTTAAATCGTATCTATCAGCAAGCTACCCCAGAAGAACAAAAGGCTATGCAGGAGAGCATAGAAAGTACTGAGCAGTTCCTTGTTTCAACAGTAGACACAGCATTAGTTGCTCAGAACACTGTAATCGCCGCAGAATCAATGGGTTTAGGAACATGCTTTATAGGTAGTCTCCGAAATAATATTAATCGAGTTAATGATATCTTGGAGCTTCCAGACTACGTTGTACCTTTGTTTGGGATGGCTGTGGGCTATCCTGATGAAAATCCTGATAAAAAACCGCGTCTTCCTATAGATGCCGTATATCACGAGAATAAATATAATACAGACTATCAATTTCAACGGGAATTAATAGATAACTTTAATGAAGAACTCAAAACATATTACCAGACAAGATCAAATAATACACGTACAGACACATGGTCAGAGCAGATGGTTCGTAAATACAAAATAGCAAATCGAATGGATGTTACCCCATTTATTAAAAGTAAAAACTTAAATAAGCGATAAAATATTAGAAAACTTGGCATTCGTTAAAGTGATTCTTATGAAAGCATACTTTGCTTTCTCAGAATTCATCATACTTTGGATTAATTGCCTTAATTTAGATAAGCTTTAGTTACACTTATGCAGTAAGATAGAATTTATAATTTCTTACGTAAAAAAACAGCATCCGTTTTTATTCGGCATGCTGTTTTTTAATTAAACATTAAATTTTCTTGATAATTTATTTTTATTTCTTCACCATCCACGTTAAATCTTGATTCACAAAACAATGTATATTCACCTCTGCCCGGTGCTTCAAACGTTTTAGAACCTTGAGGATGATAACTACTTCCTGAAGTTAGCACTCTTGTAACATTGCTTCCAGTATAATCATGATTTTTATGTTTTAGCGAGACAGATATAAGTGGAGTTTGATGTGTTATCTCTACCTGTTCCTCCCCTATGTACTGGATTGACCGAAAAACTTGAAATCCCTCAGACATTTTTTCCACACGGATATGTAAAATAAATTCATCTTGTTGTATTTCTTTACTTTGGTTAACTGTCAGTTCTGCCCCAGCCTGCTCGTAAAACCAATAAAATGAGATCAAGAGAAATACCGACAAAATCGATAGTACAAATACCCCTTTTTTCATTTTTCACTCCCCTAACTTATATATAAGACGTATTAACCTACCAAAAAGTTTCCATTTATTTAATTTTATATTAATTAAGTATAAATAGTAGGTAAAATATAGAAAGTATAAATAACCGCATTTTATAAGATTATATATAGTGAAGCGAAACGCAAATAAAGGAGGATATATATGACAGTCTCAAGCCAAGTTAAGCAAACACTAGCAGGTCTTAAAAGTGCACAGGCTAGTTTTGAACAGTTCGCATTAGAAACAGAAAATAAACAAGCGAAACAGCTTTATGAGAATGCTGCCCAGCAAACAGAGTCAATCTTACAGAGCGTTGAACCAAGAGTATCACAAATTGAGCAGGAAGAACCACAATATAAAGGACTATAAATACATTACTACATGAGGTTGGTTCCCTATCGCCAACCTCTATCAACGGGAGGATTATATTATGAATAGTTATCAAATCTTGTTTACACTTGGTATAATATTTTTCCTATTTGGCTGCAACCCAAATACAGATAGTGATCCCTCCCAGAACGGTCAGATTGATGGAGTTAATTTTACCAACATTTCTACTGAAGCATCAATTGATCAATCCGTTTCAAATAGTGCTAAGCAAAGCCTTAGTCAGCACAAGGAGATAACTAATATCTATGCGGTAAACACTGAGGGGGATCTGGTTATTGCAATTGAGGTACATCATAATGAACGCTTTAAATTAGCGAAAATCCGGAAAAACTTGCATAAAAAAATGGAAAAAGTTTTTCGTGATCATAAAGTTCAACTATCAACTGATCAAAAAATAGTAATTGAAACAAAACGGCTTGAAAAACAAATACAAAATAGAGACATTTCAAAGAAGAAGCTTGAAAAGGAAGTTAAACATTTAATCAAACTTATGAATGAACAAACATAAGGAAAAGAGTGAGCAGTTTATGGCAGATAAGAAAAAGAAAAATCTACCACCTAGTGCACAAAAGTACCAAGCATTTCAACAGGATAGAGAAGTTAAGAGGCCCATTTTTAAAAACTGTATTAAAGCCTTTTTTGTAGGTGGATTCATTTGTTTTATCGGCCAGATAATTTCAACAATCTATATTTATTTCTTTGACTTTACAGAGCAAACTGTTGGGAATCCAACTGTTGCTACTTTGATATTTATTACAATGCTTTTAACAGGCTTTGGAATATATGACCGAATCGGACAATTTGCTGGTGCCGGTTCTGCTGTTCCAGTTACAGGCTTTGGCAATGCAGTTATATCTGCTGCTATCGAACACCGTACCGAAGGATTTGTGTTAGGAGTCGGTGGAAATATGTTTAAATTGGCAGGATCAGTCATTCTGTTTGGCGTTTTTTCTGCTTTTGTTATTGCATTAATTAAAACAATTCTCATTCAGTGGGGTGGATTATAATGCTGACTGGACATCGCACTTGGATTTTTGAAAATAAACCTGTCATTATTTCAACCGGCACAGTAGGTGGACCTTTTGAAGCAGAAGGGAATATCCCCAAAGACTTTGACCTTTTACATGATGATATGTGGCTTAAGCAATCAACCTTTGAAAAAGCTCAACGAACAATGATGGAAGAAGCAACTCAAATTGCTGTAAAAAACAGTTTGATTGAAAAGGAACAGGTGAATTTTTTTATTAGTGGTGATTTAATTAATCAAATAACACCAACAAGTTTTACAGCCAAAACATTGGATGTGCCATATTTCGGCTTATTCAGTGCCTGCGCAACCTCTATGGAAAGCCTTGCACTGTCAGCATTTCTTGTAAACAGTAATGGGGCTGACTATGTTTTAAGTGGCTCTTCCAGCCATAATGCAGCCACTGAAAAACAATTCAGATACCCAACTGAATATGGCGGTCAAAAACCACCTACTGCACAGTGGACAGTAACGGGCGCAGGATGTGCGCTCGTAGCTAAAGAAGGAGATGGACCCAGAATTACTTCCGCAACAATTGGTAAAGTTGTTGATATGGGTATGACTGATCCTTTTAACATGGGCGGCGCAATGGCTCCAGCTGCTGTTGACACGATTGAGCAACATCTAAAGGAACGTGATATTGCCCCGTCATATTATGACTTAATTATTACGGGAGACCTTGGTTATGTTGGTCGTGAAATAACGATAGACCTTTTGCAGAAAAGAAATGTTGCTGTTACAGAAGAAAATTTTAAGGATTGCGGATTAACTATTTACCGTGATGGTCAGCCTGTTCTAGCTGGTGCAAGTGGAGCTGCTTGTTCAGCTGTTGTAGTGTATGGACACTTTTTAAATCTAATGAAACAGCAAAAGCTTAATCGAATTCTTGTAGTTGCAACCGGTGCCCTGCATTCACCTCTTAGCGTGCAGCAAAGTGATTCAATTCCATGTATTGCACATGCAGTCTCTATCGAATCAGGAAGTGATATACAATGATTTTTTTCTGGGCATTTGTTGTCGGAGGACTTATTTGTGTCATCGGCCAAATTATGTTTGATGTATTTAAATTTAATCCAGGACTTACCCTCAGTATCCTTGTAGTTTCCGGGGCAATTTTGGACGGTTTCGGCCTATACGAACCGTTAATTGACTTTGCAGGTGCAGGTGCAACAGTCCCGATTACAAGCTTCGGTAACTCACTTGTCCATGGGGCAATGGCAGAGGCTGAAAAACATGGTCTGATTGGGGTTGTAACAGGAATGTTTGAAGTCACGAGTTCTGGTATTTCAGCTGCTATTATATTTGGAATGATTGGTGCTATTATTTTTAAACCGAAAGGATAGAATAAAATATGACTGTAGGATCACAAGTTAAAGGCTGCTTTTCATCTATTAAAAGCGTTGAAGCAACACTTCTCTCATTAGAAAATAAAACACAAAATCCAGAAGCACGAGAATGTTTCCATGAAGTTCAAAGTATCATTTCTGATATAAAGACTGATTTGGAGAAACAAGTAATATATTTATCTCAGCAAGAACCACAATATAAGAATTAAAGGAGTGATACAATGCCAGGCTGGGTTGAAATCCTAATTCGATCACTAAGTTTATTGATTGCACTGTTTTTTATTACCAAAATGCTTGGTAAAAAACAAATGTCTCAGCTTGATATCTTTCAATACATAACTGGAATTGTTATTGGGAGTATTGTCGCAACACATGTGACAGATTTGACAACTCAATTTGAGTATGCACTTATTGCACTTTCAGTATGGTTCTTTATCCCATTCGGGTTAGAATATATAGCATTGAAGAGTAAAAGAGTACGCGACTTTACTCAAGGGAAAGGCACCGTATTTATTCAAAATGGTAGAATATTGGAAGAAAATTTAAAAAAAGAACGTTATACGACCGATGATTTGCTTGAAGAATTGCGTAACAACAACATGTATAAGGCAGCGGATGTCGAATTTGCTGTTTTAGAACCAACAGGAAAGGTCAATGTATTACCTAAAAAAGAAAATCAGCCAGTGACAGTTAAGGATATTGGCTTAAAACCAGCTCCAGAAAAAGAACCCCAAACAGTTGTCATGGACGGACATGCATTACTTGAGCCTTTATCAAATGCTTCACTAAACACAAATTGGCTTGAAACCGAGTTGGACAAAATGGATGTCAGTATTGAAAATGTGTTTTTAGGTCAAGTAGATAGCGACGGACAATTAACAGTAGATTTATATGATGACAAAATTACTGTACCTAGTCCGAGTGAAAAACCACTGCTTCTAGCTGCAATGAAAAAAAGCCAAGCAGACCTTGAATTATTTGCATTGGCTTCCGAGAATCAGGAAACGAAGAATATGTATGAAAAAAATAGCCAGAAAATGCAGGAAGCAATTGACAAAGTATCTCCATACCTCCAATATTAGAAAACCTGGCTTAGCGCCAAGCCTTAATATAGATAAGCCTTAGTTGCACTTATGCATTAAGAAAATAGTTATACTTTTGACTCTAGCTCTATTACAAATTTAATTTCATAACAGATGGTTGCTGCGCATTGCAGAGCCACGGAGGTTTAACGAAATAGATTTTTTCTATACCTTTTACTTTTTAACGGACACAGGAGACGCTATTACTATAAAAAAGTCACCTTTTCGAATTTATCCGGACACAGAAGCTCTTATTTCACTTATATCATGGCTGATAGAGTGGATTTGTAACAAATAAGGTCCTTGGTGTCTGCAAACATCAACATTTTCCTGTATTTCAGCCAAATAAGGTCCCTGGTGTCCGCAAAACCTCTCAACATTATTTGTATGAAAATTCAATTACAATAGATGGTGGCTGCGCACTCGACAGCCATGCTGCTTTCTTAACTGCAAAAAGACTCTCTTGCTATAAAAGAGAGCCTTTACTATCTATTCACTTACTACAAGTGCAACATTCCCAAACTGCTTACCTTGTTCAAGGTAGTTCATCGCTTCGTTTGCTTTGTCCAGCGAAAATGTACTGTCAACAACTGGATGTGTTTTAAATCTTTCAATGTGCTTCAGCATTGCACGAAGCTCTTGCCTGCTTCCCATAGTTGAACCGAATAATTGATATTGTCCATAGAAAAACTTCCGTAAATTCAAATCAATTGTGTCCTCTGTTGTAGCACCAAATGCTACAATACGTCCACCCTTCTTCAGTACCTCCAATGAGCGATTAAATGTAGCTCGTCCCACACTTTCAATTACTAAATCAATGGTTTCATTTTCAAGCTCCGCTGTCCAGTCACTGTTTGTATCCAAAACAATATCAGCACCTAATTCTTTGGCTCGTTGACGTTTATCTGCACTGCGCGAAGTTACAATCACTTTTGCACCAACGTTTTTGGCGAACTGAATAAGATATGTCGCAACTCCACTTCCAGCACCAGGAATAAACAATGTATCCCCTTCTTTAAGCCCACCTTTTGTGAACAATGCACGATAACCGGTTAAAGCAGGTAAGGCTAGTACTCCTGCCTCTTCCCATGTGAGATGCTCTGGCTTTGCTTCCACCTGTTCAGCAGGAAGCACAATTTTTTCCGTAAATGTTCCATTATCAGGCATTCCAAGGATGTCAAATCCCTTTGGAGGCGCATCACTATTTTCATACCATTGAAGTGATGGATTAATAATTACTTCATCTCCAATTGAAAAATCTGTGACGCCTTCCCCCACTGATTCAATTATGCCAGCACCGTCAGACCCGAGAATCAGTGCAGCCGCTTCATCTCCTCTACGCTTTGGAATCGAGATATCACGTCGATTTAATCCTGCGGTTCGTATTGACACTGTAACTTGTCCGTGATCTGCAAATGGATCTGCCATATCTTTAATCTTCGTTTCTCCAAATTCATGTACAAATGCTTTCATATTCAATCACTCCTTCACAAAATATTTACTGAAATCATTAAGTTGTTGCTTGTCCATTATATCGCGAGAAAATAATGGCACATAAATCAATTGCTGCTTCGTAAAAGTTTCTTTTATAGTATCCATATATTGCTGTTCATGCCCTTTACGTTGAAGTAGAAAATTACCATCCACATCATCTGGTAAGACTTTATTTACAATTAATGTTTTCACATGAAGATGGTATTTATCAAGCAATTCAATCGCTTTTTGTGTTTCCAAAATAGGCAAACGCTCAGGATTCATCACAAAGACAAACCCAGTAACTTTTCCATCCAATAAAACTTCTCTTGCCTTTGAAAACCTTTCCTGGCGAGTTTTAAGTACATCATAAATCGGGTCTTCAATCGGTTCTCCATCATTTAATAATTGTGTATAGTTTTCATTTGTCTTTTGTCGTTTCTGTAACATTCCTTCAATCCATACTCCCATTAGCTCTGGCAATGAAAGCAGGCGGATCGTGTGCCCTGTTGGAGCTGTATCAAAGATAAGTTTATCATAATGCTCGCTTTCTTCTAAAATAATAGAAATTAGTTTATCAAACAACGCAGCTTCATCTGCTCCTGGGGAAGCCTTTGCAGTATCCAACTGTCGGTAAACCTCTTCCATCATACCAGAATGAACTACACCTTTAATGTTTTCCTTTACCCCTTTAATATAATTATTAGTCTCTATTTCCGGGTCAATCTCAAGGGCCGAAAGATTCTTTGAAACATTTGTTGTCTTTCCTCCAATTGATTGATTAAAAATATCTCCTAAATTATGCGCAGGGTCTGTGGATACAAGCAATGTATTATGGCCTTCCTCTGCTGACTTCCAAGCAATTGCTGCAGCTGAAGTTGACTTACCCACACCGCCTTTTCCGCCAACAAAAATAATTTTTTTCTCTAGAACTTGCATATTTAGGCTCCTTTTCAATGAGTATCTAACAATATTAATTAATACCTATACAGTTTTATATAAAGCGTAGCCACGTCCAGCTGTAGCGTCTAGTGGACTCGAATGTTCGCTTACTCAATGTTCCCTTTATCTCATGGTAAAAGAGAGATTATCGAAAGACCAACGCTTTGTGCGGCAACGTAGATCCATCCGCATTGCTGAGCGCAGTCCATACGTCGCTAATAAGTAAGACGCTTACGCTTTTCTAATTAACAACAGCGGATTCCTGTCATTGGTGACTTTTCCATTCCCATTCTTAAATGCCAATCATGGAAACGCTCAATCATATATGGATATAGTTCAAGTGTATAGTAATAAACAGGATTTGGAATACCAATCATCTCAGAATATAATAGAAGCAAAAACAAGTCATCCTGGTCTCTTAATTCCCTTGCAATTTCTTGACGATGCGGCATATTTAATACTTCTTCATAATATTCGATGAGCATCTTAATTTTATCTAACACGTTTCTCACCTCTTCTTCTATAATCAGAAAAGGGATCACTTTTAAAAAATGATCCCCCTCTAATTTAATTTCCTACTTAATCATCTTATCATCAGTATCGATATCCTGATCCATTTTACCCGTTAATGCTGTAAATGCGGTCAATATAATCCATACCGCAAACACAAATATGATTGCTCCGAAGACAAAGAGTAATGTGCTGGAGCTTGATCCAAACCATGACCATTGAAATACAACCTGTTGGAACATTGCCCACAATGTCATAAACATCAAGAATACCATTGGAATGAAGGTGATCATATAGTTTCTGCCTTGTCGTTTAAGCCAAATGGAAATCAGCAATAAACTAATCCCTGCGAGTAACTGGTTAGATGTCCCAAATAACGGCCAAAGCAAATATCCACCTGACCCAAAACCTTTTGGACCTTCTGGCAGTAGTACTAACGCCGCACTTGAGACAACAGCAATTGAAGTTGCAACATGTGTTTTTGTAAGTGCCGGCATTTTATATTCAACACCTAGTTCAGCTATAATATAGCGCATTAGGCGAACCGATGTGTCTAGTGTTGTTGCAGCGAAACTCACTACGATTACAGATACAATTGTAGCAGCAACATCTGGAGGTATCATTAATCCTGTAGCTAGCTGACCAGCACCTTGAACAAACACATTAAGTCCTGCGCCGCCCGCTGCTGCAAAGCTGCTATACGTTGCTAGGAATTCATCGGTACTAGAGAAGAATGTAACAACAGCAATGATTGCTATCAATGCTAGTGCCCCTTCACCAACAGCACCTAAATACCCTACAAATCGTGCTTCAGACTCGTTATTTAATTGTTTACTAGAAGTACCGCTCGATACTAAACCATGGAATCCTGATATGGCTCCACATGCAATCGTGATAAATAATAGCGGGAACCATGATACATCTGTATTCGTATGAGTTAGTGGCGCTGTGATTTCTGGATTGCTTAATAATAGTCCCAAATACAAAATCGCAAGACCAACAATTAGCTGATGTGAATTAATGAAGTCACGTGGCTGCAGTAACTTCCAAACAGGTAATGTAGAAGCGACGTATACATATATCATCAATATAATAATCCAAATAAAAAATGCAGATGAAACAGCCCCAAGTCCAAATAGTCCTGTAGCACCTTCACCGCCCATATACTGGACTAAATCTATTTGCATAAAATCGACCCTACTTGCAATAACTGCAGTTATATACATAACTGCCAAAGCCAGCAATGATGGCACAAGCATTTTTTGCTTACGTTTATATACCGCAACACCTATCCATATTGCTAAAGGAATTTGAATAAACACCGGAATAACACTAGCCGGGAATGAAATAAACAGATTTGCAATTACCCATGCAAATACTGCATTAACCATTAATACCAGAATAAGAATAATGAATAAAAACAGGACCTTCGCTCGTTGTCCGATAAGTTTATTTGCAAGCGTTCCAATCGATTGACCCTTATTTCGAACAGATAATACAAGTGTTCCAAAGTCGTGCACACCTGCAGCAAACACTGTCCCAAGAATTACCCATAGGAATGCTGGGAGCCAACCCCAATAAACTGCTATAGCCGGCCCAACAATTGGTGCTGCCCCTGCAACTGACGTGAAATGATGTCCCCACAAAACAAATTTATTCGTAGGTACAAAATCCACACCATCTTTATAACGATGTGCAGGTGTAACATAGTTAGGATCTAATCTGAAAATCTTTTCTGCGACAAACTTAGAATAATAGCGATAACCTAATGCGAAAACAAGCATCCCGATTATCGCAACCAAAATACTACTCACCTTCTCAACCTCCCCCAAGTTATTTGGTATGTCTCCTAAAAATTGTGAGACATACCTACTAAAATCTATGTGAAAACAATAATAAATAGTACAACTCCATCTTACTGAACAAATATTAATTAATGCAAATCTTTTGAATTAAAAAGTTTTTTTAATTTTCATTTGGTGCTAATTGAACATATTTTGAGGCTCAAGTTTTTTGCTCTCTACCCATCCCGCGTAAAAAATGAAGCAGCATGGTAATACTTCGATTGATTTCTGGATCCTTCAGCGCCTTTAATAGATCCACATATGACGTCTTAACGGAATCTTCAGATGTACTTGCTACTTCCATACCACTATTAAGTCTATCTGCAAAATATTGAATTTCATCTACTTTGAGCTCACCAATAAATAGAAACAATTTACTCAAGTTCTCAAGTGTTCCCGAATATTGCGGTTTGTTTAATTCCCCCATCACGTTTTCTAAAGCATCCTCTTTATGTTTTACTAAGGCATTTACAGTATCCAACGTGTCACTTTTGTTAAGTGTCGCTAACAATTCAATTCCTTTTAAAATTGCCTCTTTGTTTTCGCTGACCGCCCGAGCAACATCGTCAAGATTCCGTTCTTTTATAGTTTCTTCTGGAATTTCCATTCGCTTAATATTTGTTATCGGATTAGACATCATGTTTCACCTGACTTCCCGGAAAAATATAGTCATCACGATCCCATTTTTGCTCTACCTTCACACTAACTTGAGGTTGTGGATTGCCTCGTCGATAGTTATTCGGTGGCAATGGACTTTTGCCCTTTTTCTTTATAACATCCATTCTCACAGCAATCTCCTTATAGGAGGGGGTGTTCGTGTCTTTATCCACATTATTGTCAGTTAAATAATTGACGGCTGATTTTCCATTATCATTCAATGGAAGATACAATTCTTTACCACGTACACGATCTGTAATGTGAGCAATTCCAGTAGCTTCCCCGGCTTCCGATGTTAGTTTAATTTCAGCACCCTCTTTAATCCCACGTTCTTCAGCTAATTCAGGTGAAACTTCAATAAACGCATTTGGCATTTTATTTGTAATTCCTTTTGATTTATATGTCATATTGCCCTCATGAAAATGTTCAAGCACTCTTCCATTATTCACATGCAAATCATATTCTTCATTTGTATCATATTTTAATTCATATTCGAGTGGATACAATCTGGCTTTATAATCATCAAACGGAAACCCATCAACGTACAGCAGCGGTGTATCTGTCCCATCCGCGTCAACAGGCCATTGAAGGCTATTATAGTCTATTAACCTATCATAATTTACTCCTGCAAATAATGGTGTAAGTGATGCTGCCTCATCCATAATGTCCGATGGATCAGAGTAATCCCAGTCATACCCGAACTTATTTGCAATATCCATAATAATTTGCCAATCCGGACGTGAGTCTCCCACAGGATCTAGCGCTTTGTACAAGCGTTGAATACGTCTTTCGGTATTCGTAAATGTTCCTTCTTTTTCAAGACTCGGAACAGCAGGTAATATAACATCAGCATACTCCGCTGTCTTCGTTAAAAATAAATCCTGAATAACGAAGAAATCGAGTTTTTCAAATGCAGCAGTAACATAATTGATATTCGCATCAACTATCCCCGTATCTTCACCTAACACATATAAAGCGTTCAAACTCCCTTCATGGATCGCCTTAATCATTTCATGGTTATCCTTTCCAGGTTCACTTGGAATTTCTGCACCCCAGGCATCTTCATAGCGCCCACGAACATCATCGTCTGTAACCTGTTCATATCCAGGGAAGAAGTTAGGCATACTACCAAAATCACTGCAGCCTTGGACATTGTTATGACCCCGTAATGGATATGCCCCTGTACCGTTTCGCATATAGTTTCCAGTAATTAATAATAGATTTGAGATTGCTGTACTCGTATCACTGCCCAGTTGATGCTGAGTTACACCCATTGCCCAGCAAATTGCAAGCTTATCAACACTGACAACCTGTTCCGCGATTTCGATTAAATCCTTTTTGGAAATACCTGTTAATTCCTCTGCAAAATCAAGTGTGAACTTAGCCAGTGATTGTTTATAACTTTCAAAATTATTCACCCATTTATCAATAAACGGACGATTTTCCCAGCCTTGATCTATAATATATTTTGTTACTGCAGACAGCCAAACTAAGTCAGTTCCACTTTTAGGCTGGAAAAACCTATCAGCACGCTGTCCCATTTCATGTTTTCGTAAATCAAATACATACAGCTTCTGACCAAATAACTTTTGCGAACGCTTAATGCGCGAACCAAGCACAGGATGTGATTCTGTCGTATTAGAACCTATTGTTATAACCATTTCTGCCTCACCAATATCATCAATTGAGCCAGAATCCCCTCCATGTCCTACCGTCCGAAAAAGTCCTTTTGTAGCCGGTGCCTGACAATAGCGTGAGCAATTATCGATATTGTTTGTCCCAATTACCTGTCGCGCCAATTTTTGCATCACATAGGATTCTTCATTTGTAGCTTTGGAGGACGAAATAAATCCAAGTGCATCAGCACCATTACCATCTTTAATTTCTGAAAAACGTTTTACAACATAATCTATCGCTACATCCCATTCAACTTCCACAAAAGATTCACCGTCACGAATTAACGGCTTGGTTAACCGTTCCTCAGAGTTCACATAATCCCAGCCAAATTTCCCTTTAATACATGTAGAAATACCATTTGCAGGAGAATCTTGCTGTGGTTCTACTTTCAATATTTTACGGTCCTTTGTCCATACATCAAATGTGCACCCGACACCACAATATGTACAAACCGTTTTTGTCTTTTCAATTCGCTCTTCTCGCATCGATGCTTCTGTATCAGATACCGCAAATAATGGACCATAACCTGGTTCTGCCTTTTTCGTCAAATCAATCATGGACCGTAATAATCCTGGACTGTGATCAGTCATATACCCTGCTTCACCAACCATCGATGTTTCCATTAAGGCATTACATGGGCATACTGTGACGCATTGTCCACATCCTACACAAGATGATTCGTCAATTGGTACGTCGTTATCCCATACTACGCGAGGTTTTTCTCTCTTCCAGTCAATCAGGAGCGTCTCATTTACCTGGATATCCTGGCATACTTCTACACAACGCCCGCACAATATACACTGGTCCGGATCATAACGGTAGAACGGACTTGAGTTATCAATCTCATATGGCTTTGGTTCAAAGGGTCTTGATTGGTGCTCCAGCCCAAAATCTGCAACAGTATTATGAATCTCACATGAGCCGTTGTTATAATCACAGACAGTGCAATACAACTCATGCTTTTCTAGTATTCTATCGAGAGCTTCTTTTTGAGCTGCATTTACATGCTCAAAGGTTGTATCCACTATCATGCCAGGTGTTACTGATGTTCCACATGCACGAACAATTTGACCATCAGCTTCTACCATACACGTATCACATGTTTGCACAGGCCCTAGTGACTCGTTGTAACAAATTTGTGGCACAAATTCGTCTGTCGTGTTAATCAAATCCAATAGATTTTGGTTATTTTCTGCTAAGTATTCTTTACCATTTATCGTAACAACGATATGGTCTTGATTTTGCACATTATCTCCTCCCTAAAAAATGTATATTTTGGTTCGTGTCACCATAAACTCTGTTCTCATGAGTATATACATTCAGGTTACTATCACGGGCGAATCCGACAGCGGTTATTTGCAAATCATCAGCCAGTCTTAAAGCGAGATCTGTTGGTGCCGATTTAGCCACCAATAATCCAGCGCCAATCTTGGAAACTTTCAATACAACCTCAGACGAAATTCTACCGCTAAACAAAACACATTTATTTTTCAAGGTAATACGATTTTGTAGTATATATCCATACAGCTTATCAAGCGCATTATGACGACCAATATCAATATAAGAACCTATAACCTTATCACCGGATGCCAATGCCGCTTGGTGAACACCTCCTGTTCTATTAAATATTTCTGCCATGGAGTCAAATTCCATCATTAATTGATTGATTTGCTTAGTTGAAATATTTGCTTGTGACATTATTGTTTTAGCAGTATTTACGTCCTGTTTTAAATAGAATTCCCGGCTCTTTCCACAGCAAGAACCAATCCACCTCTCGGACCGTTTGGGAAATGATACAGGAATTGATAAATCTGCATATGCAAAGCCTTTTGCTTCATCAATCGATAGATTTTCCACTTGATCAACTGAACGAATAAGTCCTTCAGAAGCCAGATACCCAAGAGTCAGTTCATACACATCATTTGGTGTGCAAACTATTGTGGCATACTGATCTCCATTAACAGTAATTGTTATTGCGGTTTCTCTGGCTATCTCTTCCTCTTCTGTTGCTTTCAAATGGTGGTGGTACTTTGTTGTCTTCCATAACGACAGGCTTTTTTCACTCACTTTTTAAACCCCTCCTTAAAGCGCTTACATTATTATCTTTAATACATGATTACCCAATTAAAAAAATACAATTTAAAACGTTATCTTTATTTACTGAATATTATAACACATTAATAGTTTAGAAAACCTGGCAATCGTTAAAGGGAGACTTATGAAATTTTTCTTAATAATCTTATACTTTGGTGCAGCACAATCCCTAATGGCAAATGCCTTAGTTACACTTATGCAATAAGAAAGTATTTATACTTTCTAAACTTCAAAAAAAGAGGGTGGGACAAAAGTATTTTAGTCAAAGTAAAATCCGAACCATAATTCAAAATTCTTGAATTATGGTTCGGATTTATTTTTGTTGCTGATTAAAGTTAAATTGTGATGCAATTTGAAAAGTAATTTTTCTGCGACGATGCCGCTTAAGGAAATACATTCTGCGCACCTCTTAGGGCAACGCTTCAGCTTGAGCAGATGTCGCCTTTGTTCCCAGAGCGATGAAAGCAAGTATCTTTCAAATGCGTGGTTAGAGAGCCAAACTAAATACTATAATCGATAATCCTAGTATCTGTCGCATTTTTTATCAAGTAGGTATTAGATCCAACCAATGAAAATGAACGTTCTAAAAATTCTATCCTGTTATTATTCGTCTTTAAAATGGAAAGTTTAATTATGTCCCTGTCTCGTTCATTTAATAAAGTTTTCCTTGCTTATATAAAATGGTCGATATTTTCATTACGGCGTGAATGTAACAGTTCTGCCGCAACGGAAATGGATCACCAAAAAATTGGGGAAAAATCGTATCAAATGTTTCCTTCATTTTATCAAATAAACGCTTAAAAACTTCTTCTTCAGTGAAAAATTGTGTTTCCCGACCTTGCAGCCATTCAAAATAAGAAACAATAACACCGCCAGCATTTGCTAAAATATCTGGGACAATAATGACACCTTTTTCACTTAAATATTTATCTGCTCCACTCGTAACCGGTGCGTTCGCCCCTTCCACTATAATATTAGCCTTAACCTGTTTCATGTTTTCCTGGTACACTTGGTTTTCAAGTGCAACTAAAAATAACACATCAACATTTAAGCTCAGCACGTCATCTCGGTCCTTAATGGTAGCTTTTACCTCCGCTTCTTTTAACTGCTCTTCATCAACTGGAAGGTCCCCACCACTACTGGATGTAAATTTGACAAGACCAGGAATATCTAATCCATCGGAATTATATAGCGTTACATTCCGGTCACTAACCGCCACGATTTTATTGTTCAGATGATTACACTGGAATGCTTCAAGTGCGGCTACAGATCCCACATTACCAAATCCCTGGAATGCCAGTGACAACGTTTTATCCATATGGTCCAATGCAGTTCCAGCAAAAATGTTCTTACGTTCAGAGAGCCACTTTTTCTGATCTTTAACAAAGTTATGAAGCATATAGCGGAATGTAAAATAAACACCTTTACCCGTCGCTTCTCTTCGTCCTAATGATCCACCATTTATGACACTTTTACCGGTGAAGCTGCCACGATATGAACTCCCAGGTCGAATACTCTTATATTCTCCCATCATCCAGTCCATTTCACGATCACCTGTACCAACATCCGGTGCTGGAATATCTTTGTCAGGTCCAAGAATTTCGCTGAAATACTGCACATACTTTTTGCAAATCATATATAATTCTTTATCACTATAATCTCTGGGGTTAATCACTACTCCGCCTTTTCCACCACCAAACGGTACTTCGTGGAGCGCATTCTTCAATGTCATGAGTGATGCAAGGTTAGCCACCTCATCTTCATTCACTGATTCATGAAAACGAATTCCTCCCTTATAAGGTCCGAGAATATTATTATGCTGAACTCGGAATGAAGGAACACGTGTTACCTTGCCATTTTCAAGTGCAATTCGTAAAAAAGATTTATTGACATGATTAGGAGTAGATAAGATAGATACCAGTGACGTAAATGCCTTCTCACGTGTTTTGCCCGTCAGTTCTGGTAAAAATGATTTATCATCCAACAGAGCTTCTAGCGATTCTTGAACAATTTTTGAAGTACTGCTTGCCATATTGAAAACCTCCATCAATAGTAAAATTATCCTAATTCATTAAAGTGTATCATAAGAATTTGCTATAAACTTATATTAGTGTTCTACTTGGAGGATTCACATGTTTATATACAATTATTCAAGTCCTTATAGAATTAAAACAGCAAAAACGGTTGAAATGATTAACCCTAGTATTACCGGAATAAAGTTTTTCCGAACTAAATCCATGACTGAAACTCCACAAAATCCGGCAATCGCAATCATAGAGGACCATGCAACAATTGTTCCTCCACCAGTCCAAATTGAGCCCATTTGACCAATAGCTGCAAGCGTTCCAGAGTCAATCGAGGTACTTTCCAGAGAGGCAGCAAGGGCTCCGGTCAATGGCAGTCCAGAAAATCCTGATCCATCCAGCCCAGTAATAATTCCAATAATTAATACACTAAATGCTGCAAATAATGCACTCTGTGGCAGAAAGGACTGTGTCGATTGAACAAGATCAAATAGTAATCCTGGTGTATTTTCGTCTACACCTAAAATACTTCCGGAAAAATCTGCACTGCCAAGGAAAAAGAACCCCGCAATCGGAATAACCGGACCCATTGCCTTGAAAGCAAATACGAAGCCATCTGTAATATGGTTACTAATATAATCAAGTGCATGTTGTCGACCAAATGCAACCGTCGATAATAATAGCAGGATAACAGCAACTCCACCAATAAATGCGGCGCCGTCTCCACCTTCGAATCCACTCATTCGCCCTGACAGAAGTTTTGTGTACATCATGTAGATTACTACTGCCAAAAGAGCTACAGGAACAAGCACTGCAAATACTTTACTCCACATATTTAAATGTGCCGAATGCGCTTTATTCGTTGACTCTTGCGTTGATTGCAGAGCCTGAAGCTCTTTTTCATTAAGCTCACTATTTTTTGCACGGATTGTTTTTCGATAAAAGAGATATGCTAATCCTATTGCAGCTACACCTGTAATTATGGATAGGATTAATGCTTTATCAGCGACAAGACTTACATCAATACCGGCTGATTTTGCTGACAAGCTTGGAGCAACCTGAACAATATAATCAGAAGACAGCGCCATTCCTTGCCCAGCCAATGCAACAGCAACTGCTGCAGTTAACGCTGGAAGACCTGAGCGAATCGCAGCAGGTACTAGTAATGCGCATATAAGCGGTACAGCTGGTGTCGGCCAGAAGAACAATGAAATCACATACGTAACCCCAATCAAGACAAAAAACGAGACATGGCCATTTATCATTACCTTTTGGATTGGCTGAATCATCCTTCGGTCGGCACCTAAATCACGCAATGAATGAAGCAGAGCCATCATGAAGGTAATAATCAGGAATATACTGAATAGTTCTTTTGCTGCAACAAGATTGGCATTAAAAATTGCGGTAAAACCATCGATCAAGCTTCCATTGTAAACCCAGGCAATCACAAATGTCCCGAGTAACGAAGGAAGTACTACACCTTTTCTGAATATCATCGTGAAAATAATTAGTAGTGTAAATAAACCGTATAGCCAATGAGAAATCGTTAGCTCCACCGATAACACTTCCTTTCTTAAGTGTGCTATAGCCTATGCACCTTAAAAGGAAGCGGTGAGAACTTTGTTGAAATGTTAAAACTATAATTTCCTAATTTGATTCTTTTTCATTTACACATTCATTGCAAAGTAACTTTCCATTTTTTTGAACACCGTCAAAAAAGCCATCCTTACAATAAACGTTTTGCCCACACGACTGGCACTGTCCGATTAATTCTTTCATCATAATCACCTCTACCTTAAGTATAGAAAATTAGCCCTTTTATTTAAAGGGCTAATTCCATGGGCGAAACTATTATGCAGTTCGCAACAATGTTCTAGGCTGTTTGTAGAATAATAGGAATACGAGAATTGTACAAATAATAAAAGATGGCAACATGTAAGATCCACTATACAGTAGAGAATATAACCAGACTGCCTGCCCTTCTGGTGCATAATGTCCAAAGAACACAATTCCAGCAGTAAAATGTGCCAAAAAGCGTAGTGCAGAACCAATAAATACGCCTAACATAATTAATAAAAAGCTTATCTTCGCTTTTCCTTCTTTGACAGCGTGTTGAACAGGTTTAACAAATATACCTGCCATTCCTATTAGAGTGAAAGCAACAATATAATCAAGAAAACCCTGCACAGGTGTTAAAATTATTGGTCCAGACATAACGACCTGCATAGCTCCTAATAAAAAGCCGGCCACCAGACCGCCTTTCAGTCCCCAGCGGAAAGCTATAATGAATATTGGGATCATTGCAAAAGAAACAGATCCACCTTGTGGCCAAATAGAAAATTTTAAAAAAGGTATTATATCTAACAGTAATGCCATGGCAGCAAATATTGCCACCTCAATCATAAACAACGTACGCTTCGAACTCATTCAGATTACCTCCCCTTTAAATAAACACAAAAAAAGCAATGCCAAGGGGAAGCTTCCTGATGGGGAATCCGCTCACAACATTGCTTTTTATTCCATCAAAAAAGCCACCATCCCTACGCTAGTACTAACTAACAGGTTCTAAGGGTAAGAACAATAAATCATGTTCACTCTCAGCCAATCGGCTCCCCCTGTAGGCTTCTATTAATCTGCTTTTTTCATTATATGCATTATAACGTATCAATTTAAAATTTACAACGGTTTCATATTATGAGGAAAAACTTATTTTGTTAAAACTTTAGCTCCTGTATTCGGATGACCGTAGATTTGAACCTTTCCAAAATCCCGGGTTTGAATTAAGTAGACATGTGCTTGCGGCGTACCCAAAATCTGGTACGTTAATCCTCCAAATTTTTCAGGGCGCAGAAAACCTTTTTCATTCCCTTTAACAGGAGATGCATTTAGTGGATAAATTCGCCAAGTTGAAGCCTCCGGTGGCAAACTCAAGTATTTTTTAAGGGTTACGCCACCCCTAATACTCTCATACGGAAATTCAACATACGAGCAAAATGCCTTTACAACTGATTCTGCTAATACTTGCCAATCATCCTTAATCTGCCGTATATCATCACCTCGTGAATCTGCAAATCCATACTCAATTATGTTTGTTATCACCGCCCCTGTATCACGGTTCATATAATAAAAATCGCGAGTACGATCATTTGGCAGTGGCCTTGTAAAAATCCTGCGTATATTTTGACCTGCATGCTGTAATTCAGCAGCTACCTCTTCTGCCATATCCTCTCCACCATAGATAGAATGGATAACCTCACCACCATCCCCTCCACCGGCATTGATATGATTAGAATGACAATACTTTGCACCACTTTCCCGTACAATCTTCGTTCTTTCTGCTGGTGATAAAGTGACATCCTTTTGACGTGTAATTGCAACCGGAATTCCTAACTGTTGATAACGCTGAAACTGATAGAGTGAGATAGTTAGATTCATATCTTTCTCAACCCAATATTTATTGGATCCGCCGCCTGGATCTTTACCTCCATGACCTGGGTCAATTATTAAAACTGGCTTCATTTAAATACCTCCATTTCTCCCATTTAAACCTTTTTCTAGTATCGCTTCCTTCTGTTTCAGTCCTGTTTTTGTTACATAGTTATTTTTGAACCAAGCGGATATTGATGTTACAGCCAGGAACGAAAATGACATTACTTGTTCCAACATTTCACTATCTATAGGCAAAGGGGATTTCCCAAACATAACAAGGCATTGATTTACAAGTGCCAAAAGAAGTGCAGCCGTTCTTACAACAGTACCTTTATCCACCAGTCACCTCCTAACATAGACTTGTAGTATTATAGTATTTTTAGCTTGTCATAAATAGGAACGGCTAATGTAAGGGACAATTCAAAATCATCTGTTCTACACCTATAATCGAACCTCAAACGAAAAAAGTGTCATTAATGAAGAAAAAAAACGCTGCAAGCTAATTTAGCCTACAGCGTTTGTTATTTACTTTCTTTTTCGTTGGATTGGTAATATACCACTCGTTATTTTATAAGCAATTGCACTAAAAGTAAGTACACTTACGACCAATACTACTAAGGCAATTATAAATTGAATAATCATACTAAATATATCATTAGATACAGCAGCATCAAAATAACGAACACTATTGAAAAGGATATAACACCCGATTCCAACAACACCAAGGAATGAAATTGCTACCCCTAATTGCTGTGGGAAGGACAACTTTTTTACTGTCTCCTTATGCTTAATTGTGATGTATACCATATATACTATTAAAACAACAGCTATCAAAACTACACGATTCATTATGTCTAGTCTCCTATCTAATTAGTGAATAGGTGTGTTCTTCTCCAGAGATTGCTTTAATGCCTGCAGAATATAACCAATTCCTCCATATTGTGAGAGAGGAAATGTCCGTGAAAGACCATCATCAAAACACCCATTAATAACCGGTTTATATTTTTTTCCTGTTAAAACAACCAATTGATCAAACATATCCAGTTTCTTATCTTGAACTTGTTCTCTCAAGCTATCAAATGTAATAATCTGGTCATTTTTTTGATTAAATGTCACATCATACTGTCCATCAACTATATCATCTGCGAACAGAAAACCATGCTTGGCAGATAGTATTACCCATTTATCGGTAAACTGTTCGGCATAATTTCTGCACAGTTTATGTAATGTGCCAATATAAGCTTCTTTTGCCGGAACAGCACCTAAACTCGGATTTTTATCCCATACTTTTTTCCTGCCACATGGAATTATACTTAACTGACTCATTTTTCACAACCTCTTAATCTATGACTTCTACTGTTTATTATAGCACGGTTAATTTGTTTATTAATATGAAAATACGGGTAAACTTATTTTGAAATCAAAATTTTTCTTATAAATTACTTGACAATACCTATTTATTATTCTATACTAAGTTACATAAAGTAACTAATGAATAATTAATGGAGGGATTTACATGACAAGAACAACATGGAGTGTAGACACAGTACACAGTGAATTAGGATTTTCAGTAAAACATATGATGATTTCAAAAGCGAAAGGTAGCTTTGATAGTTTTGATGCTGTTATAGAAGCTGATGTAGATAATTTAACAGATTCAAAAATTGAAGTAACAATTGATGCAAGCAGCATTAATACTCGCAATAAGGATCGTGACGACCATTTGCGTTCAGGAGATTTCTTTGATGTTGAGAATCATCCAAAGATAACTTTTGTTGCAACAGACATCAAAAAGAAATCGGATAACAATTATGATGTTACCGGTGATCTTACTATTCGCGGAACAACGAATCCTGTAACAGCTGATGTAGTATTCGAAGGACAAAGTAAAGATCCAATGAGTGGTAATACGGTTGCTGGCTTTAGTGGCGGAACTAAAATCAGCCGTAAAGATTTCGGTTTAACCTGGAACGCAGCAGTAGAAACTGGTGGCGTACTAATTGGTGACGAAATTAAGATTAACTTCGAAATCGAAGCACATAAAGAAGCGTAACCAACAAACTGAAAGGATGTCACCAAAAAGGTGGCATCCTTTTTTTAGTGGTGCCTGTTTTTTTGGTGCCTGTTACTTCCCGTTTTTTAGCGAACATTGTCGAAACACTCCACTATTACTCAACCTCCAAACCTCCCTTGTTTTATTTTACGTCATTTGAGGTAAACACTTCTATGGATACAATTCAAAAGGAGGATTAGAAATGGCTTTAAATGTAGCTCAAAAATTAATTAAAAACCATCTTAAATCAGGAAAGATGGAACCAGGATCGGAAATTAGTCTTGACATAGATCAAACACTAACACAGGACGCAACTGGAACAATGGTCATGCTGGAACTTGAAGCAATGGGATTGGACTATGCCAAGACAGAAGCTTCTGCACAGTACGTTGACCACAACCTTATTCAGGTTGATAACAAGAATCCGGATGACCATTTATTTTTAGAAAGTGCAGCACAACGATTTGGTTTGTACTATAGTCGTCCTGGAAATGGCGTTAGTCACCCAGTTCATATGCAGCGACTTGCTGTGCCAGGTAAAACACTCCTCGGTTCAGATAGTCACACATGTGCAAACGGCTGTATGGGAATGCTAGCGATGGGCGCTGGTGGAATTGACGTTGCCATGGCAATAACTGGAGAGCCATTTTATATTAAAATGCCTGAAGTAATGGGTGTGAAATTAACTGGTGACTTACCAGATTGGGTCAGTGCGAAAGACGTAATTTTAGAAATGCTTAGACGGTATGATGTTAAGGGCGGTGTTGGAAAAATTATTGAGTATTACGGACCAGGCCTCGATAATTTATCTGCTATGGACCGACATGTCATCGCAAACATGGGAGCAGAACTAGGTGCAACTGCTACTGTATTTCCATCAGACAATGAGGTGAAGCGATTTTTAGCCCAGCAAGACCGCGAAGATGAATGGGTAGAGCTGGTTGCAGATAATGGTGCTACCTATGATAGTTATGATGAAATCAATTTGTCAGAACTAGAACCGTTGATTGCCAAACCTTCCAGTCCAGGGAATGTTGTGCCAGTAAGTGATATTGCTGGAACCCCAATCTATCAATCATATATTGGTTCATCAGCAAATCCGGGCTATCGTGATTTTGCTGTTGCAGCTGAAATCGTAAAAGGACGGCGCATTGCGGATGGAATGTCCTTTGATATTAATCCAACATCAAGACAAATGCTAACAAATCTAGTAAAAGAATTTCATATTGCCAGTCTATTGCAAGCTGGTGCCAGATTACATCAGGCAGGCTGTAACGGGTGTATAGGCATGGGTCAAGCTCCTGCTTCAGGCAGAAACAGCCTGCGGACAACACCACGGAATTTCCCTGGCAGGTCAGGGACAAGTGAGGACAGCGTATTTTTATGTGGCCCAGAGACTGCTGCCGTATCGGCGCTGACAGGTGAAATAACTGACCCAAGGACAATGGATTTTGCCTATCCGGAAGTAAGTGAACCAAGTGATCCTAACGTAGAGGATCTATTAGATAGACCACTCCCACCTGAAGAAGCAAAAGAAGTAGATTTAGTAAAAGGATCAAACATCGTTTCCATTCCCGGAATGGGTGATCTGCCGGATAAGCTGGAAGTTCCAGTTCTTCTTAAAGTTGGCGATAATATTTCTACTGATGAAATACTTGCAGGTGGCGCACGTGTTCTTCCATACCGCAGCAACCTGCCTGAGATCAGTAATTTCACATTTGAAGCTGTTGATTCAACTTATGTTGATCGAGGAATTGAAAGTAAAAATGCCGGCGGTCATGCTATAGTCGGCGGGTATAACTATGGTCAGGGTTCCAGTCGTGAACATGCTGCATTAGCACCCCGTTATCTCGGATTACGTGTTGCCGTGGTAAAAGACTATGCTCGAATCCATTGGCAAAACCTTATAAACTTTGGTATTCTTCCATTGAAATTTACCAACGAAGCTGATTACGATAAGCTATCAAAAGGAGAAGTGCTCAAATTCACGAATCTGCGCCAGCAACTTTTGGAAGGTGATAAATTGACTGCCACGCTCGCAGATAATGGTGAAGATATTACAGTTGAACATAATTTAACACCACGCCAAAAAGATATTATCCTGCATGGCGGACTGATAAACTGGATAAAAGCAAAGCAAGTATAACAAAAGAGCAAGTTCTGTCCGCACAGTATCAAAAGAGTGTGCCCCCAATTTAATTTGGAGCACACTCTTTTGCTTTTTCCATATATTAAACTGCTTTCCCATCACGCACGCTTCTTCATCAGCCACAGGAAGTATGGTGCACCAATTATAGCAACAAGAATCCCTGAGGGTATCTCATTTGGAGCTAATAACGTACGGCTAAATAAATCGGCTATCACTAGCAGTGCACCACCGATTAAAATTGTAACTGGCAGTAAGCGCTGGTTCGACGGCCCCACAAGTAATCGAGCCGCATGTGGTGCAATCAAGCCAACAAATCCGATTGCCCCAACAGCAGCCACACTGAATGCAGCCAACAATGTTGCAATTAGAGCTAGCTGAAACCGGGCAGACATTATATTTAATCCTAATCCTTTTGCAGTATCATCACCTAAGGACAATGTATCAAGCACACGGATTCGCATTAACAATAATGGGAACAAAATCACTACAGGCCAAATAAGGAAATCAAGTAATTCCGACCACCCTCTGGCATAGGTTGTCCCAGATAGCCACGTAAGCGCAGAAGCAACTCCCATATCAGCCCGAACAACTAATATCTGGATAATAGCTGAACCAAACGCAGAAACACCTATCCCAAGCAAGGCCAGAATGGTAGGCTGAAATTGTGCGCGAACCGCCAAAATCATAACAAATACAAAAAATACAAATGAACCAATCATTGCTCCAATCGGAACCCAAACAGCAGACACGCCAAACACATACATTGTAAGCAATGCCCCAACGCCAGCTCCTGAAGTAATTCCAATAACGGACGGATCTGCTAATGGATTTCTTAATACACCTTGAAAGATTAAACCGCTAACAGCCAGCACCATTCCACTAAGCAACGCCACGAGTGCCCTAGGTAAACGTAAATCTAATATCAGACCAAGCATAAAATCATTTGATTCACCAAAAAACGTATTCCATAACAGTACCGGTTCAAACCCATAATTTCCTGATGCCAAACTTACGATCATAGTAAGGATAATAATACCAATCAATAAAGGGATAACAACCTTCAGAGACATACTCATAGTTGCTTTCCCAGCCATAACTGCAGAATTTTCTTCCCCATACTTTGACCGCTTCATACGTAACACTAAATAAGTCAGCCACGGCGCCCCTATAAGTGCAGTTATAGCGCCAACAGGCAGTTCCGAAAATGATGGATCAATCACCCTTGCCAATACGTCAGCAAACAGCAGTACATTTCCTCCCCAGATAAACGAGGCTATAACTAATGGCAAATGTTTTCGATAACCGATAAGCTTTATAATATGTGGGGCAACCAAACCGACAAATCCTATGGGCCCGACAACACTTACTGTTACCGACGTCAGTAATACAGCAGCAATAATCGATACAAACTTGACGACGTTTACGTTTTGGCCCAGTGCAACAGCAACATCATCACCTAATGTCAGTGTATCCATTTTGAATGTAGATCCCAGAATAACTACTAAACCAATTACTACAAACGGTAAAGAAAAATTCACGCCGCTCCAGTCATTTTGAACAAGCGTACCAGAGCCCCATAAAAATAACCCCGCTGTTTCATTTTCATAAAAAATCTGCAATAAACTTGTCAAGGATGAAAACAGAAATGTCACAATCATTCCGGCTAAAACCATGCGTACTGGCGTGGCACTGTTACCACCTGATAATATAAACACAATTAAAAAGGTTAAAATACCGCCTAGAAACGCGACAATAATTCCATTTCCCAGTAATGCCGCTGGGAAGAACACCGTACTAAAGATTACTGCAAAATAAGTCCCGGAATGTATTCCTAATGTACTTGCAGATGATAAAGGATTCTTGGTCACTGTTTGCAGAACAACACCAGCAACTGCAAGCGCACCCCCGGCAATAATGCCCATGACCGCACGTGGCAGCCGTAAAGTACGAATCGTATGATGCTGTAATGTATCTTCCGGTGCAAAGATTGAATCAATAATTGTACCTGTTGGAATGGATACACTTCCCTGATTTATATGTATAAAGGTTAATATGCACAAAAGCGCGGTTCCACCCCCAAAGGTGAGAACCGCAATTATAGATTTTCGTAATGCCTCATTCATCAAATCACTCTTTTACCATAGCATCGACTAACTGTTTTGTTAAAACTTCTGCTGATAATACACCACCAAATGTCCACGTATCACCTGGTAATTGATGGGTGTTACCATTTTTGACAAAGCTTAAATTTTCCCATACTGGATTTCCTTTAAGCTGATTTTCAAAAATATTATCTTCTTCCTGTACAATATACAGGAATTGGAGATCATCCTCCTGAAAATTTTGCAGTGCTTCCACTGTGACTTCGCTATACCCGTATACTTCTGTTTTATCTGTTGAATAAGCATTCTCAAAGCTAAGTTTACTCATTAATTTGGCAACGATAGAATTCTCGGTGAACAATCTTATTGTCGGCGTATTTTGTGCTGTGAACGCCTGTGTTGCAACATATTTCGAGCCTTCCAGCCCTGCGTCTGCTACACGCTGCTTTTGTTCATCGACAAAGTTATTTAGATCCGTTACCGCTTGCTCTGCTTCGTCCTCTTTGTTAACTATTTTAGCAACCGTGTTCAATTCATCAACCATGTTCTGATAATGGTCTTGTATAGCTTCTTCACCATATGGAGCAAACATAACAACTGGAGCAATTTCTTCTAGTTTATCAAGATACTGTTCATGACGAAATTTAACTGCAATAATTAAGTCTGGATTTAATCGGGAAATAGCTTCCAAATTTGGTTCCTGGCGTGTTCCCACATCTTTAACACTCTCATCAAATTCTTTATCGATATTTACCCATTGATGAAAGCCATCCAAATCGGCAACACCAACTGGCTGAACTCCTAGCGCCAACAGATTTTCTGCGTAAGACCACTCTAGTGCTACTATTTTTTCAGGTGACCCTTCAATTGTCTGTTCACCCAATGCATCTTGGATTTTTACTTTACGCTCCTCATTTGAACTATTATCCTCATTCGCATTATCATCATCACTATTACCACTGCATGCAGCTAAAATTGATAATACTAAAATTAACATAAAAATGGCTAATTTCTTCATGTAAATCGCTCCTTTATTCTGTTTGAATCCACTCGATAGAATTACGTATCGGTGTTCGTCCACGATTGCGTGGGATTTTGTTAGGATACCCAATCTGAACAACAGCTATTAGTCGATGTTCACTAGGCGATAAACCAATATCTCTTATAAATTCTTCGTCCAAAAGTGTCGGTTTCGCTGTCCACATCGTACCTATTCCTTTTGACCAGGCAACTAGCTGAAAATTCTGGATGAATGCACAAACCGCAGCATAGTTTTCATCATCCAAGTACCCGCCATCATCCTCTTTATCCATATAAAAAAGAGCATGGTGTGGTACGGAATTGAAAAATTGATTATACTTTTGTCTGGCTTTCTTCAACTTCTCGTCTGAAAGTGCACTTAAATATCCGTATCGTATGTAACTATCTACAATCTTTTCACCAAAACCAGAACGTGCTACATCTTCAAAAATTTTAATTCTCCATGGTTCCTTTAGGTGATGATTCGGTGCATATGCAGCATGGTCAAATAATTCAGTAAGTAAATCCCTATCTATCTTTTCTTCTTTGTAATCAAGAATCGTGCGCCGGCCACGCATTAGTTCAATAAGATCGATCTTTCTCACCTACTCTTCAAATTAGCTAATTGATAAAGATTATCATTATCACCTATAATACTACGGTGTATCCTGAACCCTGTCAAGGTAATCTTTTAGCTATTAGCCATTTCTACAAATTTATTTTCATAGTACCGCTTTTTCTTTGTATTGTTTGTGTTATCAAAAAATGCTATTACATCAGCCAATGCATTTTCCAGCAGCTGACGGTCCTTTGTCAGCTCAAGACGCTCAATTGCCTTTTCGTAATTTATCCCTGCATGCTGGATGCTACTTCCTTTTTTATGTTCGAGACAATAAGCGTATTGCATATGAATCATCCCTAACTGTCGATGGGAAGGAAATTGCAAATTATTATACCTTTCAATTGCATCCTGATAATACGGAACCGCCTCATTAAGCTGTGATTTGTCAAAGTAGTAATATGCCATCTCTGTTAATGCCTCAGCGTGTGCTATGGTATTCACTAATGAAGAGCCCTGTAAAAGCTGTAATGCTTCTTCTAAGTACGGGTATGCCTGCTTATTTTGATCTTTACTGCCGTATGTCTTCGCAATACTTACGAGACTTTTAATCTTAAGCTCCTCATTATCGTTACCTGCCATTTCGATCACCTTATTTAGGTATGAAATAGATTCTTCCCCTTTATTTTGCATCGAATACAGCATCCCAATTTTAAAATGGATATACAATATCATATACTGGTCCCGGTTATCACCTTCCTCGAAATAGCCAAGCCCTTTTTGGAAATACTTCACAGAGCGAACAAATTTTTCAAGCTTTTCTTCCACCTCAGCCAATACCAAAAAGCCCCGTGCAAGTTTGATTCGATCTGTCTCCTCTTCTTCCTCCATTTGTTTAACGGCAGCAGACATAATTCTGCGCGCTAATTTATAGTCGCACATAAATGCGAGTTCACCGAGTAGCATCAAATCGCTATCGTCATCCATATAAAGTTTAGAGATAATTTCGGATGCTGCCCTGCTTTCGCCAATTTCCGCATGACAAATTGCCTCAACCATCCATAATTTTTTAACAAGAACATTATGTAATTCATTATTTTCCCGTAACGTTTTTAACTTGGACAAAACATTTGGATAGTGTCCACGCTTAAACTCGTCCAAAATCTGAACTAAATCCTCTTTATGTTCACCTGACACATTATCATTAAAAAGTTCTTCTAAGTTTAAAATATCCATAACCTAAACTCCCCTCTATACCTAAATATTAACCAAAATTTATGTTAAAATAAAGCAAAAGGGGTGTATGTAAAAGGGATGAAAATGATTGAGTCGGCTATGTTCGTAACGGCCTGTGCGGCGAAAATTCGAAGTAGCGAACTTGTACTGGATGTACTGAATTATAAGTTGCCCACGTCGAAATTCGAAGCATCAACTTTATCGGACTTTTTGAACAACTTCTAGAGGGGAGTATGAAAATGATTATATACTTTGATAGCTATTGTAAAATGTGCACAAGTTCATCAATATTCTGGAAAAAAATAGATTGGAGGAACCAGCTTTCATTTGAATCCTTCCGTACGATCGAAAATTACCCAAAAGCAATGGAAGAAAGCCTGCATGTATACCATCAGAAAAGGTGGTTTGAAGGGTTTGATGCTATTATTGAAGTCTCTAAGAAACTACCGCTTATGTGGGTTCCTTTGCCTATCATGTATCTATTCAAATGGATAGGTTTAGGTGACTTTATTTACAAAAAAATCGCCAGGAATAGAAGGCTTGTGCCTGTCAATCAATGTGACCATGACGGATGCAGAATAGACTCATAGTGATTCAGAGGAAAGTATCCTGATAATCATTTTCCCTTCATCAGCTGTTGCCCGAATCAGTATTGGTTGTCTGTAATTATTCTTAAAGACAAAGTCAGGACCATACCAGCTAACTGTTGCATCACGTCCTGGCGGTACATATGGGACGCTTCGGCTGTGTGAATATCGTTCAATTATCTGGACACCTTTCAGTTCGACCGCATTGTACAACGTTGAAGAAACCTGGCATATCCCCCCGCCAATGTCCTCTGCCAGTTCACCTTTCACTATAACCGGTGCTCGCTTATAGCCTCTTTCCTTCGTTCTTTTACCAACTACATTGTTAAAAGAAAATCTTTTTCCAGGAAAAACAACATGATTATTTATTGCTTCAGCTGCGAGCAAGATATTATGTGATCGTTCTTTATTATTCTTCTTAAAATAAGTAGTATAACTTCCAATTTCCTTTTCACGGATTTCTGCAAGTAATTCACTATCAACACGAGGGTAAACCTTTTGTTTCGGAAGAATGATTTCTTCCCTGCTATTCTCATAAAAATAATCCTGAAAAAGCTGTCGGAATTTAATACGGTCAAGTGTCAATCCAGGTTTTTCCTGCACTATTTGACCTTCATCATTAAGTTTTGCATCTGTAGCTTTTTCATATACTTTTTCACTTAAAATATTCATTTCGAGTTCCAGCTTTTGATTGTCTACAAACAAGCTATCTACATAGGTTAACGCAAAATCATTCCTCGATAATTCCCCTACAGTGTTTTCATCATTAATTATCGTTAGAGGAGTCGAAGCTAATAAAAAAGACAAGATAACGGTTTTCAAAAAACCACCTCCTGTCTTAGTATTCGATAGATAAATAAAAACATGTAACAAATAAACTACTTGTATTTGTGATAATCAAATTAAGAGAGATAAATTGCAAAAACCACAAGTGAAATTATAATCGTAACAGAATAAATTATAAGTTGTAGGGGAAGATTCGACTTCAGCGATGATGATTCATATTCATGTGATCGACGCAGCTGATCTTCTACGGTATCCCCTTCTTCTTCATATCGTTTCATTTTATTTTCTTCTTGTTTAAATACTAGTAACGTTCCAACCAACGCAACAACAAAAAGAAATACTAACAAGATAATAAGTTCAATACTCACGAAAAGCCCTCCTCTATATAATTACACTATAAATGATTAACACCATGTAAACAGTGATATCCATCACAGATATAGAAAACAACCCCAATCAATACTTAGAAACTAAGCTTGTCGCCAAGTCTTAATGACTAAGCCTTAGTTTCATTTATACAGTAAGAAAGTATTCATGCTTTCTTTGATGCTAAAAACCACCCTGCTATTCTAGCAAGATGGTTTTGAGTAGTTTTATCGAAAATCTCTTGAATCCTCGAGGCTACGGGTTGCTACCGTATACCCAATAATTGATGCAAATGTAATCAATAATAAATATAATGTTCCATTTTTCATGAAAATGTCCCTCCTCGTTTATTTAAAGCATGCGTAATTTACCTTTTTTCAAGATAAGTTTAGGTCCACCAAGTAAGAACAAGTAACGATTATCAATAACTTTTTTCATTGCAGTTGCTGGTGTACCATAAAGTAGGCGCTCAGAGAATACAGTTCCCATCGCGTCACTTTTACCGAGGGAAGCTACTGTACCTTTGTCATCAAAAGTAAAGCTTTCTAATTGTTCATTACGGATTAGACCTTTTAAATTGGTAGAACATGTATCAGCATGCTGCATTGCCGCTTGTGCAGTTGGTGGGAATGGACGACCTTCCTCTTTATTCATTACCCAAGCACAATCCCCAATAATGAAGATATTTTCTTCTCCCGGTGCACGAAGATCAGATTCAACGGTAACTTTACCTTTTGTTATTTCAAATCCTGATTTGCCAAGAATTGAATTACCGGTTACACCGCCAGTCCATACGATAGTTCCAGCTTTAATTTCTTCACCATCATCTCCAATAACAAAACTGTTTTTCTTACATTCGGAGATTTTGGCGCCTTCTCGAATTTCAACGCCACGATCTTCTAATGATTTCTTAGCATATGCAACTAAATCATCATTAAAACCAGGTAAAATTCTTGGTGCAGCTTCCACATTAATAATACGTGCTTTACTGCGATCAATATCATACTTTTTGCAAAGCTTCGGTACTTGTTCAGCAAGCTCACCAACAAATTCGATACCAGTGAAACCGCCACCGCCAACAAGAATTGTTAAATCATTTTCATTTTTCTTGACTGAAGTGCTGTATTTTGCAAATTGATACTCAATATGTTCGCGAATCATGCGGCTTGATTCGATGTCTGTAATGGAAAATGCATTCTTTTCCATTCCTTTAATTCCAAATGTATTTGTTTCAAAACCGAGTGAAATAACAAGATAGTCATAAGAAACTTCACTATTTTTCAATACAACACGATTCTCTTCTTTTTTCACTTCAGTAACTTCATCATAGATTAAACTTACACGATTTGGGTTAATTACATCACTAATCATCATTCGTGCCTGATTCTGATTCCTCGTACCTGCAGCAACCTCATGAAGCCAGGTTGTTTGATAATGATAGTTATGTTTGTTTACTAATACTATCTCCGCTTCATCTGGTCCTAGTTTTTGCATTAATCGTTTAGTCGTCATCATCCCAGCATAACCAGCGCCAAGAACGACTATTTTTGGTTTACTCATATAATATCCACCTTCCTCAAATAGTAAAATAGCAATTTCATACGAAAAATCATATAAAATGCAGGAAAAACCTTATGTCCACTTCCTCTATAATATCAAAGTTTTTGTAAATAGGCTAACAAATCTATGTTCACCCGGGTATTCTTTGTAATTATGATGAAAATCATTCTATAATTATATGGAGGTGGATTATGGAGAAGATTAAAATTTATCAAGATGACAAATCTGTAGAAGAATTATGCAATGCTGATTCGCAAATGAAAAAACTCATACAAATTATTGGAGATATCGAAGTTGTAATGCGCCTCGACTTTTTCACCTCATTGGTGCGTTCGATGATCGGACAACAAATTTCTGTACAGGCAGCAAACGCCATATATACAAGGCTTGAATCGCTTATGGAAAATAACATTACAGCTACCTCCATTCTTAAAACATCTGAGCAACGATTGCGTTCAATCGGTTTATCAGCACGAAAAGTTATCTATTTACGTGATCTGGCTGAAAAGGTTTATCATAACGAAGTTGATTTACAAAAGCTGCACAAACTTGATAATCAGACGGTTATTAAACAATTGACAAGTATTAAAGGTATCGGAAAATGGACAGCTGAAATGTTCCTTATTTTTTCACTAGGCCGAATGAATGTACTGGCATTAGATGATATTGGTATCCAGCGGGGAGCAAAATGGCTTTATGAAGTTGAAAAGTCAGAACGCCGGAAAATTTTAGCCGAAAAACAGCCGGTTTGGAGCCCCCACCTGACAATCGCATCATTTTATTTATGGGAAACTGTGCATTTGGATTTAGTAAAAAAATATAATTCGATTGAAGATATTGGAGGAGAATAATCATGCATGATAAAACTGAAATCAAAGCGCTTTACCAGAAAATGATTGACGGATGGAACACGAGAAATGCCAATGATATGGCAGGACAGTTTACCGAATCCGGTGAATCGATTGGGTATGATGGCAGTCTGATGTCGGGCCAAGATGAAATGATTTCGCAACTAAGTGCAATATTTAACGAGCACCCTACCCCACCATTTGTAACGAAGGTTAAAGAAGTCCGTTTTGTCGGAGAGGATACCGCAATCTTACGCGCAATTGTAGGTATGGTGCCACCAGGCCAGACAGAGCTGAATCCTGAATTAAATGCCTATCAGACAATTGTGGCGGTAAAGCAGCCAAAGGGATGGAAAATTGAACTGCTTCAGAACACACCTGCACAATATCATGGCCGACCAGATCTGGTTCAAGAGATTACGGAAGAACTGAAGTCTGAAATGTGATATTACAGAAACTTCGATGATTAAAATGCAAAAAAATTTTCGAAAGAACTAAAATTAAAGGGAATGCTGATTCTTTCAACATTCCCTTTATGTTAACTATACCGGTCTTACTGTTACTTCATTAACATTCACATAATCCGGTTGTGTAACCGCGTATACTACGGCACGTGCGATATCATTTGCTTCTAACTTTTTCCGATCAGAGTTGGAGGCTTTCTTTTTAAGATCTTCATCTGTTCCATGTGAAGCAAGATCAGTGGCTACAGCTCCTGGTGAAATGTTTGTTACACGTACACCTGTCCTTGCAAGTTCTTTTTCCAAGCCCATTGAAAGTGCACGTACAGCAAATTTTGTTGCACTGTAAACTGCATTCACTTTTGCAACCTCATGTCCTGCCACTGAAGAAATATTGACAAGATGCCCTGTTGAGCGCTCTACCATTTTAGGTAAAACCGAGTTAACCCCGTAAAGAACACCTTTTATATTAACATCAATCATCTGATCCCATTCATTAACATGTCCTTTTTGAATAGTAGACATTAACATCAGCCCTGCGTTGTTAACATAAATATCTACTTCGCCAAAGGTTTCGGAAGCTTTTTCTGCAAGCGTGTCAACTTCTGATTGTTTTGCAACATCGGTTTCAACAGCAATTGCTTTTCCGTTCTCCTCTTTATTAATTGATTCTACAAGCTCCTCCAGCTTCTCCTTACGTCGTGCAGCTAGTACTACATTAGCGCCTTCACTTGCAAGTTGTTCTGCAATTGCAGCACCAATTCCGCTGCTAGCGCCTGTTACAATAGCAGTTTTTCCTGATAATTTTGTCATGAATAATTCCTCCCTTACTTTCATGAGTTTATCATGTTAGAAATGCAAGTTCTAAATATTTGGACTAGGATTAGAGTTCCATTGACAAGAAATGAGAGTTATCATCGATACTCGATCACTCTCATTTTTAACCCAAAATTGTGAACTTCGGCGGGGAAATTGTGAACTTGAGCGGAAAAATTGTGAACTTCAGCCGAATGTGTGACAACTTCGGCGAAATCTCTGTGAACTTCAGCCATTCGACAAATTTCGACACATTGGAACCATACTCGATCCCGGAAAAGTCCTCACATATCATGGCCGCAGTACGACCTTAATGCAGTCATCTTCTTTCCCGTTAAACATTTTATACCCATCTGAAGCATCATCAAGCATCATATGGTGCGTTATGATCTCTTTAGGATCGATTTCCCCCCGAACAATCTGATGATATAGTTTATCCATATAAGACCTGGCATGTGCCTGACCTGTCTTAAGTGTAATATTCCTTGTAAAAAACGGACCCAGTGGAAACATATTATACAGCCCGCCATAAACACCTGTGAGCTGAACGATTCCACATTTCTTTACTGCTTTTGTTGCTATTTGGATTGGTCCAAGTGTGCCGCCCTGCAGTTTAAGCTTTTGTTCAACAAATTCAAGGGGCGACTTTTTGCCGTCCATTCCGACACAATCGATAACAACATCTGCTCCACCGTGAGTTACCTCTTTCAATTCTTCACCCATATCATCATATTCAGCAAAATTATATGTTTCAGTTCGATTTATTTTTTTTGAATGCTGGAGGCGAAATGGGATATGATCAACTGCAATTACACGTGATGCCCCTTTTTGCCATGCAAACTTTTGAGCCATTAATCCGATCGGACCACAACCCAATACCACAACTGTATCTCCTCGTTTAACCCCGGCATTCTCCACACTCCAGTACGCAGTTGGTAAAACATCGGATAAAAATAACAGCGAGTCATCATCCAATTCACAGTCTTCTGGAATTAAGTAAGGTGTATAGTTACCGAATGGTACACGGAGGTATTCCGCCTGTCCTCCTGGATAATCGCCGAATTTCTCTGAATATCCAAAATAACCGCCTGAATCATAATGAGGATTCGCATTATCACATTGGGATTCCTGATGATTCTCGCAATATGGACAGCTACCGCACGCAACGGTGAAAGGAATTACTACACGATCACCTTTTTTGACCTTTGTTACATCTTTGCCAACTTCTTCAACAATTCCCATCGGCTCATGCCCGATAACATAACCTATAGGTAGTGGAAAATTTCCCTGATACAAATGTAGGTCTGATCCACAAATAGCTGTTGATGTGACTTTTAGAATCACATCTTCTGGATCCTGAATTTTTGGAAAAGCAACTTTCTCGACACTTATTGAATACTTTCCTTGATATGTTACTGCTCGCATAGATAGTCCACCTCTGCTAAATAAATTTAACTAAGCATTAAGATGTCCTAATTACAATAATGTATGTGCGCTATTACTTTCTTGTACCAGTCTCCGTAACTTTAAATTTTATTTTCAAATCAATAGGAAGTGTCTGATATTCTGCTTTAAACTGTTTCTTATCGTATGTTCGAATGCTGCTTCTTACATGTTCTTCAATTCCAAGTGGGTCAATATTTAACTCCTGAAATTGTTTTATTAGTTCATTTGCTTTCTTTTTAAAATCTTTTTCTAAATCTTTTTCAAAAGAGGGAATACGTTTGGTTAAATTCCCCTTTGTGTATTCCCTTACAACCCCCGATAATTTAACATTTATCGTAACTTTTATACTGCCTTTTTCATCTCTAACATGGAAATCCCTCGTTGAATCAACATTTTGAATTGATGCCTTGTAATTCTCAGTGACTAAATTATACAGTCCGTCATTAAAATTTTGATAAAGCATTTTAAAGATATTTGCATCCTCGATTGGTATACTGTCAACAAGTATATCACCATTAAAGAAAGCGATAGATTCTATACTGGGAAATCCCTTCTCCTTATTTAACATCGGTAAAAACGGATCCCTGGTCTTACTATCTAGCGTGGAGGAGAACATTTTTAAATTCGTTTCGGGTAGGTTTCCATGTTGAACATTGTGTTCGAATAAATCGGATAAATAAACCCCCGCTCCCTTACTACTATCAATAGAGTTCAATAGTTCATATGCCGATCCCTCCACTATTCCTAAGTATAAACGTGAACCTATGGTAGGGTCTCTCAAAAGATAATCAAGAGTTTCTCTAAGTCCGTTCTCTGCCAACTCCTTGTTAAAAAAAGCGATTTCCAATTTTCCGTTATGAAGCTGTTCAGAAGCTTGTGCATTCAGTTTCAATCTGTTTTCATAAACCATAGAGGATGTATCCGTATACACCAAATCCTTTAATTGGTTTTTCTGTAAAAACATTGGTGATACGACAGTCCCTTGAATGGTCTCTTTATCAACATAATCATATCCTGCAACCGTGGCCATCCGAATTTGATCAATAATCTTCTTGGGCATATCAAAATTCGCAAATATACTGACTGCTATAAATGTAAAGAAAATAATATATTTAAGAGGCATTTCTCTTCACCTTTCTGCGAATTAAGTTAATCAAAAATAATATTGGAATGTAACCAAATAAAAGTATGCCTCCTATTTTACCTGTCATGTTATTGATAAAGGATATAAATTCCCTTCCCCCGGTAATAATGCAGGCAATATAAACGATAACAAGTAGAAATACTGCTGTTTTTTTATGGGAAATACCAAATAAATTGTGTAGCGATCTAGTACTTGCCCACAAATATAATGCAACATTGGGCAGGATGCTAAAAAACAGTGTTGCAATACCAACGTATTCAAAACGAGCAAGAAAAGGCATCTCAATAATTTTCCATAAACCTAATGTAGCCCATAATATATTTTGCAGTTCACTTTGATTGTAATATATGTACGAAACCAGGCAAATAAATACATATAAGAAAGTCGTATATATATTTCCGATATGAGCAAACTTTTGTGATTTTCTGGACTCACGTATAAAAGGATAAAAAACGAGTAAAGTGCTAACCCCCATGAAACTGAAAATGGCCAATGATGAAGACTGCAGTATTTCAGTAAAGGAGTGATCAAGAATCGGTAATATATTTGTTAGATTAGAATACTTTAATGGATAGAATAAGGTGAAAATCAAAAAGAAAGGATAGAGAACACCAAAAAAACATACACCAACGATAATTCTAAACTCCCCTGATATAATATAATAAATCAGTGGTATAAGCAGTAATAACAACGCCCACACTTTCACATATGGGAACATCCAAACCTGAATAATTTCAATATATGTTCGCAATACAACTACCGAAGTCAATATTAAATACATAGAAAATATAAAAGAAAGAATACCTCCAAGCCATTTACCATATGTGAACTTGTGAATGGAAACGATTTCTGCACCATCATTATTTTGCAGAATTCTATACATAATCCAAATGATAATATTAAATCCAAGCCCAGCCACAATCACCGATATCCAAGCATCATGACCAGCATACTTATTGATAACACTTTGAAAACCAAGGACCCCAACACCTGTTTGTGCAGCAGATATCAAAAAGAACACCATAAGTGCCGGCACTTGATCATTTACCTTAACCATCGCATACCCCTCTACTTATCATAGTTTTGTTTTGTAGATCGTAAAACTTTTTCAGGTCTTACTGCAAAAGGACGCTTATTTTGTTTATCAAAAGGTAAGCGGATAAAAGCATCTTTTAGATCGGTCAATCGAAATGGAAATATTGGTTCTAAAAACGGTCTTCCTAACGATGTTAGCTTTAGCAAATGAACCATAATATATGCAATACAAATACCCACTCCAAGAATCCCGTAAATATGTGCAAAAACCAGTAACGGAAATCGGATAAGGCGAATCGTGTTACCCATTTGATAGACAGGAGTTGTGAAAGAACCCAATGCTGCCAATGCAACAATGATCAGCAAAACATTACTTGTCAGACCCGCTTCCACTGACGCTGTTCCAATTACAATTCCTCCAACGATACCAATTGTCTGCCCAATTTTACTAGGCAACCTTGCCCCAGCCTCACGTAACAATTCAATTGTCAACTCGAGAATGATAGCCTCCAATATTGGAGGGAATGGGACTTGGGTTCTTGAACTAACTAACGTTCCCAGCAATGTTTTAGGTATTAATTCAAAATGATGGGTAAGAACCGCAACATATAAAGGCGTAATTAAAATAGAGAAAAATACCGCAAATAAACGAATTAGACGAAAAGCCGATGCAAGCGTCCAATTTAGAAAATAATCCTCAAAAGCTGAGAAGAACTCTACCAGCGTTGTTGGGCCGATTAAGACATGTGGTGAACCATCTACAAAGATAGCCACTTTCCCTTCCGTCAATACCGCCGCAATTCTGTCTGGTCTTTCTGTATCAAGTAATTGAGGGAATGGCGAATTCTGGTTATCAGTAATCGCCTGTTGGATATAAGAACTATCTATAACCTGGTCCATCTGAACATCTTTAATCCGCTGAATAACAGTTCTAACATTTTCTTTGTCAGCTATACCTTCGATAGATACAACTGCAACCTTCGTTTTTGTTACTGTACCAACCTTCATCTTTTCTATGCTTAATTCAGGAACAGCAATCCGTTTTCGAACTAGATTTAAATTTGTATCAATATTTTCAACAAAAGCCTCTTTTGGTCCCACAACACTGAATTCTACTTCTGGGATATCAACTTGACGTGTTTTGGTAAGTGGAATAGGTACTAGTAAATACTGTGGATTCACATTTTCCATATAAATGAATACATAGCCTTGAATAAGTTTTTCATGTAGTTGATTAGGGTCATCTATTAATTGTGACTTAGTAATAGGAATATCATTAATAACTTCATTTAAATCAATATAGTCATTTTGCTGTATTTGTGGAAGTATGTACTTTTCTAACTTTTCTGTGTCAATTGCCGACTTTAAATACCCAAGACAAATAGAACTGTCATTGTGTTCAAATTGATAATCAATAAAATCATCTTTTTTTACCAATTCAGCTAATGTATTTTCGAAGTCTCGTTGCTTCTTCCTTTTAGATGCTTTCTTTTTCATAGGAACATCCTCTTCAAACAGTGCTACAAGGTAGTATGAAAAATAAAGTGGTTTCTTATGCATTTGTTTTAGTCAACATTTATGTAAGTAATTTATAAACAGAATTAGCTTTCACACAAAATTTTTGAAAAAAATACATAATCTATTGAAACTTGCTAAACAATACGTACGGAGCACAAAAAAGCTCAATAAAATTAATGGAGGTTTTAATTTATGGCACAACAAAATCCACAGCAGCAACAATTACAGCAAGCAGTACAACAGGCTCAACAAGCACAACAGGCGGTACAGCAAGCTTCTGCTAGTGCTGATCCACAACAACTTCAACAAGCTCAGCAACAACTACAGCAAGCTGAGCAAGGTCTTCAAAATGCTCAATCCCAAGCTGGTGCTGCTGGTCAGCAAGATCCACAAGCTCAGCAAGCACAACAGCAGTTGCAACAGGCTCGTCAGCAAGCAAATCAGGCACAGCAAGCACAGCAAAACAAACCTCAATAATGTCAGAAATAATAAGGGAGCCTCCAATATAAAACGGAGACTCCCTTCATCATTATTGGTTTGCTATAATTTCCACAATTTTATCCTCAATTTCCGGACCATCCTCCTCATCCAACAAGTTATTAAGCATAATTGAAAAAATAAGACTTTCTCCGCTTTCGCTCTCCACCATCCCTGATAACGTACTGACACCATATATTGTTCCGGTTTTCGCCTGGATATTTTTATCCTCCATCCGGCTTCGCAATGTTCCTACAGTCATCCTGTCACCCTTACCAGCAATAGGCAATGAATGAAGATATGAATCGAACCAACTTTGATTCTGGACTGTATAAAGTAACTTTGAAATCTCATTTGGAGGAATTAAAGTAGCATGTGATATCCCAGAACCATCACGAATCATGAGGGTATCAATATTAATTCCCATTTTTGCCAATTCCGTTTCAACCACTTCCAGCCCTTTCTCCCAACTTCCTTCACCGTGTACAACCTTCCCCATTTCTTTGACCAATATTTCCGCAATCGTATTATTACTTAACTTCATAAACGGTACAAGCATCTCAGAAAGTGGCATTGATTTATAGGAATAAAGAACCTCTGCGTTATCCGGAGCCGACCCAGTTTTTACTTTACCCTCCCAGGTTATCCCCTGTTTCTGAAGTGATAGCTGAAACAATTCCATCGCATACCCAGTTGGTTCCCATACAGTCATCCACTCTTTAATAGTAGTAGATTCAGCTGGAATCGTTCCCTCAATTGTTATGGTATTCTCACCATGTACACGCTTAAGCGTCAAGTCCTCTTCCACGCTTGGTTCACTGGTTAAAGCCGTATTCTTCACTTCTATATAGTTAGTCTCAGGTGAAACAGTTATTTCTGGTTTTTCCCCTTTACTACCGGGACTCACCTCAACAATAACTGTACCTGCGTCGTAGTCTTTATCTGGTGAAGCAGTTAAAGCAGAAATTTGTGCACCATAATACCAATGCTCATCACTCCAAATCAGATCTGGGGACAGTCGAACATCATCATACCACGTATCATCTCCTACAATATCCCCCTTTATCACATTGATACCACTTTCTCTTATTTTTTTCGCGAAATTATCAAAGTCAGCAGGCAATAATGTTGGGTCACCTTTTCCCTTTAAAAAAAGATCCCCAGACAATGTACCACCATTAATCGATCCACTCTTAAGCAACTCAGTAGAAAAGGTATGATTCTCACCCAACACGGAGAGTGCCGATGCAGCTGTCAAAAGTTTCATGTTTGATGCGGGTCGCAAACGGACATCACCCATATGATCATAAATTTTCTCCCCATTTTTTGCTGAACGGATACTTATTCCAGTAAGTGCTCCTTTCAAATTCGGTTCACTTTTTATAAAGCTCTCTATCTGTTCTGCCATCGTATTATCCTCCTCTGTTGTATTTGCTGGTTCATTTTTTTTATCTGTTGCAGCAGACCCTATGATGAAGACTAATAAGAATAGGAAAAGCATACCAAAGCTATAATTTTTCACCGTCATTCCTATCACCTCATTTCTGCCCTAATAATGATTTCTGTTTTTATGTAAAAGAATCCTTTATTCTGCCCCTTATATTTAAAGAAATTTACGATAACTGACCCGGGAATAGCCTATTCCCAATGATGTACTTGACTCTGAAATTATATACACATTACATTATTTTTAGAAAACACGGCTTATCACCAAGCTTTATGGTGAAAGCTTTTATTGGGCTTATACAGTATAAAGGATTTATAATTTCTTAACTGCCAAAAAAAAGCACCGCATAATTGAGCGGTGCTTCCACTTCCTTCTATTCTACTAATAATTAACTGCGTCGTAAGAATTAATTAATCCGTCTTCAAAATAATAGCCAGCACCATTGATGTTATCAGCTGTATTCTCAATAGCAGCACGGATCTGGTCATTATCTCTTCCCTGACCTGCCAATAAACCAGCAAGTCCAGCTACATGTGGTGAAGCCATCGAAGTACCTGACATATAAACATAATCATCACGCAAATAAGTTGATGCGATATCGACACCAGGTGCCATCACATCCACCCATTCACCATAATTTGAAAAATTAGCAATTTGATTATTACTATCTACAGCCCCAACAGCAATAACATTTTCATAGGAAGCAGGTTCGAAAGTAGTCGAAACACCATCATTTCCAGCAGCAGCTACAATCAGTGCACCATTATTCCATGCGTAATTAACTGCATTTTCCAATGTTTGCGTATCGCAATCACAGCCGAGTGATAGATTGATAACTTCCGCCCCATAATCAGCAGCATAGATAATTCCATCCGCAATATCTTCCAATGATCCACTTCCTCTAGCATCTAATACTCTAACAGCAAGAATCGACGTATTTGGTGCCATACCAGCAATTCCAATTCCATTATTAGTTTCTGCTGCTGCTGTACCAGCTACATGTGTACCATGGCCGTTTCTATCCATTGGTTTATAATCATTTTGAACAAAATCATACCCTAAAATTGTTTTGCTATTTAAATCTTCGTGACGATAATCTACACCAGTATCTAAAATAGCAACTTCCTGCCCACTATTTCCCCTGATAACATCCCATGCATCGTTAGTATACGTATTAAATATTCCGTATTGGTAACTAGGATTTGCGTATGTGTCATTTGGATCCCAGGTAGCACTCATTTTGTAATTTGGTTCTGCGTATTCGACATTGGGATTTTTGTTAAGTGCTTTGACCACAGCCTCAACATTTCTGACTTCCAGGACTTTAAATGGTGATTTAACGGCATCTTCATCAGGTTTCACTTCCGCCTTCATCCCTTTTAATGACCTTTTCTGCTCCTTTTCTGTTACACCAGTCTTAAACTTGACGATCACCTCTCCTTTTACATGTGAACCAATTTCATCTGATTGCTCCATGGATGACACTTTTTCTAAATTATTTTTATTACTCTGATAAGATAATTCCGCATTTCCTAATGTTGGAAATGCCAGCAGCATCGCAATAAACAACCCACTAAAAAACTTTATTCTCATTACTATTCCTCCTTTTTTAGATTTATATATATATTCTGAAAAAAGGAGATGAAACCCTTTATAAAAGGTTTGGGAAATAAGGGTCAAAAATTGTCGAATAACGGAAACTTTTGACCTACACTTTCCTGTATTTAGGAATGTACTATTCTATAAAAACTAAAAACCTCTTCGGAATAACGGTTTGAGACTAACATTTTTCCTAAGAATAATTAGATATTTTAATAGAAAAAGGTAGTTAGAAATAAATATTGTAAGTGACATTATAATTTCAGTTAATATTACCTAGTGCAGACTTCAATAAAAATTCGTTAATTAAATACATAAGTATATTTGCGCAAGTGAGAACTCCAATTTAAAACTTACTTGGCTTTTATTACCAAGCCTAAATGTTGAAAACCTTAGTTACACTTATGCGGTAAGGAAGGATTAATACTTTCATAAACTGCTAAAGAATTATAAATAATTTTGATTAAAACAGCCATCCTAATTATGTTAGTAATGTGTTAAAGGTGTGAGCGTAATGGATTTTTTCAGTGGCCAAGAGTCACTTACCGCAGTACAATGGGCGTTAAGAGCTATAGTTGGATTTATATTTTTAATTGTCATAGCAAAAATCATGGGTCAGCGATCGATTTCACAATTGAGATTTCTCGATTTTGTCGTTGCATTACTAATAGGAAACATTATTGCTCACCCTCTATCAGATGAAGGACTAGGACTTAAGGGGTCAATGATAACAATGAGTGTTGTAGTAGCGTTATATATATCTGGAGTGTTTTTGAGTTTAAAATGGCCTCCTATACGAAAGATATTCAATACTCCCCCAATACCTCTGATTGAATACGGAAAAATTAAGTATAAAAACCTGAAGAAGGCACGGATATCAGTAGACGTACTTTTATCCGAACTGCGAAAGGAAAAAACAGAGGATATTCAAAAAGTAGCACTCGCATTGTGGGAACATGGTGGATTTATATCTATATTTCTATATCCTCAATACCAGCCACTTACACATTCGAATCTGACGCCACCTCTAAAACCATTCCATTTTCCTCATACTCTTGTTAAAGAGCGTAAAGTCGATTATGAAGTACTGAAAAAGTCTGGAAAAGATGAGGAATGGCTGATTAAGGAACTGACAACAATTCATAACGTAACATTAAACAACGTACTTTTAGCAACTATTGATGAGAGTAAAAACCTAAAAGTGTTTCTGTATAACTGATCAAATTGTTAACACATATTAATCATATTATTAGAAGACTGGGTATACCCCATCCTTAACGTCGAGTGCCTTAATTGCACTTATTGGTGCTTTACCAGATCCTGATGATAAATATCATAATTAATTTTTAAAAAAGGCAATGAAAAAATCCACATATTGTGCTGTGCTCGTAGAATTCCTGTCTCTACCTCCTTAACATAGAATTGTTCTTCAATAGGTAAACGAAATAAATACTTGCCAAAGGTTAAATATATTCCTGAATTATTAACCTTATTTGTACTTGAAAGTTGAAGTGCCTCCTCATATTGAGTAAGTTCAAGTACACCAACCATTGAAGCGTACGGTAAAGGTAAGGCTATATTCATATAAGACCGCCCTAGTTCCTCATGTGAAGAATACAATGCTACAAAAGTGGTCTCCTTATTTATTTTTCGAACCCATGCCCTTACTTCATTTCGTCCATCAGCATCATCTTTAACCGAAAATATATTCCCACTCATTTCGACCTTTTTACTGGAGAATGGTAAGTTAACCTGCCTAACATATCTGCTAATCAAACGATATACCGCTGCAAAGGGCTTAAACCATGCTCGCCATTTCACTTCAGCAAATAACCGGTATCGATTTGTGTTTTCATAAAAATCTATGATATCTGGTGATAATGTATCCGTATTTATATCACCTTCATACACGCTCATGTCATCTACTAATCCCTTATAGGTCTTATGATCTGTTCTGTCAGCTAAAATTGCTTCACCAATGACCCCCTTCCCTCTTATTCGACTGACCGGAAAGCTCAACCTTTGCATCCTGGTAAAAGGAAGCTGGGCATACCAGCCTATAATCCCTGCTGCTGCAAACAATATGGAGTTAGTTACCCCATGAAATAGAAGCATAAAATTAATTGTTACGGTATACAGTCCAGTAACATTACCAAATGCGTATACTAATGAAAAGATAATCGCCACACCTAACGCAGCATAAGACGCTCGATTCAGCCAGTTAATAGACGCTTTAAAAGATATGTAGACTAAACCATAAATACCAATAATATAAATAATTACCGATAGCAGTTCTAAAGAAGTGGAAAAAGTAATACCTAACGCTACAATAATTGGTGAAACAATAACAATTATGCCTGCTAACCTATACAATGCTGATTTGTATAACCTGCCAAGCAGTCCAGTAAAGACAGGCAACAAAAAGGCTGAATAGTGAAAATGAATACCTGTCAGCCATGTCATCATTGGGGAGAACCCAGTATCTATGTTGGCTTCATAAGCAACAAACCAGCCCCCGCCGATTGCTATATAAATAAGGCCGATATCAATTAGAAATTCCTCCAAATGAATAAAACCTCTATGTAAAAATCGACTGAATCCATAACCAGCAATGAACAATGTAAAAAGAAAATAAATTACCGCAAATATCGTATCCCCCGCAGTATCATTTGTAATTTCCAAAAAAATAACAGCAGCAAATGCTGGTATTGCTAGATAAGGAAGATATCTTGGAATATACCCATTATCACTTTCCATTACCAGATGAAGTGTTAGCGGAAGGTAAATTAATTGAGCTACCGTCAACATCATAAAATACCATGGATGTGGACCAATTATAGCAATAACGAGTACTATTAATATGTTACATAATCCAATGTTACGAAATGTCATCGGCAGTAAACTCTCCTTCATACGAAAACAATGTACCAATCAACGGATTTCTAACTATTACATGTATCGAGTATGCATCTTTCTCCTCGACATACTTCTCCGTAACTGTCGCCAAACCCTGAAACAACGTTGGCAATGGTATTTCCAGCCGACCGAGTACCAAGCGCTGCCGCTTCGATGTGATTTTCAGGGCTCTCTCTGCGGTTACATCAAGCGATAAGTCTGAATAAAATAGGCGCGGTTCACCGAGATAGTCCTTTATAATATTCCGTTCGGAGTCTAAACTCATCAGCGCATTAAAATACCTTTTCTTCGTTCCAAAATAAAATGTCCGCTCCCAGCGGATCTGCTCCTCACCGTTCCTGCCAGTTTCTGGAGTATTTACAATCTTAAAGGGGATATTCTCCCCATGTTCCGGAAACAGTAACTTAAACTTCACACCTGTCCAAAATAAGGGGAACAGCCATTTCGGTCCACCTTTTATACTTTCCATCATTCCTGTTCCTGTAAAGGGCATTCCCCTTTGGATCTCATATCTTTTTTGCAGCATGGGGTGAAGCCGATAAAAATCTTTCCCCATAACACGTTTATAAATGGACATCTTAATCTCCCTATCTTTTCCGCTTACAATTTTTTGCAGTAGGAACATTTTTACTGGACATAAACCCCACTACAGACAAAATGAATAATGCTAAGTTAAATGTTAACGGATTAAACGGATCCACAGCACTGCTCGGCTGTGCGATAATTGCTCCCACTGTTAACAGGGGAAAAATAATAATCTGTAACCGAAACAATTGTCTTTTTTTCGAATAAACCAGCCAGACTAACCCGAATACTACTTCGATAATTCCAGCGATTAGAACAATCCAGGATGCTTGAATATACGAAATAGGTACAGCACTTTGGACCATACCTATCTCAGCTGGATGCAATCCAATTATTTTTGGAACAAGCCCATGATACAGCCAGATGAATGAAAATAGGAGCGTAATAATCCAATTACTAAAAAACCTCACATACTGCGATGATGGTGAATCCCCTTGCTCCAGCCATCGTTTCAATACATCAAAACTAAGCGCAGTCCCCCACCCTATAAGTGGTCGAAACATAAATTGATCAATCAATTTACCAATCCTGCCAAGACCGGGTTCATAATTATATTGTGTTAAAAATGTAATGGAGGAATCTGATTGAGGGATATACTTCCAATACCCTCTTCCTTCATGAATAATGGAGCTTACCTGGTCCGTTCCAAAATGTAAAGAAGATGTTCTCGACCCATCTTTCTCATGAAAACTGCCAGCACTTTTTCCCCATCCTTCAACTGATAGACCAGGACCAATAATTGTCTTATATGTAAATTCCTGTGGCTTGTTTTCTTTTTTAGGGAGATAGGTAATTGAGGAAAAACGAAGATCCCACTGTTCATGGAGATCAGGAGTTTGTGTTGCATCCCATAACTTATCCATTTCTGATTCAATGGGTAATTCAACATATATTGGTTTTCTTTTCACAGTGTTCACCTCAACTTGCACATGTTAATAGTAGTTTCAGTTTAACATATAGCTGTTTAGAAAAGCTTAAACCCTTACGAGAGACTTAAGCTTAACCTAATAAACTATTGAATTCTAATCTTTATTGGACTTTCTGCTTGCTACCCAAAAAGCTAGTATAACTAATGGAATTACCAGGAATATTGGAATGTTAATATGACTTTGTGTAAGCATTGCTAGAAAGAACAGTACTACAATCCCAATAATTATGTACAAACACCCGCGCCCGAATGTTTCCATTTAATCTCCCCCCTTCCAATTCGAAATTCTAATTATCTATTGTATATGTATTAACAGTACTCTTATGATCTAGCCTCGCATACTGCGAACGCCCTAAGTAAAGCGGAATTTCAAGTTTACTGAAATCCGGGAGTCCATTCTCCAAAAATAAATCATCGTCACGATAACATTGGGTAATATCGCCGACAAACCAATCATGATCACCGTACGTATTAATATCAACTGTCTTACACTCATAGGCAACATATGCATCATGAAGAATTGGTGCATTGATAGTCATTCCGCTATCATATGATATTTTCCCATAGTCAAATTTGTCGACATTCTCCCCAGTAAATACCCCTGTTTCTTGAATGAACGCAGCTTTTTCATATGGAACGAAATTAATTGCAAATTCTCCAGCACCATTAATCAGATCAAATGTATAACGTTCTCTCCCGATTGCCACCCCATACATTGGTGGGTCAAAGGAAATATAGGAATGCCATCCAGCAGCCATTATATTACTTTTTCCATTATGGGTTACCGTAACTAGTGCGACCATACCAGGATAGCTGTGCATGACCGTTTTTGTTGTAGCTCTCCTCATTGTGACCACCCTTTCTATGTATCTATTTTAGTTAAAAACACTTTCTTGAGCCTTACTCCAACTTTTATAAAATCTTTCATTCCTCTTCCCATATCATAATCGAGATTACAATTAAAAGAGAGAACATCGCTAGAATATATTAGTAGCCCAGTATGTAAGCAACAGTAAAAACATACAATATGCTTGTAATAATAATGCGAGAACTTTTCCAGTCACCCCCGCATCATTCGAAGTTAAGTAATAATCTTTATTTATATTAACACCATAGCAGTGAAGCAACAAGACAATAAGCAGTTAGTTCTTTATTTTATTAACAGGTTTTTTCTATTACAAAAAAGAGAAAAACTGCGACATAGATTCAATTAATATCATTTAGTGAGGCTCACCAGCCGCCCGCGGAAAGCGTAGTGTATTCCCGTAGCGGTATCATAGCACTCAAGTATATTACCACATTGTGTCGCAGTTCATATCAACTGCTAAAATTATAGAGCAATAAAAATTACTTGAAGAACTTTTTAAAAGACAATTTTACTATTTCCATGCCACCTAAACCAGATGAGAATCGATAGTAATAATAAGAAAGGTTCATTACTACTATCGTTTGCCGAGCATAAAAGGTGGCATACTAAATGGAATTTATTTCAGAATAATGGATGTTAAACAATAAAAAAGTCACTTTTCAATTAAATGAAAAGTGACTACAAACCTCTTACTGTTGTACTGGCTGATATATATCAGCTATCGTTTGGATTACCTTTTGTGGTGCAGCCACTAATGAGTAGTAACCCTTTTAGGTCATGTATTGCCATATTTCATAAGCGCGACGATTACTGTTTAGGAACGCATTTTCTAGAAACGTGTGTAAATTTAGATTTGAACATTCTATTTAGATCATGTAACTTATGTGATGCTAATTGCATAGAAATTTTCTCCTTTACTATTAATAAAATCTCTATTCACGTTTTTGGTCAAGTGTTCCTTCAAAATAATCATCTGAAGCTTGTTCATGTGTTTCGGCCAAGCCTTTTTCAATTTGCGTGTTGCCTTTGTAATCAGATGGCTCATAATTCTTTTCAGCTACCCGACGGCTTTCTTCTGGATTTACTTTATTCTGTTTCTTTGACACTTTAGCACCTCCATTGCCTCTATTTATTGCTGACTAGGTATATCAGTATGAAGCGGCGGTGTCATTAACCAGCCTTTTTCTTTATTTAGACGAAGTGCCTTTGCACTCGCTTGACTTTTGTTCATGTGGTACTGCCCAAATAGCATTGCAACATCTTCACGAGTACATTGGCCCATAATTGTACTGCAGGATACTAGGCCAGCAGCAAGGCTTGCTGATACCATTGCGCTTATTTCCTGATCATTAAACTTTGCACCTGAAGGAATGTCTTCCAGGTCAGCTAAAGAGCGTTCTGGAGGTGAAGGAGGAATCGGGATGCCATTCGTTTTCAAAATTTCCTCTATATCTTCAGATTCTTTTTTTATACCTTGAATTAATTCTTCTAACAATTGTCTTAAATCCTTGTCACCCGTGTGATTAATATAAGTTTGAAAAGCAGCGTAATTCCCTTTTGCTACTACCAAATATGACCACATGCTAAATACCTCTCCATAGTGAAGTGGCTGTTTCTTTGGATTACCTGACAAAATACCCATTATAATACACTCCTTTGATTTTATTTACAAAGATAGTTTTACTCAAGACGTTATTTCTATTCAACTAAAACAATAAATATAAACCTGACAAGTTGTTAACAATAACGTTTAATGTGGTGGAAATGAGGGGATATTTTGCAAAATTACCAAAACACAAATAGGGCCAGACGATATAAAGCATATGTAAGCCAATTAGGTACCACTCAAATCCATTTAAGGAACCCATATGTGATTGCTTGGTGGTCAGCGGCTTTTCCCGGATTAGGACATCTTCTACTTTCCAAATATTTAAGGGGGTTTCTCTTATTTATATGGGAAATTGTTATTAACGTTAATTCGAAGCTAAATCTATCTATGGTATATACCTTTGGAGGACAATTTGATATGGCAAAAGAGGTTCTGGAACCTAGATGGATACTTTTATATATACCTGTCTATATTTACGGGATATGGGATAGTTACCGGACATCGATTGATTTAAATAAAGTTTATTTACTTGCTGAGCATGAAAATGCAAACTTTATAAATTTTAAAATCACCTCCATGGAGATTAACTATTTGGATAAACGAAAACCCTGGGTGGCTGTAATGTGGTCTTTTTTCATGCCAGGAGCTGGTCAGGTTTACATCCACCGAATTGTTGTAGCTTTTTTCCTTGTAACCTGGACGATTATCATTGTTTATTTTTCACGTGTTCTTGAAAGTGTAGATCTTTTAGTTTCAGGAGATATTAATTATGCTAAGGAGATACTGAATCCTCAGTGGTTAATGTTTTTACCCTCTGTTTATTTCTTCTCTATCTATGATGCCTACGTAAATACTGTGGAAAATAATAAATTATTTGATAGTGAACAGAGAACTTACCTAAAAAAGAAATACCAGAATAAGCATTTTAATTTACCCTTAAACCTTATAAAAAGGAGCAAGTGAAGAAATGTATATAATGGCCACTTTCGATCATTCAGTCTATTTGGAGTTAGCGCTTGCTTATTTGGAAAAAGAGGATATCCCTAAGGCGAATATTCTGGCAGTCCCCCTCGACAGCAGAAAGGAAAAAATGAAATTGTTTGATACCCTTCATAAATCGGACGGATTAAGCTTATTTGATATGGCAACCGCCTTTGCAACTGCTTTTGCTGTAATTGGGGCAAGCGTTGGATTCCATTTGGAATTGGGGCCGATTATATGGGGGATTATTGGAGCAGTAGGAGGTTTTGTTTTAGGATTTGTAATTAAACTTATTATCCAGAAGCTGAAACAAAATCACCGAATAAAAATGAATAACAAATCAACTGAACTTATTCTAATCATTCATTGTAATAAAAATCAAGTGGAAATAATTGAAAAATTACTTTGGGAACACTTAGCTTTTGGTGTCGCTGTCCTGGATAACAACTATCAAAGTCAATAACGAAAACAAAGGGATGTGGCAAAATGATATTTTTACTTGTGTCTGTGGCAGTCTTTAACCTGGCAGCAATATTAGTACCAAAAAATATTTCATTGATAGAAATTTATGGCACAATTTTAATTTCTATTGTCCTTCATCTTCTCATAGATATTTTCCTTGATCTTAAATATAACCTGTATGGCTATTTTGATAAGGGGGTCGATTCTAAGACCTTGATTTTCACCTTTGGTATTTACCCTGCAGTAAATATAATAATTGTAAATTTATACCCTTTAGTCCATGGAATCCTCTCTAAAACATTATATATTCTTATTGCAACAATATTTGCGTTATCATATGAAGTTGCACTTTTGTTTGTAAATATTTTTTATCACAATGAATGGCGACTTTGGTATTCTGCCATAATATATCCCTTCCTATTAATTCTGCTGTTTCTAAATAGGAAATTTCTTAAACATCTAGCGAATTAGCATATTCGAATAATTTATCAATGAGCGGGGAAATTAATCATAATGACTATATAGGAGGGAACATTGTTGAAAAATACAAACGTTTTAACACCTGGGGAAAACTCCTATCTCGGTAATACAATGGCTGTGGGGGTGACAAGATACTTTATTGGTACAGCAAAGGACCCAGAAAGTAGTCGAGTGGCTCGAAAATGCCCTTGACCTTGCTTCCTTTCAAGTACGTGGAGCGAAGAGTTTATTAGATCAGTCCGGTCATCCTTTGCCTCAAGGCTTTTCAAGTGAAGATTTAAATTATAAGGCACCAGCACTATATAATGACAACGTTATTCTATTTGTGAAATATATTTTGTCAGAAGATGCTGGTCCGGTTTATACGATTGCATTGTCAGAGGCAACACGCTCAGATGTACGCAATTACTACCTAACTGTTATAAATAAATTAGTAAACTTAATAAATCAGCTTGTCATGCTAATGGAGAATAAAGGGCTATTCGAGCCAAAAATTCACCTGCCTGTCCCTGGAAGTATCGAAAAAGTACAAAAACAATCCTTTGCAGGAAATTATAGAGAAGAAACACATGGACATTTTTCAATCACTATTGACTGCAGACGAACTGCCAAACCTTCCTACGTGGGAAAGTGAAATCACAGATAGTACAGTTTCTCCTTTTTCAGAACGTTTAATGCTATATAAAATTTCGATTTTTATATCATAAACTGTATCTCGGTATGGTGCAACGCTACGTTTGATTATGAGAAAAGATATCGGTGTTGAATTTTCACGTCTATTAGCAGAGGTATCGTTGTATGGCGAAGACACACTTAATTTGATGATAGAATTTGGTTTCTTGGATCAAATACCAATGGCTAAAAGCAAATAATATTTATATTGAGAACAGGTAAACAATATGGGGATATGCCTAAATTACTATTACAAATTATATTAACATTTGTTAATTTTGTATCTGCAATTGTAATTGGTAACATTGCCGAAAATCAAAATCCAAGTATACCGAACAGCATTTTCGGCATTGGTTTGATGGACTTTATTTATCCTTTTTGGTTTATTGATATTAAATCGAAAAGCGCAAGCAAAGTAACTACCGGAAATCCCGTATAGTTATTAAAGATGGTAAAATTATGGAAAATTCACTTCGTAAAACCCAAATTAGATATTGAAGCACTTAAAGCATTGCTAAGACAAAAGAATGTGTTTTCTATGTCTGATGTTTCCTATGCCATTTTTGAAACAAGCGGAATACTATCGGTAATGAAAAAAGAGATAAAACAGCCAGCAACAAAGGGTGATATGAATGTTTTAAGCATAACACCAACCCCCTATCCTATAGCAACAGAAATTATTTCTGACGGTGTTGTTAATACTAAAAACTTGGCTAAATTGAACCTTGATAGAAATTGGCTGGAAGAACAAATAAATAATGCTGACGTACATTACCTCTCGCAAATCTTTTATGCAGAAGTTCAGTCAGATGGCACCCTTTATATCGATAAAAAAGACGATATTATCTAACAATTAATAAAACTAATGTATGTAATCGGCCCTAGTCATTGGGCCTAAAGTAAATTATTCCATTGTATTATAGTTATTTGGCAATGCATAGTACTGTTCTGCCATATTCCCTTCCATTTGCATTTGTAAGAGCTTCATTAACTACTACCCTGTACTTCCTATTAAAAATTGGGAAGGAAACTGTAATGTCCATTGTTTGAAATGAAATTTATTTTTCATTATCTTCTTCACTTTTAATCGTATATTCATTCGTCTCCTCAGAAAACTCGGTTTGTAATTGATTTAACGGTCGTGAATCCTCACGTTCATCTCCATCAGTAAAACGATTTTGTATAAATCCGTGTATAAAAGGTTCGCAACAGGTGATGAAGAAGGCTACCATTATAGAAAGAGTTACAATGGGAATTCCTTCTGCTAGAAACAAACTTCCCAGGATCCATAATGACAGAAATGCTAGCGGAAAATCTGCAATGGATGCCGTAACATTGCCGAATTTTCTTAGGATAAATAAATCTCCTATTAAATATGATATCCCTGTTACCAGTAAGCTTATCCAAAACAGATTATACAGGGTGGCATCATAGAATATCCCGAATATCGAGAAAACTGTAATAGAAATAGCGACAAATTTAAGTCCTAACGCTTTAAAATGATCCATAGAATAAAAACCACCTTTCCTAATTTGTATTTATTAGTGTTTGTCAATTCATCTAAAATATCACGATTATCATGAAAAGCTTTATATTTATATTGCCCAAAAAATAGGATTAATTTAAGTGAAATGGATAAAATAAGGTTTGCGGTGAAATTATACTTCGGCAACAAGAAGTAACTTTTTACCTTAAGTCTAAAAATAGGAGGTTAGTTATGGATAACAGAGACAAAAGTCGCAATAAGCGCAACAACAATAACAACCGGAACCAGAATGCTGACAATGTTGAGTTTGCTAATGAGAATGAGTTTGTTGAGGATTTAGATAACAACAACAGAAATAACAGAAACAACCGCAACAATCGAAACTAAATTAATGGTATTAAAAACCTGTATCACTCTAGATACAGGTTTTCCTATGTTCATCCTCTTGAAGATTCCAATCAATCTGCACCGAAGAAGCTTTTGAATGACTGAATTGTAGCTTCCCTGTTGACTGCGCCAATTGAAGTGGTTATCGGAATACCCTTAGGACATACTTGAACACAATTTTGGGAGTTTCCGCAGCCTTGTAGTCCGCCATCCTCGATAAAACCTTCAATACGCTCATCTTTATCCATTTCTCCGGTAGGATGAGCATTTTTCAGTCGAACTTGAGGAAAAACAAATGGTCCCATAAATTCACTCTTATCGTTTACATTCGGGCACGCCTCTAAACAGACACCACACGTAAAACATTTTGAAAGCTCATAGGCCATTACACGCTTTTTTTCATTCATCCGTGGACCAGGACCGATATCATATGTACCATCAATGGGTATCCATGCTTTTACTCTTTTAAGCGAATCAAACATATCTTCTCTATCGATGATCAAATCTCTAACAACCGGAAATGTACTCATCGGTTTTAAGTGTATTGGATGTTCTATTTTATCGACCAAGGTAGAACAAGCCTGACGAGGAACATCATTTATAAGCATTGAACATATACCACAAACTTCTTCCAAGCAACTCATTTCCCACTGTACTGGAATCGTGTTTTCCCCATCTTTATTAACTGGGTTTTGCCGAATATACATTAAGACCGAAATTATATTCATATTAGGGCTATATGGCACCATAAACTCTTCATCATACGGCTTTGAATTCGGACCTTCTTGTCGCTCAATAATTACATGAATGTTTTCCATATCGAAGCTCCTTTAAAGTTAAATCAACAATTCTAGTCTCTACATATTGTAATCAAAAAACTTTATTTTAAACTAATTCTTTAATTTTTAAATTCAAAATAGATAAACCAAGATTGTCAATTGGAGCTTTTCATTAAAAATCTATAGGCTACTTATTGGAGTTTTTCTATAAAATTTTTCAATACATGAACGGTTTGTACGCAATTGTTTAAATCAGACCACTCTGCAGGGTTGTGGCTTATACCATCTTTACTTTGTACAAACAGCATTGCGACGGGAAGTTTGTCGCCAATAATCATTGCGTCATGTCCTGCGCCACTTGGTAATTTATATGGCTCAATTCCTTGTTCATGGAATGATTGTTCAAAAATGTTCTGTGTTTGTTCCTCGATTGGAACTGGTTCTACACGCAACTTCTCTTCATGCTCGACAGTAATTTGATGTTTTTGGGATATTTTCTTTGATACAGCCAATACTTCATCTACCAACTGATCCCTTGTTTCCAGAAAAATATCCCGGACATCAACATATAAAATAACTTTACCAGGAATTACATTCACGCCATTTGGCTCAACTAATTGCTTTCCAACCGTTGCTACTGCTGAATCACTTATTTGGCCTGGCAGCTTATTTACTTCAAATATAAATTCACTTGCTGCTACCAATGCATCTTTTCGGTCGTTCATAGGTGTATTCCCAGCATGTCCTGCTTCTCCTGTAAACGTTAATTCCAGCCAGCACGGACCTGCAATACCAGTGACAATTCCACATGGTAACTCCCTGTTTTCAAGCCTCTTCCCCTGCTCGATATGTACTTCGACAAACATTTCAATCTCATCTAAATTTCGATTAGCCGTAGAATAACCTTCAATTGTTAATCCAACATTGTTAAGCACTTCTTCAAAGCCTAATCCATCTTGATCAACGAGCTCTAATTTTTTCTGTAGATCAGCACTTCCGATTAATGCTTCACTACCATTTAGTCCTCCATTAAAACGTGATCCTTCTTCATCCGAAAAAATAACTACTTCAAACGGTTTTTCAGGCTTAAAACCAGTTTTATTCCAAGCTTCAACCACTTCCAACGCCGATAATACTCCAAGCGGTCCATCAAAATGCCCACCATTCGGTACGCTATCAAGATGTGAACCACATAAAATTGCAGGGAGTCCATTATTTTTTCCATCAAGTCGTCCAAATATATTCCCTGCCCCATCCTCTCGTACATCCAGACCTGCTTCCTGCATCCAGCTTGAAACCAATTTTTTAGCCTGTTTCTCTTCTTTTGAAAAACCAGGACGATCTGATCCATTATCGTCCGTTAGACCAATCTGTGACAGCTCATTTAATCGATAGGCTAATCGATCCCCTAGAACACCGTCATAATTATGTTCAACGTTATATTGTTTCAGCAGTTTTTCATTTAACGATAAATAGTTATTCGTATCCATTGTATCAGCTCCTTTAAAAAGTGTTAGAAAACTTAGCATTCATTAAAGGGATTCTTATGAAAACGTATTTTGCTTTGGAGTGCAAGCCTTTGTTGCATTATGCAGTAAGAAAGTAATAATACTTTCTTACCTGCAAAAATAAGCATGGATTAGTATCCAGCTCATTATGCAAAAGTAATCATTTAAACCTGTATATTTTTCTCTACTTTACCATCTTTTCAAGACAACCTGCACTTTATCATTATCAGCAAGTGAATAGATATCCTCTAACGGATTTCCTTTGACGACAATTATGTCAGCAAGTTTTCCCTCCTCTAATGTTCAAACCTTGTCTCCAGCGTAGTAAAGCTTTAAAACAAAAATAATGCTAGGCATCCGTTGATGCCTGGCATTTTTCAAAAAAACTATTACATTTTATACCATGAAGTGACATGCGCTCCCTCTCACGTTTACTAATTCACCTTCTTCGCCCCCTCCCAGTACATTTCCCTTAAGCGGTATTTCTGCAATTTCTCTGTTGCTGTTTTCGATAATGCTTCCACGAATTCAACCACTTTGGGTGCTTTAAAATGAGCCATATTAGACCTGCAATAGTTTATAATTTCCTTATCAGTCACATTCGAATTTGAATACAGCACTACAATTGCTTTAGGGACCTCCCCCTATGTTTCATCAGGTATTGAGATAACAGCAGTCTCCATAACAGCCGAATTTTTATATAATACACCTTCTACCTCAGTGGAAGAATTATTTTCTCCACCGGAAAATATCTATTCTTAATAACCTTTGTGTTCATTGACTTTAAAGCTGTAATCATGCTATCTTTTGATGGTATAATCAATAAATGAAAGAATTTAAAGGAGAATTATTCCGATGTAAATCAAAAATCCCCGATTACAACTATAATAATTACAATTGGACAATTTTAAATGAAAGGGATTTTGTTATGAGTTTATATGATGAAGTTAACAAACGAAAAACGTTTGCTATTATATCTCACCCCGATGCCGGGAAAACAACTTTAACGGAAAGGTTACTTTTGTTTGGAAATTTAATCCGCTCAGCGGGAACTGTCAAAGCAAAAAAATCTGGTAAATTTGCAACCTCAGACTGGATGGAAATAGAAAAACAACGTGGCATTTCGGTAACATCAAGTGTAATGAATTTTCCCTATGGTGGCTATCAGGTTAATATTTTAGACACCCCTGGACACGAAGATTTTAGTGAGGATACGTACCGGACGCTTACTGCAGTAGACAGTGTAGTTATGATAATTGATGCAACAAAAGGGATTGAAGCACAAACAAAAAAATTATTTAAAGTATGTCGTATGCGTGGAATTCCGATTTTTACCTTTATCAATAAGCTGGATCGTGAAGGAAGAGAACCATTTGATCTATTAGAAGAAATTGAGGAAGTATTAGATATTGAGACCTACCCAATGAACTGGCCTGTAGGAATGGGCAAGCGTTTTCTAGGAGTTTTTGACCGCCATAAAAATCAATTTGTCCAATATAACGGTAACGAAGAAGAAATCTATATACCATATGAGGATTTGGATAAACCTGAACATCAGGAACTAGTGTCTAATTCCACATTTAAAGCAACAGAAGATGAGCTTGAATTATTGGATGAAGCAGGAGATAATTTTTCATTAGAAACTGTTTTATCTGGAAAACAAACACCTGTATTCTTTGGAAGTGCCCTGGCACCATTTGGTGTGGAAACTTTTTTCGATACATTCATATCCATGGCGCCCGCACCGAAACCAAGGAAATCTACAGAAGGAGTCATCCAGCCTGATAACCCGAATTTCTCAGGATTTGTCTTTAAGATACAAGCAAATATGAATCCCGCCCACCGTGACAGGATAGCATTTTTACGAGTATGCTCAGGTAAATTTGAACGCGGAATGAGTGTTAATTTGGCAAGAACCAATAAGCCGATTAAACTGGCGCAGTCGCAGCAATTTGTTGCATCCTCAAGAGGTACAATTGAAGAAGCATATGCTGGTGACATTATAGGGATATACGATCCGAATGCCTACCGAATTGGTGACACGTTAATTGAAGGAAAAGAGCACTTTGAATATGATGAGCTGCCTCAATTCCCTCCAGAATTGTTTAAAAAAGTAACAGCTAAAAACGTAATGAAAGCAAAGCAATTTAAAAAAGGTCTTGAACAGCTTGTGCAAGAAGGCGCTATTCAATTATTTAAGAGACATCGTACTGAATCCTATATTCTAGGGGCAGTAGGTGAATTGCAATATGATGTCTTCAAATATAGAATGCAAAATGAATATAATGTGGAAGTAGAGTTAGAGTCAATTGGAGAGCGTATTCCCAGGTGGCTAAAGGTTGATCAAGTTGACGAATCACTTTTTGATGAACGAAACATCCTAGTTAGAGATCGAGAAGATAATTATATTGTTTTATTCAGAAATGAATTTGCTCTACGCTGGTTCAAGGATAAACACCCTAAAATGGAATTAATTGATTTATTCGAAGTAAATCAATATGATCAAACTAATTAAAGAATCAGCCGTTACCATGAGCTTAGCTAGCTTTGGTAACGGCTGATTATATAGATAAAACAAAAACCACCTAATTATATGATTTACTCTTTAAGATATGGATTGATTTTATTAATAAGATCTTGGAGTTCTATTGATTGATTGTAATACATTTGTTTAGCATTTTGGTCGTTAGTCTGAATTGCAAATCCCTCCAAATCAGCCTGCATTTTTCTCAATTGTGCAGAAAGAAGAGGCTTCTGTTTAACTTGTGTCACCTTTTCTTCTTCATTATATAAATCAACATAAACATTACCTTTTGAATCAATTTGGGCTAAGAACACGTTTTTAAAATTTTTAGCACCTTGTTTCAGAACTTCACCAAGAAGCCACTCTTTCGAATAACCAAGATAATTCAGCCGCTTATCTAATAATATTCCATCGACAATAATCAATGATGGAGTGTGCTCTGCTTCGACTGGCATACCTATATCTTTTGGTGTTAAGGGATTATATTCTGCTTTTTTCATCACAGTTATAACGCCACTTGTCTCCAGGGTTGCCATTTCAACGTCTGCTAATTTAAAGACACTCTTCTCTCGCAAACCCTGCATTAAGTCATCAAATGTTATCTTCTCTTTGAACAAATTCTTTTCTAGCACATTTCCATTTCTTATTAATATAGTTGGCCTTCCCTCTACGAGTTTTCTAAATTTTAGTGATTTTAAGGCACCAAAAACGACTAGAGTAGTTAAAAGCGAAAATAAGAGCAAGCCTATTATCGCATCCATCGGTTGCATATTTACGTCAATTGCTAAAGCTGCAGCCATATTACCAATTGAAATTCCTGTTATGTAATCAAAAAATGTCAGTTGAGCAATTTGTTTACTTCCAAGTAGTCTTGCTAGTAATAATATAAAGAAGAAGGCAAATATAGTTCGAACAATTACTATTGTATATTCAGACATGTAAATCCTCCGCAATTAAGAACTATTGTTCATATCTTTTATTATTATGGTTAAGTTAATTAAAAAGATACGAGGAGTACAAGATATGAAAATACCAATATTAGTTATACTCTTCCTTTGCTTTACAATATTATTCGGGTGTTCAACAGAAAAAATACAAGGTCTGCCAATTTCACAAAAAGCAATCGAAATTAGAAAATTGGTGAATCAGTCCCAATGGAAAAAAGCCGAGCAAGAGGTAGCTCTTATCCAAGAATTATACAAAAGTAATAAATGGAGATACCAGATATTAGGTGATAAAATAGAGTATCACAACCTAAATATACATATCAAAAAGTTAAAAGTTGCTTTGGAAGAAAAAGATAAAACGGAGGCTAAGCTAAATATAGTTATGATAGAAAACTACATAGAATCACTGTACTTCAGATAATGAATAACATCCTTAAAGCAGTTATAAGCTACTTCCTCTCATCCCCCCAAATAAAGACGTTAGGTAATGTACATCATTTAGGTTACAATAATTGTAGTGCTCGTACGTCAAAGGAAGTGAATTACACATGAATAATGACTACAACAAAGCCTTGTTATTTAAGCAGGTAAATTACTCAGTTGACGGTCTTCATATACTGAAAAACATTACAGGATCGATACCTAAGGGTAAAATAACAACACTAGTAGGTCCCTCAGGGTCAGGGAAAACTACTTTATTCAAACTGTGCAATGGATTGCAATCACCTGATTCAGGCGATATTTACATAAATGACAAACCTATCAATAGCTATGATCCGGTGAAATTGCGTAGGAACGTTGGCATTGCTCTGCAAAACGCTGCAATGATTAGTGGAAGCGTAATGAAAAACCTTTCCCTTCCCTTAGATTTGCAAGAAGAAAAATTATCTGAAGAACGTGCAAAGGAATTACTTCATCTCGTCGGAATGAATAAAGATTCATTGCAGCGAAATACCAAGGATTTATCAGGGGGACAACGTCAGAAAATATCAATTGCCCGAACTCTCGTAAACAAGCCGAAGATTTTACTGCTTGATGAAATTACGTCTTCGCTGGATAGTGTATCAAGACAGGATATTGAAGAACTTATTACTAAGATTAATCATACGTATGATACGACGATTTTCTGGATAACACACAATCTCCAGCAGGCTATGACAATCGGAGACTACACTTGGGCCATGATGGACGGAGAAATAATCGAAACTGGGGAAAGTAACTTTCTAAAAGATCCAAAGAAAGAAAGAATGAAGGACTTTGTTAGGGGTGAAGTGGAATGAGCTATCTTACGTTATCCATTGCGCTTCTTTTCGTAATTATTCCATTGATTTTATCCAAAACACTAAATCTAGGTTTGGAAAAGGATACTGCCATTGCCGTAGTTCGCTCCATCATCCAACTGCTCGCTGTTGGGTACGTCCTTCAATTCGTATTCGATACCGAAAACATCATCTACATTTTACTGATGATACTGCTTATGATTGGAGCCGCCACACAAAATGCCAGGAAAAAGGGAGTGTCTATACCTGGAATCACATGGAAGTTAATAGTAACCTTTGTGTTTATTGAAGTCCTGACACAGAGTATTTTACTTGGCCTGAATATCACTCCTCCTACACCACAATACGTTATCCCAATCAGTGGAATGGTAATTGGAAACTCAATGGTGCTGTCAATTTTATTTCTTAATCGCTTTACATCAGAAATCGAAACACATCAAGATGAAACGGAACTCATCCTATCGCTTGGTGGAACTCCCAAACAGGCGATTCACACCCAACTAATTACATCCATTCAAGCGAGTACAATCCCTACAATTGAAAGCCAAAAAACAATTGGGCTTGTACAGCTTCCAGGAATGATGAGTGGGCAAATAATTGCAGGAGCTGACCCGGTACAAGCAGTATTATTTCAATTACTCATATTATTCCTCCTTCTGACTACCGCTGTTATCACAAGCATCATGCTTGGTTATTTATCATATCCAACCCTATTTAACCAGCGCATGCAACTATTAAAGGAAAACATTCAAAAAGAGTGAGTTTTACTTATTATGACTGGTAAAACTCTTTCATTTTTTAACTCCCTTAATACCCACCATGGTATTTTTTAATGTGTGACATATATCACTGCAGATAATTATCTTGTGTATTATTATTAAGATATTAAATACCCTGCTAGGTATTATACAAGGAGGAAAGTATTATGAATAAAAAAATTATAATAGTTGGTGGAGTTGCAGGTGGTTCAACAGCTGCAGCACGACTTAGAAGATTAGATGAAAATGCGAACATTATCATGTTTGAAAAAGGTGAATATATTTCCTTTGCAAATTGCGGATTACCTTACTATATTGGCGAAACGATTAAAGATCGTGAAAAACTACTTGTTCAAACTGTCGATAGTATGTCTGCCAGATACAATCTTGATATTCGTACATTTAGTGAGGTCACACAAATTGATCGCACGAACAAATCAATAAAGGTGAGCAACTTACAAACGAATGAAACGTATGTAGAAACTTATGATGAATTGATTTTGTCACCAGGTGCGCGTCCAATCTTACCACCTATACCGGGTATTGACGAAGCAAGAGCCCTATTTACATTACGTAATATTCCAGATACAGATAAAATTAAGGCCTATATTGATGAGCAAAAACCTAAACAAGCTGTTGTTGTCGGTGGTGGTTTTATTGGTTTAGAAATGGCCGAAAATCTACATGATCGTGGTATTGAAGTGACTTTAGTTGAAATGTCTAACCAAGTAATGGCGCCAATTGACTATGAAATGGCTGCAATTATTCATCATCATCTTGTAGAAAAAGGAGTAAATCTTATCTTAAATGATGGTGTTAATTCCTTTAAGAATAATGGTAAAAAAGTGATTACAAACAATGGAAGAGAAATTGAAACTGACATGATACTACTGTCAATCGGAGTTCGTCCGGAAAATGAACTAGCAGTCAATGCAGGCTTAAACGTTGGTGACCGTGGCGGAATCCAGGTAAACGAGTCGTTACAAACCAATGATCCTAATATATATGCAATTGGTGATGCTGTCGAAGTAAAGGATTACACAAACAAACAACCGACAATGATCCCATTAGCATGGCCAGCCAACCGGCAAGGTCGAATTGTGGCAGATAATATTTACGGTGAAAAAGTAAGATATAACGGTACACTCGGTACTTCAATTGCCAAAGTTTTCGATTATACTGTCGCTGCAACAGGTAATAATGAGAAAACGTTAAATCGCTTAGATATCCCATATCAGGTTGTTCATATACATCCTGTTTCACATGCCGGATACTATCCTGGGGCTTCACCAATTGCATTAAAACTTGTTTTCGACCAGGAAACAGGCAAAATTTATGGTGCTCAAGCTGTTGGAACAGATGGTGTCGATAAGCGTATCGATGTGATTGCCACAGCCATAAAAGGTGGCTTAACAGTTCTAGATTTACCAGATTTGGAATTAGCATACGCACCCCCTTATTCTTCGGCAAAAGACCCGGTCAATATGGCTGGTTATGTTGCTGGAAATATCGTAGAAGGTTTTATTGAAACAGTTCAGTGGAATGAAATCGATGAAATTGTAGCAAATGGTGGTGTATTAATCGATGTGCGTAATCAAGTCGAGTTGGAAAATGGATTTATCACAGGTGCCAAGAATATTCCACTTGATGATTTACGGAATCAGCTTGATAATCTACCAAAAGATGAAACAATCCATGTTAATTGTCAAGTAGGCTTACGCGGATATATAGCGACCAGAATATTGCAGGAAAATGGTTATAATGTTAAAAACCTAGATGGTGGTTGGAAAACCTACTCATCTGCACTAGGCCACCTTGACAAAGTAAAATCATCTGTATAGATATATATTAGAAAACTTTGTATTTGTTAGAGGTTCTTATGAAAGTGTATTTTGCTTCCATAAGAACTTATACTTTGGAATATAAGCCATAATGGCCATTTATGGCAGTAATTTATACTTTTTTAACTGCTTAAAAAGCTGGTTCCCGTATATGGAAACCAGCTTTATTTTATATTATGCTACTACATCATAGCCTTGATCTTCAATTGCTTCGTGCATGTCTTCTACTATAACAAGTGCATCATCATAAGTTACATCGACTTTCCCAGAACCTAAATCTACTTCTACACTTGTTACTCCATTCAGTTCTTCAAGTGCACCTTTAACTGAGGATTTACAGTGGCCACATGTCATACCTTTAACATCCAATGTGATTTGCATACTAATTCCCCCCTTTCCCAAATGCTTTTTAATTATATCTTAACTCGCTTCAACCGAAGTGAGTTAGAAACAACACTGACTGAACTTAAAGCCATAGCACCGCCAGCAATCCACGGTGCCAATAATCCAATAGCAGCTATTGGGATACCAGCGCTATTATAAGCAAATGCCCAGAATAGATTTTGACGAATATTTTTGATTGTAGCTTTACTGATTTTAATTGCCTTTGGTATCAGCAGCAACTCGCCGCCAAGGATTGTTACGTCCGCTGCTTCAATTGCTACTTCTGTACCAGTACCAATGGCAATGCCAATATCAGCAGTTGCCAATGCAGGCGCATCGTTAACTCCATCACCAACCATGGCTACCTTTTTACCAAGCAACTGAACTTCTTTAACTTTATCCGCTTTTTCCTCAGGTAAAACTTGAGCAATAACCTGATCAATACCCACCTGTTTTGCAATTGCCTGCGCAGTTCTTTCATTGTCCCCTGTAAGCATTATTACTTCCAAGCCTTGCTCTTTCAATTGACTAATTGCTTCAACAGCTGTTTCCTTAATTGTATCTGCTACCGAGACAATTCCACGATATTCACCATTTACCGCTATTAGCATAGCCGTTTTTCCATCTGTCTCATACTTAATCATTTCTTCTTCAGATTGAGCAATTTCTACACCATTTTCAGTCAATAATTTTCTGCTTCCTACAAGTATCTGATTATCAGAAATTACAGCATTTATACCTTGGCCGGGTACTGCTGTGAAACTAGTTGCATCTGTTAATGCAATACTTTTTTCCGTAGCATATGCAACGATTGCCTCTGCTAAGGGATGTTCTGAGCCTTTTTCAGCACTGGCCAATAGTTTGAGTGTTTCTTCATCACCAGTAAAATCAGTCACTTCCGGTTTACCTTTTGTAACCGTTCCTGTTTTATCCAGAATAATAGTATCCAACTGATGTGTGCGCTCCAAATGTTCGCCGCCTTTAAACAAAATACCAGATTCCGCAGATTTACCAGTTCCAACCATTATGGACGTTGGTGTGGCTAAACCTAATGCACAAGGACATGCAATAACAAGCACTGCGATAGCCGCTACTAATGCTGGTTCAAATGCACCTGGTGTTACAAAAGAAATCCAGATAATAAATGTCAAAATAGCGATACCAACAACAATTGGAACAAAGTAGCCTGAAATAACATCCGCCAGCCGCTGAATAGGCGCTTTTGTACCTTGAGCATCTTCTACCGCCTTAACAATTGACGCAAGGGCTGTGTCTTTACCAACCTTAGTTGCTTCCATTTCGACCCTACCATTTTTATTCATCGTTGAGCCGATCACTTTTGACTGTTCATCTTTTTCAATTGGAATAGATTCCCCTGTAATCATTGATTCATCAACAGATGTCTTACCTTTTACAACGATTCCATCGACAGGGAATTTTTCTCCTGGTTTTATAATCAAGTGATCACCAACAGCCACTTCTTCAACCGCAATCATCACTTCTTCACCATTACGAATCACACGTGCCTGTTTCGCTTGCAGGTCGAGCAATTTTGATAATGCAACCGTCGTTTTACTTTTCGCATTTGTTTCAAGAAATTTCCCAAACAAAATTAACGTAATTAATATTGCACTTGTTTCAAAATAAAGGTGAGGCATATATCCGGGATTACCAATTGTTTTAAAGGCTTCGTATAGACTATAGAAATACGCGGCACTTGTTCCCAAAGCAACCAGCACATCCATATTTGCTCCACCATTGCGCAGATTTTTATAAGCACCAACATAAAATTGCCAGCCAATCACGAATTGGACAGGTGTTGCTAATGCAAATTGGAACCACGGATTAAGCAGAATAGCTGGTACGTTCATTCCAGATAAATGAACAAGCATTGTTATTAAAAGTGGTGCTGAAAGTAAAGCAGAGACAATCAGTTTAGTCTTCATTTGAATTAACTGCTGTTCCTTCTGTGTCTTTTTATCTTCTTGATTTGCTTTTATTTTAGCATCATAGCCAAGTTTCTGAATCCTGCCAATGATATCAGCTTCTTCCATCAACCCTGGATTATATTCAACAGCAGCACTTTCAGTAGCTAAATTTACACTGGCAAGCTTAACACCAGTTTGTTTATTCAGCACTTTTTCTATTCTGCTAGAACAAGCTGCACAAGTCATGCCATAAACATCAAATTCAGCTTTTTCAGTTTGAACACCATAGCCTAACTTTTCGATTTTAGCCGTTATATCATCATAGGTTGTTGTAGATGGATTATAGTCAACGGTCGCCTTTTCGGTTGTTAAATTAACCTTTGCTTCCACACCATCCATTTTGTTTAGTACTTTTTCTATTCTATTGGAACAGGCTGCACAAGTCATGCCTGTCACGCCAAGTTGTGAATGTTGTTGTTCTTCTGAATCGCTCATATGATCGATCCCCCTTTATTTGGAAAACTGTTTCAAAACCTCAAGAAGCTCATCAATTGCTTCATTACCATTACCGGATTGTACTGCATCGCTGACACAATGCTTCGTATGGCGCTCAGCTATAGAGAAGCCTACTTTTTTTAAAGCAGCATTAATTGCACTTATTTGAACTAATATATCTATACAATAACGATCTTCTTCAACCATTTTCTGAATTCCTCGTACTTGGCCTTCAATTCGTTTCAGCCGGTTAGCGACAGCCTGTTTCTCATCTTCTGTTCGAGGCGTAACCGGATGATCATGCATGTATTCTCCCATTTGCTTCACTTCCTTTCAATCTTTAATTTCAATATACCCCCCATATGTATTTTTGTCAACTGATAACTTTTTATTAAGGTAAATATGAATACAAAAGAGTTCTACAAGTGTATAATATACTTAAATTCAACTTTATACCCTCGTATGGTATTGCATATTAATAGTTGTCCGTGAATATAATACTATTGGACAACTTACGATTGGAGTTGAAGAGATGGCGATTGGATTATTTTTTATTATAGGAACATGTATTATTCAAGTACTGGCAATAATCATGTACATTACTTACTATAGAAAATGGGTAACTCAAATGTATGGAATGATGTTTTCCATGGCAGTTGCTATGATGGTAGGTATATTAATGGGAACGATTTTAGGGGTATACAACCAAGGAGATCTATTTGCCTCAACCATTTTGTCTATCTTAGTCGGTTTATTTGTGGGATTCATTGCTGGAATGCCTGTGGGGTTGCCTGCTGTCATCGATGGTATGATATCCGGATTAATGGGGGGCATGATGGGGGCAATGCTTGGGGATATGTTGGCTATGGCTAGACCCGAAACTATTATTAAAATCATGGCACTTATCGTGACAATGGTCTTGTTACTAGTTTTGTATACAGCCGAAGACCTAATACGCAGAAAATCTGATCAACTAGTATATTCTTTTTTCAAATATCCCTTCGTTCTTCTATTTATCATTGCTGTTCTTTTTCTCGGATTAACCAAATTGGAAGTAAAATAAATTGTTAAAATAGTGAACAAAGAACTATCCTATCCGTCAATATACTATTTTAGTATGCTCACGTTAGGGATAGTTCACCTCTCCAGGACTATTCCTACATTTCTTCTTTAATTCCTTTTCTTACAAGAATCCAATTAGCAGGATAACTGGTCAGGAATCCTAAAATCATTGCAATTTGCATCATGAACCAATAGGATGCCTCATTTGGTTTTGGCGGTTGAGCAAATAGCACAAAATGGACGATTGCCATCCACCCGAACATCCCAATTTCAAATGCTATTAAAGACAGGGTATCAGCCTTAATAGCAGCTTTAATTGATCCAACTATACCCTGTTCCTTATTCATGGGATATATGGCATAAAACTGGAACACAATCCCAAAGATATACGCCAATATAAATTCAACAACATAATGAGCATACAAGGTCGACCCAATAACAGCCATTCCTGTTAATGCTACGATTGGTACACCTGCTGCGTCTCCAACAGTGCACCCGGCCGAACAATGGCTAGTGGATACAAATACCCTTGCAGGTCTTCCGCGACGGTCTTCATCCTTAATCTTCTTTGCTTTTAATCTGCCCCACTTAAAATATGTCCATAATGCAAATGGGCCAAAGAACCACCCATTTATTGGCCAAACCACATTCATTATTTTCATCATCTGCGGATATCTAATCACATCAATAACAATGATCAATGAACTAATTAACCCCATTGTTAACGCAATCCATGAAATAATTGTTAAGAGCATTTTACCACCTTATCTTGTTAAAACATTTTGTTTGATTAATACCCGGTTGAATACAAGATAAACGTTTCAAGTGAGTTAATGAAACAACAAAGGGACTATCAAAATTGATAGTCCCTTTGTTACTTTATAGTTATAATTTTTAAGTTAAACTCATTTACTGTCTGGGCTTAAACTCCTCCCTAAGCAATTGTTCTGCCTGAGGAAAGGAAAGACCCATTTTCCAGCCACCCATTCCATATAGATTATAGTCTTTCACAAGGCGGTATTTTGCTAAAATTGACCTCGCATCCTCAAACCACACTTCATGCTGATCGCCATTTTTATCTTTATATCTAAACCACGGCTGATGAGTTTCCTTGTTATAATGAATGACTGAGCCATGATCAAGAGCTAATTTAATTGCATGTTCCTGGGCATATGCACTCCCCTTTTGCTCTTTGTTATCAATATTCCAGTCATATGCATACATAGGAATCCCAAGAATGACTTTGGAACGCGGGACTGCAGAAATTGCATATTCGATGGTTTCCCTAACCTTTCCCAGGGGAGCAATAGCACCAGCAGGACCTCCAGACCAATGCCAATCATATGTCATAAGAAACATAGAATCCACAGTTTTTCCAAGTGTTTTATAGTCGTAACCTGAATAATAATCCGGATAACGGTCCCCTTGCATTGGTGGTAATGATACTGAAACTTCCATCCCAACTGGATGAAGTCTTTTTGCAAGTTCCTTTATAAATAGATTAAAGTTTCGACGATCATTGTTTTTAATTCCTTCAAAGTCAATAATGACTCCTTTATAATCATTCTCATGCAGAACAGAATAAATATTGTTAATTAGCTTTCTTCGAGTATCTGTATTGCCAATTACCTGATGAGCTAATTCGTCGTCAAATCCGTTAGAGCTTAAATTAGTTATTGTTGCATATGGAATTAAATTCCTCTTCCATGCTGTTTTTACAGTGCCCTCACCAGGCATTTCACTGAGATTTGCTTGTGAATCGGGATGGTATTCAAAAAAACCGATAGTAGATATAAGTTTTTTATATTGCTTTAATAATGATTTATTTGCCTTCTCGCCTTCAGGCACCATAAAAGCACCAGTAAAAATTTCCTTTTTTGGGCTAGAAGGAATAGCTAATTTTTGGTTAGGGAACAGAATGTTTTTCTCCAGACCATTTGCGGACTTTATCTTTTCAATTGAAGTTGAATGACGTTGTGCGATTTCCCAAATACTTTCACCTGGTTGTACAATATATTGATTACCTGGAATTAATAGCGTTAATCCAGGATTAATTACATCTTTATATGGTAAACCATTGAGGTTTACTAACTTTTCTACTGATGTTTCATATGCATTTGATATTCCCCACAAGCTTTCCCCTTTTTTTACAACATGAATAATACTTGCAGAGGTTACTTGGGGAAATAGTAAAATACATATAATAATAGTAATAACAATTTTAGTTTTAAACATCATTGTGCTCCTAACATGTTTATACCAATATTATCTCTATAGGTTCCTAAAACATGTACAGAATTTGTAGTTATTACTTATAAAATTTTAGTTGCACTTATGTAGTTAAGAAAGTAATTATACTTTCTTAACTACCAAAAAAGCCAGGATATGAATTATCATATCCTGACTTATATCATTTGCCTGGCGGCGTCCTACTCTTGCAGGGGCAAAGCCCCAACTACCATCGGCGCTGGAGAGCTTAACTGCTGTGTTCGGCATGGGAACAGGTGTGTCCTCTCCGCTAATGCTACCAGACTTATTCTGTATTTAAACAGAACATCCTTAATCTTAGGTTTATACCCTAAAAACTAAATAAGAGCTTCACATCAACGTTTTCAATTTGTCATTATTAGTTAAGTCCTCGATCTATTAGTATCCGTCAGCTACACGTGTCACCACGCTTCCACCTCGGACCTATCAACCTCATCGTCTCTGAGGGATCTTACTCACTCGAAGTGATGGGAAGTCTCATCTTGAGGGGGGCTTCATGCTTAGATGCTTTCAGCACTTATCCTTGCCACACGTAGCTACCCAGCTATGCTCCTGGCGGAACAACTGGTACACCAGCGGTGTGTCCATCCCGGTCCTCTC
>NZ_FNKD01000005.1:0-236785 GCF_900102415.1 Virgibacillus salinus
GTTATCCCAGTCTTACAGGTAGGTTGCCCACGTGTTACTCACCCGTCCGCCGCTCGTTCCACAAACTTCACCCCGAAGGGATCCGTCTACTTCCCGCGCTCGACTTGCATGTATTAGGCACGCCGCCAGCGTTCGTCCTGAGCCAAGATCAAACTCTCCATAAAAGTTAGTTTGAATATGATTGACACCAATCAATCATCTATTGTCTTAGCTTTAAAAATTGAAATCAGGGTTTAAAAGTTTAACTTTTAACCTGTTTTCTTGACATACTGGTTGTTTTGTTCAGTTTTCAAGGAGCAAATTTCATTTCCGTCGCTCAAAATGGCGACTTTTTAAATATACCATCTTTCAAAGATAATGTCAATAATATAATTGATTAATTTTTAAAAGATGTTTGCGTTGCCGAATACTTTTAAATGAGCAACGTTATTTAATTTACCACGATTTCTTTTCTTAATCAAGGTTAAATTTTAATGAGTTTTGCCAGCGAAATTCGTTATGAATTTTTGCGACAGAATTAACTTTACCATGGCTATTATTTAAAGTCAATAATTATCTTAAGGCAATGAATCGTGCGTAGTATCAACAATAGAAGAGCTACAGTTCTAAGAAACTGAACCATAGCCCTGTATACCAATTTTTAATTAGAGAATTACTAGATTCATCATTTCCATCACTAATCATTAATACGATACTCCCGTTGATATACTCCTGCACCTTTTGTTTGAATTCTTTCCGCAATAAGAATTCCTTTCTCGGTTAAATAACTAAGCATCGCAGTTAAGTCTAATTGATACGGTGAAACTTTCCCGTTCTGTTTTAGTTCACCATGAGACCAACCATCCTCTTTAGTTTCCATAATACATAATAAATGTTTTGCAGATACTTCTGCTCTCGTACTAATAACAAAGTCAGAAGCGATTATCATGAGTTGCAGTCGTTTAGAAATAGCTTCATCACTTTGTATTAATTCGTCATATAATTTATACACTTCAGGATCTATTTGTCTTACTTGATTCCACAATGTTACTTCTGGATGATACCCCTTTTCAATTACTGCTAGTCTTGCTAAATAATGTAGTGAATGTACCATTCTGCTATAAGCATCTTTATATTGTTCTGATGCATAGAGATCCTTAACTTCACTGTAACTTTTAACTAACTTACCAAATTCCATCGCCTTGCGTAAGTCTCTTTTTTCATGTGGAAAGTTTCTCAGTTGATCTTTTAACTGCGAAAGGTATTCATTCCGATCAAAGATAACTTTTCCATCAATTATCCATTCAACTGCCTTCCGATATCCACTCGTATCAATCCATTCCATTAACAACTTTTCTGTCACTGTGTGCATTGCTGCAATTTTACCATCAAATTCGTAATGCTTTTCCTGCCACTCGCTTTCAGATTCGTCAACTATAATCAGTAATATAACATCAAAATTATCTGTAATCGGACTGTTTGGTTTTGTTTTTTCTATTATAACGATTCCTAATGTACTAGCATTCCCAGCTCGTTCTTGAAATATCGGTCTCAATAAATCTTCCATGTCACAAATCCTCCATTTACTTGGCAGCTAAAGAAGTATAAATACTTTCTTACTGCATAAGTGCATCTAAGGCTTTCACCATTAAAGCTTGGTGATAAGCCAAGTTTTCTAAACTACTATAATATATTTCGTTATAATTTTGTGAAATCCTTTTTTTAAAATCAAAAAAAACATGAAAATATGCTATACTACCCATGTAACATATAAGGAGGACAAACATGGCGCAACAATTAGTCTATTCAAGTAAAATTAATAAAATCCGATCTTTTGCTCTAATTCAGATATTCATCGGATTTGCATTCATGTACGGAGGAATCTTAACGAAGAAAATTGAATGGTTAATGGTAACATTCTTTATAATAGGTGTATTATTTGTGATTTTCAGCTGTGTTGTTTATTTCTGGATTGGTTTGTTATCAACTAAGGCTGTTCCAATCATTTGTCCAAACTGCGAAAATCCAACAAAGATGCTTGGCCGTGTAGATGCTTGTATGCACTGTAAAGAACCGTTAACACTTGATAAGGATTTGGAAGGTAAAGAGTTCGATGAAAAGTACAATACAAGAAAATATCGAAAAGAAGCAAAAGCTAATACGAAGAATAATGAATAAATCCGTCACTATGGCGGATTTTTTTAACAGTTAAGAAATACTTTCTGCTAAATTTGTAATAATACAGGCACATCCTGAAGTAGTCCGTACAGAATACGGGCTTAAACTTTTGGCGAAATTTGATAAAGAAAGTGGGCGATAGCTTATGTGCAGATTAACGTTTGATTTTACTGATCATAATGGAAAGAAAAACCCAATACTTTTCAAGGACCCACTGGAAATTATCGATGCTACATGCATTGAGGAAGTAAAACCAGCACTGAAAAAAATCCAGGAAGCTATTGATTCTGGTTTCTATGCAGCAGGATATTTATCTTATGAAGCTGCACCAGCCTTTGATAACGCCTATCAGGTTAATTCAGATTCAAAAATGCCGTTGCTATGGTTCGGGATTTTTCAGGATGCAATTCATGAAATAGAAAGCAAAAAAGCTTCCTATAATGTTAGTGAATGGAAACCAACTGTAGGTATAGAAGAATATAATTCCAATATTGATAGAATAAAAAATCATATTAAATTAGGCGAGACATATCAAGTGAATTATACAATTCGTATGGAATCTGAATTTGAAGGGGATGCTACCGCTTTTTACAATCACTTAGCCAGTGCACAAACTTCAGATTACAGTGCGTATATGGATATTGGTGATTTCTCCATTTTATCCGCTTCTCCAGAGTTATTTTTTAAAATACGAAATGGAAAAATTACAACAAAGCCAATGAAGGGTACAATCGGGCGAGGAAAATCATACAGTGAAGATCTCAAAAACGCTGAATGGCTTCACCAATCAGAAAAGAACCGGGCTGAAAACGTAATGATTGTTGACTTATTACGCAATGATCTGGGTATGATTGCGAAACCGGGTTCTGTGAAGGTACCAAGACTATATTCAATAGAGAAATATCCCACTGTTTATCAAATGACCTCAACAGTAACTGCAGAAATTAAGGATGGCACAAAAATACTCGATATATTTAACGCATTATTCCCATGCGGATCTATAACTGGCGCCCCAAAAGTAAGTACAATGAAGATTATATCTACTTTAGAACCTTCACCACGTGAGGTTTATTGCGGAACTATGGGTTATATCACCCCTAACCAGGAAGCGATTTTTAACGTGCCAATTCGGACAGTCATAATTGATAACCGCGATGGCAGTGCTCAATACGGCGTAGGCGGCGGAATTACTTGGGACTCCACAAAACAAGGTGAATATGAAGAAATTCTACAAAAAACAAAATTGTTAACGATGGACAAATGTGATTTTCAACTTCTAGAAACGCTAGGATTAATCGATGGAAAGTATATCGTTTTAGATTACCACTTAGAACGATTAGAAAATTCAGCTGCCTACTATAACTTTCAGATTGATTTAGCACAGGTAAGGAAGAGATTGATTAAATTTGCAGAATCACTTCCTAAAGATGAATATCGCGTACGTTTACTCGTATCAGCAGATGGAGAAATCTCTATAGAAAGCAATGTTGCTACTGTCCTTGATAAGCCTGTATATGTAAAATTGGCACCTAATCCCATCAACAAACAGAATGAGTTTTTGTATCATAAAACAACTAACCGTACAGTATATGAAAAGTTCGACAAGACTGGTGTATTTGATGTTTTGCTATGGAACGAGGAACGTGAAATAACGGAATTCACCATTGGTAATGTTGTAATCGAATTGAATGACAAGCTATATACACCACCTGTTGATTGTGGATTATTAGCTGGAACGTATCGGAAATACTTATTAGAAGAAGGCATTATAATGGAACGAAAGATATTATTGGAAGAGATTCATTTATGTTCGAAGGTTTGGCTTATAAATAGTGTGCGAAAATGGGTGGAGGTCAGATTTGAATAATATAAATAAACCCAGTTGCCCTCATCAGGCATCTGGATTTTTTATTTTTAATTAATGCTTTTGTGTTTGTAATTGTTGGCAGTCTTCACATTTACCATATATTTCCATTCGATGATGACTAACATCAAAACCTGTTACCTGCTCAGCCAACGATTCCACTTCATCCAAAGTTGGATAATGGAAATCAACTATCCTGCCACATGCGTCACAAATAATATGGTAGTGTTCCGTTGTATTGCAGTCAAAGCGGCTTGAGGAATCTCCATAAGTAAGTTCACGAACAAGTCCAATCTCACGCAATACACGTAAGTTATTGTAGACTGTAGCAACACTCATGTTTGGGAACTTTCCTTCTAAAGCCTTATAAATATCATCAGCTGTCGGGTGAATAGTCGAGTTAAGAAGATAGTCAAGAACGGCATGACGTTGTGGTGTAATCCGAACGCCAGAGTCTTTCAACGTATTAATGGCTTCATTTAATTTATTTTCAGACACCGTCATGCACCTCACTTTCAATTGTATGGTCGAAACTAATAATATTCTTATATTATAATCTTTATAATTAGTTTACCTGCTCGTGCAGTATTCTGTCAATATAAGTATATTGGAACTTTAAAGTTATTATAACCTGAAAAGAAAAAACGAACGATTCCAATATTTGAAAAGCGCTCGCTTTTATATAAATTAGATGTCTGCATATAATGGTATTTCTTTACCCTTCAAGCTTTGATTAACATACCTGGCGGCGACAAATAAAAAGTCAGATAATCGGTTTAAGTACGATACAACAAGTGGATTAACAGCTTCATCGCCCATTCCAACTGCTGTACGCTCCGCCCTTCTTGCCACAGTTCTTGCCGTGTGTAATGCACTTGATGCACTATGTCCCGACGGTAGAATAAAGTTTCGTAAGGGCTCAAGGGTTTTATCCCATTCATCAATTTGATCCTCAAGCTCCTGAATATGCTCTTTTTTCAGTTTCCAGGTAACTTCCTTATCCTTAGGCGTTGCAAGCTCCGCCCCAACATGAAATAAAATCGTTTGAATGCGGTGCATTTTTTCCAAAAACGCGTCCTTTTCCGACCAATCTTCTTTATCAAGAAAACTTAATGCCAACCCAATCATCGAGTTTGCCTCATCACATGTCCCGTAGGCTTCGACGCGTAAATCATCCTTCGGCACACGTTGTCCATAAATTAACGATGTTGTTCCCTTATCGCCTGATCTAGTATAGATTCGCATATTAATACCCCCTGGTTAGATCAATTTTATTAACATAATCATTGCGATTTTCCAGATATGTTTGAAGATTTGTTTCAAAAATATCCAATGCACGAGTCTGGTAATGTGGTGAAATACCTGATAGATGCGGGGTTACCGTAACATTATCTTCCTCCCAAAGAGGATGATTTTCTGGAAGTGGTTCCGTTTCAAAAACATCCAATACTGCATGAGCTATTTCCTCTTCCTGTATTGCTTTTAATATATCATCTCCACGAACCGCATCTCCACGTCCCATGTTTAGGAACACTGCATGATTAGGCATCATTTGAAAGTGTTCAAACGTAAAAAAGTCCTTCGTCTCAGATGTGCTGGGCAAAACAGACACAACAAAGTCTGCTTCCTGCAACACTTCTTCCATTGATTCATTTGTAAAATTATAATCAAAATACTCTACTGGACTGCCACTTCTGGAAATGCCGTATGTTTTCATTTGAAACGCTTTCGCAAGTCGTGCTACTTCTTGTCCAATAGCACCTGTTCCAGCAATTAGCAACGTTTTCCCGGTGATTTCATTCATTCGAACTGATCTGTCCCATTTATTTTCTGCTTCATTTTGTATTAGCTGTTTTCCCTGACGATATACTTGAAGCAGCGAAAAAATAGCGTACTCAGCCATTGGTTGCTTATGTATTCCTCTGGCGTTTGTAACAAGAATACCTTTTTCATGAATTGCTTTGAATGGCATTTCGTCCATTCCAGCAGAAATTACCATAATCCATTTCAATTGTGTTGCCTGGCTGATTAAATTCGTTGTAAGATCTTCACCATATGTTAGTAAAATTTCTGCTTTGTCTAAGTGCTCTTTAGCCTCATCCATATTCTTACAAAAAATGAACACTTCATCTGGATATTTTTCGTTAAGTTTTGTTTTATGTTTGTCTGATAGTTTTGCTGAAGATAAAATCACCCAGTCCAATACCTCCTATGTCTCTGTCTACTTCTATAGTAACCGTTTTCTTTTAAAATTTCCATTGATGAAAATATGTTTAATAGTACGGTATTTAATAATCATATCAAATTTAAGCGAACAATTCTTAATATAAAAAAGATCGTCCCTAATTTTCTGATCATGATTTTGATTCGTATTGCCATTTACTTGAGCAAATCCGGTAATCCCAGGTTTCACTTGTAACCGTTGTGCCTGATATTCATTATAGTATTCGACAATCTCTACAATTTCCGGACTTGGCCCTACAAGACTCATGTCTCCTTTAAGCACATTATATAGCAGTGGAAGCCGATCAAGGCGATATTTTTTAAGCCATCTTCCAGTGTGTGTCACATTTTGATAAGGATCGCGGTTAAAATTAAACTGATCCGGAACCCCATTGTTCCATGATTTCGGAAATGGATGCGGTGGTAATGATCGAATTACCTTTGATGGATTTGTGAGCGTACGGAACTTTCTAATTAAAAAAGGGCGATTATCTTTTCCCATACGAACTTGTCGAAAAAGTATCGGCCCCCCATCTTTTTTTAATATCCGATAACATATTATCAATAGCCATGGCCACAATATAAGTATCAGTATGAAACTTCCTATTATATCAACAACTCGCTTTACTATAAAAAACATATTGATATCTATATATGACGCAGGTTTAGATCGAACATTTTGACGAATTTCCATGCAACACACCCCGCTTTTATTGTATTCACTACATTTTATTCTGGTAAATGGGCTTGTATTACTATAGATACGAAAATGTAATATTAGAAAACCTGACTTTATGCAGTAAGTAAGAATTTATACGTATTTACTGCTAAAAAGAAGGCAGCCCATTTGAGATGAACTGCCCCCGCATAATTATTTATTTTCACGAATAAACTCCAACGCTTTTTCAACATGACCTTCAACTTTTACTTTACGGTATTCCTGCTGAAGATTGCCTTCTTTATCAATGATGAACGTAGACCGTTCGATACCATAATATTCTTTTCCAAAGTTTTTCTTCAGCTTCCAAACATCATAGTCTTCAGCTACCTTATGATCTTCATCTGCCAATAATAAAAATGGAAGATCATGCTTATCAATAAATTTCTGGTGTCGTTCAACTGGATCAGGACTAACTCCTATAATAACTGCATCAAGTTCGCTAAAGCTCTCTTGTGCATCACGGAAATCGCATGCTTCTGTTGTGCATCCTGGCGTCATATCTTTCGGGTAAAAATAAAGCACAACATGTTTTCCTTTAAAGTCGGATAAGCTAACTTCTTTTCCGTCCTGACTTGGTAATGAGAAATCTGCCGCTTGTTTGCCTATTTCTACACTCATTGTTATATCCCTCCATAAATTTTACGATTATCTTCACTATAGCATATCAGTCTACTCGTCTCTATTTTCTTGATTCGACTGTACAAGACGAAGTACGAAAGCAGTTGGAAGGATATAACCGATTATCGCCTGAACTAAGGCTATGAAACGTCCTACTCCAATTGGTGTAATATCACCATACCCAATTGTTAGCAATGTCACCCCACTAAAGTAAAGCGAATGACTGATAGAACCAATTACACTTACCTTCCTCAGCTCCCCATTCTCGACTAATAAAATATTGTTAATGGATAAAATAAAATAGATTAGACCAAAACCAAGAATAACAATAAGATAAATCACTAATAACGTGTAAAAAATTTCAGCAGAAAAACGGCTCTCACGCATCTGTATATTTACTCGCAATCTTCCTCCACGTATAAAATCGACAAGACTAGCCAGCAGTATAATACATATACCTATTATAATAATCCATAGAAATAAGCCCATAAGATCCCCCGCTCTACGATATACATATGCTTATCCACCTGTTCATTTGTCATTTATTTTTCGAGATTAATAAGATAGGATATAAATAGTTCCATAAAGGGGGTTCTCCCATAGAAAGTGGATTTCCATCCATAATACAGCAAAGCTAAAGAAAGCAATGTAATTTAGGAGGCATTTTAATGGATTTCACAAAATCAAAAGAACTACACGAGGAAGCACTTGAACATATTGTCGGCGGTGTAAACTCACCTTCACGTGCCTATAAAGGTGTTGGTGGTGGCACACCGATTTATATGGAACATGCTAAAGGTGCACACTTCTGGGATGTTGACGATAACAGCTACATCGACTATTTAGCGGCATATGGTCCAATTATCACGGGACATGCCCACCCACATATTGCAGAAGCAATAACACATGCTGCAACAAATGGTGTGCTTTACGGTACGCCTACGAGACTTGAAAATAAATTTGCAAAAATGCTTAAATCCGCTATTCCATCATTAGAAAAAGTGCGTTTTGTTAATTCAGGTACTGAAGCTGTAATGACTACAGTCCGTGTCGCCCGTGCATATACAAACAGGAATAAAGTTATCAAATTTTCAGGCTGCTACCATGGTCATTTTGACTCTGTATTGGTCGAAGCTGGTTCAGGACCAGCTACATTAGGAACGCCTGACTCAGCGGGTATCCCCAAGGCTGTAGCTGAGGATATCATTACAGTTCCATTTAATGATCTCGATGCATTCAAAGAAGCAATAGATCATTGGGGTGACCAAATTGCTGCAGTATTAGTCGAACCGATTGTTGGTAACTTTGGAATCGTAGAACCGCATGCCGGCTTCTTGCAGGCCGTTAATGACATGACACATGATGCAGGTGCATTAGTAATTTACGATGAAGTAATTACAGCATTTCGTTTCACATATGGAAGCGCGCAGCAGGTTTATGGAATTGAACCTGACATGACTGCAATGGGGAAAATTATCGGCGGTGGATTGCCAATCGGTGCATATGGTGGCCGTCAGGATATAATGGAACAAGTGGCGCCGCTTGGACCAGCATACCAAGCCGGGACAATGGCCGGTAATCCTGCATCGATGGCAGCAGGAATCGCTTGCCTGGAAATATTGCAGGAAGTTGGTGTGTATGAAAAATTGGATCAATTAGGAGCTAGATTGGAAACTGGAATATTGCAAAAGGCTTCTGAAGTAAATATCCCCATCTCTGTAAACAGATTATGTGGTGCATTAACCGTCTATTTCGGTGATGGTGTAATCACAAATTATGCTCAAGCTGAAGCAAGTGACGGCGAGGCATTTGCTCAATTCTTTAAATTGATGCTTGACCAGGGTATTAATTTAGCACCATCTAAATTCGAAGCATGGTTCATAACTACAGAACATACTGAGGAAGATATCGACAAAACAATTGAAGCTGTTGGACATGCATTTCGTGTAATGGCTGACAAGTAAATCAATACTAATACACTCTCCATTGGAGGGTGTATTTTTAATTTACTCTTTTTGGTAAGGTAAGTTATTTTAATGCCTCAGTAGATATAAGTTGTGACAAAATATATACCTATCCGGAAATATACTACGCTTTCCTTGGTCAACGCTTCATCTTTCTCGGAAGTAAAACCAGCTGCGTGGTCTCAGAGCCACACTACATACTACGAATTGGTTACACTTAATCTGTGTCGCAATAAATAGAGATAGCATCAGACTATACTAAAAGAGCCTTTACCTAACTAACACTTTAAAATAAAGCCTTCTTTTTACTAGAATCGAAACTCACAAAGAAAAAGTGGCATCAATTGAAAATTTTTTTCAGATGCCACTTTTTGCAGCTGGCGTTCGATAGTAGTTATAGATAATAGAAAAGCGGTTCTTTCACTATTATAAAAAAGTGACCTTTTCGAACTTATCCGGACACAGATGCCTTTATTTTAAATTTATCATGGTTAATATATGATATTTGTGTCAAATAAGGTCTCTGGTGTCCGCAAAATCTCCAATTTATTCAACGATTATTTGTATGAAAAACACATCTCTAATTCGTTTACAACATTTTCATGATAGATGGTGGCTGCGGATTCAGCAGTCATGGTAGTTTCTTAACTTAATAGAGATTAGGCATTCGTTAAGAAGTTCTTATGAAAGTATATTTTGCTATCTTAGAACCCCTTATACTCTTGAGTGCATGCCTTTGGGCGAATTGACTTCATTGCACTTATGCAGTAGAAACTGCGAACCCAAAGTGGCTATTTACCAAAAAACCCCTCCACAATCAAATGTGAAGGAGCTTCCCCGAAATTACGTGCCTATAGATTCATGATCATCCAGGTTTTGAACCTGATACAATTTATAATAATTTCCTTTTCGCTTCATTAATTCAGCGTGGGACCCACTCTCCTGAATTTCACCGTTTTCAATGACGACAATTCGGTCAGCGTGGGTAATTGTTGCTAATCTGTGTGCCACAATAAATGTCGTACGATCAGATGCCAGCTTTTCGACGGCTTCCTGAATGGTGTGTTCACTTTCTAAATCAAGCGCGGAGGTCGCTTCGTCAAAAATTAGGATAGGCGGGTTCTTTAAAAATACACGTGCAATTGCAATGCGTTGTTTTTGCCCGCCAGAAAGTTTAACACCTCGTTCGCCAACAAGTGTATCATATCCATGAACTAATCCTTCAATAAAGTCATGAGCGTTCGCAGCCTTTGCTGCAGCAATAACCTCTTCATCTGTGGCATCAGGGTTTCCCATCCGAATATTCATTGATATAGATTCACTAAACAATGTATTATCTTGTAAAACCATTCCGATGTTATCACGTAATGACCTTGCCTTAACATCTCTGATATCATTACCATCAACTTTTATCGATCCTTTTGTTACATCATAAAACCGTGGAATAAGGCTAATGAGGGTTGATTTACCTCCTCCACTCATCCCTACAAACGCTATCGTCTCACCTTGTTGAACATTTAGAGAAACATTGCGTAATACTTCCTCTTCCTCTTCTTCATACTGGAATGAGACATTTTCGATATCAATTTTTCCATCAACACGACCAAGTTGCTTCGCATTTTCCTTATCGACAATATCATATTTTTCGTTCATTAACTCGAAAACACGGTCAATAGATGCAATTGACTGCGTTAGAACAGTTGAGGAACTAACAAGTCGGCGTAGTGGGCTATATACTCTTTCCATATATCCAACAAACGCAACCATTGTTCCCATTGTCAGACTGCCGCTAATAACCTGATAACCGGCGAATGCAATTACTAATAATGGTGCAAGATCAGTAATTGTATTCATTACCGCAAATGTCTTCGCATTCCAGTCTGTATGATTCAATGCTTTTTGTAAGAAATTATCATTCCGTGAATCAAATTGATCTTGCTCATATTCTTCCAAGGCAAAACTCCGTGTAACTGGAATACCTTGTACGCGCTCATGCAGATGGCCCTGGACTTCTGCAAGCGACTGCGAACGATCCCGTGTTAGACGCCTGAGTTTTCCATAAAAGTACTTAACGGAAAACCCGTATAATGGGAATAACATAATCGATACAAGTGTTAACCATACGTTCATTGTTAACATAATTATAATTGCAATTAAAATAGTAATCATATCTAGCCAAATATTCATTAACCCAGTTATCACGAAGGTTTTTGTTTGTTCGACATCATGTATTACCCGGGAAATAATTTCCCCGGTTTTTGTCTTAGAATAGAACCGAAGACTTAGCTTTTGAATGTGGTCAAACAGCTTATCCCTTACGTCATAAAGGATTGTGTTCCCTATCCATTGAGCCAAATATTGTCGAATGTATTCAATGGGGGGACGTAAAACAAGAAATATTACAAAAGCTCCACCCATTAACCAGAAAAGATCATTGAGTTTCGCAGCATCTGTCATATCTTCTGCATTAATAATATCATCAATAACATATTTTAAAATTAATGGCATTAACAACGGAATACCGAATTTAACGATACCTATGAGCACCGTCCAAAGTATTTTCCATTTATATGGTTTAACAAACTGTAAATATTCTTTAGTACTACTCATATACTTCGCTTCCTTATTTGATTAAGACTTTAATTGAAATGCGTTGTAACAAAGGCTTTTTTACACACTTCCTGCATTATAAGACTTTACTGATACGAATTCAATTAATCGGTTTATCACCTATATGTCAGATACCGTTCATACCACTGATCGATAAAGTCAGGTGAAAAAGGACCTTTGCGTTGTCTAACCCAGTGCAGTAAATATTCAATGTTATTATGCAAAATGCGATCTAGAACAGCGGGGTAATTCATCTGCTGCTTATGCTCTTCATATTCATCTTCATCGAGCAAATCATATGTCATATCAGGGTACACTTTTATATCTAAATCATAATCAATATACTTTAATGCCTCATCATCATATACAAATGGAGAACTAATATTACAATAATAGTGTATCCCATCATTACGCAGCATACCTATAATGTTAAACCAATATTTTGAATGGAAATATGTAATAGCTGGTTCACGTGTGATCCAAGTTCTGCCATCACTCTCTTTTACCATTGTTTTATCATTTGCGCCAATTACAATTAATTCTGTTCCTTTCAAAACAAGACTGTTTTCCCATACACGATGTAGTTGTCCGTTATGTTTATAGCTTTGTATCTCCATTGTTGACCCTGCTTTTGGACAAGACATTCTATCTCTCCTTCTAATCACATCTCTTTATCCTTATATTATAAGGCCAAGAAAAGTATAGATAAAGCAAAGTCTTTTATAAGACTTGGCATTCGTTACAGCGATTCTTATGAAAGCATATTTTGCTTTCTAAGAACCCCTTTTACTTTGGAATGTATTCTTAATGGCAAGCGCCTTATTTGTACTATTTCAGAAAAATGTATTTAATGAAAAAAGAGCTTCCTGAGGCAGGAAGCTCTTTTGTGTCTAAAAATCGGGGATTGGTACGTTATTTTTTCTTTTGCTTAGATTGTTGGTTCTGCTTTCTAACTTCTTGAGCATTTGTTTCAGATGCAAATTCAGTACCGTACTGACCTTGCCCTTGTGCCGCTTTTTGATTTTGCTGTTTTACTTTTTGAACGTTTGTTCCAGCAGCTGATTTGTTAGGTTGTTGTTTCTTAGCCATCAGTATCACCTCCGCAATAATTAATTTCTCCATTTTAAAAATTGTTATCCATAATAACCGTAGTTAAAATTAACTTCAATTGGAATTAAATACCAATATCGAATAAAGGATGTATTTCTACATATAATAAGTAGGACAAGTATTCGTTAACGGAGGTTTTACAAATCGATACACCAAGAGATTTCGCCGAATTATCAATGATAAGCAAAAGACAGTGGAATAATAATGAATTGGATTATTTTCAGCATGCTCTCTCACAGCTTTTACCATATGTAAATGCAGAGGGATTGTCGATATTAAAGGAAATAAATAATGAAATGCATAGAAGAGGATAATCGTTCCATAAGTGAAGCTGCCACAATTAGATGGCAGCTCATTCTTCACGCATATATTTCATCATTTTTTGGTGCGAAACCGGGAAGGGATAATCAGCTAACCTATTTTTATCGACCAACTCAACCCTTTTATCAGTGACCTGTACACTTCCTGTAGTTGCTTCAATAATATCGAGTTGCCATATAAGATGAGAAAATACATGCTTTAATTTTCCTAACTTATTTCCTAAGTCAACCTGTACACCGTATTCCATCTCAACCCAATTTTCGATATGGTCCATCCCAATTTCATCTATAGGCACCATCGGAAATTGCCACATATTAGCAAGAAGACCTGTTTCGGAACGTTTTTCAATAACATATTGGTTCTTTTCATTTCGAATTAATAATGCAACATACGGAATTGTCTTCTGCTTTTTAGCTTTTGATTTTATTGGTAATTCCTGTTCAACACCTTCTTCAAATGCCCTGCATTGCTCTTGAACGGGACACAACATACACATAGGAGATTTTGGTGTACACACTAAGGCACCCAGTTCCATTATCCCTTGATTAAATGCAGATGGATCTTCATCCGAAATCATTTTTTTTGTATAACGCTCAAAATGCTTTTTCACTTTAGGCTGAGCAATATCCTCTTCTATTTTTAAAACACGTGATAATACACGCATTACGTTCCCGTCAACCGCCGGCTCAGGCTGATTGAAAGCAATTGATAGTATAGCCCCTTGTGTATATGGACCAACACCTTTTAAAGCGCCCAATTCTTTTGGATTAGCAGGAACTTTACTTCCATAAGCAGAAACAACTTCTCTGACAGCGTTTTGTAAGTTACGAGCTCGGGAATAATATCCAAGACCTTCCCATGTTTTTAAAACATCTTGTTGGTCAGCATCTGCTAAATCTTGTAACGTTGGATACTTTGTAATAAATCGTTGAAAATAAGGGATAACTGTATCAACTTTTGTTTGCTGCAGCATTATTTCAGAGACCCATACTTTATATGGATCCTGATCTTTGCGCCATGGAAGGTCACGTTTGTTGGCATGATACCAGTTAATTAAATTAGCCTGAAATTTAAAAATGTCGAAATTCTGTAATGTCTTATCAATCATACCTTTACATCCTTTATGTTATAATTATTAAGTGAAAAGTAATTCTCGACAAGTGACAGGCACCACCCGAAATTTGTCGAATTATTTTGTCTAGGAGGGCCTGGTTTTATGGATACTGGTACCCATATTGCTATGGGCGTTGCACTTGGTGGTCTAGCAACGTTAGACCCAGCAGTGCAAAGTGATCCTACATTGTTCAATGCTATACTTGTCGGTACAATTGTAGGTTCACACGCGCCAGATTTTGATACTGTCTTAAAACTTAAAAATAACGCTGTTTATATACGTCATCATCGTGGGGCAACTCACTCTATCCCGGCTGTGTTAATGTGGGGAGTCGTAATCGCTGGTCTTATCCATGCAGTCTTTCCAAGTGTTAATTTCTTACACCTATGGGCTTGGACTGCTCTGGCTGTCATCATCCACGTCCTCGTTGATATTCCAAATGCCTATGGAACACAAGCATATCGGCCATTCACAGATAAGTGGGTTGCAAAAGGGTTTATCAACACGTTTGACCCATATATTTTCCTGCTTCATATTGGAGGAATTGTTGCCTGGATGCTTGGTGCAAACCCTGGATTCACTATGTTAGTCATCTACGCGGTAATTTTATTATATTATATTAAACGTTATATAGATAAAAAAGATATCGTTCAGAAAATCCATGATTATTTTCCAGATACCGAGCAAATCGCAACTTCGCCTACCATAAAGCAAAATGAATGGCGTGTTGCTATTACAACAACAGACAAATTTTATGTAGGTTCAGTAATACACGGACACATTGAGATATTGGAAGAATTTGAAAAAGTCCAATTACCAAATAACAAATTAATGAATTTAGCCAAAAAAGATAAAAATATCTCAGCCTTTTTATCATTTTCACCTGTTTATCGGTGGGAAATTAATGATTACGATGATTTTACCGAAATTCGGTTTATAGATTTGAGATACCGTTCCAATGAGCATTACCCGTTTGTAGCCGTCGTACAAATAGACGATAACATGAGAATAATGACCTCCTATACTGGATGGATCTTCTCCGAACAAAAATTACAGAATAAATTAGATGTGGAAAATAATCCAATTTAAACAACAGCACGGAATACCCCCGCGCTGTTGTTTTACTTTTACTCCACTTTATCGCCTAGTAGTGAAATTGGAATAGCTTCTTCCTTTTCATACGTTTCATTTAGTAAATTAACTCGATGTCCCCAGGCAAACACACCATTTATATAATTTATTTTAAATTTATGACCAGGATCACCATTCAATTGATGTATGTCTGTAGCTTTAAAATCTTCCGGGTTAAGCATATAAGCCATTGCAACTTGTAATTTGCGCTCATAGATTGCCACTTCACTTATATTACCAAGCTGTTCAGCCTTCTGTGCTTTTTCCTTAAACTTACCAATCTCTTCTCGCAATTGTTCAAGCGAGTAATCACTATATCTTACATCCATTTTTGCATACTCCTTTCCTATCAGTTTACATTTTACCAAGAGTTTAAGAAAATAGAAATAATGATACTCACTATTCTAAGGAGGAAACTATATGCCAACTGTTGCAATTACAGGTGCAGGTAGTGGTCTAGGACGTGCACTTGCCTTACAATATGCCAGCCATAATTATAAAGTATTTTTACTGGGAAGAACCGACACAAAATTACATATGGTTCAAAATGACATCCTGAAAGGCGGCGGCCAAGCAGAGGTGATCCTCTGTGATGTTCAAGAACCAGCGTCAGTAAGTATAGCATTTCAACAAATAGGTGAACTAAATGTCTTTATCAATAATGCGGGAATTGGTATTTTCGGTCAGGTAGAGGATTATTCAATTGATGATATCGAATCAACATTAGACACTAATGTTAAAGGCACGATTTTGACAGTACAATCTGCTCTTCCGCAAATTCGTTCTAGTAAAGGACGGATATTAACGATTATTTCAACTGCAGGATTACGAGGGAAAGTAAATGAGTCAATTTATTGTGCGAGTAAGTTTGCTGTTAAAGGGTTCACAGAGAGCCTACAAAAAGAGTGGGAAAATGACTCCATTGCGATCACAGCAGTTTATATGGGTGGTATGAATACACCATTTTGGGATAAATCAACACACGTTGCCGATGCAACAAGCTTAAAAGGACCCGAAGTAGTTGCTGCGCAAATCTTCAGGGAAGATGATGGCAGGAAGGAAATATTTATTGATAAATAATTCCTTCACTTACTTGGATTAGGGGGGAGTTAATGAGCGAACCCCCTATCCTCACTCATCAAGCGAGGCCTCTAGGAATGTATCAATTAAATCGAAAGTAAACCCTTTTCTATACAAAGCTTCTTTCATCTTATTGCGTAATTCATAGCCTTCAAACTTCTGCTGGTGTTTACGAAGAAGCTTTTCACCTTGTTTCACAATCGCATCCCATTCAGCATCGTCATTTTTTTCTTCTTGTACGTCCGCCAGCACGTCCTTGATAACATCTTGTGTGAACCCTTTTTGCATTAATGTTGATTGCAGTTGCTGAACCTGTTGCTTAAATGAGTTGCTTTTACTTGTATTCAGTTTTTTCTCAACCCATTTTGTTGCTTTCACATGCTGTTCCTCATAGGTGAACAAATCAACCGCTTCACTAGCAATTAATTTGGAAACACCTTTATCCATTAATTCTTTTTTTACAAGCATCGGTCCCTTGCTTGCTGTTTGAATTCTTGTTCTGACAAATGAGTCAGCGAACTGCTTATCATCTATTAACCCCTCATCGAGGAGCTTGTCCATAATTTTCGTAATATGCTCTTCATCAACTTCTTTTTTAACAAGATAATCATAAATTTCTTTTTTTGTTCGCATTCGGTAGCTTAAAAAGTTTATTGCAAGGGTATGTGATTTATGTAATGTATCTTTTTGGATAAGTGTGGCGATCGTTGTATCGTCTAAATCAAGGTCTTTACGAAGCTTATGCTCGATTAATACCGCTTCATCTACACTGAAGCCGTATTTTTCACCTTGGCCCTCATCCAGAAAGATATTGAACCGATTCTTACGTTTTTTTTGTGTAGTGATCCGGGTAATTTTTGTCAATGTTTCTCACCCCTTTCCCTAATGATAACATGATTTTTTGCCCGGACACTACTGTAAGAATCGATATACTAAAAGCTCTAAAATAGAATAAACTAATATAGTAGTGATTAATTACTGGAGTGATAAAATGAATATATTAATTACAGGTGGAACCGGTTTTGTTGGCAGCCACCTTACAAAAGCTTTGAACGAGAAAGATCACCACGTTTACATACTCACACGCTCACCAGAAAAACATACAAACAGCGAAAAAACTTCTTTTATAGGTTATGATTATCAAGTTGAAAAACTCCCTACAATTCATGGAGTTATTAATCTTGCCGGAGATTCCTTATTTGGTTACTGGTCTAAGAAGAAAAAGGATGCTATTATAACCAGCCGAATAGAGACCACACAAAAAGTTATTGATATTATGAAACAGATGGACAAAAAACCAGACGTATTTATTACTGGATCAGCAATCGGTTATTATGGAACGTCAGAGGATTCTATTTTTACAGAAAGTACGACAGAACCAGGTGATGACTTTTTAGCTAAAGTAGTAGTGGATTGGGAGAAAACTGCAAAACAGGCTGAACAATTGGATATTCGAACGGTTTACACTCGATTTGGCGTCATTTTGGGTAAGGAAGGTGCCCTCCCTTACATGAAGCTTCCAATTAAAATGTTTGCTGGGGGGAAAATAGGTAATGGAGAGCAGTGGGTATCATGGGTTCATATTGAAGATGTTATCCAACTTATTCAATTCTGCTTATTTAATGCGCATATAAGTGGAGCTGTTAATATCACTTCCCCGTATCCAAAGCGTAATAATGATTTCACTAAAGTATTGGCAAAGGTACTAAAACGCCCATATTGGGTCTCTACCCCATCCCCTATAATCCGGACGGTAATTGGGGAAATGAGCCACCTGATTACAAAGGGACAATTCGTTTTACCACAACAAGCAAAAGATAATAATTATCAATTTTCATATCCATATCTTGAGGAGGCATTACGGGAGACAGAACGTGAATAGGTTGAAATGTATATATTTGTTTGTTGTGGATAATCCTAACACCAAAGCGTAAGCGAGGGGGTTGTCCTATGAAAAGTAAGCCAAAAGACCAGCGTGAAAAGTTTTTGTCCAAAACACAGGAAGTACTTTATCAGAAGGAATTTAAGCAGGCTGACAAGATACATGGTCAGTTATCTCAAAGAGGAAACCAAAGGTAATTCTTTGGTTTCTTTTTTATTTGGCTCTTTTCGTATAAGTCTCGCATATTCCAACTGCTGGTTTAAATGGTTTAATATCTTACTTTATCCATATGTGAATTTTTTTTAGGATCAAACGAGTCAAATCCAGCGCAGGAAATACACGGAGATTCCTGTGGGAACAGCAACAGCTGAAGATCCCGCAGGAAGCGTTTTTTGCTTCCGAGGAATCTGAGGCGTTGGCCACGGAAAGCGAAGTGTATTTCTGGAGCGGTGTCATAGCACTCGAGTTTTTTGGCATTATGTCGCAGTTTATATCTGTAGCAACAATCTTTTATATAACAGCCTCCTATTTATCCACAAATTTAATAACAGTGTTAATAACTCTTCAAAATCCCTCCACATATATGCCACTTATTCACAGTCTAGTTGTGCATAAAATTTTATCATCATGTTTATATTGTGGATATTTCACTAAAACGTTGTGTGTAAGTTGGCTTTAATGTTAATAACCTTGTGTATAATTATTTTCCTATTAAATTGAACCTTTTCACGTCATAATTCGTATATCGACTATCAACAACGATTGGAGTGAAATAACATGGAAGAAGCAACAATAATAGATATATTTAGCGAAATTAATTGGGCCATTATTGCACCTATAATTGTTATTCAGGGAATTTTACTTATTATTTCTGTAATTGATTTAGTGAGAATCGAAAAAACAAACGGACCTAAGTGGCTATGGTTCATTATAGTTATCTTCATAAACATAATTGGACCAATTATCTATTTTATTTTCGGGAGGAGACAGGATTAAATGGCGTTACTTACGGTTAATAATTTAACTAAGAATTATGACGGAAAACCTGCAGTTAATGAGATAAATTTTCAATTTCAGCCTGGTAAATGTATTGCTCTTATTGGACCAAATGGTGCTGGAAAGACAACAACGCTACGCATGTTGTCGGGATTAATTAAACCTTCCAGTGGATCAGTTACGTTTTCTGGTATGAAACAAAATGATGACATTAGAAAATACATTGGCTACCTCCCACAATATCCAGTCTTTTATGCATGGATGACCGGGAAAGAATTTCTGATCTATGTCGGTCGCCTTGCACATTTATCCAAAGAGGAAGCGAACAAGCGCACAGAAATGCTTTTGGAACGTGTTGGTCTGACTGAAGCTAAGAATAGGCGAATCGGTAAATATTCTGGTGGAATGAAGCAACGACTTGGCATAGCCCAAGCTATGATTCATCATCCAAAGCTTCTGATGCTTGATGAACCGGTATCATCATTGGACCCGATTGGGCGCAGGGAAGTCCTAACCTTAATGGAAGAGTTGAAAGAAGACATGACGATTTTATTTTCTACCCACATTCTAGGGGATGCAGATGAAGTAAGTGATGAGCTCTTGCTTCTACATGAAGGAAAAATAGTCGAATCTGGTTCCATGGAAGAACTTCGTCATAAGTATCAGACAGCTAAGATAGAACTAAGATTTCAGGATGATCTAGTAAACTATCGTGCCAAAATAGATAACCTGCCATCGGTCGTAACATGTTCCATGGATCGGAACACAATCCATGTGATGGCAACGGATATTTTAAGTGCGCGCAAAGAAATTCTCGCAGCTGCTTCTAAAGAAGAATGGCCACTAACATCTTTTGCTATTAATCGCGCGTCTCTCGAAGACATGTTTATGAAGGCGGTGAGCAACTAATGCAATGGATGACACTTTTTAAAAAAGAACTTTTAGAAAATATCCGGAATTTCAAATGGATATGGGTACCTTTAGTCATGATTTTAATCGCCACCATGGATCCAGTCTCGAGCTATTACTTACCACAGATTATTGATGCTGTTGGTGGGATGCCAGAGGGAACTGAATTCCAGCTACCCGATTTCACTCCAAGTGATGTTGTTATGATGAGTTTATCGCAAATAAGCAGTATTGGTGTACTTGTTATCGTACTTATGTCCATGGGGACAATAGCAGGTGAACGCAAAAGTGGAGTTTCTGAATTAGTTTTAGTTAAACCAGTATCTTATACAAACTATATTACCGCCAAGTGGGCTGCAGTACTATTATTAACTCTGACTGCCCTGGCATTAGGAATGCTTTCCAGTTGGTATTATGTAAATCTTCTGTTTGGTGAATTATCTTTTGGTGAACTTCTGCAAATTATTTTCTTTTATGGACTATGGCTTGCATTAGTTGTGTCCTTATCCATCTTTTACAACACATTATTAAAAATACCTGGTCTTGTAGCATTTCTTACGATTGCAACGATTCTGGTAATGAAACTGATTACAACTATCTTTTCACATCTACTCGAATGGAGTCCTAATAATATTTCAGGATATATTAACCAGATGCTTGTATCTGGCAATGTTCCATCTGAACTAACAGGTGCCGCAATTGTAACAATAGTTATAATTATTTTGTTAGTAGCAGGCTCGATTTTCACATTCAAGTCAAAGGAAATGGCAAGTTAAAGAAATGAGACAGGGACATAACTAAAACTTTAAAGATGGATAATAACAGGCTAGGATGTTTAGAAAGTTCATTTTCAATGGTTGGATCTATTACGTAGTTGATATAAACTGCGAAGTACATTTAAAAAGTTTGAGTGCTATTATGCCGCTCCGGAAATACACTTCGCGCACCTAGGGCGGCTGATGAGCCTCCTTGCTCCTACGTCGCTGCGTAGTCTCATCTAGGCCTCAGTTCCCACAGGAGGCTCCGTGTATTTCCTCCGCTGGGTTTTGCTCACTTTATCCTGTGAATTAATCAATTCTTATTGTGACAGTGCTTCTTATCCATAGGGAACACTCCAGCCCTATTCAAGATACCTCTTCCAGTTGAGGCTTTCTGATCAATGAGTAGTTATCGTCTATGAGTTCGTTGAGTTGTTCTAAGCTGCGGAAAAATGCGAGACTCCTATGGGAAAAGGAACAGTCTGAAGACCCCGCAACGAGCGTTTTTTGCTCGTGAGGAGGCTGAAGCGTTCCCCATGGAAAGCGAGTATTTTTCCGCAGCGATGGTTTAGCACTCATCTTATAAAGAATGCAAGGAATTAACGATAAAGTTACTGCGCAGTTTATACCTAATCTGCAACAAATATAAATCCGAACTAATTCGAATTCTATTTCAAGAATTTTGAATAATAGTTCGGATTTTACCCTGACTAAAACACCTTAGTTCCAGCCTCTCTATTTTACTTTCACAGTTGTAATCCTTCTTAAGAATAAAAAGGAAACACAATAAACTACGATTCCTAAACCTAACATTTGATAAAAGAATGCCAAATCAATCTCTGAAAATAGGTTAATAAAGAAATCGACAATCCAGCCCTTAGCAATACTTATAAGTAATAAAACTACTAATACTCCTAAAAAGCTTCCGCCTCCTGCAAGCCCATATTTAAAGAATAATAGCCCCACTACAAACATGAGTGCAAGAAAGAAGAACATGACTGATGTATCAATAAGGATTCTCGTATACCATGTGTTATCCACAAAATACGCCAGATGAAGAAATGAAAATGTATCAACGCCGGTCATCTCTGCCAATACTTTTACAATCTCCTGAAGAATACTAGCTGCTGTACCCATAAATAATGAGATAGCCAGAAAAAATATCCCTAAGCTAATAAATACGCTTTTACGAGTTGCTCCCATCTTTATGGAAAATGGAATTGATTCTTTTACCGTTAAGAACCCTAAGATTCCACAATATATATACATTGGTACAGTTAAACTAAACGTCATCATTCCATTCTCTACATCCATTAAAAAATAAGCGAATGCAAGTGAAACTACTAATATGCTTAGTAAAATCGTCCAGAATATTAGAAGTGAATAGCGAATATCAGTAATAAAGAAATAAAGTAGGCCTTTTAATTGTCTGCCCATCGTTATGCCCCCTTCTTTTCCGTTAAATAAATCATCAGTTCCTGAATAGGAATTCCCTCTGCAGATAGGCCTGCTGATTTTGCTTGTTCTATACTTCCATACACATAGGCTGTCATCATCCCAGCAAGATTCTTACTCTGAATTACTTCCTTACCTTTAACAAATTCTTCTACATCCTGAACTGTTCCGGAAACAGCACATGTATTGTTACGCAATTCTTCTGCTTCTTCTTTTAATACTAATTTTCCATCCTGCAGAATAAGAACTTCTTCAAACATTAGACTAACTTCATCAATTAAATGTGTGGAAAAAATAATTGTTCGTTTTTCAGATTCATATTCTTCCAATAAAATTTCATAAAACTTCTTACGTGCTGCAGCATCAAGTCCAATGTATGGCTCATCGAAAATTGTAATTGGTGCTTTACTTGCCAGCCCAACTATTATCCCTAGAGCTGATACCATCCCTTTTGATAAAGCTTTTACTTTGGCATTCAGATTTAAGTTATATTCAGCTATTAATTCATCAGCCAGCTCCTGATCCCATGTTGGATAAAAATATGAGTAAATACGGAGCACATTTTTTACTTTTAAATCTCTTTTAAAGTTGTTTCCTTCTTTAATTAAACAAATCGCTTCTGTTAATCGCTGGTTATCAAAAGGAGGCTCTCCATCTATCAAAATCTGTCCTTTCGATGCTAATATTTGTCCTGATAATATTTCCATAAAAGTTGTTTTTCCTGCCCCATTCCTTCCAAGCAATCCATAAATTTTAGGTTCATTAAGCGTGAAAGAAATATTATCAAGCGCATTTGTATCTTTATATTTTTTAGATACGTCTTTAACTTCAATTTTCATGATTTTCCCCTCTTTCCACCATTTCCAATAATTCTTCCTTACTGATGTTCAATTTGTTCGCTTCATTCTTAAGAGGTAGCATGTAGTTTTCATAAAAAGTTTTCTTCCGTTTCTTAATTAAAATTGTCTTAGCATGTTCTGTCACAAACATCCCAACACCCCTTCGTTTAACTAAAATTCCTTCATTAACAAGTTCATTTATCCCTTTTGCAGCTGTTGCTGGATTGATTTGATAGTAGCCTGCAAATTCATTTGTGGAAGGGACCCGTTCGCCCGGCTTAACCGATTCGTTGATGACTGAGTCTTCCAGCTGTTCTTTAATCTGAAGGAAAATAGGTTTAGTTTCATCTAACTGATTTTTCATAAATAAGCCCCTTAGTTATTTGGTTAATTAGTTATGTAACTAACTATATAACCATGCTGATCATTTGTCAATAAAAATTTCAGAAAACTTTTACAAAACTAAAAGTGAATTGTGATTGCATAAGTAAATTAGATAATTTGTCATTCGCGTTCAAGGGTTTCTTATGAAAGTATATTTCCTAAGGAACCCGGTCCTGTAAGTTGGAGCTGGACATGACTGATTCGGAAGTCTAGCTCCACAGCACTTAAATTTTATAGTTTCTTAAATTACAAAAAAATAGGCCCTGTACATATAAAATGCAGAGCCTATCAATCTTCTCCTATTTTTTTATCTTCCGTTTTTGGCAATCTTCCGGCTTTCATAGCTGATTCGCGAAGTAAGTATTCCACATGACTATTAACACTGCGGAATTCATCCTTGGACCAGGACTGTAAAATGTCATATAACTTGGGGTCTATTCTTAGCGGAAAGTTCTTCTTTTTAGCCATAGAATCCCTCTTTTTCTATTGATAAAGTGAACCTGTATTAACAACCGGCTGTGTACCGTTATCTGAAACGATTGATACTAGTAGATTATTAATCATCGCAGCACGACGTTCTTCATCCAATTCAACAATTCCATCTTTCTCGATCTGTTTAACCGCATCCTGTACCATTCCGACTGCACCTTCAACGATTTGCTTACGCGCAGCGATAATCGCACTCGCTTGTTGGCGTTGCAGCATAGCTTGTGCTATTTCGGTGGAGTATGCAAGGTGTGTTAAGCGTGCTTCGATAACATCAACACCTGCTACTTTTAAGCGTTCCTGCAGTTCTTTCGTTAGCTGGCTTGAAATTTCTTCAGCATTACCACGGAGTGTTAATTCTTCATCAGTAAAAGTATCATAAGGGTATTTGGTTGCAACTGCCCGAATAGCAGTTTCACTCTGGATTTCCACAAATTCCTCGTATTGGTCAACATCAAATACTGCTTTTGCTGCATCGACAACTTTGAATACTATTACTGCTGCAATCTCTATTGGGTTACCATTGACATCATTGACCTTCAATCGTTTACTGTTAAAATTACGTACCCGAAGTGATATTGTACGTCTCAATGAAAATGGAACTGTAACTACAATACCTTCTTTTCGTATACTTCCCATGTATTTTCCGAGAAAAATAACTACTACTGACTGATTGGGCTGTATTAAGGTGATGCCACTGCCCAAAATGATCGCAATAGCTAAACAAATGGCACCAATAACATATAATTCTTGAAAGAAGCTAACTACTGTAACGGCCAGCAGAACTGCAATAGTCAGGATACCAACATAGCCATTCATCATCCATGCATCTTTTTCACGTAACATGTTAACACACCTTCCCCAGAATAGTTGTTTTATTTTAATATTATAATGATATTATAATTGTTTAAAATTGTAAATTTATCCTGTGCTCAAATTACTTGTTGGATGCTTCTCAGTTTCAATCAGGTAACTTTCACCATCTGTACTAATCGTAATGTCGCCGAATATTGCAGTTGAGTATATAGCTGCATTAACATTGATTAAATTTTCGATAACTCGATCAACTGGGTGACCATAGTCATTCTTCTTACTATATGTAAGAATTGCAAGTTCCGGATTTACTTTATCTAAAAAATCCGACGTGGTACTCGTGTTTGAACCATGATGAGCCACTTTTATGATTTCGGACTGCAGATTATATTTTTTCGACAGTTTCTTCTCTTGTTCTTTTTCGACATCGCCCATAAGCAAAAAGTCTATTTCCTTAAAGCTGATTTTTAATGCAATCGATGAATCGTTATTATCTTTATTTCCAGTATGTGTATTTAAAATTCGTACTTTAAAAAATGGATCAATTTGAATCAGAGCATTTTGCTTAGCTATTTCAATAGGGATCCGTTGTTTCAGTATTTGACTGATATACTTGGCATATGTTTTGGTTGAATATAGTTTTCCCGAGTCAATAATCCGATCTACTTCGAATGACTTCATAACATGTGTCAGGCCGCCAATATGATCAATATCAGGATGTGTAGCAATAAGTAAATCAATTTTTTCAACGTTATGGTCTTCTAGGAACCCAACTACTTTTTTCCCAGCTTCAGGAGGTCCACCGTCAATCAGTATATTTTTATCAGAAGGCGTTTGTATCAAAATACTATCCCCCTGGCCAACATCAATGAAGTGGACATCCATTTCGGTTTGTTCCCCATATACGTTATGACCAGAACCGGTTAAAACAAAGAACACCAACAACATGGTCGAAGCACTCACTCGTAAGTATCTCTGCATGAAAGACATCCTTTATCAATTTTTAATCTCTATATAGTTTTTCACCGAAGTGGATTAATAATACGTAGTACCGTGGTTATTGCGGTGTCAATTAACGAAACTTCTTGAGGCAGGATTCGATAGTTGAATAAAGTCCTCTGCACATAAAAAGCCGCTGACACCTTATGTCAGCGGCTTCCTATTGTTAAATGTTATTCACTTTTTACGACAACAATGTCGCCATTTGTTACTTCTACTTGAACAGCCTTAACTATTTCTTCTTCCAAAATCAGATCTGTTAATTGATCTTCAATTTTATCTTGGATAACTCGGCGTAAAGGTCTTGCACCAAAACGGCGGTCATAGCCAAGTCTTGCTAATTCTCTTTTTGCATCATCAGATACTGTTATACTAATATCGTTTTCCTCAATTCTTTCTTCTAGTTCTGCAAGCATTAGATCAACAATCTCAATTAAATGATCCTCAGCTAGTTCATTGAAGTTAACAATACCATCGAAACGGTTTAAGAATTCAGGTTTAAAATAATCACTTAAGTTTTCAAGTGTTGAAACTGATTCATGTTCATCTTTGTTAAATCCAACATTAACTTCCTTCACACCAGTTCCAGCATTACTTGTCATGATAATTACGGTGTCTTTAAAACTTACTGTTCGACCATGTGAATCAGTCAAATGGCCATCTTCCATAATTTGCAGGAACATATTCTGTACATCTGGATGTGCTTTCTCGACTTCATCCAGCAAGATGATTGAATATGGGTTGCGTCGAACACGTTCTGTTAGCTGCCCCGCTTCTTCATGCCCCACATAACCTGGTGGTGACCCAATAATTTTAGACACTGCATGCTTCTCCATATACTCACTCATGTCAAGACGAATTAAGCTTTCACGGGAACCGAATAATTCTTCGGCGAGTGCTTTAGTCAATTCGGTTTTCCCTACACCAGTTGGACCAACAAATAAGAATGATCCAATTGGACGATATTTTGATTTTAAACCTGCACGACTGCGGCGAACTGCTTTGGCTACTTTGTTAACTGCTTCCGGTTGTCCGATAACTTTTGTTCCAATATTTTCTGCGATATTTTTCATTTTCTCTTGCTCGTCAGTTTGCAGCTTTGTTACGGGTATACCAGTTTTTTCTTCAATAATTAATTGAATATCAGCTACATCAACATCGACAACCTGTTCGTCGTTTTTAGCTGTTTCCAGTTGCTTTTGCAATTGAATTTCCTGATAGCGTAAATTCGCTGCTCGTTCATAATCTTCTTTTTCTGCAGCTTGTTCTTTTTCACTGACAATTTCGTCTATCTTTTGCTGAATTGAATTGGAATCTTTTTCTGCATTTGAAAGATTTAAACGTGAACCAACTTCATCCATAAGATCAATAGCTTTGTCTGGTAAGAAGCGGTCCTGAATATAGCGCTGTGATAATGTTACAAACGCCTTAACTGCCTCTTCAGAGTATCGAACTTCATGGAAGCTTTCGTAACGAGATTTTATTCCGTTTAGTATTTGAATTGCCTCATCTGCTGAAGGCTCTTTCACGATAATTGGCTGGAAACGACGCTCAAGTGCCGCATCCTTCTCAATTTTACGATATTCCTTTAATGTTGTAGCACCTATCAATTGCATTTCGCCTCGAGCTAATGCAGGCTTCAGAATATTTCCTGCATCCATCTGCGAGCTTTCTGCAGTACCAGCTCCTACTAATAAATGAATCTCATCAACGAATAAGATTACATTTTTACGTGATTGCAACTCTTGAACAAGTTGCTTCATGCGTTCTTCAAATTGTCCACGAACACCTGTGTTTGCTACAAGTGAAGCAACATCTAATAGATATATTTCCTTGTTCATAAGTTTGGCAGATACATTTCCCTCAGCAATTCGGAGGGCTAGTCCTTCAGCAATAGCTGTTTTACCAACACCAGGTTCACCTATTAGAACAGGATTGTTCTTATTTCGACGATTCAATGTTTCAACGACTCGTTTCACTTCATTGTCACGGCCGACAACTGGGTCAATTAAGCCAGCGCGTGCTGCATCTGTTACGTTTTTACCAAGCTGATCCAATAATCCATCGCCATTACCTGTTTGTTGTTGTGTCTTTGTTCCGGTATAGCTTTGACCATTTCCTTGGAAAAATTTATCCGAAAAACTATCTTGATTATTCTGAGCTGATCCATAACCACCGTTCATTAATTGACCTTGTATCTCTTTGAAACATTCATTACAAACGTGCATATGCATTTTCTCATTGTTGATTTGCATGGCTACATTAATTGATGCTGGGTGAATACCACATTGTTGACACTTCATATGTCACTCCTCCTTGTGATTTCAATTTATTATAAAAAGGTTTGACTTTGACTATATTTGACCTTTAACTTTATTATACTCTGACCAATTTTGACTTTCAAGTATTAAAGATTAATTTTTATTAAAAATCTTGATCATTATTTTGATATATCCGATCACTGATATTCTAAAACATATCTAATTGTTATTTTCCTTTTAATTTACATATAATAATGTTTAAAACATTCGTTAAAGGGTTCTTATGAAATCGTACCCCTTCAACTTTGAGGACAAGCCTTAAAATTGATAAACCTTAGTTGCACTTATGCAGTAAGAAAGTACCTATCAAAAAGACTAACTTTCGTCGGCAGCCTGAAGCGGAGGAATTATTGTGCACGATTTAAGATTGGAACGAAGGAAACAAAAAAGATCAAAAAAGCGAAGGAAACAATTACTGTATTCAGTTATCTTTCTTATAGTAATTATTATTGGAATTGGTAGTTACTTATTACTTCAAACATACAATACTGCTAAAGACTCCTATAGTGGATTAGATCGACCTGGAGGGAAATCCGAACTGCGGAGCGATACAGTAAAAATCGGAGAGGATCCTATTTCAATTTTGTTGATGGGGATTGAAAACTATTCTTCCGGCGGGAAAAATGGACGTGCCGATACGCAAATAGTCGTTACACTCAATCCAGACACGAACAAGATGACAATGACATCGATTCCAAGAGATACCAGAGTTGATTTACCGACAGAAGCTGTGGGACAGGAAAATGCAGGATCTCATAAAATTAATGCGGCATATACTTATGCCTCCCTTTCCGGTTACAGCGCACCAAAACTAACGGTCGAAACAGTGGAAAATTTGCTTGATATTCCAATTGATGAGTATGCTGTAGCCAACTTCGAAGGTTTTCGTGATATTGTTAATGCACTTGGGGGTGTAACACTAGACATTAAGAAAGGTTTTTGGGAGAAAAATATCTATAATAATGATAAGAGAATTTATTTTACGGAAGGTACCACAAATTTAAGTGGTGAAGAAGCACTGGCTTTCGTCCGAATGCGAAAAAGAGCAGTTAATAATACTTACCCTCGCGATGAAAGACAGCGCCAGTTTATTAAAGCAGCTATTAGCGAAGCAATATCAGTTGGTACTATTTTTAAAGTTGGAGAAATAACAGATATACTCGGTGAGCACGTTAAATCCAGCTTAAAACCAGCTGAAATTTATGCTCTAGAAAAGGAATATTCCTCAATAGATGCCACAGCTATTAAAACATTTGAAATATCAGGATCCAATCACCGGATAAATGGGATATCTTTTTTCATCCCTACTGATCAAGACCTTGCCGAGATATCCAGAAAACTAAAGAAGGAGTTGGGGTTGCCTGCTGATAAAGTTCAGGATGAATGATAATGATAAGAATAGAAAGGTCCAAACGTCGATTCCCCTCATTTTTATGACGTTTGACTTTAACTATTTCTTTTACTCACCAGCTCCTAATTAATTTGCATAAATCCATTGACTTGTTTTCTTTTTTCTGTAAAATAATAATTGAAAATGAAATTCATTATCAATTAAGTACATACACTTAAAACCAAAGGAGATTACTATATGAATAACAGATTCTTTATAATCAGCATGATCGGTTTATTATCTATATTTTCATTAGCTGCATGCGGAAATAATTCAGAGGATGGTGATTCTTCTGGGGAGTCTAGTGATGCTAAAGGAGAAATTAATCTTTATACAGGGCGTCATTATGAAACTGACCAAGAATTATATGACCAGTTTACAGAAGAGACAGGAATCCAAGTTAATGTTATTAAAGGTAAAGATGATGAGTTAATAGCACGTTTGGACCGTGAAGGAAAAGCATCTGAGGCTGATCTATTTATTACAGCTGATGCAGGACGTCTGCACATTGCAAAAGAAAAAGGGCTACTGCAGGAAGTAAAAAGTGACAAGGTTAATAAAAATATTCCAGATAAGTATCGTGATGAAGAAAATAATTGGATTGGATTAACGAAGCGAGCTCGTATAATTACTTATCATAAAGACCGTGTTAATCCTGAAGATATTCAAACATACCAAGATCTAACATCCGATACTTTCCAGGATAAAGTTCTAATTCGTTCATCTTCTAACATATATAACCAATCTTTATTAGCATCACTAATTGCTATCAATGGTGAGGAAGGTGCTACAAAATGGGCTTCAGGAATTGTAGATAATATGGCAAGAGACCCAAAAGGTGGAGATCGTGACCAGGCAATTGGAGTTGCTGCAGGTGAAGGTGATGTAGCAGTAATGAACACCTATTATTTAGGTAAAATGCTGAATTCTGAAGAGGAAGAACAAGTAAAAGCAGCTGAACAGCTTGGTATCATTTTTCCAAATCAAGAAACAACTGGCACCCATGTAAACATTAGTGGAATCGGTTTGACAGCAAGTAGTAAGAATAAAGAGAATGCTATTAAATTCATAGAGTTTTTAACAACTAAAAATGCTCAAGAGCAATTTGCCAAAGCTAACTTTGAGTACCCTGCCAATCCAGATGTGGAACCTACTGAGCTATTGAAATCATGGGGTGAATTCAAGGAACAGGATCTTAACCTAACTGAGTTAGGAGAAAATAACGATACAGCAATTAAGATAATGAATAAGGTTGGATGGAAATAACTTAACTTATCACTCATCCTTAATGGTGAAATTATAAATGACTTATGCAGCAAGAAAGTATTTCCTTAGCTGCTTAAAAATACTGCATCAGTATTTGAAAAAGATGCAGTATTTTTATATACATTATAATTGAGAACTGTTATCATTGATATATTAATACCTTTTTTATTATCATGTGTAGAACCTCATCCATGACTAAGGGAAGTGTACGTTTTTGAAGCTGTATCGAAAGTTACCTGGTTATTTGAACTTATGGACATTTTTATCCTTATTTATTGTTATTCTGATTTTGCTACCAAACGTTTCAATTTTATTGAACTTTTTTACGCAAGAAACTTCTAATTGGGAGCATATACAAGAATATATCCTGCCTCTATTGTTAAAAAACACTTCTATCATTATACTATTCACAGGCATACTTACTATTTTAATCGGAACCAGTTTAGCATGGCTTATCTCAGCTTATGATTTCCCGCTAAAACGTTTTTTTAAATGGGGGCTAATTTTACCGTTAGCAATCCCACCGTACATTGCAGCATATACGTATAATGGGATACTAAACTATACAGGAACCCTTCAAACAATATTACGGAATAAGTTTGATGTAACCGTAAATCAGGACTACTTTGATATAATGACATTACCTGGCGCAATTTTTATTTTCACAATATTTCTGTATCCATACGTATACATGATAACCCGTACTTTTTTAGCTAACCAGTCTTCTTCACTGATTGAAAATGCCCGATTACTTGGGGGAAATGCTTATACCGTTTTCTTTCGGATCGTTCTTCCAATTTCCCGAAGTGCAATTGTTGGAGGAGTCAGTCTTGTTTTACTGGAAGTATTGAATGACTACGGTGTTGTCAAATACTTTGGTATTCAAACTTTTAGTACGGCTATTTTTCAAACCTGGTTTGGAATGGGTGATTTAAATGCTGCTATTAAATTATCAGCAACACTTATGTTTATCGTCTTCTCTATTCTAATTATTGAAAAGCTCCTTCGTGCTCGTAAACGGTATAGTCAGACGTCTGCTAAAGTACGCCCGCTTTCCACAATACAATTAAATGGATGGCAACGCTGGATTGCATTTAGTTATTGCTCAATCATATTTGGGCTAGGGTTTTTAATTCCATTTATCCAATTGATTGATTGGATGCTTTTAACTTACAGAAAAATTATTGAACCAGCATTTGTAACATTAATTGGCAATTCAGTATTTGTAGCATTTGTTGGGTCACTTATTATTGTTACATTTGCTGTTATAATTGCTAATTTTGCACGTATGCATCAGAGCTTTGTTGCCAAGACTTCTTCACGTATCACTATACTTGGTTATTCAATTCCTGGCGCTGTAATTGCAGTCGGCATTATTACTGTTTTTATAAAGATTGATAATTTACTTTTTGGTGTTTATGAGTCTATTGGAATGCAACCTTCGCTATTCTTGAGCACTAGTTTGTTTATGCTTATATCTGCATATGTTGTCCGATTTCTGGCGGTTGGATTTAATGCGATTGAATCCGGTTTTGATGAGATCGGGAGTAAATATACAGAGGCATCACGTATATTAGGCATGGGAATAACAAAGACTTTTATTAAGATTGATTTTCCTTTAATAAAAGGTGCGATTCTTAGTGGGTTTTTATTATCTTTTATTGAAATACTAAAAGAACTCCCACTAACTTTAATCTTACGACCATTTAATTTTGATACACTATCGACTAAAGCATTTCAATATGCTAGTAATGAGCAGATACAAGAAGCTTCTTTAGCATCTATTATTATTATTATAATCAGCGGGATTGCGATTTATATATTTCACCAAGTTTTAGAAAAGGGGCCAAGATAACATGTATATTCAAATCAAAGATGTTTCCTTTTGCTACGCAAACTCAAAAGAGAATATTATACATCAATTTAACCTTGATGTTACCAAGGGAGAAATTGTCTCTATTCTTGGTGAAAGTGGTAGTGGAAAAAGTACTGTACTGCGTCTGCTTTCGGGACTTGAAGCTCCATTAAAAGGTTCAATTACAGTAAACAATGAAGTTATGACAGATGATTACCATTTTGTTCTACCAGAAAAAAGAGGCGTCGGTATGGTATTCCAGGACTATGCATTATTTCCTCATATGACTGTATCAGAGAATATTCAATTCGGTTTGAAGGGCCATACCAAGAAGGAAAAGAAGCAGCGTGTTGACGAAGTGCTTGGATTAGTCAACATGGCCAAATATAAAAAGCGCTATCCTCATGAACTCAGTGGTGGTCAGCAGCAGCGTATAGCATTAGCAAGAGCGATAGCTCCTAAACCCTCACTTCTATTGCTCGATGAACCATTCAGTAATTTAGATGCTGATTTACAAATTAGAATTAGGAATGAATTAAAAGATATAATTAAAAAGACGGGTATTACATCTATTTTTGTAACCCATGACAGAAGAGATGCACGTGCAATTGCTGATCGCATCATTACAATGCGTGACGGTGCAGCTTATGAATGGGAATCTATTTGTACCACTCATACTGTCGATAAAAAACGGTTAGAAGCAATTAAATGAATGACGAACTAAAATAACCCAACTGCTCTGATTAATGAGTAGTTGGGTCTTATTAACAGTAAAGCAGTAATCCCAAGTTTTCTGAACTTATTTTTTAATGCTTTCTTTCTTCCTCAACTCTACTCTTCTAATCTTCCCAGAGGTAGTTTTCGGCAATTCGTCAATAAAATCAATTTGTCTTGGATATTTGTATGGTGCTGTTAATTCTTTTACATGATTCTGAAGTTCTTGAACCAGATCAGGACTGGTTGGATCAACACCTGCTTGCAGTACAATAAATGCTTTAACTATATTTCCGCGAATTTCATCTGGACTTGCTACAACGGCACATTCTTGTACAGATGGGTGTTTGACCAAGGCATCTTCCACTTCGAAAGGTCCGATAGTATAGCCGGAACTAATAATGATATCATCACTTCGTCCTTCAAACCAAAAGTACCCGTCTTCGTCCTTCGATGCCTGGTCACCTGTCACATAATACTCTCCACGCTGTGACATTTTTGTTCGTTCTGAATCCTTGTAATATTCTCGGAACAGTGCAGGACAATCCAGTTTAACTGCAATATCACCGATTTCATTAGCTGGTAACGGGTACCCATTTTCATCAACGACTTCTACATCATTCCCTGGGGTTGGTTTACCCATTGATCCAGGTTTTACTTTCATATCCTTCATAAAACCTAACAATAATGTATTCTCAGTTTGCCCATAACCATCACGAACGGTCACGTCAAAATATTTCTGGAACGTATCGATAACTTCCCTGTTTAAAGGTTCGCCTGCTGAAACCGCACTGTGCATTGCAGGCAATTGATATTCAGTTAGATTATCAACCTTCGCCATCAAGCGGTACTCAGTTGGCGTACAGCACAATACATTAATGTCATTATCCTGTAAAAGACTTAAGTATGTTTTCGGATCAAATTTACCATTATAAACGAACCCGGTTGCACCTGTACCTAATACAGATAAGAATGGACTCCAAATCCATTTCTGCCAGCCTGGACCTGCTGTAGCCCATACCTTATCACCTTCATTAATACATAACCAATTATCGGCAGCTGTTTTCAGGTGGGCATATCCCCAGCCGTGTGTATGTACCACTCCCTTTGGATTCCCGGTTGTACCGGATGTATATGGCAGAAATGCGATGTCATCACTTTTGGTATCAGCCATTTCCAATTGATCAGAAGCCTGTTCTTTTAATGAATCCAAATCATGCCAGCCTTCAACTTGTTTCCCAACTGAAAACAATGCTAATTGATCATATTCTTTAATGTCTTTGTACTGATCTACAAATGGATAATAACTTACTACACCACTTACCTCACCATGGCTAATTCGATATTGCAGGTCTTTTGTTTTCAGCATTTCGGAACTCGGTATAATTATAATTCCCGTTTTCAATGCCGCCAAGTATACCTCATACGCTTCTATCATTCTGGGAATCATGATTAGGATTTTATCTCCTTTTTTTAAACCATTTTCCAAGAAGGCGTTTCCAATTTTATTTACATTCTTCATCAACTGTTCATAGGTAATCTCTTTTGATGCACCTTTATCGTCTTTCCAAATCAAAGCTTTTCTAGCTGGATCCGTTGCAAAACGCTCCATTTCAATTACAATGTTATAATCTTTGGGAGCAATTAAATCATCTCTGTTCATCTTATCAACTCCAATACTAGGTTATTGTAATAGTATAGCAAAAATTTAAGAAAATTTTAAATAAATTATAGACACAGCTACAGAATTCGACTTATATCGACAATTTTTTTCAAATACTATTTCAAACATAAAGCTTCTATATTACAATATAGTACATAATGGTAATTTTATACCATTGCGGTGAAGAAGGGATGATTAGTGTGGGAAACAATTCTGGCAAGCATGGGGCAAATCAATTATCATCATTATTCAAGAACAAGAAGGATGAAACAGCAGAAGATAATACAGACAAGAATCTGTTGCAACACTACTCTGTCTCACTAGCAATGTATCACCCGGACCTAATTGTAGTCCTTTCACCAAACGGGGAAATCCTCTCTCAAAATAGGGGCAGTATAAATGAATTCTTTGGGTACACTCCAAGTGAATCATTTGACCATGAAGAATTGTTGAGTAAAAAAGACTATCATCAATTAAAATCGGCACTCTATCAAGCATTAAAAGGCAAAACAATTAGAAATGAAATGACTTTTTTAAATAAATATAAAGAAACGTTACATACAAATCTTACGTTTATTCCTATTAAACATTTAAATGGAAGTATTGAAGGAGTAAGTATCATTGTTCGAGATAACACAACACATCAACAAACACTGGCAGAATTAGAGTTAAACAAAAGTCATCTGGAACATGCCCAGCAAATTGCTAAAATTGGTAGCTGGGAGTACGTAATTGATGATGATGAAATATTCTGTTCTGACTACACCTATGACATTTTTGGATTAGATAAAAGTCAATCTACCGTATCAATGGATACCCCATTTGAATTTATGCATCCGGATGATTACGAAAAGTCAAGAAATATCGTTGAAAGTGCAATCGCAAAAGGAACAAGTTATATTTCTGAGTTTCGAATTTATCATGGGAAGACTAATAAAATACGCTATTTAAGAGTACAAGCTGAAGTGATGTGGAAAAACAATAAACCATATAAGTTTGTAGGAGTTGTAAGAGACTATACAACCCAGCAACTATTAGAAATTAAAATGGACGAATCAAAACGAAACACCAGACGTCTACTTGATTATTTAGCAGTTGGATTTTGGCTGAAAGAATACGATACAGGTAAAGTAGAGTATATTTCAAAAGGAGCAGAAGAGATTCTTCAATATCCATTAAAAGAGTTATACAACGACCCAAAAATCTGGCTAAACATTGTTCACTCTTCAGATAAAGAAAAAGTGATGGAAAAACAAAGCATATTAACCAAGGGTAAATCACTTTCGCATAAATACCGTATTAATTGTGGGGACGGTACTACCAAATGGGTTTATGACCAAACAGTACCTTGGTTTAATGATGAAGGTGAATTAACCCACTTATTTGGAATGCTTGCTGATGCTACTAGTGAAATTGAAATGCAAGAACAGCTGAAACATTTTGCAACGCATGACACATTAACAGCTCTTCCAAATCAGCGCAGCTTATATGAAAAAGTAGATGATTTATGCAAGGATGAACCATCCAATAATTTTGCTTTATTTTACCTCGACTTGGATCGCTTCCAACTTATCAATGATTCACTTGGATATCAGATTGGTGATGAAGTCCTTAAAAAAGTCGCAAGCAGATTATTATCAGCAATACCAGATGGAGGCTATCTTGCCCGTATCAGCAGTAATGACTTTATTGTCCTTTTTGAAAAATACTCTTCAAAGGAGTTCATTTTTAACTTGGCTGAACAAATTATTGAAGCGATTGAAGAGCCAGTCACTGTTGATGGGTACGAAATGTATGTAACAACTAGTATCGGTATTAGCTTTTTTCCAGAGGATGGCGATAACAAGCTCACCTTAATTGAGAGTGCTCATGCTGCTTTATTCCACGCTAAGCAACTAGGAAAAAATAATTACCAGTTGTACTCATTCACACGAGATATTACCTCATATAAGAAATATGTACTTGAAAAAGATATGCGTAAAGCCATTGAAAAAGAAGAGTTTGAAATATATTATCAACCCCAAGTTGCGACCTCAACTGGTGTCATTAAAGGTGCAGAGGCGTTAATTCGGTGGAATCACGAGGAATGGGGAATGGTGTCACCTGGAGAATTTATTCCATTAGCTGAAGAAAATCATCTTATCCATCAAATTGGTGACTGGGTAATCGAAAATGTCTGCAAACAAATACGGATATGGAAAGATAAAGGATATACTGTTCGCCCTATTTCAATCAATGTATCGCCAATCCGGCTCATGAAAAAAGGATTGGTTGAATTTGTGGCAGACCTGCTCAATAAATATGATGTGCCCGCAAAATTCCTCGAGCTTGAAATTACGGAAGGGTCCTTATTGAAGAGCGAAAAGAATGTATTAAACACCCTTGACGGTTTGAGAGAATTGGGCGTTAAAATCGCTATCGATGACTTTGGAACCGGATTTGCATCGCTTACGTATTTAAGGGAATTTAATGCTGATACAATTAAGATTGACCAGGTTTTTGTCCAGAATATAAACGAGGAGAATAAAAAGGACACCGCTATTATTTCTTCCGTTTTACACTTGGCAAAAGGCATGGATATGAAGGTTATAGCTGAAGGCGTGGAAGAATATGAACAGCTTAATTTCCTGAAACAAAAAGAATGCGACGAAATACAAGGTTACTTATTCTCTAAACCAGTTTCATTGGATATATTTGAACAGATGCTGGAAACAGGTTATATTAAACCTACAAAACCTAAAGTAAATAAAATGCCTGAGGATGAACGGAGAAGTTTTTACCGATTGAAATTCCCTACTCCAGCCCTTGGCGAAATGACGATTATGGAAGTAAATGAGAAAAAGGTTAATTTGGGATCCGCTCAGGTATTAGTTGAGGATATTGGTCTTGGTGGGTTAAAAATACTTTCGTCACTTAAGCTGCCTGTTAATTCGACAATCAAACTTACTTTCGATATTGAATTAATGAGTGAGGAGTTTCAGCTTGATGGGTTATTAGTCTGGAAGGACGAGGCTAAGCGAGATACATTCCATTACGGTATAGAATTTAACATTAGCGAACCTGAAGAAGACCGTTTGGCGGGTGTTATAAACAGAATGAGCGTTCTACTCAGGCTTAATAAGCCTATACCTGACACAAACTTTATTAATCAAAATCCTTATACGTATATCCAAAAAAACAATACTTAGTGCCATAGGTCTGTGAATGACAGCTCTATGCACTTTCTATTATTTTGTATATACTTAATTTACTAAACTACTAAAAAGGTTCTGGTAACAAATGTTAAAGTTAGCTAAACTCTTGCTTTTTTATATACTTGGAGTTTTCGGAATTATTTGTATAAGTGTCTTCCCACAGTATTTTCAGACAACAGGTAGGGCTGATTCACAAAATTACTTCATACAATTGGGTTCATTTCTTCACACGTTTGTTCAGCCTGAATCATGGTTTTACAATGTAGCTGGTTCTCCTCGTGATTTTCCATTGTTAGGAACAATATGGGAACCGTTCATTTATTCCATGCAGATCCTTTCCAGTGCGCTGTTGCTCAGATTTGTACTGGCATTGGTGTAATTGTTTCAATCAAGCAAGTGCTCAGCTATACACATCTTGAAGATATGGTGATGTGGGAGAATCAAATTAAATATGTGAATTAGGGGGGCTAGATTATGAAGAAGAATGTTCTATTGTTTATTTCAGTTTCATTATTGTTTATTTTAGTGGCCTGTTCCGGAGAAGAGAAGATGACGAAGCCTCAGTATACGGTGGAGGAAGCGGTGAATGATGGTCATATTGTAGTTCAGCATCTGAGTCAAAATTTCGATGAAGTAAGGTTGGATGGTAAATTAGAGACGAAACAATTAAAGAAGATATTTGAATTTAAGAAGATGGCTGAACAGGGAAAGAAAACAGAAGTTAAGATTACCATTTTCAATAAAAATGGTACTTACGTTACGAGCAAATTGAACTTCAACGGAGAGAAATATGTTTTTGAAAACAACTTCACTGGATACAAATACCCTGAAGGGACATTTACATGTGACTACTTTACCTTAAGGCATGGCACTGCTGGACTACAAACGTGCAAAAATAAAGACGGCAAGCAGTTGAACCGAGTGACGGTACTATTAGGTGAGATAGATAAATTTAAGGAGTTGGAACGAGAGATTCTGCCATAGGATTGTGAAGAACGAAAATATAGGAATGATGCTTTGCGTTCGAATACGGGTGTGGGGTGAAAGCGGACAGCAGTCACTTATTTAAGATTAACTTCCCTCTTCACTTTACCGAAAGTACAATCGCGTTCTTCTTCAAAATTACACCTGATTCAATTTTCAGGTAGCTCTTTTTTACCATACCCGATTATGGTAGACTTATACCATTCATTCGAAAAAAGGTGATTGATGACAAATGATAAAACTAGCAAAAATCGCTGTTTTCTATTTACTAGGAGTTTTCGGAATTATTTGTATAAGTATTTTCCCATTGTACTTCCAGACATCAGGTCTGTCCGATCCATTAAATTATTTCAGGGAGTTATGGGCATTTATTCAAGCATTTGTTCAGCCTGATAAATGGGTCTACACAGTGCCCGGCTCACCTGGTGAGTTTTCGCTGCTGGGAACGTTGTGGGAGCCGCTCATTTATTCCATGCAAATCCTTTTCGGTGCGCTGTTACTCGGATTTTTGCTGGCATTCGTTTTTGCTTTTTTAACAAACTTCCTGCCTAAAAAGGCCATACATATTGTTAAACGGGTGCTTGATTTTCTGGAATCTATACCTGATATCGTCATTGCAGCCATCCTGCAGATACTCGTCATTTATGTATACAAAACGTTCGATTTTCAGTTATTCCAGGTTGCGTCTTACCGGGAGGACAAGGCATACGCCGGACCGATTATCACATTGGCGATTCTGCCGATGGTTTCCCTTTTTAAAATCCTGTTGTTAATGATTGAAGAGGAATTCACCAAAGATTATGTACTGTTCCTGAAAAGTAAAGGGATTAAAAAACTCGGTGTACTCGTAAAACACGTTTTACGAAACATTTTGCCCACGACGTTTCATCATACGAAAGTAATAATCTGGGCCACATTATCGAGTCAGTTTTTAATCGAACGTATTTTTAACGTGCATGGTTTCAGCTTTTTTATTATCGAAAGCTTCAATCCGATGACAATTGCTGTAACCCTCATATTAGTGTTCACCCCGTTCTTCATTATTTTTCAGTTTACTGATCTGTGGATGGGTCAAAATATTGAGGGCATTCAACATGATGCTAAAAATTACAAAGTTTCCTTGCCGTCTACTATCAAATACCAGCTAACAAGACTCGGCAAAATAAACTGGAAGAGATGGAAGCCCTGGAAGCTTATGACCGTACCATTAATGACGTTTATTAGGCATATGAAAAATTGGAAGTTTGCACTTGGCAGTCTGTTTTTTATTGTCATGATCAGTTACAGTGTTATTTATTCCACTACAACAGATAATCATATTGATCAGGCAAGAATTACCTATGAGGAAGATGGTGCCACAATTAAAAGTACACCACCACACCCACCCGGGACACCGTTTTTGCTAGGCTCGGATGATTTAGGCTTCAGTATTCTTGATATGCTCACAATCGGTGCCAAATATACATTAACCTTTGCACTGATTATTGCTTTTCTCCGTGTATTTATTGGTCTGGCCGGTGGTGTACTGTTTGCATTCGGGCTTGGTCTTAAACGTCAAAACTGGATTGAAAAAATAGTCGATTCCATTCATTTTTTACCGTTAAGTTTGATTGCCTATATACTGCTTAGACCAATACTGATGGAACAGGGCTTCGGTTTTTCCTATTCATTAACCCAGCGGATTATTTACGAAATCATTATTTTGACCATTCTTGTTGTACCGCTCACTGCGGTTCTTTCAGGTAATGAAATGAAGCGGGTGTTGAACATGGAATTTATTAAAAGTGCCCGGATTCTTGGAGGAAGCAATTTCCATGTTTTCCGAAAACACGTTATTCCGCATATTGGTCCGAGGATGACCATTCTGTTTGGTCAGCAGTTTATCCAGGTCCTGCTCATCTTTATGCATCTAGGTATCTTTGACCTTTACTTTGGCGGAACAAACAGGACGTTCGGCTTCGTCGGTGACCCACCACGGTCGATGACATATGAATGGTCGGGAATGATTGGATCAACAACCAATGCACTTTCAACAGGAAAGTATTGGATGATTGCCTGGGTGCTGCTCGCTTTTATACTCAGTATTTTTGCCATGCAGTTCATTATTCAGGGTGTCAAAGAGGTACAACAAACAAAAGTTGGTGTAGTTTATAATCTTCGTAAAATCAGAAAAAAATGTGGAAATTACCAGACGGGAACGGATTATGAGGTGTCACCAGAAAGCTTCCGGTTGATGAATGGCGATAGCAATAAAGCAAACGGTGCTCCGTAATTGGAGCACCGTTATTTTTTGGTTAATAGCCATAAATAGCCTCTGGCAACATATCTTTTAATACTAAATGGTCCAAGCTTTTAAACGTATAGCCTTGCTGTTTTAATTCCGTAATTAATTTATCCAATGCCTGTGCATTATCTGATGAAACGGTGTGGAGAAGAATTACTGCACCAGGATGAATTTGTTTCATTATATTTTCATATGCGTATTTCCAGCCTTTTTGCTCACTGGTTTTCCAATCAGTAAATGCCAGTGACCAGAAAATATGGATATACCCTAGCTCATTTGCCCACTTAAGTGTTCTTTCGTTAAAAACTCCTTTTGGCGGGCGCAAGTATTTTAGCTCCTTCTGGTTTGACACCTCAGCCACAGCCTGCTCCAAAGTTTCCAATTCCTTTTTCATCGTTTCTTTTGACACGATAGTGAAATCTGGGTGGTGATACGAGTGATTTCCAATAATATGCCCTTCATCAACCATTCGCTTGACAAGGTCTGGTTGGCTTTTTACATAATGGCCTGTCAAAAAAAATGCAGATGGAACGTTTTCTTTTTGCAGGACATCCAGAACTTCATCGGTATAGCCTTGCTCATAACCATTATCAAACGTTACATACAGCACTTTTTCACCAGAATCATCCGCATAGTAAGATCCGAATTTATCCAATATTTCTTTGTACTTTCCAATATCCGGAATTTTATGTTCTGTATTCTTTTTAAATCCCCATCCATAACTACTACTTGCAAGAATTTGCTCAGTATATGAAAAAAAAGTAAGGAAAGACAAGAAGATAATTAATGCTGAAAAACTACATTTTCGCATAACAACCCACCCATTTTTTCCTTACTTTTTCCATCTTAACCGTTAATTATTCATTTTATAGAATGATTGCACCAATCCATCCGAATATAAACAATGGTATGTTAAAGTGTATAAACGTTGGAACACAAGTATCCCAAATGTGGTGGTGCTTACCATCTGCATTTAGACCTGAAGTAGGTCCAAGTGTACTGTCTGAAGCTGGTGATCCCGCATCACCTAATGCTCCGGCAGTTCCGATTAATGCAGCAGTTGCCATCGGTGAAAATCCTGCGGCAATACAAATTGGTACATAAAGTGCAGCTAAAATTGGAATGGTTCCAAACGATGACCCGATACCAATTGTAACCACTAACCCAACAAGTAATAGAATAAATGCTATTAATGGTTTATTGTTCCCAAGAAACCCAGAAGATACTTCAACTAATGCGTCTACAGCTCCAGTTTCTGTTAAAATCTTTCCAAATCCAGAAGCAACAAGCATAACAAAGGCAATTGTCCCCATCATGGAAATTCCATCGCTAACAACTTTATCTCCATTATTAAATGGTACAACAAGCAGTAAGAACATAAGAACAAGGCCTGTTAATGCGCCGACAATTAAATTCTCAGTTATTAATTGGACAGCTAATGCAGCTACAATAGCAACCAATGTTAAGAGATGGCTTTTATTAAATTTAACTTTTTCCAATTTAGGAGCGTTAAAATCAACTTCCCCGCCACCAGCTTCAGGAACAGACTCACGATTTTTGCGATAGGTAATAAACACAGCAATCAATAAACCAACTATCATACCAAAGCCAGGTACTAACATCGATAAAGCTGATTCTGTAATCGTTATGTCAGCTCCGTTTTGCTTCATTCCATTAACTATTGTTTCGTGAAAAATAAGCCCAAACCCTGCTGGAATCATAACATATGGTGCTTTTAAACCAAATGTCAAGGCAGTTGCAACACCACGCCTGTCCATTTTCATATCATCAAAAAGCTTTAATAATGGTGGAATTAAAATAGGTATAAATGCAATATGAACTGGTACAAGATTTTGTGATAACGAAGCGACACCGGCAATTGCCAGTAGTGTCATTGTTTTCTTTCCAGTTAAAACACGAATTAAATAATTTACTAGAATAGTCGTTATCCCAGTATAACTAATTGCAACGGCAAAAGCTCCAAGCAGGACATAACTTAATGCTGTACTCGCTTGACCACCCATCCCGCTAACTAACATTTCGATTGATTCAATAGTGTTCATTCCAGACATTAAACCTGCTGTAATTGCTGCTGCAATAATTGCAATAATAACATTTACCCGCAGCAAGCTTAGAATGGTCATGACTAACACTGATACAACTACTACCCATTCCATAATCTATTTCCCCTCTCTCTATCTATTACCTTAACTTTTATAATCATTATTTTAACACTTCATCATGATAAAGTAATAAAGTGATAAAATCAACCCCTTTTTTATAAAATTATCAGATTGTGTCGATTCTTTTGCTGACTGTTTTCGTTTTCCGGTTGATATGTTCGTTTTCCGGTTGATATGTTCGTTTTCCGGTTGATATGTTCGTTTTCCGGTTGATATGTTCGTTTTCCGGTTGATATGTTCGTTTTCCGGTTGATATGTTCGTTTTCCGGTTGATATGTTCGTTTTCTGGTTGATATGTTCGTTTTCCGGTTGATATGTTCGTTTTCCGGTTGATATGTTCGTTTTCCGGTTGATATGTTCGTTTTCCGGTTGATAAAAACAACATTGCTCTTATCGTAGCTGAAAAGAAAAGGATACGTAATCCTGAATTGGGATCCATGCCCCAATTCCTTGTTTTGTTACATTTTTAATAACAAGTGATTTATTTGACCCTTTTAATTGGAAGTACACTTCTCCAAAAGTTACCTGCCCTTTCTCGTTGATAGCAGGCGCATACGCTTGCAAGTGACCGTACTTTTGGGCTGGGACATTGTAGGAATTTTCCTTCTTTGTATCTTTTCCGATTATGGTGCTATAGGAGAGCGGCAATTTTGTTCTCTCTTTTGATTTTAATAACATCATTTTTTTTATATCATCAGGGTTTGTGATTTTATTTGTTAATGCACCCTGTATTTCCTTCTTTTCCTTCTGGTTATAATGCATTTCCTGGTTTGATTCGCCACCAATATTATTTAACTCATTTGCATTTATTTTTTGGTATTCCCAGTTTATATTTGTCTCATCCGATTTGTAGTTGAGCGGCCATCGCCCAAGGTAAACCATACCACGATATCCGAATGCAATTGGTGATGGTTTTATAGATGTCTGGTTAAGCATTTTTATTAGGTCCGGATTTTCAACTGGTATATCTAGCTCATCAATCAAATCCTTAGTCAACCCGCTCGGTTCCACCACTTCCTGATCCTCAGTTGAATTCGGGAAGGTATTTTCTTTTGATATATCCAAAACATGACTTGGTATGTCATACTCATTTTCTGACTTTTCCTCTTCCTTTCCTAAGCTATTAAAAGGAAGTAAAAAAACGAAAACAAATATAATTAATGCTGTGATGAAAGATCTTTTTTTCATGTGTCCCATTCCTTTCCTTTTAGCTTAGTTTTTTCAGACACATGAATATTATACCTTTAATATTATTGACTTAGTTCAATTGTTTCTAAATGTTCCTCAATCTTTATACTATCTTCAACAGAGCGAATCATAGAACAGTTTTTTCTTGCTAGCGCTAAATTTTTACTTAGTTTGTCAGGGTCTAAATGGTAGCCCTTAATGGCATAATACAATACAACACGTTCAATTCGATTTGCTTCCTTTGGATTCCGTTCAACTTCTGCATTAATAGATAAATCTTCATATTTTATTCGCTGTTTAGATAAAATTTTCCGTAACACTGATCCACTGCATCCTGCAATTGACGCAATCATTAGCTGAAAAGGTCGAAAACCGTAGTCTTCATTACCTGATACATCCAATGATCCATATTCTAATTCAACCTGCATCCCATTCTCTTTTAAATAAAAATCCATTATAAATCTCTCCTTTATTTTATATGAACAGCTTATTTATATTTAGCCTATTTTGCAACCATCATAACCTATTTTGATTTAAATGTATTTGAATTGACCTTTTTAGCGAAAACAATTACATTGAATGGAACTGAACATGACATTTAATAAGTGAGATTGAAGGAGGAGAAATATGGCTTCAGAGCGAATAAGGTTTTGGATATTAATTTCTCTTGTTTCTATTTCAGGATTCTCCCAAGGTATGATTCTCCCTTTATTAGCAATTATTCTGGAACAAAGTGGTATAGCATCATCTGTTAACGGATTACATGCAACAGGATTATATATTGGCGTGCTTTTAGCATCTCCCTTTATGGAAAAACCAATGCGAAAATATGGGTTTAAACCTATCATTGTTGTTGGCGGAATGCTTGTATTTATCTCATTGGCCCTTTTCCCTTTTTGGGAGTCCTTATGGTTTTGGTTTATTTTACGCGTCACTATCGGTATTGGCGATAACATGCTGCATTTCGGAACACAAACGTGGATTACAACTACTAGCGCAAAAGAAACTAGGGGAAGGAATATCGCTTTCTATGGTTTGTTTTTCGGAGTAGGTTTTACAATAGGGCCACTTATGACACGTTTATTAGAGATCAGCCAAGCACTCCCATTTTTATTATCAGCAGTCCTCAGCATGCTTGTCTGGTCATCCATGTTCTTCGTGCGAAACAAATTCCCGGAAAAGGATGGGTTCACCACAAGCAGTACTGCAAGCTCGTTAGGCCGCTTTATTAAAACTGGCAAAATAGCATGGGTTGCTCTTCTGCCAGCATTCGGCTATGGCTTTTTAGAAGCTACATTACATAGTATTTTTCCAGTTTACGGATTACGGATTGGCCATAATGTGGAAATACTTTCAGTCATTATTCCTTGTTTTGCAGCTGGGAGTGTCATAACGCAAATTCCATTAGGTATGTTGAGCGACCGACTTGGAAGAAGAAATGTCTTATTAGCGGTATTAAGTTTCGGGATTTTTTGCTTCCTTGCTGCCGCATCGTTAGAAGACTCAGTGGCCGCATTGTTTATTACATTTACTTTAGCAGGTATGTTCACTGGTTCTTTGTTTTCTTTAAGTATTACGTTTTTGGCGGATATTTTACCACCTTCACTTTTACCGGCCGGGAATTTAATGACAGGAATTTCGTTTAGCATCGGAAGTATAAGCGGCCCATATTTGGGTGGCCTATTTATTGAATATTTCCCTGGAGTTTCCTTTTTTTATGTGATTGTCATTATGTTGGTACTTATTTTGACTGCAACATACATAAAGAAGAATGTCGAATTTCAATATAGTTAGACTTAACGCCAAGGCCTACTATAGATAAGTCTTAGTTGCGCTTATGCAGTTGGAAAGGACATAGTAAAGACAAAGGACACTCAAACCTCGAGTGTCCTTTGTCTTTTATAGAAATCTGCTATATCTAACTTCTAAACGATCCTGCATAAATGAAATGATTACACATATTGGCCAGTATATTAAGGCAACCAATATATATAATGTCATAGCATCGAATTCCCTGCCCACAACAATCTGCGTTTTTTGAAATAACTCTGGAACAGTTATTACTGCTGCCAGGGAAGTTGCTTTAACAATGTCCATAAACACATTTGTTAACGGAGGAATTGCTGTTCTAGTTGCTTGCGGCAAAATAACTTTCCTTAATGTGTTCCAATAACCTATATTCAGAGCTTTGGATGACTCCCATTGGCCACTGTCAATACTATTCAATGAGGCACGATTAATTTCTGCGATAAAAGCTGCGCTATTCAGTCCAAAGCCAGCTGAGGCAGCAACTAGCGCCGACAATTCTAATCCGACATATGGAAGTCCAAAGTATAATATAAATAGAAAAACCAGAATTGGCGTGCCACGCATAAAGGAAATATACGCCCGGGACGGCCAGCGCAATAAAATCTTATCTGAATTTCGCGCTAATGCCAAAAACAATCCTAGAAACATTCCAATTGCCATACCTGCGATTGCGACACCAAGGGTAGTAGGCAATCCACCTAATACAAAAGGTAAGCTTTCCAGTGCTAACTCAATATCAAACACTCCACCAAAGTCAAAACCATTAAAATTAATCATGTTCTATTATAGTTCCAATCCTTCTATTTCTTTTATTTCGCCTTCTGGCCTTTTGGAAGCATCTTCCTTATAAAACTTCTTGGCTAGTTCTGACAACGTCCCATCTTCCCGCATTTCTTCCAAGACTTTATTAATCTCTTCGGTTAATTTATCTGCTTCATTTGGTAAAATTGCTGCCTGTTCTGTTGGGTGAAACTTTAATTCAGGATGAAGCATAATATCAAAATCCGGAAATGCTGCCACACCAAATTTTGATAAATAGTAGTCATTTACAATTACATCAGTTCTACCATTATGTACGTCACGCAGATATGCTTCATTAGGTGCATTTCCGTATGTTTTAACTTTCGCTCCAAAATGTCTGGCAATCTCACTGTAGACAGTTGTTGCTCCGCCACCGGCTTTTTTACCTTCTAAATCTTCTAATGAATTTATTCCGGAATAATCTCCTTTACGAACAACCATCGTTGAATAAGAATATTTATAAGGATTGCTAAAGTTAAATTCTTCCTTTCTGCTACTCGTTATTTCAATATCGTTTGCAGCTACATCAATTCGTCCACTTTTAATAGCTGGAAGCATGCTATCGATCCCCATAATTTCATAGGAGACGTCTAGATCAAGACGATTTGCTATCTCTCTCATTACTTCAACATCGTAACCTGTTAATTGGTCTTCACTCTCGCCTTCACCCTTGTAATAGGAAGATGCGATAAGAGTTCCAGATGTTCCAACAACCAATTCCCCGGATTCTTGAATTTCAGCCCACTTACTATCTTCAGAATTACTGTTGCCCGTTTCTTGGTTGTCGTCATCACCACATGCTGCTAAGGCGAATACTGTTACTAGTAACATAAATACTAACTTCTTTATATACATAAATCCCACTCCTTTTCATTCACAACATTTAATTGTGTTATATCTAAAAGTTTATAATGATTGTAACAGTATAAGTCTATTGTTTCAACCGAAAACTAAACTGTATTCATGTTATGACGTACCTGTATTAGTATCCTGTATTTGCACTTGACTTTATTTTATCTCATGTTAAAATAATAATAAGTATTTATTTATAATAATTATAATCTGAGGGGTTCATAATAATGACGACCAATTCAAAAACATTACATTCGCCAAGGTCACATACGTTCAAATCTTTTTTTGCAAAAAATCCATTTAGACGCTTCATCGTGCATATAGAATTAATTGCTGCGCTGTTCAGCGGTTTGCTAATTTTGATTACTTGGTCACTAGAGGATACCATTTCAGCTACTGCATGGGTCATCCTGCACTTAATTGCCTTTGTAATTGGCGGCTACGCTAAAGCGAAAGAAGGAATTCAGGAAACAATAGCAAATAGAGATCTAAATGTGGAAATGCTGATGATTTTTGCTGCTATTGGATCGGCCTCCATCGGTTATTGGACAGAGGGTGCCATCCTCATATTTATCTTTGCATTATCTGGGGCTTTAGAAACCTATACATTGAAAAAAAGTGACAAAGCGATATCATCGCTTATGGATTTACAACCAGAACAAGCATTGAGGATTACAAATGGCCAGGAAAAAATTGTTCCCATTTCTGAACTAAAACTTGATGATATCATTTCGGTACGTGCTGGTGAGCGAATTCCTGCAGATGGTGTAATAGTTAAAGGGGAAACGTCAATCGATGAAAGTGCTATTACCGGAGAATCAGTACCCGTCAGTAAAATAAACAGCAATGATGTTTTTGCGGGGACAGTTGCACTGGACGGATCCATATCAATTAAGATCACCAAGCATGCGGATGAAACACTTTTCCAAAAAATCATTCAACTAGTTCAATCAGCCCAGGAAGAAAAATCTCCTTCACAGTTGTTTATAGAACGGTTTGAGGGAACATATGTAAAAGTAGTTCTTGCAGCGGTTGCTATAATGATGTTTTTACCCTACTTTATTTTCGGATGGTCATTATCAGAGAGTATTTACCGAGCAATGATCCTGCTAGTTGTTGCTTCACCTTGTGCCTTGGTAGCTTCGATTATGCCAGCCACACTTTCCGCCATTTCAAATAGCGCTAAAAGTGGCGTTCTATTTAAGGGTGGCGTTCATGTTGAAAATTTGAGTCATATTAAGGCGATAGCCTTTGACAAGACAGGTACGTTAACGAACGGGACGCCTGAAGTAACAGACACATACGTTCACACCGATTGGGAAAAGGAAAAGGTATTTGCTATTGCTGGAGCTATTGAAAAAGAATCCATACATCCATTAGCAAAAGCGATTTATGCCTTTAGCACAGATTATACAAACGTACATGATCTGAATATCCATCATGTTACAACAGTAAGTGGTCATGGTGTTTCTGCCTATGTAAATGATGAGACTTGGGAAATCGGTAAAGCTGGTTTTGTTGGTGAAAAGGATGCTTTCAATTTCCATGGGGGAGTAGCAAAGCAACTTGCTGAACAAGGTAAAACCATCGTATTCGTCAAAGCAAATGATGAAATCGTAGCACTTTACGCACTCAAAGATACAATCAGAAACAATACAAAACAAGCGATAGAAACCTTGAAAAAGCATGGTGTGCATACGATAATGCTGACTGGAGACAACGAAACAACTGCTAAAGCAATTGCTGCTGAAGCCGGTATAGACCATTACATTGCTGAGTGTCTCCCAGATGAAAAAGTAAACCATGTAAAGCAGCTGCGAACCGATTATGAAAATGTAGCGATGGTTGGGGACGGGATAAATGATGCCCCAGCATTGGCAAGTGCTAATTTAGGAATTGCTATGGGTAAAGGAACCGATGTAGCACTGGAAACTGCAGATGTCGTATTAATGAAAAATGATTTATCTAAAATAACAAATGCCATTAACCTGTCAGGCCGTATGAATAGAATTGTAAAACAAAATGTTGTGTTTTCTTTAAGTGTAATTCTATTATTAATAGCGTCAAACTTTTTACAAATAGTAGATTTACCATTAGGTGTAATCGGTCACGAAGGCAGTACTATCTTAGTTATTTTAAATGGGTTGCGGTTGCTAAAATAGCTATCACAAATTTGTAATAGCTATTTTTCTGTTCCCTTCCCTATTCCTTTGTTAAGTATTGCGTTAATCGCGCCACCAATCATAATAATAATTCCGGATAAATAAAACCAAATCATCAAGACGATGACGGTACCCAGGCTACCGTAAGTTGCTGAGTAATCTCCCATTGAACTTACATAAAAAGAAAATGCTAATGAGACTAGCTGCCAGCCAATCGTTGCAAAAAGTGCACCCCATACTGCATTTTTAAAATAAATCCGTTTATTGGGTGCGAGCTTATACAATGCGACTAATACAATGAAAAATACTACAGAAGAAACAACCCAACGCAATGTTTCCCATACACTGAGGAAACCAGCAGACAACCCAAAAAATGTGAAGATGTATACTCCAATCGTTTTCCCAAAAATAGGCAATAAAAATGCCATACCAATTATAAGCACCATAGCAATTGTCAACACAATCGCTATAAGACGGGATACAATAAATGAACGATCCTCATCGACATCATAGGCTCGATTAAACCCCCGCATGATTGCATTTATTGCATTCGATGCTGACCAAAGCGTACCGATAATGCCAATCGAGAGTAATTGTCCATTTTGATCATTCATCAACTCACTCACATTTTGATTTATCAGATCTGTTATTTGTCCAGGTGCGTATGTCTCAATAAAACTTATTACAGTTGCTTGATCAATTGGCAAATAACCAATTAAAGTCATTAAAAACAATAGGAAAGGAAAAAGGGATAGCAAGAAAAAGTAGGCTAACTGAGCTGATAAACCAAATATATCATCTTCCGTAATCCGTTGATAAAGTTCTTTTAAAAATGCCATAATCCTTTTCAATTTCTAACCACCCTTATATCAAAGCTTACAGTGTGTTTTCCAAATCCTTTTGCTCTTTATTTGCAAACTTGTCTAAGGTGTTTTCCACTTGTTCTAAAGCATTAATCGCATTTTCTGCACCGCTTGAAAATTCTTTATTGAACTTATCAAAACTTTCCTTGGCGCTTCGAACTGCCTCTGATGGATGTTTCACATAATAGCCTGACCTGTTTTTAGCGTAATTCATTTTTAGTTTTGTATAATTTCTTGCATCATTATTAAATAATGAAACTAATCCTCCTGCAATTGCACCCATCAAAACTCCAATAAATAAGTTTCGTTTACCCATTTTGTATCGCTCCTTTTATCTTATATGTTATTCTCAGTTCTAATATACCTTAGTAATTCATTACAGCCTTCAGAGATTAATTCGTATGTGTAATCAAAATTGCCTGTATAATAAGGGTCCGGTATATTTTCTTCTTGGGGATCCTGTACAAAATCCATCAGTTTGGCTAATTTTGCATCACCAGCTTTATTACTTAGATTTTGCATGTCTTTTCTATTCTGCTCATCCATCGCAATGATATAATCAAAATCTCCCCAGTCACTAAGATTTACCTGTCTAGCCTTTATTTCCTTATACCCTATTTGATACTTGTCTAACAATTCTCTAGTACCTTTATGAGGAGATTCTCCAGAATGCCAGTCACCAATACCTCCTGAGTCAGCATCAATTCTATCAGTTAAATTTTCTTTATCAACTAAATCACGAAATACTGCTTCAGCCATTGGTGATCGGCAAATGTTACCTAAACATACAAATAAAACACGAATCATATCCACATCCTACCCTTCATAAGTATTATAATCAATTATTATCTGCTGATTAAGTAAAATGTCATAAACGCTTTTCTTTACTCATTGTTCTAATAATATTCCTTTGGTACGCAATGCTTCACAAGCTTCATCAAGCTGACTCTGTGTTTCAGCCTCAATCGTATGTAAGTGAATACCTTCAGTAAGGTGGGATAGCAAAGTAGCCTTTGTTTGTTTCATTTCATCAAGAAAAGCATCAACATCACGGCGGTTTTTTAACATCAGTGATCCAGTAATATCTCCGTAAATAGGGTGCTCCACCATTACATTCTGAACCGATACTCCATGATCAACAAGTGTATACAATTCAATCTCCGTATCTTCTGACAGATGACAAACCGCGATTACCCTCTGGATCTTGGGATTCTTATTATTCTCCTGAAAATAAACATACCCGCGTGAGGTAGCAATTATGGGTTCACCTTTTGCTTTTAAAAGGGAAACATCCTGTACGATAACTTGGCGGCTGACATTCATCCGTTCCGCCAACATTTTGCCGGTCATCGGATCATTACGGTCTTTCAGCCACGTTAAAATTAATTTTCTTCTCTTTTCACCAAGTACCTTATTCCCTTCTTCTGTCATATAGATCCCCCTAGAATTGTCCTTTTACGTATTATATACTTCATTATACCGAACAAGTTTCTATCATGCATTAGACTTCAACTATTTTTTTAAAAGACTTATGATATCACTAAAGGAATGTTTCTGAAAGTGTACCTTACTTTTTTAGAAACCCCTTATATATTCTCCAAACTCATCTATATGAAGGCTGTTATTGTGCTTTTTCAACGTAGGTGATATAAATTGCGTCACAACTTCATCATGGTTTCTTTCCATCCTTTATAAGATGATTACTAATCCAACGCTACGAAAAAATACTCGACCGATGAGTGACCGTTCTTAGCCGATGACCCATTGGAATCTCGCATTTTCTTACAGATTAGAATAACTTCCAATGAAACGTTAATTTTATGGACTATAATCAGTAAATCTCTATCAGTGGAGGCAGAGACCGTGGCTAGTAAGACACTGCAAAAGCGCTAGCTTGAGCAGATGTCGCATTGGTACCCGGAGCGGTGAAAGCAAAGTATTCTGCCGGAACGAATTAAAGGACTCCACCATCATTAGAACGGGATAAAACGTCACAAAAGAGAATTCCCATTGTGTCGCAGTTTAAATCCATTACAAAGTAAAAAAAGTATTGCTTTTTCAGTTTCAATGTGTAAATATAAGTGTAAAGACACATGTAAATGTTATGCCGTTAAAAAATAATCATTTATCATAGTGTTATTAGTTTTGCTCATCATTTCACAAGGAAGGGGATTTACCGTAATGAAACATAATAAATCGAAAGTTGTGTGGGGCGTTCTTATTGTTTTCCTAATATTATTAGCCTATGTCCTTCCCTACACAGTCCTGTCAGGTGTTCAAGCCTGGTATGGAAGTTTCCTTTTATGGGGAATTATCGGATTACTAATCATCATTGCAAATTTCATGGTTACAAAGGATTGGGGGAAGTAAGTTGAATACAAATATGGTAATTTGGGGAATTGCACTTTATATTATACTAGCATTATTTGTTGCGTATAAGTCTCGTCGTGGTGACAGGACGGATATGTCAGGGTATTACCTTGGGGGTCGTCAAATGAACGGCATCCTTTCAGCATTAAGTTATAGCGCAACGACGTACAGCGCATTCATGATGGTTGGTCTGGCCGGACTGACTTATCAGGGTGGTGTTGGCGCACTTGGTTTTGAAATCGTTTATTTTACAGGGGTTTCACTAGTTGCATTGTTCGGGCGGCGTTTCTGGCTAGCCGGTAAAAAGTATGGATATGTAACACCCTCTGAAATGGTCGGCGATCGTTATGAAAGCAAACCTGCTGCATCTGCAATTGCACTCGTTAGTTGTTTATTTCTCATACCGTATTGTGCGGTACAACTTGCTGGAGTAGGATATCTATTACAAGGCATCACCGATAATGCTATTCCGTTTACAGCAGGTGTCGTGATTGCAACAGTGCTGGCAATTCTTTTTTCCTATGTAGCTGGTATTCGTTCTGTTATGTGGACAGATTCGCTGCAGGCTGTGATTATGATTATTACGTCAACAATTGTAGCGTTATTAGTAATCGATGGATTGGGTGGATTCGGACAATTCTTTGATACCTTGCAAACGAACCACTCAGATGCGCTTTCCGTACCTGGTAATGGCTATTTTAATATCCTAACCTTTCTTGGGATGACTCTACCATGGTTTTTCTTTAGCTTGTCTAACCCGCAAGTTAGCCAGCGAATGTTCATGCCATCCTCGTTAAAAGGGTTACGTCAAATGCTGATTGGCTTTCTTGTGTTCGGTCTCATTTACACCTTTGTATCGGTCTTATGGGGTTTTTCCGCGCTTCAGTTATTTCCGGATCTTTCAACGGCAGATCTGGCAACTCCCAAATTGTTGTCATCTGACCTTGTTCCACCTGTACTAGGTGTTATCGTAATGATCGGTATATTAGCTGCCGCTGTCTCAACGATTGATTCAATTATGCTGACATTATCTTCAATGTTTGCTCGAGATGTCTATGGTAATTTGAAAAAGCGTCCAGATGATAAGAAGCAATTGCAAGTTGGAAAAATCGTCATTCCAATAATCGCTATCTTAGCATATGCATTTGCGGAACTAGAATTAAATTTAATTGCTGTATTGTCAGTTGCTGCATCTTCTGGGTTAATAGTTGGCATTCCAGCTTTTTTCGGCACGTTCTTTTGGAAGCGTGGAACTGCTGCTGGTGTCATCTCCAGTGTATCTTTAACTGCAATTCCTGTTCTCATACTTGAATTTACTGGTATAAAACCACTAGGACTTGCTTCTGGTATTTGGGGGCTACTTGTTTCAACAATTCTTTTTATTGGGGTAAGCCTTCTAACAAAGGCACCAAAACAAAAAGCATATGCATTCATCAATATTTTAAAAACAGAATCAGAAAGCACCGAATAAAAGCCAAGGAGCCTCTTTTTATAATGAAAGGAGGCTCCTTTATATATGTGTACTATTCAGCTAAAGGGGCAATACATGCATCATCATTATTCTTAGCAGTATTTACATAGCTGGAAACATTATATGCATTTAATTTCTCCGCTTCAACGGTTTGCAAAAACTGATGTATTTCGTTTGGATGCTGTTTACCAGATGCAATCCATTCATCTTCTTGATTTTCAGGTAAAATAATCGGCATCCGATGATGGATATCCTGCATAAAGTGGTTCGCCTCTTTTGTAAGGATGGTACAAGTGAAAAGCTCTTTATCTTCTTGCTTCCATTTGTCCCATAGGCCTGCAAATGCGAATAATTTACGATCACTAACCTGAATTCGCTTTGGCTGTTTTTCTTTTCCATCACGCTTCCACTCGTAAAAACTATCAGCAACGATCAGGCAACGCTTTTGTGCCATCAACTTTTTAAAGCTTGGCTTTTCATGTGCTGTTTCACTTCTGGCATTAATCATTTTATAACCTATCTTTTCATCATTCGCCCATGAAGGAACCAACCCCCAGCGTAGATATCCTGCTCGCTTTTCATTCCCATCATGAATGATAGCCAATACATTTTGCCCAGGTGCAATATTGTAGCTTGGCTGATATGAATCAATAGCTTGTTCAATACCAAACTCATTCAAAATCTCCAGCTCATCAGCTAATAGCGTATAACGTCCACACATTGATTATCCCCCTTTTAGAAAACTTGCATATCACCACTTTAACGGTGAAAGCTTTAGTTGCACTTATGCAATTAGATAGTATAAATACTTTTCTACCTTCTAAAATATACTTAAATCCCATTGTTTTGCAATATGTCGCAACAGACGGATTCCTGCAATACTGTTCCCTTTGTCATCCAATGCAGGTCCATAAACACCGATACCGCAGCCATCAAGAAATGGTAATTCCTCTTCTCGCACCCTGGGCGGAACCGCAGCAAGTATACCACCGGAAACACCGCTTTTCGCTGGTATACCAACATATGTAGCAAATTTACCAGAGGCATCATACATGCCACATGTCAGCATGAGTGCTTTTGCTATCCGCGCGACTTGTCTTGGTATAATTTCCTCCTGTGTATCAGGATCTTCCCCGTCGTTAGCAAGGATCATACCAATTCGTGCCAAGTCATCCATTGTAACTTCGATCGAACATTGTTTAAAATAAGTCTCTAATGTTATATTCAAATCAGACTCCAGAAAACCAACTTCCAATAAATAGTATCCAATTGCCCTGTTACGCATGGATGAATCTCTCTCTGATTCATATACTTCAACATTTATAGCAGGGCGATAACCTAACATATCTTCTAAGAGTTCGAGTATTGGCTTTAGTTTTTCATCCGAAGTCTTTCCTTCCAATAGTGATGTTACTGTTATCGCACCAGCGTTAATTAGTGGATTAAACGGCTTTTTAACCTGTTTCATTTCCAAATGAATAATCGAATTAAACGCCTCACCTGCTGGCTCAACATCAACTCTATCAAGCATGTAAGCTACTCCGCGCTCCATACAGCCTACGATAAAGCTAAGCACCTTGGATATACTTTGCATAGTAAACGGAATACTATCGTCACCTGACCGTATCGTAATTCCATTTTTTCCGATAATCGTAATACCTAAATTATCCGGATCTGCTTCTTGTAAAACAGGAATATATGATGCTACTTCTCCATCAGTAGTATGTTTCCGATAAAATGCTACCCAATCGTCAACATAGCTCTGAAGCCATTCTTCGGTTTGCTCCGTATTCCAATTCGCTATACCTTGTACCATCTTATCACCTCTCATCTCGTAGTATGCCTATATTAAAGAGAGACTTTTGGCCGGATAAATTATCAGAATATTGCCTATTGTGTCCCTACTTATGCTACCATATATATAATTATTCTGTAAGAAAAGAAAAAATCTCGCCATTCTTATATTTTGGAATGCAATCTTTAATGGAGAGTACCATAGGTGCACCTATGAAGTAAGAAAGTAGGCTTTCTTAAAAATGCTTAACTTAAAATTAAATCTGTATTTCTCTGTTTTTATAAGCATCCCCACCATCTTAATGTGATATGTGATAAAAGCATGAATAATTTAATGATTTATTGCAGTCATCCTTATTTGATTGGTTTCCGCTAATTGGGTTCCTGAAACTGTATTTCATAAAAAAATTGGAGGTTAGCAAAATGAACAAAAGAGAAAGTATTTTGCAAGCATTGAGTGAGATCCAGCAAGAAGATCTTAACCCAAAAGGAGGCAATGTATGGGCGTACGTTTACGATAGTGGATTACGTGAAGCTGAAAGAGTAGCAAAGGAGGCACACAATATGTTTATGAATCATAATGGGCTTGATTTCACCGTTTTCCCTAGTCTTTTAGAACTGGAAAATAATATTGTAGCAGAAATCGCAGAACTCTTTTCAAATGATGCGATGTCGGTAGCAGGCACTTTTACCAGTGGTGGTACAGAAAGTATTATCCTTGCTGTAAAAGCAGCAAGAGACTATGCAAGTGAGCATAAACCAACGATTACAGCTCCAGAAATAATTCTTCCAACCACTGCACATGCGGCATTTCATAAAGCTGCACATTATTTGGGAATTAATACAGTAATCGTACCTGTAGATAATACAACATTTAAAGTTGACTCCTATGAAGTAGAAAAATCAATAACACCAAATACAATCATGCTGATAGGTTCGAGTGTCAATTATTCTCACGGGGTTAGCGATCCCATTTCTGAATTGAGCTTGCTAGCAGAAAAATATGAAGTTTGGCTGCACGTTGATGCATGCATAGGTGGTTTTCTACTAGCTTACTATAAAAAACTGGGACTTCCTGTTATTGATTTTGATTTCAACCTTCCTGGTGTTTCGTCCCTGTCGGTTGACCTGCACAAATACGCTTTCACACCAAAAGGGGCATCGGTGATTTTATATCGGGATAAACAATTACGTAAATATCAATATTATACTTGCACCAATTGGAGTGGCTATCCGGTTATTAACACAACAATCCAGTCGACCAAATCCGGTGGTCCTCTAGCTGCTTGCTGGGCGACACTTAAGTATATTGGTGACGATGGTTATAAGAAATTAGCCGAAACGATATGGCAGGCGAAGCAGGAAATTACCAAGCATTTTATGAGGCTGGATGATTTATATATTTTAGGAGATCCTGAAGGAAGCCTGTTAGCCATTGGTTCTGATACGCTTGATATTTTTCAGTTGGCAGACGAGATGAAAAAATCAGGATGGTATGTTCAAGTCCAGCCAGGTGATATTAATACACAACCCTCTATCCACTTAACAATCACACCTGTTAACCGAATAGATGAATTTTTTCAAGAATTGGAGGAAGCAATTACTCATGTAAAGTTATATCCAAGGAACTCCCTTAAGAATGAAGTAGCCTTACTGGTCAAGGATCATGGTATAACTAGTGAAACTATATCAACCCTCTTGCATGCTGCAGGAGTAAAAGCAGACGGAAGTCTCCCAAGCGAAATGGCATCCATCAATGAACTACTCCATTTATTACCCCACGAAATTACAAGTGAAGCTTTCCTCTATATAACAAATGAATTATTCACACCCAATAAATCCTTTACTAAAGGAGTCGAATAGCATGAATCGTTGGGTACACCTTACCGGCTATGCGCTACTCATATTCAGCTCACAAGTTTTATGGGTTACGTTCTCCCCCATTACAACTGATGTTGCAAAGGATATGGGTACAAGTCTAGGTAATGTGGGTACTTTAGCGGCACTATTCCCTATCATTTATATTATTGTAGCACTTCCCGCAGGGAGATGGCTTGACTCGCATTTTAAAATTGCATTAACTATTGGGGCCGTAACAATAGGATTTGGCGCGCTTGCAAGGTTAGCTGACCCTACAAGTTATTCCTGGCAGCTTGGAATTCAGGTTGTTATGTCAATTGGTCAGCCATTTATCATTAATTCAATTTCAGCGTATGCAAGCCGATACTTTCCGGAGAAAAACCGTTCAATGGCAATATCTATTTCAAGTGCCGCCTTATTTTTCGGTGTGATATTTGCCATGTTATTTAGTCCAATATTATATGTTCTTGGCGGACTTACATTAGTTTTAACAATATTTGCAATTCCATCGGTATTAAGTATGGTTTGGGTATTGTATACACTAGCTGGGGCAAAGACCTATACAGTTACGATTAAAAAGGAAGATACTCCTAAGCTTTCTGCTCTGCTGCGTGATAAATTCTTATGGACCCTCAGTGGATTGCTGGCAATTGGGCTAGGAGTATTCGATGCATTAAGCACCTGGGTCGAACCAATCTTTGACCAATATGGGATAGCCGGATCAACAAGTGGTCCATTATTGGCTTTAATGATTTTTTCAGGAATAATTGGATCTATCTTTATGCCTTCGTTAGTAGCCAAAAAAGATACTAGAAGAGCCTTCATAATAATTGCGGTAATTGTAAATGCAGCAACATTCTCGGCAATAATTATCTGGCAATGGGTACCATGGATTGCATTCTGGCTAATTGCTGACGGTTTCTTCCTACTTGCTGGATTTCCAATTATTATGGATTGGACAGAGAAACAATTCAGGCCGAGTCAACTAGGTACAGCAATAGGATTCGTAATGCTTACAAGTCATGCTGGAGGCATTTTATTAATATACCTTGTAAAAGTACTTTTGTCCCCACCATCATTAGCATTAGGCTTATTGGTTTTCATAAGCATATTGGGAATGCTACTAGCAGTAAAATTGCCAAAACGGCAAAAGCCAATAACAGATGTTCTTGAGAAAGATCAAAAAATAATTTAAAAAAATGAGGCTGCCATTTTCACTAATGGATAGCCTCATTTATTTCATACTTACCAAGATTTGCAGTGTCCTGAGAGCGAATGGTTTCCTGTATTGTCGTTTGGATACTCGCTGCAAGCTCTCCATGTTTCTTGTCCTGATAATCACTTGGATAAATTGGTTCAGTGATAGTCATCGTGATTGTCGATGGCTTTATTTTCCCCTTATCCTCCTCCATCATTTGGTAGGTTCCATTTATTGCTACTGGTACAATCGGGACTTTTGCTTTTGTTGCCAGCCGTAAACTGCCCGATTTAAATTCATTCAGATTGCTTCCCCTGCTTCTCGTACCCTCGGGGAAAACAACAATCGAATGTCCAATTTTAAGATGTGCAATTCCTTGGTTAATTGCCTTAACTGCCTGGCGACGGTCACTTCGATCAATGAATACACAATGAATCAATTCCATCCATGTACTTACTATAGGAAGCTTTTTTGTTTCTTTTTTTGCAATAAATCCAATTGGCTTCCCTAAATAACCAATCAAAACTAAGATATCAAATAGTCCCTGGTGATTAGCAACAAATAAAACAGCTTCGTCCGGTAGTTTTTCCTGTCCGTAAACATGAACGTCCGACTTCGTTTTTTGTATCACCTTCTGTGAAACCATCTTTGGTCCAGCAAATATTTTTTCTTTATTTAACTGATTACTCGATTGTGATGCGAGCTTTTTAGATTTGCGCAGTTTAAAACCGCTCCCAATCACAATGAATATAGCGTATATGTATATTTTCAAGCTACGTATCATTTATACCCCCCTCATCCAACAACTTAATTATACCGTCGAAATATGGAAGCGCAAGTGGTAACTGCTAAAAAAAGAGACCGACCGAAGTCAGTCTCTCAAAAGCTATTTACTTACCAATAAATTGTTGTGTCCAATAGTTACCTTGCTCTACATATCCTACTCCAATGTGCGTGAAGTCAGAATTCATGATATTTTTACGGTGACCCTCACTGTTCATCCAGCCATTCACTACTTCTTGTGGAGTGCGTTGACCTTTTGCAATGTTTTCACCAGCTGTTTGATATGAAATTCCAAATTGTTTCATCATATCAAAAGGAGAACCGTAAGTTGGGCTATTATGTGAGAAGTAGTTGTTTGTAGACATATCACTAGATTTCTCACGCGCAACCTTACTTAGTTCTGTATCAACCTTAAGTGGTTCTAATCCTTGAGCAGTACGCTCTTTGTTTGTTAGTTCAACCACTTGTTGTTCAAATTCATTTAATTGTTGTGATTGTGTTTGTTCTTGTTTCTCTGGTTGTTTAGTTGTTTCTTGCTGTTGTGGTGCTGGAGCTTCTGACTGCTCAATTGGTTGCTCTTGCTCCTGTTTCTCTGTTTGTTCTTGCTTTTGCTTATCTGGCTGTTCTTGCTTTTGTTTATTTGCCTGTGGTTGTTTTTCTTTAGGCTCAGGTTTTTGCTGTTTTTGTTCTTCTTTATTTGACTGTTCTTTAGGCTGTTTTTGTTGTTTTTCTATTTTATTCCGCTCAATTTGGAAATCTTCAAAGTAGTTGTTTAATAGATTATTAAGATTCTCTTTTGAGAATTGCTGCCCATTAATAGAGTAAAATACTTTATGTGATTTATCCTCCGATTGATCTGCGCTTGCAGATGCATCTGCAGAGGTTTGAAAAGCTCCACCAAATAGTAATGCTGCGGATAATGTTGTTACAATTATTTTGTTAAACATGTGTTTTACACCTCTCCTGTGGTTTTTTGTGTTGCAAAATAATCATACCACGTGTTTCTTGTAATAATTTTGGAAGCTATTGCCATACTGACTGATAAGACTCCTATCATTATAAACAATCCTATGATTATAGATTTAAAGATAGGTTACTTCCTAGATTATTAGGAAAAACTTAAAACTACAGGAAAAAATTACTATTTAATCCCTATTGACACTCTTGAAATCCAACCTGTTATATTACAAAAGACAACATTTTGTAATCATACTGTTACTTGATTTATTTTACAGGTTTCTCTGTTGTACTGGCTTTTAAAGGCAATATATGTAAGTTCTTTATCTACCCCCAAAAACTATGATAAAGTATAGAAATGATATAGAGAAAAACTGTCATCATTGGAGGAGCTTATATGTTATCTAATGCAGAGATTGGAATCGATTTAGGTACTGCAAATATACTTTTTTATTCAAAGACTAAGGGAATTGTCTTGAACGAGCCATCAGTTGTGGCTATTGATATGAATACGAAACAGGTCGTAGCTGTTGGATCAGAAGCAAAAGAAATGGTAGGTAAAACCCCACAGAACATAGTCCCAATAAGACCATTAAAAGATGGTGTTATCGCTGACTATGATGTGACTGCACAGATGCTTAAAGAATTTTTGAAAAAAGTAAGCAAAAAAATGGGGCTATCCATGCGTAAACCGACTGTTGTTGTATGCACTCCATCAGGAAGTACAACAGTAGAACGTCGTGCCATTCATAATGCCGTTACGAGTTACGGTGCAAAGCATGTTCATTTAATAGAAGAACCGGTTGCTGCTGCAATTGGTGCTGATTTACCTGTTGATGAACCAATAGCAAATGTTATTGTTGACATTGGTGGCGGCACATCTGAAGTTGGTATTATTTCATTTGGTGGTGTTGTTTCATGTAATTCCATCCGTATCGGTGGAGACAAGATGGACGAAGAAATAACCCATTTCATACGAAAAAAATACAATATTTTAATCGGTGAGCGTACTGCCGAAAATATTAAAATGGATATCGGCCATGCACATGAGGAACATACCGAGGAAAAAATGGAAGTACGTGGTCGAGACATGGTGACAGGTTTACCGAAAACCGTAACTGTTTCTTCGAAGGAAGTTTATTCTGCATTAAAAGAATCTCTTCAGCAAATCCTGGAAACAATTCGTGCCACATTGGAAGAATGTCCACCAGAATTAAGCGGTGATATTGTTGACCGCGGAATAGTGCTTACCGGAGGCGGCGCCTTACTAAATGGCATGAAAGACTGGTTAGCAGACGAAATAATTGTACCTGTCCATATTGCACCAAATCCACTGGAATCAGTTGCAATTGGAACAGGACGAGCACTCAAAATGATAACAAAATTACAAAAAGCAGCAAAATAATGCTAATAAAAGCCGTGTACCCAGCAATGGGCACGGTTTTTTTGAGCAACTAAGAGAGTCGATTTACCCCCCTTCTGTTGATTCACGCTCCTTTTCTGTTGATTCATGCCTCTCTTCTGTTGATTCATCCCCCTCTTCTGCAGATTCACGCCTCGCTTCTGTTGATTCATGCCTCTCTTCTGCAGATTCACGTGCCTCTTCTGCAGATTCACGCCCTTCTTCTGTTGATTCATCCCCCTCTTCTGCAGATTCACGCCTTTCTTCTGTTGATTCATCCCCCTCTTCTGCAGATTCACGCCTCGCTTCTGTTGATTCATGCCTCGCTTCTGCAGATTCACGCGCCTCTTCTGCAGATTCACGCCTCGCTTCTATCGATTCACGCCCCTCTTCTGCAGATTCACGCCCTTCTTCTGTTGATTCACACCTCTCTTCTGCAGATTCACGCGCCTTTTCTGGCACTTTTCCATCAAAATACTAGATAACTATTTACAAATTTTTCTGAATATAATACTATATAGATAGTGAATCATGTAAAAACGTCTCCGCGTTTATGACACATGATCGATAAAGCACGAATCAAATGAATGCTGCCTAATCTGTTTACAGTCCTATTCCAGTTCTGATTCAACAGGTAAAAGCCAGTTCAAATTGACTTACAGGGTAGTCTGTAGTCATTTTGGGGTGGCTTATTTTATTTAAGAAAGGAGTGAGCAAATGGCTGGAGCACTTGAAAATATCAAGGTTCTGGATTTGTCACGTGTACTTGCTGGCCCATACTGTACAATGATTCTTGGTGATCTTGGTGCAGAGGTTATAAAAGTAGAAGCACCCGGTGGAAGTGACGAAACGCGCAAATGGGGTCCTCCCTTTCAGAATGGAGTTAGCGCTTATTACCTTAGTGCCAATCGCAATAAAAAAAGTATAACTGTCGATCTAAAGTCGGAGGAAGGTATTGACGTTATTAAAAAACTCGTAAATGAAAGCGATGTCATCATTAATAACTTTAAATCCGGGAAAATGAAGCAATTTGGTTTGGACTACGAAACACTCGCAGAAATAAACCCTGGTATTGTATATTGTTCCATTACAGGATTTGGTGAAACCGGTCCATACAAGGATATGCCGGGATATGACTTTATTATTCAGGCGATGAGTGGTCTTATGAGCATTACTGGTGACAAGGAATCAGGTCCACAAAAAATGGGAGTAGCGATTACTGATATTTTAACAGGATTATATGCTTGTATAGGAATTCAGGGTGCACTGCTCGAACGTACACAATCAGGTAAAGGACAAAAATTGGATATTTCTCTTTATGACTCTGCCGTCAGTGCTCTCGTAAATATTGGCAGTAACTACTTAATGGCTGAAAAAATTCCGACTGCGCTTGGGAATCATCATGCCAATATTGTACCCTACCAGACTTTTAAAACAGTTGATGGAGAAATGGTCATTGCAGTTGGAAACGACAATCAGTTTAAGAGACTTTGCAATGTTTTAGGGAAACCGGAATATTCATCAGATAAGCGATTTCAAACAAATCCCGATCGTGTTGAACACCGGGATGAGCTTGTTCCGTTATTACAGGATGTTTTTTCAACCAAATCAACAGCATACTGGCAGGAAAATTGTGAAGAAAATAATATCCCATGCGGACCTATCCAGACAATTGATCAAGTAGCAAACGACCCGCAGCTTAATGAACGGGATATGTTTATTGATAGTATTCATCCGACTGCAGGAGCTATTCGAATGATTGGGAGTCCACTTAAACTTTCACGAACACCCTTTCAGCTAAAACACCACCCACCAGATGCTGGTGAACATACTGATGAAATCTTAAATCAATTAGGAATATCAAAAACGAACAATTAGGAGATGATTAGATGGATTTTAATTTTTCAGAAGAACAAACGATGCTGCGTACTACGGTAAGAAACTTTGTTGATAAAGAGATAATGCCTAATATTGCTGACTGGGACCGCGAAGGAAAATTCGACCCTTCCATTATGAAAAAACTCGCCAATCTTGGATTAATGGGAGTTTGTATTCCAGAAAGTTACGGTGGCAGTGGGATGGATTATAATTCACTTGCAATTGTCTGTGAGGAACTGGAGCGTGGCGATACAGCATTTCGTACTTCAGTTTCCGTCCATACCGGCCTTAACAGTATGTCCTTACTTCAATGGGGTACTGAACAGCAAAAAGAAAAGTACTTAATTCCGCAAGCAAAAGGTGAACAGGTTGGCGCCTTTGGATTAACCGAACCTGGTGCTGGATCAGATGTTTCCGCATTACAGTCCACTGCTGTTAAAGATGGTGATCATTATATTTTAAACGGTCAAAAAACATGGATTTCCTTATGTGATACGGCTGATAATTTTCTTGTTTTTGCCTATACCGACAAGGACAGTAAACATCATGGTATTTCTGCTTTTATTGTTGAACGAACATGGGAGGGTTTTTCCTCAAAAGCTACGAAAGGAAAGTTAGGTATTCGAGCAGGTAACACTGGGGAGCTTTTTTTTGACAATGTAAAGGTTCCAAAAGAAAACTTACTCGGTGAAGAAGGAGAAGGATTCAAAATAGCAATGGCATCACTTGATAACGGGCGATTTACAGTTGCTGCTGGTGCAGTCGGGCAAATAAGAGCATGCCTTGAAGCAAGTGTGAAATATTGCCATGAACGCGAAACATTTGGAAAACCAATCGGAAAACATCAGCTTGTTCAACGCATGATTGCTAATATGGAAGCAGGACTGCAAATGAGCAGCCTCCTCGTTTATCGTGCAGGTGAATTGAAAAACGAAGGAAAACGAAACACGCGCGAAACGTCAATCGCAAAATGGCAGGCATGCGATTTCGCCAACAAAGCTGCTGATGACGCTGTTCAAGTTCACGGGGCATATGGCTATTCAGATGAGTATCCTGTTGAACGTTACCTGCGTAACTCGAAAGCACCAGTTATTTATGAAGGAACCCGGGAAGTCCATACTCTAATGCAGGCAGATTATGTATTGGGTTATCGACAGGATAAGCAGTTAAATAAGATGTTGCCAGCTTGGGAAGGAAAATAGTCAAAGGAGGGTCTCACATATGTTCGAAAATGAAACAAAAAGTATTTTTATTAATGGTAAATGGCGAAATGTAGATTCACAGCAAACGGATACTATATACAACCCGGCTACACTGAAACCAATAACAAAAGTGGCTTATGGTGGAGCAAACGAAACTGAAGAAGCAATCAAAGCTGCATCAGAGGCATTTCAACTATGGGGTGAAATGACAGGTCGTGAACGATCACGCATATTATACAAAGCACATGAACTTATGCTTGAAGAAGTCGACCGATTAGGGGAAATTTTAACGATCGAGCAAGGCAAACCAATTAAAGAGGCAAAAGGTGAAATTAAAGGTGCTGCAAGCTTTTTACTTTGGTATGCCGAAGAAGCAAGTCGTGCGTACGGAGAATGGATTCCTTCTTCTAATAAAACTAAGCGACTGCTAGTTATTCCGCAACCTGTTGGCGTGGTCGGTGCTATTACACCGTGGAATTTTCCCGCATCCATGATAACCAGAAAAATAGCACCTGCATTAGCTGCTGGCTGTACGATTGTGTTAAAGCCAGCTCCAGAAACACCATTATCAGCCATCGAAATTGTCAAGATACTTGAACGCGCAGGCATGCCTAATGGTGTTGTAAATTTAGTGACTGGAGATGCAGAAGCAATCGGAAATACAATGCTAACGAGTAAAGAAGTTCGTTTGATAACATTCACTGGTTCAACAGAAGTCGGAAAACATTTAATGCGGGAAAGTGCTGATCACGTTAAAAAACTATCACTTGAGCTTGGCGGTCATGCACCGATTATCGTGTTTGACGATGCAGATATTGATAAAGCAACTACCCTTGCATTAGCAAGCAAATTCCGAAATAATGGCCAAACGTGTATTTGTGCTAATCGGATTTATGTTCATGATTCCGTTAAAGACATCTTTACACAACAGCTTACTAAAAAAGTCGAAAAGCTAAAGATAGGTTATGGGCTTGATGATGATACAGATCTCGGTCCACTAATCAATCAACAAGCATCAGAGAAAGTTCAGAAACATCTTGATGATGCTATTGAAAAAGGGGCAGCAATTGTTACAGGCGGTGATAAATGGTCCGGAGACATGGAGGGTTATTTCTATCAGCCTACTGTTCTATCAAGCATTTCGGATGATATGCTTATCATGAACGAAGAAACTTTTGGCCCCGTCATGCCAATTCAAACGTTTACAGACGAAAAGACAGCACTCCAAAATGCAAATAACACAGATTACGGATTAGCCGCCTATATTTTCACAGAAACAACAAGCCGCGCTATCCGTGTTTCTGAAAAGCTTGAATATGGAATTGTTGGTGTGAATGATGTATTTCCAGCGGTTGCTGAAGCGCCATTTGGAGGTATCAAGCAATCAGGTGTTGGGAAAGAAGGCGGGCATTACGGTATGGATGAATTTCTGGAGATGAAATATGTATCGATGGGGATAGAATAAAGTAGTGCTCCCACCTCGCTCTGGTGGGGGCACTTTAGTTACCCATATAATGCTCATACTGCTTATATAAATCATTCAATGCAGATGCCAACGCATTCCCAGCTTTACCTAAATAATGCTCCTTCACTTCGTCAACAGGCATTTCAATTCCATCCTGCAAGCTATGTCCTCTAAGTAATTGCTGCACAAATTGCCTTCCATGTTCTGTTGCCAGTGTACAATTAGCTGCTACAATCACGCCATATTTTTTGTCAATTTCAGCAGTGATGGTCAATGTTTCATACATATTTTTCGCAGCCATACCAGATGGAAGCCTGGCATGGCCAGCTATAAAGACTGTATTCATAACAATTCAGATCCCTTCGCAATTATAAATCTGGCCCGCGATAACCTAATTGCCTCGAAATAGTTTGAGCAGATTGCTTTGTCTTACTTTTTAGTAGTTTTAGGTTATCTCCTTCAAAATGACTGGATAACCCGCTGACAGCTAATGCGGCGATAACTTGGTTGCGAGAATCAAAAATTGGATAAGAAATTCCTGTCGTATCAGCATCTTGCTCCCCAATACTATATGCATATCCATCCTGGTAGATTGTTTCCAGTTGCTCCATTAATTGCTGTTTATCAATTGGAGTATGATCACCTAACCGATATAGTTCTGAATTACTTAATATTTCTTCCTGCTGTTCACGTGACATATTAGCAAGCAGCATCTTAGGACCAGATCCCACATACAGTGGTGAACTTTTTCCAATTCTAGTATACAATCGCAACGCTCTTGAACTGTCCACTTTTTCAATGTACGTCGCTTCATCCTGACTAGAGATAACCAAATGAATTACTTCATTAATCTCCTGTGCGAGCTCTTCCATATATGGTAAAGCAATCGTTCTTATCTCCAGTTGGTCTGATACGATTTGTCCCAATTCAAGTAACTTTAATCCCAATCGGTAGCGGCTATCATGTTCGTTTTCCTTTGTTTTATATAAAAAATCACTAGATTCCAAAGCGGATAACAGTCTGTATGCGGTTGGTTTTGGGATTTCAGCCTTATTAGCAATCTCTTTCAATGTTAATTCCGGTGTTTCCATTGTAAAGTAATTTAGTAGTTTTAATGCCTTTATCACACTTTGATTCATGGCCGAAGTCTCCTTGTTGCATCTATTTTCACCAAAACGCTGTAATTATAATAAAGAGGTTGCCTCATTTGATGTAGGACAACCTCAACAAATCCATTAAATATTTACATGCTCTTTTTCTGTATTACCTGTTTCCAGTATGTTTACATCTCTTTTTGCCATTTCCTTCATGTAAGTTTCACCCGGGACACACTGTTCTGGAGGGTATACACCTCGTTTAGAAATTGTACCATTTCCAATCATTTGTGCAACTACCGAAATGGTATTGGCTGTAGCACGGGCCATTGCTGTAACATTATTTACTCTATCTTTATAAGTCGTCATTTCGTATTCATATGTTTTTGGTCTTCCATCTTTTTCACCTGAAACTTTTATTCGTAATAAAACTGCATCGTCCTTCTCTTTTAGATCGACAATTGGATCAAGGACCTTTAACAATACCTCTCTTGGATTAATTTTTTGTCCATTGACATCTACTTGATAATCCATCCGCGTCAAATTAAGATCAACAAGTAATTTAAACTTTTCTGCATGACCAGGATAACGAATTGTTTTGTATTCCAGTGTTTTTAAGTTCGGATATGATATCGATAATGTAGATGTCCCACCAGATGTATGGAAAGCCTCCAATGGTCCAAATTTTTCAAAATAAACACGTTCAACCTCAGTCAACGATGAAATTTCCTGCTTCACTCCGTTTCGAACAATAAGGGATGGGTCTGTATAATGATCAAATACACCTTCCATGGAAAATACATGATTATATTCAAATGGTGGCTCTGGTTTAAGCGGGATACCGCCTACATATAGTTTAATTTCCTCTAGTTTATCTAACTTGCTAGCACCATGACCGGATAAAATGTTAATCATACCTGGAGCAACGCCCAAGTCAGGGATTAAAGTAACCCCTGCAGCTGCAGCATCCTCTTTCATCGCCAAAACTTTATCTGTCATGTGGCCAATGTGACCACCCAAATCTACTGAATTAACCCCAACTTTAATTGCTGTCTTTGCAACAATTTCATTAAACGAATAAAACAAGGCGTTTATGATCACATCAAACTGGCGCATATAGTTAGCCAATTCCTGCTCATCACTAGCATTTACCTGATAAGCTGTCAGTTTAGTAGAATTTAATTGATCACAAACCTGCTGGGCTCTCTCCAAATCAATATCTGCTAACCCTACAGCAGTTACACCTTCACTTTCTACTAAATCGCGTGCAGCTTCTTTCCCCATTAATCCAGATCCTAATACACCTATTTTCATACATCCTTCACACTCCCTGTATAAGATTTTATATTTAATTCCACCTTGTATACCTATTTTGAACAGTCGCTTTTGCTTTTCTTTGTCTGGCTGCGGCTCCTACCGACTAGTGGACTTCCTTCTCCTCCTTACGAAAATCAACGTCGTTTCGCTTACGCTCTTCGCGTTTCCTCTATCTCATACGGATCAGTCCACTCCATACGTCGCTGAACAGTCGCCTTCGCTTTTCTTTCTACTCAACGTCTATTTGGGCGCGTTGGAGTTTCCCGCTGAAATCCACATAGACTGCTTTCCATTCAGTGAATACATCAAGCGCCTGAACACCAGAATCGCGATGTCCATTACCGGTTCCTTTTGTACCTCCAAATGGCAGATGGATTTCTGCTCCTGTTGTACCTGCATTGACATAAACGATCCCTGTATCAAGATCACGTTGTGCTTTAAACACACGATTGACATCACCTGTGAAGATCGAGCTTGATAACCCAAATTCCACGCCATTATTTACTTCGATCGCTTCTTCAAAGCTTTTCACGGGTACCAATGAAACAACTGGCCCGAAAATCTCTTCTTGTGAAATACGCATTTCAGCTGTTGCGTCCGTGAACAATGTTGGGGCAAAATAGTGACCCTTTGCATGATCACCCTCATCCATAACATAGCCACCAGCCAGCATTTTAGCTCCTTCATCTTTGCCTATCTGAATATATTTTTTAATTTTTTCAAGACCTGCATTATTAATGATCGGTCCTACTTTTATTGACTCATCAAGACCGTCACCGATTGTTAATTTCTCCATTTCAACAAGCAGACGCTCTTCCAGTCTTTCTTTTACATCTTCATGAACAATTACGCGGCTGCATGCTGTGCAGCGTTGACCACTAGTTCCGAAAGCACTCCATAAAATACCTTCGACGGCAAGGTTAAGGTCCGCATCATCCATGACAATTACGGCATTCTTCCCACCCATTTCTAGTGATACTTTTTTCAGCTGTTCCCCGCATTTACTTGCAATGCTCCGGCCAGTATCGTTTGATCCAGTAAATGATATAACACGAATATCATCATGGTTTACCATTGCATCACCAACCGCTGATCCCTTTCCAAAGACAACATTCACAACACCTTTTGGCAATCCTGCTTCTTCAAATATCTTAGCGAGTTCAAACGCCATAATCGGTGTTTCTGTCGCCGGTTTCCAAACAACTGCATTACCAGAAACAATTGCTGGAAACGACTTCCATGTTGCAATGGCGATTGGAAAATTCCATGGTGTGATAATTCCAACAACACCAACAGGACAACGTTGGCTCATAGCAAATTTATCCTTTAGTTCTGCTGGTGTCGTTTGACCAAACATACGACGACCCTCTCCAGCCATGTAAAATGCCATATCAATTCCCTCTTGCACTTCGCCTCGTGCTTCTTCAATTACTTTTCCATTCTCCATTGTCAGTAATTGTGATAAACGTTCTTTACGTTCTTTCATGATGCTTCCAACACGGAACAGTACCTCCGCACGTTGTGGTGCCGGAACTAGCGCCCATTCCTTTTGAGCTGTTTTAGCAGCTTTAACAGCAGTGTTTACATCCTCACTGCCTGATAAAGGTACGTCAACAACTGTTTTTCCATTTGCTGGATTAATAACCGCGGTCGATTCATTAACATCGATCCAATTACCATTGATAAAGTTTTTAAGTTTTTCTGCCTTGAGTAATGTTTCAGTCATTCTAAATACCTCCTAAAAATTAGTGTGTAATCTATCTTGTAGCACGATCACGAATTTGCGTAATCGTGGATGAAACTGAAATCTGTTCTTTGTCGGTCAAAATCTCAATCACTGCTGGTCTGTTTTTTTCTAAGGCCATTTCAAGAGCTTCAGCAAACGCCTCTATTGTAGTAACCTGATAACCGTCAGCACCAACACTAATCGCTAAATTTTTAAAGGAAACAGTTCCTAAATCAGTACCAACCACTTTCTCCGGGTACTGAATTTCCTGGTGCATGCGAATGGTTCCATACATGTTATTATTAAAAACAAGACATATGACTGGAATATTATTTCTAACTGCTGTTTCCAGCTCCTGAACGGTCATCATAAAACCTCCGTCACCAGATAAAGAAACAACTGTTTTTTCCGGAAAGGCCAATTTCGCCCCAAGCGCTGCTGGCATTCCATAACCCATCGCTCCAGATGTTGGCCCTACATACGTATGTTTTTCGGTAAATGGATAAAAGGCATGCAGCCAACCAGCAAAATTACCCGCATCATTTGTTAATAAAGCATCTTTGGGCAACTTTTTTTCCATCAACGCAATAATATGTTTATTGATTACGTCATTATGAGAAACATTTAAACTGCTTACCTCCTCATGTGCTTGACGACGCTCTTTCACCCAATTAATCCATGAACAATCGACATCTATCTTAGCTAACACTTGTAATGCTTCACCTACATCAGCTACAATTCCTGCATCAGGTGCGTAAACCTTTCCGATTGTGTCATAACTTATATCAATATGGATAAGTTGTTTGTCTGCTGTAATAATTTGATAATCCTGTGTTGTTACCTCTGAAAGACGGGTGCCGAGTGCGATAACCAGATCTGCCTGCTCTACGGTTTGCAGCACTTTTTTATTGGTCCCAAGCCCAAGATGCCCTACATATAATGGATGATTATTCGGAAAAACATCCTGCCTGCGAAACGCTGCCATTACAGGGATTTTATACTTTTCAGCAAAAGCTACCAGATGTTCTTCTGCCTGCGAGCTTTTCACTCCACCTCCAGCTATAATCAATGGTTTCTTTGCTGATGAAAGCAATTCTTCAACATGGTCAATTTCCTGTTGCGCTGGTACTGGTGACGGATTAACGGTTACAGGTCCAAATTGCATAGCAGCTTCAACTGGGAGAACATCCTCCGGCAGCGAAATAATTACTGGTCCCGGTCTTCCAGTTTGAGCAATTCGGAATGCCCTCTGAACAATTTCAGGCATGCGCTCCGCATCCTTAACCTCCACTGCCCACTTGGCAATGTGCTGAAAATAACGGTCAAGATCAACTTCCTGAAATCCCTCTCTGCCTCTAAACTTGCTATGTACCTGTCCTAGAAATACGACCATTGGAGTTGAGTCTTGGTATGCAGTATGCACTCCAATTGATAGGTTTGCCGCCCCAACGCCACGTGTAGCAAGCACAATACCAGGTTTTAAGGTCGACTTTGCATACCCTTCAGCCATAAATGCCGCTCCACTCTCATGTCTTGCACTTAAAACACGAATACTCTTCTCGTCATGCAATGCGTCTAATACAGGCAAATAACTTTCACCAGGAACACAAAACACATTTTTAATCCCCTCTATTTTCAAGCATTCCACGATTGCTTGAGCTGCTGTTATGGTCTTCGTTATTCGTGTTGCTTCTACCGTACTCTTCACTTTTGGACCACCTCCTTAAAATCTAACTTTTGAATCCTTTCAATCACATCATCTAAACGTTCGGTAGTAACTGTCAGCGCTACTCTGATAAAGCCTTCACCACGTGGGCCGAACGCGTTTCCAGGTGTTACGATAACTCCTGCTTCCTCCAGTAATTTATTAGCGAATGACATGGAATTAAAGCCATCAGGAACCTTTGCCCAAAGGAAAATGGTGCCGTTCGGCTTATCAGCATAGATACCAAGTTCCTGGAAAGCATTGTGTAATTTCTCCATTCGTTCCTGATAAATCTTGTTATTCTTGGCTACTTGGGAAAAATTGCTTTTCAACGCAGTAGCAGCCGCTTTTTGAATAGGGAGGAATTGACACGTATCAATGTTGCTTTTAAACGTTGATAATGCCTTAATAACTTCTTTATTTCCAACCATGTAACCAATACGCCAACCAGTCATATTAAAGCTCTTTGACAAGGACCCGAATTCCACAGCATTTTCTTTCGCACCAGGAACTTGCATCACACTAGGCGCCTTGTACCCGTTGTAAGTAACCATGTCATAGGCGGCATCATGAACGAGCAAGAGATTATTTTTTCCAGCAAATGTAATCGCTTTCAAAAATGTGTTATAACCTACAGTTGCCGCCGTTGGGTTACTCGGGTAATTTAAAAGCATTAATTTTGCCCGTTTTACTGCAGCACCCTCAACTTGGTCATATAATGGAATATAGCCATTCTGTATATCCAATGGTAGTGGAACACTTTCTCCTCCAGCTAAATGAACAGCTGTCCGATAGACAGGATAACCAGGATCAGGAACTAATACCATGTCATTATAGTTTAGCGTAGCTTGCATTAAGTTGGCTATTCCTTCCTTTGAGCCAATTACAGCCATAACCTCCGTGAATGGATCTAAGTCAACATTATACTGTTTCTTATAAAAATCAGCTACTGCCTCTTTGTACTCTACGCATCCGCTATATGTCGAATACCGGTGATTTTCAGAAATCCTGGACTCCTCAGTCAATCTATCAATCACAAAATCTGGTGTCGGCAGATCAGGCGCACCAATCCCTAAATCGATTACATCTACTCCACTTGCTTCCAGTTCCTTTTTCTTTCGTTGAAACTCTGAAAATAAATAGGGTGGCAAATTCTTTACTTTGTCAGAAACAAAGTTCATTCTTTCCCCTCCACATTTCATATAGTAAAACGTTGTTTCATATCTAATTTAAGTATAAATCAGTATTTTAAAATTTGCAATTGTTTTTAATATACAGAATTCAAATGATTCAAAAGTCTTGTTTACTTTTCATTCCAATAATCAAAAGATATAAGTTTCAAACCCCCTCATTCATTGTTATTATGAAGGTGGTTAGAAAACTTGGCTTATCGCTAAGCCTTAGTTGTACTTTTACAGTAAGAAAGTATAAATCCTTTCTTAACTGTCAAAAAATTTCTGAACAAATGAGGTATGATAATATGAACACGGAGAAAACATATGCGAACCAATTAGATCAAAAAGATAACTTAAAAGATTTTCGTAAGGAGTTTTATATATCAAATGGGACCATCTATTTAGATGGTAATTCATTAGGGATCTTATCAATGCGAGCTGAACAAGCGGTAGATGACGCCGTTAACGCATGGAAAAAATACGCGATAGATGGATGGACTGAGGGAAAACATCCCTGGTTTTATTTATCCGAAAAATTAGGATCGATGACCGCACCTTTAATAGGAGCAAAAAAGGATGAAGTAATTGTAACGGGATCCACAACGACGAACATGCATCAGCTTGTTGCCAGTTTTTATAAACCGAACAACAAGAAAACCAAAATACTTGCAGATGAGTTAAACTTCCCTTCTGATATTTATGCTCTGAAAAGTCAATTAAAACTAAAAGGGTATGATCCAGATGAGCACCTTATTCAAATAAAAAGCAGAAATGGAAATACACTTGAGACAGAGGATATTGTAAAAGCCATGGCTGATGATGTAGCTTTAATTGTGCTGCCAGGAGTTCTCTACCGGAGCGGACAAATTCTTGATATGGAAAGGTTAACCAAAGAAGCACATAAACGCAATATTACAATCGGCTTTGATTTGTGTCATTCAATTGGTGCAATCCCACATCAACTATCCGAGTGGGGTGTTGATTTTGCATTCTGGTGTACCTATAAACATTTAAATGCTGGTCCTGGAAGTGTTGCCGGCCTGTATGTTAATCAAAAACATTTCGGCAATGAACCGGGACTTGCTGGCTGGTTCAGTTCTTCAAAAGAAAAACAATTCGATATGGAGCATACTTTGACACCGGCTGAGGACGCTGGTGCCTATCAAATTGGTACACCACACTTATTAAGTGCTGCACCATTACTTGGTTCTCTGGAAATGTTCAAGGAAGCAGGGATTAAACAGGTTCGCCAAAAATCTCTTGAGCTTACTCACTATTTAATGGAACTAATCGACAGTGAATTATCCGATTATAATTTTACTGTAGTTAGTCCGACAGATGAGGTTACTCGTGGTGGCCATATTTTCCTTGAGCACAAGGAAGCCGCTCGTATCTGCAAAGCATTGAAAGCCGATGGAATCGTACCGGATTTTCGGACGCCTAACGGAATTCGCCTTGCCCCGGTTGCTTTGTATAATACATTTGAAGAAGTGTGGAAAACTGTTCATATTCTCAAACAAATTATGAAGGAAGAACGCTATAAAAGATATGAAAACAAACGGGGGGTAATTGCATAATGACAGAATCAAAGTGGATTGATATCTCACAACCATTAACAAATGATATGGCACACTTTCCAGGAGACACGCCATTTGACTATTCACTTACCTATTCAATAGAACAAACCGGATCAGTTAATGTCGGGCAAATGACAGGAAGTTTACACACCGGAACACATATTGATGCACCTTTTCACTATGATTCAAAGGGAAAAACGATTGAAGAGCTTGACATAAATCTAGCGATTGGAAAAGCAAAAGTAATTGATGTTAGTGATGCAGAAAAAATTACAGCCGAAACATTTCAGGGTTATGACTTCAAAGGTATCTCGAGAGTGTTGTTGCATACCTCTCTGCCAAATAATCCAAACCGCTTCCCAGATAAAATGCCGGATTTAGACCCTGGTGTTGCTCCTCTTTTAAAGGAAAAAGGCGTAAAACTAATCGGTGTTGACATGCCTTCAGTTGATGCTCCTGATAGTAAAGATTTAGCCACCCATCATGCATTATATGACAATGGGATTTTTATTTTGGAAAACCTCATGCTCGACCATGTAGTACCAGGAGATTACGAGCTAGTTGCTGTCCCGCTCGCTATTACAGGTGCTGATGCTAGTCCAGTCCGCGCTGTATTAAGATCACTTAGTTAAAGGAGGAAATTTTTTGAGCGATAATAAGTTCACTAATGAAGAGGGGATTCATACCGATTTTATGGAAGATATGAACTACGGTGATTACTTGCAGCTAAATCAGTTACTGACTAGCCAGAAACGTTTATCTGGACATCATGATGAAATGTTATTTATCATCATTCATCATGTCAGTGAGCTTTGGCTTAAATTAATTATTCATGAGACGAAAGCTGCTGTGACCTCGATTCAGGAAGATGACCTGCAATCTTCGTTTAAAATGCTTGCACGTGTTTCTAAAATTCAGGAACAAATTATCCAGGCTTGGGATGTGCTATCAACATTAACACCTGCTGAATACATGGAGTTTCGTGACAAACTTGGCAATGCATCCGGTTTCCAATCCTATCAATATCGTTTGGTTGAATTTGTTTTAGGTTATAAAACACCACATGTCCTTAAGATTTACAAAAAGGACCCAGAGATCCATGCAATATTGGAAGATGCCTACTATAAACCAGGGCTTTATGACGTTTCGATTCAGGCATTAGCACGTAACGGTTTTGATATTAATCCAGATGTACTTAATCGCGATTTTTCCAAAACATATGAAAAGGATGACTCAGTTGAACAGGCCTGGATGAAAGTATATCGGAACGTATCCGACCATTGGGAGCTCTATCAGCTTGCAGAGAAATTGGTCGATGTTGAAGATTGGTTCCAGCAATGGCGCTTTCGCCATATGAAAACGGTCGAACGGATTATTGGACATAAAACGGGAACAGGCGGTTCATCTGGAGTCGGTTACCTAAAACAAGTATTGGATCACTACTTCTTTCCTGAATTGTGGGATTTAAGAACTAAAATATAAATCTTTGTCTATTTTTTTGCGCAAAGAGTAAATAATGATATAATACTGTACAACATTAAAGAAAAGGGAGGCAAAATATGAATTCAGAAAGAGATCAATGGTCATCCAGACTTGGCTTTATTTTATCATCAACAGGTGCGGCAATAGGTCTTGGGGCAATATGGAAATTCCCCTATATGACCGGAATGAATGGTGGCGGCGCCTTTTTTCTACTTTTTATTGCGTTTACAGTTATCATCGGCCTTCCTTTATTAATTTCTGAATTTATAATAGGACGCGGGGCACAAAAAGAAGCGATTAGTGCTTTCAAAAAACTTGCACCTGAAAGTGGCTGGTCAATAATTGGTCGTTTGGGTGTATTTGGATCATTTGTCCTTATGTCGTTTTACAGTGTCGTAGGTGGATGGGTACTAATTTATAGTGCATTATCCATCCCAGGTTTAATAATTAAAGACAACGCCAACTATGAGCAATTATTTGGTATGATTACCGGAAATCCTTTGATAACGATTTTAGGTTTAGGATTATTCTTAATCATAAATATTGTTGTTATTACATTTGGTATCAAAGGCGGTATTGAAAAGGCAAGTAAAATATTAATGCCATTATTGTTCATCTTTTTTATTGTATTAGTCATTCGCTCCGTCACATTTGAAGGAGCTTCGGAAGGATTGAGATTCTTTCTTCAGCCTGACTTTTCCAAAATAACCGGCGAAAGTGTTTTGTACGCATTAGGGCAGTCCTTCTTCTCCTTAGCAGTAGGTTTCTCGGTAATGGTTACGTATAGTTCCTACTTAGGGAAAGATGTTAGCTTACCGTTTTCAGCAGGTTCTGTATCAATTATGAATATTTTCGTTTCCCTGTTAGCTGGTTTAGCCATCTTCCCTGTTGTCTTCTCATTTGGACTTGAGCCAACAGCGGGGCCAGGATTATTATTCATGGTTTTACCTGAAGCATTTGCTCAAATGCCTTTTGGGGAAATATTTTTAGGCTTATTTTTATTATTATTCTTATTTGCTATACTAACGTCATCATTTAGTATGCTGGAGATTATTACGTCGGCTTTTACCGCCAATAAACAACGGTCACGTAAAAAAGTAGCATGGATTGCAGGTTTGATTGTCTTTATTGCAGGGATACCAGCTGCACTATCTTCGAGCACTTTAGCTAATTTTAAAATTTTCAACCTGACTGTTTTTGATGCAAGTGATTTTCTTGTGAGTAATATATTATTGCCTGGTGGTTGTTTATTAATTGCATTGTTCATTGGATTTAAGATGGACAAAACGTTGATGAGGCGAGAATTCAATGCAAGCAATAATTTGTCACCAAATATGTATCAGCTATGGTTCCAAATTATGCGATGGTTAGTACCTATTACAATTGTGATTGTATTCTTAGGTTCATTGGGAATATTATGATGAAAAGATGCCGACTATGGCATCTTTTTTTCATTGTTCTTTTGTTGTTGCTGATAGCATTCAAAGGGCCTTTGTTGAAAAACCCATTTATTAACGGAACGAGGATCCGCTTCGACTGTTTGACGGATCCTCATTCCGCTATTTGTCATTTTTGGCTAAAATTCGGCTGATATTTTGCTATTAACGGAACAAGGATCCGTCTCACCCTTCCGAGAGCACCTTTTCTACTATTTAGCGGAACGAGGATCCGCTTAGATTGTTTGGCGGATCCTCATTTCGAGTGGCAATACTTCATCCTTCTATTGTATAATCCTGCCAGTTTGAGTACAAACATACCAATACCCCTAAAACCTTTAAACAGCTTTATTCATAAATGATTAGTAAAATGGATTAAGGGGAATTTTAAAAATAGGAGGAATAAAAATGACAAATCAAATTATTATTGTCGGCGGTGTTGGTGGTGGAGCAACAGCTGCAGCACAAATTCGCCGAGTTGACAAAGAATCAGAAATTATACTTTTTGATAAAGGAAATTACGTAGCTTTCTCCAATTGCGGAATGCCTTATTACATTGGTGGTACCGTTGATGAACGGGATGACTTACTAGTTGATAATCATGAATTTGCCAAAAAGTATGATATAAACCTCAAAACAGATTCAGAAGTTGTTTCAATTAATCGTGAACAAAAGCAAATTGAATATAAAAATAATGGAGCAATCCAACATGAAACATACAATAAACTAGTCCTTTCACCTGGTGCTTCTGCAATTGAACCCAACTTGAAAGGATTAAATCCTAAACAGACATTTACGTTGCATACTATTCCAGATATGGACGACATCTATGCATTTATTAATGAACACAAGCCACGCACCTGTGCGATAATAGGCGCCGGTTTCGTTGGACTTGAAATGGTAGAGAATCTAAAATCCCTAGATATAGAATGTACTGTGGTTGACCGCTCTAAACAAGTAATGAAGCTAGTCGACGAAGACATGGCTACAATAATCCAAGACCACTTAAAAGCGAAAGGAGTTAACCTTATCTTAGAGGATGGTCTCGATTCATTTACCAATAATGGTTCAACTCTACATTTAAACAGTGGAAAAAGCATTCAGGCCGACATGACCATTCTAGCAGTTGGTATAAAACCGAATACCAAAATCGCTGAGGACAGTTCACTCGATATTGGTGAAACTGGGGCAATAAAAGTTAATGAATACATGCAAACAAATGACCCTGATATATATGCATTAGGGGATGTGGTTGAAACACAAGACTATTTGACTGACACGCCACGCCATGTAGCACTGGCTTGGCCAGCGCACAGACAGGCATTTATTATCGCAAACCATTTGCAGGATAACGATTTGGCCTATAAAGGAACACAAGGTTCAGCTATTTTTAAGGTCTTTGATTTGAGCGTTGCAGTATCTGGATACAGTAGTCATGCACTTAATAAACTAGCTATCCCATTTAAAGAAGTAACCCATGAATCGTTGTCACATGCAGGTTATTATCCCGGAGCTGAGAAAATTAGCATGAAAATCCTCTTTGAAGAAAATAATGGTCAAATTCTTGGAGCACAAGTCATTGGTGAAGATGGCGTTCATAAACGTCTAGCTGTAATTGCCACAGCAATGAAAGGGAAAATATCTGTTGAAGATTTGGCAGAACTTGAGCTCGGATATGCACCACCATACTCGTCACCCAAGGATCCTATAAATATAATTGGATACAAGGCAGGTAGTATGATGGATAAATAAAAAATTAAGCACCAGGAAAATTCCTGGTGCTTTTGAATATTATATTAGTTATTTTTTGATTTGTTGGCTTTTTCTTGTTTCTTTTCAGCCTTTTTCTCAGCTTTTTCTTGTGCCTTCTCGGCTTTTTCTTCCGCTTTTTCTAATTTCTTAGCTGCTTTCTCCTGTTTCTTTTCGGATTTCTTGGCAGCTTTCTCCTGAGCTTTTTCTAATTTCTTAGCTGCTTTTTCTTCTGCTTTTTCAGCTTTTTCTTGTGCCTTCTCTAATTTCTTAGCCGCTTTTTCTTCTGCTTTCGCTAACTTCTCAGCAGTTTTATCTGTTTCATTATCGTCATTTTCCACTTCGGATGCTACAACTGTTAACTCGGATTCTTCCTCATTTGTTGGTTCCTCTTCATCTGCTTCAGGTTCAGTAGTATCTTCTTCTGACTCTTCCACATTACCAGCACGCTTTTCAATCTTTTCTGCTAGTTTCGCAAAAGATTTTTGGATGTTTTTCAGAATTGCAGCTTGTGCATTCGGATTATCGATTTTCAGAAGTACAGCTGATAGAGCATCAATGTTATTTGCAAGATTTATTCTTACTTCGTCTGTTTCTTCATCTGTCTCTAGATCTGTGTCCTCTTCAGCGACGACATCATCTGTTTCCGTAGTATCTTCTTCTGGTGCATCGCCTTCTGTTGTAGTACCTTCTTCATTTTCTATTCCGTCTTCTTCTGTATTGGTACCTTCTTCAGTTGACGTATCGCTATCTGAATCTGCATCAGTCTCACTATCAGCAGTTTCATCTGAACCTTCAGAACTATCTAGCATATCTTCTGCCTCTTGCTGTGTTGCAGCTGCTTTTTCTAGAAGTTCAGCCGCTTCTTCTGTTTTTCCAGCGTTAATAAGTTCATTTGCTTCAGCAATACGCTCAGCAGCAAACTCAGCTAGTAATTGGCTTTCCTTATAATCATCAAGCGTAATCGCTAATTGAATATTCTCTTTTACTGCTTTAATAAAATAGAAGAAGTCCCCAGGAATTAAATTTGGTGCTTCAGCTTCCTCTTCACTTCCATCTTCTTCATTTGTGCCTTCTTCTGTTTCTTCTTCCGTTCCTTCTTCTGTTTCACCATCTGCTTCTTTGACAGTAAGTTTGTCGTCTACACTCGCAAACGCCATACCAGGTCCTGCTGTTAATGCGAATGTCACAACTAGCATCGCACTTACTACAATCTTAATAAATTTTTCGGATAATTGCATGAATATATTCCTCCTTTATTTAACTTAATACATCTTTCGAGTTTCTATAGGGGTTTATGTATGTTCCTGTAATATTTTTGTAAAAATACTGAAATATGCCTATAATAAAGTATGTATAAAGTCCCATAAACTGCAGAATCTCCTATAAGAGAATATTAGAGAGCTTGGCATTTGTTAAAGGAATTCTTATAATTATTTATGCATTCTTAACTGGTAAAAAACTCCTGAAAGTATATTTTTACCTTCAGGAGTAATTTCTACAGATCTTCTTCAAATCGATAAACTAATCTATATTTATCTTCATCTAAAACTTCACTAACATGAACCCGAACGCCATGACCGAAAACTATTTCGTTCTCTGTCATTGCAACAATCATTGCCTTTGTATTAGTTTGATTATCCAGATAAATGTCACCCACAACAGGCTTCATCTCACTATCTTTTTCTGCCAGAAACTCTGGAGATTCATCTTCTCGTTGTTGTTCTTCAGATACAAGCGCTTTATCATAATATGATATGTCTTCACTGTCTTCCGTTTTACCTGGTACCATAACAACATATTCACTATGTTTTACCCCATTATCTCTAGTAGTAACTACATTGCCATCTTCTACATTATCGACTTTTTCGATTTCATTTAATGAGTAATGATCAAGAAAATCTGGGGCGGGTTTAACAATTAAAATATAATCCCCTGGTTCAGGCTTTCTATTTTGATCAACTGTGTAGCGTTTACCATAAAAAATAAACGTATCCTTATGTTTTGGTTTATACGGATGTATTTCGCTCGCTTTGGATAATATCTGCTGCATATCTTTTAAACGATATAAGTGGACAGATTGTTTAAACATCGGCTTTACCGAATATACTTTATGAAGTTCATTTTTGTAAAAAACAAACTGACCCTTCCTTACCTGAAATAACTTCACTATAAGTTAACCTCCTTTTGTATATATTATTACATACTTATTTTCCCTTAATACTAACTAAATTAAACATGAGTCAAGAAAACCGACATGTGTTTCTGCCAGATAGAGATTTCTAAGCTACTTTATTGTTTTTGAGATAGCCTGTTAATAATGTTGCAATAGTGAGTCCAGCCATTATAGCATACACGAAAGCACCATGGTGCAAATTAAATAAGTCAATAACGAATGCATCTTCAGTGCTCATCTCCCCGGCAATCCAAGCAAGAATTCCAGCTCCAATTACATGCTATCCACGGCTGCTTTTCGTGAACTCGCACAATTAATGTTTTGGTAAACCCCTTTGTCGCCATAGCGATTACAACCGCATTATCACCGGATAATACAATAATTTTAAGTAAAAGCTATCATCAATTCAAATGTAAATTCAATTCCTGCTTATCGTCAAGCTTTAATGGCGAAAGCCTTAATTGAACTAATGCAGTAAGAAAGTAGTTATCTGCCTAGGAGTTGCCACCTTTCTACAAGACCGATTATATTATACTATGTTCTGTATAATTGTAAAGTGGACTAGAAGATTCTATGTGGTAATTTGGGATATATAATGTATTGTTCATCCAGGAGTGGTGAAGAGGATAGTAAAGGGTGATAATCATAGATTTCTCAGTATGCTTACCCAATATATTCGTGTGCTCGAATTTCCTGCTATGCTAGTCCTGCTAACTCATACTTGTTCAAGCATACCAATTGTCTTATCTCCTATTTGAATAGAACAGATTGTGACAGCTTTATCTTGCGTTTTCATCCATGTGAACAAAAGGTAAATCGGTGTCAACCTCCCCTAAAATACGTTTTGTTGTTATTTTTTCACCACTTAGCCATGCTGCGAAATCAAAGACAACAGGTTCCCGATCACCACCTAAAGCGAACCAGGCCTTTAGGTCTTTCGGGAAATATGCAGCAGTGTGAATTGTTCCCGACCAATTTTTATATTGATTGGAAAAAACACCCTTGTCCGTATCGTTCAGCATACGAAATGCTTTATAGGCATCAGTTGCAGTCTGTTGTTGTGCCCTAATAGCGTCCATTCGTTTGTATGAATCATCCAAGTGATGACGATTCTCATCCTTTATTACTTCAAAGTGATTCGTACAGATATTTGATTGGCGCACTTCCACCCCTCTTGGTGTTGCTTCAACTACAAATGTTTTTTCACTTTTATCCAGCACAATGTAGCTAAAAGAGTGACGATGTGGAATTTCCTTGAGCATCGAAACTGCCTGATTTACATCCGCACAGCTTTCCAAAATAAGCCGTCCAATCATATTGCAAATAAACCCGTCACCAGGCTTTTTACGGTGCATAAAATTATAGCCTAAAGCAAGACCTTTTTCATTCATTCCATCCATCCGACCCGTTATTCGCTGTGATGGACCAATTACAGCATAGCCATGATCACTTGGCTGAAATATAGTGTACCTGCCTTCGTACGTTTTAGGATGATAATCATAATTGCGAATCATATAGTCATTGCCTGTGAAAATGGAACAGCCGCTTTTAACGTATTCCAGCCTGTATCCGCCAAAGTCCTGAAGAATATCCTGCATGTCCCACTCAAGCGCATCCTGCATGCCTACAAGTTCATCCCAAACCCCTGGAGCAAACCTTTTTATAGCCTGCTTTACTTCATTTATGTCAATTATGAAACGTGGTTTTCGCACCCGCCATTGCTTCTTGCGATTCTTAACCGTTAACGTGTTTTTCAAAAGTTCTCCCTGTCTATGTCCGAAATCGTAATGTGTGCCTTTAAATTGCAGAATGTCACTATATATTTTTTTCAAAAATAACGCCCCAATCATGAAACTTATTTCATCTAATTCCGTATCTATATATGTAACATATCACAACATAGGAGCTGAAATCATGACAGGAATCTTAACAACTACTATTTTATCATTCATATTATATGTGGTGCTAGCTGGTATCATTATTGCCAAGAATAATAAATCAAAAGTAGTCACAAGTAAAATCGCAGGAATCGTATTTGTTGTTCTATTTATAATCGGTGGAATCATGAATTACTTTATTCTGCTGCCAATTACCGTGCCAAATATGGTAATTTCTAATATTGCAATAGCTGGTGCAGGGATCTTTTTGGTATTTGGAATGACCTCCACCAAACTTCAAAAGAAGGCAAAAGGAACATATGAAGCTGTATTAGGGCTAATTATTATCCTTGCTGTATTGGCTGTTCCAACCATAATCGTATTAGGAATTCTTACATTGGATGACACGTATGAATCAATTGAAAAGAAAGATGTTGAAGAAGCAAAACCACTGGATGAGGATGCTACGCCAATAGCAGTATCGCCTGAGGTAGCGCGTAATAAAATCCAAAAATCAATGGGCGTTGTTCCCAATACACAATTTTACGATCTAGGTAAATTACAAGTTCAAAAGATCGATGGTCAAGTTAAGTTTGTTGCTCCCCTTGAGTTCACAGGGTTTTGGAAGTATTTCCGCGGAAAAGAAACGGAAGGATTTTTCACCATATCTGCAACCAACATCAATGCTCAGCCTGAATTCATCGATAGTAACATGAAGTACACCAATTCCAGTTACTTAAATCATAATGTTCAACGTACTATATATGGTGCTTTTCCGAACTATATTCCAAGCGGTGAAGCTCAAATCGAAGTAGACGAAGATGGTAAGCCATGGTATGTCCAAACGTTATATCAGCCAATCGGCATAACGAACAAACCGGACATGCAAAATCTGCAGGTTGCTATTGTTGACCCTGTTACAAGTGAAGTTAGTAAATACAAAACAGATGAAGCGCCAGAGTTTGTCGATGGATCAGTTAGTTCTGAAGTTGCTACAGATGAAAATGAGTATTTCGGTAAATATGTCCACGGATGGTTAAATTCTCTCTTTGGTAAAAAAGATGTAAAAATACCGAATGAATCAGGTACTGAAAGCAGTGTAACACCTATTTTTGATGAACAGGGAGATATGTATTACTTTACCGACATGGCGTCGCCGAGGGAAAATATTGACTCTGCTTTAGGTTATACACTAATAAATGCGCGTACAGGTGCACTAACCTATTACAATGGAAAGAAAAACAATGGAATTATGGACAGTAAAGGTGCAAAAGAAATCGTAAACAAACAATATCCGGAGAAAAACTGGACCGGATCTATGCCGATACTCTATAACATTGACGGTAATCCAACATGGGTTGTTAACGTACTGGACCCAAATGGTTTATTCAAACAGTATGCATATATCAAAGCAGGCGATGCAGACTTTGTTGTGTTTGGGGAAACAGCAAGAGAAACATTGGAAGCATATCGGCTGCAGCTTGCTCAGGATCCAAGTAATGTCGAGGCATCCGATGAATCAGCATTTGAGACTATTCGCGGAGAGGTTAACCGTGTATTAGTAACAACAACACAGAAAACAGGTCAAGTCATTCAATTCCTGTTAAAAGATGACCAGACGATTTATACCGTTAATGCTGGAAAGGAACCACTAGCCTTATTCCTGCAAGCAGGAGATAACGTAAAGCTTAAAGCAAACATACGGGATAACGGAACTGGCATTGTTGATACAATAGAAATTGATCAATTGTCGAAGTAAGGAAGTATTTATACTTTCTTAACCGCAAAAAATGTGGCTTGGACAAAATTGTTTTAGTCAAAGTAAAATCCGAACTATGATTCAAAATTCTTGAAATAGAATTCGAATCAGTTCGGATTTTTTTGTTGCTGTTTAGCGTTAAATTGCGACACAATTTGAAAAGTAATTTATGTGCGATGACACCGCTTCGGAAATACATTCCGCTTTCCGCGGGCAACGCTTCAGCTTCCTCGGAAGCAAAAACCGCTTCCTGTGGGATCTTCAGCTGTTGCTGTTCCCGCAGGAGTCTCCATGTATTTCCTACGCTACTATGCTTATTTCACCCTAGAAATTAACAAATAATTATTGTGATGGATAATAACAAAATTTTAAATTTAAACCAGCAGTTGGAATATGCGAGACTCCTGTGGAGCGAGGAGGCTCGTGGTGAGCCCACGGAAAGCGAGTATATTCCAACTGCGTGGTTAGAGAGCCACACTAAATACTACAATCGGTTATCCTAGTATGTGTCGTATTTTATATCACTACGGATTAGATACAACTTATGAAAATCAACGTTCTAAACATCCTATCCTGTTATTATTCGGCTTTAAAGTGGAAAGTTTTAGTTATGTCCTATCTCATTTTTACTTTCCTTTTATTTCTTCCATTAACACCGAAAGTGCTTCCCAGCGTTCCATTTTTTCCTGCAGCTTATCCTCAGCTTCCTGTTGCTGTTCATAGAACTTTTGTACTTTTTCAAGGTCACTCCCTGCATTATCAATACCTTCCTGTAACTCCTCAATTGCAGCTTCCAATTCGGTTATCTCATCCTCAATTGTTTCCCATTCCTTCTGATCTTTATAGGACATCTTTTTCCGATTCTGTTGTCTTCTGGGTTTCTCCTTAACAGAAACGGATGAGTGTGATTCTTTTTGTTCTGTTTCATGCTCCAGAAACTCACTGTAATTCCCCTGATAACGCTCAATGGATTCATTATTTTTAAAAACCAGTAAATGATCAACAACACGATCCAAAAAATACCTATCGTGGGAAACAGTGATTACAACACCAGGGAATTGATCCAAATATTCCTCAAGCACTCCTAACGTTTGGGTATCCAAATCATTTGTTGGCTCATCCAAAAACAATACATTCGGCTCAGTCATTAGTACTTTCAGTAAATAAAGACGTCGTTTCTCCCCGCCGGAAAGTCTGCTAATATAGGTCCATTGCTCGGAACGTGAGAATAAGAACCTTTCTAGCATCTGTTCGGCAGTGATTTCTTCACCGCCTTTTGTATGAACTACTTGTGCAACTTCCTTAATAAAGTCAATTACCCGCTTATTCGTATCGAGTTCTTCCTCACCTTGTGTATAATAGCCGATTTTTACTGTTTCTCCAATTTCGACTTCTCCTTGATCAGGGAGGACGCGTTCAGCCATGATATTCAATAACGTTGTTTTCCCGGAACCATTCGGCCCAATAATACCAAGTCGTTCACCAGGTACAATGAGATAATCAAAGTCAGCTATTAGTTTTTTGCCTTCATATGATTTCTCAATCCCCTGAACTTCAATAACCTTTTTGCCCAGACGGGTAGAGCCTACTTGGAAAGAAACATTTTGTTTACTGGTATTAAAGTTCTTTTCCTGCATGTCATTCACACGATCGATACGTGCCTTTTGCTTGGTTCCCCGTGCTTTAGGTCCACGTTTAAGCCAGGCAAGCTCTCTCCTCAGCGTATTTTGGTGTTTTAACTGATCACTAGCCTCAAGAGCCTCACGCTCTGCCTTTTTCTCGAGAAATAATTCATAATTGCCTTCATATACATATAGATTGCCGTTATCGAGCTCATATATATGATTTGTCACACGGTTTAAAAAGTAACGATCATGGGTGACAAGCAGCAATGCTCCTTTATACGTAACTAAAAACTTCTCAAGCCACTCAACTGTTTCATTATCCAGGTGGTTTGTCGGCTCATCCAAAATCAATAAATCTGCAGGCTGAATAAGTGCTTTTGCTATTGCCACGCGCTTTTTCTGCCCACCGGATAATTCAGTAACATTCTTATGAAAGTCAGTAATTCCCAGCTTTGTCAGAACTGTTTTGGCAGAAGTGTTAGCCTCCCATGCCTCCTGATCATCCATTTGCTGTTGCATGTTGAGCAGATGTGTTTGAGCCTTTTCACTATCTGAGTCTTGTTCCAAGGCCTGAAGAGCTGTTTCATATTCTCGCATAACCTTCATTATTGTTGATTCACCATAATATATTTGTTCTATTACTGTCAGATTCGGATCGAGTTCCGGATCCTGTGCCAAATACTCAATTTGGTAGTCTTTTGCATGTTTTATCGTCCCTTTTTCAGGTTTATCCATTCCTGCAATTACCTTTAAAAAAGTCGACTTCCCAGTGCCGTTTACGCCTATCAGCCCAATCCGGTCATTTTGTGTAATCGTACATGTAACATCCTGAAACAATAATTTATCGCCATATGATTTATATAAATTTTCGATAGTGAGCATAAACATTACCTTCCTATTGTTGAATCCTCGTCACCTTTACGACCTTTCAGTATCTTCTTCAAAAAAATAATGATTAAAAATAATAGCCACGATGTTCCCATATAAAATATAACCTTGCTTACCTCATCCATTTCTGAGAAAAAGAAAGCCATACCTATCCAGATAACACCTAACCCTAAGATTTGGTACCCTAAAAATTTAATATCTATCTCCCCTTACAAAGATATTCAGATGTCGGCTATCAGTCAACTTCAATTTCCCTCACAACATTTGCTGTTTCAATTGCGGCTACTGCTGCATCTGCACCTTTATTCCCTGCTTTTGTACCTGCACGCTCAATAGCTTGTTCAATTGTTTCGGTCGTTAACACACCAAAGATTACAGGCTTACCAGATTGAACTGATGCATTGGATACGCCTTTTGCTGCTTCATTACATACATAATCAAAATGTGGAGTAGAGCCACGAATAACTGTGCCAAGCGTTATAACAGCATCATAATTATTACTCATCGCCATCTTTTGGGCAACTAAAGGGATTTCAAATGCGCCTGGCACCCAAGCAACATCAATATTTTCCTCATGTACACCATGTCTTTGAAGCGTTCCAACAGCCCCATCCAGTAACTTACTTGTTATAAAGTCATTGAAACGTGCGACAACTATTCCTATCTTCAAATCTGTTCCTACTAACTTGCCTTCAAACGTTCTCCCCATTATAATCATCTCCTTTAGTTATTATGAAAGTTGAATAAGTGGCCCATTTTATCAAATTTTGTATGCATGTATCTTTCGTTTTCTTTTCGTGTGCCCGTTTGGATTGGAATACGCGCACCGATTTCTATTCCATACGACGAAAGTGCAGTCATTTTTTTCGGATTGTTGGTTAACAAATCCACCTTTTTCACACCTAAGTCCTTTAAAATCTGTGCACTTAAGTCATATTCCCGTAAGTCTGGTGCAAACCCTAACTGTTCATTTGCCTCAACCGTATCCATTCCAGCATCCTGCAGCTGATATGCTTTAAGTTTATTAATTAGTCCGATTCCCCGGCCCTCCTGGCGCATATATACTAAAACACCTGCACCTGCGTCATTAATCTTATTCAAGGCTTCGTGTAACTGTGGTCCGCAATCACAACGGTAAGAACCAAATATATCGCCAGTCAGACATTCTGAATGAACTCTTGCCATCACCGTCTCATCAGAATGAATATCACCTTTAACAAGCGCAACATGCTCCTTATCATCAAGATCGTTTGTATAGCCGTATACTTTAAATATCCCAAATTCAGTAGGTAAAATTGTTTCAACAGCACGAGTTACATGAACTTCATTCTGCTTTCGGAAAGCCTTCAAATCTTCAATTGTTATGAATTTAAGATCAAATTTCTCAGCCATTTGCTTCAAATCAGGAACGCGTGCCATTGTTCCATCCTCATTGATAATTTCACAGATCACACCTGAAGGAAACGACCCACTTAACGCTGCTAAATCAACCGATGCTTCTGTATGACCAGAACGAGTCAATACGCCTCCGTCCTTAGCAACAAGTGGAAATACATGACCAGGCTGTTTAAAATCAGCAGCACCGACACCCGAATCAAGCAATGCTCTAATTGTCTTGGAACGTTCTGCCGCACTAATACCAGTTGTTGTATCGACATGATCAATACTTACGGTAAAAGCAGTTCCAAATGGATCACTACTCTGACTTGTCATCATAGGCAGGTTGATTTTTTTAGCCAAATCCGCCTTGATTGATGTACACACCAATCCTTTAGCATGGGTTATCATAAAATTGATTACTTCTGGTGTAGCCTTTTCAGATAAGGCAACAAGGTCCCCCTCGTTTTCTCTATCCTCATCATCGACTACGATTACTGGTTTTCCTGCTTGTAGATCTTTTATCGCTTCCTCTATTGTGTTAAACATATTCTCCACTTCCTTCGCTTAAATGAGTCCATTTCTATTTAGGAATGCTTGATTAAAACCATTATTATGATCGTTCAATTGATGATTAAGTAGATTTTGTACATGTTTTGCGAGCATGTCACATTCAATATTTACAACATCACCCTCATCTTTATCACCTAGAATAGTTTCTTCTACTGTATGCGGGATAAGTGATATCGTAAATGTACTTTGCCCAACATCAAATACAGTCAAGCTAATACCATCTACAGCAACAGAGCCTTTCATCATGAAATATTTCGCTAATTCTTCCGGAATCTCTATATCATAATAAATAGCATTTTCCTGCTTTTGTTTCCGAGTGATTTTTCCGATACCATCAACATGGCCAGATACAAAGTGTCCACCAAACCGGCCATTCGCCGCCATTGATCGCTCCAGGTTTACCTTTGAACCTTCTGTTAAAACATTTAATGAAGTAGACTTAATTGTCTCCGGCATGACATCAACTTGGAAATCATTTGAAGAATAATTCGTGACCGTTAAACAAATTCCATTTACTGAAATACTGTCACCAACATGAACATCTTCCATAATTTTAGTTGAACTTAACGTCATTTCCACCGACTGCTCAGAAGCATGTTTCATTTTTTTGACGGTGCCCAGCTCTTCAATTATTCCTGTAAACATCTGCTTCTTCCTTTCGCGGTTCCGCAATAATTTTTATATCCTTATCAATCATTTCTACATGCTTAATCTCAAGTGACAATGTATCTGCCATCGATTGAAATCCATTACCTTCAATGAAAGTTGGAGCTGTTTTACCACCAATAAGCTTCGGCGCCATATAGGTTATCAATTGATTAATTCGCCGTTCTTCCAAAAAAGAACTATTAACCGTAGCTCCACCTTCCACAAACAAAGACATTATTCCTTTAGATCCTAAATCAAGTAGTACATCTTCAATTGTTAATCGTTCCATTTTGATAACATCTATTCCACTTTTCTCTTTAAAAGGTGCCATATCTTGCTCTGTGACATCCTTCCCGGTAAAAAGCCATGTATCTGCTTGCTGATCATTTAAAATAGCAGCATCTAAAGGTGTACGGAGTGATGTGTCCAGAATAACTCGTATTGGGTTCTTCCCACCATTTGGGATACGCGTTGTAAGACTCGGATTATCAGCAATAACAGTTTCTACACCAACAAGAATTGCATCATGTTTATGTCGATAGTGATGTACATCGAGTCTTGCAGCTTCTCCAGTTATCCATTTGCTGCCACCAGTTACAGTGGCCGTTTTGCCATCTAAACTAACAGCGGACTTCATCGTGACATATGGTGTTTTCGTATTAGTATAGTGGAAAAAAACACTGTTTATCTCTGCTGCTTCTTTTTCCGCGACACCAAGTTCGACTTCTATACCAGCTGCTCGCAGCGTTTCAATCCCACGTCCAGCTACTTTTTCATTCGGATCCGTAACAGCTATAACTGCTCGACTGATTCCTTTTTCAACAATAAGGTCCGCACAAGGCGGTGTTCTGCCATGGTGGCTGCAAGGCTCAAGTGTGACATAAATCGTTGCACTCTTTGCTTTATCACCAGCCATGTTCAGCGCATGAACCTCTGCATGTGCCTCACCAGCTTTTACATGTGCACCAAACCCTAACATCTCACCATCTTTTACAACTACAGATCCCACCGGAGGATTAGGACTTGTTTGGCCAGATACTGACCTTGCAAGGTTTAAAGCAAATTTCATATAATATTCATCGTTCATCTCTTGATCCTCCCTATCGTAACCAATTAAAAATGCCCCTGAATAAGCTTCAGAGGCATAAGGGTAGAATTTTTTAGTATAGCGCATCTTCAAAATGTTTGACTAAAAATGAATACACAAATAACAAATAACATTGCCTAGTCATTTTTAGTCAAACATGCGAACTACCTGAAAAATTCCTTCTCCCATCCAGACTATAACTGTCGGCTCTGGAGTTTCACCAGATCCACCGCTTGGTTTTAGTTGCACCATGCAATAAGAAAAAATTCTAACTGCTAAAAACCGCACGGGTCACGGACTAAGAAGTATTCACTTCATCACCGCCGATTGGGAATTTCACCCGACCCCGAAGGAATATTACGTATTTTGTTCAAGAATAGTATAGCACTGAACATTTTGGAAATGCAAAAATATAGCTTACGGTATCCCTCCTACTATTACAATCGAACGCGAACAGCAAAAAGTGTCATGTTATTATTTAAAAAATCATGACACTTTTTTGGGGCTGAGATTCGATTATAGGTGTAGAACCATTAACTTTCTTTTATACGTTTTTTCGAACACTGTAACCATACAATACTACTCCACTTAAAAGCACAATTGCTCCGATTAATAGAAAGTTATACATTGATGTAGCCGTATCAGGTAATAGCTGGCCGACACCTGAAGATATGGTTTCTTCAGATATGTTTGTCATAGAAAATGTGAATTCAAATTTACTGCCTAACCCTTGAAATTCATTGCCAAGCTTATAAGGCATTAAAATTTTAAATCTGATCACTTCTGAATCGCCATCAGTTAAGTTACGTTGCTCCAGCGTAGTAAAATCTTTCAACATACCATCGAATAATACAGACGATTCATCTTTAACGGTCAAATGAAATTCATCATATAGCTTTTTAGATCCATCAATAAAAGTGTTTGTAAATTTATACTGAATCCCCTGATTACCATCATTTGATACGGTTAAATTTTTAATAGCATAATCCCCGGGCTTCATATTATTGAGGTTAAAAAATATACTGCTGGGGCTAGTTGCTAAGTCGATTTCTTCAATTTCATTCACATTACCTTCAGAAGCATAACTATTAATTGGAAAAATCAAAATCAAAACTATTGTAAGAAGCACTATTATCACTTTATTTTTTCTCATAAAATCCCCCCAGCAATGTTTAAAAATTTCACATCATACATTTCTAACTTCTATCTTCGCCGGACATCTGAGTTGCCTCGAATATTAAGTCAAGATTTATACTCTCACCTTGGAATTTATTTTGTTCCATAAAAAGACTATTAGGATATTTTTTCACATTGTTTACAAAGCTAATTTCAATGTCGATACTCATATTAGCACCGGATTCCAACGCTCCCCCTTCTGAACCCATAATCACTTTACCTGAATTTAAATCAGCAAGAGTTCCATTGAATACTTCTGTTTCGCCTTGATTAACTATTACATTAAATTGTTCTAAAAAGTCATCCACGGTGTTCATACCGTTATCTGGTAACTTTTGGTTTGTCTTATCTATCCAACTTCCTTCTATTGCCATCGAGCTCATTAAAATTTCTTTAATTGCCAATGACCCGTTGTTCTTTAAAGTTATGGTTTTAGTAAAGGATTCTCCAGGTTCCAAATTGCTGAATTCAAATGACGTTTTTTCTTGTCCTGTTAAGACCAAATCCAACGTTCCTGCAGTAAATGTGTTATCAATTTTTTCTACGTCATTAAAAGCTGCAAACGTTCCAGATCCTACTAGTGATAATCCTAGAGCTCCTGCTAAAATAACTGTGCCCATCTTCTTCTTAATATTCATTACTTATTCCTCCTAAAATTTCTGCCCGCATGGGTATATTTATTTTTGTAAATCTTCTTATTGTAAATTGATCGATTTTGTTCTTGATTCAATTTCTTTAATCGTTGCACGAAAGGTTAGAATTGCATAACCCAGTAACAACAATCCAGGTACGATTAAGAGAATTGCAACTCCGATTGGTGAACCAGCATAATTAACTAAATAGCCTGCAAACGGAACAGTGAATCCAGTGTATTTTGAAACCACATTCTCTGGTAAAACAAGGTTCATGTCAGCATTTTCGTTATTGTCCCCTTTCGTTCTATATAGGGTTAATCCATCATTCTTTACAGCTTCAACAACTCTATGGGTTACAAAATTATTACCATCTTGGTTAAATGTGATTACGTCACCTTTTATAAGTGTACTTGTGTCATTGATCCGCTTCACCAAGATGATTGAACCTGTACTAAATTCAGGATCCATTGACCCGGAAAGCACTGTCTTAAACTGATAACCGAAAAGCTGTGGTTCATCACCAGAAACCCTAGCTGAAATAACTAATAAAGTCATGCCGATTAACGTTACAATCAGAAGTGTCGAGATTATCCTGCTTATTCGATTCATCTTATTCTTTTTCCACATCTTTTCCCACCCCTTTCACTGCTTCCCTCCAATAGATTAGTGTGCGTTCTTCTCATCATAAAAATCGGCAGTATCCTCTTTACTTACTTGGTTATTTGCTTCTTGTCCCTTATTAGCAGATTCTTTCGCTTCTTCTGCATCAGTCTTATTTGATTTCTTTGTGAGATCTACGTCTTCATCAACTGCTTCCTTGTCCGTGTTATTATTCAATCCCTCATTGCTAGATTTACTGCTTTATTCTGTCTGCGTAGACAAGGCTATGCAACTATTGATTTCCTCTTGCGTAATTGTGATTTCCTTATTACCCCAAATTTCCATCAATGGTCCATCAGGGTTATCATTATTCGGATCCCCGTGTCCTGGTCGTTGATATGCCTTAAACTTATATTTGCCTGGTTCCAAATCATTAAGATTATCAGGTTCAAATTTTAAGATGATTGATTCACCAGTTTCTAATGGTTGTATCACACCTGAATACACAACATCTCCAAGTCTATTTTTGTTAGGGGCTTTGTCTTGATGATAATGAACATCATACGCTGATTCTCCATTCATATCACCGTCACCACCATTTATCACACCTGAAAATAACCCGGATACATCTCGTTCACAAAAACCATATTCAGCGTTTTCGCCCGAAAATTTCAATGAACTTTTATCCCAATATTCTTCCTGAGGTGGATATTTTACATCATCAAGCTCCCAATTAACGTGCAATTCTCCATTAATTTCTTCAATGTCATTAAAACTTGCGTTCGTATGAGAATTGAAATAGGTTCCTGCTATTAAGATGCAGCACCAAATTATAAATACTTGTATGACAGTAGCAGTCTTATTATAGCTAGTAAGATGTTTTCTCGTCCGTTTTTTCCTCATTGTTCTCCCACCTTCCACTACGTTCTTTTTAATGAACGATAACATTAAAAAAATTAGTCTTTGTTTCTACTTAAAGTCAAGGATTCACTATGTAAATTATCAAATCGTTCTATATAATGAACTTTAAATGAAGTATATGTCAAAATACCTAGATTGAAAAACCTCAAATTCACCCGAATATTACGGTTATGAGCATCTATGTATCTTAAATACGCTTTTTCCTCCATTTTTCTTATTATTACGTATTTTTTAAAGAACATATTATATTTTATAAAGAACGAATTAGCAAGAAGTGTATTGGTCATCAAATCGCAGTCCACCATGTTGTTGGTGATTATTATGGAGAGATTTCACTTAATAATGAAGATACGCTGTTGGTTGATGCCCTGCTTGGGTGTATTGCAGAACATAATGCGAAGTGGCAGGAAAGTTCCTATTGATGATTAGGAAAATCACCCTCTTTCCGTGGACGAACAATCAGATCTAACAATAAAAAACTGTTAAAAACTGATTAAATCACGCCGGGAAAGCCTGAATCCGGGCTTTCTGAGCCATGATTGGGGGGGATTATGACTCCTGCGAAAAAATGGGCTGGCGAGCCTCCGTATAGAGGGGGGATACGAACGAGGAGTAGGGGGGACATCCTGAAAATCCGATTACTCGCCCCATCGACCTCATGTCGTGTGTGGCCGAGAAAAGCGAGCACATCCCCATTCCTAACCGAACTACATATGCTCCTTTATGCTAGTGGTAATGTAAACCAGAAAGTGTTTATGTTTTTTTCGGAAATAACTCCGATTTCTCCGCCATGCCGGTCTATTATTTCTTTAGCTATAGCAAGCCCTAAGCCGCTTCCACCTGTTTTGCGGCTTCTGGATGTATCCAGTCTATAAAACCGTTCAAATATATTTTCCCGTTCATGTTCTGGGATGAAATCACTTGGACCACTTACAAGGATTTGATAAACAGAATTTTGCTGTTCGCCAAGTACATGAATTCCACCCTCACCATTGTAATAATGGATAGCGTTCTCTAAGAGGTTACTTATAATTTGCTGAATACCTTCCTCATGAATATGTAACTTACATGAGGATACATTTATAGACAAGCCAATATCTTTTTCCTCCATTTGCAATTTAAACATTGCAACACACTGATCAATCAGATTAGCAATATCGACTTCTCTACTTTGGGAATAGGTTTGGGAAGTTACATAATCCCATTCCTTAAGTTGTTCCAATTGTTCTATCATAACTGTAAGACGTTGCGATTCCTGGTACAACGCCTTGTAAAGCTCCTGATTCCCTTGAATATCGCCTCGTTCCAATGACTGAAGATATCCATTTAAATTAGTTAAAGGCGTACGAAATTCATGTGATAGATCAGATACAAGCTTTTGGCGGTGTTGCTCGTTCGTATGCAGTTGTTGAATAAGAGCATTAAATTGTACAGCAAGCTCGCCTACTTCATCCTGAGATGTCACCTCAACAGGATCGGGATAATTGCCTTTTTTTAATTGCTTAGTGGATTCTATTAAGCTGCGAATTGGTCTGATTAGTTTTTTTGTCATATAAAAATGCAATAAACTCCCCATAACAATCGCTGTAATTATAAAGATCCACAAGTAATTAAATAGCGTTGCATTGAATTGCTGCTGGCGTTGTTCCTCCAACCCACCCATGGCGTCCACTAAAAAACAAGCAGTATTATAAGTCGCCAGTCCACTCACGACAATTGCAGAAGCAACAACAAGGAAATTTAGCGCAGATAAACGCCATAAGAATCCTTTAGGAAATTTTGATATAATCCGTTTACGTATTGACAAACTTATACCCCATTCCCCGAACAGTCTGGATACGCTTGGGTTTGGATGTGTTATCCTCAATCTTTTCCCGCAGCTTTTTGATATGCGCATCAATCGTGCGATCCAGCACTGTATGATCTGCATATGGATATATTTGCATGACTAATTGTTCACGACTAAGCACCATATTCGGATTTTGCATTAAAAAATAAAGAAGATTAAATTCAAATTTCGTTAGCTTAATCGATTTATCGTAAAGAAGCACTTCACCTTTTCGAGGCTTAATACATAACCCGTCATATACAATTTTTTGGCAAAATTGACCTGTACGTCGCAATACTGCTTCGACGTGTGCCATGAGTTCATTTGGATCGAAAGGCTTCGTGACATAATCATCTGCTCCCATTTTCAGCCCATCAATCTTATCTTCAATCTTCGCTTTTGCTGAAAGCATTATAATGGAAACCTCATTACGTTCCTGAGCACGTACCCATGCACAGAAATCTTCGCCACTAACTTTAGGCAACATTAAATCAAGGATGACCAAACAAGGATGATGTTTTAGAAAAATACCTTTTGCTTCCTCACCATCAGCGGCTTCTACCACATCATAATCATTTTTTTCCAAATGTATTTTTATTAGTTCACGAATCATCATATCGTCTTCTACGACTAAAATTGTTTGTTTCATATTGAACACCTCTCTTCTATTTTAAACTAAAAAGAGGATCTATTTCATCTTTTCAAACTCCTGAACCATTAACTCATAATTCATAGCACCTAATGCCTTAAACTGAATTATTCCGTTCGAATCAATCATGTATGATGTGGGAATAGGCTGTATTTGATATTGATTTGCCACTTCCACTGTTTCATCCATTAATATTGGAAATGTCAGTTCAAACTTTTCCACAAAATCGGATACATCACTTTTCGTGCTCTCTGTTTCAGTAAGATTAATCGCTAAAATTGTAATATCTTTATTTTGATGAAATTTCTCCATATCTGGCATCTCCGCGCGACATGGAGGACACCAAGTTGCCCAAAAGTTAACAAGAACTCGCTGACCACGAAAATCGGAAAGCTTGACTGTCTTCCCTTTCAAAGTCGTAAGTTCAAAATCGGGTGCCATATTTCCTATTTCAAGTCCAACTTTATTGTTACCTTCGCTTTCCTCACTTGTACTTTCTTCTTTAGTGTCATCCTCTACAACATAATCTCCACTATCAGCCGTTTCCTCAGAGCTGTTTAGTACATCGTATACTGCCCAGGCAAGCATCCCGGTAATTATGAGGATTATAATTGTTTTTTTCATAATTTAAACCTCCAATTTTTATCCTAAAATAGATAACCACGTATCCTGAACGAGCCTTAATAGAAAAATTGAAATACGTGTCATTTGCATTTGCCAAGCCAAATTGTCAAACCTGCAGCAGCATCAATATGAATTCTTCCTTCTATGGTGATAAGTCAACAGTGCCAAGCTTATTACAAAAATAACTATTAAGAACCAGCGAGCCATCATATAGCCAAATAATGTTGTAAAAGGCAGTATAAAGGATAGAAGCAATTGCCCCAAACTCCACCCGACAAAAAAACCACCTGCTGCCGTACGAGATGATATCCTCTCGTGCACGAATACATAAATGAAAGTCAATACTATGAGTAATAGCAAATGCCCCCATGCTAAGGTGCTTTCGTTCCACATAATATCGATAAATTCATAAACAAACGATGCCCCCAAGAAAACTGGAACAAATGATGCCAGTAAAGGAATTGTATCGATATTTTTTCGTTTTGCCTTATAACCAACGTTTATTATCAGAAATAATACTGCAACGTAAAAGGCGTGTGAATTACTAGGGTACGCTAGTATGGCAAGTGGATCTTTTACAAATACAGATAAGTTTAAGAGAACCTTTCCAATCCATATAAAAATGACAAAATTAATAAGTAATGATATTATTTCTTCCAATTGTTGCTTTTTCATTGTTTTCTTTAATGGACTTATTATGTAAAAAAACAACAGACCAGAAAGAACACTTATTACAATAATCGCAACGTTGGTTAATACCCAAGCTGATGGCATAGTATGACCTCCATGTTCCCATTTCGTTATTCATTATAAAGAAGTTATGTGAAAGTTTAATGAAAGAATTAATTTTCTTTAAAACAATTCTACTTGGAGTTTATACAAATAATTAAGCAATACATATATCTGCTATAATACTGGTAAAATAACAGAAATTTAAGGAGTGATTCAGATGCAGTTACCTAAAGGAAAATCCAATTGCATTACCGATGTTGAGGGGGTGCAGGTTGGACATGTAACTTTGTACGAGAAATTGAATGAACAAGATACGGTTTGTACTGGTGTTACTGCTATATTGCCCCATAAGGGTAATATTTTTTCAAACAAAATACGTGCAGCAAGCTCGGTTATTAATGGATATGGAAAAACTGCAGGCCTTGTCCAAGTAGAGGAGTTAGGCTTACTTGAATCACCAATTATGCTTACCAACACGCTCAGTGTAGGAACTGTCTGGCAAGGAACACTTCAGTATATGCTCAACGAAAATAAAGAAATTGGAGACTCAACAAGTTCACTTAATATCGTTGTTGGTGAATGTAATGACAGCTACCTGAATTCAATACGACTGCAATCCGTGAAGCCTGAGCACGCGATTCAAGCCATAGAGAGTGCTAACAGTAATCCTGTTGAAGAAGGTGCGATTGGCGTAGGAAAAGGGATGGTGTGTTTCGGGTATAAAGGGGGAATCGGCACAGCATCACGACTTGTAGATACGTACACTGTTGGCTGCCTCGTATTAAGTAATTTTGGCAAACGGGATGATGCCTTATTTGCAGATTTCGGAAGCAGCATAAAATTGGATACACCTGATGGATCAATTATGATGGTTGTAGCAACAGATGCACCGCTATATGACCGGCAGCTGAAACGGCTTGCCAAACGATGTGCAGCGGGGTTGGGCAGAACTGGAAGCAATATCGACAATGGCAGCGGCGATATAGCAATCGCTTTTTCAACAGCGAATACATATGATCATAACGCCACTGTACAGCTGGAGTCGATGTCATTTATACGTGATGACCACCCTATTATGAGTAAACTTTTTCAAGCCGTAATTGAAGTGACTGAGGAAGCTGTTATCAGTTCTCTGAAAAATGCCGATACAACAGAAGGACGAAGTGGGCGAGTTGTTGAAAAAGCACCGCTCGGTTTGTAACCTTTATCGATTCTATGTCGAACTTTATCTATTCCGAGTCGATGTTTATCTATTGCGTGTCGAATATTACCGTTTCGTTGTCGATCTTTATCGATTCACCATTTGGCATTCGCTAGCCTTAGCAACACTTATGCATTAATCAAAGAGGTTCTTTTATAAAAGAACCTCTTTGATTAATGCTTTCTTCATGGATTCAGCTGAATAAGTTTCTGGTAATGTCAGCATAACAAATTTATTGTTAAAGCGATTAATTTCATCTAGTTTGTCTTCAATGGTATCTGCTTCATTATTCTCCTGAAAGAATTTAGTTGCACTTATCATTTCATTTATTTGAGAAATAATAGAACGCTCACTTGTTGGAGCATAATTCACGTCATCACATTTTTTCATATATGTTTCCACAACTTTTTCAGCAAATCCCTCAGCCAATAGGTTTTTACGTATTCCTTCTTTAACTAGTGAAGAAAACTGACTAAATTCTTTTTTTCTGAGACTGCCAATAATGAAGTTATAACGTGTGCTGTTATTCATAACGATGCAGTATTTTTTTCGGTTATAGTAAAAAATATGTGCATGCCATGAGTACAGTGGTTCGTTGTCTGCTATCTGTTCATTAGATGTTTTTATTTTTAATTCATCGGCCAGCTTTTTTGTACATTGAATTTGTAAAATATGAAACACACCTCCTATGTAACACTATTTTGATTTTGCAAAAAATGACCCTGGAACATCTGCTTCAAACCGCATTAACTTACCTGACGTAGGGTGATTGAAGGACAATACCTTCGCATGAAGGCCAAGCCTCCTGATTTCATTCGTTTTGGAGCCATATTTTTTATCACCTACAACTGGGTTTCCCAGATCCTGCATATGAACGCGAATTTGATTTTTCCGCCCGGTTTCCAGCTGAATTTCAACTAATGAAAACTTTTTGTTCGATTGGATTACATTATAATGTGTAATTGCATGTTGTCCGTCATTCTTATTGGGGCTGGAATATACCAAATGTGTACTGCTTTCTTTCAGCCACGATGATATGTAGCCTTTCGATTTTTTTACTTCCCCTTCGACAAGTGCAACATATGTACGTTCTTTAACATTTTCCTTCCAGGCATCCTGCAAGGTCCGCTTAACTTTTTCATTTTTAGCGAACATCATAACTCCCGATGTATCCTTATCAAGACGATGTACAACAAATATTCGATTTGCGGGATCTTCACGGCGCACATACTCCATCAATTGATGGTGCGCAGTTCGTTCCTTTTCTTTTTCGGTGGCAATAGAAAGTAAACCAGCCTCTTTGTTGATGACGATGATATCTTCATCTTCATGAACAATATTCATGCCAATTAGTGCACTCTCTTTAACAGAAGCTTTATTTTTTAAGATGGTTACTTCCTGTCCTGGGTTCAGTTCATAATTGTATTGTGTTTCCATATGTTCATCAACTGTTATCTGACCGCGCGCAAGGATTGACTTAACTGAGTTCCGGCTGCGGTTGGGCATGACTTTTATCAGAAATTTTAAAAGCTCAATAGGCTCCTCAACTGTATATACAATTGATTTTCCGTTTTTCGTGGTTTGGTGGTTTTTGGGCATGGACAATTGCTCCTCTATGTAATTTATATCTAATCTTCATCCTTCACATCGGGGTCTTCCGGAAGTGGTTCATTCAGGTAATCTTGAATCATTTTTTTATAATTATCCATTTGCTCTAGATGTGTACTAAATTGATCCTTGTTAATAAGGTATCTATCTCCATCATAAACAGAACGTATACGACCTTGCAGTACAAACGTTTTGACTTTTGATTCTTCAATTGATAAATATTCAGCTGTTTCCTGGATGGTTAAGTACATATTATTAGTTCCCTTTTTTCAGTAGTTTATTTTTGATTAATCTTTTCATAGGGTATATTGAGGTCGTTCATCCAATCGAAAATGGCTTCCTTTGCATCACTTTGTTCAAAGGTATACCATTCAATTCATCTTCAATACCAAGTTCAATAACCTTGTCCTTGAAATTTCGAAATGGCTTTCTACGGTTCAGTACATCAATCAATTTCTCAGCTACAGCGGGTTCCTGTTTTTCTGCAAATCTATCCATTGAATCATATGCTTCATTTGATGTAATTTGTGGAATTGGTAAAAGATTATCAGTTGCGTCCTCGTCATCCCAGTCAATCCCTGGTTCTCCTGTTAATGATTCAGGAGCATCCATTAGAACTTGTCCTTTATTTGTGTCCAATACATAGTTTATTTCAAAGTCGTTATGCAAATACGCATTCGTTGATTAAATCCATGCTCTCTTCTCCTAACCCTCCAGCACATCGTGATATTCAGGCGTTTTCTCCATTTTATCTTTGGCATATGAGCATGTTGGGTCAATTTTCTTTCCCTCTTCTCTAGCATATGTAACAACTTTATCAACTAGCTTCCCTGCGAGACCTTGTCCACGAAGCTCATCTGATACATACGTATGGTCAACTATTAATACATTATCACCTGATGGCTCAAATGTGATTTCACCTAATGGGTTCTGTTCATCTTTGCCAACATAAAATTTGTTATTACCTTTTTTAATTTCAGTCATTAATTAGCCTCCTTTGAATTATGTTCCTGTCGTACCGATTGCTTCTTTTTTTTAAAATTATTAAAAAGTATATCTACCTTATTAAATGCCCACTGAAGTGCTAAACCTTGTATTGCAATCCCTATTATAGATATTCCTGTTAAAATCCAAATTGAAACCTGACCCTCGATTTCAAAGACACGATGACCGAAAAAAAGTAAATATCCCAATATTACATACAATGCATCATAGTATGCGACAATCGAGCTTTCCAAGTTCCAAATAATGAAGGATGCTGCAATCATTAATGAAAGAAGTATTGATACAATTAGTGATTTGGATTGAAAAGTAAGCTTTTCGGCATATGGCACAATGTAGTACTTGGCAATAGTTTTGATCCGAAATAAGTAGATGACCCTTACCACCCTGGCAACCTGGAAAAACTGATCCAATGGGATAATCGCTATCAGAAGAAATGGATTTTGTTTAATGAAGTCCCACTTTTTCTTTGCAGTCAGTAATCGAAAGAAGAAGTCAATAAAAAAGACACCCCATACAATCCAATTGATTGTTGAACTGTATGTGTTTTCAGTCCATAGTGTAATGATTGTCAGCATAACGAGCAGAATCATAATACTCTCATATACTATTTTCGCCATTTTCTGCATAACATATCCCTCTTCTAAATTCCTCTTAACCTATTATATTAGAAAAAGCGAAGAAGTGTAACCTTGACAACTTTATGATGACAAACCTAAGGTCAATTAAAGGAACAAAGGCGCAAGCGCCTGTTCAGTGCCGTATGGACTGGACTGACCCGTGTGAGATAAAGGATACACGAAGAGCGTAAGCGATTCGATGTTGACTTATCGTAGACACGGGGAGGGAAGTCCAATAGGCGCTTGGCGCTGGAGCTGGACGTGGCTGATTCTGGAGTCCAGTTATCCACAGCACTTAAATATTATAGTTTCCGAAACTATAAAAAACTTCGATAAACTCCAGTAATACTGGGTGCTTATCGAAGCAGGAACTCAGCGCAAACATGTTGAAGCCGGAAAATAAACTGAATCAGAATTGCTGTACCGCTCGTCCAATCCTAATTGCTGGCATTTTTTATAATGCTTGAAACCAATTTCTGAAACTTCCAGTGTCTTACAAATAGTATCTAAAGGATATTGACTCTGAAGAGCATCAATCGCTTGATATCTTTCTTCAATACTATGATGAGACATGCCAATAAACTTTTTTAGTATGTCTAATTCCGACGATAATTCCTCAATTAATTTATCCGGTGATGCTGAACTTTGCTCTCTATAAGGATGACCAAAATTACGATCGAATGCAGAGGCACCTTCCTTGTGGTACTTCTTAATCCACACATAAATATTATCTCTATGACGAATTCCTAAATCGTTCAGCACTGCCTGAACAGGCTCATCTTTATCAAGTACACGCCTAACTGCCTCAAGTTTAGTTTTCTTTGTATACCGCTGATACTTTGGCTGCTTTCCCATAGCCTCTACCTCCATACTGTATATGTACTTTGTCCGTTCATATACTCATTGTAGCGCGTATGGTATGCAAATAATTGTGTAGCTAAGAATTATTAGCCAAACCATGGAACAGTAGCGATAATCATGATGATAAAGATAATCATTAAATAATTCACGGAGTACAGAAACATTTTATTAGCCCAATTTAAATCGTCCTTGGTAAAAAAACCGCTAATTCCAAGTATCAGCCACCCAATATTTAACAGGGTTGCGATCACCATAAACGTTGTTCCCAATGAGGCAAGATAAAATGGTAACGGAAGTAAGCAGGCAATATAGATAACTGTTTGCCGTTTAGTAATAGCGAGTCCATGTACCACCGGAAGCATTGCCACCCCTGCAGCCTTATATTCGTCATATTTCCGTATGGCGATGACAAACGTATGGGGGATTTGCCAGATAAATAAGATAAGAAACATGATAATCGGAACAGTATGATTAGCAGGCTCTAATGCAGCCCAGCCTATTAAAGGTGTTACTGCGCCAGATACACTTCCAATTACAGTATTAAGCGTATATTTACGCTTGGACCATATCGTGTAGAGAAACACATAAATAAACCAGCCAATGAAAGCATATAAAGCTGCTTCTATCGTTGTGAACAATAACAGGATTAAACCAACTACGGAAAAAATAATTCCCATTGTCAAAACAGCTTTTAACGAAAGATTTCCAGTTACTGTAGGGCGGTTCTTTGTTCTTTCCATTATCGTATCAATATCAACATCGTACCAATTATTGAGGATAAGTGCGCCAGCCATCACGCATGTACTGCCAGCCATTGTTAACAGGAACAAGTCCCAACTTGCAGTAAAGGTCGAGTTAGTAAAATAAAGAGCAAGCCAGAACCCAGCAAAAACAGGGAGTACATTAAAAATTAATACTACCGCCTTAAAAAGTTCTTTTAAATCAGACAGAAAAGTATTGGGATTTTGTTGAGGCGATATAACAGTTTTCTCATCTTTCTTCATTTACATTTTCCTCCCAATCCTTCAATTACATCTAATCCATTTTAACATTTATCATACCCAATCACATGGATGAAAACTAGTAATACAGTTATACCTTTAGAATACTTGTCTTATCACCTTAATAGTGAAAGCCTTAATCGCACTTATACATTAAGAATGCTAAAAAACAGACAGGTAATCTGTCTGTTTTACAGTGTTAATTGTATTAGACCCTATTATTATCTGTCATATCTATCAAGCATTTTTTTGCAGGTTAATACACAGCTGCTGATAGGCGTCCGATTCGTGATTTAACCCTTTATCCCGATAGGCTTTAGATAACCATTGAAGTGGTTTTGGTTGAGTAGGCTTAAGCTCCATTTCCCAGCTAAAGCATTCAATTGCCTTATCCAACAGATTAAACTCATAATACAACTCTCCAAGAGTCTGCATTTGATCCAAATCATCACTTAGCCTTTCCATGGTATCAATTTTTCTAATTATCTCCAGATTTCCATGATTTTCTTTGAATGGTTTTAATAAACTCTTAATATATGCTACTTCATGGTTTTCCAATAACGAGACAACGTATTTATTAAGAAGTTTTTCAGCTTTTTCAGGGGATACGTTAATAACTGATTCCAATATAGTATTAAGCATTTCTGGATGTGAAGAATATGTTCTTGAATCAAGATGTTCAAGCAGTTCTCCAAAGGTTTGAATCTGAGCATTACTTAGTTTGAAATCACGATTCTGCATCATATGGAAGACTTTTTCAATTTGGTGGGTTTTTACATATTTATTAAATAAATCTTGCTGTAGTGGAAGAAAGGCTGGTAACTGATTGTCTAAACGTTCTAAAATGAATTCCGCTTCATTTTCGTTTAAATACTGCTCCAGTAAATTTGCCAGAGACCTGTAGTAGTCAGTTGCAGGGGATATTGATAATTTGTAACAATACAAGGCAACCATATCAGTCCATCGTGATTCTTTTTCCAAATGGGTGATTAGCTGCTGGAACCGTTGATCATCATCTTTCTTGGAATAAAGAACTTTTTCAGCAAAGATTAAATCCTTCGCTAACAGCTCATCTGATTGGTTGTTATACTGGTCATCATATTTTTTAAAAATAGGATCATTGGAGACCTGTGTCACGAAACTGTGCTTCGGTGCAAAATCCATTAAAATACGAATAATCTGATAGCCCAGGAAGCCTTGGCCGTTACGGCGATAAACATAAAATATTGATTTGATCTCTTCAAATAGATGTTTTTTTGGAATAAATGATTCAAAGAAGGTAAGTATAAACGCTTTTTCTTGCGGAGTATAGTTTGTTTCGAGTTTCTTTAGCAATGGCTTAAAACCGATGATTTTACATGGGTGATTGGATGAAAGCAGCTTGTTGATAAACGGGTGTGGGGCGTTATAAACAATTCCTTTTGTAAATGCTCGCTCGATGAATGATTGTCGACGAAGCCGCTTGGCTTTTGCTGCAGTGAGGAAATTGTTTTTATAAAAGAACAGGTAATACATCTCATTGTTCTCACTAATCGCTTCGATAATTTCACTTTGCATATACAACGAAATTCTTTCTGGCTGCACTCGGACCTGTTTCTGCTGATCATAAATTAAAAATTGACCCATATCCATATCGCACACTCCCTAATCGCTTTCTCTAATTATAACATATGAAGACAGGTTCGTCGTCCCAGGCTAATGAACGGGACATAGGGGACAGGTTTATTGTCCCAGATTGCTACTATCTTTATAAGACAGACGCAGCTAGAACATAATAGGCGACCATCCTTTAGGACAATCGCCTGTTAATTTTATTTTTTGCCATCGTTTAATTTTTCGACTTCTTCAGGGCTAGCCATTTTTGTTGACCCTTTATAACGAAGACCAACATCCCGATCTGATTCCACGCGTCCGCTTTGTTTCAGCTTTTTTTCTTGACGGTCTCTTCCCATTATTAAGCACCTCCTATACTTAAAATGAGAATAGTGATGAAGATTTATTCATACCGAGAATATTATTTAGCACACAAAAATCAGTACTGTTTTTTCCTTCTATTCTCTGAAACCATCTCAGTAGCCATATCATACATTCTCTCAACACCCTTTTCAGAAACTTCAAAGTTAAATGCATTTTGTTCAACAATTCCAATATTATTTGCTTCTTTTGCAGCATCAATATTGGCACCCATAAAAATAAATTCCCAGCTATATTTATCCTGTTGGTGTTTTATTAGTTCTTTAACTTTCTTATAGGAAAACTCACGGCTCGCATTTTCCATGCCATCAGTTGTAATAACAACTATAACATTGTCTGGTTGCTGCTCTTCACGGGCTCTCGATAACCTGTAACCCACATCCAAAATTGTCTTTCCCACTGCATCCAATAACGCTGTCGTCCCTCTTACATAATACTCGCTCTCTGTAAGCCTTACACTATTAGCATCAACACCATTCCATAATACTTCATATTTGTCATCAAACAGAACTGAAGTTAGAATCGTTTCCCCCTCAAGTTGGCACTGCTTATCAATGAAAGCATTAAACCCACCAATAGTATCACTTTCAAGCCCCGCCATTGACCCACTTCTATCCAACAGGAAAATAATTTCTGTTACAGTCTTATTCATATTTATCATCTCCTCAAATTTTTAATCTGTTATAATATTAACTGTGATTATCCGTGTTTTGGTCGCCTGATAAGCGACATATTTGGGAGGTGGACAATGTGCTTGATGAAAAGTTTTTTCTGGAAATGCAGAAGTATGTAGAGAATCATATAGGTATAATTCCAGTTGATGTTTGTGAATCCTCTGAGAAGGTTGACTACAGTATTCATAAAGAAATAGAACTTGTTGAATTAAAAGACTTTATTGAAGATAACCGTAAGCCTACACTCAAAGAAGTATTGTTTAACTTAATTGATGAAAAAGATACTAGTGACTCTGACATATACAAAAAGGCCGGAATTGATCGCAGGCATTTTTCAAAAATACGATCTAATTCTGATTACCAGGTTGGAAAAAACACCGTTATTGCCCTTGCTTTAGCTCTTGAACTGAATAAAGAAAAAACCGACAAGCTACTAAGCTCTGCCGGCTACTCATTGTCTGAAAGTGATACCTACGATTTAGTTATTCAATTCTGTATTGAGAAAAAGGTATTCAATATCCACGATGTAAATCAGGCGTTAGACTATTTTAGTTTAAAACCATTAACGGGTTTGCACTCCTAGGAAGGGACTAGAGAAATGGCCTTATTTACGGAAGATGGACAAAAACCTATCCAAAGTTCCTTTAGGTTTTGTCATCGATTTTTCTAAACGTTTGTTAAAATCACTTTGTAATCGCCATTCTTTTTTCTGTTCGTCCCGCATATTCTGTATCTCTTTTTGTAAGAATTCGCTTTTTTCTTTTTCTTGTTGCAGCAATGACTCATAGTGGCTATTCTGTTGTTCAGTTAATTTCTCAATTCGAGCAGTTTTTTGTGCCGAGTTTCCGATACCAGAACTTATAACGTGATGATCTTGCTGGAGCTGGGAAACCGTAGTTTTAAGTTGAGACATATCGTTTGTCAGTTGGACATTCATTTCACGTGTGGCTGCTAGTTCATTAGCTAAAAACATTAAAGACTCTTTTAATTGATTGAGATCTTGGGGTGAATTATCAGTTGTATCAGATATCGTTATCTCTGTTTCATTGAATCCTTCTAATCTTAATTTTTGTTGATTTACAAGATATGTAGCTGTTACGTCTAAGGGCTTGTCCGTATCGCGTATCGCTATAAGCGATTCGATGTCAGATCGAACGAAAATCCGCCGATCGCCATCTTTAAAAAACTCGTATCCATTACGCTCTAGTACTTGACCATACTTTCTAACAGTGGGTGTCGCAATTCCCAGCTCGTCTGCTACTTCTTTGGTAGTATAAGATCGTTCATTTGGCTGTATATCATGTCGCATATCGGATCTCCTTTCTATTAAAATATGTGGGTTTTCGATAAGTTCACAAGTTGTATCGCCCGGCGATATGAAACGCACAAACGGGCAGACCAATACTATTTTTGATGAATTTAATAAAGACTTATCTTGTCTTATCTAAGATTCTAAATCGCTCCAAATCCCATTTTTTACGTCCATATCGCATAGCGCTATAAGCGATACGAAGATATCCAATCCCCAATATATTGCTCTTAAATTTAACCGAAATTTCTAGCAGGAAGGATTCCCCCCACTCCTTAGAAAGGTAATTACAACTCATTCTAGTTTGTATATATCATGTCATATATTGAATCTCCTTAACTATTAAATATGAAGGATTTTTGATAAATTTGCAAGTATATCGCCTAACGATATGGAGGGACAAGAGGGACAGGTTCATCGTCCCAGATTGTTATTTTCGATTGTATTTAACATATCATATATCGGATTCCTTATCTTTATTTAATATGAAGTATTCGAAAAGTGTGTGTATCATATCGCCCGGCGATACGACACATAAATAGAGTTAACTAGCACATTTTCTTGAGGAATTATTAAAATCAATCTTGTGTTGTCCAATAGTTGAAATCTTCCCTCACCTGTGTTTTAAAAAAGACATGCTGTCCATATCGCGTGCCGCTATATGCAAACACGATGAGGGATAAGAGGGATAGGTTCATCCTCCAAGCTTGTTATTTTCGGATGTATCTATCATGTCATATATCGGATTCCCTTATCTGTTAAATTATGAAGTTTTCGAAGAGTTGGCGTACCATATCGCCCGGCAATACGACACACATAAATAGAGTCAACTACCTCATTTTATTTAGGAAGAAATCTTGTTTTGTCCAAGTATCAGATCTTCTTGTAACTGGGGGTTACAGAAGATATGCTAGCCCATATCGCGTGTCGCTATAAGCGATACGATGAGTGACAGGTTCATCATCCGAGATTGTTACTTTCGAGTGTATCTATCAAAGTCACATATCGGATTCCCTTATCTATTAGATTATGAGGTTTTCGAAGAGTTGGCGTATCATATCGCCCGGCGATACAACACGCATAAAACGAGTCAACACGCATGTTTTTATTTAGGAAGAAATCTTGTTTTGTCCAAGTATCAGATCCTCTTGCATCTGGGGGTTACAGAAGATATGCTAGCCCATATCGCGTGTCGCTATAAGCAAATACGATAAGGGATAAGAAGCATAGGTTCATCCTCCCAGATGTTATATTCGGATGTATCTATCATGTCATATATCGGATTCCTATCTTTTAAGATATGAAGTTTTCGAAGAGTAGGTGTATCATATCGCGTGGCGATACGACACACATAAAACGAGTTAACCGCACGTTTTTATAGGAACATCGGAAGTGTCCAGTCCGCCCCGCACCAGGCTGTACAAAGGATACGCCCGTCCATATCGCGTATCGCTATAAGCATACGGTAAGGGATAAGAGTGACAGGTTCATCGTCCCAGGTTATGGTTTTGGAAGGTGTTTACCCCCTTCCCAGATGTCCATTCCTTACCACAGCACTTTTTTACTTTTTGCAACTTCCACATATACATGGATCATTACGACCAGCTTTGATATTCTTTCTTATCAAAATCACATTTGACTCCTTGTCACTCCCTAAAGATTCAGACTGTTCTACTGGAAATAAATCGCTAGGTAATTATTTCGAAACTCTTTTAACATTCTATCCATTTATTTATCACCTGGGATTTTTTAATACCGACCCTTCTTCACTCACTGCTATATGTTCACTTAAAATCATGTTCAGCTTCTCTTTCATTTCATCTGTGGTTACAATACAGCTTATAAAATAGAATTTTGTCTTAATCCTCAATTCATATCTATTATTAAGCTCTTTTGATGATCCATAGTATCTATGGTTTAAATCAATAGGGAGAAATTGAAACGACTTTACTTTTTTCCAAGTAACAAAGCGACTTCCACAAAGTACACCGTCACCAATTACCGCAAACAAGTTTATAAAACTATATGAATTGATAAGAAGGATAGTCATCAATGGATAGAAAGACCAATTAATCCCATCTAAAAATACTCCTAAGAAAAACATGACTATCACAAACACGAGATTAAGAGAGTAAGCAATGATTCCTATCTTTTGTTCAGAATATATCGGGAAATTCACTACTTTTTGAGGGTATTTTCTAATGGAAGCAATCTCTTCATTGGTTGTTGGTAAAATAATGTCTTGCCTCATTTTTATCATGACTTGAATAAACTTGTAGCTATAGTACCCAATAACAATTAAAAGTAATATATCAATAAATAACTTCAAACAAATCACCTCTTTGCTATGTAACGAACTATAAAGGACAAGAGGGACAGGTTCATCGTCCCAGATTGTTGTTTTAAAAGGGATATACCCCTGCCCCCATGTCTCAATGTTTTTTTCAATCAGTATATTCAAAAATCATCTTTTTACTTTTTAATTCTTCACCGCCTTTGATAACCCTTTCTCCATTAACCGATAAATTACGTTTCATATACTCATCATTCTAAGAATCGAGTGAAGCAAATATCTTTTCATATGCTGTTCTAAATTATTTATGCAGCTTTTAAAGTAGGGCTCATTAGTGTACTAATTTCCAGATGATTTACAGTAAGTTTTTCTCACTCTGAGCCCCCGTCGCCTCAGCATTTTTTCGTTCAAAGTTATCGAGCAATGCACGCACTTCATCTGTTGACTCTGTACTCATTAATTGATTTCTCAACTCACCAGCCCCTGGAATCCCACGGACATATACCTTGAAAAATCGACGAAGAGGCTTGATCTGCCGTGGTTCTAATTTTGAATATTTATCATGAAAATCCAGATGCAACCTTAAGAGATCAAGTAATTCCTTACTACTATGATCTTTTGGCTGCTTCTCAAAAGCAAATGGATTTTTAAAAATACCACGCCCGATCATAACCCCATCGACACCGTATTCATGAGCGAGCTTCAAGCCAGTTTGTCGATCAGGAATATCCCCATTGATTGTCAAAAGTGTATCTGGTGCCACCTGGTCACGAAGTTTCTTAATCTCCGGGATTAGTTCCCAATGAGCATCTACATCACTCATTTCCTTTTTTGTACGCAGATGAATAGAAAGATTAACAATATCTTGTTTCAAGATGTGTGTTAGCCAGTCGTGCCATTCGTCTACATCAGTGTAACCAAGCCTTGTCTTCACACTTACGGGCAATCCTCCCGCTTTTGCTGCTTGTACTATATCTGCAGCAACTTCTGGACGACGAATTAGGCCACATCCCTTCCCCTTCTTTGCCACATTATGCACAGGGCAGCCCATATTGATATCTACACCCCTAAACCCTTGTTTTGCCATACCAATACTCATTTGCCGAAAGTATTCAGGCTTATCTCCCCAAATATGGGCTACAATTGGTTGTTCATCCTCTGTAAAAGTCAAACGCCCACGCACACTCTGGATCCCCTCTGGGTGACAATAACTATCTGTATTTGTAAACTCTGTAAAAAACACATCAGGTCTGGCTGCCGCGCTTACTACGTGGCGAAAAACAACATCCGTCACATCTTCCATTGGTGCCAGTATAAAAAACGGTCGTGGTAAATCACGCCAAAAATTATCTACCATATCTTAATTCAAATCCTCTCACTATGGAATACTAGGTCAAACGCTTATTCCAAAATTAAAAAGCAAAAAAGCCCCTGCTTCTTTTACACTTATATCATGTTTAAGCACTTTATATCAAACTGATCAGAAATGTTTATTTTTACAAGGTACTGTATATTTTAACTAGACACTCGCTGTACACCCGAAATAAACTTTTCCGAATCTCCATCTCAAACCCTCATTCCACCTTTGGAGTTAAAATAGAGTTTTCCGATCACCCCCCATTTTTTCAATTATACCTATATAACATAAAAAATCAGCAAAAAATAAAGAGCCACTAAGAAGGCTCTTCATTAAGGAGGTTTGAATTCATTTTCAAGTTTATAGTGGTATCATGGTTTAGTAATAGAAGGATGCACCGACGATAATTAAAAGGATAAATAGTACGACAATTAACACAAAGCTGTCATTATATCCACATTTACTCATAAAGAGTCACCCCCTTTAAAAGTTGATAAAACATATTATTCGAATTTTTACTTTTCGTTTGGGCATACACAATGATCTTATTCTTTATAGATCTCTGCTTTAAAGCAAAAACTTCATCACGCATATCAGTGTTAATTTTCTCATAGTTCAACACATAGCCAATATCCAAAAATAATTCACTAGTAAAGTCAGAGTTCAATTCTTATAAACAACTACAACTACTATAAATGTGCCTTTTCCACCCTCTTCGTCCCTCTGTCACAGTCAACAACATACTCTCAAACTTAACTGATCAGGGGTAATTTTCCAGAAAAAAGTGTTCAATTCTATCAAGCGAAACTGTTCAATGTAGTCTTGCAGTTACAAGCTGTCAATCATGATGCAAAAGCAGTGTATCAAAAGTATATCGGCTGGATAAATTACTACCTGAAGAATCAGCCAAGAAATATGTGGAATATGTGGGTGAAGAGGGACTTGTTATAGAGAAAGCTAAGCAGGATTTCAGGAACGGAGAATATCAATGGATAACAGAGGTTACAAAACAGGTTATTTATGCAAGTCCAACTACGCTATGGTATTCTTCCGGCTAAAGGTTCGATTATTACTGAAGATGTATTAAATAATCTATCACTAGCGTATGTGATCTACTTACTTAGTATTCGAACACTCTAATATTAATATTATCCGGTTGGATGATTATATGAACATATAGTAAATATTGACTATTCACTCTAGTAGATATACGATTAATGTAATACATAACCATTAGTGCAATAGTTTGTATTTAAAACTGGAAAAGAATTCATATCATCCTGATTTATTTATCTTATAGGAGAGCAAATTACATAAAGGATTGATGGTATTGAATACTAGAAGTGAAGCAATAGAGAAGATAAAACATTTTCTATAGTCTGACGAAACATATTGCTTAGTTACAGGAACGATGAGAAACACCGACTCGTTTTGCAAGTACTCGCTAAATATTATAAAAATGGTAATTTTCTCTTTAGAACCAGTACCATTCCTAACGCTACTAATTTCTTAGAATCAAGTAAAAGACTTGCGCAAAGGATATTCATTGAAAGAGAACCGTCTCTATGTTGATATCATACAAAGAAGAACATGGTTAAAGACACCAAATCAAATAGATGTAGCTATCATTTATCCTCTAATGCCTTTGGAATAAGAATGGTTATTAACCGATATTATGGAGGATTTAAGGTTTAGACAAACACAAAAAGTATTCATCGTTAGTTCATTTGATACAGTTGATTTATCAAATCTTTCAGAGTATAGTCCTATTGAAGTCGCATATGATGTATTAGAAGAAGATCCAGACTATCATCAGCGTGTACTAGATAATTTAAACAAAAGAAGGCATTAATTTTTCCGTGTGGAGACATCCTTCTCATCTCCAGAGCTACTGTACTGTATTCTCTTCTTTTGATCGTGATTAAAAACTTTAAAGAAAACTTAAAAAGGTTCTATTCAACCCAACCATCATTGATCTCAGGTAAAAATGCCAAAGTTATATCAACATCGGTTAATAATTCAATACTTTTATTAAATACATATAAAGTTCATATGGTTAATATACAGTATAATTTTGGAGGCGATAACATTGGAAAGTACTGATTTTGCAAATAGGGAAAGCACTCACAAAATCATGAAAAAATGGGATTACGACAGGGAGAATATATTGATAAATATCCTGACTTATTTACTTTAGATAGGGTCTATGAACAAGACTTTGAAGAGTATGCAAATGTTGAACTAACTTTAATAGTAAATGAAACAAATGAAAACGCTATTAATTACTTATTAATGGAAAATCAGGTTATAGAGTATGAACATTTTACTAGAGACAATTATCATTTCTATAGGTTTTTCTATTCCATTAAACGTGGCTTTACTAATAATAACAAAGAGCGAAGATATGATTGGTTTGGAGCACTAGGTCCTGATAGCAATGACAACTCTATAAATATATCAAGATATAATTATATTATTGGATCAACACAAGTAGGAAAAATATTTGGCGACTCCAACTATCTATTGAAGGATAACTTTTATAAACTTGATAATGCTTGTTATCTGTCTTTAAACAATGGTAGAGAAATATATAGTTTAAAAGAATTCAGACGGAATGATTCTGGAGCCTCTCCAAAATATTACGAAGATTTACAGGGGATTTTTTGTTCAAAGTGGGAAGACAGTAAACACGAATTTTAAATCACAAAAATATAGAATGGGAATTGGAAAGGAATCTTTCTTGATTGAAACCAATTATAAACAGGGTTTAAGTTATATCCCAGATTTCTTTTTAAAGGAGGAGACTGAATGGAAGTTTTCTATTTTAGACTTGGGTGGGTAATAATATGAAGACAAAAAGGAATGGTGAAAATAAGGACCTGTTAATTTCGTTACAACAACTCATGGAAGACTTGGACGTTCCTGATTGGCTTCAGAGGAAGACGATCAAAATCCTCGAAATCAAAAAACAAATGATGACGGATGAAGTGTTATATCAGTACTTGGAGCAGTTAGGCAGATCAGAAACCAAGACACTTCCTGATGAATTAATGAATGAAGAATGGCTTCAGTCGGTGTATGCTTCTCACTCAAATTGGGTAGAAAAGGAAATCACCTTTCTTGAGGAGACGACCTATGAATCTTTCAATACACATCTAGTAACGACCCCACAATCTATCAAAGACATGACTGAGAATGCACAAAGGAGCTACATAGCTGTAAGTTCGTGTTTGTTTAATGTTTTCGCTCAAATAGATGATATTTTTTATCAAAAGAAAACAGTTAAGAGCCAAAGCAACGAGGGAAATCCTTCCATCCAAAGGAAACTTTTTCGTTTTTTAATAGCAGCGATTGGCTATCCCCTCATCATTTTCAGTTACATGTCTGCTATTGCTGCATTTACAACTTTTGACGAGGAAGGTCTGGTATTTTATTTTGTAATGCTTTTATTCATGGGAATGATACCATTTATAATTGGATTGTTCCTAGTTAGAGATGTTACACTGAAAAATTTCTATAAACATGCCATGTTTCGAATTTATTGTTATTTTGCGTTAGTGGTTCCATTTGGTTTATATATCTTTATCAATTTGATGGAATGGAAAGAAAATTTATTGGAGGAACCTGATTTCATATTTTTACGTCTTGTTTCTGATCAATGGGTAGGGGCACTTCAATCGTTGATCCTCGTCATCATTATACTGCTGGCAGGTCCTATTACCGTTTGGAGAAAAAACAGGAAAAAATTCCTTATATCTATTAGTATCTTTTTCCTCATGTTTGCCATATTGCAGTACGTCACGATTCATGATTATCAGGCTATTGGAAAAGATGGAGTGGTACAATCTGCCTTTGGTTCCAATCAGACTTATGACTGGAACAAGGTAGAATCGGTTTACTTATCTGGAAAAACAGATTTCCCTCCTTTAGCAGGAATTGCAAGAAGCAAAGAATTTAAATGGTCCTTCCAATTTGATATGGAGAATGGAGATACTGTTTCGTTTGAGTCATTTGGATACAGAGAAGGACCGATCGAGGACTCTCTAAAAATTAAAAATAAGATAAAAACGGAAAACATTCCGATGCAAATTGATTCATTAACGGAAGAAGATCGTGCGTTTGTAAAAATAGACATGGATTATCTTGAACCGGAATTAAAAGATAAATTTTTCAAGCTTTTTGAAATAGACAGCTTTTAATAGACATAGCGGCCGATTTGCATATTATTCTTTACTTGAGAGTACTTTTTGCGGATATAAACAGCGGTGATTTTTGCAGATGGATTGAACCACTTGTGCATATACGATAGTGTCTGACTATCAGCCTCTTTATCAGTTCGGGCAAGTGTTCAGACGTTTCAGCAAAACGTAATGTTCGTAGGATTGATTCTAGCTCTTTATACGTACGCATGAAGAATCACCTCCCTCCATAATTTCCATGTACTTAGTTAAATCTCTTGTGGGAGGTTTAATATCTAATAAATAAGATGATTCATGGTGAAGTGCTTGTATTTCTTGCACTGGTTTTACAGTTTTAACAGGGCGTTGTGCCATTAAATATTTTGTCATGTCTTGAAATTCAGAAGCGCTGTAAAGCTTTTGTTTTACACACAAAGCTTGTAGAATTCAAAAAACTCACTCCAGAGATTTTGCATAAGTTGATTGAAAAGAATGAAATTAAAGCAGATGGGACTCCGAGAATCTTTTATAGATTCTCGGACCCAACTGCATAATCTTTCACCCTTTCTATTAACGCACAGCACTCCACATGCCCTGTCTGTGGAAACATATCTACTGGCTGAACTACTTGTGTAGCATATCCTCTATCCTCCAGCACGCGTAAATCCCGTGCTAATGTTGATGGGTTGCAGGATACATACACAATTCGCTTTGGCTGCATTTCAGTCATTGCTTTAAGAAGTTCTTCATCACAGCCTTTTCGTGGTGGGTCAACGACGATGACATCCGGGTTTAATCCTTGCATCTTCCACCATGGCATGACCTTTTCTGCTTCACCAACGTAGAATTCTGCGTTCGTAATTCCGTTTAACTTGGCATTCTTTTTGGCATCGCTGATTGCTTCTGGCACAACTTCGACACCGTATACCTTCCTCGCTTTTTGGGCCATAAATAACGAGATCGTTCCAATACCGCAATAAGCATCAATTACAGTATCTTTTGTTCCAATGTCAGCATATTCTAATGCCTTATCATACAGTTTCCTGGTTTGTGCTGGGTTTACTTGATAAAATGATTTTGCTGAGATAGCAAAGGTGATTTCACCAATTTTATCGTGAATATATTCATCGCCCCAGATTACTTTTGATTTATCACCCATGATGACATTGGTCCTTTTATGATTAACATTATGAACGACAGATTTTATATGGGGAAACTCACTAGTAAGCTCCTTCACCAACTCATCCTGATGTGGCAATTTATCTGTCCGCGTTACAAGTACGACCATAATATCCTTTGTCTCTTCACCCGTCCTCACCATAATATGGCGAAGAACTCCGTTATGCTTTTGTTCGTTATAAGCTTTGATGCCAAGTCTATTGGCAATGTCTCTTACAGACTTCACAACGCCATTAATCACTTCGTTATGTGTAACACATGTTTCCGTGTTTTCGATAATCCGGTGGCTGCGTTTTTGATAAAATCCAGTTATGAGTTCACCGTTTTTTTCGCCAACTGGAATTTGCACTTTGTTTCGATAATGTAATGGATCATCCATGCCGATAATTGATTTTACTGGCACATGTTCAAGATGCGCAATTTTTTTCATCGCATTTTTCACTTGGTTTTGTTTCATTTCAAGCTGCAGCGAATAACTCATATGCTGAAGGCCACACCCATTGCAATGGACATGACAGACAGGTTCGATCCGGTCTGGACTTTCTTTGGTTAGTTCAAGTAATTTCCCGAAACCAAAATTTTTATTTGCCTTAACAACTTTTACTTTCCCTTCTTCTCCTGGTAAAGCCTGAGGGACAAATAATGGATAGCCATTAATTTTTCCGACACCATTCCCTTCATGGGTGAGATCCTCGAAGTTAAGCGTAATTGTTTCATTCTTTTCCACTGGTGCTGTGTGTTTAGCCATTGGTACCTTCCTTTACGTTCATGTATGTGATTATTATCTTATCATAACCTGATTGAATATTTACATTATAAAACCCTTGATGTTATCTATATACATCAAGGGCTAAGCATCTAACTTTTCTGTGATTCTACAAACTTATCCGGTACAAAAAACTCAATATGCTGTTGGAGATTCTTAAATTCCCCTGGCAACATTCCGCCAAACTCACCGTCTATATTTAACTGCATTTTTTCATCCGTATCGACTTTTACTTCTTTTGCCTTCACGTAAATTACATGGCTGTCTTCAAGGTGTGCACCGCGAAGGGCCAGGCTTGCAATTCGAATGAATTCTGCGAGGTTAGCTTTTTTCAAAATCAGCAAATCAAAATAACCATCGTCAAGCTTGGCATCTGGAGCAAGCTTCTCAAAGCCTGCAACCGAATTGGAGTTTGAAATTAGAAAAAGCATAATTTCTTCATCAACAATATTGCCGTCATATTCTATTTTTGCTCGTATCGGCTTCAAGGAAGGAAGCATCTCAATTCCCTTCATATAATAGGCCATCTGTCCGAGCATTGTTTTTAATTTGCTTGGAACTTCATACGTTAACTCAGTAAGTTTACCGCCACCTGCTATATTCATGAAGTATTGATCGTTTACGCGACCAATGTCCAGCAGCATCGATTGATCATACAAAATAACATCGACTGCTTTTTTGATATCGCGAGGGATACACAATGCCCTGGCAAAGTCATTTGTCGTTCCCATTGGGATAATCCCAAGCTTAGGGCGATATTCTTGTTCTGCCATTCCATTTATAACTTCATTAATAGTACCGTCACCGCCTGCAGCTACAATTAAGTCAAAGCCTCGTTCAACAGCAGTTCTCGCTGCGTTTATAGCATCACCCTCACTAGTTGTAGCGTGGGTGGATGTTTCATACCCAGCAACTTCAAAACGCTCTAATACGGGCGCTAATTCTTTTTTAAATGCTTCACGACCTGATGTTGGATTATAAATGATCCGGGCTGTCTTCATTGTGGATCCCTCCCCCCTGCTGTTCCAAACTAATCTATATTTAAAATACATCAACATTTATCATAGCCCTTTTTAGCAATTTTGAAAAGGGGTTTTACAGAATATTATAGACTACTGTCACCCATTTGACAGTAGTCTATATGCAAATCGTATTATCTTTTATCCATTTCGGCTGCAAGTATTTTGTTGACCATAGGTGGATTCGCCTGTCCTTTGGTAGCTTTCATTACCTGTCCAACGAGAAACCCTTTCGCACGTTCTTTACCGTTTTTGTAATCGATAATTGACTGCTCATTTTCATCGAGAATTTTTGTAATGATTTCAGTTAACTGACCTTCATCGGAAATTTGTACAAGACCTTTCTCTTTAACAATCTTTTCCGGGTCGCCACCATTTTCAACTAACTCCGCGAAAACTTTCTTGGCGATTTTTGACGAAATCGTTCCGTCCTCTATAAGCTTGATCATTTTGGCTAGTGATTCTGGTGTTAGGGCAAGTTCATTTAATTCTTTTGAATGTTTATTCATATAACCTGACACTTCGCCCATCAGCCAATTTGATGCTTGTTTAATATCAGCATTATGATCCACTGTTACCTGAAAGAAATCGGACATTTCCTTGGAATTCGTTAACACTTCAGCATCATATTCCGGTAATCCAAGCTCATCTATATAGCGCTTTTTACGTGCGCCTGGAAGCTCGGGAATCTCCTGGCGAATTCGTTCTTTCCATGCTTCATCAATATATAATGGTACAAGATCTGGCTCGGGAAAATAACGATAATCATCCGAACCTTCCTTAATACGCATTAGGACTGTTTCTTTTGATTTCTCATCATAACGGCGTGTTTCCTGTAAAATTTCACCACCAGCTAAAAGAACCTTTTCCTGACGTTTTTCTTCAAATTCCAGTCCTTTTTGTACAAAGTTAAAGGAATTCAGGTTTTTCAATTCTGATTTTGTGCCGAATTCCTCCTGCCCTATTGGACGGATGGATAAGTTGGCATCACACCTTAGTGATCCTTCTTCCATTTTACAGTCGGAGACACCGGTATATTGAATAATGTTTTTCAGTTTTTCCAAGTATGCATACGCTTCTTCTGGCGATTGCATATCTGGCTCGGACACAATTTCTACTAACGGGGTCCCCTGACGGTTAAAGTCAACCAGTGAATAGCCGTCATCCTGGTGATTTAATTTACCTGCATCCTCTTCAATATGAAGACGGGTAATTCCAATTCGTTTCTTTTCTCCATTTACTTCAATCTCAATCCAGCCGTTTTCACCGATTGGCTTATCAAACTGGGAAATTTGATATGCTTTTGGATTGTCCGGATAAAAATAGTTCTTACGGTCGAATTTTGTATCTGTTGCAATTTCACAATTAAGTGCAAGCGCAGCCTTCATAGCAAAATTTACCACTTCTTCATTTAATACGGGAAGAACACCGGGATACCCAAGATCAATTGGATTAACATTTGAATTCGGCTCTGCGCCAAATGCATTAGGACTTGGACTGAAAATTTTGGAGTCTGTTTTCAACTCAACGTGTACTTCTAGACCAATAACTGTTTCGAAATTCATTATTTTGCACCTCCCAGTTGAGGTCGTTTTGTGTGATGGTCTGTTACTTGTTCATATGCATACGCTGCACGATAAACGATGCTTTCGTCAAAATGCTTCCCTATAATTTGTAAGCCAAATGGAAGGCCGTTTTCCGAGAATCCACATGGTACAGAAATTCCGGGAACACCAGCAAGGTTTACTGGTATGGTCAGAATATCGTTTGCGTACATTGTTAATGGATCATCAACTTTTTCACCAATTTTAAAGGCAGGTGTTGGTGTTGTTGGTCCAATAACAACATCATAGTCTGCAAAAATCTTATCAAAGTCATTTTTGATTAATGTACGAACTTTTTGTGCTTTCTTATAATATGCATCATAGTAGCCTGAGCTTAATGCGAAAGTTCCAAGCATTATACGCCGTTTAACCTCTTCTCCAAACCCTTCACTACGGGAATTCTTGAACATATCAATCATATTATTGGAATTCTCCGATCGCACACCGTATCGTACACCATCGAAGCGTGCAAGGTTTGCAGATGCTTCTGATGAGGCTAATAAATAATAGGTTGCAACTGCATATTTAGAATGTGGTAATGATACTTCTTCCCACTCAGCGCCCAGGGATTCGTACACTTTCAACGCATTCATGACAGATTCTTTTACCTCAGGCTCAACACCTTCAGCAAGATATTCTTTTGGCACAGCGATTTTAAGACCTTTTACATCACCGGTCAGTGCCTTGGTGTATTCAGGAACATCAATATCAGCGCTGGTTGAATCCATCTTGTCATGACCAGAAATAACTTCCAGTACCCGTGCGTTATCTTCAACGTTTCGTGTGATTGGGCCGATTTGGTCCAGAGACGACGCAAATGCCACCAATCCAAACCGTGACACTCGTCCATATGTAGGCTTTAACCCAACAACTCCACAAAATGCGGCAGGCTGACGAATCGAACCACCTGTGTCAGAACCTAAAGAGAACAACACTTCTCCTGCAGCTACAGATGCTGCCGATCCGCCACTTGAACCACCTGGAACATGATCAGTGTTCCAAGGATTGCGAGTTGCCATGTAGCTGGAATTTTCATTTGATGAACCCATCGCGAATTCATCCATATTCAGCTTACCTATAGTTACAGCCTTTTCGTTATTCAGCTTTTCAACAACATTTGCATTGTAAAGCGGGTCATCAAAGTTTTTCAAAAATTGACTTCCACATGTGGTACGCAATCCTTTTGTTACAATATTATCCTTGATACCGCTTGGGATACCAAATAAACGCGCTGCAGTATCTGGAGCAGCATCCAATTGCTTTGCCTGACTGCGTGCATGCTCTTCATCCAATGTCAAAAAGGCCAGTACCTGATCATCGACCTCATTTATACGATCATACGACGTGTCAACCAGATCTTCTACTGAAATTTCTTTGTTATGTAGCATTGTTTCTAATTCTTTTATGCTATGGTCAAATAACGACATGCTGTTCCCTCCTTACTCCAAAATCGATGGTACACGAAAATAACCGTTCTGCTTATCAGGAGCATTCTTTAATGCATCCTCTTTTGATATCCATTCTTTAGGCTCGTCCTTGCGAAGAACATTTTTCAAATCCATAACATGCGTCGTAGGCTCCACACCTTCTGTATCCAATTCATTTAATTGTTCAGCATATTCTATGATTGAACTGAGCTGGTCCGTAAACAGATCTGCCTCATCTTCTGTAACTGCAAGTCTTGCTAAGTGGGCAACATGCTTTACTTGATCCTTTGAAATATCTGCCATAAATGACACCTCCATGAAAGGTAGTTTTTATTATTTTAATCGATTTTATATTTTAAAAGACACTATTGATAATAGCAGAAACCTTCTTGTGTAATCAACTAAACAGAAAAAACCACTTCCCTCATTAAGGAGGAAAGTGGCTTTTGACAGATCAATTATTCGTTAAATGTTGCTTCAGCCTTATCAAAATCAGCTTCAATTTCTGGTGAAGGCTTTCCTAATTTACTAACTAATACTGCAACAATTAAGTTGAGTATGAAACCAGGAACGATTTCATAGAGGTCGAATATTCCACCTTCTAAGAATTCACCCCAAACGATAACTGTAACAGCACCAACAATAATACCTGCTAATGCACCGTTTCGAGTAAAGTTTTTCCAGAATAGTGCTAGAATAACAGTTGGTCCGAATGCTGCACCAAATCCAGCCCATGCATAACTCACGAGCTCTAGTACAGAACTGTCTGGGTTCATAGCAATAAGAGCTGCGATTAGAGCAATTCCAAGCGTAGCGAATCTACCAATCCATACAAGTTCTTTGTCAGAAGCTTCACGACGGAAAAGAGCTCTGTAAACATCTTCTGCAACAGCAGATGATGATACTAACAACTGCGAGTCAATTGTACTCATAATAGCTGAAAGGATCGCAGCTAATAAAATACCCGCAATAATTGGGTTGAATAAAATTTGAGAAAATGCAATGAAGATTTTTTCTGGATCCTCAAGCATTTGGAAACCATTTTCAGTAATTACACTAATCCCAAATTCAGATAAAACGCCAACATCTTGTGTATGAATAAATGCCAAGCCGACAAAACCTGTAAATATTGCGCCATAAAGCCCAAGGATCATCCATGTCGTTCCTATAAAACGTGCTTTTGGAACATCCTTATGTGAACGCAATGCCATAAAACGGACAAGTATATGTGGCTGGCCAAAGTAACCAAGTCCCCAAGCTAGAGAAGATATTATTGCCATAATACCAACTCCTTGCACCATTGTTAAATGGTCAGGGCTGATTTGTCCTACTGCATTAACTGCAGTGCTCCAACCACCCATTTCATTAAGGGCAACAATTGGAACTAGAATTAGTGCTAGAAACATTAGAATACCTTGAATAAAGTCAGTCCAAGTAACAGCTAAGAAACCACCTAATAATGTATATGAAACTACCACTAATGTTCCTATCCATAATGCTGAGTTGTAAGATAACCCAAATGATGCTTCAAATAGTTTCGCTCCGGCCACCATTCCTGATGAAGTATAAAAAGTGAAGAATAATAAAATGACTAAAGCAGAGATAACGCGTAGTACGTGAGACTTGTCTTTAAAACGATTCTCTAAAAAGTCTGGAACTGTAATAGAGTCATTGGAAACCTCTGTATAAATACGTAGACGCTTCGCAACAAATTGCCAGTTTAAGTAAGCACCTATTGCCAACCCGACTGCAATCCACGCTGATCCCATCCCTGATGCATAAACAGCACCCGGTAGACCTAGTAGTAACCATCCACTCATATCTGAGGCACCCGCACTTAATGCTGCGACTCCTGGTCCAAGTGAACGCCCGCCTAGCACATAGTCAGATAAATCGTTTGTCATACGGTACATTACAATACCAATAACAAGCATACCTATTAAATAAACAATAAATGTAATCAGTGTTTCAAGACCCATCTACTTTTTCCTCCCTTCTGTGAACAATGTAATAATTGAAAGTAAAATCAAAATCGGCATAGGTATAAATAACCAAAGCCACGATGCACCTGAAATAGCGTATTCCATTGGCGCACTCCCCTTTCTGAATTTTTTTAATTGTGCTACATTTCAATAATAGCACAAATATAATACTTTCACACCACAATAATTTTTACAACAGTGCTAGGTTAATTCTAAACCTTTAGATAATTGTGTTATCTTTTCGATGTATTGCTATTATAGGACTTATAGAGCATTTTAAAATGTGAAAAAATTTCAGATTCATGGATTGCTAAATACATATTTTTTCTTAAATAGGAGGTAATTTGGAATATATTGGAATAAAAAGCCGATATGAGGCGATGTGGTTTTTGTTTTGAGATGTTTTTTTGATTTTCTTTCCGTTGATGTTCGCGCTCTTCTGTCGATGTTTTGTTTTTATAATGATATTCCTTGTCTTATGCAAATATGTTCAAATTTATTTCTAAACAAAAAAGACCTGAAATAGCTTCCACACTATTTCAGGCAAGTTCATCATATAGTAATAGGGTAAAAAAATTACTTGCTAGCTCTTCATAATTTAGAAGAGACTTGAATCATGGCTAATTGAAAACACACTTGGTTCCAGGTCTGATGCTAATTCCGCTGGCTCTTGTGAGAATAGAAAGCCTGCTACTAGAAGTGTACCTAGTGATACTGTTGCAATTACTTTTTTCATTTATCTCCCCTCCTTTACAAATTAATCAATTCTTCATAGGTGACATTTGCTAATTTATAATATTTAACAGAGTCTTTATACTTATTTAACCTCTCAAAGTGCCTACCAAGCATCTTAGCGTAATCAACTAAATTAGCAAAGTCCTTATGCTTTTGTAGGTACGGAATAAATTCATTGATTACCAGTGTTTCAAACTTCTCATTATCTTGTCTTATAGCATAGTTATAAGAATTAATAACATAGTAATGAATTTTAAATGCTTCCTTATTTTTCATGTTATCTAATAATTCAATTCCATTATCAATCATTTCTCTTGTTTTATCAAAATCATATATTGAGTAATATTCCTTAATTAATGATGTAACTGCGGTCAATCGAGCATTCATGTCAACTTCAGGGTCATTTAACACCTCAACATAGTAGTGAATTGCCTTCTTTCTATCGCCTTTTGTAGAGTGTAAATACCCCAAATTCTGATTTGTCAGTTGGATGATCTGTCTATTCTTGCTCAGCTCACCTAAGTGTTTAGCTAAATTATGGTTCTTAATCGACTTATCATACATTCTTATTCTTCTGTATGAAATTCCCAAAACAATATGACATTGGGCACACCGGATAAAATTATATTGTTTACGAAAAATATCAATAGCTTTATCGGAGTATTCAATTGCTTCGAGTGTATTATGTAACTTACTATGTGTTACCGCTATTGTATATTGCAGATCTGCTATCTTTTCTTCTGATAATTCAAGTTGATTTAATTTCTCTTCTGCAATCTTATACATTCGCATTGCCTGGTTAAATTCATTTTTAGCTGTATTATAATTACCTTTAAACTTATACCAATAAAATAAATGTAAACTATCAAAAGTTCCAGACATATCAGCAAGTCTATTAATCTGAGTTAATGCCTCTTCAAATTCACTTAGGATTAAAAAATACCTTATTTTGTGAATTTCAAATAATATTAAACTGTCTGAGTGATGTTCATACATTAAACTATTTAATTCTTTGTATGTTTTTATTATTTCCTCTTTGTCATTAACCTCAAACAGCATTTCATACCATTGCTGGCACTTGTCCCTAATTGTTTCATCTGTTTCGTTATTCATTTGAATTCCAAGACGAGTACACAATAGGCTTATTACATTTGAGCTTGCCTCTGTTTTTTGGTTCTCTATTTTTGATAAGTATGCAAATGAGACAATTCCCTCAGCTAGCTCCGCTTGAGTCATTTCCTGTTTAATGCGGTGTAATTTGATATATGGACCTATTTCCATCTTTATACCCACCTCACTAGCTGAATTTAAACAAATATTATTTAAGCTTTCTATATTTCTATAATAACATATTTTCAAATAATTCATATTGGGAAAGTTGAGGGGTTTATATAGCAATTAACACCTTAAAAACTTGCCAACTTTCCTGTAACGAGGAAAGTTCGACATAAAAAGCCCTTTTATGCGCATTTAAGCGCAAAAAAAGGGCTTTGTCGAAAATTGTAAGCCTATTTACTTAGAACATTTCAGATGTCGTCTTACCTTGCATGTGGTGGATTAGGTAATCCGGACCACCGGCTTTTGAGTCTGTACCTGACATGTTGAAACCGCCAAATGGCTGGTATCCAACAATTGCAGCTGTACAGCCACGGTTGAAGTAAAGGTTTCCGACATGGAAGTCTTTACGTGCCTTTTCCTGGTGAACACGGTTGTTCGTGATTACTGCTCCAGTTAAACCGTAATCTGTGTTATTAGCAATTTCGATTGCTTCATCAAAGTCTTTTGCTTTTGTTAATCCAACAACTGGTCCGAAGATTTCCTCCTGCATAATGCGTGCTTCAGGATCAAGATCAGCAAATACAGTTGGATTTACAAACCAGCCTTTGCTATCATCGCCATCTCCACCAACAAGAAGTTTACCTTCTTTTTTACCAATTTCAACATAACTCATAATTTTATCATATGCACCTTGGTCAATAACTGGACCCATAAAGTGTGAGTTATCATGTGGATCACCAGCAGACTTTTCTTTTGTTAATGCTGCTACGCGATCTTTTACCTGATCATATACATCTTCATGTATTACAGCACGTGAACATGCTGAACATTTTTGGCCAGAGAATCCAAATGCTGATTGAACAATCGATTGTGCAGCAAGTTCAAGATCTGCTTCATTATCCACAACGATTGTATCTTTACCGCCCATTTCGATGATGGTACGCTTAAGCCACTTTTGACCCGGCTGTACTTTTGCAGCGCGTTCAAAGATACGGGTACCGACATCGCGAGAGCCAGTAAAGCTAATGAAACGAGTCCGTGGATGATCTACAAGATAGTCACCTACTTCACTTCCAGGTCCAGGAATATAGTTGATTACACCTGGAGGCATCCCTGCTTCTTCAAGTACTTCCATCAATTTATATGCAATAACAGGGGTTGTACTAGCTGGTTTTAATAATACAGTGTTACCTGAAACCATTGAAGCAACAGTTGTACCTGCCATAATTGCAAAAAGGAAATTCCATGGTGAAATAACCACACCAACACCTAATGGGATGTAATTGTATTGGTTATATTCGATTGGGCGACTATTAATTTCAACGCCATCTTTAAATTTGAGCATCTGACGTCCGTAATATTCCATGAAATCAATTGCTTCTGCTGTATCAGCATCCGCTTCTTTCCATGGTTTTCCGCCTTCTTTTATTAAATGTGCAGTGAATTCATGCTTACGGCGTCTAACAATTGCCGCTGAACGAAAAAGAATATCTGCACGGAATTTCGGATCTGACTTTCTCCACGTTTCAAACGTTGTGTCAGCAACTTTCATTGCCTGTTCAGCCAGTTCCTGATTAGCTTTTGATACATAACCCACAACTTCATCTTTTTTTGCAGGGTTTACTGATACGATCTTATCATCTGTTGTAATGCGTTCCCCACCAATGATTAATGGGTATTCTTTACCAAGATCAGCTTCAATCTTTTTAAGTGCTTCTAGCATTGCACTTCTATTTTCTTCTACGGTAAAGTCTGTAAAAGGTTCATGCTTGTAAGGTACTACCATGAAAAAACCTCCTTGAAATTCTCTATTACTCCATGATTGCGTTTTCATATAAAATGAGGGATGGAGCTTTCCCATCCCTCATTTTAACCGAATAGCCCAAACACTTCAACGAATCTAGTTTATTTATTTAGAAACCTTGGCTTATCGTTAAAGGTGTTTTTATAAAAACGTATTTCACTCTCTTAGAATCCCTTATACTTTGGAGGCCAGCCATAGTTATACAGTAAAAAAGTATTATACTTTATTACTTATCAAAAATATGGACAGTTGGTTCGTCTGCTCCTGCTTCCCGGTATATAATACTCTCCATTTTATTATTCGATTTGATTTTGACTTCGAGATCATAATAGTCCGAGAACATTTCTTTAACTAACTGGTACGTATACTGTGTAAAGCCTATGACTTCCCCTTTCCCATAAAACTCCAGCGGTATTTCAAGAGTAAGTTTTTTTAATTCTTCATTCTTGTAGAAGCCTTCACCGATAACACCCACATAATTTGGAAAGAATTCTTCAATCCTAGTACCGAAGTTTTGTACCAATTGTTGATGATCATAATATTTTTCTTTACCTTCATCAGAAGGGAAAAGAATATTTTCTTCATTTACTGTTTCCCATTCCCCAATCGTCATGTCACTGCCTTTTACACCTGTTTTGGCAACATAGCTTCCAGATACAGGTGACCCTTGATCTTCCTCTCTGTATAGGGTGATAAGAATTGGTATTTCAGCTAAGCCATCCATTTTACGTACGCGTTCAAGAACTGTTTGTGCGATTTCTTTTCCTTTTTTAAGCATCATAGATTTTGGGATTTCATGATGATAACTTGTTCCGCCAATTTCTGTTTGAAAAGTATATATTGACTTCATTGCTATTCCAATAGACATTCCAACTAATTCTACCGAATTATCTTCATTCTTCTTAAGAAAATTTTGTTCTAGAATGTGAGTTAGATATTTTGGATTATTTTCTTGCTGTTTTTTCGAACCATCATCTTTAATCGATGGGTTAAATGCCAAGGAGGACTCATATCTTATTTCCTCCTCCTTAGATTCAATTTGCTTCTCAGTTGCTTCCGGATAGCTTTCTTTAAAGTTAGCAACCGTATCCACTATTTGTTTTTCTGTCATTTCGCGATCCAGCCAATTGTACATCATATCCTCTTCAAGATATTGACCTTCTTCAAAAAAGTACTTTTCCGGGTCATAATATTCCTTCGAAAGGCGTCTTAATCCTTGTTCCATCTCATCAATATCGAGTCGATTACCCATCTGATTAACGATAACTCCACGAGATGCACTTGGTCGATATGGTAATATTGTTCGGTATTCCTCTTTAGAGAACTGATTGCTTGAGACGATGGATGTATTTTCTTCTGATTCATCTTCTTGTTTAACAACCTCATCATCATTGATGCTTGGGCTACAGCTCGTTAAGACCAGTAGGGTACCTAACAACCAAACAATAATTTTATTCAAAGCGCTCCACTCCTTAACTATCTAGGACATCTCTAAGTTGTTCTTCGGTCCAAATCGAAATCTCGAGCTTCTGAGCTTTTTCTAATTTCGATCCGGCTTCTTCCCCCGCTATGACAATGTCCGTTTTTTTGCTCACACTACCAGTCACAGACCCGCCAAGTTGTTCGATAGCATTTTTTGCTTCTGTCCGTGTGAATAGCTCCATTTTGCCTGTAAGAACTACCGTTTTCCCCGAAAAAGGAGTATCCTCAGCAATATCTTGTTTCTTCGGTCCTTTGTACTCCATATTCACGTCTAATGTATTTAACTCACGAAGGAGATCTTTGACTTCTTCTTCGGCAAAATAACGGACAATTGAGTCAGCCATCACTTCACCCATTTCATTTATGTTAATGATATCATCAAATGTCGCCTGTTGTAAGGCTTCCATTGTTTCAAAATGGGCTGCAAGTGTTTTTGCTGCTTTCGAACCAACGAAACGAATTCCTAATCCAAAAAGCAAACGTTCCAGCGAGTTATCTTTTGATGCATCGATTGCTTTTAATAAATTATCAACCGATTTCTCGCCCATCCGTTCCAATTCCAGCAGGTCAGCCCGCTCCAAACGATAGAGATCAGCAATCGTTTGAATCAATTCTTCCTGAAATAGTTGAATGATTACCTTTTCCCCTAGGCCATCAATGTTCATTGCATTACGGGAGACAAAATGGATTAGTCCTTCTTTTAACTGTGCAGGGCAGTTTGGATTAATACAGCGTAATGCTACTTCCTCTTCCAAGCGAACGAGTTCACTACCACATGCAGGACATTCATCCGGCATATGAAATTCCTGTTCATGACCTGTTCGCTTATCCTCCACAGAACGAATAACTTCTGGAATAATGTCTCCAGCTTTTTTAATAACAACAGTATCACCGATGCGAATGTCCTTTTCGCGAATTAAGTCTTCGTTATGCAACGATGCCCGTTTTACGATTGTTCCAGCTACTTTTACTGGTTCTAATATTGCCGTAGGGGTGACCACACCAGTTCTTCCAACACTTAATTCTATATCATGCAGTGTCGTTACTACCTCTTCTGCAGGGAATTTATATGCTATTGCCCAACGTGGACTTTTCGCCGTAAACCCAAGTTCCTCTTGCTGTGTCAAATTATCAACTTTTATCACGATACCATCAATTTCATAATTTAAATTTGGCCGTTCATTTTCCCAATACTCTACATATTCAATGACTTCATCGATGGTTTCGCACTTTTTCCACTCCGGATTGGTCTTAAATCCTAGCTTCTTCAAATAATCCAGACGTTCACTATGGGATTCCAATGTACCTGCATCCCACTCTCCGACACCATATAAAAATATATCCAGATTCCTTTTTGCTGCAATTTTTGGGTCAAGTTGCCGCAGTGAACCTGCTGCAGCATTCCTTGGGTTGGCAAATGGTTCTTCTTCTTTTTCTTCGCGTTCGTTGTTTAATGCAATAAATGACTTATGTGGCATAAATGCTTCCCCACGTACTTCGATTGTTTCTTTTTCTTTAATCTTAAGCGGAATACTGCCAATAGTTTTAAGATTACTTGTAATATCCTCGCCAATTGTTCCATCACCACGAGTGGCACCGCGAACAAACTTGCCATCTTCATATAATAATGAAATGGCAAGTCCATCTATTTTCAGCTCACATACATAAGCTATAGCGTCATCCGTCCCTTGACTGGCACGTCGGGCGAAGTCACGCAAATCAGTCGCATTAAAGGCATTACCCAAGCTCAGCATTGGCACATTATGCCGTACCTTTTGAAAAGCATCCAACGGTTCACCGCCAACACGCTGTGTAGGTGATTCAGGTGAAATTAGTTCAGGAAATTCTTCCTCTAAATTACGCAATTCCTGCATTTTTTGATCATATTCTGCATCAGGTACACTTGGATTATCAAGTACATGATATTCATAATTGTATTGATGAAGCATTTCTGTCAGCTCATTAATTTTCTCTTGTGCTTGTGGTTTATCCATTAACAAGCACCTCCTTATTCTTTCGTAATTGGAGCGAATTTGGCTAACACACGTTTGATTCCCGTTGGTGCTGGAAAGGCGATATCCATTTCCATTGCTTCTCCTTCACCTTGAACCTTAACAACAGTACCAACACCCCACTTATTGTGTTTCGCTTTGTCACCTGGTCCCCATGATTCGCTTTCTGCACCAGTCGTATGCTGCATTTTTTCGGCACGTCGTTTAACAGGTGAAGGTTTATCTGGTGATTTTGAAATAGAACCATACATAGTAGCACGAGCCTGCTCAATTCCGTCTATGAGCTCTTCCGGAATTTCATTAATGAATCGGCTAATGGGATTCATATTTGTTCGGCCGTATAAGGTACGCATTTTTGCATGTGTTAAGTATAGCTGTTGTTCAGCTCGTGTAATTCCAACGTATGCTAAACGGCGTTCTTCTTCCATCTCATCATTATCAAACATCGATCTGCTGTGTGGAAACACATTCTCCTCCAAACCGATTAAAAAGACGACAGGAAATTCTAGGCCTTTGGCAGCGTGCAATGTCATTAAAGTAATCTTCTCTTCATTTTCAGAGTCTTCCTCATCATCAACACGATCTAAATCAGCTATCAATGCTAAGTCAGTCAAAAATGCAACAAGTGTCTTATCCTCACTAACCTTTTCGAAATCCTGTGTTACTGTTTTGAATTCTTCCAGGTTTTCAATACGACTTTGTGATTCTATTGTTCGTTCATTTTTCAGCACCTGTTCATAGCCTGTACGCTGTAAGATTGCTTCAACCATATCTGTCGCTGTTAAAAATTCCTGCTGCTGTGAGAGTGATTTAATTAAATTACCAAATTCCGCTAGCGCATTTGCAGCCTTTTTTGGAACACCGGTAAAATCAACTTCTTTTACCGCTTGATAAAATGAAATATCATGCTGCGCGGAATAGGCACGCAATCTTTCTACAGATGTTTTTCCAATACCCCGTTTGGGTGCGTTAACCACACGTTCAAAGCTCAAATCATCATCAGGGTTTGTAATCAGCCGTAAGTAAGCAACCATATCCTTAATTTCTTTACGATCATAGAACTTTGTTCCGCCCACCATTTGATAGGCAATATTCGACTTCATAAAAGTATCCTCAACAGCACGTGATTGGGCATTTGTTCGGTATAATATCGATATATCATTCGGTGAAAAGCCTTCCTCACGTATTAATTCCTGGATTTTATCCGTTACAAATAATGCTTCCTCTTGTTCGGTTGCACCTTGAAAATAATGGATATTCTTGCCTTCTGCATTCTCAGTCCAAAGATTCTTCGGTTTCCGTCCTGAATTATGCTCAATTACTTTATTCGCTGCAGAAAGAATTGATTTAGTCGAACGGTAATTTTGTTCAAGAAAAACAGTTCTTGCTGACGGATAGTCTTTTTCAAATGACAAGATATTTGCAATATCAGCTCCACGCCAGCCATAAATAGATTGATCAGAATCCCCAACAACACATAGGTTCTGAAAACGATTTGCCAGCTGCTGCACTAAATAGTATTGGGCATGATTCGTATCCTGATACTCATCCACATGAATGTACTGAAATCTGCGCTGGTAATATTCCAATACTTCCGGAATCCTTTTGAATAAATGGATTGTCTGCATTATCAAATCATCAAAATCGAGTGATTGATTCTTTTGCAAGGTTTTCTGATATCTGTCATATACCTGTGAGACTTGCCGTTCGAAAAAGTCACTGACATTCTTGCTGTATTCCTCAGGTGTTATTAATTCATTTTTTGCTGAACTAATCGATCCCAGCATTGCACGCGGCTCAAACTTTTTCGGATCAATATTAAGATCTTTTAGCGTTTGTTTGATAACAGATAATTGGTCACTGCTATCAAGAATAGTGAAGTTACGGCTATACCCTATCCGATCAATATCTTTTCGTAAAATACGTACACACATCGAGTGGAAGGTTGATACCCAAATTTGGCCACTTCCCATTCCAACAAGTTTATGTACACGTTCCTTCATTTCGCGTGCTGCTTTATTTGTAAATGTTATCGCCAGGACACTTTTTGGCGAAACTTCTTTTTCACGAAGCAAATAGGCAATACGGTGTGTAAGCACTCGTGTTTTACCACTTCCCGCTCCTGCCATAATAAGTAATGGTCCGTCTGTATGTTTAACAGCCTGTTGCTGTTCCTTGTTTAATCCACTTAGTAAGTCACCCATCATTTGACTCACAATGACACCACCTTAATCCATATCGTTAACTGCTTTAACAGTTTTTAATGCTTTTTTTATATCTGTATAAATGCTATTTCCAACTATTATCGTATCGGCATGTTCTTTCATTTCACGAGCTTGGAAACTGTTTTCAATACCTCCACCATAAAATAGTTTTGTGTTACTTAGTTGTTCCTTCACCTTTTTCACAAGTGACGGATCGCCATATGTACCACTGTATTCCATATAGAAAATCGGTAAATGGAAAACGCGCTCAGCCATGTATGCATATGCTGTCACATCGTCTTCATCTGGCATTTCACAGTTTGTTTTCGTAAAAGCCTTGGCTTCTTGATTTAAAATACAATAACCCTCTACAAACATTTCATTCCAGTCCATAATATCCTTATATTCCTTGATTGCTTGATGCTGCAAATCCATCATCCATTTTTTCTCGGTACTGTTGACAACCATTGGAATGAAATAGAAGTCAAATCCCGGTGTAACAGCATCCATGTTGGATATTTCTAAAGCACATGGAACTGTATGCCGGCGCACTCGTGAGAGCAAATCCAGCACTCCATCCAATGTAACATTATCAGTTCCTCCAACAATAACCGCGTCTGTACCAGATTCACATATCATATCCAGGTGCTCGTCCGATATTTCTTTAGCAGGATCCAGTTTAAATAAATGCTTCCATGTGTTCAATGTATAATTCAACGTCAAAATCCTCCATATTCAAAAATTGGATCAGCTCATTCAGCGTTATAGTATATCATTCTTAAAGTATACCAAAAATCAGGCATAGAAATTAGGATAAAGTTTAATGTTTTTGGGTTTTTTTAAGAAGGAGGCTAATAATGTGGAAAATAAGGATGGCTCTCTAACCACGCAGTTGGAATATACTCGCTTTCACCACTCTGGGTACAAAGGCGACATTTGCTCAATCTAACGCTTTCACAGTGTCTTCCTTAGCCGTGGGCTCACCACGAGCCTCCGACGCATAGAACGCTTGCTGTGGAGTCTCTTAGGATCGCTGTCCCACAGGAGTCTCGCATATTCCAACTGCTTGTTTAAATGGTTTCAAAATCTTGCTTTTTTCCGTCACAATATATATTTTGATTTATCAAGATAAAGAGGGCAAAGTCAAGCGCAGGAAACACTCGAAGACTCTTGCTCGTCACCGGCTAAAACCGGTCACGTCCTGTGACCAACGCCGGTACTAGAACATCCTGTTCATCGAAGCAACAGCTGAAGAACCCGCAGGAAGCGGTTTTTGCTTTCGAGGAAGCTGAAGCGTTGCCCTAAGGTGCGCGTAGTGTATTTCCGGAGCGGTGCTATAGCACTTAATTCTCTTCCACATTATGTCGCAGTCATTCATTAGAAACAATCTCTCAGAGAAAAATGCCGCTACCTCAACGAGATAGCGGCATTTGTTATTCTTCCTCGTCCTCGTCCATAATCCGATCTAAAACCAGCTGATAACCATCACTGCCAAAGTTAATACATCTCCGAACACGTGATATAGTAGCGGTTGAGGCATTCGTTTCCTTTTCGATAACATTGTATGTGTGACCTTCAGTTAACATTTTTGCAACTTGCAATCGCTGGGCAATAGAGTGTATTTCTGACATTGTTGCAATATCATCAAAAAATTTATAGCATTCCTCACGATTCTTAAGTGACAGAATAGCATCACACATTTGATCTAACTGTTTTCCGCGTAGCTTATCAATTTGCACAACGAAACCCCCTGATTCATACTAATTCGATATATTTACAGATTGATCGATTCCTGGGCTTGATGGAACAACGTTGACCCATGTTTTACCTTGAACAAATTCAACTGGCTGACCATCCTTTACAGGGATTATTCGCCCGTCACGATTCTCCCATTGTACCTCCTGAACCTTTCCTTTATGAATAAGATACCCATTGCCGCCTGAAGTTATATCAATTGCACGACGACCTGCGTCATCAATAACTTCATGATATGTCTCCACAATGAATATATTGTCAACCTGTATTGGCTCTTCAGAATTCAATTCAACTGTTTTCTTCCGATCGCTGTATCGTGTATATTTTTCATTTTTTTCATCATATTCATATTCAACAATTTCCATTGGGCTGTCGGAATACACAATTTCAACATGGTTTGCTGCCTCACCTGAAATGTTTTTCGTTTTATCTTCTGATAAGAACGGTAGTGGCTTGTATGAATGTTTAACATCATATCCTTTTTGTGATGCTACGTCATATACTGCTCCAAATTGCAAATACGAATTATGCGGTGCCCGTCGGAAAGATTCCCGTTTGAACAAGTGGCCGTCATTATCGTAAATAGCGCCATCTAAGTGTTCAATACCGCGCTTTTTAATCATATCATTTACGAAATTCGCTGCACCGTGATAAATATATAACGCGTCATACCTATCTGCCATTTCAAAATAATATTCACGCGCACTTCTTACCGGACCCACAACATCTGGCTTTTCGCTTTGAAACATAGCCAGTAAACGAGTGATTTTTCCTTCTGCCAAAAATTCAAACACTACATCTGCACTGGAAAGACCGGTTTGCGGTCGAGCTTTAGTATGATTATTAATCATAACACTGACTATGCGATCATTTACTTTTTGATCTGTTTTAATTCCTGTTAGTGGGAATGTATTTGATTTTTCAGCTTCCTTAGGATCCGGTACCTGATCTTTCTCTTCCACTGCGTTATCTTTTGTCCCATTATCTTCAGCTTCCTGCTTTTCGTCTGAACAAGCTGCAAGCAAGACGAACATTAACAATAACAGGAGGTAAAATAGTGCCTTCTTCATATCCCCACCTCTTTCTACTAAAATACTTATACTTTTAATTCATTATACGCTATCGCATGTTAGCTGGGAAGAGGACTTCACGTTTCTTAACGTCCATAATTCCTTGTTGTGTAATGCGAATGTATGGAAGATGGGTTGAAGACAGGAATAAAATCGAATATATTGGGTCAGTAAAACGATAGCCAAATTCTTTCAGCAAGCTTTTTAGCTGCTTTTCTTTTTCCATTAATTCCTTCATTTCTCCGGCAAACATGCTTCCTGCCAACCGAAGTGGCAATTCAAAAATAATTTCACCTTGATGCACCAATACAATTCCTCCACCAAGCTCTTTAATGCGTTCCCAAGCAATGAGCATATCAGGTTTACTTTTACCGATAAAAACAAGATCACCTGTTGTCGAGAAGGAGCTTGCTAATGCACCTAATTGATTTGTAAATCCCCTAATCGCAGTATTGACACGCCATTTCCCTTTTCGATCTACTAATAAAAGAAATGCGTCATCGTATTTGTCTGATATTACATCAAGTGTTACGTCAGTTTCAATAGGATATGGATTAATAATTACCTCATTTACCATCTTTAGGCCGATTGGCACTGAAAATTGCAAGTCCTCCATCGTTAGATCCCAATCAAAAGTAAGTGGTTCTATTTCATATTTTCCCCAGTTAATTCTGGAAGTGGTGTTCTGTTCCTCATTATCTTTTAAAATCCATTCGCCCTTTGCTAAAACGCTTATTGGGTGCGGGTTTGATTTTCCTTTAATAAAGTTAATGTTTGCAATTCGGCCTGGCGCAATACTTCCTAGCTCCTCATGCAACCCATAATGCTTAGCGACATTAATTGATGCCATACAATATGCATCCGCAACAGGAATACCCTTTTCAATGGCAATTTCTATACAAACATTCATTACTCCATTTTCATAGAATGAAGGGGTTGCTCCATCAGTTGTCATGGTAATATTATCAAAGGTTTGCAGGTTCTCTGCAAGAATTTCATCTATCAATTTTGGCAAGTCAGGGCGGATAGATGAATATCGCAAACCAACCTGATAGCCAAGCTGCAAACGTTTAATCGCTTCTTGTCCAGTCATTGCTTCATGTTCTGCAGAAATACCCAGCAATTTCATCTTCGTTAACGTCTTTTCGGAAGCGCCAGGCAAATGTCCTTCCATTGGCTTACCTAACCTTTTGGCCTCTTGAATCCAGTATAGCAGACGATCATCACCTGCAAGCAGACTTGGCCATGATGTCAGTTCTCCGCCTTGCAGGACTGATTCATGCTCCAACCAAGATAGTACATTTTCCGTACTGAAAAGCTCTTTCTCATCTTGCAATGCCGTTTGCGAATCGAACCGGGCCCACCAATACATCGAAATAGGCAGCCTATTAAACTCCTCTAATATAGAAAACGCTTTCTTTTTATCTAACAAAAAATTCCACATTAAGTTGTCGTTTATCAATGTAGTTGTTCCATATTTAGCCGCGTGAAAAGCAAGAGACTCCGGATTATACAGCTGGTATGGATGTGCATGCGGCTCCATGTATCCAGGTACAAGAAATAATCCTTCACAGTCTATCACTTCGGTAGTTATATTATTTTCAGGAAGTTTATCACCAACATAGACAATGCGATCGTTAAATATCCAAATGTTCGCACGTAACCATTGCTTCGTATATGTGTTTAAATATGTTCCATTTTTTAAAAGAATTGTTGGTGCAACTTTTCCATCTAGAACAGCAACATGTTCTCTCAGTTCACGGTTTCTCCAGTAATATCCATTTTGTAGCATATAGCAACGCTCCAATATATAATTTTTTCCATCTTAACATATTTTTCGCTTTAGAACTGTAAAGTTTTTGTATATTAAATTGAAAGTTTTGTGACGAGGGAGGTGAGGGTGAACGAAAGCCCAAGTGCATATTTTGCTATCTTGGGCTCATTCCATTTTTACTTATTTTTTTCCGATATCTCTTCGATAAATAAATTCATTTGATAAGGCAAGAGAATCTAAACATTTATATGAATCTTCTACTGCATTTGATAAGTTCGAACCTTTTGCCCCTACTAGAAGAACTCTTCCACCATCTGAAACAAGGCCTGAGTCTGTTTTCCTTGTTCCGGCCTGAATAACAAATCCGCCTGCGCATGGCTGTATTCCAGTTAGCGGAATTTCCTTTTTATATGAACCTGGATAGCCCTTTGCTGCAACTACAACTCCTGTACAGCTTTTTTCTTCCCATTGGAGAACTGGATCTTTTCCATTCATTATATCCAGGAAAACTTGCAGGAGATCATTTGTTAATAACGGTAGTACTACTTGGGTTTCCGGATCACCGAAGCGCGTATTAAACTCGATTACTTTTGGTCCATTCTCAGTCATCATCAAACCTGCATACAGAATTCCAGTGAATGGTCGTCCCTCATTCATTAAACCATCAGCTGTTTTTTGAAGGATTTTGTCTACTGTATAATCCAAGGTTTCTTGTGAGATATCCTGGACGGGAGCATAAGCACCCATACCACCGGTGTTTGGCCCTTGATCATTGTCATGTGCCCGTTTGTGGTCACGAGCTGGAATCATCGGATACACGTTACTTTCATGGACAAATGCCATTAGCGAAAATTCCTTCCCAATAAGGCATTCTTCTATTACTACTGTAGCACCCGCTTCAGCAAAAGCTTTATTGACCAGCATTTCGTCAACAGCTTCAATTGCTTCCTTATCAGTTTCAGCAACAACAACCCCTTTTCCAGCTGCAAGTCCGTCCGCTTTAACTACAATCGGTGCACCTTTTGTTTCAATATATTTTTTCGCATCATAGGCATCAGTAAAACTAGCATGTTCAGCTGTTGGAATATCATATTTTCGCATAAGTGATTTCGCAAAACGCTTACTACCTTCTAATAAAGCTGCTTCCTTTGTAGGGGCAAAAATAGACAGGTTTTCTTCCTGAAATCGATTAGCAATCCCTGCCAGTAATGGGTTCTCTGGTCCGACAATCGTGAGGTCGATGGTATTCTTTTTAGCAAAATTAATTAGACGATCGATGTCCATTTCTGAAATATTCACACATGTGGCCAATTCAGCAATTCCTCCATTACCTGGAGCCGCATATAACTGATTGATATTATTGTTTTTGGCTAAATCAATCACGATACTGTGCTCACGTCCGCCTTGTCCGACAACTAATATATTCATTAATAACACCCTTTATGTTTAATGTTTAAAATGCCGCATCCCTGTATATACCATGGAAATTCCGTATTTGTTACACATATCAATCGAGTCCTGATCACGCTTGGATCCGCCTGGCTGAATTACTGCTGTTATGCCAGCTTTTGCTGCTATCTCAACAGTGTCTGGCATTGGGAAAAATGCATCTGATGCCATTACTGCATCTTTTGCCTTCTCTTCAGCCTGTTCAAGCGCAATATCTGCAGCTCCTACGCGATTCATTTGCCCTGCACCAACACCAACCGTTTGCAGTCCTTTAGCCAGAACGATTGCATTTGACTTCACATGCTTAACTGCTTTCCAAGCAAATAACAGGTCCTTGATTTCATCCTCAGAAGGTTTTTTATCCGTTGGAAATGTAAGGTCCTTTTGTTCTACCTCTGCGTCATCATTACTTTGAATTAACACGCCGCCTTTTATCGTTGTCAGCTTGTGATAGGTTGACTGCTCATTAACCATTGCCAATTCAAGCAATCTTATATTTTTCTTTTTCGTTAAAACAGCTAGTGCGTCGTCGGTAAATTCCGGTGCAATAACAATCTCCAGAAAAATTCCGCTCAATTGGGTTGCTAACTCAACATCAATTTTACGGTTGCAAGCAACAATCCCTCCAAAAATAGAAACAGGATCAGCTTCATATGCCTTGGAGAAAGCTCGGTTAATCCCCTCTGCAACACCAATTCCACATGGATTCATATGCTTCACGGCCACTGCAGTAGGGCTTCCATATTCAGCAATTATTTCAAGGGCTGCATTTGCGTCCTGTATATTGTTATAGGAAAGCTCTTTTCCATGTAATTGTTTTGCTGAAGCCAGACTCATTGCGGTTTCAGTTGGATTTTTATAAAATGCGGCTGTTTGATGTGGATTCTCTCCATAACGTAAAGTCTGTGCTTTTTCATATGTAATGGTATAATTTTCAGGAAAAGCATCCTCGGTAAAATAACTAGCAATCATTGAATCATATTGTGCTGTATGCCGAAATACTTTTGCAGCAAGCTTTTTCCGTTCCGTTTTGTCTAACCTATTCTCTTGTATAGATTTCAGAGTGCTATCGTAGTCATCTGGATCGACAACAACCGTTACATCCGCAAAACTTTTTGCAGCAGCACGTAACATTGTAGGTCCACCAACATCAATGTTTTCAATGACTTCTTCTTCAGTTACATCCAATTGATCAAACGTTTGTTTAAATGGATAAAGGTTAACCACCACCATATCAATTAGATCAATGTCACTTTCTGTAAGCTGCTTCTGATGATCAGCATTATCGCGTTTCGCAAGTAACCCCGCATGAATTATCGGATGCAATGTTTTTACACGGCCACCCAGCATTTCCGGAAAACCTGTTACATCTTCTACTGCAGTAGCCTGAATACCTGCTTCAGTTAATTTATTCAGCGTACCACCTGTTGAAATAATTTCATAATCTAAATCAACTAGACCTTTGGCAAAATTGGTAATATTATCTTTGTCAGATACGCTAATAAGTGCTCTTTTTTTCATATGTTTAGCTCCTCACTTATTGGATATTATGTTCGTTGTGGATGCTTGTCGCTCGAGTTTCGGTGCTTCTCGCTCGAGTTCAGGTGCTTCTCGCTCGAGTTCGGGTGCTTGTCGCTCGAGTTTACTTCCTCACACTATTCCTTCATCAACCGATTGATAATTTTTGGGTACAACCTATGCTCCACTTGCTGAATTCGCTCTTTCAACGTTTCCTCTGTGTCACCGCTGAAAACTTCTACCGATTTCTGTGCGATTACTGGCCCAGTATCAATTCCTTCATCAATATAGTGAACAGTTACACCAGTATTACTAACACCTGCTTTATAGGCTTGACCAATAGCATCTTTTCCAGGGAAATCTGGAAGCAATGACGGATGAATATTAATAATTTTATTTTCATAGGCGTGTAATAGAGTTGGTCCAACAATTCGCATGTATCCGGCTAAAAATATCCATGAGATGTCTGCTTGTTGCATCCTACGTACAACTTCCTTCTCGTAATCGGATTTAGAAGCATACTTCTTGGGGTCAAAAACGAACGTCGGGACACCGAACCTTTCCGCTTTTTCTAGTACACTGGCACCAGGTTTATCACAAACAAGTAGCGAAACATCACACAGAAGGTCGTTTTTTTCCATGATTGCCTGAAAATTACTGCCTGAACCTGATGCGAATACAGCAGCTCTTATCTTATTCATGATGTAAAATGCACCCCTTCGTTTGATGTAACCTTCCCTATAACGGAGGCTGTTTCTCCTTGTTCCTGTAGGCAATTTAGTACGTCATCAACATCTTCCTCGGCAATGACGATTGCCATACCAATTCCCATGTTAAATACGCTGTACATATCCTCATCAGGAATATCACCCTGCTTTTGCAAAAAAGAAAATATCGCGGGACGTTGCCAGCTTGAATGATTAATCTCTACTCCAAGTCCTTCAGGCAACATGCGTGGCAGATTTTCGTAAAAACCTCCACCTGTAATATGTGAAATTCCTTTGATTGATATTTTTTTCATGACAGCAGAAACTGCCTTTGCATAAATCCTGGTAGGAGTTAACAGTGTATCTCCTAGTGACTCTGACAGCCCTTCATATATTTTCGTTAAATCAAGATCCTCTACTAGTTTCCTTACCAATGAATAGCCATTCGAGTGAATTCCACTTGACGCCAATCCAATAATGGCATCACCAGAATTAATTTCGTCCCCTGTAATTAAACGGGACTTTTCAGCAATGCCTACTGTAAAACCTGCCAAGTCATATTCATCATCACTATACATACCGGGCATTTCAGCAGTCTCACCACCAATTAAGGCTGCACCTGCATCAACACACCCATTGGAAATTCCAGAAACAATTTGCTCGATCATTTCGGGGTTGTTCTTACCGCATGCTATATAGTCCAGGAAAAATAACGGCTGTGCACCTTGTGCAACAATGTCATTGACACACATAGCAACAAGATCTTCGCCAACTGTATCATGCTTTCCTAATTGGAAGGCCAGTTTCAGTTTGGTTCCGACGCCATCGGTCCCTGAAACCATAACAGGTTCTTTGTAATTGAATGAGGATAGCTCAAACAAACCAGCAAATGCCCCAATACCGCCCAGTACTTCCGGCCGGGATGTTTTGGCTACATGCTTTTTCATTCGTTCAACGGCTTCATATCCCTTATTAACATCGACACCGGCATTTTTATAAACGTTTGACATGTTTGACACATCCTCCAGTAAAAATTATTAACATCTCGTATAAGAAATTTCAGTTTGACCGCTTTCTTTTACAGGATAATTTCCTGTCATACATGCAGCACAAATTCCTTGATGGAGTGTTTTATCTTTTATGATTGCTTTTTCTAATCCATCAATCGATAAATAAGAAACACTTTCAGCACCAATAATTTCACAAATTTCATCAACGGAGTTGTTCGCTGCAATTAACTCTTTTCGTGTTGACATGTCAATACCGTAATAGCACGGATTTTGAATAGAAGGAGAAGCAATTCGAACGTGAACTTCTTTGGCACCGGCTTCTTTGAGCATTTGAACAATTCGTCTGCTTGTCGTTCCGCGAACAATTGAATCATCTATCATCACAATCCGTTTTCCTTCAACAATTCCACGTACTGGTGCAAGCTTCAGTTTCACACCTTGTTCACGCAGCTCCTGGGAGGGCTGGATAAATGTTCTTCCAACATAACGGTTTTTGATGATTCCCATCTCATAAGGAAGTCCGCTTTCTTCGGCAAAACCAATCGCAGCAGAAATGCTGGAATCCGGAACACCAATTACCATATCTGCCTCAGCAGGAGACTCCTTGGCAAGCTCCATTCCCATCCGTTTTCTGGAAGCATGGACATTCACTTCATTTAAGTCACTGTCCGGTCTCGATAAATAAACATACTCCATCGCGCACATTCTACGTTGCTCACGCATTGCAAAACGGGTTGATTCTATTCCTTTATCACTAATCGTTACAAGCTCCCCTGGTAACACTTCACGGATAAAAGTAGCTCCGATTTGGTCGAATGCGCACGTTTCAGATGCAACAACATAAGCATCTCCAAGTTTTCCAATCGATAAAGGCCTGATTCCGCTTGGGTCAAGCGCGGCAAACATTTTATCTTCTTTTAAAATTAAATAAGCATATGCTCCAACAACTTTATTTAGCGCACTGGAGATAGATTCCTCATTCGTTTCCATACCATTTCGTCTTATTAAATGAGCAAGTACTTCTGTGTCGGAAGAAGTTTGTAAAATACTTCCTTCGTCCTCAAGCTCTCCTCGCAGTTTTTGTTCGTTCATGAGATTCCCATTATGTGCTAAAGCCATACTCCCTGTTTGGGAACGGAACAGTAATGGCTGGACATTTTCGACTCCCTTTCCACCTTGTGTGGAGTAACGAACATGCCCAACAGCCACATTTCCTGTTAGGTCGGAAAAATTCGCATGCTTGAACACGTCGTTGACTAAACCCAACCCTTTATGGGCTTTTAATTCCATGCCATCATTTACAACAATCCCAGCACCTTCCTGTCCGCGATGCTGCATCGAATGCAGTCCATAATACGTAAGTTCTGCTGCCCTTTCATGACCCCAAATTCCAAATACACCGCATTCTTCGTTTATGCCTTTGATTTCAGCAAGCATGGAATAGCTCCTTTCCATAATTCGTGAAGTGCTCTAGCATCTTCCTCAATAACAACCCTGTCTTTGGTTCGGACGATAAATTGAGCATTAGCCGTTACAGATCCAATCTCTGTTGCATGATCGATTATGTTTTCAAACTGCTCTTTATCCTCAGGTTTAACAGTGACAAGAAATCTCGATTGTGACTCGCTGAATAATGAAGCAGTTTGATTTCCGGAGACTTCCACATCTACTCCTAATCCTTTTCCGTTAAAAGTACCCTCAGCTAGCGCTACGCCCAATCCGCCTTCAGCCAAATCATGGGCTGATTGAACAATGCCTTGCCGGATGGCTTTCAATAACTGCTTCTGACGTTCCGCTTCTATTTGCAAATCAATTGATGGAGCTTTCCCTTCGTATTTTCCTTGAATAATATTCTGCAGCTCACTGCCGCCAAACTCAGCCTTTGTATCGCCAATCAAGTATACGGAGTCCCCTGCCTGTTGGAAAAAGCTTGGTGTAAGATGTTCTAGCGATTCGATTAATCCGACCATCCCAACGACCGGCGTCGGAAAAATTGAATTCCCTTTAGACTGGTTATATAATGACACATTACCGCTTATAACTGGCGTATCGAGAATGCGGGAAGCTTCACTCATCCCCTCAACACTCTTTTCCATTTGCCAAAATACTTCCGGATTTGTTGGATTGCCAAAATTTAAACCATCCGTTAAGCCCAGTGGCCGAGCTCCTGAACAAACTAAATTTCGGGTCGCCTCTGCAACTGCAATTTTCCCGCCAGTTTCTGGATCCAGGTAAATATAACGGGAATTACAATCGGTCGTAATTGCTAAGGCTTTATCTGTTCCTTTAATACGTACAACAGCTGCATCCGATCCAGGCGTTACAACTGTGTTCGTTTGAACCATTGAGTCGTATTGGTCATACACCGATTCCTTGCTTGCGATAGTAGGCTGCTGCAGAAGTTGTTTTAACATTTCAGCATGATTTTCGACTTTGAGAATTTCGTTTTTCATTTCTTGAAATGCTTTCACATATGACGCTTCCTTTGATGGCATCTGATAAACTGGAGCTTCCTCTGCAAGTGCATCAACTGGAATATCTGCAACAAGTGAGCCATGCTGTTTAAGGCGAAATACCTTTTCCTTAATAACCTCACCAACTGCTGTTGCCGCAAGTCCGTATTTTTCGAATATATCAATAATTTCCTGTTCACGTCCCTGTTTCACAACAAGCAGCATCCGTTCTTGGGATTCAGAAAGCATTAATTCATATGCATTCATATTTTGCTCGCGCTGCGGTACAAGGTCCAAATTCATTTCCAATCCAGTCCCAGCCTTACTCGCCATTTCGCTTGCAGACGATGTAAGTCCTGCCGCTCCCATATCCTGCATTCCTACTAATGCATCAGAATGGATAACTTCCAGGCATGCCTCAATTAATAGTTTTTCCATAAAAGGATCGCCAACCTGTACTGCCGGACGATCTTTATCCGAATCCTCAGCTAAGTCACCTGAAGCAAATGTTGCGCCATGGATACCGTCTCTTCCTGTTGCTGCTCCAGCATAAATTACTGTATTCCCAACACCTGATGCGATGCCCTTTTGAATTTCATCGTGATTTATCAATCCAATACACATTGCATTTACAAGCGGGTTATCCTCATAGCTATCATCAAACTGTACCTCTCCACCAACAGTTGGAACACCGACACAGTTGCCATAACCTGCAATGCCATGAACGACTTCCTGGAACAGGTACTTAACACGGTCTGTTGTCAGATTGCCAAAGCGCAATGAGTTCATCAAAGCAATCGGCCTTGCTCCCATTGAAAATACATCTCGGATAATACCGCCAACTCCAGTGGCAGCACCTTGATATGGTTCAACTGCCGATGGATGATTATGGCTTTCTATTTTAAAAACAACCGCCTGATCATCCCCGATATCGATGACGCCAGCACCTTCACCTGGCCCCTGCAGAACATGGTGACCCTTAGTTGGGAACTTACTTAACAGTGGCTTTGACGTTTTATAGCTGCAATGTTCCGACCACATGACTGAAAATATTCCAGTCTCGGTAAAGTTCGGTCTACGTTTTAGAATATTTTTTACCATGTCATACTCTTGGTCACTTAACCCCATATCCAGGTATAACTTTTCCTGTTCGATTTTCACCGGGCTGATATCACCTGTTAACAGCATAGGATTCCCTCCAATTTTTGACTACTGACTGAAATAATCTAAGTCCATCATCACTGCCCAACAGCTCTTCAACTGCCCGCTCCGGATGTGGCATCATACCAAGAACATTGCTTTGTTTATTGGTAATTCCGGCAATATCTGCAACCGACCCGTTTGGATTATTTTCGTACGTAAAGACGATTTGATCATTTGCTTTTAAATCGGCTAATGTCTGTTCATCGCAAAAATAGTTTCCTTCACCATGAGCAATTGGAAAACGAACGATTTCCCCCTTTTCATATCCTGTAGTAAATTGGGTTTGATTGTTCGCCACAACCAATGGCTCCTGATGGCACATGAATGCCAGATTTTTATTACGGAGCATTGCCCCTGGCAAAAGCCCTGCTTCTAGTAAAATTTGGAATCCATTACAAACGCCTAAAATCGGCTTGCCCTTTTCAGCATGTGCTTTAATCTGCTGCATCACATTTGACGTTGAAGCAACCGCACCTGAGCGAAGGTAGTCTCCATACGAAAATCCACCAGGTAAAAGAACTCCGTCATAGTTTTCGAGATTGCTATTTTCATACCAGACTAAATCAGCATCTGCTTTCAGAACATCTTTGGCAGCATGATACATATCACGATCACAATTCGACCCCGGAAAAACGATTACAGCAAACTTCACGATTGGACAGCCTCCTCCACATTAAAGCGATAATCTTCAATTACCGGATTTGCCAAAAGTTTGTCGCACATTGCTTTGACACGTGCTTCAATATCAGCATCGTCCTCCATGGTCAGTTCAATGTATTTACCTACCCGGGCTTCTTCTACTTCCGGAAATCCTAATGAATGTAACGATGTTTGAATTGCCTTCCCCTGAGGGTCGAGTACACCTTGTTTTAACGTAACGTGCACGGTAACTTTTTTCATGATTTTGCCTCCAATCGTCGAAAAATTTCCTGATATACTTCGAGCAAATCACCAGTACCATGGCGGAATACATCCTTATCCAATTTCTCATTTGTGGTACTATCCCAAAGTCTGCATGTATCTGGCGAGATTTCGTCTGCAAGCACCATACAGCCACTTGCCAAGCGTCCAAATTCAAGCTTAAAATCTACCAATTCAACATCTATTTTCTTGAATACCGCAGTTAACTGCTTGTTTATTTCCAATGCTTTCTCTTTTATTTCCTGTAGTTCAGTGGATGTGACATTACTTAAGTAAAGCGCGTGCTCATCATTAATTAACGGGTCACCCAATTCATCGTTTTTATAAAAAAGTTCGATAATTGGCGGGTTAAATTTTGTTCTCTCTTCAATCCCCAGACGCTTTGTAATACTTCCTGTTGCCAGGTTACGTACAACAACTTCCAATGGAATGATTTCTGTTTGATGGACAAGCTGTTCTGTTTCACTTAATCTTTCAATAAAATGAGTCTGAATATTTTTGTCATGAAGAAGTGGAAAAATAAGTGACGATATATCATTGTTCAACTGCCCTTTGCCTGTAAACGACGCCTTCTTCTCTCCATTAAAAGCTGTTGCATCGTTTTTGTAAGCCAGCACTAGTTGTCCTGGTTTATCCTTTGCCTGGTAGACACGCTTTGCTTTTCCCTCATATAACAGATCAGCTTTCATCATTTCACCTCAAGTCCGATTCGGTTGAAAATTGCATCCACATTTTTAAGGTGGTACGTATAATCAAAACAATCATCGATTTCAGCCTGTGACAGTTTCGTACTAATCTGTTCGTCAGCCTCAACCAACTGCTTAAAATGAGTTTCAGTCTCCCATGCATGCATTGCCTTTGGCTGTACAATGTCATAAGCAGCTTCACGAGCCATACCTTTTTCAATTAATGCCAGAAGCACACGCTGTGAAAAAATAACGCCATGTGTTTTATCAATATTACGTTTCATGTTTTCCGGGAAAACGGTTAGCTTTTTAACAATGTTAGAAAAGCGATTCAGCATATAGTTCAAAGCAATTGTTGAATCTGGCAAAATAACGCGTTCTGCTGAAGAATGGGAAATATCGCGTTCATGCCATAACGAAACATTTTCGAATGCTGTTACCATTTGACCACGTAAGACCCTGGCCATCCCGGTCATGTTTTCTGATCCAATTGGGTTACGTTTATGCGGCATTGCGGAAGATCCCTTTTGACCCTTAGCAAAGAACTCTTCAACCTCGCGCGTTTCTGTCTTCTGCAGGCCACGGATTTCAGTAGCAAATTTCTCGATTGATGTTGCAGCAAGCGTGACTGCAGATACATATGCAGCATGACGATCACGTTGTAATGTCTGAGTTGAGACAGGTGCTGGAGTCAGACCAAGTTTTTCACAGACATACTGTTCAACGAATGGATCAATATTTGCATAAGTTCCAACTGCACCTGAAAGTTTCCCGAACTCCACGCCTTTTGCAGCCATTTCAAAGCGCTCCAAATTTCGTGTCATCTCCTCATACCAAAGAGCCAATTTCAAGCCAAATGTTGTAGGCTCAGCATGGACGCCATGTGTTCTTCCCATCATGACAGTATGTTTATGTTCGATAGCTTTATTTTTCAGTATTTCAATAAATGCATGAAGGTCTTTTCGGATGATTTCATTTGCTTGTTTCAATTGATAGGATAGTGCCGTATCTACTACATCTGTAGAGGTTAAGCCGTAATGCACCCATTTGCGTTCATCACCTAGCGTTTCTGACACAGCACGCGTAAATGCAACAACATCATGTCGTGTTTCCTGTTCAATTTCATAAATCCGCTCAAGGCTAAATGATGCATTTTGACGAATCTTTTTCACATCCTCAGCTGGAATAACTCCCAGCTCACTCCAGGCTTCACATGCTAAAATTTCCACCTCAAGCCATGCGTTGAACTTATTTTCCTCTGTCCAGATTGCACCCATTTCTTCTCGTGTATAACGTTCAATCATTTTTTTGCCTCCTCATATGCAGTAAGTCTTGCACGGACATCATCCTGTGTTTTTTCAATAAAAGTAATGTGCCCCATTTTACGTTTAGCCTTCACGCCTTCTTTCCCATACAAATGAACAAAGCCGTTATCCAGTCCAGGCAACATTCGTAAAACATCATTCATATCGTCACCAAGTATATTTACCATTCCAGCAGGCTGCAGCAATGTAATTGGCATTAGACTTAACCCGCAAATTGCTCGAATATGCTGCTGAAATTGTGAAATATTACATGCTTCAATGGTGTAGTGTCCAGAATTGTGCGGTCTTGGTGCCATTTCATTGAGAAAAATATCTTCATCCTTAACGAACATTTCAAGCGCAAATGTACCGACAATGTTCATTTTTTCCGCAAGTACTTTTGCAGCATCGACAGCTTTTCCATTAACGGTTTCACTAATCAGCGCTGGTACCGTTGTTTGATATAAAATGTGGTCTTGATGCTTATTCTCTGCAATTGGAAAAAAAGTAATATCACCTGACTTTGTACGGGTGAAAACGACTGAAATCTCTTTATCAAACGGTATCCACTGTTCGATAATGCATGTGCTATTTTGATCAGCAAATTCACAAGCTGCCGTAATATCGTCTATTGAATTTAGTTTAAGCTGTCCTTTGCCATCGTAACCGCCGCTGCATGTTTTAATTACTGCTGGAAATGACATAGTTTTCAAAGCTTTATTCGCATCTTCACCATTTGAGACTATTGAAAAATCAGGTACTGGCAAGTTTGCATCCTTCATGATTGTTTTCTCTTTTTCCCGGTTTTGGGTGACTTCCAAAGGGTATGCTCCTTGTGGCAGCTTACCATGCTGCTCGATATACCCTGCAGCATCAAGATCAACATTTTCAAATTCATATGTCACAACATCACTTAGTTCTGATAACTTCTTAATACCATTCATATCATCATAGGGTGCAGTGATTTGCTGATCTGCTACCTGAGCAGTCGGACAGTTTGGTGTTGGATCAAGGACTGCAACTTTATATCCCATATATTTTGCAGCAATTGCCATCATACGCCCAAGCTGTCCGCCGCCAATGATTCCGATTGTTTGAGGTGGGATGATTACCTTATTCTTTTGCAAGATCTTCCCTCATTTCTGCAACATTTTCCTGTAATTCTTCGCGGTACATTTTCAATCTTTCAGCTACTTTTTCTTCAAAAGACCCAATGATTTGGGCAGCAATGATTCCAGCATTTTTCGCACCTGAATTGCCAATTGCAACCGTTGCGGTTGGCACCCCGCCAGGCATCTGCACGATAGAAAGAAGCGAATCCAGACCATTTAGTGCTTTACTCTGGATCGGAACACCAATAACAGGTAACGTCGTTTGAGCTGCAATCATTCCAGGTAAATGCGCTGCACCACCTGCTCCAGCAATGATTACTTTCAAACCACGTTCGCGTGCAGATTTGGCATACGTAAACATTTCATCTGGCGTACGATGAGCTGAAATCACATCCTTCTCATATGGAATGTCTAGCTTACTCAACATATCGCATGCATGCTGCATTGTTTCCCAATCTGATATACTTCCCATTATCACACCAACTTGAACCATCAAATCCCTCTCTCCCTGCTTAGAAAACTTGGCTTATCGCCATGCCTTAACTGCTAAATTAGAAAACTTGGCATTCGCCATGCCTTTGGGCGAATTGCCTTAGTTGCACTTATGCAGTAAGAAAGGAGTTATACTTTCTTAACTGCTAAAAAAGTCTATTCCTCTCCCTCAAAAACTTGAGAGAAGATGAATAGACTTTTTTCACGACATCTTAAAACGGATCGTTGCTATACAACGATTCATCCTCCCTCATAGTCCAGCATTTATGGTGCTTGGTAGAAACTTTTGAGCCATATTCTCAAAAATATATGAGGAACCGTATTTATTTGTTGGTTTTAGCATATCAAACCAGCTTCTAAAATGTCAATAAAATATCGAACAATAGCGAATAAATATAATTTAATGTTCGGATTTTATTGATGAATACCTTAGGAACTCACCATTTTCCTGCCATTAACATGGATAACCTGGCCAGAAATACAGGAAAAACATCAGAAGCAAGATAAACATATGCAGACGCTAGTTCATACGGTTGACCTGCTCGTTTCATAGGTACATCAGTGCCAATTTTTTTGCAATGTAGTCATCAACAAGATGGAAATACCTTTCCGTCTCAACACCAGGTTCACTGAATCAGCCTTCTATATAATTACAATCGAATGAGTGATACGAAAAGTGGCATTAAAAAGCTATTTTCAAATAAATTCTTGCTTTTGCCATACAATGAAGCTTCACAAGTAGTTGATGTAAGACTGGGAACCGATTCGTAGTATTTAGTGAGGTTCGCTGACCACGCAGTGCGCACCAAATAGGGCGAATCGCCAACCGCCCTAAGATGCGCATAGTGGTGTATTTCCGGAGCGGTATCATAGCACCAATTATTTTTTCATATTACGTCGCAGTTTATATCAATAGAAACAATCTTTTAGAAAACTGCCTTAAAAAATAAATAATAAGTGACACTTTTTCCATTCGAGATTCGATTGTAGTTATAGAAAGATAATCGAACAGGCTGCAACCTGTTCGATTATCTACTTATTATTCTTTTAAATCTTCATCATTTTGCTTTGGGGGCTGCTGTTCCTCTTGCGGTTTTGCTTCACCTGGATAGTTCTTTTTTTGATTAAACAGTCGGCCTTTTCGTACTTGTTTAACCCAGAAACCTCCGTTAATCTGTTTTGGTTCATACGAAATAATAAATGCTTTAGGATCTATTGTCTTAATTGTTTCATATAGTATCAGCTCATATTTTCTTGGTGTCAGAATTTGCATGGCAAGACGATCGCCTTCCATTCCATAGGCAAACCAGCTTGTCACGCCATACCCTTTATCCCTTAGCTTTCTTGTGAATTCGATATTCGGATCGGACGAGATAACATTAACGGTAATATAGCCTAATGCAAGCTTTTCCTCAATTTTTGTACCGACAATAACGCCAATTCCAAAACCAAGCGCATACGCAATAAGGTTTTGTATTTCATTTAAATTATCCAAAACCAGTCCAAGTCCAACAACATAAATAACCACTTCAAACATGCTAACAAATGCCGCTATATACCGTCGGCCTTTTAGTGTCAGGATCATGCGAATTGTTGATAACGATACATACACTATATTTATGATAAGAATGATTGCCACCATGATATATGCATTTTCCAGCAACATTAACCCTCCTAGATCTCTTACTGCAGAAATACGTTACATTCAATAATACTCACCTAACGCCTAGCTAATGCATACATTATAAAGTAATTCTATCCAACTTTAAACGAGGTGTCTTCATGGATCCTTTTAAACAAATGTCTGATTGGCGAAAGAACATGGATCATTTTTTTGGTGATCAATTCTGGAATGAATTTGAAGGGGTTATAAAACCTACTATTCCACAGATCAATATTTATCAGTATGACCATGAACTTATATGCATTGTTAATATCCCAGGTCTAACCGATTTAAACAAAGTTGATATCTTTGTAGATTACGCAAGATTGGAACTTAAAGGTGCTATAGACATTTCCTATACAGGTGGTACTGTGGTCAAAGAAGAAATACTTCAAGGTGTGTTTGAACGTGAAATAACGTTACCATTTCCTGTACGAAGAGATAAAATAAACGCAACATATAAAGATGGTTTGGTATTTATTCAGCTGCATAGACTCATATCGGATGAAAGCGGTCGGAACAAGGTGAACGTTCAAATAGTAGAGCATGATTAGACTTTGTTCGGCCCAAACACACGCTTTTCAACTGATGAACTCTTACCTTTCAGCCTCTTATTTAGTGTGTTTTTCCAACTATAAGCTAATAACTCACATGAAGCAAGTTCATCAGCTGCTTTTAAATCTTCTTTGTTGAAATGCATGACTTCGTTGCAGGCAGCAATTGTCCAATGAGGATATGGCCGTTCGAGTAATTCAAGTTCCAGTCCTGCTTCGGCATATCCTTCCTGCAGCACTCGAAAATACCAGCCTGTCCGCCCACTATTTTGTATACGTAGTGCAAAATCCATTATACGAAAACGACGCGCAGGCTTCCAGCAAGGCTGCCTCGGCTGCGCAACCTGAATAATGCTTTCACCGAATTGGTACGTATCACCTATGCAAATAGTGAATTCATCTGCATTATCCAGTGACAAATTTTCACCCATTGCACCGATTCCAATTGAATTTAATTCTAAATCCTTCTGCCAATAGGAATAATGCTCTTTTGGATAAGCAAATACAGCTTTTTCTGGGCCACCGTGGTTTTTATTGTCCGCCACTTCATCTTCAACAAATCCAGCGTCTCCAAGCCATATTCTGTCGTCTGATTCACTTTTAAACATGCCAGTCTCCCACAGCCTATCCATGCGATCTTCTGCATGAGCATCTCCTAAACGCTTTACTTTTCCAGTTAATAATTTATCTACATAAGGTCTAGTCATAACGCCACGTCACCTCTTTTTATTTACATTGTATCTTTATTGATGAAAAAATGAAAATAGCACGGAGCCATATTTTGGATTTTAGTAATTCAGTTGGTATAGATGGATGTTCTGGATTTCTGCGATCAAACTTGCGGGGGTCCTCGTTCGTGGGTCTCTGCTAGGAATTGCTATCCCGTTTTTCAACAGGAGTCTCAAAAATTCCAGTCTCAAAACGCCAATAAAAAAGCCTAAGCAGTATTAGAACTCTTATTTGGCATCACTTATCAACCTGGGATCTGATATATCAACCTGAAATACGATATATCAACTTCAATTGTCAGATATCAACTTGGAACATGCTATATCAACCCAAATTGTGTTATATCAACTTGGAATACAGTATATCAACCTCAATTGCAGGATATCGACTAAATTCACTGAATATCAACCCAAACAGGGGTACGAACGAAAAGCTTGATTGTTCATTTGCGGAATGTGAGGTGCAGCCCTGCTATCAAGAGTTCCCCTCCTTGCTATTTCACATAGAAAAAGCGGTTCAATTAAGGGGGCAATCACGTGTTGTACTCCCAATTAAACCACTTTAATCAAAATTCCGCGTTTTTTTAATTCATTTCCATTACTTTTTCTTTCAATACGACCTTATTAATTTTTCCAACATGAGTTTTCGGTAATTCTTCTAATAATAGAAACTTCCTGGGCACTTTATATCTAGTCAATTTATTCTCACAATAGATTTTCAATTCTGTTTCAGTCATTTTTTCAGTGGGCACAACAAATGCTACTACAATTTCTCCCCACTTATCATCAGGTAAACCGAGAACTGCAGCTTCACTTATATTGTCATTAGATTCAAGCCAATGTTCAATTTCTAGTGGATAGACATTCTCTCCCCCGGTAATAATCATGTCTTTCTTACGCCCAACAATATATACATAACCCTCTTCGTCTTGTCTTGCTAAATCTCCAGTATGCACCCAACCATCAATAATCGTTTGATCTGTTTTTTCCTGCTTATTCCAGTAATATTCGAACGAATGATTCCCTCGTATCAGGAGTTCACCAACCGTTTCACCACCAACTTTTCCTCCCTTTTCAGTGATAATCTTTATATCATTGAAAAGCATAGGTTTCCCAACTGACCCCATTTTCTGTTCCGTGTCAGCAGGATCTATATAAAAATTATTCGGTCCCGCTTCTGTTAAGCCATAACCCTCTTTAAATGGAATTCCTTTTTCACGAAAAGCCTTGTAAATATCGTGGGGACATGGAGCACCACCAGATAGGAATACTTTCATTTTCGGAAAACTTGCTTGTTGGAATGCTTTAGTACGAATCATCATGTGATACATCGTTGGTACACATAAAACGATCGTACATTCATATGTAATTAGATCATTGACTGCTGTAGATGCTTCAAATTCTGGTGAAATGACAACCTTTCCACCAACAAGCATTAGTGGTAAAGATAATGCGTTTAGTCCGCCTGTATGAAACATCGGCAGGCAAGTTAATGTTATGTCTTCGTTTGTTAAGTTCCAGCTGATTATGGTGTTCATTGCATTCCACAAAATTGACCGATGTGACAAGACGGCCCCTTTTGGCTGGCCAGTCGTTCCACCAGTGTAAATCATGGCTAGTGCGTCCGTTTCATCCGGTTCGTGTACCTCTGATAAAGTACTAGAGGTCTGCAAGCGATCGATATAATTATTATTATCAATTTCTATTAAGATATTATCTATTTCAGTCTGAGTTAAATTACCCTGAAACTGTGGGTCAATACCTATTAATTTTGGTGAACAATCCTGGATTACGTAACGTAATTCATCAATTGATAGCCGCCAATTCAATGGTACAAATACTGATCCAATTTTCATACAAGCAAATATGAAATCAAAATAACTAATATGGTTGGAGGCTAACAATGCAATTCTATCACCCTTTTGAATATCATTTTCGATAAAATATTGTGCTAAACGCTCCGCTCGTTCATTAAGCTGTTTATATGTCCAGGTGTGATTTGTTTTTGCATCAACCACGGCCTTTTTTTCAGGAAATAAATCCACCCGACTCTGAAACCAATCTAATGCACAATGCATTACTACCCCTCCATTGCATCTCTAAGTATATTACAGTAAGTATAGAAGGTTGGAGTTACATGATGGTTACAGTTAAACACCTCTTTGTGAATGCTGTAAGAAAAGATTTATACCTTCTTACTGCCAAAAAGAGCGTTCCAATACTGGAACACTCCTCTGTCTTACATCATAATTCCACCATCAACGTGCAGGACATGACCATTAACATAGTCTGCTTCATTTGAAGAAAGGAACAAGTAGGCGTTAGCTATATCCTCTGGACGCCCTAATCGTCCCATTGGAATTTGTTCCTTCATTTGATTAATCACTTTATCTGGCACGCCAGCAACCATTCCGGTTTCCGTGAACCCTGGAGCAACTGCGTTGACATTTACCCCTTTTCTTGCAAGCTCTTTTGCCCACGTCTTAGTCATGCCAATAATTCCAGATTTAGCTGCCGCATAATTAGTCTGCCCGACATTTCCATAGGTGCCTGATACGGAAGAAGTATTGACTATTTTTCCTTTTCCCTGCGCAGTCATGGACTGCATGACAGCCTGCGTACAATGGAACACACCATTCAGATTTACATCAATTACTTGCTGAAATTGTTCTGGTGTCATTTTTGAAAGCATCGCATCTCTTGTAATTCCAGCATTATTGATTAATATATCAACCTTTCCATAAGTCGATAATACTTCGTCGACCATCGCATCAACGCTTTCTCGATCAGCTACATTTACTTGAACGAATGTACATTTCATACCTTCTGATTGAAGTTCACCTTCTCGCTCTTTACCACTAGCTTCATCAAAGTCAGCAATAACAACCTGCGCCCCTTCATTTGCAAAAGTTCGTGCTGCTTGTAAGCCGATGCCGTTTGCTGCACCTGTAATAATGGCTACTTTATCTTGTAATCTATTCATCTTTCTACGTCCTTTCTGCTATGCATTAGTCTTTTGTTAAAGAAAATTGGCTTATCGTCACGTATAAATGGCGAAAGCCTTAATTGCATTTATGCAGTAAAAAAAGTATTTATACCTTCTTACTGGTTAAAAAAAAGTCTTCCATGAGTTCCAAAAGATTGTCAAGATCATCAATCAGTGGTGAATGTCCACTTCCGGTTAGTTCTTTGTAAGTTGCTTTTTCTCCATAGTCCTCGATGAGCTCATCTGTCATTTGTTTTGTAACAACAAGGTCTTCATCGCCCCAGGCAATTAATACCGGGATGCTTATATTCTTGATTTTGTCTTGACCTTTCGTAAGCCCGTTATGAACATTGCTTAGATTGAAGATATTTAACACTTGATACGTCTCAGCAAGATTTCGCTGTGTTGTCATGTCAGCCAAATATTTTTCATACCTTGCTTGATTAGGCTTATCTTTTCGGTAAATTAACATATCCCACGTTTGCTTGAGTAAATCGAAGTTCTTTGTGTCATATGCATTTTGAACAACTTTTGTTTTGCCATCCTGCTTAACTTGCTCCAACGTTTCAAGACGATTTGATGTTACTGGCAATCCATCTGCTCCAGTTTCAAAGTAAGCATATCCTCGTGAAGATGCGGAAGCTAGTAAAAATAGATGTGTCGCATAATCAGGATAATCAGCACAAAACTGCTGGGCAACTGCTCCTCCCAGCGACCATCCTACAAGTGAAAAGTCCCGCAATCCAATTTCATCAACAAACAGTTTTAAGTCATTCGAGAAATCCATTATCGTTTCTATCGGCTTGTTGTAGGATGATTCACCAAACCCACGCAAATCTACTGCATATACTTTAAAGTCTGGTGATAGATTTTCAATTACCAAGTCCCAATGAACCGATGATGTCATGTTCCCATGAACAAGTAACACGTTCTTATCTCCACCCTTTCGTTCACGATAAGCGATTTCTTCACCATTCGACAATAAAACCTTGTTCAGCAATACGTTTGACATAAGACTAGCCTCCCTTTATTTTCCCCATTGAATCACATTGGCTCCCCAAGCATATCCAATCCCGGCAGAAACAAGTACTACGATATCACCATCTTTAAGCATATCACGGTCTTCTGCAAGCTCGAGTGAAATAATTTGATCCATTTGACCAATATGACCATAGTTTTCCAAATAGATAGATTTGTCATAATCAACACCTAGCTGATCTAGTACGTATCTATGCGCAGACCTCTTCATGTGCAGCATCGCAACATAGTCAATATCCTCTTTTGTATAACCGCTTTTGTCCAGTGCCTTCTCAATACACGTTATAAAATTTTCCATCGATTTTTGTTCCAGACGTTTTTTCATCCCTGGTGGGTCCAGTACATCCAATTGATACAATCCTGCGTCCAGCGTTTCTTTAGTAACTGGATTTTTCGTACCACCTGTCGTAACAACTACATCCTCAGAAAAAGAACCATCTGTAATCATGTGGGTTGCCAGCAAATGGTTTACAGCGTGATCCTTTTGTAAGATTATTGCACCCCCACCAGCTCCAAGATTGAACATAAATCGGGTACGAGGATTCTGATAGTTAATAAAATCGACATTCCGGTATCCACCCGCTAACAAGACAGTGTTTATACCTGGATCAGCTAACATCATATCTTTAGCCAGCTTTAGTGCCATTATCGTTGTTCCGCACCTCAATGCCGTATCAAATGCCCAAGCATTGACTGCTCCAATCTCATACTGCAGTTTTATTCCAGCAGTCCATAAGGGATATTCTTTATGTTCTTCCCCAATATAGATTACAACGTCAATTTCTTTAGGATCCAACTTCACTTTAGCTAATGCATTTTTAGCAGCAAATATCCCCATTTCACACGTATGATCGTCTTCGCCAGGGATAGGTTTTTCTCTAATTCCCATCTTTTCTTCAATAACTTCCATGGGGAGTCCGGACTGATCAGCTAAATCTGCTGATGTAAGCTTCTTTTCAGGAATATATACCCCTGTACTTAAAACACCTACTGCTTCCATAACCGACACCTCATTTTTTAGATAACCCTTTAGTCACTCGATTAGAAAACTTGGATTGTATTGTTCCGGCAATACCTAATGGGAAGAAAATAACAGCTAAAATATAAACAATCCCATATAAAATAATCCAGCGTTCGAAAATCCAATGCACGTCAGCTAAGTCCGATAGCCAGTGGTGAGCAAATTCTACCAATCCGGCACCGATAAGTGGACCAATCAGTGTTCCAACCCCACCGATAATCGTCATTAACAAGGCATCCAGCGTAACGTCTACTGCAAATACACTTGTATCAATAAATCGTAACGACAATACATATAGTACACCGGCAAAACTTGCAATCACACCTGCTATTACACTAACAATCACTTTATAATGCAGTACCTGAAATCCTAAAGATTCAGTACGATTTTCATTTTCTCTTATCGCCACCAGCACTTTTCCTAATGGTGATTTTGTAAATCGCCTGAGTCCAAAAAAGAAGACTACAAGTGAAATAAGACAAATCATATACATCGTTCCCGAGTCTCGAAGGAACTCTGGCAATCTAAATGTGAACCCTTCTCCACCACCAGTCAAACTGGTCCACTTTTCGGCAGCTACCAGAAACAGCCCAGCCAGTGCCAATGTCAGCATGGCATAAAAGTGACTTTTAAGCCGCAGCGTGAGTATACCGGCTATAAAACTGACAATCGCAGCAATAATTACCGCAACTAAAACCCCTGCGGCTAAAGAAAGTAGTGTAGAATCGTTTAAATCCATCACAATTGCAGCAGAATATGCACCAATCCCAAAAAACATTGCATGTCCGAATGAGATAATACCGGTGTATCCCAGAAGCAGATCGTAACTCATTGCAAAAATACCAAAAATAAAGACCTGCATAATCATAAATAGCATGCTGCGACCTGTAAATAAGAATGGGACGATAAACAATAACAATGCAAAGGCTATATATATCCAGGTACTTCTTTCAATATGGCGTAAATTCATTTATTATCTCACCCCTTCACCTTAAATAATCCTTCTGGTCTGAAGATAAGTACTGCTGTCATCAAAAGCATATTTACCGCTAACGATAGTGCTGGTACATAATAAGCCATAAATGCTTGAGTTAACCCTACTAAAATAGCTGCAAATAAGGATCCTTTAAAACTGCCCATTCCGCCAATAACAACCACAATAAACGCTAATATCGCAAACTCCAGGCCCATTTCTGCATATATAACTCCTGAATATGGTGCCATAAGCATTCCACTCAGTGCCGCCATCGCTGCGCCGACCATGAATACTGCCATAAATACAAATTGGATATTAATTCCGAGTGATTGTACCATTTCTTTATTCATTACTCCTGCTCGAACAATTAATCCAATACGCGTCCGTTTTAAAATAAACGTAGTAAGCGCAAATATAAATATTCCTACTGCTATGATAAATAATCGATATTTAATGAGGATGATATCACCCAACATAAAGCTCCCGTCAAGAAATGCCGGGGGAACTGCGGACTTTTGTTCTGGCCCAAAAACGACCTTAATCAATTCACCAAGCACCAGCATAAGCCCTAATGTTATTAATATCTGTTGAATGTGATTTCCGTAAACCGGTCTGATGATTAAAAATTCCGTAATTGCTCCCAAAATCAGCCCCGTTACAATTGCAGCAGCTATTCCAAGCATGAAATTTCCGGTTAGATTGTAGACCCATACACCGCTGAAAGCTCCCCAAACAAATAAACCGCCATGTGCAAAGTTTAAAACATCCATTAAACCAAAGATCAGTGTAAGCCCTGCCGCGAGAAGGAAAATCAGCATACCGGTCGCAAGCCCATTTATTGCCAAACTAACTATTAAATCCATACCTTCCCCTCCCTATGCAATTCCTAAATATTTTTTCATCAATGCTTTGTCATTTTTTAATTCATCCATCTGGCCATTATGAATTGTTTGCCCATCATCAATAATATAAAAACGATCACCAATTTTACTTGCCATTAGAAAATTTTGTTCCACCAGCAAGATGGTCGTTTGTTCCTTCATTTGCTGAATAGATTCCATCACTTTCTCTACGATAATCGGAGCGAGCCCTTTACTAGGCTCATCAATTAAAAGCAATTCATTTTCATTTACATATGCTCTTGCAATTGCGAGCATTTGCTTTTGTCCTCCACTTAATTGTCCACCTGGTTTCTTCCAGAATTTTTGAAGATCCGGGAATAATCCAAGAACCCACTCCATACGTGTTGTTGTCTCTTCATCTTCTTTTTTCATTGCAACTTTCAAATTCTCACCAACAGTCAGGTTATCAAATATCCCCTGGTCTTCTGGAACATAGCCAATCCCGTTTTGGGCAATTGAATGTGTCTTTAACTGTCCAATTTCTTTATCATTATAGATAATGGATCCACCAGAAGCCTGATTTAGCCCCATAATTGTCCGCAAAGTAGTTGTCTTGCCGGCACCATTTCTGCCAAGAAGTACGGTTACTTCACCCTTTGGGACTTCAAATGAAATGTCGTGTAATATATGATATTGCTGTATGTATGCTTCAACCTGTTGTAGCTCAAGCAAGTTGCTCATCGTACATGCCTCCTAGATATGCTGACTGAACCGTTTCATTCTCAATTATCTCCTCAGGTGTTCCCTTTGCTAATAACTCCCCATGAAATAGAACCAGTACTTCATCCGATAAGTCCATAATCATGTCAATCTTATGTTCTATTAGCACAATTGTCCGATCCTCTTCTTCCTTAATCTTTTTAATCACTTCGATAATTGCCGGAACCTCTTCAAGGGACATTCCTGCTGTAGGTTCATCAAGCAAAAGGACCTCTGTATCCAATGCCAGCAGCATCGCCATTTCAAGCTTCCTTTTTTCCCCGTGTGCGAGGTTAACAGCACGTAAATCAGCTTTTGTGTCCAGGAATACTCTTTCAAGAAGCTCCATCGCCCTTACTTCAAATTGCTTGTAATACTTGAAATGTGCAAGCATTTGATAACGAACCTTTGCTTGGGATTGCACCGCTAATCGAACATTTTCAAGTACTGTCAGATTAGGAAAAACATTTGTGATTTGAAAGGATCTTCCTATTCCAAGACGAGTTCGCTTAGTCGTTGAAAGTTTTGTAATATCTTGATCCTTATAAAGAATTTGACCGTTTGTTGGAGATAATTGGCCACTAAGCAGGTTAAACAATGTAGTTTTCCCCGCACCATTTGGACCAATAATGGAGGTAAACTTCTTTTCGGTGATTTGTACGGAAATATGGTCAACAGCTGTATGGCCGCCAAATGCTATAGCCAAGTCTTTTGTTTCCAATATTGCAGTCATCGTTATTCCTCCCTGTGAATTAATGGTGGAACAACCCCCACCAGATTAGATGGGGGGATGTTCCAAATTTGGTCAGTTAATTAATTTTTAATTGGTGGTGCAGTTTCCTCTGGGGATAGGACTCTCTCCAGTACTGGAACGGGATAATCAAATCCTTCTTTTTCCTCTAAAGTTATTGCGTATAACGATTGTAATGCTTGGTGATCTTCTGGACGGAATGTCATTGTTCCTTTAGGTGTTTCAAAGCTCATTCCTTCCATTGTATCTATCAGTTTATCTGCTGATGCATCTCCTTCTGCCTTTTTAAGCGCTTCCACAATCGAAATTGCTGCACTCATACCTCCTGGTGTGAATAAGTCTGGAACTTCACCATCAAAACGCTCTTTATGCTCTTTTACTAGCCAGTCATTCACCTCATTGTCAGGTAATGTATGATAATAAACAGTGAACCCTTTCATTCCCACTAATGGCGACATCGTTGATAGTGCTGCAATGTCAGGTGCACCTGTTGTTATATCAATACCTTGATCCTGAAGTTTCATATCAGCAATTTGATTCCATGGTGTATTCGCTCCTGCCCATACTACGAATAAATAGTCAGGATCTGCCTCAATGATCTTTTGAATATTTGCAGTAAAATCGGTTGCTGCTGGATCCGCATACTCCTCATGCGTAATGTCAGCGCCTAAATCTGTTGCTGCTTTTTTAAATGCTGCAACACCATCCTGCCCAAATGCGGAATCCGGTGCTAGTGTCGCAATCTTCACCCCTTCATCAGCAATTGAAGCAGCAGCTGCAACTGCATCCTGTGATGAATTACGAGCTGTTCTGAAAATGTAATCGTTATACTCTGAACCTGTAATACTGTCTGCAACAGCTGGTTCAACAACCATAATTGTTTCATATTCCTCTGCTAGAGGCGTTACTGCTAAGGTATCACCAGAGCTTGATGATCCGACAAGGAAATCTACATTTTCATCTTCCAGCAGACCAATTGCTTTTTGACGGGCAACTTTTGGATCTGTTTCAGTATCCTCAAAGACTACTTCAATTTTTTTACCTGCGACTTCCATTGTTCCGTCAGTTGCATAATCAAGTCCTAGCTCAAATCCCTTTCTAGTTTGCTTCCCATAAGCTTCCAATGCACCAGTTAATGATGCAAGAACACCAATTTTAACCGTCTCAGTCGTTTCTTCCCCTTCTGTATCACTTCCATTAGATGAATCTTCGCTTTCACCAGAAGCATCCTCATCTCCACAGGCTGTTACAAATACAGCAATTAACAGCATAATAAATAACAACCCAGTTATACGTTTGACATTCATTTCTTGTTTCCCCCTTTAATTTAATTATTACATCTTATCGCAATCATAAATAGAACCAGTTACAAGAAAGTTACATATCTTAGAAAAGCTTCGCATTTTAGAAACCTTAATAGCCAATGATTTAGTTGCACTTATGCAGTAAGAAAGGATCAATATTTGTATGAAAATCCCCCTCTAGCTTGATTACAATCTCATTTTCATAATAGATGGTGGTTGCACGGTGGTTTCTTTAACTTCGATAAAAAGTTAACGAAATCTAAGAATTTATTTATTAGCGGACACAGGGGACGCTATTTCTGTAAAAAAAAGACCTATTCGATCTTATCCGGACACAGAAGCCCTTATTTTACATATATCATGGTAAATAGAGGGCATTTGTGCTAAATAAGGTCCCTGGTGTCCGCAAATACCACCATTTTCGTGGATTTCTGCCAAATAAGGTCTCTGGTGTCCGCAAAATCTCAAATTCGCTATATGAAAACACCTCTCTAATTCGACCACAAATTCATTTTCATGCCAGATGGTGACTGCGCATTCGGCAGCCATGTTGGTTTCTTAACTGCTAAAAAACCCCCTTGATTCTGCTGTTATCAAGGGGGGGGTTATCAGTATGATTTTAGCTCTTCCGATTCGATAATCATATTGTACATTTCTCTAGTTGGTTCCATCGGTTCGATTCCAAGTTCTTCCTCTAAATTAGAAGCACATTTCTCATACCATTTAATTGCTTGGGGACGGTTATTATTTTGATAGTAGCTATACATTAACAGGCGATATGCCTCTTCCCATGCATTATCAATCGCTAAAATCTTTTCACACCAGTCAATACATGCATTGAATTCACGGAGTCTAACTGACACCTGTGCCATTTTTTCCAAACCACGGAGATAAATTAATTGCAGCCGTTCACGTTCTGTAACACACCAGTCCGTAAATCTGAGATCTGCCAGATAATCGCCTTCATACAATGCTAGGGCCTTATCCAACTTTTCTTTGGCATGCTTTGGGTCGCTTTCTTCAATTCCGCTTAGTACTCCTTCTTCAAATATAATACTATCTAATTTGTATCCAGAATCTTGGTTCAGCCCGTATGCACTGCCTTTTCGTTTTATAAAAAAGGATTCCTCACGAGCCTTTCGCATTGGTTCCAATGCTTTTAATAATGCATTCAGGGTAACTTTAAATGTTTTATTTGCACCATTCTCATCCTGGTTAGGCCAAAGCTTTTGGAGGATTTCCTCTTTTGATATGAGCTTTTCCCGATTCGTTATAAGTAATTCAAATAGCTCCTTAGCCTTTCCACGCTGCCAATCAGTGTTTTCAACTTGCTTATTTCCTAGCCAAACCTTTAAATGACCAAATGTCTGAATTGTTAACGTATAGCCTGGATGACTTTTTATTGTTTCATCAAACCCAAGTTCATATAGTAATCTTGAAACAAATGCGGGCTCTATATCAAGATTTTTAGCCTTTAACAGCATGGGAGCAATGTTTTGAACATCAGTTGGACCAAAGGTAGTTCTTTTTTTAAGGAAAAAATCATATTCTTCTGTTTGCAATTCCTTCAGAAAGAGTTGCATCTCTTGTTTGAACCTTTCATCATTTTCCTGTTTAAAGGCAATAAACGTATTCCAAAACCTACTAACTAAATTGCCATAACGATCACCACATGATTTAAACTCTCTGTGAACCTCCATCATAACTTGTGACGCTTTTTCTAAATCATTGTTATAAATTTCGGTTATCCCAATACATAACTTAATCATTGCGCTTAGCCAGCGATCCTTAACTTTTTCCGTTTCACGCAATCCTTTATTTGCAGTTTCAACTGCTTGATCATATTGTTGCTTTTTTCCATAAAGGATTGCTAAACCCATATAAGGCTCCGCTTTACCTCGTGATACGTTAATTTTCTCCATGATATCCAAGGCGGTCTCATAACAATTAATTGCTAAATCAGACTCATAGTGATCCGATAACTGAACAGCATGGCCCATTCGCATCCATCCGCATGCCTCTACAAACGGAGACTGGATATTCAACCCTAACTGTATTCCATTACTCGCCAGTTTTCTACTCGATTCAGCTTCACCCATAAATGCTTCGATAATCGATAGCAGAATGTCTGTTTCGCGATGAGACTGTGGTAAATGTTTTGTTGTTTTTGCGTTTTGTTTTCGTTGAATCAGAGTCTCTCGGGCTTTTGCAAGTTTGCCAGTCCGCAAGTATATTCGCGCTTGAAGGTTTCCCTCTTCCAATGGCAAATTTAATACTTTTGCACGATCAAACCAGGATTCTGCTTTCATTGCCTGACCAGCATTTATCAGGTTTTCAGCCATTAACTGATATAGTCTTGCCATCTCTTCCTTGCTTGCACTTGATCTCTCACGCATCTGGATAGCCTGATTCACATAGCGTTCTGCAATGTCGGGCTGGATGGTATCCAGATATATTCGCGCCATCCCTTCGAGTGCAATGCCAGCAATATAATAATCTTCTTTACATCGCTCCAGTATCCTTTTATAGTTCTGCTCGGCTTCCGCATAGGATGACCGGTAACGCTCAATTTCACCTTGATAGAAATATAGAATCAGATCTTTTTCTTTAAACTTTTCCGGTAGCTCGTATAATAACTCGTATAAGTGCTGCAATCTCCCTGTTCGAAGCAATTTAGATCCTTGTTTTTGCAAGATATGAGCTATCGCACTAAATGCCTGTATTTGTCGATAATGGTATAAAGCTGTTTCCATATGAAATATTTTTTCGTAGTATTGTGCCGCTCGTTTATGTAAATCTTTGAATTCACTTGGATACGTTTTTTCCAGGCGGTTTTCTAAAAAAGCTTTGAATAAGGCGTGATAACGATAGTGACTCCCCTCACCCTCTACAATAAATAAGTTTTGCTCAACCAATCCTGCCAGAATGTCTTCTGACCCGTTAATCTGTAACACATGATCACTAACATCGGGTGTTAAAACATCAATAATGCTCGATTGTAATAAAAACTGCTGCATAATTAGTGATTGTTTAGATAGTACTTCGGATGCCAAATAATCGAATAAGTCCTGCAGCGATTGCTGACGATTTTGCAGGATGGCATCTATCGATGACTCTGATTGCATGTGCTGGATGAACATACTAAATGCTATTGCCCATCCTTCAGTCAGCTGATGAATTTTTTGTAAATCTTCTGATACTAGGTTAACTTTATATATGTCTTCCAGAACATGATGCATTTCATCAGATGAAAGAACTAAATCATTTTGAGGAATGTCAAGTAAGTCGCCCTTTATCTTTAATTTCGGTATGATATCCCATTTCGGTTTAGTTCTGCTGGACAATATGATATGCATATTTTCTGGAACATGATCAAGCAGCTGTTTTATCCATTGCTCGATTTCATTCGAATTTTTCACATGATGGAAGTCGTCCAGAATTAATGTAACCTGCTTTTTCATTTCAATGATCTCATTAATAAAGGATGAAGTCAGTGACCATATTTGCTCGTCATTAATGTAATTATCTAACTTTTCGATTTCATTTAAAATTGATTTTCCAAAGAACGGATATTTTAACTTAACTGCGTGAATTAATTTATTTATGAAAGGGAGGATATCATCATCGTTTTGTGAAATTGAATACCAGCATGCACTAGGACTAATGTCATGTACAAATAAAGCCAATGCAGTACTTTTCCCATACCCTGCGCCAGCATGCAATAATGTGAGTGGATACTTATTTGCATTGATCAGCTTTCGATTTACTTTTGCGCGCCTGACAAACCTGTCTTTTATCGGTGGTGGACTAAGCTGGCTTTGTATGATTGGTATTTTCCCCATTGTACCCATACCTTCTTTCAAAAATTCAATGTCCCCTTATTTTAACATATGATTTAAGATTCAAAATAATTTCTTTAGCTTCCTTGTTTGTGATATATTTTACTTATGTAACAAATTTTAGAAAATTTGGCTTATCGCAAAATAAAAATATGGTTAGAAAGTCATATCGATACAGACATAGACAAGGGGATCATAATGAGAAAACATCTATTTTGGATTATACCATCCATCATTATTGCAATTGGCATTTTCAGTGTTTTTTATCAAAATATTACAAACGCGTCAGAACCTCCAGATGAAGGCTGGAGCAGAGCATTACAAATTGGAACGACAACTGTAAATAACGGACTTCCAGTACAAAAGACTAATGACGATAAGCTTATCATTCAGACTTATGAAGAAGGCCAGCTTTTGACTAAGACATTAAATAATAATTTTGAAGTAGTTAATGAAAATTCGTATGATATTCCGTTTGACAAATGGACACAAGTGTTTATTCAAGAAAATAATCTGATTTACCATGATTACAAACACATTTATGACCAGAAAGGTAACATAATCGTCTCCGATGCTAAACGATTCTATCCATTGAAGGACACCATTCTTTACACAAAAGACAATACATTATATAAGCTTAATCAAGTTGATAAGACTTCAAATAAGCTAATGGATTTAAAAGATGGTACAGATGAGATCACTCCATTCGAGGGAAAACAGGGACTTTACTTAATGACAAAAAATTCCATTAATAATAATGTTGAGATTAATGTTTATGCAGTTAAAGCTAAAGGTATTGAACAAGTCCATCAGGAAAAATTCACAATTACGTTTGGACAAATTATCAACCATATCGATTTTGCCGTTAATGACCAAGAATTGACTTATGCATTTGAAACACAGCAAAAACAATCCCAGGGACCACCACAATTTTATACGTACTATAAGCAAGTAACCATAGGTAGCAATGAGAAGTTTCCACTAGAGCAATTGAAGTTCAATGACCCTGCTGGCAACGGGAACCTTAGTGAAGTTGGTAGTATTAACATCTCGTATCGTGACGGCAACCCCCATTTCATTTTTAATGCTAGCGGCTACACTCAGACAAAATTTAAAGAAAATACTGCATTCAATATCTATTCAGCATCCATGTCAGATAATGGAGATGTAGAAGTCTTTCGTAAAAGTAACACACCTGATGTATCAGGAAATCCACAATGGCTGGATGAATCAACAGTTATATGGCTTGATCTGAAAGGGGAAAGCAATGATATAAACGTTTCCTCCAGCAAACCTGCAATTGTTGATAAGGCTCCTGGGCTGACTATGGATGACTGGATTAGAGGACTCGGCAAAACACTGGGTATGATGTCCATGACGGTAATCACCATATCTATTTCAAGTATTTGGTTTATTTGGCCCGTAGTGTTCATAGTCATCATGCAGATGTCAAAAAGTAAAAAGCTGGACGAAGATCCGCCATGGATATTTTACACAGGGGTAGGTATTTACATGCTGGCAGTCTTCATTTTTAAGGACTATATTTTCGTTCAGTCGATCTACTTAAATGCACCTGATTACCTGACGTTTAATGGCAGCTCGTATGTGTTTATCTTGCTATCCGCTATGATTGCATACATTGCAGCACAATCAACAAAGAAAACAAGGGACTGGAATGCATCGGCTAGGATATCTTGCTTTGTTGGGGCGCACATTTTAATGCTACTTTCATTTTTCGGACCATATTTTATCTAAAGGATAAGGCTGTCTGCAATTGAAGCAGACAGCTTTTTAAAGCACTTTTAGACAGATTTCTAATATGAAAATCATTTATTTCCTTATATATTCCAATCTGTGTTATAGTAAAAAACAATCATTAAAGAACAATTGGGGGAAACGAGCATGACATACCAACGAAAGAAAGCCACATTTGCAGGTGGATGCTTCTGGTGCATGGTTAAACCGTTTGATAAATGGGATGGGATTCATGGGGTAGTGTCTGGATATACAGGCGGTCTGACTGCCAACCCAACCTATGAAACTGTAAAAAGTGGAACAACCGGTCACTATGAGGCTGTTGAAATCACTTATGATCCTTCAGTTATTTCCTATGAGACAATTTTAGAAGTATACTGGCGTCAAATAGACCCGACCGATGATGGCGGACAATTTCATGATCGCGGCGATTCATATCGGACAGCTATTTTTTATCATAACGAAGAACAAAAGGAACTAGCTGAGAAATCCAGGCAGTTACTCGAAAACAGTGGTAGATTTTCCAAACCAATTGTAACCAAAGTCCTGTCAGCTACAACTTTTTATCCAGCTGAGTCGCATCACCAGGATTACTATAAAAAAAATGAGGAACATTATTTGCAGGATCGTGCTAAGTCGGGACGCGATGAATATATTGAGGAAGTATGGGAGAAGTAGATGACTAAATCTGCTTCTATTTATTTTCTTGTTGAGATTTCACTTATCCGGTCGAAATTTGCGATATCCACTGTGGTTCCCCACAGCCAGCCGGCATGAAGTCCCTCACATCCAGCTAAATTTTCGCCTATTTGGTTGAATATACCCTACCTACTTTTTTAGTGGCATTCACCAATCATTAATAGTGAGTGCCTTAGTTGCATCTATCTAATCTGAGAGTAGTTATGCTTTCTTATCTGCCAAAAAAGTTTATTTGTATACTCCAAGTATAGTATAATTAAACCTTTACAACTATAGGGAGCGAATTCAATGCCTAATAATCAATCATTAACACCCTTGAAAATGTTATTATTCAGTTTTCATGCTACAAATACAATTATCATAAGCTTCTTGCCATTGTACCTTAACTATAAAGGATTAAATGGTACGGAGATAGGATGGGTACTGGCAGTCGGTCCTTTAGCAGCAATCTTTTCACAACCTTTCTGGGGCTATATGAGTGATAAATATAAAACCGTCAAAAGAATGCTGATAATTTGTATTTTCGGATTACTTATTAGCAGTGTTTTATTTTTCCAAATGAATGGTTTACTTGCAATTATCTTAATGGGATTCGTATTTTACTTTTTTACCTCACCGATAGGGGCTCTTGGTGACAGCTTGGCTCAACGCCGGGCAGATGATTTACGAATTTCATTCGGAACAATCCGAACATGGGGGTCAATCGGTTTTGCAACCTCTTCTTTAATTGTTGGGGCGGTTCTCTCAGAAATTGGTGTTCAATATATGATCTGGCCATACTTATTCTTTGGTGTAACAGCTTTAATTGTCGCGTTTCGCTTAACCGATGTGAAAGTAGAATCTGATCCTATTCAATTAATTGATGTAAAGCGATTAGCCAAAAACAAGCCATTTATCATTTTTCTATTTATGATTATGTTTCTGACAATTTCACACCGCGCAAATGACAGTTTTATTGGATTATACATTACTGAACTTGGTGGTGGCGAAGGATTAGTTGGCATAGCTTGGTTCATTGGTGTTGCAAGCGAGGCAGCAGTCTTTGCACTGGCTGGTCGATGGTTCAGAAAATACCATACGCTATTATTTATTATTTTTGCTGGAACTATCTACAGTCTGCGTTGGTTCTTGTATGCTGCAGTTGACGATCCGATGTACATCCTTGCATTACAGTTTTTACACGGCTTAACTTTCGGCGTATTCTATTTAGCATCATTTGAGTATATCACCAGATTAATACCCAGCATATTACAGTCAACTGGACATCTAGTGTTTTATTCCGTATTCTTCGGCGTATCAGGAATCATCGGATCGCTTACTGGTGGGGCATTAATAGATTCATACGGCGGTGGAACATTATACTTTGTACTGGGTTGTTGTGCATTATTCGGCACTTTATCTCTAACTGCATTTCACCTGTTACCATACGGAAAAAAAGCTTGAGGCTAAGACTAAAGCGCAAGCGCCTGTTCAGCGCCGTATGGACTGCGCCCGTGCATCGCGGGTGGGTCGACGTTGCCGCGCAAAGCGGCGGTCTTAGTCGATCTTCCTTTTCCCTGAGATAAAGGATACACGAAGAGCGTAAGCGATTCGATGTTGACTTATCGTAGACACGGGGAGGGAAGTCCACTAGGCGCTAAGCGCTGGAGCTGGACATGACTGATTCAGAATTCAAGTTATCCACGGCACTTAAATTTTGTGGTTTCCTAACAAACAAAAGCGAAACCACCCTATGAGATGATTTCGCTTTTTTTCAGTGTTTTCTAGCTTAGGAACATAAAATAAAGAATAAATATAACAAATAATACATACATAACCGGATTTATTTCTTTGATACGGCCCTTCAATATCATCGTGATTGGGTAGAAAATAAACCCAATAGCAATCCCGGTTGCAATACTATACGTTAATGGCATCATAATAATAGTTAGAAATGCTGGTACGGCAATTTCAAACTGATCCCAGTCAATATTTTTCAGTGTTGACGACATCAATACCCCAACAATGATCAGTGCTGGTGCAGTTACTTCTGCAGTCACAACACTCAACAGAGGTGAGAAAAATAGCGCGAGAAGGAAAAATCCTGCTGTTACGATTGAAGTGAAACCAGTACGACCACCGGCTCCCACGCCTGCAGTTGATTCAATATAAGATGTTGTTGTGGAAGTCCCAGCAACCGAACCAACAACTGTCGCTGCTGAATCGGCAAAAAGCGCCTTTCCTGCACGCGGAAGCTTATTATCCTTCATTAATCCTGCCTGATTAGCTACCGCCACTAAAGTCCCAGCTGTATCAAAGAAATCAACGAACAAGAAAGTTAAAATAACCACTAGCATTTCAATAGTAAAAATATCACCAAAGTGAGCGATTGCCTGACCAAATGTTGGCGCTAGGCTGGGAACTTCCCCAACAATTCCACCAAGACCTGACGGCGGATCAATCAGATTAAAGATAATTCCTGCGATAGCAGTTAAAATCATACCATAAAAAATGCCGCCTTTAATATTTAAACTTAATAGAATAACAGATATTATAATTCCAAAAATTGCTAGCAGTACAGTTGGTGATGTTAAGTCACCCATTCCGACAAGTGTTGCGTCATCACCGACAATTATTCCTGCATTTTGAAAACCTATAAATGCAATATATACACCAATACCCGCTCCAACTGCCATTTTTAAATTTGCCGGAATAGCATTGATAACTTTTTCGCGAAGTCCCGTTAATGTCAAAACGATAAAAATAAGTCCGGAAGCTAATACGCCCGCTAGAGCAGTTTCCCATGGTATCCCATATCCCAGCACAACGGTATACGCGAAAAATGCGTTTAACCCCATACCGGGTGCAAGCGCAATTGGATACTTCGCAAAAATACCCATAATTAATGTACCGATAGCTGCTGCAATGGCAGTTGCTGTAAATACTGCACCTTGGTCGATTCGTGTAACTCCTTCTGGTAATTCTTCAATTCCTACCAATGCAAGTGTTGATGGGTTAACAAATAATATATATGCCATGGCAAGGAATGTCGTTAGTCCTGCCATAAATTCAGTCTTATAGTCTGTTCCCAACTCTTTAAAACGAAAATACTTTTTCATCACTATTCCTCCTCACTTCATCTCAAATATTAGAAACTTTGCTTATCGCTAAGCCTTTGTTGCATTTATGCAGTAAGAAAGGAAAGATTACTTAACTGCAAATAAAAAACACCCTTGATGGACAAGAGTGCTACAAAACTATGCAGGAAAAAGCAATTTGGCAAAGATATACTCTCTCAGCCTAATTACTATTATCCGCGTAGTCAGACCATTTACGGTAGTCTGGTAGAAACTCTGGGCCCTATCCCCGAAATTATACGCAAGATGCTTATTTAATTACCGAATCTAAGACTATATTACTATCAAAATTCGACAAAGTCAACAAAAAACGAACAATTATTCAACAAGTTAATCTAATGTCCGTTTATTCCCATTCGATCGTTGCAGGTGGTTTGCTGGTTATATCGTAAACAACTCGGTTAATGTGCTCAACATCATTCACAATTCTTGTCGATATTTTCTCCAGAACATCCCACGGAATTCGTGCCCAATCCGATGTCATCCCATCGATTGAGGTGACTGCCCGGATACCAATAGTATAATCGTATGTGCGGGCATCCCCCATCACACCGACACTTCGGATATTAGGAAGGACTGTAAAGTATTGCCAAATATCACGGTCCAATCCAGCTGCCGCTATTTCCTCACGTAGGACGGCATCTGATTCACGAACGATCGCCAATTTCTCGTCTGTTACTTCTCCTAATATTCGAATAGCAAGACCTGGTCCTGGAAACGGCTGTCTCCAAACAATTCCCTCTGGTAATCCGAGTTGTAAACCAAGTTCCCTTACTTCATCTTTAAATAAGGTATTCAATGGTTCAATTAATTCGAACTGCATATTCTCTGGCAGGCCACCAACATTATGGTGTGACTTAATTGTTTGTGCTGTATCTGTACCACTTTCAATAATATCTGTATAAAGTGTACCTTGTGCAAGAAAGTCAATATCCTTCAGCTTTGCTGCTTCATCATCAAAAACATAGATAAATTCATTACCAATAATTTTACGCTTTAGTTCAGGATCATCCACTTTCTTCAATTTAGATAAAAATCGATCAGCAGCATCAATCTTAATAATGTTCATGTTAAAATCATCAGCAAATGTCTTCATAACATCGTCTGCCTCATTTTTCCGCAACAAACCATGATCGACAAAGATACATGTGAGCTGATCTCCTATTGCTTTGTGGATGAGCGCTGCAACAACAGATGAATCAACCCCTCCGCTCAAAGCACACAAGACGTTCCGATCACCTACTTTTGCTTGTATTTTCTCTACTTCCATATCGATGAAATTTTCGATTGTCCATTCACCATCACATTCGCACACATCAAAAACGAATTGCTTCAGTAAATGATTTCCGTACTCAGAGTGACGAACCTCCGGATGAAATTGTACACCATACAATTTACGACTATTATCGCTCATGGCAGCTATAGGTGTTGAAGGACTAGTTGCATCAACTTGGAAAGATACAGGTACTTCCATTACTTTATCCCCATGACTCATCCAAACAGACTGATTTTTTGGTGTGTCTTTAAATAATATTGGGTCATGTGTTAGTTCAATTAGAGCCTTCCCGTATTCACGATTTGTGGCTTTAGCAACATTGCCACCAAAATGTAAAGCCATAATCTGCATGCCATAGCAAATTCCTAAAATGGGGATATCTAATTCAAAGATTTCCTTATCACATCGGAAGCTGTTTTCATCATAAACACTATGCGGACCGCCTGATAGGATGATTCCTTTTGGGTTCATTTTTTTAATAGCTTCTGCTGTTAATTTGTGTGAGTGTAATTCACTGTACACACCGTGCTCTCTAATCCTTCTTGTGATTAGCTGATTATATTGACTGCCGAAATCAAGCACTAAGATCATTTCATTACTTTCCATGTCAATCACTCCTATCCATTTACACGCTATCGATAAAGACAACAGGTTTACCCACATTAAAAACCTGGACCTACCTACTGTGCAGAATATAAAAAACTACACAAAGGCAGAAATCCAGGTCGACAAATGAGCATACCTTTAGAAATTCCGCCTTCATAGTCAGAGCGTTTACGGTGCTCCGGTAGATACTTTCGAACCATATTATCGAGGATATACGAACGGCGTATTTATTTCGTTAAAATTAATATTATCCTATTCTACTAATCAAAAGAAGGACGGTCAAGCCATTATACGTTTAATTAAATTTTTCCACAATTGGCGTAAATTTACTGCTTCCTCAGTATCCAGTTCATTTTTATACAGGATACGTTCATAATGACTAGTTAAACGTTTCATCGTATTTGAACCATAGAGTGAGTCAATTCGTTTGGAATACTCTCGTAAAGTTTGATCAGCATCTTTTGGGAATCCGTTATGTGCCAATACATTGAGTAAATGGTGATATGCGTTTTGATATGTTTTCGCATCACCTTTATTTTTAATTTTCATGTTTAAATATACTGTCTTCCAGCGAAATCTTGTTAGATAAATGATAAATGTGAAAAGAAGTATTACAGTAAGTCCAATTAGAACATACCACCAATTCACTTCAAAATTGCTTGTATTACTAGTAGATGATGATGTTTCTGATTCATTCTCTTCTGGCAGCTGTTCTTGCTCAGACTCGGTTTCTGGTGCCTCATATTCGTCATCATTTTCTGATGTACTATCTGAGTTAAAATGAAATTCTGCCATATTAGGAAATCCTTGTGTCGGTTCGAAGGGAACCCAGCCTTTATCTGGAAAATAAACTTCAACCCATGAATGAGCATTGGAATTTGTTACCTCATATATATCATAGGAATTCTGATTTTCACCTTCTTCAACTATTTCACCACTCGTAAAGCCTTTTACCCATCTTGCAGGAATATCAAGTGATCTGAGCATTACTATCATCGAAGTGGAATAATTGTCACAATACCCTGCCTTGGAATCAAATAAAAATTGATCCACATAATCCTGGTTTTCATTAGGGACAGGAACATCACTTATCTGATACACGAATCCATTTCTGCTAAAATACGATTCTAATGATCTGGCTTTATCATAACGATTATCATCTTCTGCAGTAACTTCTGCCGCCAGTTCACCTACTCGCTCTGGTAATGAATCTGGTAATTGTGTATATCGCTCGTTTAGACTAGCAGGATCCTCATCGCTTACTTTACGTAACTCATCAATAGCAAATGAAGGTCGTTCATAAGTAATCGTGTAGTTATTCAGCCTTAGACTACTTCCTTCAAGCTCTGTTCTAATTTCTCCAAACTGACTATCAAGCATTAGTCCAACATTCTGTGTTGTTTCAACACCGCTAATGCCGTATGGATAGATCAGTTTTTCCATATTGTTATTACCTTGAAAATCCAGTGTGGTAGTAAACTTCTCTGTTTCTACACTGTCAGCAAAAGTCTCAAGTGAGATAGCATTATTTTGCTGTAATTCATACTGTGGATCCTGCGACTTTTCCCAACCTTTTCCTGTATAGACATCCTTCGTTTCTACTCTCCAGTAGTGGTCATCTTTAGCTGCTGCCTGAAATACTGGGGTATAATCTTGTACAAAGGAACCACCAAGTCGTGAATCATTACCACCGTACCCGACCTTACTGACCCCCGAGCCAGCATCTGAACTCCCAGCGTTTTCAGCGGTGCTTTTCAAGAAAGGAACTGGATCAGGCCACTGCGGGTCAAATTTCGGTGCAGCAAATCCTATTAACGTGGAAAATAGTACGATAGTTATTAAAGGGACAACCCATATTGGTGATTTTTTTAACCACGAAAAGCGAATTGCTTCACGGTCAATTTCTTTAAAGAAGTTTGTCATACCTAGTGCAACAAACGATACGATGAATGTACGGACAATTGCTGCATCTGCTTCATATATCGTAAATGTATCCAGAACAGTTATATAAATAATCGTAAGTAGGACAAATAAGAAAATCCGCTTCATGACAATGAACCAATAATGCAACAGATAGCTCATTAGCCAGATTAACAATAAGAATAATACACTGCGGAATAAAGGCGTTAATTCGTACCATTGCTGTGAAAACAATACATTGATATTAAACGATATTTCCATAAATAGTTGATCGAACCATAGTTTACTAAAAAGAAGGTGCGTTAAAAATAGACTATTAATAATAAAAAGTAACCCGAATCCTTTTAAAGGCATTGATATATACCATTCAATTTGAAGCATAGAGATAAAAAAGCAAAATATTGTAAACAAAATAAAAACGGTTAAGTTGTTTACATCACCAATGACATTTACCGGATAAAGCCATTCCAGAAATAAAACAAATGCGCAGATATATAAAATAGAGGTGTATAATAATGGGATTTTCATTTTCATGATACATTCACCTCAATAATTTTCTGGACTAACTGTTTTTCAGTTAAAACATTAATAACAACACCTTCAAAACGAAGCTGCTGGATAATATTGTGTTCACTACGTGAAATAAGTGCAGATGATTGTATGAATAGGATAATTACACGTTTAGAGCGTTGCTTCACCTTCTGAATTGATTCTCTGAACATGTCATCCATTTGAGTTGTAACCAATATCATGTTAGCTCCCGATGAAATCTTCGTTGTTTCCTCTCTCAATACCATCGAAAAGGACCTTGTCCCACCAGGCTGCAGTCTTGTTAAGTGTTGCCTGATTAAATCTTTTTTGGATGGATCATGGTGCATAGGAAAATAAACCACGTTTTCGCCAATTGACAGAAAGCCTACTTGTGAAGCCTGTTTTCGGATCGATTCCACTAACGACATTGTCAGCTCAATTCCTGCTTCAAAAGCCAGATCATTTATTCCACGATTATAGCAACTGTCCAATATGACCATTGTATCTGTACTTTTTTCTTGTTCGAATTCTTTTGTGATTATTGTATTCTTCTTTGCTGTCTGTTTCCAATCAATCCAAGAAAATTTATCACCAGGCGTATACTCACGGATCCCCGTTGCAACATTTGAATTCTTTAAATTCATCGCATAAGCAGAAATAGACCCTTGTTCATAGCTAGTGATACTTTCTGCAATGTGTACCGGACGTTCATTTGGAAATGCTACAATTTGGTCTGACAAGTAAAAAATATGCTCTTTTTTAACAAAACCAAGCACATCTCCAGTTCTTATGCGTAAAGCCTGGAGCTGATGTTCACCACGAGGTACTTGCTCGATATAATATGGCAGTTCGATTTCACGACTGAATCCCGGGAAAACAATCTTCTTTATTTTGCGACTTACTTGTAACTTATTTGGTTTATCCATGTTACGGTACTTCTCGTTTTGATTATCCACTTTTTGAAGAGTATCTGGGAAAATCTCCTCACAAATACAATAATATAAGGGGTAAGGGATAGTTCTCTTTATTTTAACCGTGACAGCTATTCGTCCTCCAGCCCGAATGACATGATGTGACAAGCTTCGTGTGACATGCCATCTTTTGATTGGGTAAAACAATAACCCTAAATGATAAAGGAAAATCGGCAGAAACCCAAAAAATAAGAACCAGCTTACAAACCCGCCCTGGAACATTGCAAATGAAAATAAAAGTAGTAATAAGAAAACGACAAAACTTAATTTTCCTATAAATCTAATAGTGCCAGTCATTAATTAAATTCCTTCCGAATCGGGATATGTGTATCTTTAACAACTTTTTCAATAACCTTATCACTCGTAAGCCCGTCATATTTTGCTTCAGATGTTAAAATAACTCGGTGAACCAATACAAAAGGGGCTAAGTACTTCACATCATCTGGCAATACATAATCACGACCATGAATGTATGCATAAGCTTTGGCAGCCTTCATTAAGGAAATTGACCCACGAGGGCTCACACCTAAATAAATGGCTTTATTGTTCCGTGTTCCAGTTACTAGATTTATAATATATTGTTGGACATTCTTGTCGATATAAACATCCTTGACTTCTTCTTGAATGGATAATAATTCATCTCTATTAATAACAGATGATATAGATTCAATTGGATGATCTTTAGATGTGATCTCTAACATGCGCAGCTCTTCTTCAATTGATGGATAACCCATTTTTAATTTTAAAATAAATCTGTCCAGCTGAGCTTCCGGAAGTGGGTATGTTCCTTCATACTCAATAGGATTCTGTGTTGCCATGACAAAGAATGGCTGTTTTAATGGGATTGTATTACCATCAACGGTAACGTTCTTCTCTTCCATACCTTCAAGTAGTGCAGACTGTGTCTTTGGAGAAGTTCGATTGATTTCATCAGCTAGGACAATATTCCCAAGAATAGGACCACCTCGGAATTCAAACTCCATTTCTTTTGGATTATAAATAGAAACTCCGGTAACATCTGAAGGTAGTAAATCTGGTGTGAACTGAATCCTTCTAAAGTCACAATCCAAAGACTTTGCTAATGTTCGCACAAGCATTGTCTTGCCAACACCCGGTACATCCTCAAGTAAAACGTGCCCCTGTGCCAATAATGCTACCAAACTTAGGGTAGCAGCTTCTTCTTTTCCAATCATAACTTTATTTATATTCGCAAGTACCTTTTCTACTCTTTCATGATATATAGCAGTTTCTTGCATCATCTTGACTGACCCCTTCCCGGCTACGTTACTTTTCTATTAAATTAGTTAGTTTAACTATACTAAAAATGTCCTATGAATAAAAGCATAATCACAGGCATTTTTGATTATTTGAAAAATTTGGCTCATCATCCAAAAAAGGTGCGCCTTCGTTTTACAAAAAAGATATAAACTGCGTCGTAACTTAATCGTGATTTACTTCCATCTTTTATAAGATGAGTGCTATGACAACGATTAGGAAATTCACTACACTGTTTTTTTCACTTTATCCTAATAATTAACAAATATATATCGTGATGGATAAAAACAAGATTTCAAACCATATAATCGTCAGTTTCGAGAAACGCGCAGTTCTTTTTAATTTAGGTACGGAAAAATACTCGCTTTCACATTGTTCTTAGCCAGTGGAGCACTTCAGTCTCTAATTAGAAATTTCTACGAGCGGAGGCAGAATACGTGGACTCCTATGGGAACAGCACGTGTCCGAAGACCCCGGAAGAAGCGTTCTTAGCATAATGAGAAGACTGAGGGCGTCCCATGGCTAATAAGACACTGCAAATGTGCTAGCTTGAGCAAATGTCGCATTGGTACCCTGAACGGTGAAAGCGAAATATTCTGCCGAAACGAACCTAAGCACTCAATCATCATTAGAACAAGAGAAAGCAGCATAAAAGAAAATTCTCATTTGTGTCGCAGTTCAAATCAATTACAATGGTTAAAAAACATCAATCTTTTAAGAAACGTCTTCAGTAAAAAACTTACAATCTAGTATTAGTCGATTTGGGCTGTTTTATACGGTAACATCGGATTTCCATTCATCCCAACCCAAATATTGGATTGCTCCAATTGAAACGCTAACTGCAGGAGCATGTCCTCTTCACCTTTGGACGCCATTACCTGAACGCCTAAAGGAAGACCATTTTCCGACTGATAAACCGGAACGGACATTGCTGGTTGTCCTGTCAGATTCGCAAGCTGTGTAAATGGTGTATAAGTTAAACTTGGCAGAAACATGTCATAAATCAGTTCTTGCTGTTGTGACTTATCTACCTCTCTAATTTGCTTCACAAGATTTCTCTTCTTTGTTTCTGAATGGGACAACTCACCAATTTTCGGTGCTGTAAATGCTGTAGCTGGTGTTATATATAAGTCATATATTTGATGAAAAGTAGCCATTTTTGCTGCTGCGACATCCCATGAAGCCAGACTTGCAGAGAACTCAGCTGCTGAAACAGATTTCCCAGCCTCATTCAGCAACCAAGTTTCAACCTCAACATCCTCAGCAGTCAGTGGTCTGCCGAGCGATTTTTCAAGCTGTTGAATGACAGAAGAGATTTCACCACTATTCATGAGATAGTAATCTTTCATTAATTGAATACCATCTACATCATTTTCTTTTTCCTCAACAATATGCCCTTCATTTTCCAACCATTTAACTGTCTTTTCTACAGCTATGCTGGCATCCTCTGAAACAGGGGTGTCTACAGGTGATTTCGTCGTATAAGCAATTCGAAGTGAATTATTAAATGGCTCTTTCATATTGTCCTTGTAACTTCCACTAAATAGCGGTGTATTAAATGCCGCTGCTGGCTCTACAACTTGAAGATTATCAAGCATTGCAGCACTGTCACGTACACTTCTGCTCAGTACGAAGTCAATTGCCGCACCTTGCCATTGACGCCCTACTCCTGGACCAACAGGGGTACGTCCGCGAGTTGGTTTTAGTCCAAATAAGCCAGTGAAGGAAGCAGGAATTCGAATTGACCCACCACCATCACTTGAACCAGCAACAGGAACAATACCAGCAGCAACTGCAGCCGCAGATCCCCCACTTGACCCTCCTGATGAATGGTCCTTATTCCATGGATTTCGTGTCGGTCCATATAGTTCAGGCTCGGTAATGTTTTTCAATCCAAATTCAGGTGCATTCGTATGCCCCATAAACAATACTCCAGAATCACGAAGCCTTTTCACAAAATTTGAGTCATACTCACTTATTGTAGCCCCTAGTAGTTTAGATCCAGACGTGATCGGCTCACCCTTTAGTGATTGTGAAAGGTTCTTTAATAAGAAAGGAACACCAGAAAAAGGTCGATCTGCACTAAAACTGTTTACTTCATTTCTTACACGTTCTTTTCGATTATGTACAACAGCATTTAAAGTTGGATTAACTTTCTCCAACTGCTGGAAACTTAGATCCATCAACTCAGATGGGTTAACTTTGCTTGCTTTAATTTGTTCTGCCATTTCAGTAGCATCCATTGTCAAGTATGTTTGAAGGTTCATTAACTCACCCCAGATATTTATTATTTATATTGTATCATTTCATTCAACAGTTTCCATTTTATAGCATTTAAAAATCATATATTACTTTCCTTGTTATCCAATCCTCAGATTGAATGTTTCCCATTACTCTAGATTCTTATACTGGATACCTGACTGTTTGTGTATAAGAGTCTTATTTATAGCCAAACTAATAACGAAATAGTTTGAAGGGAGAAAGAAGGCGAACGCAGACCATTAACAGCCCTCGAATGGCCAACCTTTTCTTTAATCTTCTAAGTAATGATTCGGGCATGGATACGTTAACAGGCTTCAGTTAGGTTGTACAATTGAAGTAAGTGAAGAAATAAATCATAAAAGGCATCAAGATTACAGAAAAACATGTTAGTGTGCGGAGTTGCTGCCATTGGTATTAGCTTCTAAGGAACGAGTAAACACCAAACATTAGAAGAGAATCAGCTACACAATATACAAGGCTCAGATCTGAAATCGCATTATTTTCCGAGGATGGTGCAAATATAATTACAGATAATGAATGGCTTGAAGAGCCGCCGCGTATGATGGATCGTGAGGAATTAGTAAAGGAGAAGTGAACATATGGAAAATCTTAAGAAAAATATCCCTTTAACCTCTGCGGAAATCTCCAGCCTATGGACTTCCTATCAAAATGAGACAATGACGATATGTGGATTAAAATATTTTCTGCAACACGTTGACGATGATCAAATACAATCTATCCTTGAGCAAGTACTAGCCGTATCAGAAGAAAATAAAAGTAAATTGACGAACTTCTTTAACACTGAGAACTACCCTATCCCACACGGATATACGGAAAAGGATATAGATTTACAAGCTCCACGGCTTTTCGCAGATAAGCTTTATCTTGAGTACATGCTCAATTTAACAATCTTATTACTTACTGCATATGGGACAGCATTAGGACTTGCTGAGCGGACAGATGTGATTAAGTATTACTCAAATTGTCTAAATACAACACAAGAATTACATTCTAAGATAAAAGAAATGTCAAAGGAAAAAGGGATTTATTTACGCTCTCCAAAAATTCCGAAGCCTAGGCAAATCGATTTTGTGAAGAAACAAAAATTTTTAACTGGTTGGTTTGGTGACCGCAGACCACTTCTAGGCATTGAGATTGCTAACCTTGTTTTCCACGCAAAGCGCAATGCTCTTGGACAAGCAGTTATTGCTGGATTTAGTCAAGTCGCTAAATCCAAAGAAGCAAGACGTTACTTTGAAAGAGGCAGGGATATTTCTGGCAAACACGTTAATATTTTTACTTCCATCCTGCATGAAGAATACTTGTCTAATGGAACATTGATACTATTATCCGAAGTAACTGATTCTACAGTTCCACCTTTTTCAGACAAACTCATGATGTCGCTTGTAACTCTACTTACCGCATCTGGAATCGGTCAATATGGTATGGCCATGTCAGCTAGTCCTAGACACGATTTAGGTGTCCATTATACCCGTTTAATAGCAGAAATAGCACACTATTCCGATGATGGGGCAAACATCATGATTAACAATGGATGGCTAGAACAGCCGCCAATAGCAGCAGACAGAAAAGAACTGGCAGACTAAATAACAATGGAAAAACAATACGGGAAAAACAAAGACAAATTAGAAAAGCTGCTATGGAGTATTGCCCTACCTGGATTTGGACAGTTATTAAATGGTAAGTATCTTAAAGGAATTATCTTAATTACACTCGAATTTGTTGTTAATGTTTTTGGGCATTTTAATCAAATAATCCTACTTAGCTTTAATGGTAATATCAGTGAAGCCATTGAACAAACCAATTACCAATGGTTGATGTTTTATCCATGTCTATATTTCTTCGCGATGTGGGATGCTTATAATGACGCAGAGGGAGAGAGTAAGCCGTATGCATTTATGCCATTCGTGTTTTCAGCTTACTTTGTAACAGTTGGTTTAATCTATTCGCAAACGTTTACTATTTTTGGACATTTAATTGGGCCAGTATGGCTTCCAATAATCTTTTTAAATTTTGGTCTGCTTATAGGTGGGGCTATACGATGGGTGTTGTTGAAGCGACTTGAAAAAGGTCATAATACATAAAGGATTCCATGCAAATGCATATACATAAGCGGGAATCCTTTTTGTTTTATTTCATTTATATTCTTTTCCGACTATAGAACAGGACTAATAAACTTAAAACAATTATGATCGCAGTTATTACTAACATGGGGAAATAATCACCAAACATTGAATTTGTCTTAATATCCTTATTCACAGTACTAGACTCATTAATTTTTACTCGATCAGATAACTTATCAAGATGGTACGAATTAATGATAGTGCCATCTTCCCTTACAATATCCAAAGTCCCATCCTCATTCACTTCTCTATTCACCTGTTCACCCTGCATATGGGTAAATCTCAATTCTTCAGATGTTTTATATGTTTGTTCACCAGCTTTAAATGTAGTCCCTTTGGCAACGCTGGATCGCTCAAAGTTTTCAAATCCATAGTTTAGCAGATTTTTAGTATCATTGTATGAAGCGGACGACAAATTACTATTCAAAGTAATTACTATGAGGTTCAAATCATTTCTCTCTGCTGTAGTTGCGAGGGTGAAACCGGACTTACTTACATATCCTGTTTTACCACCTGTAGCGCCTTTATACGGAATAACTTGCCTAACTAATTTATGATGTTTCAAGAGGGTTGTATCCCAAGATTCACCATTCCATTTCAATTCTACTGTACCAAAAATATCCCGAAACGTTTGGTTTTTCATAGCATATTTCGTAATTTTGGCTAAATCTTCAGCTGTAGTAACGTGATTTGGATCATAAAGACCATGAGGATTTTCAAAATGTGTATATTGTACACCAATTTCATTTTTTAAATATGCATTTAAGTCCGTTGAGAATTGTTCAACACTCCCGCTTAAGTGTTCCGCAATAGCCACACCGGCATCATTGCCAGAATTAATTAATAATCCCTGAACAAGCTTTTTGAGTTTAACTTGTTCCCCTTCATTCAAAAAAACGCTTGTACCTTCTTCATCGCTAGCGTTCTCACTTACAGTTACAACATCATCCAAGTCACCTATCTCTATTGCATAGATTGCGGTTGCGATTTTGGTAAGACTTGCTGGATACATGGATGATTTGGAACTTTTTTCATAAAGTACAGTACCGGTTTCTGAATCCATTACAATTGCAGCTTCGCTAACCACAGATGGCCGCTCCTCACCAGATCCAGCATGTGCATATGCCAGGGATGGTGAGCTTAAGATTACGATGACCACTACGAATAAGATGATTCTATTCACAATTACACCTGCTTCTTAGTTGATATATATTTTTATTGTATATTATTTTCACTGATATTTTGTCCAGATTAATTAATTGTTATTTGATTGTAACAGGAAAATAAAGGGAATATTTTCATTTATTCAGAAAACTCGGCACTTGTTAAATAGATTCTTATGAAAGTGTATTTTGCTTTCTTGGAACCCCTTATACTTTGTACAAGCCTTAATGGTGAATGGCTAAGTTGCACTTATTCAGTAACAAAACCCTCTGATGCCCAGATCACGAAATATTAGAAAACCGTAAATGTATTTCTAAGGTTTACTGACGTTTACTGAACGTCACTGAGTCCACTCAGTGTTACTCACGGTTCTTTACGCCGTTTGGGCAATAGAAAAATGACTGTTAGTGTACTAGTACTAGGAAACAATTGGGAGGATTTAGAATGAATAACAACCAGCAATCGCCAAAAAAAAGAATTATTGACGTTGATATCCATGAAAGTGTCCTGTACAAAGATTTATTCAAGTATTTAGACAATCCTTACAGAAGGTATATAGAGGATGCAAATTGGATTCAGGAGAAACATTTGCCCTATACACAACCCTCTGTGGCGGGTGTGAATCGTGCTGATGCAAAAACACCAGATGGCGGAATAGCAGGGTCTGATCTACCCTTCATGCAGGAACAACTGCTTGATGACATTGGTCATGAGTACGGTATTCTCACCGGTGCCTTGGATCCTTCACCATCATCTATGCACGGATGGTATGAGATGGCGACAGCACTAGCTTCTGCCTATAATGACTGGCAAATAGAGAATTGGTTAGAAAAAGATGAGCGTTTGTACGGTTCTGTACACATTAACGCCGAAGACCCAAGTGGAGCCGTTCGTGAAATAGAACGCGTTGGTTCACATCCGAAAATGGTTCAAATATTGCTGCCTATTGATGATAAGATGTGGGGCGATCCTTATTTCCACCCCATATATGAAGCTGCCGAAAAACACAATTTGATGATCGGCATGCATCACAATGAGCCACCTATTTATTATGGTAAATGGCCAAGATACTTTATAGAATGGCACAGTCTTCTGCCAACAACACACATGATGATGGTCACAAATATGATTTTCAATGGTGTTTTCGAGAAGTTCCCAAACCTTAAACTTATGATGATTGAAGGCGGCTTTACTTTTGTTCCTCACTTAATGTGGAAGCTTGATCAGCAGTATACTGACCTTCGTCACGAAGTACCGTGGATTAAAAGAAAGCCCAGCGACATTATGAAAGAACATGTCCGGTTTTGCACCCAGCCATCAGAAGAATTAAATAAGAAGGATTTCTTATCCGTACTTGATCAGATGGGTTCAGAAGAAATGATCTGCTTTGCAACGGATTATCCGCATTGGGATTTTGATTCGCCACATCGAGCCATACCGAATTTTGACCCTGATTTAAAGAAAAAGCTATTTTCCGAAAACGCCAGAGCATTTTATCCAAAATTAAAATAAAGGAGGGATAACATATGAAGGAACAAACTGTCTGTCACATCGATGATATGCAACCGGGGGAACTTAGAGAGTCTGTAATAGGACGAATTTCTATAGTAGTTTGTAAGACTCTAGATGGAGAATTTTACGCATTTACAAATAAGTGTATTCATCAAGGTGGCCCTTTAGCCAAAGGTAAACTTTGTGGTGCTCCCCAGTCTGATAACCCAGGTGAATATACATTTTGCCAGGATGGGGAAATTCTTCGTTGTCCTTGGCATGGACGTGAGTTTGACGTAAAAGATGATGGCCGCATGCTAGCTAATCCAGAACGTAAACTGCCAAGCTTTCCGGTCAAAATAGAAAATGATTATGTAATCGTATATAAATAATTGGAGTGGTTTTTGTGCATCAAGAACAACACATCCATGACGCGACTATTATCGGAGGAGGTCCCGCTGGATTATTTGCGACTTTCTATGGAGGTATGCGCGGAATGGATATTCACTTAATTGAAAGTCTGCCAGATCTGGGTGGACAGCTAACTGCATTGTATCCCGAAAAGTACATCTATGACGTTGCTGGCTTTCCAAATGTAAAAGCCAAGACGCTAGTTAAACAGCTTGAGGAACAAGCATTAGCATTTGATCCTGATATATCCTTAGATACAGCTGTAACACATGTAGAAAAATTAGACGATAAATTATTCCAAATAACAACAACAAAAGGTTTATACTTTTCAAAAACAGTAATAATCACAGGCGGAGTTGGTGCCTTCCACCCACATCGTCTGCCTATTGAAAATGCTATAGAATATGAAGGTTCACATCTGCACTACAGTGTTAGTGATATCGAAACATTTCGGAATAAAAGAGTTCTGATTTCAGGTGGAGGAGATTCAGCTGTAGATTGGGCATTAACGTTACAGTCTGTTGCCCGCGAAGTCACATTAGTACACCGTCGTGATAAGTTTCGCGCCCATGAACAAAGTGTAGAACAATTACAAGCATCCAACATTACCTTATTTACCCCTTATGTTATTAATTCTTTATCAGGGGAAAATGGAGAACTGAAACAAGTAACAATTGGGAATAAAAATAGTTCAGAGGAAAATAGTTTGGACATTGATTCGCTTATAGTTAGTCATGGATTCAAGTCAAATCTAGGACCTATACAGGACTGGGGAATAGAATTACAGAAGAAATCTATCATAGTGAATTCAAAAATGGAAACGAATATTGATGGTATTTATGCTGCAGGTGATATTACTATCCACGAAGGCAAGGTAAACCTAATTGCCTTAGGGTTCGGTGAGGGGCCGATAGCTATTAATCATGCCAAATCATATATTGATCCCAAATCACGAGTTCAACCAAAGCATAGTACTAGCCTGTTTTGACAACAAAATCGATTATTAAAAATGGCTGGAGGACTCTCAATGTATATTAGAAGGATGTTTATAAACGGAGAATGGATCAAGTCACACAATGACCGAACCCGTGATATTATCAATCCCTTTAACCAGGAAGTCATCGCCACTGCTGCTGAAGGTGATAAAGCAACTGCACAAGAGGCTGTCAACGCTGCTAGAATCGCCTTTGATAGTGGGGATTGGCGGAACATTTCTGCCACAGAGCGTGGAAAGCTTATATTTAAGGTGGCTGATTTTATTGAACGCGACAAAGAAGAACTAGCTGAGCTAGAGACACTTGATACAGGGAAAACAATAGCAGAAAGTCGTGCAGATATGGATGATATTGCTGGAGTTTTTCGTTATTATGCTGGACTAGCTGACAAAGATGGTGGAGAAGTTATTGAATCACCTATCCCTAATTCCTCAAGTAAGGTCGTACGTGAACCAATAGGTGTATGTGCACAAATCACCCCATGGAATTATCCGTTACTCCAGGCTTCATGGAAGATAGCACCTGCACTTGCAGCTGGTAATACGGTGGTATTGAAACCGAGTGAAATCACACCACTTACTACCATAAAAGTTACTGAGTTAATCGAAGAGGCTGGAATACCAAACGGTGTCTTTAATTTAGTACTAGGTGCTGGAGATACGGTCGGCCAAGAGTTAGTTGATAACAAGATGGTCGACCTCGTATCCTTTACTGGAGGTATTCACACAGGAAAGAAAATAATGAAAGCTGCAGCCGATTCCATGAAAAACATTGCTTTGGAGCTTGGTGGTAAAAATCCAAATATCGTTTTTGCCGATGCTGATTTGGAAACTGCATTGGATCAGGCACTTAACGCAGCTTACTTCCATGCCGGTCAAGTGTGTTGCGCTGGTTCCAGGTTAATCGTAGAGGATAAAATCCACGATTCCTTTGTATCTCAATTAGCTGAGCGTGTTAAAAAAATTAAGCTTGGCAATGGGTTTGATGAGACGACACAATCCGGGCCAATGATTTCAGCCGAACATCGTGAAAAAGTGGAAAGCTTTGTAGCAATTGGGAAGCAAGAAGGGGCAACTTTACTCGCAGGCGGAGAGCGCCCTGATTCCCCTGAGTTACAGAAAGGCTTTTTTTATAGGCCAACAATTTTCACAGATTGCACAACAGATATGGAAATCGTCCAAGAAGAAGTATTTGGACCTGTACTAACAGTTGAGCGTTTTACAACCAAAGATGAAGCAATCCAATTAGCTAACGATTCCATTTATGGCTTAGCAGGTGCAGTCTGGACAGAAAATATGCTTAAAGCTAATCATGTAGCTGCTGAACTCCGCATGGGAACGGTATGGATTAACGATTTTCACCCATATTTCGCCCAAGCACCCTGGGGCGGCTACAAACAATCAGGGATTGGTCGGGAATTAGGTAAACCTGGCATTGAAGAATATACAGAAGTAAAACACATCTTCCTAAACACTAAGCCCGAGCCGATATATTGGTTTAAATAAGTTCTTTATTTCAATAACCGATGATTTAAAGGCTGCCACAGAAGGTCGTATCAGAGTCCTTTCTGTGGCAGTCTTGCATGATATTCCAGATATAAGATTAAATAGCATTTGAAAAGTATATCGTTAGCCTATTACCAATTTGGCCACAGAACTTTCATCCCCTTAGGCAAGCAAAAATAACTACCCTCTATCCTTCTAGGCTTATGGGTGGTTATTTTTTTTGGTCTGACAGAACTGCCACAATTAATGACCCAAAAGTGATCATTAGTACAAGCGTTTCGAACACTGTCACCTGCCACCATCCCCTCTCACTTTTAAGTCAGGGTAGTGAATCGCCATTTGTGAAAGCTTTATTGTGTAGATTTGTTGGTTATCTTATTATTAATTTATCATTTTACTCGATATATTCACTCTAAAATTAATTCTATTTCGGGTAATCCATTTGCGACTTAAATACCCTTTCCTCTATCTTGCCATTTATAAATAGTTGTTTATTTTGCAATTCAAGGTCTGTTAAGAATTATTATCCTCCCATAATGTTTTTGATACTTACTTTATAATTTTAATATATATAATGATATGGGCAGACCTGCTCGTCTTATTACATTTATTATTTAAAAACGCAAAAAAAAAAGCCTAAGCGACAAAACACCTTATTCTTCCAAGTAAATACATTGGCTTAACGGCGGGGATCCTAGCACAATCCAAATTTTGATAAACAACTCTAATCGTGGCTGAGACACGTTGTTAAATATTTTGCTTATATTTGGCGGTTGCATGTCCAGTTGGTCAGCCACATCTTTAATATAGATATTTTTATTTTTAGCGATTTCTTTAAATCTGTTCTTCACTTTTGCCTGTGCATTGTTTTTAATCAATGGGTTAACCTTATTAAAATGTTTTATTTGTTCTACTTTATCCACTATACAACCCACAACAAACTCCTCAGTTTTATAATTGTCACTTCTATTTTTGTCTCTGTGGCGATTTATTAAATTTTCCAGTTCTGTTATTTCTCTTATTTGTTCATATGTTTCATCATTTAATTCAATAGTAATTTTTTTCACGTATAAATCACCTCACTTTGGGACAATGTATAGTTGAAAGGATGATAAAAAATGATTAAAAATAATGATAAAGAAGATGTTATAGAAATAATCCATGAAACATTTGATAAAGGTAGAAATGGGTAATATTAAATTCAAGAAATTGTGGAGTTAAGCGAATTAACCTTCTGTTTATTAATACAAGACTGAGGTATAGTTCCTTAACTCCTTTCTGTTTTAATGTAAACTCTTTATAAGAATATATTCTATTTCTTCTGTAAAATTCCTTTGCGATTAATATACAGAAGAGCCTGATTACAACTGTATCACTTAAATGATTTAATATTACCGAGGATCAATCAAGTGGAACTGCATCCTTTCTTCTACCAGGAGGAAGTGCGCCAGTAGTATGAAAAGCATGTCAATATGAACCGACCATCTTGCTCGATCCAAGAATATAACCATTTGACTTCAATTTCGTAAAAGTCAAAGTAGCGGACTATATCTTTTATGTTAGAATATCCATATCAGTCACATTTATGAACAAGTTCCACGTTATTTTTTTGAAATGCAAGATAATTGTTCATTATCCAAATCACTTAACAATACTGAAGCTAGGAATAATAGTTCAATATTTCCTCATTTATTGGGACTTCAATCAACGTTTTGGATACTGCTTGTTCTAATTCAGTTAAGCTACCACTCTCACCTTACTAACAAATCCTTCCTTCCACAACAAGAATTTAAGGGCGTAACCAGCTACAAATCCCATGTTCTCGCTGTATAAGCTCTACAGTGGATGGCAGGAAAATTCTTTCTTCAAGCATTCTTTGCAAAATCAAATTTAATCTTATAATCTTCATCTAGTGTTAAAGCTGTACTAAACGTTTTCTTTCCCTTAAATCCTTTTAGAACTTTCGTCCGCTTCATCTCACACAACGTTTTAATCATATTCTTCGTTAACGTTTTTCCGGCTAACTTTTTCGGAAAAGTTACTTTGCACCCTTCTTTGTAAGCGGAACATCCATAAAATTTGTATCGATCCATAATAGATCCTGTAGGACAGGAAGGGCATTTGGCGATTGGATCATTCCATTTGCTTTTCTCTCCGGTGCTTCGAACGTTAACCTTTTGAATCGAGTCGGGGGTTTCTTGAATTAATGTTTCAATAAATTGGCTTGTCTGTTTGATAAATACTTGTTTCGATCCTTCACCGCTGCCGATTTTCTTTAAGTATGATTCCCATTTCGCGGTCATAGAGGGGCTTGATAATAGCGTTCCTTTAATCGCTTCACAAAGCATAATTCCTTTATCTGTGATAGACACGTTGTTTCTTCTCACTTCAATATATTTCTGCGTCTTAATCGTTTCAATAATACTTGAACGAGTGGCTTCTGTTCCCAAACCTTCAACTTCCTTTAAAATCTCCACATCTTCCTCATCATCCATTAGCTTTCCGCAGGTTTTCATCATATTGATCAGCTGACCTTCTGTGTACGGCTTCGGCGGCTGCGTCATACTTTCCTTAATATGAAGCCGTGCGCCTACCTGCTCACCATTTTGGACATACGGAAGATTTGCTTCCTTCTCCTGTTTTGATTTAGACGGCTTTGGAAATAGCTCTTTCCAGCCGCTTTTCAGTTCTCTTTTGCCCGTAGTTTTAAAGGATAAGTCATGAACATTTGTAAAAATCGTAGTCTCTTCATACACGCAATCCGTATGGAACATCGCAAGGGTCGTGGCCAGAACTTCATGATAAATATTACGTTCTTCATAGCTTAGTCCAGTCAGCTTTTTTTGAGAGGGGACTGATTTTGTCGGAATGACCGCATAGTGTTCCTGAACCTTGCCACTGTTTACATACCGTTTATTGGGTTTTAGGGACGCAGGTTTGAACGAGATGTTCAACACTTCCTGATACGAATTCAAGTTATCCACTAAATAAGCAAATTCATGTTCGGTTATAAAGTTACAGTCTGTTCGTGGATAGGTGACAAGGCGCTTTTCATAGAGTTTTTGCAACGTCTTGAGGACTTGCGACGGTGTATATTTCCAACGTCTGTTGGCAACACTTTGCAGGGTGGAAAGCGAATGCAGTTTAGGTGACTTTTGATGTTTTGTCTTTTTGTCTGTATTTTGGACAATCCCTATTAAATCCACCTCTTCTTTGAGCCCATACTCATCCAAAAGTGCCTGCACCTTTGTCTTATCCTTTTCCTTAATCTCAGCCAACCCTTGATATATACCTGCTTCCGATTGAAAAGACCCCTCAATCTGGTAAAAGGGTTCGGATTTAAAGTTTTCAATTTGCTTGTGCCTTTGATAGATTAAATAAACTGTAGGAGACTGGACGCGTCCAATCGATAAATAGCTTGGGAAACCTTTTTTCTGCAAAAGCAAAGTAAACAAGCGACTAGCATTGATCCCAACCATCCAATCACTGATTTGACGGGCTTTCGCTTCATCAAACAACCGCAAATCCCTTTCGTTGTTTTGTAAATTCTTAAATCCTTTACGTACTTCATCTCTCTCGAGAGAATTAATCCACAAACGTCGAATAGGCTTTCCTTTTACACCCGTTAAGCGAAGAATACTGTAAAAAATATTCGACCCTTCCCGATCGACATCTGCCGCATTCACAAGCACATCCGCCTGCAGGAATAACTTCTTGACCGCTCGAAACTGCTCCCACTTTCCTTTAGAGACCTTCTCATGGAACCTCTCTGGAACAATCGGCAGTTGATCAAGCTTCCACTTCTTCCACTCGGGCTTATAATCATGGGGTTCATTTAATTCAACCAGATGGCCGACTCCCCACGTGATTGTCGCACCATTTGGGAATGTATCATCTGGCTTTAATTGAATGTAAGTTTTCGTTTTTTCCAAAATCGTAAAGGCCTCTGCATATGCTTTTGCCTGAGAGGGTTTTTCCGCTAAGATGACCACTTTCGTCATGGTCTCTCCACTCCCTTCAATGAAACTTAATAGTAATATGAGATGTGATTCCTTGAAACCCTTCTTTAACGAACATATGTTTCCATTTATTATACCCCGTTCAAATACTTAAATCAATGGTTAACGCAAATATTTTTTTATTTTTCAAAATAATTTCGTGTAGCTTGTTCCAGATACTTGAAGTGCCACATAAACCCTTTGTTCATGTGACACTCCGCATCTATCTCATTTTCGTCCCTCACATAAAAGCGATAGCGTGAAAATCTGTAAGGGGGAACCAGCAGACCCTCTTTTCAAACATTTCAATAAAGTTATCGGTTACCTGCTTCTTCTTTTAGTACTAATTTTGCGACCGCTTCGACATGCGCCGTCTGCGGAAACATATCCACCGGCTGAATACCTTCAACCGCATAGCCGTTCTTCTCCAAGTACTTCAAATCCCGTGCCTGAGTCACCGGGTTACAAGACACATACACTACCCGCTTCGGCTGCAGCTTCACCATGCTGGATAAGAACGCTTCGTCACTCCCGCTTCGTGGCGGATCCATTATCACCACATCAGCTTTCTCACCACGTGCTGCCATCTTCACCATGAACTCCCCGGCATCGCCCTGATAGAATCGGGCGTTTTTCACACCGTTGCGCTTTGAATTATGGATAGCATCACGAACCGCATCATTATTCAACTCCACACCAATGACCTTTCCGGCTTTCTTACTGGCAATCAGACCAATAGTGCCGATGCCGCAATACGCATCCACCACAGTTTCCTTTCCAGTCAGCTCTGCCATGTCAATTGCCTTTGCATACAACTTTTCCGTCTGGACCGGATTAATCTGATAGAAGGATTTCGCCGAGATATCGAACTTCAGTCCGCAGAGTGTATCTGTTATGGTACCCTTGCCAAACAGTACTTTTTCTTGCTTGCCCAGAACCATACTGGTGTCCCGGTTATTGACGTTCAGCAGGATAGTCGTAATTTCTGGATGCTCTTTTCTTAGTGCTTTCACAAAATTATTACTGCCCTTGAACATAGGTGAAGCAGCTACCAGCACTACCATGATTTCACCGCTTTTCTTTCCGACCCTCACCAATACGTGTCGCAAAAATCCCTGCCCAGTGTCTTCGTTGTAAGGCTGCATTTTAAAGGACTTCATCATCCCCTTGATGGTTTGAATAATCTCATCCGCTTTTTGATCATGGATGATGGACCTTTCCATTGGTATTATCTGATGAGTATTTTCAGCGTATAGCCCACATATAATCTGCCTTTTTTTATTCAAACCGAATGTCATAACATTTTTGTTACGGTAGTAAAACGGAAGCTCCATGGTTATGATTGGCTCTGGTTTTCCGAAAGGCTTCATTAGTTCATCTATAATTTTCTGTTTGAAACGCTTTTGGGCATGCTCATTCATGTGCTGAATATGGCACCCCACGCCCTCGTAATAAGATGAGCGCGATAAATTGGCACGGTCTTCTGAAGGTTTAATCACCCGCTTCAGCTCTGTATCGAAAAAACGCCCTTTCTTAGAAATGTTCACCTCAGCCGTCTCACCAGGCATTAGATGCGCTACTTCCAGTTGCTTCCCTTTCCACTGAACAATGCCTTTTCCATCATTGGTCAGACCTGAGCAGGTTACCTCTGCGGTTGCGTTTTTCTGGCTACGCTGACGCGCATTATTCGCCGTATGCTTGCCTTTTGATTTGCCGCCTTCCGTTCGACTCCCACGTGCCACGTACTGTTTTTCAGATTTATTGTGCTTTTTTCCCTTTTTTCTAGATTCGCTATTCTTTTTTTTAGTCATAGGCACTTCCCATCTTTCCTTCTTCTTTGACACCTCATTATATAATACACAAAGCCAGCAAGTAAAACGAACTATCGTAAAAATCGCCTTGGTCACTCTCAACACAAAAATTGTACAGAAATCTAACAAGAGAGAGAACAAAAGCGAGCGCCTGTTCAGCGCAGTATGGACTGCGCTCAGCGCTGCGGGTGGGTCGACGTTTCCGCGCAAAGCGGCGGTCTTAGCCGGTCTTCCTGTTCCCTGTTAAAGAATACACGAAGAGCGTAAGCTGCCCCACAGGACGTGGGGTAGTTCGACGTTGCCACAGGATGTGGTGGTTTTAGTCGAACATCCTTTATTTCTTTCTTAGAAACGGGGAGGGAAGTCCACTAGGCGCTAGGCGCTGGCCGGTGAGAACGCCACGTCCTGTGGCATCACCGGCACTAGTACGTCCTGTACGTCGGAGCTGGACGTCGCTGATTCGGAAGTCCAATTATCCACAACACTTAAATTTATAATTTCCTATACATTAAAAAAGAGGCTTCTCAAAAGTTAGATTTAACTTAAGAAAAGCCTCTTATTATATTTACAATGTTAAGTCATACTTTCACTAACATCAAAACCCTTTTATATCAAGGGAATGGAAGTATAGTTCAACTCTCAGGTCATTTTCATTTTTTGGATTACATCATGCCCGGCATAAGATGATATGCTGTAACACCTTTAACATCATGTCTTAAAAGTGCGATATATCAACGTTTTCAATTTTTTGGTTTGTAACATCTTTAACGGGAAATTATGTTTTTAACTTCACTGCGTTAGCAAAATGTTAGCATTTTGTTAGCATTAATTTCTTAACAAGGACCACATTTCTAGATTGGACATAGAATGCTTCCTCATCTTTAGCAAAGAAGTAACTCAGCCAATAATTTAATGAACAAATTGATACAGTTCATATAATGATAACTTTGTGAAGGTTCCTACATTCCACCTGGCATGAGTAGTGATCGCAGACATATTGATGTAGTGGTGTTTACCTTATTTTATGTTTTTTGAGTCCCGAGTTAACAAAATCAAAACTAAACCCAAACTAGTTTATAAAAGTTTTAAAAAATCCGATCTTTTCTCTTTTTCGGTAAGTATATACAGATTTTCCTTAGCTCTTGTCATTGCAACATAAAAAAGCCGTCTTTGATCATCTAAATTATTTTCTATCTCCTCCCCAAAGATTTTGAAAAGTTCGGTATCTGGGTGGAACATAGGAATTATGCCCTGATTTATTTCTAAGAGTATTACTACATCTGATTCAAGACCTTTAGATGCGTGCATCGTTTTAATTGTTACTCTTTCTTTGCACTCTTTTTCAGACTTGATAATTTGTAGCTTAACCAGTACTTTGATAAGTTTATTAAAAAACTGTTCTAAGCCTTTAAATTTAAAATAATTATTTCTGTGTAAGATCAGTATTTTCTTTTTAGGATATTCCTTAATTATTTCTACACATTTTTTTAAATACCTCGCCTTTATTTGGTATTCATTTTCCTTAACTCCATTACCACTTATAAATTGTTCAATATAAATTTTATCCCTTAGAAAAAAATCATTTCCTTCCCGTAGTTCAATATAAACATCATCAACTTCCTTAATATCAACATTAAATCCAGTTCCTTTTCTAAAAGCTTTTGCTGGTGAACCATCGAATAAACTCTCATACATAAATTTATTAGATTTAGAAATTATTTCTTCAGAACTTCTATAATTTGTGGATATTTCCTTAACTATAGCGTTGGCAAAATAACTATTAAATTTGTGGAAATACTCCACATCTGATCCAGCGAACCTATTAATAGCTTGCCAGTCATCACCTACACAAAAGAAGTTCACATTAGGATTCTTGCTTCTAATTGAATTAATCAATCTGAAAAACAGCTCTGAAAAATCTTGATATTCATCAATTAGTATGTATTTTATCTTTAGAATATCTTCATTTATATTTCCGTTCTCTATTTTTTTTATAGCTTCCAATATTAGCTGGTTAAAATCAATTCTATACTGTTCATAATGTTTCAAACTAGATATTTTATTAGCTTGATTTAATTGACATTCATATAATTGCAGTACCTCTTGGCCTAACTTTAAGAATTCATAGATTCTTTCGTCATCATGATACTTTTCAATTTGATCATTAAATAGTAACCCGGAATCAAAAAATCTTTGTTGATATCTATTAATAAAAGATTCAATCATAAACACAAATTTACTAATGACCTTTTCCCATACCTCCTGAATTAGTTCATTTTGATTTCTTTTAATTACTGTAATGTTTTCCGCTTTTAGTAGTTCAATTAAATGAAGCTCAAAGGTCTCTCGGTTGTAGTCTAAATCACTTACAGATGTTTCAATCAATTTATTTACATCTCGAATAGATTTTATAGCCCAATGCTTTGAATTTAGAGACTTCCGCCAAACGCCCCAGAAATCTCTTTTCACCTGCATTTTACTTCGATAATCTTGCCAAGAGGTTTCAAATATTTGGCCAAATTCTTTTTTGCTAATTTCATTAGTTTCTTTTTCATCTATTCCCCAGTGTTCCCAGACCACTTTTTCTTTTATCAGATAGAAATCTGGTTTTATTTCAGAAGTCATATTTTTAAGAATTGCTTTGCATGTTTGTTTGTCTTTTTCACTTTCTTTTATTTCAGAAGGATTAATATACCCTGGATAAAAACTATATTCATAACGATAATCAATCCCATGTTCGAATAGAAAATCTGCAATCCATTTTTCGCCAAGTGATTTTACAATTTCTCCATTTAATGTAAAATACTTCTTGTTTCTAATAAACGTATAATATGCCTCAGGATCTTTGAATTGAGTTCTTTCAACCTTCATGCTCTCATTTCTAAAGAGTTTGTACACTCTTGCAGCAAAATTTGGATCAGATTGTTTCAAATGATCAATAATCAATTTTATAAATATTCGTTTATTCTCTGCTAATACTTTCCCCTCAGGCTTTGCCCATTTTAAGGCTACCTTGTGAAAAGTATGTGCAACATCCACTTCACTATATTTCTGTGAATTATTGCGTAACCTGATTTGGTTCTGTATTCTTTGCGAAATCTCTACAGGAACATTTTTATTGAAAGCAAAAACATATACTGAATCTCTAGGGAGTTGTTCTTTTTCTAAAAGATATAATATTTTGGCTACAATAGTTCTAGTTTTCCCCGAGCCAGCTCTAGCTGACACTAAAGTATTTTGGTTACTTGATGCTACTGCTGCACTTTGCTGTTCATCTAATTTGAATGGTTTACCATCTTCAATATAACTTTCGAAGAAGTAATCCTTTAAATAATCTACTTTATACTTTTTATAAATTTCCTTTTGTAGTGTTGTGAACACATTATTCTGATTAGCTAACTCGTCTGCCTTTTTGAAATTGTACTGCCTTAAATGATTAATAATCTCATCCAATAGGCATTTTGCCAACTCACATTTTTGTTTCTCTTTAACGTATTTTTCTTTATTTATAATATATTGAAATTTATTATATAAGTCTTCTGCTGCTATTAAATTAAATTGCTCAAATTTATCGATGATTTGATTCCAAACTGAACTTTCAATTTGTTTGCTATAATTTAATTTCTCCTTTAAATATTCAGATTTAGGTATAATGTCTTTATGTTTGTTATATTCATTTTCAGCCATTTCAAATTCATTTTTTCCCAAGTAATCTCTAATTCTTTGCCAGGCATTACTTTTAATTTTTACTTGTGATTCTATTTTAACCTTATGATATTCTTTCTCTGTTACTATTTTTCGAAATTTAAGGTATTCTTGTTCAGCAGCTTCAGTCTGAAAATCATCAAGAAGAACTTTAATTTTATTTAGTATTGGAATTTTAATATTCTTGCCATATTGTCGTAGTAATTCATTATATTCTTTATTTGTTATTAAGTCTTGAAAATCACTATGAATTTGTTCTGCGTTTTTTATATCTTGATTTTCTAAATTCTTTGCAATTCTTTTTAGGGTAGAATCTTTAACCCTTTTTTGAGCAGCTTGCTTTGCTTCTTCGTAATCATTATTTGTTATAATATTTTTAAACCTACTATATATTTGCTCCGCTTTCTGAATGTCCCGTCTTTCCACATTTCTCTTGATCTTTTTCAAGACAGAGTTTTTGAGTTGTTTTTGAGCTTCTTGCTTAGCCTCAGCATAATCGGCCTCTGTTATAATATCCCGAAATTTATAATATATTTTCTCTGCTGCTTTAACATCCTGTCCTTCCAGGTATGCTATTATGTCAAAAATAGCCCCTTTTTGTAATGTGCGTATATGTTCAGCATTCTTTTCTTTAGCGATTTCATATTTCTTTTCCGGGATAATATCTTTATGATTTCCCCATATAAGATCAGCCTTTGTAATTTTTCCTGATTTAAGGCAACTGTTAATTCGAGTCCATGCGGATTCTTCTCGGTATGAGTTTTTTAAATCCACGTATTCTTCTTTCTGAAGAAAATCAACATATTTATAATATTCTTGGTCAGCACTTCTATAATCATACCTTTCCAAATACTCAATAATCTTGTTCCAAAGGACATCTTCACTTTGAATATCATTAAATCTAAAACAATACTCAGCTATATTCTGCCTACTAATAATATTCGTCGAAAATAATTTAATTAAAAGCTCATTCTCCCTGTCTGATAAAAGTGAGTCTCTCCCACTTTGAATATTACTAATTATATTTATATAGTCTTTTTTTAGGCTCATTTCTTCATGCCACAATTCAAAATATTGATAAGTCCGTCTTGGCAAGTATGATAAGAATTTATCGCTTTGCCCTTTTTTAATTTCATTTAATTCTTTATCTATGCGTACCTCTTCTTGTTTTCTTTTAAAGAAAAAATCAAATAGACCCATATTTCACCTCAGATTCTTAACCTTTTTGAATTGAATGATATTATTGGTTGATGCTCTTCAATAATATTTCTGCTCGAGATTATCGAACTGCCCAAAATTAGTCTTCCAACAGTCCTTAGAGGCTTCAACAGGAAATATGTGTTCAATTGTGTCAGCATTTTTTTCGAAGGAAGACCAGCTAAGTTTCGCAGAAACTCCTCTCCCTGCTTTACTTTGAACGTGTTGCTCATATTCATAAAGGAAATATTTTAAAGTAGACCATCCATAATATCCATTACCGTCAAACTTAAACTTCTCTTCTATATGTTTTTTGAATGCAGATATATCAATGTATGACTCCATCCATTATTCAATATCCTCAATAACAGATTTTATAGTTACATTTTGATAATATAAGTCTGTAGAAATGACTATCCCCTGTATTTGACCTACGCTGAGACACTCTAAATATCACGAAAACATATCTCTCCATACTTTTGAATAACCTTGTGATTTCTTTATTATCATTACATTTAAGTAATGCAGACATTGCCATAGGAGCAAAAGCACCAAAATGAAGCCTATTTAATTTTCTTAGCCAAAATTTATGACTACTATCACCCACTGTTAAATGGTCGGGATTATTAAGAAAAAACCATATTTTTATGCTACTTTGGATACTCGTTACATGAGTCTGAATATCCTTTGCAGTTATTTTATTATTAACAACACGTTTAGCAATAAAATGTTCGTTTAGTAAAAAATCCGCATATGCATTTGACTTCTCCCTTGAATATTCAAAGTACATTATCCAATGATTCTTTAAAAAAGTGTCATCATCAAGAGGGTTGTGTTTGTTCTTTCCTAAATATTCATAAACTGTCTTCCAACATTCATTTATATTGCTTCGTAAGTTTGTTGAGCTTTCCTGATCTTCTGCATTATTTAATATTGTAGTAAGATAGATCAACCGATTTTTTAATAATTCAAGATTAGATAATTTTTTCCCACGATTATTCATGGTTTCAAATGTTATAAAGATATCAATTTCGTTATCAATCTCAAAAACATTAAATTTTAATTGAAGGGTTACCTTTTAAAAAAATCTTCAATTTCATCAAAAGACAAACTTGTTAATTTCCTTTTAAAGAAGTTTTTTGCATCAATTAAATTCTTTGTATATAGCGTTTCAATACTTTGATCAGAATTTGATTCCTCATTGAAAATCTTCATTTTTAGGTACTCATAGCTTGGGTTATCCTTTTCGCAGCCAAATAAATAAGCCTTTAAAACTCCTCCAGACGTATAATTGCATATGTACTTTTTCTTTATTTCTTCTTTTTCATAGTGATTTAAGGACTGATTATCAGTTAATTGTTCTAATATGGACTGAATAAGAATAATGGTGGGTAGTGGTTAGCCTTTGCTGTCCATCAACCACATAGAAGGCTTTATGTCCTCTTTCTATTATCCAGGATTCCTCTTCCTATTTACTTAGTCTTTCCTGATTTACTTCTTCTAAGGTTAATACCCCTGTATAATGTGGTTTATTAAATTGTAAATTTCTTAGGTCTTCCCAAAAATCATTTAGTTGTGCCTTCTCCCATGCATACCCTCTTTGATAATCAGGAATTCTATACAATCTATTTTCAAAGATATCATTTATTGATTTCAAATAATTTTGGCCCATCATAACTCCCCCTTACCATAAATCTCAAAATAGTTTTCCCTCTAAGTAAGTCAGTAACTGGTTTTTTGTGTTTACGATCTTATAACCTATTAGGATTCACAACACTAACAAAATTACCAATCCATATTAGCTCTCATTTCCGCCTCATATTCTGCCTTCATTTCTGCTTCATACTCAGCTTTCATTTCCGCCTCAATCTCTCTAAGATATTGTTCCTGTTCGTATTTCCATTCTTTAATCGACCCTAATTTCCCATCAGCTCCTCCGAAAAAATTATCTAATTCAGTCATACGGTCTTTGAGATTTACAATATCTAATCTTTCTTCACCCTTTAATAAAGGGTTATTGTTTTTGTCGATGGGATATCTAAATTTAAAAGAGTTTTTATCATAACTATGGTATTGCATGATATAGCTCTCCACCGATAACACAAGTTTTTTTTCTTCTTGGGTATCACTTGCATCTATTAAAACTGGCTTTAATTTGTTCCACATCGAGGATAAATTATGACTTGCTTGTTTTATTGTCTGTATCTTGTCTGACATTTGTTCATCTGAGTATTCAAGGTACAAGGACTTCAGTGATAATTCAATAAACTGCCTATACAAAAATAAAATAGGGAAAATAAAGGTATCTAAAATTGATATTCTTTTAGATCCCAAAGCATATTCAACAAGTTTATCCGCCGAATCCTTATATCCCTTTATATCCATAAAATTGTGAACTAATATTCCCCCAACCAAAATGAGAAAACTCTAAGTAATTACTTGCAGATTCAAAGAGCTTCTTACCCTTCTTTGGGTACTGAATGTCCATTAATATTCCTCCATTCGATTTTTTTCATTTTATTGAAAAGACGAGCAATCCCCTATTAACTTCTCTGCCCATTCAACCACTTCTGGCTTGCCACCTATGTACACTTCCTGATCGCCTCTGCCTAAAGTTTGCATTTCTATCCTACCATTGGGCAATACGTTCCAAGTGTTAATGTTATGTGTGAAATTATCTTGTTCATTTTGAAAACAAGAGGGAAGTTCCCAATAAGATTTATTTTTCTCTCCAGTCTTAGTTAGTACAAGTCTTTTATTAAAATCAAAACATCCCCATCCTGGTTTATCAACATTTTTTGTAAACGTTGGCGTTGCAAAGTAAACGGTATTGCGTTGATTTCCATAAGTATTCCTATCCTTAATATGTGGATGGTATTTCGCCCAAGTGGGAACTGAGTCACCTGTTCTTATGTCTATTGCCTGATCAACTTCTAAATATCCAAAAACGGCATGGATTTCAGGAGCGTTAGGAACATACTTCCATATGCCATTTATTTTACTAACCTCTTTAAACCATCCGAAAAAGAGAAATATATCCCCTTTACCCACATCTCGATTATACAAAGTTCCCTGAGAATTCCCACCTTGCCCAAACAATCCACGCCATTCATTGGATCGATTTCCCATAATCGACTTTAGTAGGTCGGGATCTAAATGGGTTTCAGAATATAACCTTATTCCTAAATCCATCATGATCTTTAAATAACTTTCCTGTGGTGAAATTGCAAGATCTTTATAGAAAAAACCTGAATCCGCTCTGGGGATTGGCAACGACATCAATTTACCATCAATAACGGGACTCGGCTTTCCACCAGTAGTTCCGTCAAAACCCTTTCTACTGAGGATTACTTTTCTAACCATCTCGTTTCCTCCAACCCTTTTAGTTATTTATTATAAAATAACTTCATCTCGTAATCCTATATTCCACTTCATACTTTCAACCATTTAAATGATATACTACAAGGTCTACAATGATTAATACTTTTCATATTACCAATGTTTTATTTGTTTAAGTGTCAGAATAAATAGTATCATAGAAGTAATAACAAATTCTGGGGTGATTGAGTTTTCAAAAAACTTAAAGGGGACAACTTTCTGTTTAGGGAGTGGGAAAGCTATAATTACTATAAATCTTTAAACACTATAATGAGTGATCTATATAATGAATTTTACCATAAATGTATAAAAAATGACCGCACTTTATAAAAAGGAAACAACCATTTATTAAAATAAGGCATAAAACAAAAGTCTAAATTTTATCTATTACTTTTCTACCTGACTACCAGCAATCTACTTTAAACTTTTATTTGCTGATTAGGTCTTCCCACAACACTTTTTTTACTTCTTACCACTTCCACACGGAAATGGATCATTTCTACCAATTTTCTTTACACCATTTTGTCTCTTATACGATAATATGCGTTGTTGTGCATATCTTTCGGTTAATTCACTAAACTTTATAGTTCTTTCAGATGGTATATCATCTTTAGTAAGATATTCAAAACCCACGTTATATAGTTCACTCTTAGAGTTGTAATCTAAATACACAGATAACCTAATAGCATCATTTGGTTTTAACATTGTTGCAAGTACATAATCTTTTGCATGTTCTCCACTAAATCTACTTATACCATCCTGATTACAAATGAAAGTAATTTTGGTTTCCCCAAACAGACTTAAAGGCATGACCCTTTTTACTTCTGCTTTGTGCTTTTTTTATTAATATTTTTAGGTTTACCTCCGATAAAATATAAGTAGGTATGATAATGGAAATCGATTTCAGTTCATTGGAAGAAACTATGGACCGCATGGGGATTAAGTTAATAATATTAGGCATACCTCTGATCAAGATGATTGTAATAGCAGCGTTTTTATACGGTGTAAATCAGATGTTTATGGTAATCTATTATTAACGGGTAATTTTTACTTTTTGCAGGTATTTTCCTTTTTTTGTAGAACCTAAAGTTATGATAGATAAGAATGGAGGTAAATGATGGTTGTAAGATTTTGTGATAGTAATGGTAATGACATTCATGAAATAGAGACTCAGGATATTATAGGTATTATTTCTGCTTGCAAAGGTGAGGCGGTTGTATTCCCCAAAGGTCACTATACATACAGTAATCATATTCTTAGTTTTTATTCAAAAAATGACGACAAAATGAGTGAAGAGTTAATTGTTTACTTAAATAAATCATAAATGTAAGCACCCACAGCGGTGCTTTTTCTTTTGCAGGTTTTTGCCTCCTTTTGTCGAATTAGTTGATGAGAGGGGGGTGAAATTATTATGAATTATTCAGTAAAACTATATTTGACAAATGGTAAAGAAATTGGGTTTAAGCTCGAAACAGAATTGGAAACAATTAGAAAAGTTAAACAACACATTCTTAATCAAGCAGAAGGTGAGTGGTATAAATATCCTTATGGGGCTGGTGAGGGATATTTCAGGAAAGACCACGTTATTAACATCATTATCTCCGAAACTAAAAGTCCGAGAGTACGAGGTGTATAAAAAATATCTAAGCATCCTAACGGGTGCTTTTTCTTTTGAGCAAAACCGCTACACTAGTAACGGCTTCATGTTATTATCTCTAAGTTAATTAGCTTTTATTGAACATATTTGTTAATACTGCTGCTATTTTTTTACCCATTTGTAATCCGCTCCATATTTATTCTTAATTTTAAAAGTGGGAATTCTAACTATCCATAAGGCGGGTTACATACTTAGCGATAAACTTAATTATAATATTATTTGAATCAAGTTACATAGTAAAATCAATAGTAATTAAAAATAAAACTACCTTTGTTAATTTTTACACTTTAGTAATTATCAAAAGAACCCAATGATGGAAAAATAACCAATCATTGGGCTTTAATTTATTTATTAGATTACCGTGATATCAATTTTTAAAAAATGATTAAGAACATAATTTTGAATCTAGTTTCTAACTTAATTTATCAGTAATATATCAGTAAGGAACCAAAATATTAACAGTTATTCAACAATATACTATGGTCTTTACCTACGGTTAGTGAACTAATACCATAACCTTAACTATTAAAAATCGATTGATAGTTAGAAATAATTTAATTAATCTACAGCATTCTTTTGCTTATCTATTATTTGCTTTTTCATCAGATCTTGCTTAATCTTTCCTTTGACACGTTTATCCTTTACATTCTGTTTTTTAACTAATATCTCTGATATTAATGTTACTAATTGTTCTTGTTCATGAGGAGAGATGGTGTAAAAAGCTTGATAATAAAACAACTTTGCTGTTACTATTTCTTTGATCAACAAGGAATTTGTCTGAGATACTAAGTTATCAAATTTAGATATAAAACCATCTAATCTAAGGTCTCCGTAAAGACAGACTAACATTAGTTTTTCAAAATCGGTATCTACTGAATCTATAGACTGTTCAATACTTAATTTAAGTTTAGGTGTTCCCAGGTTTTTAGCAATCATTGATTGAAGTGCTAAAGGTACACCAATGGTTAACAAATTTATTAATTCATTTTTTTCTGTTATACCGAGTAACTCATCATTGTCTTCATCAACCATTTTGTATAGTGTTTTGTATATAAATCCAGTTAATTTACAATACTTTTCTATGGATATTTTTAATGCATCCATTTTTAAATCCAAACTAACCAATTCACAATTTTTCAGCACATTAGAATACAACTCTAAGTTACCAATAAATTCTTCACTAATATTTTTTTTCTTCTTAACATAAGTCTTTTCATCATCTTCAGATTTACCATCTAAAATTAAATCCTTCTCTTCTTCCGATAATTTAACTTCATTAACCTTTTCAGTTACATTTTCATTTTTACTAATCTCACTTAATAACTCTTTTACTGGTAAGGATGCTAACTGTTCTAAATCTACAACTTTATCAATTTCTGTAAATGAATCTAATAATCGTTCTTCTACTAATTTTAATACTTCATAACTTTTCTTTTTCTGATTTAGACCTGTATAATAAATTACTTCATTTGAAAATGTCAGATAATTACTTTTATCCATTATATAATCATATAAATCTCTATCTTCATCCATCTCTAAGGCTATAAAATATTCAAAAAAACAAGTGAATCTAAAATAAACATTATTATTTACCCTTAACAAGATACCTTTTTCAAACAGTGATTTTTTAAGAGTTGAATCTACTTCTAACCCTATTTCATTAAAGTAACTAACAAACAGTTCTTCAAATAAACTTAAATCTATAAAATAGTTATCACCTTTAATCATCTGTTTTGCTAAGTGAGTCAAGAAATCAACTTTTATTTTAAATCCTATAGTTTCGTATTTCGCTTCATCAGGGTTTAATTTTTCTAATAAAGTTTCAATAAAATTATCTATAACTGATGCCTCGTTAACAGGTGTGAAATCGGCTTCTTTCTCAAGAATCCATAGCATTAGTGATACAAACATTGGGGTTCTAGGCACACCAATTTTAGATATACTTTTCATTACATTTTCTAGTATAACATCATCATTTATAGTCTTGAAAGAGAACCAATTCTTCACAAGTTTCCTTATTTGACCTCTTCTTAATGAATTAATGTAATAAGTAGAATATATAAACCCAAGATCAGGCATATCTTTAATCTTCATTGTTTGCAGAATGTCTTCTTTCATTGTGAAAATAAAACGGTTTTTACTATATATTTCAGAGAATTCCTTCAGTCTACTAATGTTTTTATGATTGTTAAGGTTAAAGTTATCAAATAATAAGATACAATTTCCTTCTTTTAGATTACTATTTATATCAAATTCGTTTATATCATAGTTCATTAAATAGTTAGATATTGCCTTTTGAAACACATTTTTACCTTTGGGTATATCATTAAAATCTATTATGATAGGAATCTTCAAATTATCATGCTTTTTCAAATAATAATTACAGGCATAACTTAAAAGGGTAGTCTTACCCATTTCTTTTTTTCCTATAAAAAACACATTGTCATCTGAGTCCAAAAGTTCATGTAAATCCATGTCTTCATTATCCATTATTTCCTGATTTGCTGTACTGCTATTTTCTGGTTTAGTAGTAAGTATTGGTGGAACAAAAATATCGTTTATGTCTTTTGGTGCGAATGAATCAGAAGATGAAAGTAGTTTATTATTTATATCGAGATAAGCCTTTGTTTTTAACTCTTTCTTATATAGAACGTTTTCTTTTATTAGATCGTTATTTTTTTCATTATCCAAATCTAATTTAAATGATAATTTCCCTTCATCTGCTATCCTTTCAGCTTTACCAAATACCCTTCTAGCACCTTCAAAGTATTCTCTGAACCTTATTTCTAGGTCATTAGATGCAAAGTCGAACTTAAGTATAGAGTATCCGTTATATGTTCTGCCTTGAAACAGGGAAGGACTTTGAATAAAGATTGTATTATGGTTATCAAATGCAACTTCCTTATAGTTCTGATTATGAATATGACCAGTTAGAACCATGTTAAATCCAGTTATTAACCTATTATAAACTGCTTCTCTATCATACTCTTTTAACCAACTAAGTGGATGATGAATAAGTGCAATTTTAAATTCGCAACTTGACAAGTTGTCAATTGCGTTATCCACTTGTCTTTCTCCCAAAAGCAACTTTGAATAATCATCGTCACCACCAAAGGACCCCCAAGAAGAGTTTAGACACGCGATACCTACTTTATAATTATCTATTTCTAAAATAAAGGTTGAAAATAGAGGGTTTTTTGAATTCAAATAAAAGTTCTCTTTATGTAAAGAATCAATAAAAGCATGATACTTATCTAAACGTACTAATAACTGTTTATAGTTATCAATCTTATCGATAAATGAATTTAATTTATCTCGATCTCTGAATTTATCCGTTAAATTTCCATCAACGAATTCACTTATTGAATCTCTATCTACATCATGGTTACCAGGAATAATAAAAAATTCATTTGTAGTGAGGCCTGTACATTCCAGTAAAGGACATATAAATCTTTCGTAAGCAATGTCAAAGTTCTCCTTGCTATTCCCCCGATTAACTAAATCTCCATTAAATATAATGTAATCAACTTTAGAACATTGCTTCTTTATGTCCTCCATTAAAGCATCGAGAACAACCTTAATATCTTTTTCATTAGAAATATCATAATGCAAATCTGATAAGTGCAGTATAACTTTTTCCATTATTCACTCTCCAATCTCACAAAAATGTATTAAATCCTTCCTGACAGAAATACTATAAATCAGGTGACTTAAAGGAGGATTTAAATGAAACCCAGTAAAAAAATTAAACAGCTTGACACTATTAAAGATAAGAAAAAAATCAAACGCATTCTAAAAGAAATATCATCTAAGCTAGGTGAAGGAAAAAAACTCTGATATTTGCACTTTTATATAGTCTTCTATGATTTTACCATACAAGGTAAAAGTATATAGGATTTTTATAGTTCATTTGTAATGTTTTGTATAATGAGTATCTAAATTTAGAAAAAATCATCTAAACCTCTTGTTTGTAACTGTTACCCCTTGATAGATTCCCCTTTGTTTCTTCTTCCCCTATAATATTTACATATACTTTTGACCGTTTAAAATAATTTTTTTATCGTGATGGTTACCTCCTCTTACCTCCCTAGACCTTTATTTAAATTCCATTAGGCAAAATTATGATCGATAATGGTTGGCTAGCCCCCCTAACCGTCGTGGGCCGTGATAAACTAGCGAATTAATCAAGTAAAATATACCGAAAGGAAACTCTCCAGACAAAGGCTATCTAATATAGAAATAGCTTTCTTTAATGTAATCTGAATCCTCCTCCATAAATCGCTTTTAAAGTAAACTGCTGCGTTAGTTCGATACCTCCATACTTAAAAAATAACATAATATCCCAAAATTACTATTGAATTTTCCGATAAGAAAAGACAAATCAAATTATCGTCCTATTTAACTCTTGAACCCATTATATGATATTGTAGATACTGCTCTCTGTGTTTTTCTTAATCCGTATAATAAAAACCACTCTCATTGACTTGTGTATCGGCTGATAAGAGCTTACTCAGGCAAGGTAGAACAGTTTGGGACTACATTACGGCACCTAATTAACATTATCCATTTTTATTCTTGTATTTACACGTAATTTCTTTCCATCTTTTTTAGAGGATGATATATAATTTTTGTTTTCTAGTGCAGCAACCAATGCTTTGTCAGTTTTGTTATTTTTAAATTGTAAGCGTCTACCTTTCTCAGCAATTTCTGAATAAGGTTTATCTAGTCTAGTCAAATGTTCTGTGATGGATCCGATTTCAAGATAGTCTATTTGTCCAGTTAGTAACGCCACCCTTTTAAGTTGAGTTACCGTTGTTTCAAGTAAAAAGATTAGTAGATCACCCTTGATTTCTAGGTTATGTTTGCTAATGAAATTAATTAAATCAGTTAGAATTTCTATATGTTCATTTGTTAAAGAGTCTGGATCTAGTTGCTCAACAAAACTTTTCTTATAGTTATTAGGGATTTTATCAGAATCTAATAATTGTTTCACGTCACTGGCATCCAATAAATAGTTAGCTTGTTCAGAAATAAATGGTTCTATATTCTGTTCAACTAATAAGATATGAAGTGGATCAAAATTTGTTTTTAACGATTTAAAATTTGCAGGCGTTGAACAGAACACATTATTTTCAACCATTGTCCTCACTCTTTTCTCAGATAACCCTTCCATCGGATAAGAATTCCAACGAAGAATACTAAGAGACAATACTTCAAACGATTCGTCCGTGATATTTTCACATTTGATAATTTCATCTGAAATTAGTTCCAATATATCCCGGTCGATGTCATCCAACTCATCTAGTTGATTTTTTGCCAGTTCCCTTCTATTTGCAGGGTAGTTCAGAAAATCTACCAATAAGTTAGTAATTGTTTTATCATTATCGTTAAAATACGCGATAACATTTGGCCAGCTTGCAACTATCCTATTTTCACGTATCACGATAGACCATAACTCGTTAACTAAATCACTAATATCTGTAATAGCAACAGATTTGTTCATAACAATTGCTTCTTTAATCTCTTTATCTAGTCCTTCTCTATTTAATAGTTCCAGCAAACTTTCCTCTGGTTCTGCGTGAGTTTCCTCATCAAGTAAAATAACCTTAACAAATGTATCGATATTTTCATCTACGTAATCGATCACAGGCTGCTGACCAAATCTTTTTATGGATGCATACGTTATATTAAGCTCATCTTTTAGAATAACTGATAAGGTATCTTTGTTAATTTCGTACAGATTATGTTGAACAACAAAGTTAAACAACTCTGCTTCACGAAGATGTTCTAATTCATCAAATTTCACGTTAAGTTTTAAAAGTATTTCTTTCAATTTATCCTCATTTGCATTAACTTTTAAAATATTCGGATGTTTGGAGATAGCGAAGGACAGAACAGAATTTTTATCCATTTGGATAATAGTTTCAATTTCAGCGTAAGCAAAAATGCCTTCAAGGTAATCGTCTTTTTCTTGATCTGTATAACTAGACTTTAACGAGACAAAATTCCAAAAATCATTCCAATTTTTACATATAGAACGAATGAAGATAGCTTTCTTCGTTGCTTTCTCTTTAAAAATATGTATGAACTTAACGGAGGTAGCACTTCCGTTCGCCAGTTGTTCGATTATGCTATCGTAATAACTCTGGTATCCAGGATGTTCCATTATATAGTTTAGTAAATGATAATTAAGCACCTCAGCCTGTTTAAATTCGCTACCAACTAACTTCGTCATAATTTTTTCTACATTCTCTAATTTGTAGTCAAAAGGCAATGCTTCATGATTTTTAATACTAAATACAAATTGAATGTCAGAAAGGCTTAAATTTTCTGGATAGAAGTAAGTAATATAATGGTTATACATCTCATCAACATATCCGTTGCGTAGCAAGTAAATAAGTAACTTTTTCTCATAAATCGCATCCGAAAATACCAATTTCGGATCACTTTTGGCAATTATTTCTTGTAAGGATTGTGAGCTTAATTCCTGTTTCCCCATCTTTAATTGCGCGAGTTCTTGTTTGACGTCCTCGATTCCATTTTCTTCTATAAGCTTAATAGCTGCTTCTCTTTCAAAGTAGTTTCTTTTTGCACCAAAAACAGTTGCAATGTCTTTAACTGTCCCCACGTTATTCCTGTGAGGCAAATAATACCTGATAGAATTAGCATTTTTCAATTTCTCGAAAAATGAACTATTTGTTACTGTATTGTACTGATATCTATTATTATCGATTTGAATATAGTAATTGTTTGCCTGCAATCTAGATATCCCTAAATCACTTAAGTAAACATGTTGTAATTCTTCTATAGAGGTTAATGCTTCAACTTCTATGTTCTTTAATTTTGTTTCTAATTCTTGTATCTTTGGATCAATTAATTTAACTTGTTCCTCAATAATCAGCTGTTTCTTTTGAAAGAACTCATAAACTAATCCCTTCTTATATTGCAGCCTAGAAAAATCTACAGGATAAATGTTTTTGTAAATAACCATAGCTAATAACTTGTTCGAATCAAGATCAACTTCCCCTAGTTTTTCTTGGTATACAACAAATTCATTAAAGATATTTTTCAAAATTCGCATGTCATCGATATAAATAGTTACATCATCAAGGAAGTGATTGTATATTTTGTCAGAATAAGGGGAACGCTTTATTTTCTTTGCTAACACATCTCCTGAATTGGACGCATTGATAATAGGGATTACTGGGATAATAAAGTCGAAAAATTTCGTTCGGTTTCTGCTTAACTGTCCGGAATTCTCTTCTCCAAAAATATCATCCTTAATTGCGTAAATGAAAACTACACGGCGACCCACTTGCTCTGAATTATTGATAAGATCATTCAATTCTCGTAAATTTTCAAAGATATCAATGTTATCGAATCGGTCTAAATCTTCAAAGATAACGACATCATATTTGGTTGCTTCAAAAAAATACAAGATCTCATCTAAATATTTATCAAAGATAGATTGGCTTTCCTCACCAACTTTCTTTTCCACCGTTGCATTGGCGATCGTTACCTTATTGAAATTCAAATTTGCTCGGGTGAATCGATAAATACTTTTAATCACCAGTAATGGATATCCAATGAAAAATAGTCCCAAAATTAAAGTTGGCAATATTTGTTGCCATGTACCATTGCCAAATGTTTTAGCTATCGATGTTTTATCATATATCCCTTGAAGTGTATCAGGTTTTAGCAGGTATATACCTGCTACTATGAATGCAATAAAGAAAAGAATATGCAGAATGACACTTCGGGTTCTAACGTGCTTAATTCGCTTAAACCTTGAAAAGGGAATGATTCGATCCTGTACTCGATATATCATTTGTTGTAATATACTTTTCTCTAACTTATTTTCCACTTCAGTTTCGTCTGCATGGAAGGTAGCTAGGGATATATTTAAGAAATGATATTCAGTGCCATGTTGTTCTTGAAAAGTATTTAGTAAGCTACTTTTTCCAGACCCATATGGACCAGTAAGAGCAATGTTCTTTACTTTTTTATTTCTCAGCCCCCAGCTTATTGCCTCAGAATATTTCCCGTCCTTATCAACATCGTTGCTAGGGGTAAGGTCTTCATAAAGGCTTTCTCTCTTAACCTCTGATTCATTAAGTTTAGTTAAGAGTTTTGTTAAAAAACACACTAACTTTTGTTTGAATTTGTCGAGCAAATTGTTTCACCTTCCACGTAATTATTTCTATTAAACTAATTGGATTTCATTTTGGCATTGATTAAAGAAAAAGGTGTCAAACAATTCACAAAATAATCAAGTGGGGGGCATTAAATATCACGTCCACCTTACTATATTGCTTATGCTTCAGCATGTGCAACGGCAAAGCAAAAAGTAATTATTCTAAATAAACAAACCCTTTACCATTAATTGTAACATACAAGGAAAAATTTATTGTCAATGAACCTTTGATTTTACTTTAACCTCTTGCTCATAAGTTTCATAGAGTTCCTCAAAACTGCTTTATTAAATGTTGAGATTCTCTCATTTACTTATCTCCTCCTATTCAATTTAATACTATCTTATGTTACATAAGATATAGTTCTCTTGTATGTAATCTATGGGTGTGAGTCTTGTATTGTAAGTGAATTATTGTGTTTGAACAATCCTTAAATAAATAAGGAAAAAACCTTGTGCAAAATACTAATGAAGATTTTTTACATAGTTTTGTGCGTTTTGTTCTTATCCGTATTCAACGTCTTTTCCGCCTGACTTTTTTGTTTTTTAGATTTAGATCTAGATAGAGTTTTCCCCTAAATACTTTGGTATAAAATTCTCCCTAATACATTAAAATCTGCTGCGGCGATCGAACCCTCTCTTTTACGTACTTATATTCCTATGAACTATACTTTTTTAGTTTTACATCTTTTGTTATTTCTCCTTCTTATTTATCAAATGATGAAATATTTCCGCTTTACGAAGAGGCCCTAATTTTCAACTATATAAAAAAGCTACTTCAAATTGGATTTAGCCTTTTTGCCAAGGCAAGTACATGCTGAGCTTTAAAAAGAATAAGCACCAGTGTCGTACAAATAGATGGAACTATTTTTGAAACCTAATTTATCATCCATCTCTTGTAGAGTACCCGCCAAGTTGAATTCATTCTTTACTTATGTAGGGTGATTCAACATGTCTGCCCTCATTAAAAACTTCTAGTTTAGCAACGTATTGATTGATTCTACATTTCTATTTTATAAATGTAGACACTTTTATGTTGTTGTTTTAGAAATCACTGTGTCTTCTATTTTGGATACATGGTATTATGAAATGAATATGGTAGAAATTGGTGTTGTCCGGTAAATGAATAGTAAAATAAGAGAATTAATGGGTTTTAACCAACGTGAACTAGCTAGGTGAGTAGATTTAAATGTAAGTGTTATAATAGAATAAAGTCTGGAGGCACACCCATAAAAAATTACGGATCAGATAATATAGCGTCTATCTCAGAGGTTAATATTGATTACTTATTAAGGTAGATCAGACAACCCCGAGATGGGAGAAGATGGATCGTTAGAAGCATCAAGAGAAACCCAGATTTACAACTTTGGTACAAAGAACTGCCAAAGACCAAGAAGAAATCTATTACTTATGAGATAAACATCAGGACAACACACCTACTTTTCGGTGTGTTTAATTTATTTTTTAGGAGTGTTTACAAATGGGGATGAGATTTAAAAAAAGTTTTAAAGTTGCCCCGGGTACAAAATTAAATGTTAGTAAACGTGGAATAGGTGCGACGGTTGGAGGAAAAAGACTACGAGTTAACACAAGTTCCCGGGGTGTTTCGGTAGGTTCAAGTATTCCTGGATCTGGTGTTTCGTACAATAAAAATATAAGTTCCAGGACCAAACGCCCCCAACGTACAAATTATGAACGTATTCAGCAACAAAAGGTCAAAGAAGAAAAAGTTGAACAAGCAAAACAGGAAGTTGGAAGATATGAAGCCCATTTAGATATGTTAACCAGTGTTCACGAAGAAGTTAATGACTCTAGCAAAACGAATAACTTATTAAATTAAATGATATTACAACCATGAGAGCAAGAATAATGTATTTTTTCATGGAGGTATAAAGATGCCAGATAAAAAATATATTACTGGTTATGAAATATTTAATTATTGGAAAGACCAACAAGATTTTAATGGCAATTATATTATAATTGATTGGGGAGAAAAAGAATGCTTTGCTTGTAGAAGGTTTGATTATGAAATTTAAAAAAATGAATCTTTAAAAGAATTCTGGAATAAGAAAACACATCTACATAAAGCACATATATTAGCTAAATCATTAGGTGGAACTTATGATCCATCAAACATTGTATTTTTATGCCGATATTGCCATTTAGAATCACCGGATTTTATTAATAGAAATATGTTCTTGAGTTGGTTAACTTCAAAAAGGAAAAATACCATAATGGGATTTGATTATTCTAGATTTGAGTATGAATTGAATAATATTATAGAAGGTTATAATCTAAATCCAAAATATGAATTTATGAAATTGGATAAATGCATGTTGTTTAAAGCTCTCCTCAAAGGTATAGAAAGAAAAGAACCGTTGGGAAAATACATTGAAAGCAATATAACTTACCACCCAGGAGAGATACCATATTCTACATATGCCTCTGCTTTTGTTAGCTATGCATTAGAACAAATAGAAAAAGATTTTTTTGACCATTATAAGGATCTTAAATTATAAACTAGCTTGGGGCTAGCTTACTTCTAACAGTACTTGTTCCCATAAGGGCTGAGTTTAATAACAAATTATAGTTGAACTCATAATTAATGTATTACCTTAGCTGTTTTCTGTAAAATAATTCTTTAAAGGGAACTAATCCGAAGGTACTTAGAGATACGCCCATTAAATCCTTATCATATAAAGCTTTTTGGAATGTCCAATACACGGGAATAGTAATACTACTTTTACATAATAACGTATCAATGTTTTTTAATACCTCTATTCTATTTTGCATATTTTCTTGTTGAAAAACTTTATTTAGAGTTTTTTCTATAATTGCCTTATTTTCAAAATCAATGAGGTTATTTATAACTCCTGTATGAGATTCCAACAAATTATAGAGCGAAACTTCTTCCGATTCTTCTGTTACATACTCTGAAAGAATTAAGTCAGCATTTTTTACATTATCTATAAAATTCGAGAATGAAAGGTATTTAGTTTGAATCGTTATCCCGTGTCTCTTGCACTCCTGCTGTATCCACTTAGCATCATCACTATGGGGTGGAAGATCATATGTCATTAAGGTTAATGTTTCTTTAAAAGTACCATCAGATGATTCCTGATAATTTTTGTCCGATTGAGAAAATGAACGTTGTTTCATAAATGAACTTGCAGGTTCATTCCTTGGATAACCTAGTTCATTTACCATTTTTCTTCTATTAAGTATATCTGACAATTTTCTTCTCAATTCCTCATTTGTTCGTATTTTTTCTTTATTCATATTCCACATAAGATACTTAACAGATAACCTTTTCCTCTCAATATATTGAAACTGTTTATCATGATCTTTCATAGTTGTGAAAGGAATGTAAAATATAGAATCCAAATCAACATATTCTACATTAAGATATTTTTCAATTGAGGGCAGCACAAATATGGCAACCTCATCAATATGAGCACGTTCCTGAAAATAGTCGTTATGAACTTTAAGTTCAAGAAAATTGGTTTCATGTACTTTAATTTTATATGGACCTGTCCCAATGGGGAGCTTGGAAAACTCTTTTGCTGACTTCTTAGCATAATCATTAGGTAGAATTGAGCATTTCGGTGAAGAAAGAAGAAGAAGCCAATGAAAAGAAGGTTTATTAAAAGTAAATTGTACTATGTACTTTCCCATACATTTAATAGCTTTCAAATCTTGAACAATCTATTTTGAAGGTGTTAACTTTAACCTTTCAAAAGTGAATTTGACATCCTCTGCAACAAGACGTTTTGAATGATGAAACAAAACCCCCTTTCTAAGGTAAAAAGTGAATGTCTTTCCGTCTGGACTTATCTCCCAATAATGAGAGAGACACGGTTCCACCTCATTTCGTTCTTCGTTATACCGTACTAATGTATTAAATATTTGTTTTACTATATGTCTTTCCGTTTGTCTTTCTGCTTGTGAAGGGTCTATGGAGTAGAGAGATCGAAAATAAGGTATTTTTAAACGCTCATATTCAGCTGGATCATCTTGAGAAAACTTAATTTTAGTACCAAAAAGCTTATTAATAAACGTATTAATTAGTAGTTGACTTTCATTTGATTGATGATTATTCTCAAACATCGATATGAGACGTTCAATATCTTCAGTTTTTGGTGAATACCTTTCGAAAATCTCAAACATATCTTCGAGTGTTTTTAAAAAAGTAATATTTGTGGTATTTCCTCTTCCTTTTCCTCTAATGATATTAATCCACTGTTTGTCCTCCATTTTATTCAATACATGAATAACATTACGTTCTGAACATTTCAATTCTATGCTGATTGAATGTCTTGATACACTCGTTGGATAATCAATCTTAGTTTCTGCAAAGGTAATAAATAGTTTAATATAGTATTCTACTAACCTCAATGATGAACCTCCTATTTAAAAAGGTGAAATCCCTATCATTAATTTACACTTTTTATTCTCCTTTTTTCAAATATAATTAAAGTAATAAAATGTGATAGCAAATGTGATTGGAGTGTGAACATAATGAATGATTTACAAAAAGGGCATATGTTTAATGTACTCTCAGTTCTCATGTTAGCAGTCGGTCCTTTATTATCGAAATTTGGATTACTGCAAATTTCCCCTGCTAAAGCAGCACTTATAAACGTGCTAACAATTATAACCGCCTGTTTTTTATTAGGCTTTTTTACTAAAAATTATGTGAAATTTTATTTTGAAAAAGATATTATACTGTTAGCTATTTTTAATTCTTTAGGCATTATCTTTCTATTTTTGAGCATTGATTTACTTTCACCAGTGGAGATTGGTTTCCTAGGAAGGTTCTATACGGTGTTTGCTGTAATTTTATCTGTGATTTTCCTCAATGAAAAACTATCTAGAAAAGAAACGTTTTTTATCACCTTTGCTATTCTTGGTGCTTTTCTTTTTGTTGAAGTAGGTGGTGATTACACCAATAATATAATAGGTAGTTTATTCGCTATTACATATACATTCTTCTTTGCATTAACAAATATATTTATCAAAAAATCGATGACTAAACAAAAGAGTTCCAACTCTATCATGTTTACTAATAACTGTATTTCGTTATTCTTTGTATTGATCTATGCACTAATTCTGGGAGAACTTTTTAATGGGAATTATTCATATGAAGGGATCGGGTTTTTAATTATATCAACACTCTTCGGTGGATTCCTTGGAACATTATTATTATATGAAGCGCTAAAGTATTTACGATTTTCTATCGCAAATGTTACCAGAGCTTTTAGCCCAATATTGCTTGCAGTTATTTCTTATCCCTTTTTCCCAATTGAAATAACAATAAAAAATACAATAGGTGCCTTGATATTGATTATCTCGATTCTTTTGCTAACCGTGGGAGAAAAGAAAGAAAAGGTAAAATGAAAAATCAATACATGTCCTAAAACAAATTCTAAAAAACAATAAAACAATCAATTTGTTAAACTAATCTGCCCCAATAGTTTAAGTACATTTCTTCTCAAACTTTTTATTTTCTTATAATTTTAACATAATTTTCTAAGGGGGATTTATTAATTTTATTTATTTTATTTTTTAACATATGTTCACAAGTTTTACGCTCGATAAGGATCAGCTTTAAAATAAAAAAAGCTTCTTACTCTGGAAAGTAAGAAGCTTTTTACAATTTCGGATACTTTTTCGGTCACTAAAATTAATTGTAAGCTCTTAAACCCTTTTATATAAAGGTTTAAATTATATCACTACATCATGCCCGGCATTCCGCCGCCCATGCCGCCCATGTCTGGCATGCCGCCACCGGCACCGCCATCTTCTTCTGGGTGGTCTGCTACTACTGCTTCAGTTGTTAGGAACATTGCTGCAACAGATGCTGCATTTTGCAATGCTGAACGTGTAACTTTTGTAGGATCAACAATTCCTGCTTCAACCATGTTTACCCATTCGCCATTAGCTGCGTTATAACCAATGCCTACTTTTTCACCTTTTAGGCGCTCTACTATGATAGAACCTTCAAGGCCTGCATTGTGTGCAATTTGACGAACTGGTTCTTCTAATGCACGAAGTACAATACTTGCACCAGTAGCTTCGTCATCACCTTTAAGTGATAGTCCGCCTACTTTACTAAGCACGTTAACAAAGGCAGTTCCACCACCTGCAACAATACCTTCTTCAACTGCTGCACGTGTTGAGTTCAATGCATCTTCAATGCGAAGTTTACGTTCTTTTAATTCAGTTTCTGTTGCAGCGCCAACTTTAATTACTGCAACGCCACCTGCTAGTTTAGCAAGACGTTCTTGTAGTTTTTCTTTATCAAATTCAGAAGTAGTTTCTTCAGCCTGTGCACGAATTTGTGCTACACGAGCGGAGATAGCTTCAGGGTTTCCTGCACCCTCGACCATTGTTGTATTGTCTTTTGTAACAACAATTTTGGATGCGCGACCTAGTTGCTCCATTGTTGTACTTTTCAGGTCAAGTCCAAGGTCTTCTGTAATTACTTCAGCGCCAGTTAATGTTGCGATATCTTCTAGCATTGATTTACGACGATCACCAAAGCCTGGAGCTTTAACAGCTACGGCATTAAATGTTCCGCGAAGCTTATTGACAACTAATGTTGCAAGTGCTTCCCCTTCAACATCTTCAGCAATCATTAGAAGTGGTTTACCTTGCTGTACTACTTGTTCTAGTACTGGTAATACTTCTTGAATGTTACCAATCTTTTTATCTGTAATTAGAATGTAAGGATCTTCTAGTACTGCTTCCATTTTATCCTGGTCAGTAACCATATATGGAGAAGCATACCCACGATCAAATTGCATACCTTCAACTACTTCTAATTCAGTATTAAATCCTTTTGATTCTTCAATTGTAATTACACCATCGTTACCGACACGTTCCATCGCTTCAGAAATTAGACCGCCAACTTCTTCATCACCTGATGATACAGATGCAACTTGTGCAATTGACTCTTTGCTTTCAATTGGCTCTGAGATAGATTTCAATTCGCCTACAGCAGCTTCTACAGCTTTTTCGATACCGCGACGAACACCTACTGGATTAGCTCCAGATGTAACGTTTTTCAAACCTTCACGAATCATAGATTGCGCCAATACAGTTGCCGTAGTTGTACCGTCACCTGCAACATCATTTGTTTTAGATGCTACTTCTGATACAAGCTGTGCACCCATGTTTTCAAAATGATCTTCTAGTTCGATTTCTTTGGCGATTGTAACACCATCGTTTGTAATTAATGGTGAGCCATATTTTTTATCTAGAACAACATTACGACCTTTTGGCCCCAATGTTACTTTTACAGCATTTGCTAATGTATCCACGCCATTGAGCATTGCGCGACGAGCGTCTTCACTAAACTTGATTTCTTTAGCCATAGAAATTATCCTCCTTAAATTCGTATGATATATCTTTCTGACATTTTAATTTAGCCTACAACAGCTAAAATGTCATTTTCGCGTAGAATTAAGTATTCTGTGCCTGAATATTTCACTTCTGTTCCAGCAAACTTAGAGAAGACGATACGATCTCCTTCACTTACCTCAAGAGCAACTCTTTCTCCATTGTCTGTTACACGGCCAGAACCAACCGCCACAACATTACCTTCTTGTGGTTTTTCTTTTGCAGAGTCTGGAAGGACAATACCGCTTGCTGTCTTTTCTTCTTGCTCAACAAGCTCGATTACTACACGATCTCCTAGTGGTTTAATCATGTACACAACCTCCTTAATTCCTTTTCTTATTTTTATTATTTATTAGCACTCGAATATAGCGAGTGCTAATTCCAATTATTATAATAAATAAATCAGCTAAAAAATGCAAGTATTCTCTTTTAAATTTTTTCAGTTTTATATTTGTACGTCCATCTAAACCATTCTATTATAACGCATACTGAAATTATGATAAAATATTTATAGAGTCTTTCTATTTAAGCTGTTAAGATAGTAGCCATTAAGGCTTGCACTCCTAAGCATAAAAAGTTTTTAGAAGACTTGGTGTTCGCCAAGCTTTAATGGAGAGTGCTTTGTTAAAGAAAAGTAAGAAAATATAACTGCTATGAAAGCAAAATACGCTTTCATAAGAATTCCTTTAACAATAAGCAAGTTTTCTAATAGAGAAATTATCCAAAGCATACACTATATTAATTATGAATGCTAAAGGGGTCGTTACATTTTGACAAAACGTTATTGGTATGTGATCTTAACATATTTAATTATGCAATTTTCAGGATTACTATTTGTACCAATCCTGCTTATAACATTGCCAATAGGACGGCAAGATGCTGTTATCTATTGGACAATATTCAGCTTTATCATTGCCCTGATTATCGTTTTAGTATTAATGAAACCAGATATGAAAATGGCACAGTCCAGAAATGCCGTATCAATCAGGGGCGTTATTCTATGGTCGTTTGTTGGTGTTTTTATGGCTTATTTTGCCCAAGCAATCGCGGTGACTATTGAAACGAGTGTCTTTAATATTGAACAAGGTTCCCAAAATACGGAGATGATTATGGATATTACACGTGCTGCACCAATATTTATGATTATCCCTGCAATAATTGCACCCATATTAGAAGAACTTATTTTTCGTAAAATAATCTTTGGAGCGTTATATAGCCGTACTAACTTTTTTATTGCGGCCCTACTCTCCGCGCTTATTTTTGGCATCATCCATGGAGAACCACAGCACATCCTGATATATGCATCGATGGGATTTGTTTTTGCCTTTTTATATGTAAAAACAGAACGCATTATCGTGCCTATAATTGTTCACATGGCTCTTAATTCTATTTCTGTAATTGTACAATTTTCATTGGATCCTGAAGATATTGAAAAAATGCAGAAGCAACTTGAACAGATGCAGATGATTTTAATTGGAGGCTAATACAGATATGAAGATCTCACCAAAAGCTATGTTTGTCATTTATTTTATCATGGGGATACTATTCACGTATATGGCAATACAGAGTACCGGAGAATCCGTTTGGAACTTTTCTACTATCATTCTTGCAATAATTGCAACACTTGATTTCGGTGTCGGATTTCGAATGCTCGTCATCCATTTTAGATTAAAGAAAAAGGATTAGAAAACTGGGCATTCGCCGAGCCCTTAGGCGAATACACTTAGTTGCACTTATGCAGTAAGAAAGTAGATATACTTTCTTATTTGCTAAAAAGAAGTAACGCTGCTATGCGTTACTTCTTTTTAATTCATTCAGTTCTTCAGTTCCCTTCATGGCAAATGATACTGGGACCATCAATAAAATGAATACACCGGCAATCATGAAAGCCTCGTTTAATGCCTGCAATGTAGCCTGCTGGGTTTCCATATCCTGAGTAAACAGTTGTGCCCGCCGTACCTCATAATAAATTGAGAAAAAGACGATTCCAAACGATGAAAATATTTGTCGGATAACATTATTCATTGCCGATCCTTGTGCAACCTGATGGTCAGGTATCGTGTTCATCCCGGCTGTAGTTGCAGGCATATTGCACATACCGAGTCCTGCACCTCGAGCAGAGTTCAAAATCAGGATAAACCAAAATGATGTAGACAATGTGTTAAACCCAAGAGCCAGTGTGAATCCTCCAAGAATAACAAGACCAATTGGAACCACGTGTTTTGGGCCTTTTTTATCCAATATTCTTCCACCCAAGGTCATAAACACACCACTTAATAAGGCAGCAGGCAAAAATAATAAACCTGTCTGTATTTCACCTAACCCATAAACTTCCTGAATCAACAGCGGCAACAGGAATATTCCTGAAAATAGCCCGATTGATGCAGTTGCCGTTATAGCAATTGAAACGGTATATGTTGGTATTTTAAAAATAGATAAATCAAGCAATGGCTGTTCTTGTTTGTTCTCATACTTCACAAAGATAAAAATAAGGATTAGTCCAGTTAATATTAACCCGATGCTTAATGGTGAGAACAGTAATTCTAATGTAGCTCCTCGACCCAGCGCATATAGTATTGAGCCAACCCCACTTGAGATTAACAGGAATCCAGGAAGGTCAAATTTAAGATCCTGGTTTTTTTCGGTTGGGGCTAGATATTTAGTAGAAAATAATATTCCTAAAAGAGCAAATGGCAGATTAAATAGAAAAAGGAACTGCCAAGTAAAAAACTCGATAACAACCCCGCCAACGGTTGGTCCAATTGCAGGTGCTACCATTGCTGCAACACCATAAATACCAACGGCGAGACCTCTTTCATTTTTAGGAAATGCGTTAAAGATAAGTGCCATCGCTATTGGCATCATAAGGCCTCCAGCAGTACCCTGAATAGCTCTTGAAATAATTACCATACCTAAATCAGACGATACCGCCCCTGATATCGAGCCAATCATAAATATGATGAGCCCAATTATGTAAATACGCTTTTTCCCAAAACGATCACCTAAGTAACCTGTCAACGGCATTGTCATTCCCATCGACACCATAAAAATTGTCAGCATCCAACTGACCGCTACAGCATCAACTTCAAATAGTCTCATAAAGGTAGGCAGTGTTGGGTTTAGCATACTATTATTTAAAATGACGGTGAATGTCCCAAACAATACTGACATTACTACAAGCCATTTAGAATCTATTCTTCGCATGCAAATACCCCCAGTAACAGAAGTTAGCTATTTGAAATTTAATCTAAGTCCAGTGGATAATGTTTCAAAAAGTAAACCAATGATTGCAATTCTACTGCTAAATCAATATGATGAACACGGATTTTCTCAGGAACCGTAATTCTTGCTGGAGTGAAGTTAAGGATTCCGGAAACGCCATAGTCGACAAGTCTGTTTGTAATGCTTTGTGCTTCATTGGCCGGTACAGTTAAGATTGCTACACTGACTCCTGTCATTTTCTCCTCTAAATCATTAATATGAAATATCGGTACGCCTCCAATATCTGTTCCAATTTTTTCTGCATTAGTATCAAAAGCCTTCACTATCTTTGTATTGTTATTTTTCATAAAATTATAATGTAAAAAAGCAGTTCCAAGATTCCCTACACCAATTAATGCAACTTCAGTTACCTCATCTTGGTCCAATGTCTTTCGGAAAAACCCAAGCAGGTATTCGACGTTGTAGCCATACCCTTTTTTTCCCAATGCCCCAAAGTAAGAAAAGTCTCTTCTGATAGTAGCGGAATCAACTTTTACCGCCTCACTCAGTTCTTTTGAAGATACTCGCTTTTTCCCTTGGTGATTCAAGTTATTTAAAAATCTATAATATAATGGAAGCCTCCTTGCTGTAGCCTGCGGAATTTTATTTTGATCCATGATTATTCCCCCTGATCTTCACGATAGTAATTTCCTGACTTACCGCCTTTTTTCGACAGTACATACGTTGGACCGATTACCATTCCTTTATCAATTGCTTTACACATATCATATACCGTAAGTGCTGTAGCTGAAGCTGCTGTTAGGGCTTCCATTTCAACACCTGTACTTCCTTTTGTCTTCACAAATGCCTGTATTTGCAATACATATGTATTATTAGTCTCCCAATCAAATGAAATATCAATTCCCTTTAATTGTAAGGGATGACACATCGGTATCCAGTCAGGTGTTTTTTTGGCAGCCATTATTCCAGCAACCTGAGCCACCGAAAGTACATCTCCCTTTTTCATCTTATTTGTTGTTATTTTTTGATAGATTTCTTTGGTTACTTGAATACTTGAAATAGCAGTAGCTGTCCGCTCGGTTTCACTTTTATCACTAATATCAACCATTTTTGCTCTTCCCTGTTCATTAAAATGAGTAAAATCTGCCATATGCTCAACTCCCTGCCATGTCTTATTAAGACCTATTCTATCAGAAAAAAACAGATAAGTCGTGATTAATTTCACAATATCATTGCCGAGCCAATTCATTATAAGATACACTTGTATAGGATGAGGTGAACGAAATGATTATTATGCAAATGAATGGTCTCTCCAAATCATTTGGAGCAGACGAGATTTTATCAAATATAAAAATTGAAATAAAAGCTAAAGACCGAATCGCGATTGTTGGCAGAAACGGGGCTGGCAAGTCAACCTTACTTAAAATTATGGCTGGCGAACTTTCTCATGATGTAGGTGAATTGTTTAAACCAAAGGATCTAACCACAGGCTATCTTTCGCAACACACTGGCCTTGAATCTGATAAAACCATTTGGAATGAAATGGTAGAAGTATTTGAGCACTTGCTAATCAAGGAGCAGGAACTTCGTAGTCTTGAAAAAGAAATGGAACGGGCAGCAACGCTTTCTGACGCAAACTATGAACAGCTTCTGCTTGATTATGACAAAAAACAACAAGCGTTTGATGATGAAGGCGGTTATCGATATGAAGCTGATATCAAAGCAGTTCTAACAGGCTTACATTTTCATGATTTCGATTATAATACACCAATAAATGAGCTTAGTGGCGGGCAGAAGACGCGTCTGGCGCTCGGGAAGTTATTGTTGAAAAAACCAGCACTACTGATTCTGGACGAGCCCACAAACCATCTCGACATTGAAACCTTAGCGTGGCTAGAAAATTACTTAGCAAACTATCCCGGTGCTGTAACTATCGTCTCACACGACAGGTACTTCCTAGATAAGACTGTATCAATAGTTTATGAAGTATCTCGTCATAAAACAAAGAAATACCATGGAAGTTACAGTAAATTCCTCGAACAAAAAGCATTGGATTATGAACAGGAATTGAAGGAATTTGAAAAGCAGCAAAATGAGATTAAAAAAACAGAGGACTTTATTCAAAAAAACATTGTACGTGCATCCACAACAAAGCGGGCTCAAAGTCGACGTAAGCAATTAGAAAAAATGGATAAGCTTTACAAACCAAAAGGTGATGAATCATCTGCCTCTTTTTCGTTTCAGATTAACCGAAGAAGTGGCAATGATGTGTTAAAGATTGATGATTTATCCTTTCAATATGATGAAACACCCATTTTTTCCAATCTAAAAATACATGTTAACAGAGGAGAACGCATTGCACTTGTTGGCCCCAATGGAGTTGGCAAAACAACTTTGTTAAAAACAATTCTTGGTCAGATTAATCCAACAAGTGGAACAATTCATGTTGGTACAAATGTACAAATAGGATATTATGATCAGGAACAGCAAACATTATCATCGTCCAAGACAGTATTGGATGAATTGTGGGATGAATATCCCTCTGTAGATGAAAAAGATATTCGTACTGTTTTAGGTAACTTTTTATTTTCCGGTGATGATGTTCTACAATCTGTCCGTTCACTAAGCGGGGGCGAAAAAGCGCGATTATCTCTAGCAAAACTGATGATGCAACAAGCAAATTTCCTTGTACTTGATGAACCGACGAACCATCTGGATATTGATAGTAAAGAAGTACTGGAAGCCGCATTGATGGAATTTCCAGGAACTATTATTTTCGTATCACACGATCGTTATTTCATAAATAAGATTACGGATCAGGTCGTTGAAATGCAAAAAGATGGGGCAACTGTTTATTTAGGTGATTATGACTACTATACAGAGAAGAAACAAGAAGAAGTTGAAATCGAGAAGCTGCAACAGGCAACAGAAGTAGTGCACACTCAAGATCAACGAAAGAACAAATTTAAAGAGGAAAAAATAATTCGTAGTCAAGAGCGTAAACGACAACGCCGTATCGACGATTTAGAATCGATAATTGAAAACCTCGAGAATGAATTGGCCGCTATTGAACAAAAAATGACTGAACCGGAGATATTTCAAGATCACGAAAAGTCACTAGAGCTGACAAAACAAACCAGCAAGCTTAAACAAGAAATCGAGCAATTAATGGAAGAATGGACAGCATTACAAGAGTAAACCACATGATAGGCTCTTCATGTGGTTTTTTATTTAAATAGATAATCCTGTTGAATAGAATATTCTACAGCTACTCGATAGACAAGGCCAAGTCCGATCATCGTTGCCAATACCGAGCTCCCGCCATAACTAATTAATAATAACGGAATTCCAGTTATCGGCATAATCCCGATTGTCATACCTATATTCTGAAATGCGTGTATCAGCAATATGCTCATATATCCTAAACACAGGTAGGCACCAAACGGAGTATGCTGAGAACTAGTTAAACCTAGTTTCACAAGCTTGTATAATAAAAGAAAATATAGGAAAACAACTATTGCAGTGCCAAGGAAACCAAAACTTTCGCCAATTACTGAAAATATAAAATCTGTGTGATTATCAGGAGTTCCCACTTGTAAACTACTCAATCCTTTACCGAATAACTGCCCTGAGCCGAGCGCACGTATTGACCGATCAAATTGAAAGGTGTCATTAGTAGTTTCCTGTGAGGGATCAAGCCAGCTGGTAACACGTTTCACCTGATATTCTTCAAGTCCTATTAACTCCTGCGACATTTCAGGGAATTTAACAGTTAACCCTACCGCCCCGCCAATAATTATCGTAAATGCTAAAATTAAGCCAATAATTATTTTCCAATCGATACCTGATAACAGAACCATCATACAAGCTATGAATATATAAACCATTGATGTACCAAAATCCGGCTGATTCATGATTAAAATTACTGGAATTGCTGTTATTAAAACAATCTTTAAAAAAAGTAAACTATCACTTTTTAAAGAACTTATTTCATACTTCTGCTTGTGCCTGCTAATGGCGGCGGCCAAATACAATACTGTTGTAATCTTCGTGAATTCAGCTGGCTGCATCGACATTCCGGGCAAAGTAAACCAGCTTTTTTGTCCTTTTATAATCGGAGCAATACTTTCAGGACTAATTAATAACCCAATTAACACTAGAACACCCACGATGTAAATAAGAATACTAGCTTTATATAATTGTTCTAAATCAAAAAATTGGATGACCGCTGCAATTAAAATACCGGCGATGAACCATAAAATCTGCTTCAGAACAAATTCATCCCCATTGTACTGTGGCAATTGTTGTGCATTATAAATGGATATTAAACTAACACAAATGAACAAAGTCAGTAAAATAATAAAATCACTTTGTATGTAATGGGATTGTTTAGTTGACATTGAATCTCCACCAAATTTCTTTCTTTAGATATTGTTCAAACGTTTGATTAACTTTTTGTGAGTTATTAAGATAATCCACAGACATATACACAGGAAAATAGTGAATACATTCGTTTCTGAATAAAGTTATACACAAAATCCACAGTTATCCACTGATTTATCCACAATTTATATCCACATCATAATCTTAATCAAAACTTGCTTTCGCAAAAAATATCCACAGTCCTGTGGGTAAACATTAAAGCTAAAGAATCCATTCATATTAAATAACAACATTAAAAAGTCACAATTAAAAGTAAATTTTATTTTAAAACTAATGAAGGGTTTGCATTCAAATCCCAATCAGACCGTTTTCCTTGTTCATATGCGATGTACCCCGCTGCTGCAATCATCGCAGCGTTGTCTGTACATAATTTTAGTGGTGGAATTAATAAAGGTATATTCGTGCCACTAAATTTTTCATTTAAAGATTTACGTAGCCCGTCATTCGCAGCAACCCCTCCTGCAACAATAACTTGTTTTACATTATAGGCAATGGCTGCTTTTAAAGTCTTCGTCGACAACACGTCGACTACACTACCTTGAAAGCTTGCAGCAATATCTTCTTTTTTCAATTCATCACCACGTTGCTTCGCGTTGTGGATCGTGTTAATTACGGATGATTTTAATCCGCTAAAGCTAAAATCAAAGCTGTCTGCTTCAAGCCAAGCACGTGGAAAAGTAATATTTTCTTCTCCAGAAGCAGCTAACCTGTCAACATGAGGACCACCCGGATATGGTAACTCCAGCATACGTGCAACCTTGTCATACGCTTCTCCTGCCGCGTCATCACGTGTTTCACCTATCAGCTCATACTTCCCATGTTCTTTCATTAAAACAAGCTCAGTGTGTCCACCAGAAACGATTAGAGCTAATAGTGGAAAATGAAACTCCTGTTCATAACGATTAGCATAAATATGTCCTGCAATATGATGAACTCCAACTAAAGGTTTTTGTTTTGCAAATGCAAGTGCCTTTGCTGCATTAACACCGATAAGCAACGCTCCAACTAGACCAGGGCCTTCAGTCACAGCAATCGCGTCAATTTGATCCCAGGTAATATTTGCTTCATTAAATGCTTCTTCCAAAACAATTGTTATTTGTTCTACATGATGGCGCGACGCAATTTCTGGTACAACCCCTCCAAATCGCTTATGGCTTTCAATTTGTGAAGCCACAACATTGGAAATAATCTCTCTACCATCTTTGACGATTGCAACAGCAGTTTCGTCACAACTTGTTTCTATTCCAACTATATAATTTTCTTTTTTCATGATAAATTCACCCACATTACAATAGCATCTTCTTGATTATCCTTATAGTAATTTTTGCGAATGCCACCAGGGACTAGCCCAAACTTCCGGTACATCCGCTGTGCGACTTTATTAGACATTCTGACCTCCAATGATAACCGCTTTGTTCCCATTTGTATCGCTTGTTCAATTATATATAAAAACAATTTCTCTCCTAATTTGTAGCCTCTGTACTTAGGCGTAACAGCAATATTTGTAATCTGTGCATCGTCAATTACGAGCCACATCCCCGCATAACCTATAATTTCTTTGTCTAATTCCATAACATAGTAGTGCGCATGTTGATTTCCACTTACTTCCTGAAGAAATATATCCTCTGGCCAAGGTGAATCAAATGTAGCCCTTTCAACGTCCATAACAGAATCAATATCAGCCAACTTCATTTGTCGAATAACTAACTCAGCCATTATTTTGCTTTTCCTTTTGTGCATTTAGCCACTTGGCTTCAGCTTCAGCCATACGTAAATAATTTGGTGTCAATGTATGGGTTACATCTGGCTCTTGATTTGAACCAGTTAACGCCAAATGAGCTGGGTCGGCCATATGAACAAAGCCATTCGGGATAATTGCTCGATCTCCCAAATATTTCTGAATTGCTTCTTGATGAAGTTCTATTTCCGGACTTATAAATAACACTTCTTTTTGTGTGGATGCTAATTCCTGCAGCCAATTCTCCATGAGTATATTTTTTTCCTTATCCACTAATTCAAGCTCACTATTTCTCCATCGATATAATCCAGTAAAAACTAAACCTCGCCTAGCATCGAAAAATGGACATACGTATGAATTAAAAAATCTGCCCTGGTATGCAAGAACTTCGAGACTGGAGACTCCAACTACCGGAATGTCCAGCGCCCACGCCATAGACTTGGCAGTGGCAAGCCCAATACGTACACCAGTATATGAGCCAGGACCTTTTGCAACTACAATTTTGTCTAGCTGCTCAGGCGTCATATTCACATCATGCATTAATTGATCTATTGCAGGCATTAACCTTACTGAATGATTCTTTTTTATATTCGTAACGACTTTACCTATTAACTGATCATCTTTAAGTAAAGCAACACCCAATACTTGATTTGATGTATCCATTGCAAGTATATTCATTCAAGTAACTCCTTATATTTAACCGAATAATTCGGCTGTAATCCATTCAAAATGTGTACCAATGGCAGTGAATTCTAGCAAGCGAGTACAATCATCTAGGTAAGAAAACTTTATATTTAAACGCTCATCCGGTAAGAATTCCTCGATAAAATGTGCCCACTCAACTATTGAAATTCCATCTCCGTTAAAGTATTCATCAAAACCAATATCTTCATCAGAATTCTCCAATCGATAAACATCCATATGATATAGAGGCAGTTCTCCCTCATACTCTTTTACAATCGTATATGTAGGACTATTTACGTTTCGTTTAATACCAAGTCCGTTAGCAATCCCTTTTGTGAATGTTGTCTTCCCAGTTCCAAGGTCACCTTCTAATGTAACAACATCACCAGGTTTCAAAAATAATGCTAACTTCTCAGCTATTTTTCCTGTCTCTTCAACAGAATTTGCCTTTAATTGATGCTCGCTCATTCTTTTCACCTACTCCAAGTGGGTATAACCCTTTTTTTCCAAAAGTTTCTTTTTATTTTTTTGATTGACTCCAAACACTTTGTGCTCATCACTTTTACTGAAATCAACATAGCCAACTTCTTTAAGAGGAGTATTTGTTCTCTCAGCAACTAACTTCATGGCTTCCCATTCAGCTTTCGCAACGGTACCTACAAGTTCGAAATCTTCTCCACCAAACAATTTCCACTCACGCTGAAGTTTAACAGGAAATTGTTTATATGAAGTACTTGTTGGCAGTTTATCTTCATATATAGTTATACTTACTTTCGATGCCTCCGAAATTTCATTCGCCTCATTAGCAATTCCATCACTAATATCATTTAAAGCCACTCTAGATAAACTTCCCAGTTCCAAAGCAAATGCCACCCTTGGTTCAGGCATACGGTGTTTATTATAATAGTATTCCTTTTCTTTAAATCTACCGGGATTATTAAGTATGTGAAACCCTGCTTGAGAATCACCTAACGTCCCAGTCACGAACAAAATATCACCTGGCTTTGCAGAGCTACGATATCTGGCATTTCCTTTACTTACAAAACCAATTACAGTTATAGAAATCGACAACTCTTTTCCCGAAACTGTATCACCACCAATTAAGTCCATGTTGTGTATAGTTGCCAGATTGTCCATCCCTTTGTACAGTTTGGTTAATTCTTCATCGGCCCAGTGTTTCGGGATAACAATTGATACGAGATAAAATGCTGGCGTTGCTCCCATTGCTGCTAAGTCACTAATGTTTGCAGCAAGTGACCGGTACCCAATATGAAATGGATCCATTGTTGCTCTTGAGAAATGTACTTCCTCAACGAAAGTATCTACAGCAGTTACAATATCTTGTGATGTATTGCGAAAAACTGCTGCATCATCTCCTATACCTTTTACAACTGAAGACTGCTTGTAAGTCTGTTGTTTTATCGAATTTATAAAAGAAAATTCATCCATAGATTACCACCACTTCTCATTGTTAACTATGTTAATGATAGCAAAAAGAGGATAAAAAGAAAAAGTAAACGTTATTTTAACTATTATTGGTGATATTTGATCTTGCTAGCTAAATTTAAAAAGCCGCTTCCAAGTTGCGCGGAAACGGCAGTAAAGTAATATAAACTTTTTAATATTATCGATAAAATATAAGACTCTATGAATTAGACTTGTTTGGCATCCATTAAAGTGATTCTTATGAAAACAACCCCTTATACTTCTACAAAGGTTAACGGAATCTAAGACTTTTATTTTTTAGCGGACACAGGAGACGTTATTTCTATAAAAAAGTGACCTTTTCGAACTTATCCGGACACAGAAGCCCTTATTATATATATATCATGGATAATAGAGGGCATTTTTGCTAAATAAAGTCCCTGGTGTCCGTCAACACGACCATTTTCATGAATTTCTGCCAAATAAGGTCTCTGGTGTCCGCAAAGCAAATTTGCTATATGAAAACACCTATCAAATTCGATTACAAATTCATTTTCATGATAGACGGTGGTTGCGTATTCAGTAGCCATATTGTTTTTTTTAACTGAAAATAAAAAAACATGTTTCCAAAATTGGAAATCATGAGTTAAAAGTAATGGCGGTCCGGACGGGACTCGAACCCGCGACCTCCTGCGTGACAGGCAGGCATTCTAACCAACTGAACTACCGGACCAAGATATATTTATGTGTTAACTAGTGGTGACTTATTCAACGTAGACAGTTGAAGTAAATTCGACTTAGTAAATTAAATTAAATTGGTTGCGGGGGCAAGATTTGAACTTGCGACCTTTGGGTTATGAGCCCAACGAGCTACCAGACTGCTCCACCCCGCGATATGAGATAATATTAACTTAATACTGTTTTCTGTATTGCTAAAAAGCAATTTCTTATCTTCCAGAATAAATCTAGAAGGCCTGGCGGCGTCCTACTCTTGCAGGGGCAAAGCCCCAACTACCATCGGCGCTGGAGAGCTTAACTGCTGTGTTCGGCATGGGAACAGGTGTGACCTCTCCGCTAATGCTACCAGACCTAAAGAATCTTGTTCACAAGATGTGAACTACATCATAATAAATTCTTTATCTAAAATTAGGAGACAAGATATATTATATGCATTTCAAAGAGAAAATGCAAGGGATTTTTTAAAGTTTATACCCTAAAAACTAAATAAGAGCTTCACATCAACGTTTTCAACTTGTCATTATTAGTTAAGTCCTCGATCTATTAGTATCCGTCAGCTGCACGTGTCACCACGCTTCCACCTCGGACCTATCAACCTCATCGTCTCTGAGGGATCTTACTCACTCGAAGTGATGGGAAGTCTCATCTTGAGGGGGGCTTCATGCTTAGATGCTTTCAGCACTTATCCTTGCCACACGTAGCTACCCAGCTATGCTCCTGGCGGAACAACTGGTACACCAGCGGTGTGTCCATCCCGGTCCTCTCGTACTAAGGACAGCTCCTCTCAAACTTCCAGCGCCCACGACGGATAG